>JAXLUW010000001.1:0-4845 GCA_046329305.1 Cytophagales bacterium
TATGTCTCCAAGAAAAGGAATATTTGTCTTGCTTTCAATGTCTTGTCTGTTCTTGATTTTTGTGTCTAATAAATCTTTTACAAAAATTACTAAAAATGGTATTACAATTCCTGCCGCAAAAGCTGCAAGTAATATAAACATTTTATTTGGAGAAACTGGTGATTTACTTCCCTTTGCGTAATCAACAATTTTTGCATTAGGTGCAGCAACTGCTAGTGATATTCCGATTTCTTCTCTCTTTTGCATCAAATACAAATAAAGTGATTGCTTTATTTGCTGTTGACGCATAATGTTGTTCAGTTCTCTTGATTGTCTAGGTATTTGAGAAATTTTGCTATTTAACGATTGCTCTTGATTTTTAAGATCATTACGTTTTATTTTTAAACTTTCAAGCAATCTATATAAACTTTCTCTTATACTTCTTCTTGTGTTACTTATTTGATCATTTAGAGCTATAACTGTTTCATTTTTTGTGGTAGCACTTGTCAACACTCTGTTCCTTTTAGTAATCAATTCATTAAATTGGACTATCAGCATTGAAGCATTACTATCAGAAGGTATTATATTACTAGGAATAATATCGTCAACGGCCGAGCTATTTAGATAAGAAATCATTGAATTGATAACTCTTATCTGAGTTTCTGTTTCTATAAGGCTTTTCTCAAATGAAGCTGAATTTTCAGTATATAGATTAGCATCTTCAGTAATTTCAGTGATTCTGTTATTTGTTTTATAAACTTCACCTTCTTTTTCTACATCACCTAAATCTTGTGTTATGTATTTAAGCCTTTCATCAATAAAATCCTGTGTATTCTTTGAAACTATATTTTTATCATCGATAGCGTCTTGATTGTAGACCTCTATTACTTTGTTCAGAAAATCTTCTGCCTTTTCAGCTACAGGGTCATTAATAGAAAGCTCAACAACACTTGAGTTCTTGTTAATAGGAGCAACTGTTAATCTAGATAAATAACTTTGAACTACATTATCCAAAGGAATAACATTTACATTTATTATTAAACTTTTATTAGCTTCATTTTTACTTAATGGCTTTTTACTGACAACCATTTTTCCATTTGGTTGAATAATGATTTGTCCATAATTAAAAACGCCTATAGATGTAGTCTCGTTCTTAAAAAGTTCAAAAGAACTAGGAGATTTTGACTTTATTTTATAACTAATTCCTTGTTTGTAAAACAAATCATTAGTTTCAAAAAAAGAAACTTCAAAAGGGCTGTCTTTGTATAACTCTACATTTTTTACTCTTCCTTCTGCTGAATATTTTATGTTGAAATTGAGTTTTTGAATTGCTTTTTCAATAATGTTACGCGATTTGATAATTTCAATTTCATTATCAACATTATTTTTCATATTTTTTATGATACCCAATTCAGAAAATGCAGTCAGTTCAGATTGAACATTTCCTTTTCTATCATCTCTTACAAGAATTGTAGCTTTAGCATTATATTGCGGAATAGTGTATCTTAAATAGAGAAAAGCAATAATTAAACTGATAAATAACGAAAGAACAAACCACTTCCAATTTACAAAGTATTTATCAAATTGTTCTCTTAAATTTAGACTCTCGTCAAAAGAAACCGTTTTATTGTTTTTTAAGGATGAATGTTCTTCCATATTATCTTGTCAAAATTATGGCTATTGTTGTTAAAAGAGACAAAGCAGATATAGTAACCGTTATATTTGGCCCTATAACTGAAGAGTTAATTCTTGTATTATTTGGTTGAACTAATATTACGTCATTTTGAATTAAGTAATAATTAGAAGAATTGATAAAATCTGCTTTGGTTATATCAACTCTATTATACTCTTTTTTACCATTTATTTCTCTAATTAAAAGAATATTATTTCTTTTCCCATAAATAGTCAAATCACCTGCTTGGCTTAATGCTTCTAATAAAGTAATTCTCTCACTATCAATCTTATATGTTCCCGGTTTATTTACCTCGCCCAAAACAGAAAATTTAAAGTTTAATATTCTTAAATTCACAGATGGTTCAATAATGTATTCGCTGACTTTTTGTTCAATAAGTTTTACTGCTTGAGTTCTAGTTAATCCATCCAATTTAATTTTACCAATGACAGGAAAATCTATTTCTCCGTTAATATCTACCAAATATGTTTTTATACCATCTTGCTTCTGATTTATTTCATAATTCCCTTGGATTGTTGGCATATTAAAAGGAACTGTGGCCTCTGGTTGCTTTGCTGAAATAATTATACTTAACAAATCGTCTTTTTGAATTTTTGGTTCATAACTAAAACTATCTGATTTTGTTAGACCATCAACCCCTTGAAGATAAATAACATCTTTTTTTGATGCGCAGGAGGTAATTAATACCGAAAGGACAAGAAAATATATAATCTTTATATTGAGTTTCATATAAGAAATTTAGGAGAACAAAAGTAATAAATACAAATGGAAAATCAGTTAATTATCCAACGTTTCAAAAATAGAATTCATGCTTTTGAATTCTGGCACTATTTTCTTCATCGTCAAAACTACATCTTCCTTATCTGAAATTCTAGCTATCTCAATTAAATCAGTAACTGCTATTTCAATTTCAGAAAAGTTATCTGTCCTATCTTGACCAATCATTATTTTTTGATTGTGAGTAGGTAGTGTTTTTGATGTGTCATTTAATAATTCTTCGAAGAGTTTTTCTCCAGGACGAAGACCAATTATTTTAATTTTTATTTCTTTATCCGGAGTAAATCCAGCCAGTCTTATCATTTTTTTTGCCAAATCAATAATCTTAACTGGTTCACCCATATCAAAAATAAAAATTTCTCCACCAGAACCCATTGCGCCAGCTTCTAAAACTAATTGACAAGCCTCAGGAATGGTCATGAAATATCTAATAATTTCTGGATGAGTAATAGTTAAAGGTCCGCCTTCCTGGATTTGTTTTGTAAATAATGGCACTATTGACCCATTTGACCCTAAAACATTACCGAATCTAGTGGTTATAAACTTTGTTTTAATCTTTTTATTACTGCCTTGAATATAGTAGTTTAGTGATTGAACATATTTTTCAGCGATACGCTTACTTGCACCCATTACATTACTAGGATTAACAGCCTTATCTGTTGATACCATCACAAATCTTTCTACCATATATTTTGCTGATAAATCAGCTAAATTTTTCGTTCCTAGCACATTTGTAAAAACAGCTTGAGAAGGATTATCCTCCATCATTGGAACATGCTTATATGCTGCAGCATGATATACTAAATCAGGTTTGTATTGACTAAAAACTCTTTCAATTACATGGTAGTCTTTTATGTCTGCTATAATAGTAAATACATTTATTTTATTTGAATATTCGGATATTTCTAATTTCAAACTGTGCAAAGGAGATTCAGCTTGATCTAGTATTATAACATTCTTAGGATAATAATTAATAATTTGTCTAACTATTTCACTTCCAATAGAACCCGCACCGCCAGTAATTAGAATTGTTTTATCTTTTATTTGTGATGAAATAGCTTTTGTGTCAAGTACTATAGGTTTTCTATCAAGTAAATCTTCGATAGCAAAATTCTTAAGTTGATTAGAAATCTGCTTTTGATCTTCCCAATCAGTAATCAGAGGAACTGTAAAAACCTTTAAATTATATTCTAAACATTCTTCAACCAATGCTATTGTTTCTTCTTTCGTAAGGCTTTTTTCTGCAATAATCAAGGCTTCAGCTCCCATACTTCTCATAATAACATGGGTTTTTTTTGCTTGATTAAGAATTGGTAAATCAAGTATTTTTTTACTTGTTTTAACTTGATTAAACTTATCGACAAATCCGACTAGTTTAAACCGTCCTGGTTTTTCTGTACGCAAAGCATTTGCAACGGATATTGCATTCGCATCAGCACCATATATTATAGCTTTGATTAGGTTTTGACTGCCTTCTGATTGAATATATTTTTCAAAAAAGTTTTTAACTAAAATTCTAAAAAGAAAAAGTATTAAAAAAGAAATTACATAAGTTATAAACAAACTTGTAGATAGAAATACTTTCGTTTTAAAAATAACTGAAACAGCATAATTAGTAACTAAAATAAACAAATAAGAAGAAGTCGTTGCAACCAAAAGCTTAACACCATCAATAAATGTAGAATGACGAATAATCCCCGCATAAGTTCTATATATAAGGAAGAACATAGCATTAACTAGAAGGATGATACTTGCTCTGTATGGTCTTTCTAAAATACTAGAATATTTTACCGAAAGGCTATCAATAATTAAGTAGGTTATAGCGACTGAAATAGCAACAATAGTTATGTCAATAGCAAAAATTATCCAACGGGGAAGATACCCAATATTTTGAAATTTTTTGTTGAAAATGCTGCTTTTTAATTCTTTGAAAATAGAGTTATTCATACGCACTTCTTCTAAACCTATGTAAAATTAGGTTTTTTTTAACACAATATATTTAATATTTAAAAAATCTATTGAAAACAGCCAAAATTCTATTCCTATCATCATCAGTTAAGTTTGAACCTGAAGGTAAACACAATCCATTTTCAAACAATTTTTCACATATTTTACCTCCATAATACGGGTATTTTTCGAATACTGGTTGCATATGCATTGGTTTCCATAACGGTCTAGACTCAATGTTTTCTTTTTCTAATGCTAGTCTTAAATCTTCACGGTTTTTACCTACAATACTTTGGTCGATTAAAATGCATGTCAACCAATGGTTTGATGAAAAATTACTATTCGGTTCACTAAAAACATTAACTCCATCAATGTTTTTGAAGAAATCAGCATAGAAATCGTGCATTTTTTGACGTAATTTGATGTGTTTATCGAGTACCAACATTTGC
>JAXLUW010000002.1:0-1522716 GCA_046329305.1 Cytophagales bacterium
CTTTTTTTTGATAACCAAAGATTAAAAATTAAAAAAATAATAATGGGAGATTCGGGAGTATAAAGGTTTTTACTTAAACCGAAAATCCAATAATGGCACTGTAATTATCTTTAGAGTATATCTGGCAATTACTTTGAATTGTACTTTGAATCTCATCTGGCTGCATACAATTAAAGTGTTTCAAAGGATATTGATTTGCTTCAACATTAGATACACCATCACTACAAATAATAAATTTCAAATCACCATTAATCTCAATAGAACCTATTTCTGGAGACAATTCTTGCTCTTTAATTCCTAACGCTTGTGTTACAGTATTTCTTAATCTATCTAACTCATCTGATTTTATTCTAATATTTGCTTCTTTTAATAAATTTAAAAGATTGTGTTCTTTTGAAATTAAAACTATTTGGTTGTCTATAGAAATAAATAATCTGACATCTCCAATCCAAAAGTAATGTAGAATCTTATCTGAAATAATTATACCACCAATTGTACATCCTGAATTGATAAACTTGTTAGTTATTTCCTTATTAATATCAAAGAGGATTTTTTGAATATTATCTCTGGTAATTATATCTATTGATGAGAAATTATTTATAATTATTTGAGAGACAAATGTAGTAACTTCTAAACCGTTATCGTGACCACCCATGCCATCTAAAACAATAAATAAGTAATTCTCATTATCAAGTTGACATGAAATTACTTTATCTTCATTTTCTATTCGTTTCCCTTTTTCTGAAAAAGAAATATAATTGATATTAGATTGCTTCAATTGTTGCACCTCCATGTTTTGTAACTCTTGGTCTAGTAATTATTTTTAACGGCTTATTCATAATAAAAGCGTCTGTAGATTTTGTTGCCCAAACAAATGCTTCACCTGGTCTTAACGATGATAAATCTGCTGGATTTAACGATCCAAGTTGGGTTATAGATTTTTGAATATGTTTTAACCATTGAGGGCTATTAAACTTATGCAGCATTACAATTGAACTAAGTTCAATGATTTCATTTGGAAGACTTGGTGGATCTTGGCTGGCAATTAAAATAGATACCCCCTTGTGTCTCATTTCCCTAATAGCAGTGACTATATTCTCTGTGAGGTCTTTATTGTTCATATATTTATGAGCCTCATCAAAGACAATAAACTTATTAAAAGGCTTACCTTCAAATTCTTTTACACCAGAGAATATGTTGAGCATGATAACAAAGAGACCTAAAGCTTCATCTTTCTCTATAAACTCGTCTCGCATGTCAACAATTAATAATCGTCCTGGTCGAAGATTGTTCATCAGTGTATATGAATCATCAATAAACTGTGCTGCAAAGTTTAATCTTTGTAATGCTAAAGCTCTTTGTGCATTTGTCAACAGAACAGAATCTTCGATATTTGTTCGTAGAATATTTAGTGATAGATTTTCACGATTATCTCTCATTATTGCTTTTAATTGTCTTACGTATGTAGCATCATTACCTACTGCACCAAGTAAAAACATCCAGTCTTGAACTTTAAGTTCTTTTGAATTAAATGCTATTGGTTGGACAGAAATTGAAGGGTATTGCCTTTTTCTTTCTTCAATTTTATCAAAAGGGGCTAATAAGATTACATCATCTAACTTATCAGGTTCTGCACCATATATCTTTCTCAATAACTCCAACTCTTCTTGTTTATCATTAGGATATATCATAGAGGTGGCCTCAGGTGCATAATCCACCGTTTCACTAAAATGAAAGATAACTCCAGCTAAAGGAGAAGGAATATAATTAACGTTTGAAAAATTTTTAAGCATTAATTCAGTTATTGTTCCAATTGTATAACTTTTTCCACCTCCCTGTACACCAAATAAGCTTATTGTGTTTGTTTTATTAACGTCTATTGCTATGACCTTTGATTGGATAGTTTTACCAATGATGCCAAATTGAGAAGACATTGCAGTGTCTCCAATTAATATATCTATCTCTGGTGCTATATATTCTGTGACTAATGAATCATCTGATTTATCTTCAATAATTTCCACTGTTTTATTTTCAAATAATGGATCTTCAACTTTGTCAGAGGTATGGTCTTTTTCAATCGGTATTTTATATAATAAAGAGCTACTGGAAGTTTGGGTGGTATTTTGTTGCTGTGTAAATTTTAATAGAAAGTCAGAAACTTTATGTTGACCTCCAAAGTACTGAACAAAATCAACCTCATCATCCAGTCTTTCCATTCTTTGTGTATTAAGGTCTGATTCTGGATCTAAAATATCTTTTATTGCATTTGAACCAAAAGTAAAAAACGTTAGATCACTTGACGGAACTTCTTTTCGCTGTCTGGTTGAGGAACTGAAATCATAAATAATCCCCAACTTTTTGAATTGAAATTCAAACCCGTTATCTAATTCTTGAAGAAAATGAATATATGCTTGTGCATAATCTCTTTCCAAATGTTCATACCTTAATGCTCTTTTAATATAAAATTCTAAAAGCGATTTGAATTCTTTGTTTTTTAGTTGTCTATCAAGTCTATCATAATGTCCATAATAAGTAGGATCAAAATGTATTCGTATTGCATAAATGGTATTATCCATTTGTTCTAACATTTTTTCCTTCAAATTTGAATGTTCAGATTCAATTAGTTGTTTCCTACATTTTATTTCAATAACAGTAAATGATATTATTCTTTTATCGACATCAATTGTAATTAATAGATTATCTGCTCTGCTTTTATCTTCAATTGAAAGACCAGAAAATAAATTTTGGTGCAGATCAATTGGGATTAAGAATGAATTTTTTAAAATGCCCTTTTTCTCTAATACTCTTTTGGTAAATGCAGTGCCAATTACCTCAAACGCTTTATTTCTAGTTGAATTCAATTGCATGATTAGTGAGCTGCTTATTGCTCTCAAATCTTCTAATAACATCTTTAAAGACGCATTTTCGGATTCGTAATCAAAAGGAATATTATATTCTTTAAAATGGGGCCCCAATAGACCTATGATCTCCGATGTTGGCCTTGTGGTTAAATAGCTCGATACACCAGTTATCTCTTCTCCAGGGACATAGTCCAAGAGAAAAGGAGTGTCTCCATCTTTTCCAGGCAAATCATAAACTTCTGGCCCTAAATTTTTATCAAATGTTATTACCCAATCAGAGTAATCATGAATGTTATTTATTAATACCTTGTCGGTATCTCTTAAAATAAGTCTTGTTGAAGGTATTGCTTCTGTTACCTTATTTGCTAAAGACGATGCGATGAAATATTGATATACCCCAAATAAAGAAATGGAAAGATTTGCATAAATATTCTCACTAGTATTTGGATTAATATATTTGTTCCATTCGATTTCTGTTCCTCGTTCATTTACATCTACTACTGGATTTGTAATTAGGCCATTTAGATAAAATGAATTTAGAGGATGATTAGGCTTATATAGTTCTGTTTTTGATGGGAAAGGACTAATGATAAAACTTATGTTTGAACTAAAGTTACTAGGGTTGGTAAGGAATTCTTTAATTGAATTTATAGAAAACCTTAACTTAGGAAATAATCTATTTTCTGAGGGCTGTGTAAATGCTTCTGCATGCTCTGAAATATTGTATTCAGGATTAAGTAAGTTTTTTAACGCTTCTCCATGAGAAATGATATTGTCCATTCCCTTGAAAAGTCTTATTTCATATTTAAGATGATTTAGCGTTTTATCAGATTCGAGCTCTAATAAGGCATTTGAAAAAGCATTTGCATCTCCTGCATTGAATAGATTAATTACAATTGTATCTGTGTAGGGGTGTTGTATTATATAGTTTCTTAAATGCTTTGAAACTAATTTTTGATTAACCTCAGTATCAATTCTAAATTCATTCTCAATATTTAGTAATGATGAAATGTAAGTTTTTATTTGTCTAGTAACAGAGGTAAGAGTATTTGCACTATTTACATCATCAGATGGTTGAATATAAATTCCCCATCCATAGGAAATTTCTCCTGAATACTGATAACTCTTACTAGAACCAATCTCTTGAAGTACCAAAGGATTGTTTTCAGGAGTTAATGTCCCTAGAAATAATTTATCCAAATTATTGTACCAATCTTTTTTATACTCAGTGGTTTTTACAGTTTTATCTTCCCATTCATTGAAAAGTTGTATTAAATTAACAAACCATGAAATACGAAGAGGATGTAACGGTGAAATCAATTGAACCTTTAAAGGTTGATTATCCTCAAGCCTAGTTTCTAATGTAACAGTATCTAATTTTTGAATTTCCAAAAACAAGTCATTAAGCTCTTTAAGTTCTTGGTTATTCTCAGGATTAATAACTTTTGTTTTATCGATTAAGCTAGAAGTCCATTTCTTAAATTGATCTAAATAGTTTAATGCAAGAGGTAAAATAGATATTGCTGATGTGGTTGCAAATACTCCCGTATTATTTGGTGCTGACTGCGAAATACATTCAAATAATTTTTGTCTGCTTGAAAGTAATTCTTCAGGAGCAATAGCATTCAACAAATTTGAACTTTCGAATTTTCTTGAATTGAACTCTAGTTGAAGCGGATTATTAGAAAGTATAGCATTTACAGATCCCAAATCCCTATTGTTCTCTAATAGTAACTGTTCAATTAAATGTAACTTGCCTGAAAAATTTATTTGGAAATCATTCTTTGAATTATATCTCAAATGAAAAATAGGATTTCTTGATTGTCTTGGTTGATTAATCCAAACGCCACTACCTTCTTCAATGATAGGTTCTATTAAAGGTTCTCCATTTCGCAGTAGGTATGTTCTAAATTTAAAATATGCTTGAAGTGCATTGTCAACCTTATCTCTTCGCTCTCTTTCAATACTCTCGCCAGAATCAATAGAATCATCGGTAGAGAAATAAAAATCTTCTGAGTCACAGGTTAGTTTAGCATTGACTGATTCTTTAGTCGCATGTATATTTTCCCTTTTTATAGTAAGCCACTGTCGTTGAATATTGTCATCCCTGAAATCATCATCTTTATTTAATTGAACTCCGTACTCATTTTCTGCAATTACCTTTATAAAATATGCCCCTTCCGAAACTACCGTTGGATCGAGAGTAATATTTAGATCTTTATAAGCCTGTTTAACAGGTGTATTTTTGATTCTTTTTAATTCCTGAACATATTCACCAGAACCAGCATTGGCTGACATTAAAATTACTCTGAAATAGCTTAATTCTTGAAAAACTTTAAGATCAGGAATCGTACTTATCCTTATTTTGACCTTGCTAGATTTGTTAGATTTAGGCGTTAAAAAAAACGATCCCTCTTTAAGACTTAAATCAGTTGATTTGATTTCATTTACTGTAAGTTTTATATCACGATCATTCAATTCGGGTATTGGCCATTCTGAAAAGTTTAAATCCTCTCCTTCGAGAAGAATAGCTTCAACAAGTGCCTGTTTGGTTCTTGATTCACTTTTCTTTTTTAAAAATTCAACTACCTTTGATTGAATAGTTCCTTTTTCTAATGGAAGCTCATTTACTCTATCATAAATAGACTTATTAAAATCTGCGATAATATTTGTGCATTTTTTATTGAAGTCTAATCTTGATTTGATTTTAAATTGATCGGTAGCTAAAATTTTATCAGGAATTAAACCCAAGTATGGAAGATGCTGTCCAAAACTTGATTTTTGAAATCCATCCTCTTTCCATGCTATAATAAAATATATTAATTGAGTTATAGAAAGCTCATCAAGAAATTGAGTTAATGGCTGAAATAAATAGCTGGCATCAGATGGAATAGAACTTTTAAGTTCGTTTAAATATTCATTGTCAAGTCCAGATAAATTAATTTCTTTAAATGTTGCATTTCCAAATGAATCTTCTGCTGCTGTTCTATTATTCACAGGAATAATTACTATAATTGGAAATAGCTCTAAATTTCTATATTCAATCAGTTTGGTTGCAGTGATATAATTATCTGATTTATTAGAATCAGATAAAATGAAAGACTTTATCAATGGAAAATCATTCTTCAATCTTCCAAGAAGTTCTGATAAATGCAATTGAGGAAAACCTGAAATTTTTATACAATGCCCAGGAAGGGCATTGTTAAATTCATCCTTGTATTTTTTAACAAGCAGGTTTATTATGCTTTTATAATATTTGTCTGTGAGAATCATTACGCAATATTTTTAAACTTCGTATCTTGGTCTTATTTTCTGAAGAATGAAGGCATCACTCAAATCATTATAGAATCCAATTTGTCTAAGCTTGTTTTTAAAGGACTCTTTATTTTCTTTGAATGCTTGAATCGTGTTTATGTCTGCATTTTCAAATCGGTTTTCATTAAGCCCATCAATTATTAATCCGTATCGATTTCTTAGAATTCCTATTAGATCATCAATTGATAATGCCCTAGTTGTTGTTCTATCTCCAGAATCGTCTATTAAACTTATTTGAGTTAAGGTTTCTAATAGTTTAGTTCCCAAAACAAATCTTCTTGGATGTTTTCTACTTCTTCCAGCAGTTAAAAAACCTCGTTCATTATTTTTAAATGAAAGCTTATCAAACAACTCTATGTGTCTATTGTATTGCAGGCTGCCTTTTTGTTGCATAAGTAGTTCAATCCATTGATTGAAAAACGAAGGCTCATAATCTCTAAACGTTCTAATCAATTCTTCATCTCCTTCATCCAACTGTAAGTTATTCCATTGAACCTGATAATATGTCTCTAATTCATTTGCTTTCTCGTGAAGCATTTTTAGAGCATCTTTTAGGTATTGTGAGTTATCTCTTGATAAAGAAAATTTAGTCAATACCGCATTTATTTGAAACGTGGATTTAATATAGTCACGTAGTCCATTGATTGTCTTTTCAACATCTTCAATAGCGTACTTGCTTATTTTGCTATCAATTTTATCGGTCAAATCAAGGACTATACTCCAATCATCATTGATATCAGTGTGACCAGCCTTAATCATTTTAGGCAATAAGTAAATTAACTTTTGAAGATAAAGTGAAAGATGAAACGATATGATAGTTTTTAAATAGTCAAGCAGAACTGACCTGGGTACACTATTTTTATAAAGCAACAGAAGTCTAACATCTTGACAGAATAATTCTGATTGCTTTTCTAATAAAGGCTTAATCTGTGGTATTGATGTTGGGTTTTGAGGTATCTCTTTCGTTTTTCTATTTTTGATTAAAGTCAAGATTCCAAATGAGTCAATATCCAAGCCTGTTACATTTCCTATTTGCCCTGTTGTTTTATCCCAGCCTTCGCTAAGAAAATTTACTAATTCTTGTTTAACCAAAGGATTGCTCCCTAGCATTAGATATACTTGATCTGCTGTGTTATAATCTCTAGCATGTTTGGCACTTCTAATCTTATAACTTTCAAGATGTATAGGGCGTAATGATGAAACTTTTTCATTCGATTTGCCACGATTTACCATGTTAACCAAATTGCATCTCGCCCAAATTCTAACTGCATCTTCATAAGATGAGTAGCCAACTACCTCGTTGTTTTTTTCTAAAACAGCAAAAAACTTCATTATCAAATCAACGTTGTCTTCCAGATTTTTCTCTTCTGAACCAAGAAGCATTTTGGGACGAACACCATTTGATTTTAGAAGCATAAATAGATTCAAGAGAATATTCTCTATGTTTACCGATTTGGCATCTGCGGTAAAAATGAGTTCATTCCTGAATATGCTTTCTTTTGAATTTAGTTTCATATTAATCCTGGATTAAGCTAAATCCTTTAATTTCAATTTTATTATTATTCATTTGTATAATACAGAAGTCTCGATTATCTCTCGTAACAACAACTTCCTTGTATGGCTTATTTTCAAGCAGGTTTTTGAAAATTTGTAATTCAATAAATCTGCCTTTAAGATCATTCAATGATGGACTATAACCCTTGCTTATGTAGTTTAACATTTCAAACAGATCAAGAGAAACGGTCATATATACCTTGGGATCGTCTTTCTTTCGGAATAATAAACTATCGGGTTCATATTCCAAATAATTTACAAGTTGAGTTACCCGTCTAATTGACAAATCAAATTCTTCAATAGGAAACAATCGATATGTCTTTCCAACTGGATCCTCTGCCTGTGATGAGGATAAAACTAGAAACTTGCTATAAATTTCTTCTTTGTCGCAGCCTTCATTAAATGAAATTGCTTTAGAGATACTTATTATAGTATCTAGTAGAAGTTTACTTTGACTCTCGCCTTTAGCAGTTAAAATATTGATAAAGTTTGAAGCAGAACGATATGGAGTTCTATAGCGATATTCAATCTTTCCTTCATAATATTGATGTCGAATTAACTGTTTATGTAATTCAAGAGTATTTTTCCTTAACTCATCAGAATTTTCGTGGGCAGGAAGCCAAAGTTTTTCAGAATTAAAACTCTCAAGCAGGCTATATTGACGTTCTTGGAATTCTAAATACTGTTCAGGTTTATGAAGTCCAAAAAACAAATCCCTATCAAGTCTTGGAATGGAAACTTCGGCAATATCTGTTTCTCTAATTAATTTTACGAGTCGATCTTGGTTTGCAGAATCTGACGTATTGGGCTTGGTAATATTGAAATAATATAAATCCCAATAATTATAGGATTGTTCTTCAGACAATAGTGATTCTATTTCTGAACAATGGTAGTCTCTGGTGATTAAAAAGCTTAGGAAAGACCTTAAATCACGCATGGTAATATGAAGTTCTCTCTTTAAAACTACTGTTTTAATCAACCATTCCAGCCTGCTAATAACCTCATCACCAGAAGCAGAATCATTAAATGACTCCACATTGTATTTTATAAAGCATTTTTGATTGTGGTTGCAGGTTTCACATCCTTTCCAAAGTGCTTTATTTGTGAGCTGTTTAATTTGTCTTCTGAATAAACTTTCTTTACCTTCCTCAGAGGCTACAGTTGATCTCAAGTTTAGATTTACAATTAATAGCCCATTGGGAAGCTCGATATTACCTTCTTGAAAAAAGTATTCTTCAATTTGATCTCCAAGATTTTTAAACTTCTCACTATGTTTTAAAAATTCAACCAATCTACCCTCATTGATAGCAATTATTCGGCCTTCATTAGCTTTGCTATAATCTCTAAGGTCTTCAAAGGGCGAAAAGAATTTCGATAACACTTCATCGTTGGCTTTTTCGTCTTCATCTTGTGAGCCATCGTAGTTACTTAGATAAGAAATTCCATGAATGCTAAATGATGCTCCATTGTTATTAGAAAACGAATTACGATTATCTGCCCTTTCCTCTATTTTTCTAATCAGTGCTGTCTTTCCATCTCCAGCATTCCCAGTTATAATAACTAGTTTAAATTTCCCATCTAAGATGTCTGGAATAAGCATTTCATCCAGTTTGGTAGGAGTATAGGTAAGTTTATCAAAAATACTATCCTTGGCATTGGAACGTGTCCCAGCATTTCCATGCCTTGACTGGCTGTAGAGGGAATTAATATAAGCTACGAAATCTAGTTTTTCTCCAGTTGGTAATACTGGTATTATTTCACCTCGTTCCGATGGATCAATCTCTAATAGATTGGTTTCTCCTACTGACAACAAGGCTTGATACATATCCTCTGCTGATTTGAATCGATCGTCCCTTTGTGGTTGCAGTGCTTTAAAAATGAAGTCCGCAAAAGATTTAGATAATTTAGGATTATGATCTTTGGGAGGAGTCGGAGCTTTGTCTAAAATTGGCATTTTAATAGAACCAGACCAAGGATATGCCTTGCATGCAAGTTCATATAATGTAATACCTAAAGCAAAAGTATCAGCGGATTTGTCCCAATTTACTTTATAGTTATCTGCTATTAAGTCTGGTGCTAAATATGGATGTGTGCCTACATGTTCTTTGTTTGTTTCTATTGAAGACGCCACATTAAAATCAATTAACACAAACCGATTCCCCTTATCCCAAACGATATTTTGAGGTTTTATATCTCTGTGATAAATAGGTGAATCTAATTTTTGCATAGATACTAAGGCACTCAAAATATCTTTAGCTACCTGGTATATTCTATGTATCGGAAGGTTCTTATCTCCTTTAGCATATTCTTTAAGATTTTCACCTTCCAGATATTCCATCAGTGTGTAAAACTGTCCATTTGATATTGTACCATTCCAACAGAATCGCACAATATTCGGATGCTGTAATTGCTTAAGAGATTCATATTCATCGATGACAGTGGAGGCATTAACACTTTCGTTAAAAACCTTCATGGCGTAAAAAGTATTGCTTTGAAGATTATGCTTGACTCTAAATACTTGCGAATAACCTCCACTACCTAGAGAATTATAAATAATATAATCGCCAATTCTACTTCCTACTTCAAAGCTAAATTGGTGTTCAGTATTTAATTCTTTTGTTTGGTTTTTTACAGGTTCTTGGTCAGTTTTCTTTATTAAGAAACTTTCCATTTCATCCATGTTATCCCAGCGGTCTTCAGGGGAAGTACGAATACAGTGATTGCAAAATTCATCTAACCAATTTGGCAAAGCAGGATTGATGGTTGAAGGGAGTCTGTTTACAGGGAGCTTGCCTCCGAGTTTATTTAATTCAAACGGTGTTTTAAATGGTACACTTCCTACAAACAATTCATAAGCAAGAACACCAAGAGAATAAATATCGGATGATCTACTGGCATCTCTTTGAATCAACTCTAGGGGATGATAAGGTGTTGCAGTTTGTTCTGTAATGGTGGCCATTACTGTGAAACCAGCTTCATAATGTTCAGAAAAATAAGATTTTCCGAAATTGCCTAAGCAAGCATATCCTCCTGTTAAGTAAACATTTTCAGGATTCAAATCTCTATGAAATACATCTGCTTCATGAGCGGCTTTTAATGCTGCTATTAAGTTATTGATGATTCTGAGTTTATCTTCAAAAGTAAAAGTTCTTCGTTTCATTTCTGCACGAAGTGTGTTCTCGTCCAGATAATCAGTTATCTCATAAAAACGATGTTCTTCTTCATCAATCTTAAACTGAACATTTAAAATAAATGGATTGGATTTTATTCTATTAAGAGCAGAATACGCATTTTTTATTTGTAGTTCCCTTTTTTCTCTTTCAGTATCGCTAAGTTTAGGAATATCCAAATAATATTCCTTAATCCTTTTTTTTACAGCAGAGGTTACTCCTTTAGGCTTGGCTAAGTATTCTGTAAAGTTTTTATCCTGATCTAGTATTTCAACAATTTCGTAGCCTTCTACTTCTCTTTTCTTGGTAGGGTCTTTGGGTTTGGCTGTTCCGCAAATTGCATTGGCTAATTCTTGATAAATATCAAGTATGTCATTTGCAATTTTACCAACACTGTATGGATCAGTAATGTATTCAATTAGCTTTTCATTAAGTAAAAAAGTAGCCTTGGTATGATTACCATACAAACCTTGTAATGACTGGTGAGTATTAGACAAGGTTACTACAGATTGTATCCAGGCTTTTGTCCACTTAATATTATGGTCTTTAAGTTTTGATGCCAGTACTCCTGTTTTGAATCGCAGAGTTTTGTGAGGATTTTTCATTTCCTTATCCCTGTGATACCAGTAATCGTCATCTCCCTCCAATCTGCCAGAGTAATCCTTGTTTTCTATATTGTAAATAGCATGTGGCGTTACTACAATACAATCATACTCTAAGTATTGAACTTGATTGTTCTTCGGATTAACATTAGCTAGTTCTATACCAGGAAGTATAAGATACTTTTCAGGAAGATTTGCCTCTAAAAATTTATGCAATCTTTCTTCTCCTGCATTTACAGGGCCATCATATTTGCCACAATATACTATTTCTGCCATGATGCAATTTCGTTTTCTATAATTGAAATAGCTTGATTTTCCATATCAATAGCTTGATCTTGTTTCCTTATATAGCTTCTGATATTATTTGTGATTTTTTTTACCAGATTGTCATCTCCAATAGGGATTTCTATATTTGAAACTAAAGATTCATCTAAAGTAATAATAACCGAACCGAATGCCGATGATTTCATTTGCATTTGTCCTCTTTTTGTTTTTAAGTAACAAAAAATATATTCTGCTGGTATTTTCTTGGAATCAATGACTAGTCTAAGAGCGTGCTCTGAGATTGCAACATTATTAAGATATTCACCAACTATAATGGTATTGCCAATCGTTCCAGATCTTGATATTAATATATCACCCTTATTAACTTGGAGTTCTTTTATGTTTTTTGTGTTTTTACTAATTTTTTTTGAATGTCTAATTGGATCGAATAACATCATCTCTGAAGAAGAGAGGAATGGTACACCCTTTGATACATACTGTCTTTTAGCTCTATTATTAACAAAAATGTTATTAGCAAAATCGCCTATTCTTTTATATGTTATCCCTTTTATACGTTCAGAACTTAATTTGTCTTTTGCAATTTGATATGTTGCATCAAACCTCAAAAAGTCATTATTGATATTATCAAAAGATATATATTCAATTCTATGTTTTATTTTGAAGTTTGAGTTAGCAAAATAATTTTCCAATAAAGAAATAGAAGAATTTAAAAACTTATTAGCTTCCGCTTTATTTAATTGAGAATTTTCTATTAGAGTTTGAATATTTTTTTGGATTGATTTAGATAAAATAGGAACTGGTAGGTTTGACAGAAAGTCGGGCTCTATATGTTGTATAACAGCACCAAAGGTTCCTTGTGTCATCAAAGAATAACCATACTTTGAGCTTAAATAAGCATATAAATATCCAGGCAATATTGATTTTTTTGGAATAACTCTTATGATGTGTTCGGAGGCGGCTTTATTGGCAAAATCGATATTAGTAAACGCAGTTTTTCCTATAGTCCCTGAACGAGAAATTAGTAACCAGTTTTTTTCAAGAATTAGTTCTTTAAGATTTTTTGTATTCTTAAGTGATAAATATTTAAGATCATTAATATTTGATTTTAACATATCAGAGCTCCCTAAAAATGGAATTCCTTTTAGTGGATCTTCGACATAATTCCTTCTTGACCTTCCACCGTAAAATATTTTTTCTGATACACTTCCTAAAGTTTCAACTTTAGAATTACTTTTATTAATGGTTGCTCTTGTGACACGCCCTTCACTTAGATGATATTTTGCATCAATTCGAAGATTGGATTCGTCAAACCATTTACTTTTAACTTTTAATACTTTCATAAGCTTATTTAAATTGGCTTGATATAAATTTTGCATAAGCTTCAATTATGTGAGGCAGATCATCATCTATTATTTTTACTTTTTCTTTCCTTGTTTTCAAAATTCTTTTTCCATTCTTATCAGTAATCAAATATTCTACCACTTGGTCAAAGAGTAATTCTGCTCCATCTTCATCACGTTCGTAAATAGGAACTCCTCTACGATCCTTACCCAACTTCTCTGCTATTGCCATAAATACATCATAGCTTTTTTCTTTCATTAGACGTTCTTCGGCAGTTTTCTTTTGCAAGAATAATAATGACGCTTGTACACCTACTTGAGGTAGGAATGCTTCTACGGCTAGATCTATCGAGGCTAGTATTTTAAAATTGCGGAGTATCCAAGCCCTTACATATTCTGTGTTAGGGTTTCCTAAAATACCATCAGGTAGAACAATTGCTAGTTTACCACCTTCTTTGAGCAACTGGTAACATTGATCTATAAATAGAATTTCTGGTGGTTCGCTTGAACTTAGTCCTGTTTTATCCCATGCTCCTGAGGCGTTCTTTTTCCAGTTATGTCCTAAATCAAACTTTGATAATATAGCAGGGTCATTAACAGGAATTTTAGCTCCAAATGGGGGATTGGTAAATATTAAATCAAATTTACCTCTGGCATCATCAAACTCGAATTTTTGCTTTTTGTCTTTCCCTTTCGCAATGCTCTTGGTAATGGCATCTTTAACTTTTTCAAGTTCATCTTTTTTATCACCTGCTGGATATGCCAGTGAGTTAAGATGGAATATATTGGCATGTCCGTCACCAGCCATTACCATATTCATTCTGGCAGCCTTCTTTAAATCTGGATCAAAATCAAATCCAAAAAGATTACGTTCTGCATATTCCTTTACCAATTGATTTACTTCATGACCATTCATTTTGTCTTGCAACCAAGGGCCTTCCAGTTTTGGATAAAGTCTTTTTGCAATTTTCTTTCTTACATGGTCTAGTACCATTACCAAGAAACCTCCAGAACCACATGACGGATCCAGGACACGCTGGTCTTCGTTAGGGTCAAGCATCTCTACCATACATCGAACGATATTTCGAGGGGTAAAGAATTGTCCGGCTTCTTGTTTTAAAGTATTAGAAACAATGGTTTCATAAGCCAATCCTTTTACATCGACAGAGGCATCAAGGAATGAATACTTGGCAAGTTCAGATGCGATATAGGATAGTCCTGGATCAGATAATCCAATTCGTTCATTCCCATCAAATACTTCAGAAAACAAAGGGTCTTCTTTAAGCTTATTGAAAATGCTTTTTATTCTTTTTGCTACTTTTGCTTGTCCTTCGGTAGTATTCCTTTCCTTAATACCTACCCAAAACTCACGTCTATAACTTTCACCGTTTTCCGCACAAATATATCTTCTCTTTTCGTCATAGATTTTGCAAAAGATGAGATTCAATAATTCCCAAAAGGCAGTTTTTTTCATCCCTTCGTTTCCATAGATATAATCATGGCAACGCTTAAAAACTCTTACCATTGAATCATTGGCCGGCTTTCTTGCAGCAGTGCGATCAGATCTATCAATATCTTCGATGGTTTGTCCTTCCCCTGGAAAATCTGACAAATCATCGAAATCTATATTGCCGAAATCGTCTTCAATCTTTTGTTGGTACAGCAATGTTGCTCCATTTGTCCATAATCCAAATTCACAATCATCTAAAGCATGCAGTATGTTTTGCAGTGTAGCTTCAGTACCACCTTTCTTGTCAGACTCTTTAACTTTTTCATCCTGAACCACGCAAACACGGATAATGTGTTCTTGTATGCGAGGTTTACCATGTTCAAAAACTACAATATCAATTTTTAACTTTTTCTTTTTACCATCAGAATCAAACCCAGCAATTGAAAAATCACGAGCCATATCATCTAAATCAAATCCATATTCTTCGTTAAGCATAAGGATCAATGATTGCAGTGTTTTCTCTTTACCTGTGGCAGCTTTAATGTCGCCAGTCAAATAACAAATGAGCTGATTGTCTTCCAACACTACTTCTTCTTCATGCTCTTCTACTTGATCTTGGATTTTTGTTTTAGCCATATTTATCAGTTTTTTGAAATGGTTTTAACCCAGTAATAAAAAGCTTCTGGGTTCGATTTCTTTAGTTTATTTAGTTTTGTAAAGGAAGGATGAATGATTTCCATCTCTTTTACCTGTGTTGGATCTTGGTATTTTTCATAAGCATTATCATTGCTTGACAATAGCTTAGTTATGTATGCCACTTTAGATGCAGCAACAATGGCATCTTCTATCTTGAATCGATCTAAAATGAAGTTGGTGATATTGTTGATTCCAATTTGAAGTTGATTAAATTGTTCATTGTTCTCTCTTAATGCTAGCATTAAGCAAGTGTCAAATGTGTCTTTTAATACTTCCTCGAAATTCGAGTTTAACTTTCGGTATTCTATTTCTTTTCTTACGACCTTCAAATAACTATCTCGTACAACGGAAATGTCAGTAATCAGGTCAAATAGAAAACCTATGTCATATAATTGTTTAATGATTTCAACTGGACGATTTTTTGTGTAAAGAATACCAGTTGTATGAGGTGCGAATGCTGTTAGTTTGTCTCCAAGGATTGCTTCTAGTGTAGGAACCTCTACTTGTAAGGGATCGCCCAATTGAGCTAACCATTCATGAGCGATGTCTACCGTATGAACCACTGTATAAGGATTCTCTGAAAGAAGTATATCCAGTAATATCGGTTCTTCACCAAAGTGAGAACTAATTTTGCTTTGGTAGAATAATTTGTAATGCAGTACGGGAGCGTCTTCGTGATGTTTGCGATCATTATCGCTCTCCCAACGAGTAAAAAGATTGTCCTTTATAACATTGCTCAATACTTCCTCTATTGTAGCTTTTTGTTCTAGGGTAATTATATCAATATCTATTGAAAATCGTCTTGGCTTTGGGATGGCAAGTAATAAGCTTGTTCCTCCTTTGAAAATTAAGTTTAGCCCATGTTTTCTTAATTGCTCTAATAAAGTGAAAGCATAAATCACTTTTTCAAGCATTTTGGGATCACCTCGCTTTCCAATTTTAGAGGAGATGTTTTTTATCCAGTTTATTTGATATGTTTCTTCTGTTATCATTATTCAATATTTTGGCAATAAATTCATTATTATGCCATAAATTTGTTTATAAAATTCCCCAATTCGCTTTCATGCCCTCTACGTCTTGCATATCGAGTCATTTTACTGATGCTAAGTGTATATTTTGAGAAAACTGATTTGAATATAAAATCCAATTCATTTTGCTGAGCTGCAAAAAGTTCTTTGTCTACAAGACAGTCTACCAGTAATTTCTCTAAAGAGGCTACCCAAATATCATCCGTTTTTACTATAGGAGATTCAGATACCAGGGTTTTTACAATTATTACTTCATCGAAATTTGCTATGTACCTTAGATAAATTTCTGTAGTAGGATTTAAAAAAACTTTTTTGCTGAAGTCTGTTAAGGTATTGAATACTGCTTCTACAGATTCTTTTTCTACTTCTACTACCTGATAGTTCTTAAACAATTGATGCAACATAAACTCGTTGAACCATTTGCTTTCCCAAACACAAAAGGTAGTATATGGTAATTCCTTTAGGATTTTATTATGGATTCTTTTTATGCTACTGCTTAAGTCTGGAACGTAGTTTTTTAATTCGGTAAGAGCATATTTCCCATATCCCATACTTTGTATTACTCCAAGTTCTTTTAGTTGATGAAGTCGCCAATTTATCGTTGCATCTGGAATATCTGGAAATTCTAGTTTTAAAGTAGCCATTAAGGTTTTCTTGTCTAGAACCTTATTTGAGTCCAAAGTGCTAATAACCAATTTTTTAAAATTACTATCCAAATCTTTGGTGTTTACTTGTTTGAATTCAAAAGTATAAAATATGACTGAAAATTCAAAATTTTGGCAATAAAAAAGACATTATGCCATATTATTGATACTTTGTCAGGAAACTAACTTACTGTAAATGACTTATTATAAGCAACTTTGTCATGTTTTGTCATTTGGAACAGAAATTGATGTGGGAAATACTGAAATTATAGAATATATGACTTTACTACAATGCCTCGAAAAGCTATTAGGTAATATTACTATTACTGATAAACAGACTGAATCTGTAAGTACGACTTACAATAACATAAAATCACTTTTATTAACTTCTGAAAGCAATTTGTCAGGAGAGAGGGTTTTTCAGAACGGTTCTTATGATCGAGATACTATCATCAAACCATTAGACGACATAGATCTATTCTTTGTACTAAAAGAAGATTCCTACAAAGATGAATATGGCAGGTTATCAAGCCCCCAATCAGTTCTCACTAAGATCAAGGATTACTTGAATAACACCAAAGACTATAAAGATAAAGTAAAGCAAGACAGGCCATGTGTAACGATTCATCTTTCTGATAAAAAGTTTGATGTATTACCTTGTTTTGGAAATGACAACACGGGTTATCTTATACCAAACTATGAGTTAAATGGCTGGATGAGTTCTAATCCTGTTATTCACTCCAACGATCTTACCAGTGTAAATAAGACTTGTTCTGGAAAAGTTGTTCCTCTTGTACGAATAATCAAATATTGGAATAGAGAGATGAATCAAAAGCGGATTCCATCTTTTCATATTGAAGAAATGGCTATCAATACTTTTCGTTTTGGTTCAATTGATAACTATGAAGATGGGGTTTATAAATGGTTTCAATATTCGTTAAATGTTTTAGATAGTACAAAATTTGATACCACTGAAAAGTATTCGCAGTCTTATGAAAAGTTGAAGGAGGCCAGAGATAAAATTGTTAAAGCACATGATTTTTACAAAGAAAATAATGAGATAGAAGCCAAAAAACTTTACAAAGAGGTCTTTGGAGATAAGTTTCCTACAATATCCGAAGAAGAAGCAAAAGCAATGAGTGAAAATATGAAAAATGGCTCTTTAAAAATGGCCTCTTCAGGTATTTTATCATCAGGTACAATTAATGTTAAACCAACCCGATTCTTTGGTGAAGAAAATAAAAACTAATACCGATAATATCAATTACCAAATCGTACAGATGAGGAAATTATATCCGCAATTTCAGTATAAAATCAATACTGATAATTGGGGTCATGTTTCTTTTACTGGAATACTAAAACCTCATGAACTAGCACCTGAATATCTTGTCAAGATAAATTATAGATCTTGGAAGAATCCTCGTGTCTACATTTTATCACCTACATTAGTAGATAAACCTCCTCATTTCTATCATAAAACTGGCACTCTTTGCTTATATCACCCTAAAGAATTCAATTGGAATAAAAATTTATCAGTTGCAGAATTTATTATTCCCTGGGTCGCTTCATGGTTATATTTCTATGAAGCTTGGAAAGAACATGGAGTATGGTATGGAGCTGAAGCACCTCACGATTTAGATACAGAAAAAAAACAAACAGACTAATATGCTACAAGTAATAACAGGTCATAAAGAAGCTTTTGACCAAGCAAAGACTATTTCAAAAATTGGAGAAATAATATTGTATACTTCGACTGGAGTAGCCCTTTTTACTTCATATTCAGAATATTTTTGGGAAGGATTTGAAAATATAAATGAGATTCTAAACATAATTAATATTGTATTAATCTTTTTGTATGTCATATCTGAGTTAGTTGTTAATTCAATACTTCCAAAGGCTGAATTAAGAAGAAGACTGGGCTATATCGATAATTCATTTGATACAAATTTTTCGGGGAAGAAATCGGAAAATTATTATAACAACGATAAACTAAATCCTGGTTTGATAAAACTTGCTGCTAATTGTTTTGAAAGTTCTCTTTTTACATTCAACATTAGTAAAAAGATGATATGGCCATTAGCTACAAAGAATATTTTGGTAATTATAGTTTTCTTGCTGGCAGCATATATAGGTGATCGGAAAATTTTAATATTGATTTCTCAATTGACTTTACCAATAGTTTTGATTCAGCAATTAGTTAAGCTTTGCATATATGTAAACACAAATCAGCTAGTCCTTGATAATTTCAGAGAACTATTTACCGAGTTAAGAGATCATAAAGAGGCAAATAAAGCTCCTCAAATAATCAGAAATATTATTCATTACGAAAGTAATATTAGTTGGGCATCAATTATTCTTGATAGTAATCTTTATGATAAACTTAATCCGAGCTTATCCCAAGAATGGGAGAATTACAAAAAGGAATATAATATCGTGTAGAATGGAGCTTGGTATTAATAACCATTTAAGAAAAATCGCTTCCGAGTTATTTATAAAGTTTGGTAGTTCTGAGCGAAAAATGATTGATAATTCTGTTCAGTCAATTGTTTCTAATCTGGAATCATATTTTGAAGATGAAATTGAAGATGTTATTGTTTTTGGCTCATACACAAGAGATACTATACTTCCTCGTGATTATGATTCAAATTCAGATATAGACATTTTGGTTCAGTTTAGTAGTGAGTATGATCGATTAAAACCAGAATCTTATAGGAATCAACTTAAAAAGTTTGCGGAAAAATTTTACAAAACAGGGAGTGTTATAAAAGATCACCCCTCCATTGTGATTGAATTAAATCATATCAATTTTGATCTTGTTCCTGCCATATTTGATGAAGGTATATTTTATGATAGCATTGAAATTCCAGGAAAAGAATCTGATTGGATTGAAACAGACCCTGCAAAATTTAATGAGGAGTTAACAAATGCCAATACAAAGTACGCTTCAATTGTGAAGCCTATTGTTCGACTATTAAAATATTGGAACGCATCCCAAGGTTATCCATATAGTTCGTATGAATTAGAAACTATGATTGCAGATATGAATTTTTCAAATGACAATTACCAGAGTGGTTTCCTATATGCAATCAAGGAGCTTTCTACTTGGGATTTATCCAACTATGCTTCAAAGAAAGTTGATACTTTAAAGTCAAATGCTAAATGGATAAAGGAATACCTTGATAGAGAAGATTTGGATAAAGCAAAAGAGGTAGTGTCAAGAATTCTCCCTGGCTTTTAAATATTACAAAGTTACCCTAACTCATTTCCATCTTCAATCTCACCGCCTTTGCTCTCATTTTAGCCAATCGCATACGCCTGTTACGGTCGCTAGATGAACTTTGAACTGGTACTTCTGTATCGGGAAGAATACAGTTATCCTGAACCACATCGGCAGACTTGTAGGTAAGTAGATAATTGAGCTTAGCAAAGTCTTTGGCTCTAGTTTCGGGAGATTCACCACGCACGGCTAGGCGGTCTTTCTTATCTTTTACCTCATGGTATTTCTTTTCAAAGTATTCCTGAGAACGTAAGTATTCAAGTTCAAGGTTTACTTTTTCCTTGTCGGTTTTGTAAGAAACGATAATATCTGCCATGTTATCGTTGATGGTAAAGCCCTTTTGTTTAAGGATGGTTTCTTCTGCTTTTTTAACTTCTGACATGAAGCCCTTGAAACTACTGAATACATTCTCACGGTTGTCCTTAGAACCTGTTTCTTCTGCTATCTGATAGAATACACGACCCAAACGAAGCAATTCTTTATCTTCCTGTGAAGCGGATGCCAGGAATTGAGTAGCCTCATCAATAGCTTTCTTTACACGATCCAAAAAGGCTTTCTGATTCTCCTTGGTTTTGCCCATCCACCAATTCGCTTCCTCATATTTCTTTACCAAATCTTCACTGAAGAAGTAATTTTGAAAAGAAGGGATAAGAGACTGTAAGCGTTCCTTACATTTAGCTCTATAATCAAAATACATGCGAAGCTTAATATCAAAACGCATTAGGGTATCTATGTTGCCGTCAATGATTGCCAGTTTACGTTGTACCTCTTTCCGTTCTTTGTCAAGTAGAATGGTTACGATTGCTTCAATGTTGGTGAACAATGCAAACTTTACTTCTTCTGGATCTATGCTTTCCAAATCAATTACATTGGCTGAACCACCACGATACCAAATGTCATTGATACGACTGGTTTTTTCTTCCAACTTCTGAAACACAAACACATCCATAGAATCTTGCACTAGAGGCATAACCACACGAACATATCCAAACTCATTGCCTTGTCTCCATATACGACCTTCGAGTTGTTTTACATCCGTTGGATTCCAGTCAGGGTAACAGTTGTACAATACAGTACCATTTTTCTGCAAGTCTATTCCTTCACGGATAGAAGCTGTACCGATAATGATTTTACAAACACCTTCCAGAAACGCATCCTTGATGGTTTCTTTTTTCTCCAAGGTCATACCCGAAGTGATAATTTCCACTTCGTCCAAAGTATCGTTATGGAACTTCACCTTTTGTTTGTAGCCCACTTCTTTTTCAAGATACTCCTTGATAAACTTGAAGAAATCTTTACCACGGTTGATGTAAATTACCTGTCCCGAAACAGCTTCGTTACGGCTTTCGTGATGTTCTTTTACCGAACGGATACAATCTACTACATACTTGATTTTCGGACTTTCTTCTACAAACTCTTTGTAGTCGGAAGGAGGCATACTGTGTTTGTAGAGGAAAGGAGAAACCGCATTGTCCAAAGATTGAGCCAATGCTCGCATGATATTTCCATCACTGGAACTTCCTGACTTTGCCAGAGCAACAATCTCTTCCTGATTTGCTTTTTGGTTGGGTGTCATTTCAAGGTAAGTCAATACCTGTTTGTCCCTTTCAAGTCTTCGCACACTACCTGAAGTATCACGGGCGTTGATACGTGGCAAGTTGATTTTACAAGGACGTTTCACGCCAGCATCTTCACCAGTCTTGTAAGCGATGTGATTAAAGATGAGTTGCTGTAATACGATTCGATTATTGAATGACTTTACTACATGCTGCTCACGAATGGTATCGTCATAGCTGTTCACATACTCCAGTGTTTGCAATACAAAGGATTCCATAAAACGCTGCACATTACTTAGTCCATTTTGCTTCATGTAATTGTAAGCTACCAGTGAAAGCATGGAGTAAATTTCCAATGGACTATTGGTAAATGGTGTAGCTGTTAAAAGCATCACATTACGCCCATACGCACGCTGAATATAATTGCATAAGAAAAAGGCTTTAATAGCACGGGTAGACTGGTTGCCAGTAATCTTGAAACGTTTTACTCCGTCTTCATCTGCCAGTACATTGTCGAATACGTTCTTGAAGTTGTGTGCTTCGTCAATTACGATGTAGTCAATACCCAAGGAATCAATATCGGCAACCGTTCCTTTATTGCCTTGCCCAAGCATTTCACGGTATTTCTGATTTCGTTTTTCAATATCTCTTTGTGTGAGATTCGCTACATCCTGCTGATTGAGTATATAAGACAGTTCCCCAAACAGCGTTTCAAATACCGACTTGCTGAAACCAATCTTAGCAAAGCCTTCATAAGTAAGTACGGTAATGGTTTTGGCTTCAATTTTCTTGTTCAGGTCTATTTTTCTCAAAACAGAAGTACCCAAGTTGTACCATTCGTTTACCTTGTAGCCCACATTGGATAAAACACCAGGAACAAATTGCTTGGTCTTCTCATCAGTATAGCCAATAATTTCACGCACCCATTTGGCATAGGTCGGATTGGGAACTACAATCAATGGACGTAAGCATTTTCCTGAATAAAGGTTATTGGCAAGTGTGATGATGGCTGACATGGTTTTTCCTACACCCACATCATAAGCGATGATTCCCGATTTTGCCATTTCCATAAAGGCAATGGCTTCTCTTTGTGCCTGAGAAAAACGAAGCACACCACTTTTAAACATGGCGGAACATTCAAAGCCAATAGGTACACGATTGTAGGGAATAGCTGAATGCCCGTTGAAAGTTCTGTTCCAGCTAAAGTCTATCTTCTGTTGGTCTTCAAAAGTAATGGCTTCATACAGGAAATGGGTAAAGAGTTCTTCTGCTTCCAACATTCCGTACTTTTCAATGCTGGATTTTTCCTCCTCAGAAAGGTATTTTGAGAGGTTATCACCATCAAGGTAGTATTTGATAATCTGGTAAGGTGTGAGGTTCTTAAACTGGCTCTTATCAAGCGATTCCAGCCATATCTTAAACACCTCAAACAAAGGCATATTTTCAGGCAAGTCAATTCCTGTTTCGTCTTTCAGACTGCTTACTTTAAACTCTTTGGCAAATTGAGATATAGCTAAAATCTTTGGACGTTGGCTTACATCAGGATTGATAACCGATAACATCTTGGGGCGAACACCCCCTTTGTCGAGTGGATTCATGATAAGGGTATATTGACGTTCATATACTTCTTTACCATAGTGTTCAAGGATATATGACTTGTCTGATTCCAATTGAAGTTCACGGTCATACATATTTCCGTAAGCATAGATGGGATAAGGAACAAGTGTTCCTTTAAGGTAATACAACGTTCCTTTCTTTACATAGTCCACCAATACCTTGTCATTGATACTAGCATTGTGCTTGACCATCTCCACATCCTTTTCTTTGATGTACACCAAGGCACTTTTAGGAAGCCCATTACTTGCTGAATCATCGGTACGTACAATCAGGTATTGGTCTTTGTCGTATTCATGTTTCTTTCCTGTAAATGTTCCTACCCATGAACCCCAGCCAAGTTCGAGTATATCTCTGAAATGATTGTCTTTCACAACGGCAACTCGTCCCTGCATTTCATTTTTACCCTTGACAGAAACAGAGGTCTTGGTATCGGTACTAGTTTTAAGGAAATACTTTTCCCAGCCTAGCATTTTCTCCCCACGTCCACGCTGAAACCATACCCATGCTTTGATTTCATCTTCTGAAATTCCTTGATTATAAAGCCTGACTAC
This sequence comes from Cytophagales bacterium, assembly GCA_046329305.1. Lineage (GTDB taxonomy): Bacteria > Bacteroidota > Bacteroidia > Cytophagales > UBA9547 > CAMFLX01. The sequence continues at coordinate 23,947 of JAXLUW010000002.1, forward strand.
ATCCTCAAAGCCGAGCTTGTCGGTAGCGGAATACTTTTTATCATCTTGAATGATTTTCTGTATCACATCCACATGCTGATTGATTTTTTGAACTACCAGTTCGCCCAATTGACCAAGCTCATCTATTGCATCCAAACCGTCCAATCCTTGAAACTGGCTGTACCAGTCGGAAGAATTTTTTAGACGCATTTTAATTTGAAGGGCTTTTGCCTTGGCTTTTATTTTGTTCATATTCTTGGTGTCTTTGGATGGAACTATAAAACTCCGAATGGTATTTATGATGTCTTTCTTCGTGCCTTGTATGCTCAATGGAAATTCTTGTGAGCTAGTAATAACTTCTTTGCCACAAACTTTTTCGGGATGCAGAGCAAACCAAGTATTGTATCGGGTAAGCTCTGTAAAAGTCAAAGGATGATTTTTGTAATCCTCGTTCTTCATGATGATACAAATGTCCTGCAAGTAGGTTTCCTCATTCTGAATCACGCCATAACGTAGCAGTTTGCGTTCATGGCTTCTGGATTCATCTTTAGATAATTCCTGTAATCGGTTTTCAATGAATTTTATCCTGGCAAGCAGATATGCAGGGCAAGTATCATCAGCGTTGTTCAATCGATTACTCATTCCAGTTCCGATTCCAGTTGTGCAATAGCTGTACTTACAGGCAATGTGTTTTTGATAACGTAATCAATAATCATTGTCTCTGCTTTAAGGTAGCCTTCTTTGTTTTGAATGAGGCGGTGGAAGTTGGGATATGTACTTGGTTTACAAGAATCAAAAGCCTCTTTGATTCGGAGGCGAAGGATTGTTTTAATATCGTTTTGCATCATTTTCTTTTAAGAATAATTATATCCGTTGGTACTTCTGAATATTTGAATACTGGTGGTAAACGGTACGCATCTACCAAGTCTGCCAATGCACTGATTTCTTCTTTGGCTTCGTTATAGGTATCGCCATTTCGTAAGAAGTTACTTCCAGTGAGGTATATCAATAGCCCTCCTGATTTAAGCAACTTCAAACCTTGGTAGATAAAGAAATTCTCAATTTGCTTTAGCTTTTTAGCTTCAGGGAAATAAGAGCTGTACTGATTTTTGTAAATGCCATAAGGAGGATTCCCAATAACGAGTGAAAAAGGATATTCCTTTAACCAAGTTGACTTATCTTTTAACCGACTAGTATATCGTGGAGATTGCAAAAATGCTGTTTCAAAATACTCTTTGTAAATCTCACATCCAAGATAAGTGATTTCGGCAATTCGTGCGGAGACAGGATTGATTTCAAAGCCCACACATTTTGAAAAGTCTTTGGCAGGTCGTATCATTCTCCCAGTGCCAATACTAGGTTCTAATACATTTCCACCATCGTAACCGTAATAATAAGCTAGTTCCCACATAAGCTCTACTACAAAGTCAGGCGTGTAAAACTCATACAAAATACCTTCTCCAGAAGCTCCTTTCTTTCCCTGTCCACCCGAACCTTCGTAATGTTGGAGAAAAGCAATATCTTCCGCTGAATACTTTTCATTGGCTACATCTTTTTTTCGGATGAGTTCCTCAATCTGTTTATTGAGTGTATGTTGGTTTACCTTCGCCATTATTTACCTTTCAACTCCTTGGCAGCACGTTTGATGGCAGTAGTCCATTTCTCACCTTTTTTACGGGTCTTTTTTGCGTGTTTAGAAATTTGAGCAACCTTGCTAGTGGTGGTTTTCTTTTTTATTGTCTTAGTTTTTACCTGCTTCTTTTTCATATTCGTAACTTTGAGGTAAAAATATTTAAGTGTAAAAAGTTAATTGGGAGTTTAGGTCGTTTACATGAGTTATAAAAGAATTGCAATAGATTTCAATCAAGGAGAAAAATGTGAGTTTTGTCCAAGAACATTAAGTTCATTTACTGGAGTATTGATGCAGGAAATAGGAACAGGAAGAAAGTTGTGGGCAGGAACTACCTGTGCTAAAAAGCACTCAATGAATCCTGATGAGAAGATACCCAATCTTGTGAAGGCTTCCTATGAAGCAGAACCTAAAGACGATGAAGACGAAAGTTCTTCCAAATCAAGAAAGGCTGCCAATAATCCTGTTGATTCTCCCACTGAAGAAGAAGCCATCTCTTATTTGGTTTTACGTCAGGAAAAGCTGAAACATATTCCTGGTATTAATTATAGTGGATTGGAAGAACTGTATAAACGTTATGAAACAGGTTCTTTGACGGATGAAAATATTCTTTACTTGAAAAGGTTGATAGTCAAAAATAATAAAGATAACAAAGAATTGAGTTTACATTGGCTTCGGAACTTGTATGCTTGTGAAGCTTCGTTGCAAAGGTGTTTAAGAAAAAAGCCAGATAGCGAATTTTTTAAAAGTTTGCAATCTCAGCTACATTCTAAAAAGTCATTATCAGAGAAACAAATTATAAAAATGAATGAGGAGTTGGAACGAATAGGATTCAAGCATAAGGTTTCTCCCAATGCGTTTAACTAATCACGGCTCACCCCATAACTCAAAACAAAGCCTTATCTGAGCCTTGGTAAAAAGTTTTTGGTACTTGGTATAACCTATAGCCTCAAACTTATGCAAGCTTCGGTTGATCCATGCAGATAAAGTATTCTTGCTGATTCCATACAATTCACAGAGCTCTTTTTTGGTGTACATACGTACCTCTGCTACTACTTCATCAGGAAAATGAATCGTTCTAACCTTTATCTCATGTGCAGTTCTGTTATCCATGTCAAATGTGGTTAGACTTAATGAAAAACAAGGGTACAGAAAAGCCAAGTCCTGCCGAGAAGTTGGCTGCAATAGGCTCATCATCTTCAAATGTGGGTTGATAGGGCTTGAATATAGTGGCACTGTGAACCCAACCAGGAGAAGAAAGAGATGGCAGGTATAGCAATGGCTTCATTTGTGTGGTTGCTATGCCTCTAAACCGAATGGGATTATTGCTATTATGTTGTAATGCAAAATAATATAGTCCTGCGATTAAGGGGATGGATATTCCAGATAATATCTTGTCACCTGTGTTGTCAATGTTGATTTCTGAACTTTGAAATGCAACTTTACCTAAAAGTGGGCTTCTGTTATCCTTTGTTCGGATAATGCCAATAACCATCTTACTATTTGGACTTCCACCCATATTTTGGCTAAGGGCTAATTCTATAATTTCAAGATCTCTTTCTAAAAGAAAAGGAATGTAAGTAATTAAGTTGCTTGAAAGGTTAGAAGAATTGCCAATACTAACCATACTTGAAAATATTGGAGACCAATATCGAGTAACATTATCAAAGCTGCCTAAAGTTTCGTATGGATTTAGAATAACCTTACCGTCTATGAGTTTTCCATCATTATCAAACGCAGGAATTCTTCTTGAAGGTATTAATTCTTTGCGAATGACTTGTTCTTCCTTTACCACAATGTTTCCCTGAACACTATTCATAACTTTCCACTTCCAAATTAGGATCCGTAATCATTCCAGTTCCCGACATGAGGTTAATTACAGGACTACCCGTAGCGTTGTTGGTTGTCCATGAGTTAGTCAACTTGAATTTATAATTAGGATTATTATTGACAATCCAGCCTTCCACACCATTTACGAAGCGACAATTGTTGATGATGATGTATTTGTTAGAGCCCGCACCTCCATATCCATCTGCACAATATAGATTATTGTGATTCCCTTTAAATGAACAATCCTGAAACAGGTATTTGGAAATCTGAGCATCTGAATAATAATCCAAAAAGCTAATGCTTGCGTATTGCCCATTGCTGTTGGTATCAATGGATTCAAAATGACAACGATAAAATTTGAGTAAATAATTATCAGGGAAGAATCCTGAATTGCTAGTAGTGACTAGCATACAACCCTTGATATAGCAGTTTTCAAAAACAGCCTGTGTGTAGCCTGCAAAGTTTCCTGCACCCAAATAAGTAGGGATGGTATTGTTGGTTGACACCAACTCACAATTTCTGAACTTGAGTTTTTTAGCTTGATTAAATCCACCTGCATTGCCTATGATTTGTTTGGGCCCTTCAAAGCGGATGCCTTCAAACTCCAGATCACAGGAAACATAGGGTGTTATCAATGCCCAATCCTGATTAACCGATAAATTCTTGATTGTACCCTTCCCAAAGATCTTGCATTTCACGTAGTTGGGATACGCCAAAATACTTCCATAAGAATATGAACCTGCACAGACTTCAATGGTAGCGTTGAAAAGGTAGTGGTCAATCCCATTTTTTATAGGGAAACCAAAGCTACTGTTTACTTGATATACACCTGGCATGGTTATACAAAGACCAGGACTGCCTGCTGGAATAGAACCTATCGCTACTGAATGAGAATAGAAGGGTTTGTTAATATTGCCGACCCGTCCTGTATAATCGTTTCCATAGGTTTTATCTACAATCACCACATTCCCAAAATATCCAAGGCTCTCAATTTTATTGAATAGATCGTCTCTTGATGGAGCATGAGTGGTGTCTCCTGGCCATGAATTAGGATTGTAGGCTTCATGAATAACCTCTGGTGGAGCTACAATATTGGGAGATGCAGAACCTTTAGAGGGCTTTGGATTATATAGACGAAGTTTATTGAGAAGCATTATCCGAAAAATTGAATCCTTATTTTATGTATTCTTTCCTGTTCAATGCCCACAATTTTGAAGCGTTGCATATTCTCAATTCCCTTGACTTCATACACACCAAGGTCTCCCAATGGCATTCCCTCGTCTATTGTTGGGGCTTCACCATCTTCCCGAAAACGCAACACCATATCCTTGTTTGTTTGATTCGCATCCGATTCCACGACAAGCAGGGCGTAACGGGCATTTTCAGGAATGGCAAGAGTACCTATGTTAGCATTGTCTACTACCATTGTATCATAACCTACACATTCGCCTTGAAAGAACAAGGTATAGAGCAGGTCTCCAATGACGTTATGAAAGGGAAGTTTTGGAATCCGCATGGCGTTTACTTTTTTTCTTTTTGTTAAGGGTGTACAAGTGATAAGCTCCAGCAGTGGCTGCACTAAATACAATCAGTGCTATGCCAAATTTGATCCATCGTTTTTTTTAGCATTGTGATACAGTTCTTCCATTGGGAAAGACTTGGGAACTTTGCTAAGAATGTAGCGTTTCCATTCACCGAGATTGATAATCTGGTCTTTGTTTCTATCCAGTCCTTTGTTGTACTGGTAAACAATGCTTGGGAAATTCCAACTATCGGGACGTTTTTGTATCAGTGCAGCAGGGTAAAATGTAATCAAGTACAAATCCGTAAAGCCATTGACGTATTTTGCCCAATTCTTAAAATATTTTTCTACATACTCTAGTTGCTGTACATTACTCATGTTAAGTAATTGCTTGGTGGTAGTGCCTAGTTCTGTTGCCACGAAAGGCATAAACTGTATTAAGCCTGTTGCTCCACCCATTGGGTTTACAGCTCTGTGATTTATATTACTTTCCATGAACATAACCAGCATCAGCCAGTTGGGGTTAATGCCTAATCGACCACTTATTTCTTTTACTTTTTGGATGAAAGCTTCTTTATTCTCCTTCACCAACTCTTCATATACCAGCTTCATCTTTTAAATTGTTTTTATTTGTTACACATACTTCACATGGTCAGATGGCACAAGTGCCATTGAATTATCTATGGCTTTAAACATGGTCATGCCATTGGAAACTTGTTGTTCATCACCAAGAATGGTATTTCTGCGAACAGGTATTCGGTTCTTGTTTCTGTCAATCACATAGGTATCGGTAATGGTGATGATGTCCTTGAATCCTGCAAAGCCAGATAAACTCCATCTTCCAGAACTTGCATCCAGTTTCAGACCCATGCGGATAAACTCTGCCTTAATTCTTTCTTTGGTTAGACTATCGTTTACAAATGCTTGGTCAAGCAAATGGGTTACGATGGTCTTGCTGATAAATCCTATGCTTTTGTAAGACTGGTTGACCGCTGAATATTGGGTAGTATCCTGTATTTGTCGGAGTATGCTCATTACACCATTGCTATCTTTGGCATTGGCAGAATTGTAGAGCTTTTGAGCAAGGTCTTGCGGATTGAAAACAATAGTAGGTTGGTTGTTTACTATCTGATTAAACAAGGCTTCATCTACCGTAGTGCCATAACCAGCTTGACGTAAAGCATTTTGAGTACCCGTTCCGAAGATTCCGTCAATAGGGGAAAACTGCTGAAATACCGATGCTCCTAAAATACTTACCAAGGCTTGTTGTAACTGCCTAACCCTTGCACCACGGCTACCTTTCTTCAAAGGGAAACTATCATTGGCAGAACTACTAAAAATGTTGAATACACTTTTTGTATTGCTACTTGTGCTAGTAGTACTTGTATCACCACTCTGATCTCTTTGTGCTTTAAGGCTTAGGTAATACTCACGGGCAAAGTAAATGGCTCCACCCACTGCACCCACGCCCAAGGCATAAATGAACACTCGTTCAGGAGTGATATTCACTTTGCGTTCCGTTGTTTTGGTATTGCTTCTTTTTTTTGCCATTTATCGTTTTACACTTAAAATTCTAATCACTTCATTGTATTCATCACTGGTCAGTTCACTTTCCAATTCTGAGGTCAGGCTTTTGTTGTAGAGGCTAAAAAAAGCACTCTGCACTTTTTGATAGGAAGACTTGGAGGGTATTTCCCGAAAGACCTGCATCACCATATTGGTATTTGTTCCCCAGCCCATCCAGTTATCGTTATCAAATGCCATCTTTAACTGACGGGCAAAAGTGGCAGGATCGCCTTCATTGAGACTGTTGTTTTCAGTGCTGTTTTTCTTGGCTTTCTTATAAAAGTATCGGGCAAGAAAAAACATACCTGTGGCTGTGCCTAATCCGAGTGCGGAGTAGGTGACCACTGTTTTGAATTGATGCAGTTTCTTTTCCTCATGATTCATAGTCCCAATGCCTTCTTGGCTAGTGCTGTTTTGATGGGGTCATTCTTGACCACATCCGCTAGTTTGCGTATCTCATTTGCCTTTAATTTCTGCATGAGTGTGGAAGCTGATTTTAGTTTTTCAATTGCCTCTTGTTCATTGTTTGCTTCAATGCTGATTTCGTAGCTGTATTTAGCCATTGTATGTATGGTTTAAATCGTTCAACACTTTTTCAATTGCTTCTTTATGGTCAGAGAGTTGTTGCAGGACTTGCAATACCTGGTCAAATTCTCCTTGTGTAAAGGAAGATTTGAGTTGATTGACAAAGGCTATGGCGTTGCGTTCTTCTTCGCTTTGTTCGGATTTCGATTCCAACTTGGGTTTGAAACTTACCTCTGTATCTTCAGCCGTGTTTTCTTCTAACCCTCGTTCCTTATTGTCTTCTTCAATCAAACCTGCCAATGTTTCACCACCAGGAAGTTTTGCTATGATTTTTGGATTTCTGCGGATGAAGCCTTCGACGAAAGATGAACCGATTTCTCCTAGTACACCTTTAAGAGGCGACTGATTGGAAGTGAGTTCTTCTTTCTCTTTCTCCAGCTTTTCAATCTCATCTTCCAGTTCTTCGATTTCTTCTTTCAACTCTTTGTTTTCCCTGCGAAGATTTTCAAATTCCCAGTTGCGTTTTTCCCTGTCAATACCTTCCTGAATGCGGTTATCTATGTCGATACCGCTTAATCCGTGTTCTTTGACTTCTTCCTGAAAAGTAAAAATGTGCTTGTCATTGTTGTTGCTAGTACCCGTGTAAAATAGTATCTCTACTGCTTTACTATCGGGTGTAACAAAACTCTCGAACATGGTAAACATTTCAGGGTCATCTGTTCTGCGAACTGCCTTGAACCCGTCCACCAGTATTTCATAATCTATGGGCATCCCTTTCTCATGATAGAGTTTGAGATAATCCAATAGCTTATCAATTTTCTCCTGTGTGTATTTTTGCTTTGCGATAATGGCCATGTCAGTTCACTATGATTACTTGAATGAATGTTATTTTCCTTGGACTGCTTTCTGGATTCTCAATCGTGATTTCTCCTTTGTGCTGATGCGTGTTCTCATTGCTGCTATTACCAGTAGAATCATACACTCCGTAAACTGAATCTACAATCACCCCCACAGGATTATCGACAATGAACCAAAGCTCATTATAGGCAGTTATGGAAACCTTTGAATTACCCAATATTGTTAGCTCACGATAACGGATATGCCAATTTTGGTAACCCAATTGCCTCATCCTTTTAGGAATCTGATCCAGTATGAAAACTTCCGTCATGTTACTTCTTCTTACTTGCCTGATTCTTCAGTTTCTTCATATTCCACATACACGGTCAGCGTAAAGCTCTGTGCTTGTTGAGCACGGTAAAGACAATGTAAAGAAGTCGTATCGCCATCCACCGTTACAGGAGTAGCTTTTGGAATACGTCCAGAGATATACTCTGGCATTATATCCAAATCGTCTGTATTGATACCAAGCAGAGCTTCATCAGGATAGATGGTCTCCAACGTGTTTACACCTGTGGTCAGAAACACATCCGTGTTGTCGTTTGCCTGAAACGAAAGTGTACCTAACCATCCCATTGTGATATATTGGCTGTAACTGTGATAGACCTAATCTTTTTTACATGAGCAGGAAGACGTATTTCAAAAGTTTTTACTTTGTCAGTAGCCTTAATCTCAATCTTTTCAATCCTGAATTTTCGCTTAATGAGCTGCTCCATTATTTGAGTTCACATTTCAATACCAGATTTACCTTGTAAGGCTCAAATTGAGCGTACACACTTTCTGCATCCTTGTAAAGAATTTTTATTTCTCCATTGCCCGATAATACCCCATTGCCCAGGCTTAGGTACTTATCGTTGGGAGACACACTAATTCCTGACATGAGTAGCTTGGATTCATAATCTTCGGGATAAAGCTCATCACCGCTGATTTCTATGCGTTGTGAGCCACGGAAGAAAAGCTTTCTTGGATCATCAGCACTCATAAGCAAGCCAAGTACGACCCGAACATTTTTGTCCAGGTCGAACTTCTTGTTATAGCTTGTTCCTGGAGTATCTACCAGAAAGCTGAATGTTTTATGGATGTATTTGCTTTCCATGTGTATCTACTATGGAATAGTGGCTGTCCCTTCCAATCCTACATAAAGTACCGCATTAGGGTCAATGCCAGAAGCCGTACCTAGTTCTACTTCAAACTCAATCTCCACATCATCATGGATCAGACGAGGGTTGGCAAGTTTGAAAAATCCTTTTGGTACAAGGCTGAATCCATTGGTATTGAACTTTCTGTTGGAAGTGTCGCTCACCAATTGCTTTTTATTGGCTTTGAGCTTAAACTCTCCGTTCACCAAGGCTCCGTTGTTTTCCAAGGTATCAAAAGTGGTTACCTTGACAGCTTCATTCTCTAGCGATTGAGCCACACCCTGTAACAGATAGATACCTGATACCAACAAAGCCATGTTCTTTGGCAATTTGGCATTGCTGATGTTACGAAGACCGACTTCTTTCACATCCTGGCTTTCAAACATCTTAATTGTCTTAGCTCCCTTAATGGGCTTGATAGAATAGATGGTATGGTCTGCCAATCTCAACTTGCCTTGAAGCAATTGTTCCTTGATGTGTTTGGGAAGTTCCCCAAAGAACTTTTCAAACTCTGCCCTTGAACCCTGAGAGGGGATATTTCTTTTTACCAGACGGTTCATGGCTCTTACTCTTGACACTGCATCCAGTGAATTGAGATAGCCTAATAATTCTCCATTATTTTCGCCATCCAAACCAAGCAGTTCCCCTGCATTGGCATATTCACTCTGCATCACTTGTCCGAACATTTCATTCATTTTTATCCTGTTTTATGGTTGTACAATTGATTGATTAAAATTCTCTATTGATTTCACCCATGCCACTCATTTGGGCAATCTGTTCCTGTACTCGGTCAAGATGGCTCAAGTCAAGGTCGTTGCCTTGCAACTGAGTGGCTGATGTTTGATAAGGGTTGATGAAGTAGGTGGGTGCTTCATCCGCTCCTAATCCATTGGTGGTTTGAGCAGCTGGTTGTGCCTTGGGCAGGTAGAGCTTTTCTCCGAAGTTTCGGAAATAGTTCCCTACACGCTCTTTGACTTCTTCCACGCTGAACCCATCCATTTCATCCCCGATACCGTTGGTGGTAGTAGTACTTTGCTGTTGCTGGAATCCATTGCTCAAGCAAAGACCCAAGCCTGCGGAAGTGATGTATTTGTTTTCTTTATGCACGCCCCATAATGCCACAGGTATTCCTATCAGTAAGGAGTGTTTGCCTATGGCTGCTCCTGCACCGCCTCCAGCTAGTGCTGAGACCAATAGAAGTCCTCCTTCTTTAAGTGTGTCCAAAACTGGTTTCTTATGTGTAGAAGCGGCATTAGCCGTTCCGTGTAGTGCCTTATGATTTCTGGTTTTTCTTCGCTTTGCCATGATGATTTAGATTTCTATGGTTCTGATTTTTGATTTGCCATGATGAGTTGAGGAAGTCTTTTTGCGTTTCTTTCCTTTCTTCTTTGAAAGTCCATTCAAGCCTTGTGTATTTCTAGCTGGCGGATCTTTTTTCTTCATGAGCATATATCCACCTCCAAGCAATGCCCCTGCAATCAGTAATGACTTTCCAGGATTCTCCTTTACCCATGTCGTAGCCTTATCCATAAAGCCTTGAGGTTTTGGCGTATCTGCATTTGGGTCTGTTGTAACCATACTCGTGTCAGTTGAAGCATCCACTCGGCTTCCACTTGTTGGATTGAGAGCAAGTTTTCTATTAGCAAGAGCAGGAGTTTGAACAGTAAGGGCTGCACCACTTTCATCGGATGCCGCATCACTATTACTAGCGTCTTGAGTAGTCTCTGTTGTGGCATTGGCATTTTGGTTGAACTCTTGAGCTTCAGGAGTACCTTTTTTAAACAAGTCTTTGATTTGGCTCAAAGCGGCAGCAATAGCAGTTACAGCCCCAGTTGCGGCAGCGATGGCTGTACCAGAAGCAGGGTCGCCCAATTCTCCAAGTCCTTCAATGCCACTGATATTGCCATAGCGGATGATATTGTATTCCTGCTGGTCTGCATATACATCATCCAAGCCTTCCAACCCATTCATGGGTACTTTATGGTCTTTGTTTCCTTTGCCACCAAGGATCGCCTTTTTCAAGTTTTCTTTCTTACCACCTGCTTGCCAGTAGATGGTTTCGGCTTTGTCCTTTACCTTGCGAAGCTTGTTTAGGGCATCCATATTCATCCCCATCGCTCTTGCCTGTTCATCACTCAGGTAGGCATAGCGTAATTTGCCTGCCACTCGCATGAGGTTTACCTTCATAGCAAGAAGAAATCCATTGCGGAGTAATATGGTGGCAGGATTGGTAAAGCGGTTGATAAAGCGAATGCCTTTACCAACTGTATCGCCCACTTTCTTGGTGGTATTTTTAAGCCACTTGCCAAACTTTCCGTTCAGCTCATGGTCTTCCTCCAAAGTAGCTAAATCGCCTATGTCTGTATTTTCGGGTGTTTTGTAATGGTCATCCAGTCCATTGAGATAGTCCAGCCTCATATCATAGTCTTTAAATCCTGAAAAAACTTGTTCATCATCAAAAGCATCCTTCACACAATCGATGACGATGTAGTCGCTGCGATTGGTCAGCGATGTATTTACATTGCCATCATAAGGCACAATCGGATAGATGTGCTGATAGTAGCTTTTGCCATTGTATTTTGTAATCCTTAGCTTATGAGGTATGCCAAGGTTTGTGAGGATTGAGCTGATGAACTCTGTATAACAGTCACAATCAACTCCTGACGTTCGATCCCACCAGGTGCGGGCTGGTCTTCGCACTTGTTCTATGCCTCTTTCATCCCTTTTGTATTGGATGTGGTGATAGACAAAGTGCCAGATGTTGGAGCAGGTTTCTTCAAGGCTTTTGCCTTTCAATAATCCTGCAATCTTCTCTGTATCTTTTAATGTTTGAGGTACTGTTCTTTTAATTAAGGATACTGTGTCGCCAACTTCAGCATCCTTTAAAATTGTAATATGTTTCCCTTGTGGAGTGGGAAAGAGATGGTCATATTCACTGCCATCTTTAATCCTTCGTCTGTATTGACTTTCCATCCTGTGCCTTTAGCTCTAATTGCTTCTTCATGTTTCAGACCTGGATCGTGTCGGTTTTTGTGTAAGGTACTTTGTCGTTGATGGTGGTAATGGTCTTTACCACCAAGTCTAGTTTTCCGCTACTGCGGTATTCTTTCAGTAAGTCTGGGACAAGGGTCGCCATTGAAATAAATCCGAGTTGGATAAAAATCGGCTCTATGTCTATCTGACCAAACTTGGGTATGGTAATATCCGAGTTCTTGATTTCAGAGGTCGCAAAGACTTTGTCCTTGTAAAGGAACTTGACAAAAGGGTGTTTGATTCGCAGTGTGCCTTGTGTTGGGTTTTTCAGGGTAACATCTACTTTCAGTTCAAGACCGCTAAGGTTTACCTTATGGATCATGACTGAAGTAGTGGTTTCCAGTTCTTCGGATAGCCTTTTCATCTTTAAGATGTAAGCTGTGCCGAAACCCAAAGCAACTACGCCAATGCCAAGAGCTATTTTAGCTTCTGTCTTCATCCTTGCGTTTGCCTATGAATTTATGGCTGATATAATCGCCCACTAGTTTGAAGAGTAACCAAATGATCCCTCCAACAAATGCCTTCAGTGCATAGTCTGCAAGGCTTGACCATTCTGTGGATGCCATGATGTTAAAGATAGCTCCAAGCAGAAACACGGTCATATTACTTTCTGAATTGTGATGAGGTGCTGTATTCATGGATTAAAAATAGTAGAGTGGCTAAACTCACTTTCCTTGATTTTCTGTTAAGTGACTGTTTGTTCCTTTCATTTCCGTTTTGTTCCAAACATTTCCTGTTTGTTCTTATTTCTGAGGGCTGATTATTTCTGGCAGACCTAGTTTTTCAAAGATGATTTTCACTTGTGTAATGCTGAAATATCGGCCTTGTTTTTCTCCGATTTCTCCCTCAAAGGGTACAAGCCATTTCTTGAATGTTTTATCACAAACGCCATAGATACTGGCGAGGTCTTTTAAATTATAGGGCTTTACTTCAATATTATTTTTGCTCATTGTCAAATCGTTTTATTTCCTTGTTGGAATGGTTGTCATATAGAATTGCTAGTTTGATTTTATGGATTCTCTGATAAAGCATGGATAGCAGTTTTCTATATCCAAACTCTGGATCACCAGGCTTATCGTAGCTGTAATAGACTTTGATTTGTGGCAGCTTGGCACTGACAAACTGAGGGAGATATTTTACCCATAGCTTGTAGCGAGCCTTTTCTTTCACATCATCCCTTGTAAAATTGTTTTTCGTACTCATGCTTGCCCTTCCTGTTTATAGTATTGATGCAGAAATCCTGCATTGAAATTTCGTTTGTCTGCGATGCAATGGTGGTAGAGATGCACAAGGCTTGGGTCTTCTTTCTGCTGAAGTGTTTTCTCGATTTGTTTGTAACAGGCGACACTTTTCTCCGAGAGATAGATGGAATAAAGGTTACAGAGTTCAGTGAGGTTCTGGTATTTCTTTTTCAGGTTATCACGTTTTTCATGCACCGTTTTAAGCCATGATAATGTTCCTCTAAAGCCATTTGCAAAGTGTTTGTCAAACCATGTCCAGGGGACAGGAATAAATCGGGAAGGATTTCTGTCTAAGTATTTTCGGGCAAGCAATACCCGTTCACAGAATTGCAGGAAGAGTTTTTGAGATTGTCCAGGGAAATGTTCTTTTCGGATCAATGAAAAATATTCTCGGATGTATCGTTTGGTGAGTTTATTTTGCTCTTCTGTAAAATCTCGATTGGGATAGAGGATTGACTTTGAAAACGCCCAAGCTTGCTCAGTGTATCGGTTTATCCATATGCCAAATTCAGGCACATCGCCCGCCACGGTGGAAAGTGTTTCCTGCTGTTTCCAGCTTGTTCCTATATATTCCTGAAAATTCCCTTTCTCTACCTTGCTTCCTTGTTTCTTGCCAAATGTTTCCTGCTGATGCTCCAAACTATCCACATTTCCACCATGCTGATTTAGATTAAATGTTTCTTGGAAGTGACAGGAATCATTATTGTCCCAAGTTGCAACACTATTAGATTTGGAAGCAGAATTGAATAATTCCTGCTGAATCCATTGACGAGATTGTTCCAAATCATTTTTGTAGATAAGTAACTTGGGATTGAGTTCTACTTCGATACCGCAATCGGAGCCATGAAAGATTTTATTGGTGATAATACCACATTCTTGTAACACTGCGATGTGTCTGAAAATGGTACTGCGGTGTTGGAGTTTGTTCTTAGCTATGCCAGTATTGGTAATCCAGAACCTTCTGTTTTCATCCAATTTGTACTTCTTGTTCTTGTGAAGGTAAGCCCCATAGAAACGAGCAATTTCTTTTGCCGTTTCTACATGGGTGGACTTGATGGAGAGCTTACGGTATTGCTGTGGCTTATTGATGCGGAGCAAATTGTTGTAGATTTCGCAATAGCTGCGAAACCGTTCAAATGTCTTGGTAAAATCTATTTCGAGGTACATACATTTTCCGTTTAAAAGGAAAAAACAAGGAGAAGACAAGCCTCCACACGATCCGTACCTCACAAATCAGGCTTGCTTCTACCTTGCTTCCTTAATTCAAATGTATAACTCGCCTAAAAACTGCTTTCTCTGTTTTTCCGTTCTGTTCCTGTCCATTCCAATTATTTCCGCTTTATTCCTGTTAATTCCATTTAGCAGTTTATAATTGTTATTCAGATGGGGGCAAAAATAAAATGCGTACATGGCATTCATCCACAAGGAGAAACCATGTACGCATGTATGAAAAATTACCTGTAAAAAGTTTTTAATATGCCTTGGGCTGTGTTTTCCCAAGTAGAATCCAAGCTCAATTGTCTTCCACTCGTATTTTGGAATTGAGCTTGGTTTTCAGTTCGTCCAAGAACTTGGTGGGATTCTGCCTTCCCTTGATTTCGATATAGGAACGATAGATGTCGCCTAAATCAACATTAAAGAGCCTCTCAAAGGCTGTGGCTAGTTCTTTTATCTCAGTAGTGCCACGATTGAATGAACCTTGACTATGTAGGGCATAAATCATTTCTACCAATGATATTTTGCTGTCAGTCCAAAATAGTTGATCCTTGTTGAGGATATTAAAACTGCTTTTGGGTTCGTTTCTTTGAAGCTTCTTAATTTCAGATTTGATATAGATGGCAAGCATATCATAAGCCATAATCTTAGCAACCTTGAGGTCATGGCTGGTACAGAATGCAGGATCAGCATAAAAGTACTCTGGTTCAATGAGCAAGTGTAGGTCTTCTTTGCCTCGTATAAAAAGAATATGGTCTAAGCAGACGTTGTTGGAACGGTAGTATTGATAGAACTCCAGATTTTGATTCCAAAAACGGATAAGGTCTTTGAGGGCAAGTTTGAAGAACTTCCGTTGAGCCTTTTCAGAACCAATGGGTCGTTTGGTTTCTAGGGTAAGAATGTTTGACCAATAGATTAGTTTGCTTACAATCTTTGGCTTTACTTCTTTGAAGAAACGGATCTCATCCTGAATATTGTTGAATTGTTTCTTGCTCAGGATAAGCTCTTGGAGTTGGTTGTGGTGGGACTTGGATATTTTTAGAGATTGTTCGGCTTTAGCAATTATAGTTAAGTCTTGATTTTCAATTTCTTTTAATTTGGTATCACACGCCTCTACCAGTTTAATGGCTTTATTTATCATCACATTGTCTTAATTCTACCCACAAAAAAAGCCTTGAATTGGGTAAAAAGCCAAATTTAAGGATGTTTTTTACCTGTTTTAAATACTAACATTTGATAAAATATTCATATTTAATTGATTATAATCCCTGTTGTGGTTACATGATTTTGCATGTACCTACCTCAAAAACTCAGCCTTGCTAAACTGTTGAAATAGAAGTAAATCCTTGTATAGATAGTTCGACTTTTGTATACTTGCGTCTACAAATATTTTACTTTGCTCTATTGTCAAATACCCTTATTTTCTGACCTACTTTCACTTCGTTGTTTATCAAATTATTGAGCTCAATAAGTTCTTCTGGTGTACATCTGAAGAATCTAGAAATACCAAATAGAGTGTTCCCTTTTGCAACAACATAGAAAGTCTGACCATTATGTTTAATGATTTCTCCTCTGTTTTGCAATGCATCTAGCCCTGAGTGGTCGTAGTCTAAATTATATTTGTTAAATTCTTGTCCTTTAGCTTGTTCCAAAGTTAGAGGATGTATAGGTTTTTGTGTTTTGGTAGGAATTCTAATAGGTCTAAATGGTGCCAAAGAGTCTGATTCTAAATGACTTAATCTCTTTATTTCTTCCACTGGTACTTTAAATTTTCGGGCAATATCATTTACATTTTCGTTTACACCAGCTACATAAGCTTGTGCATGTATATGTACAGTGTCTGTTCCTGAAATTTTAAAATTTAAACGTCTGTTTAGCTGTCGACCAATTGGGTTGGTGTTTGGTGCGAGTGGATCATCTTCTCCAAAACTTTGAATTAAAGCTGTCTTATCAATTCCTTTGCTTTTTAGATAGTTAAAAGCTTCTTCACTTCTCAAATTCGATAGTTTTTTGTTGTAATCAGTAGTACCAATGTTGTCTGTATATGCATTAAGTTCAATTTGTAATTCAGGATGCGCTTGAATGATACCGTAAAGTTCATCTAAAATTGTTTTAGATTCAGGTCTGAGTTGGTAACTGTCAAAGTCAAAAAATAAGTACTCGTATTTTGAAGCACTTGCTTTTGTATTTGAAGGTTTAATTTTTAAATTTTTAACCTCGTATTTATTGGGTTCGTCTTCAGTTAAACTTTCGTTTGAAGCCGTTATGTTAGCACTAGAATTCTTAGTATTTTTAGAGGATTTTTTATTTGATGAACTGCTTGAATTCTGAGCACTCAAATTGTTAGTGTCGTTTGTCGAGTTAGCACTATTGGTTTGTTCGTTAGTCTTAGCTGTTTCTGTTGAAATAGTATTTGTTGATAAGGAATCACTTTCTGTTCTATCATATTCATTTGATACAGTAGCTGCAAGTTTGTTTTTCTTTAAAAAGTTTTTGTCTTTTACTTCAATAGTATAACTTTTTTTAGCATCTAGCTGCGAAAATCTAAATTTACCTTCATCGTCTGTGTAAGCAGACAACACTGTGTTACCCGCAGAATCTTTCACAACAATAGGTAAATTAGGTGCAGATGTATAAGTTTTTTGGTTAATTACGTTTCCCGTAATTGAAATACTTTGTGCACCAGTGGTGTCTTTAGGAATAACCGCTAATATGGCGTTTTCTTCTTTTAAATTGAATCTATAGATATCATCGTTGCCTAAGCCTCCTGTTCTGTTAGAGGTTATATATCCATATTTATTGCCTTTTATAAAATAGAAATCGTCTCTGGGAGAATTAAATGGTAAGCCAATATTTTCAGGTTTCTCAAAAGTAGAATCTTGTGTTTTATAAATATCAAGCTCCCCAAATCCCTCGTAACCATTCGACGAAAAGTACAAAGAATGTGTAATGCCATCATAAAAAGGACTCACTTCACTGAATGTTGTGTTTACAGAGCTTAAGTTTTTAGCCGCTCCCCAATTTTCAGAACCAGAAGGTTTGGTACTATACCAAATATCATGATTACCTTTTCCTCCGGGTCTTTTAGATACAAAGAACAACGTATCTCCACTAGGTGTAAGTGATGGTTGAGCAGACCAATATTCTTTCGTATTAATATTTTCGTTTAATGCCTGCGGATGAGACCATGTTTTACCATCGTAATTTGACACGTAAATATTGCATTCTCCCTTTGATGTTTGGTGTTTGATGTCGCATCTTGTAAAATACAGCTTTTTATTTTTGATATTGTAGCAAGCAGCTCCGTCGTTTAATTCAGAATTTAACTTATCTAAATTTTTTTCTTTACTTATGTCTTGCCACAGCTCTACATTTTTCTTTGATAGATAAATATCACTAAAATTTTCACCAGTAGTTTTATAAGTTTTTGATTTTTTAGATGGTCTGGCACTTGTAAAAAATAGTGTACTGTCATTTTCGAATAATGCAGGAGCATAGTCTGAATTGGAAGAATTTACGGGGGGTAATACTCTTTTAAATTCAATCTCTGTTTGATCGTTTATTTTCTGTGAATTTAAAAATGCACAACCGTTATATTCCAACAAAGCTCTATTGTGATAGGCCGCAACGGTATCAATTTTTTGTAATTCTGCATTGCTCAAAAACATATCAAACTGTTCTTTAGCTGCTTCACATTTTTCGTTTGATTTTAGTGATTTTCCATAGTAAAACAAAACCAAAGGATATTCTTTAATTTTACTTTTTTGAGTGCTGTCTTTGTATATTTTATCAACAATAGACTTGTAACTCGTTTCGGCATTTGTGTAATCATTAATAAATCTATAACATTCTGCAAGACGGTATGTTAGATACGTTTCTTGAGGAAAATCTTTGAGAGCATTAGTATAATGTTTTATAGCTACCGAATAATCACTATTGTTAAAAAATTTATCTGCTAAAGTAGCCTCTGTAGACTTTTTTAGTTGTTCACTTTTATTTTGAGCACTTATAATAGATAAGCTCAATAACCAGTATATTAAAAATAAAATATATTTAAACTTCATAAAATTTAAAATCTTGGAGTAGAAAATCTTTCCAGTTTTTCTTCGCGTACATTTCTAAGCACAAGCGAAATTTCATAAGCACCTTTGCTTTTGGTAGCATACCTAAAGTCCGAAGTGTTAAAATCATAACTAAATCCTATTTGCCAATATTTAGTTGCAAAACCAACTAAAGCTATACCCGCATCTTTGAGGCGGTGAGAACCACCCATTACAAATGTACCTTGCCCTACGAAACCTTCGTTATTTTCTACAAGTCTATAGCCTAAGTAAAGTCCCGCATTTGCTTGCAAAAGATTGTTTTGATAGGCTGCTAAGAAATTGGGAGTAAGGCTAAATTTAGGGCTTAATTTAAATTCTATACCACCATGAGCTCTCATGAGCATAGGTAATCTTGAACTTTGATTTTTTATTAATGATTCATTAGGCATGTTTATATGATAAACAGAAAAACCCAGAAAACCACTTTTTTTATTTTCAGAATAGTCTTTTGATTTGTTGTGATAATAAATAATTCCAGCATTTACATCTGGATATAGTTTTGCACTGATTATATTGTTTTCGTTTGCGTTTACCAATGAGTTATACCCTAAAAATGGGTCATACTGGCTACCCCATTGAAAAGAGCTATTGTCTACACTTTTTTGGATAAATCCTCCTTGTAGTCCAAAAGAAAGATAGTTTTTTCCTGCCTTATCCATGGCTAGGTTATAGGCACCCGTTAGCAATACTGACAAAGTTTTCAAACTTCCATCACCAGACTTGTCATTGAAACAACTCAGTCCTACACCGCCTTTATGTGAATTTAGTTCAGCTTTAGTTTTTAAAGGTAATACCACTGAAACCTGATTAGAAACAAAAGGAAAACCTATACTTCTCCATTGAGTACGGTAGTTGGTAGACAAATATGCATTGGGTTCCTGACCAGCCAGTGATGGATTAAGATACAAACCTGACACATAAAACTGTGAAAATTGAGCATCTTGTGAATGGCCTATTAAAAAAACCAAAAATAAATTTATGTATATTAAAAAATTCTTCAATGTTCTACTTTATAACGGTGATAGTACCCACTTTGTTAATGAGGGTATTGTCTGAAAATTCGCCTTTAACTATATAGGAGTAAGTACCCAATGGTACTGAGCTTCCTGAATTATTTATTTGACCATTCCAACCATCTGTTGTGGCAATGTTTAATGAATTTGTTTCAAATATTTTCTGACCCCATTTGTCATAAACACTATAACTAAAGTTTTTTTCAGAAATATTGCTTCCATATACTTTTACAATTTTGTTCTCAGGATTTAGAGAGCTTATACTCATTACGTTAGGAATATAAATATTTTGAACATTGATAACTTTTATTTCTAAAGTGTCAGCATCAGAACAACCAATAGCGTTGGTCGAAGTTAAAATTACTTGGTAGTTTTTGACGTCGCTGTAAGTATGGGTATATTCAGAGCTTGAGCTTGTAAAAGTAGTTCCGTCACCTAAATTCCAGTTAAGTACATCCGCGTTGGTTGAGTTTTGTGCAATAACAACTGGCAAGTTTACAAAAACTGGGTTGGGTGTTGCGCTAGTAATATGTACTTCTGGTGTATTGAATAAATTAATATTTTTAGTAGCAATTACTTTATTGCACCCGTTAGTTGCCATTACATTTACAACTAAAATAGAGTTGTCAGAGTTTGTTGTATTATAGAATACGGTATCTTTTGTAAATTTGGAAGTATGTATTGCATTAGGGAAAAATCCGTTAGCTCCATCTGATGTCCAACTGTAAGAAATATCTCCATTGCCTTTTGTTAAATTTGACTCTAAAGTAATTTTTTCGCCCTTACAAAAATTAGTATTTGAATTGATAGATAAATTGCCTAAAGTATCTTTAACTAATAAATTAAGAGAATCAGTTGTAGAGCACCCAATGTTATTACTAGCTTTTACAATATACAATCCACTCGTTTTTAAAATTGTGTTTGCAGTTGCAGAGCTGTTGTTAAATGTATAAGAATAAGTGTAAACCTCAGTACCATTTACATAAGTTTTAGGAATAATTGAGTTTCCTGCACAAATTGAGGTGTCATTTCCTAAATGTACATCAGGACTTTTCTTGGTTTCAAAAGTCCACTTTGTGAAATTACTACAACCTACAGAGTCAATTACCGTTACTTGAAACGACTGCCCCGTGCCAACAGTAGCTGGCGTTAATGTATTATTAATTGTTTTGTTTGAAATATCTAATCCCGTATTGTTTGAAAGTTCTTTCCATTCAATATTTAAAGGTTTTAATCCTTTTATTATTTTAATACCAATAGGGTAATTATTTCCAAAACAGTATTGTGATTGAGTACCCGTTAAACTGAACTTTGGTTTTGTATTGGTTAAAACAGTCATACTGTCCGCAAGTTTACAGCCAAAATTATCAGTAACATTCAAAACATACAAGCTGGCTTTTGTAGTATCAGTAGGTGTAATAGTTGGAGATTCTATATTCACATTGCTAATAGTAGTAGAAGCATTCCATTTATATGTATATGTTGAGCTACCTGTCGCATCTACACTTTTAGGCGTTATTTTACCCCCAAAACACAAAGCAGTATCTTTTAATGGGTTGTTTAGTTTGAACTCAGACACTTTTATTTTTACACTTTTTTGGTCTTTACAACCAATTGAATCTGTAACAGTAAGCTGTATTGTTGCTTTTTTTATAGCTGAATAGTTATAACTTGGTAAAGAACTGATCAGATTATTGGTTGCTGAATCTTTCCATTCAAATTTGTAGTAAGGTGCTTTTGTAAATTTAGTACCATTTGAAACTGCATTTTTCAAAAGTACATTATACGATGGACATACAGTAGTGTCGCTTTTAGGACTTAACAACGTTACATTTGGAGAACTCCCAATTCCAATTTTTGTAGATTTATATGCTATACAACCTGAACTAGGTTTTACAACAGCTTTGTAAATTGTGGTGCTGTTTGGTTTTACTGATTTTGTAGCACCTGAAGTACTGTCAGATAAAGTTGAAGTATTGTACCATTTGTATGAATAGGTTACTCCATTCTGAGGATTTAATACTTTTGCTAGTAAATTAACAGTTCCAATATTGTTATCGCAAAAACTAGTGTCTTTAGTTACCTCTAACAATGCACCTTGTTTTATAGTCACGTTAAAACTTGTAGAATCTTTACAGCCTGAAGTGTTAATGTTATTGTTAAATTCTTGAATAACAGTTATTTTTGAATCTTGTAATGGCTTGAACGTGGCATAACCCTTGCCTGTTAAATCATAAGGTTGTACTACATTCGATAATATAGAAGTAGGTTTCCATGTATATTTGAAATCTTTAAAATAACTGAATAAATTAGTTTCATTGTAAGTACTTATTCTTACTGTATCACCTGTACACAATGTTGTGTCGTTTATTTTATGCATTTTTAAATTTAATACAAGTAAAGTAGAAGATGTGTCATAACTACACCCAAAAGTATCTACTAATGATATATTTGATTTAACCTGAACAATGGATTCAGTATTTTTATCAAAATAAGATCTGTTAAATTTAAATGAAAATTCTCCAGTTTTATTTGTAGGAGGTGTATAATTATATAATACAGGATGAGATGATGAAGTGAAAGTATAGTTGGTACCTATAAGTGGGATAGTACTATTTACTTTTATTTGTAAGGATTGGTCTAAACAGACTCTTAATGTTTTTAAATTTGGTGAGGTAGTAATAAATGCTTTTTTTCTAGTTAGAATCCAAACACTATCTCTTATTACTATAGAACACTTGCCAGCAATAGAATCTTTTACTTCATAAATATATAAACCAGCTGTATTTACAGTGATAGAATTGTTTACAACACTTAAAATGGTAGAATCATATTTTGGTTTTCGGTATTTCCAAACACCTGCAACATTAAAACCTCTACAACTATCAGACAGACGCATTTTTTTAAGATCTGATGTACAGACTAGTACAGTATCTTTGTTTGCTAAGAGGACTTTGTTCTTGGTGGTTTGTAATACTCTGAAACAAGCTCTTAATTTATAATAACTTTTGATAGTTTTTGTTACGCTTCTTGAGCAGTTTGCAAATTTAGGATCTACAATTTTATAAGTATAAATTCCAGCAGTGTTTACCAAAAGATAAGGACTGGCGTTACCAATAGTACCATTATTCCAATTTTTTGCATAATATGCAGTATCTTTGTTTGGATTAAAACTCACATTGATTTTTGCTGTGTTTCCTTTACAAATAGTGTCAGTAGTACTTACAGCTGTAAGATTTGGTACATATTTATTGGCTAACTTAAGAACTTCTACATTAGAAAATACAAAAGTATAATCAACAATATCAGAACTTAAAACCACATTTTGACCTAATGCATTTAGAAATCTAGTAGGGATGCTACTTTTTTTCTGAAATGTTATTTTCCATGATTCAAAACATCTTTTTATGGGTATTGCTACTTTACCTAAGGTGTCAACTGTGGAAGATAGTATTGAAATAGAATTTGTAGACGTGCTTAATTTTTTAGATATTTCATAAGTAAGCGTGTCTTTATATTTGATAAGTTTTACAGCATTAAAATATGCACCATAAATAGGATTATTGGCATCGTATCTTCCTTTATTAACGATTGCTGAATTTTTTAAGTCAAAATAATTTGTATCAAGTTTAAAAGTGTAGTCAATTACAGAAACTGTTGGAGTTAAACTATTTACGGCATCAGCAGTTAATAAAAATGAAACTATCAAACTATCTGCTGATGAATTTAATTTACTAGAACTCGTGAGGCTGTATGTTTGAGCATGTAAACTCAAAGTGATACCAAACAACAAAAATATGTATCTGAAAAATCTCATTTTCGATAGCGGTTGATAAATGTAACAAATATATGTTTTATTATCGAGATTTTCAAAGGCAACGTTTTTCATATTTCCAAAGTCATGTTGATATAGTTATAAATTAAATACGAATCTTTATAGATTATGTTGGGTTTTAATCATTCTTCATACATTAATATACTGAATAAGAGATAAGTAACTATTAGTACGCACAGAAAGGTGTTTTGTGAGAAATTTGAAATTGTAAAAACGTAAGAATTAATATGAATTTTACAGGTTCTTGTCTAAACTTTTTAAAACAATGTGTGGTATAACTCCCATATTTTATTTTTTAAAGTTATGGCAGCAAAATATGTAAAAGTAGTATCGCAAGATGAAGCCAAGTTTTTGAATGGCCCGAGGGGAAGGATAAAAGATCTTTTTTTCGCTATCAAGGTTTTCTTTGAATTTATAAAAGGGTTTAGAGCTCTCAGTTTTGTTGGCCCATGCATCACAGTTTTTGGTTCAGCCAGATTCAAGGAAAATCATCCTTATTATAAAATGGGTGTAGAGGTGGGTAAAGCTGTAGCTGATTTAGGATTTACAGTAATGACTGGTGGCGGTCCTGGAATAATGGAAGCGGCAAATAGAGGAGCAAAAGAAGCTGAAGGTAAATCTGTTGGTTGTAATATAGTACTACCATTTGAGCAATCTCATAATCCTTATTTAGACGAATGGGTAAATATTAAATACTTCTTTGTAAGAAAAGTATTACTATTTAAATATTCATACGGATTTGTTTGTTTGCCCGGAGGTTTTGGAACTATTGATGAATTGTTTGAAGCCTTAACCTTAATTCAGACCAAAAAAGTGCACGATTTTCCTGTAGTATTGATGGGGAAAGACTATTACTCTCATATGATGGTAATGCTTGTGCGAATGTTAGAAGAAAAAACAATCAGTGAAGAGGATTTTAAACTCTTTATTTTGACTGATGATATTTCAGAAGCAATGGCTCACATAGAAAAATATACCTTGAATAATAAGAATTTTCATTTGGAGAAAATTAAAATTCCAAAGAGGTATTCACTTCTAGGTGAGTAATTTAAATTTTGATTCTTAAAGTAATTGTAAACTTGCAATTACTTTTTTACAATTTAGTGTATATATATTCATAAAAATACACTCAAATTGTATTTAATTTGCAAAAATTTGAATAGTAACAATATATGACCAAAAAATTTATTACAAAAAGCTTAATTAAATTAAGTTTGCTTGCAGGGTCTGTTAGTGCAGTGTGGGGGCAAACACCTTATTTTACTTCTACGGAGTATAAAAAGGCATTATGGATGACAACACGTATGTATGGTGGTCAGAGATCAGGTTTGAATAACTGGTTGTTAAATAATCACTTACCTAGTGGATTGGCGGAGTCGTATAGAGGGACTGCGTTTTATCAAGATAAAGATACAGATGGCTATGATTTGTCTGGTGGTTGGCACGACTGTGGTGATCACGTAAAATTTGGTCAAACAGAATTTTATTCAGCATACATGCTTTTGAAGGGATTTGCTGAATTTCCAACTGGCTATGATGATAGATATGCTTATGACTATGCAGGGTATGTAGCTAAAGGAGATTGGAGTTTTGAGGGAACAGGTCATGCTCCAAACGGTATTCCTGATATTCTTGATGAAGTAAAACATGCTACTGATTATTTTATTAAATGTACTCGTAGTTCATCTGTTTTTTATTATCAAGTTGGTCAAGGAGATCCAGATCATGCACAATGGGTAACTGCTACCAAAATGCAAACATTAAGTGTTTCTAATGGTGGTCAAACAAGGGCAGTTTATAAAAACCCTAACGACGCAAGTATGCCTTCGTTTTGTGGAGCTGCTCTGGCATTAATGTCTAGGTTATATAAAAAATATGATCCAACATATGCAGCTACTTGTTTAGTGCATGCTAAATATGCTTACGATTACGCTAAAGCACATCCTGGAGTGGCCGGAACAGGTGATGGAGGTTTTTATTCTGCCAATGATAACTGGAAAGATGATTATGCTACTATGTGTGCAGAGTTGTTTTGGGCCACTGGTACAGCTAGTTATAAAACAGAAGCTCAATCGTATACTTTCTCTGCCGCTGCAGGTCAAGGAAAAGATATATACGGTAAAGCTTATGGTTTTGATTATTCAAACAACGGTGACATAGCTATTTATAACTTAGCTAAATTGGGTACTTCTGGAGCAGCAACTGCTTTCAGAACTTTGGTTACTAACTTTTATTTAAATTCTACTCAGTCTGACGGTCAATTTAATGGCGGTAATACGGGCTGGGGACCACTTAGATACAATGCTAGTGCTGCATTTATGGTGGCTTTAGATGCAAAACTAAATGGTAATCAAACAAATACGCTGAAGTTTGTTTATGACAATATAGATTATATTTTTGGTAAAAATTCATCTAGTAGATCATTTGTAGTAGGTTTTGGAAGTAATTATCCTAAGCATCCACATCATAGAAATGTTTATTTGAATGATAATAATCCTGGAGATGCAGCTAAAGCAACAATGTCAATTCCTACTAAAAATGTTCAGTTTGGTTACATGTGTGGTGGAACTAGAACAGCAAGTAGTTTTTCTGATGATGTTGTTAATTACCAACATACTGAAGGCGGTATAGATTATAATGCTTGTTTAGTTGGTATATTGGGTTACATTAATTCTCTACAATCGCCAGTAGATACAAATAAATTTGGTGCAAATCACCCTGTACCTTCTCTTGGAGCTGATCAAAGTTTGTGTGGTGTTACGAGTATAACTTTGAAAGCAAATGTTGCTACTGATGGTAAAAAAACATTTACTTGGTTAAATGGAACCACTGTTTTAGTTAATGCTTCTACAACTCAAAATACGTATACTGTAACCTCTGCGGGAACTTACACTTGTAGAATAGATTCTGCTAGTAAATGGCAAACAGAAGATGCTGTTGTAATATCAGCTACTTTGCCTACTCCAAATCTGGGTGCAGACAAAGTAATATGTGACACTACAATTTATACCTTAAATGCAAAGGTATCTGGTACTAATTATACCTATTCTTGGAGATACGCAGCCGATGGTACAACTGCTTCTCTTATTACTATTTCGGGGCAAACTGCTCAAACTCTTGCTAACGTAAGAAATACAGGTTTGTATAGAGTTACACTTAGTGCTACAGGTTGTACTAGTACTACAGATGATGTGGTGGTAACTTCAAAATTACCTACCGCAGTGGACGGTTGTAGAAAAACTGCAGGTACAGTAGATTTATCTATAACTAATGCAACAGGTACAAGTTATGCATGGTATAGTGCTGCTACAGGAGGAACTGCACTAGGTGCTGGTATTTCATTTACAACACCTTCTATTAGCTCTACAACAACTTATTATGTTGCAAGCACAGGTACTGTTAATACAAATGTAGGACCTACTACTGCTTTAGGTTCAGGAAATAATTGGGGGGTTAGCTCTACAAATCACTTATCGTTTACAGCACTTTCAAATTTCCAAATTTTAAGCATGGATATACCGTGTGATATATACACTGCTGGTTCAGGAACGGTTACAGTTGAAATACTAGACGGAAGCGGTAACGCTTTTTCTCCTGCAAAAACCTTCATTTCTGATGCAAAATCATTAACTGTAGGAAATGGACAAATGATTACTTTTAGTTTTACTAATTTTAACATATTGTCATCTTGGGGTTCTTCTTTAAGAATGAGAGTGTCAGGGTTTTCAGGAAGTGGTTCTCCTCTTTGGAGTGCAGGGCCTGCTACGTACCCTTACACGGTAAGTAATGTTGTGAGTATAACAGGTAAATCTGGTGGAAACGGTACAGCAACGGAGTATATGTATTTTTATAACTGGAAAATTTCTACAGGTAGTAGTTGTTCTAGATTGCCAGTAATTGCTTCTATAGATTCTGGATGTACTACAGATTCACAAGATTCTCAAGAAATACATACAAATAACGATTCATATATTTATCCGAATCCTAGTAATGGGGTATTTAATGTTGAGTTTAATAAGTCAGTAACAAGTGCATCAGTTTATGACGGATTAGGTAATGAATTGATGAAGATTTCTGATTTAGGTAATTCAAAGTTAAATCTTGAAAAATATCCATCAGGTGTATATTTCTTAAAAACTGTTTCAAATACTAAATCACAAGTTGTGAAATTGATAAAAGAATAGTTCGTTAAAATCATAATAATCAAAGAGGCTACCCCATAATGGTAGCCTCTTTTTTGTTGATTGAGATTATATAGACTTGAAGATGTTAGATATGAGATTAAAACCGAATTTGGTGTGATAATGGTATTTTAAATAATTCTATCCTATTTCTAATACAGTTTAATATAATGCTAATTATTCTTAGATATTATTTTGTATAATTTCTAAGAATAATTTTACAACAAGGTTATTTTATTGATTAATAGTGTTTTTTTACAAAATTGATACAAATATACAATGCTTGTGAAATAGCATAATTGATATTTGCTTCACGAATTTTTGTACCAACAAGTTTTTTAGTTTCCGTAATCTCTCCATTAGATATAGCTATCCAGATGGTACCAACTGGTTTTTCTGTAGTACCTCCCTCAGGGCCGGCAATACCGCTTATAGATATGGCAATTGTACTTTGAAGTTTTCTACAAGCTCCAGTAGCCATTTCTATTACTGTTTCCTCGCTCACTGCCCCAAACTTTGTCAAAGTCTCTTCTTGTACGCCTAATAATGATTGCTTAACAGAATTACTGTATGATGTAATGCTACCCATGAAATATGAGGAGCTTCCTGCTACTTTTATAATTGTTGCTCCAACAGCTCCTCCAGTGCAACTTTCTGCTGTGGCAACTGTTAATTTTTTTTCTTTAAAAATATCCCCAAAAGCCTCTTCAAGTGTTTCGAAATCAGTGCTGATTAAATTGGTGTCTAGTAAAGGGTAAATCTCTGTAAATAGCTTTTCTATTTCTTCTAGAAGTCTTTGTTTATCAGAACCTATGGCTGTTAATCTTAGTTTTACAGATCCAAATGATGGTAAATAGGCCAATTTTATATGGCTGGGTAATGCTTGTTCCCAAAATGCAATTTTTTCTGCTAAATACGATTCCCCAATTCCTGCGGTTAAAATAGTTTTATGTGCTATTGCGTTTTCCTTTGTTTGAGAAGATAAGTAGGGTAATACCTGCTCATTCATCAATGCCTTCATTTCAAAAGGTACTCCTGGTAAACTTATGAGTATGTTGTTAGGGGTTTCAAATAACATTCCGGGAGCGGTACCATAATTGTTTACTAATACTTTACAATTTTGCGGAACAAATGCTTGTTGTTTGTTAATTTCTGTAAGTTCTTTTCCTCGTTCTTTGAAAAAATCTTCCAGTTTTTTTAGTGTTTCTTGGTGAGGAACAAGTTGTGTGTTAAAATATTTACATATAGTATTTTTAGTGATGTCATCTTTGGTAGGACCAAGACCACCTGTAGTGATTACAAGATCAGCTCTAGTAAAAGCTTCGGAAAATATTTTTAAAATTTCATTTTCAGTATCTCCAACAGATGATTTTCTGATTACTTCTATGCCGTTAGCAACCAAAACAGATGAAATATATTGAGTATTGGTATCGGTTATTTGCCCTATGAGTATTTCATCACCAATAGTAATGATTTCGGCGGTTTTAATTTTTAACATGTAAAATATTTATTTGATAAGGTTATACACCTCATTTGAATTCCAATTATAATATTCTAATTTACTAAAAACAACCTTACCTTCAGGATTTATCAAATAAGTTGTGGGATACACCCCAATTCCAAGTTCTTGTAAGCTTTGAGGACTTTGATAACAGTCTAACTTCACATTTCTGACATCTTGAAAATGAAAAATCTTGTCCAAAGATTCATCTGAAACCAGTATCACTTTTAATTTTTCCTTACCTATTTTTTCTTGTAATTCTTCTAAATGAGGGATTTCCCTGATACAATCTCCACACCACGTTTGGAAATAGCTCACTATTACATATTTATCATTATATTGAGATACAGTTATTTTTGAACCTTTTACATGTGTAAGTTCTTGGTTTAACTGAACAAAATTTGGTACGACAAATTTTTGATATAACTTATGTGAAATAAATAATACTAAAATCAATAGTACTATAAATTGTATATATTTTAAAATTAACTTATTCATAATAGCTTTAGATGTTTTTCAATTTATAACTATTTAACGAAAAGTGTAAACTAAATATTCCATTTTTGATAAATAAAAAAGCTCAACCTTTATTTAAAGTTGAGCTTTTGGGGTAAATTTATAAGTGTAAACAAGCTTTTGGTTATTCTTTTACAATTTTTATGGTTTTGTTTTCTAATTGTAAAAAATACATTCCTTTGGGGTGGTTCTCAAGAGTAGTTTGAGTTCCAAAACCTTCGACTATAAAATTTCCATAGGAATCAAAAATTTTCCAATTAGTTTCTTTGTTCCAGTTTATTATATTTTCAGTAGGATTGGGGAACGGAGTAGTTAAAATACTACTTCCATTTTCATTTTCTAAGTCCGTAATACTTGTGATATTTATATTGAATATTAATACTACAGTTGCTTTTTCAGTGCTACTTTTTGTGTAAGTTAATTTTTGTTTTATCGTGTATTTGTCTCCTGCTTTGCAATTGTTCGGATACTGACCAATATTGGCGGTAAGCGTAGACATATTTAGCTCAGAGAAAACATAAGCACTTGTACCCCAAGATACAGCAGTTCCAGTTTTGTTGAACCAGTGACCAGGAGCGTTTGCGGTTGAAGTACTGTTGGTAGTTCCATCAGGATTCAAAGCTGCGTACACAATTTTATTTCCAAAATATTTATTTAGCGAATCTTGTGGCATCGCAAACGATTCATATATTTTGCTGGCATCTAATGAAACTGCTGTAGAAGAATAATCGGTTTTAGGTAACATATTTACCGTATAGGTTAGGGTGTCGTTATGTATTGGGTTGGTGAAATAGCCTAACAAATTGGTATTTGTAAATTGAACTTCATAAGGCCATTCTTCATCGGTTGCATTGTTGTCGTCCCAAGGGTGTCTCCAGTGTGTTTGCGGTGCACCTGAAACTACCAACCAAAGATTCTTGCAATTGGCAGGACAAGTAAATGAAACTTGTTGGTTAGGATTAGTTCCGTTACTGTAATTTGCGGTATTGGTAGTGCCATATACACGTGTTCCATCGTTAAGTAAAGCCACAAAACCATATCTCCATCCGCCCAAATTGGTATTGATTGCGGTATAGCCTGCTTGACCAGCCAAACCTTTAAAATTAACAGAAACAGTGGTTTGTGTAGATGGGACGTTCAGCTTGATGCAATTGTAGCCATAGTTTTGAATACAAACAGATGTGTCAATACGCCAAAAATTGTTGATTAAATTCATTTTAGTTTGAGAACGTGAATTAATGTAATTGGCTCCGTAAGATTTAGTAGCAGGTAAATCCCATGTAGTTAATCTTGAAGCATGTTCATACATTTCGTCATTAAACTGCGTTTGAGTTAAGGAATATAGTCTTTTATAGGTTTCTACTGGGTCTTCTGGGCTTACAGACTCTCGCCACATTTTTCCA
Organism: Cytophagales bacterium; assembly: GCA_046329305.1. Lineage (GTDB taxonomy): Bacteria > Bacteroidota > Bacteroidia > Cytophagales > UBA9547 > CAMFLX01. The sequence goes on from JAXLUW010000002.1 coordinate 55,076, forward strand.
AGAGCTCCTAATCCTCTTTTGTAAATCCAATAATCTTGTACAAAATAATTTGCATATCTAGGTTCTTCATGCAAAATGTGTCTGTAAGTATTTGCTATGTAATTTGAAAAGTCATAATCGGTAAACTTTTGAGAGGGATATACTTTAAAAGCCATCCACTGAGCACATTGTTCCCAGAATCCGTTTCCGCCTGATGTGTTTGCTCCAAAACCATATCTATAGCCACCTTTGGTGTCGCAACCGGTTATGTATTGGAAACAGTGCCCTATTTCATGAGCAAGTACATTCCCTATGTTGGCAGCGTCTGGGTTCACATGTAACGTTCCAACTTTGTTGTCTTGTCCAGACCCATAGGCTGCCCATTCGGTAGAATACAGTAAAAATATCATTAATTTGTATTTATCTGTAACCGACGAACCTTTTACTGCAAACTTTAAAGAATCTATATACGTGGCATAACATTTTTCGGCAGTAGTGAGTAGGGTAGTCATGTCTACTTTGTATGTGCCTGTAGCAGTAGATGGGTCACTTCCAAAGCCAGCTTCCCAAAATACAACAATATTATCTGTTTCTTTACTTCTAGCATAGCACCATTGGCTAGAGGTGTTGTTTAAATCCATACCCGTATTGGTTATAAAAGTAGGAATATAAACTGTTTTTTGGGCTTCAAGTAATGTTGAACACAGTAAGAATACCAATAAAAAAAAGTTTGATATATGTTTTTTCATATTTTGAATTTTACATATATCAAACTTTATATTTTTAAAGTAACGGAATTTGAAAATTAAAATTCTGGAAGTTCAATGATATATCTAAAAAGGTCATTTGTAGAAGTATATGATGCAACATTGTCTTTTTGTCCGTCACCATAATTGATAATTCCTTCGGTACCATCACTTCCTATAAATTTTGCTTTGCCTTTTTTAGCAATAAATTTATTTGTGTAATCGTAATAAGAGTAAACGAAATCATAATCAGTGCTAATTTCTATACCCTCAGATATTAATAAACTAAACTTTTGATTGTTTACTACACAATCTATATTGCCTGTTATTAAGTTGTTTCCAGAAGAAGATTCAATTTTTAAAATACCATTTAATGTATAATTTTCGCCACCATAAACTACCTCTAATTGGTTGAGATTTATTGAGAAAGTTTTAGTTGAAGAATTTTGTGCTATTTTAGTGTACACAAGTTTTCCTTTGTAGGTATTGCCACTTACTGTGTAATTGTCAAAACTAATGGTTGCAGAACTGTCTACAGATAAATAAGGTTTAGTATAAGAAACAGAATAAGAGCCTTTTGTCCAAGTAGTGTCATATAAATTACATCCTCCTGTTTTTTTGAAATTTATTTTAGTGGTTTTAGTATTCCCTACAGAATCATTTGTTGTAATCCAGCAGTTTTTGTTGTAATATCCTATTTTAGTAGCTACGTAGTTAGACATAGCGAAGCAATTGAATATGTTTTGAAACTGTGCCACAGTTACATTAATTTCGTTGGCTGTTTTGCTATCATATACTTTTACGGTCTTGTTTTTACAAGATGTATAAAGTAAAACTATTAAAATGATTGAATAAAAATTTCTTGAATTCATAATTATTTGGCTTTTACAAAATTATACATTAGGCCGAGTCTGGTTACTAAATTTGCTTTTAAGTCTGCATATGGACTCACGATTCCAGGATAAAGCCCCATTTCTGCTATGAATCCTAATCCTATGCCAACGGTATATTTCATTTTGATATTTACAGCCCAATGTCTTTGAATATATGGGGCAGTCATGGTAATTTCTTTAGGAACATAGTAGCCCCAAGGGCTGTATTTTAAAGCTTTTTCGTAGGAAACAGTAGGAGCATAACCTACTTCCAAGGCTCCTGAAAGAAGATTGGCTCTTTTTCTTTTACTGTATCTTTTTTCATCGTCTTCGTCCATAGTTGCTTCTGTTAAGGAGTATCTGGTTCTGTTCATGGTAATAAACAATAAACTCAGGCTGTAATAAGGTGCTTTATAATTTACACCCACTACATCTGCCGTATATTTTTTACCATTGGCATCTGTTGCAAAATACGCATCTATGCTCTCGTCTTGTGGGGCAGATGCTATCCAAGAGTTTTGATTGTACCCTACAGCAATACCTCCAAAGCTACTTTCTGCATTAGTATTTTTATACATATACCCAATTTTATAGGACAAACTTGTTTGTTCTGATATAATCTGTATGTCAGTAAAATAAGGCAAATGGTAGTTTAAATTACCATTAAGATATAACCTTCCTATTTTACTTTCTGCATTTAACCCGTATAGAGACATCATTCGGTCTTTGTCAAGAAAAGTAAGTGGCTCTATGGATAGATTTCCACCTAAACTTAGAAAATGTTTAGGAGCTTTATTTTCTTGAGCTTTAATTTCTGAACAAATGATAATTAAAAAAAAGCTCAGGAAAAAATGTATGGTTTTTCTGTAGTACAAATGTATTTTCATATTATCTTTTGATATAATCTCTCATGTGTTTGATTGCTTTGTATTTCTTTATCAGTCTGTTATATGGTAATAAATACCCAATAGATACAGAACTTGTATTAGCTAAAAAAGCGTTTTTGTATCTATAGTTTTCAAAACTTAATCTTACAGCACCCACTTCTATACTTATAAACCAAGTGGTAAAAGGTGTGTTTTGACCAAAAGCTGCATGGTTTCTAGATGTAGAAAGCAATGTATAATCGTTGTTAAAAATACTGTCTGCCAGTGTTCTTCCTTTGGGATTGTCATACCTTGGATTTTCTATGGTAGCGTATCCAAAACCAAAACCTCCTTGTATTCTTGTGAATTTTGTAGCAATAGAACCTTCGGAAACTTTCTTGTAATATGCTCTTGTTAATAGCTCCACAAGTTCAAGTCCTATACGAGCAGTTATTCTTTTGCTGTCGTAGGTTCCTCTGAGTGTAAAATCTTTTTTATCAATAGTGTTGTCATCTCTTTTAGGATTAGGATCAGTAAGAGTTTGAGCGTGTTTTGCTTTAGAAGCAAAACCTATTTTTCCAAAATCTAATAACAAATCACTAGACAAATATCCAGCACGTAAATAATAACCTAAGCCTATCATGGAGGTATTACCTGAATATTCGTGGTTACTAAATGTATAATGTGGGCCAATGGCAACAAATGGGCCTACACTTTTGGTGTACTGATCAAAGTCATATTTTTCATGATGTGTCGTGGTGATTTTAGTGGTTTCAGTAACAATGAAATCGCCTTCTCTGTATGTGTTGGTTCTGGTGTCTGTGGTTTGCCATTGTCTCTCTCCTTTGTAGTGGCCTGTAAATACGGAAACAGGGTCTAGTAAATTGTAGAGTCCGTCTACTTTAATACTAAATTCAGGATACATACTAAATCCTTTAATGGGTATATTGATATTTTTTCTTTTTAGGTCGAAATTGTATTTGAAGTCAAAACCGATATAAGGAAGCTGTAAGCTAATTTGAGGGCCAAATTTAATGCCACCAGAAGTGTAGTGGTTTCCTAACGTGACTTTACTGTAATGCACATTTATGGATGGTACAATTAAAATTCCTGAAATGTCATATAACCTTTTTCCAAAAGTGATTTTTTTAAATGGAATATTTAATCCAATTTTTAATTCAGAGCCCTTGATCGTATCTTTAGTTTGGTAGTTTTGTTGTAGAGCGTTTCCAAATCCATACCCAATTTCTAGCCATTGGTTCTGATATGTTACGGCATTCCAAGAATCTAATCGGTTGTCTGATAAAATAAAACCTGGCTTGTACCAACTGTATGACAACGACCCCATGATTAAATCTTTAGATTGGAGTGCTTTTTTATACTGTAATTTGATGAGCGAATCTGACCTTGTACTATCTGATTGTGAGAATAATAAATTATTTGAACACAGATAACACAATAGCAAAAAGTATATGTATTTGAGTTTCATTAAATGTTAATTTTGGGGTAAAAATATTAAAAATTTCCTCATTCCAAAATACGGAAACTTCCATATTTTATATTTTATTTTTTAGGTATGATTTTGTTTATATTAAATTGAAATATATTTATTTTTCTATAAAATATTAATTTATAGTTCACGTTAATTCACAAAGTTTAAATCATTATTTATATGTGTTATGTAAAGAGTTTTGTAGTTTTAGTATGCTTTAGCATACTTACTTCTTGTGGTAAAAAAGAAGAAGCTTCGTCTGCTGACACTACAGCAACGGAGGTTGGTACTGGATATGTGGCTTCATCGGCTGCTAAAGAACCAGAAAATGAATCTCAACGCAAATTTATCCGAACTGCGGATTTGAAATTTAGAGTTAAAAATGTAGAAAAATCTACCTATAATATAGAGGACATTACTAGACATTTTGGTGGTTTTGTAACTTATACTAACTTGGAAACTACTATTTCTAACGTAGACCTTATAAAATTGTCTAAAGATTCTAGCTTAGAAACTACACATTTTGAAGTCAAAAATCATATTACCATAAGAGTGCCCAATACCAAATTGGATACCACGCTCAAAGTGATTGCTCAAAATATAGACTTTTTAGATTACAGAATCATTAAAGCGGAAGATGTGGCTTTAGATATATTGTCAAATAAGCTAACTCAGAATAGAAATAGTCAAAGTGGAAGCAAATTGTTGACAGAAATAGATCAAAAAGGAAGAAAATTAAAAGAAACAAATGATGCTCTAGAAAACGTAGAATACAAACAAGAAAAATACGATAATGCAAAAATTGCCAATTTGAGCTTGATGGATAAAGTAATGTTTAGTACCATAGACATACAAATATATCAGAGAGATCAAGTGAAAAATGTGGTTTTGCCCAATCTTAAAAACATTGAGGAATATGAACCCAACTTTTTCTTAAAACTCTGGGATTCTATTAAAACGGGTTGCAACTGGCTAGAAAATGTTGTACTCTTTGTTACTCAGTTTTGGGCCGTGATTTTATCTTTATTGGCTTTGTATATCGTATTTAAAAGATATATTTTGAAGTGGTTTAATAAAATTTAAAAAAACCTGTTTACTTTCTATTTTTTAAATTGTATTTCATTTTTGCAAAAAATGAAATACATCAAATTTTACTTAGCATTGTTGCCTATACTCTTAGGAATAGTATGTTTTTTCTTTATTCATACTTCTCCTTTAGTTATTAGTCCTGGCACGTTAAAATCGGTCAATGTAAAAACGTATGCTACGGCAGATCAAGATGTAGGTGGTGATTCTAGGTCTCATTTGGATATTAGAAATTCTAACTTTATATTAAATTATATCCTTGGAGACAAAAAAGAATTTCCATACAGTTCCATTGCTATTGAGCCTGTAAATCAAGAGTATATTGATTTATCAGAATATGACGATGTGGAAATTAAAATGAAATCTAAATCAGGTAAAAGAGTGCCTTTTTATATTTCAACATATATAGAAGGCTACAGTAAACCCGAAGAATTTAATTCTTATTTAAACAGAACTCAGTTAATACTTATCAAATCTACTTTTGATGTATATAAATTTTCTATTCATGAAATGCAAACTCCAAGCTGGTGGTATACCGTAAATAAACTTACGGAAGATAAAAATATTTTATTTAATACGTCAAAAGTAAAGTTCTTGACACTTTCTAACTGTTCTATTTTAGGGAGAAATATTAACGATGAAATTGAAGTAGAATACATCTCATTTAAAAAGAACTATAACAAGGCCATTAGCTGGTTTGTGATACTGTCAATAGTGTATTACACACTGTTTTATGCATACATAAAATTTGTACGCACTAATAAACACATGTTTTATAAAGAAAATATTGCTACTGAAGTTTCTGAAGAAGAAGTGGACTTACTCAAAATTAAAACTTGTATATTAGAAAATTTTCAAGATTCTGAATTGTCTTTAGCCAAGTTACAAGTTTTACTGGGTTTTCATGAAAGAAAAATTGCTAATGTAATTAAAAATCAGACCTCATTTAATTTCAAACAATACCTGAATCAAATAAGGACTGAAAAAGCTAAAGAATTGCTATTAGAAAACAAGTTAAATATTTCTGAAATAGCTTTTGAAACGGGTTATTCTAATGTAACACACTTTAATAGAGTTTTTAAATCTGTAGTAGGGCAGAGTCCTACAGAATTTAAAGAAAACGTTACTATTTGTTAAATTTTAGATGTTTTTTAAGTTTTGTAAAGCTTTTTTTAAGTTTTGTAAAGTCTATTTTCTTTGATTTGGTCAATTTTGTATAAAAATAATTATACAAAAATGAAGAACTTATACTTTGTATGTACAATACTTCTTTGGAGTATTGGAGCTTTGGCTCAAATACCTAGCACCTATACGGTAGGTAAATGGAAAGATTTAAAAACAGCTGCTATCTCTTATACTTTTGATGACAACTGTAGTAATCAGATACCAGTAGCGGTACCCATGTTTAACACCTATAAGTATCCGGTAACCTTGTTTACTGTATCGCAGTCCATGAACCCTAATTGGACAAACATAAAAAATGCAGCCAGTCAAGGCCACGAAATTGCAAGCCATACCGTAACACATGCTGATTTAAGCAATTCTAGTGTTACCACTCAAGATAGTGAACTTAAAAATTCACAATCGACAATAAATACTCAAGTTACTAATCAAAAATGTGTAACTGTAGCGTATCCAAATTGTAATATTGGTGACTTAAGTACCATTCAAAAATACTATATTGCTGGAAGAACATGCAGTGGTCAAATCATTTCAAGTTCACCAACAGATTTTTATAGGTTAAGTTCAATCATTTGTGGTTCTACAGGCGTAAATACTGCTAATGATATGAATACCAGAGTACAAAGTGCAAAATCTTCTGGAGGCTGGTGTGTATTTCTTATGCATGGTATAGATAACGACGGCGGATATTCGCCATTAAGTTCGTCTGTAATTTCTTCACATTTAACGTATATGAATACCAATAATACCGATTACTGGGTGGGTACTTTTGGAGGAGTTGTAAAATATATCAAAGAAAGAAATGCTCTTTCACTGTCAGAAACTACGGTAACTTCAGATTCTTTAAGATTAACACCTACAGATAATCTTGATAACTCAATCTATAATTTTGGAATCACAGTAAGACGTCAATTACCTACTACATGGTCATCAGCAAGAGTTATGGTTAATGGGGTACTGGTTACTTCTTCAATCGTTACTGTAAATAGTATCAAATACATACAGTTTGATGTGATTCCTGACAATGGAATATATACTCTATCAAACCCTTCAGCAAGTAATTCCAACACTTGTACTACTACGGCTCCAACAGTTACATCTACGGTAAATTATGATCAAAATGCTACGGCATCAGCACTTACTGCAACGGGAAATAGCTTAAAATGGTATACGGTAGCTACTGGTGGCACAGCAAGCACTACAGCTCCCGTGCCTAGCACAGAAACTATAGGTACTACAATATATTATGTTTCTCAAACTTTAAATTCTTGTGAAGGACCAAGAGCTTCGATAACGGTAACTGTTACAGCAGGCTCATCAGGTACTAGTTGCAATGAAACAGGTCAAGGTGCATATTTTACAGGTGTGTACAGAAACATGTTTAAAGAACTATTGAATAAAACCGATGCTGAAGTTACTACTAAAGTTAATACAGCTTTTCAACAAATATTTTATGGTAATTCTTCCCAGCAATTATACTATCCAGTTGGTACAGATATGGCATATATATTAGATGTAAACAATAACGATGTTAGGAGCGAGGGTATGTCATATGGGATGATGATTTGTGTGCAACTAGACAAACAAGCCGAGTTTAACAAAATTTGGAAATGGGCTAAAACATATATGCAATATACAAGTGGAAATTTTACAGGTTATTTTAGATGGCAATTAAATACCAACGGTACCGTAAAAGGGGATAGTCCAGCATCAGACGGTGAAGCGTATTTTATTACATCATTGTTTTTTGCGGCTAATCGTTGGGGAAATGGTACTGGTATTTACAACTATGCGGCAGAGGCTCAAGATATTTTAAACAAAGTAATGAGTAAAACAGGTGCTGGTAGTGTGTATAATTTATTTAATACAAATTCAAAATTAATCACTTTTGTGCCGTATGGAGACTCATATAATTATACAGATCCGTCTTATAACTTACCAGGATTTTGGGAATTATGGAAAAGATGGAGTACAACAAATACAACATTTTGGGCTCAAACTCCTGATGCTTCCAGAAAACTTATAAGAGACGCAAGTCATCCTACTTCAGGTTTAACGGCTGATTATTCCAACTTCGATGGCACACCTAAAACAACAAGTTTTAACAGTGACAGTCATCGTTTTATGTATGATGCTTGGCGTACCATCATGAATCTTGGTATGGATTATCACTGGTTCAAAGCAGATGCTCAGCAACCAGTGATTGCTGAAAGATATTTGACCTTCTTTAAAAATCAAGGTACAAGTTATAAAAATCATGCTAATTGGGATGGTACTAACATTTCGGGAGATCATTCTACAGGTTTAGTGGCATGTAACGCAGTTGCTAGTTTAGCTACCACTAATACTACCTTGGCTACGCCTTTTGTTCAAGAGTTATGGAATGTATCTATTCCTACAGGTACATACAGATATTATGACGGTATGCTTTACTTGTTAGGATTACTAAATACCTCTGGTAATTTTAAAGTTTGGAAACCTACTTGTAATGTTACAGATATTCAAAACACGAATCTTGATCAAATGAGTTTTGAGGTTTATCCTAATCCTGCTCAAAATAAAATACACATTAAGGGTATAGTAGGGGAGTTTTTATATACTATCAAAAATAAATTAGGTCAAACTATTTCAGAAGGTTCTTCATCTGGAGAAATAGAGGTTGAGCATCTTCAAAATGGCTGGTATGTTTTAGAAGTTACTGAAATACTCAATAGTAAAAAATATTTCTCAAAATTAATAATTGAATAAGTACAAATATGAAAAGATTAATTTTTAATTTATTCTCGTTAATCACTTCCATAGTAAGTGCTCAAACAATCACTTCAAATCAGACAGGAACACATAACGGATATTATTATTCGTTTTGGACAGAAGGTGGCGGCACTGCTTCTATGACATTAGGTGCTGGAGGTAATTATAGTACCTCATGGACAAACATACAGAATTTTACTGCTGGCAAAGGTTGGAGAACTGGTACAAGGGATAGAGTAGTTTGTTTTGAAGGTACATATAATGGAGGTTCAAATGGATTTTTGGCTGTTTACGGATGGACTAAAGATCCGCTTATTGAATACTATGTGGTTGAAAGTCAAGGTCAATGGGATCCTCCTGGAAACACCAGCGATATTGAGTCTTTAGGTAGTTTCTTTAGTGATGGAGATACTTATGATGTTTATCGTTCACAACGAGTAAATAAACCTTCAATAATAGGTAATGCAACTTTTTATCAATTTTGGAGTGTGCGAAGAACAAAGCGTAGTTCTGGTACTGTTAATTTTAAAAACCATGTTGATAAATGGGAGAGTTTTGGGTTAAAACTTGGTACTACTTGGGATTATCAAATTATGGAATCAGAAGGGTACGGTAGTTCTGGTAGCTCAAATATAACTGTTTTAACGTGTAACACTTGTGCAACTGCAGCACCTACTGTTACTGCTTCCGTAACCTACGAAGTAGGAGAAACTGCTAAACAATTGACTGCCACAGGTACCAGCTTAAAATGGTATACCACAGAAACTGGTGGAACAGCAAGTACTACAGCTCCTACGCCTTCTACCACTTCGGTGGGTACTACTTTGTATTATGTTTCTTCAACAGCTAACGGATGCGAAAGTTCTAGATCTGCTATTTCCGTGAAAGTAGTAAGTACTTACAAGATTTATAAAGTAACTTCACCAGTAGCAATTGATGGCTCCATTGATGATGTTTGGAGTAATGCTTTAGTTGCTCCAATGAATGCAACAAAATTACTCACAGGTACGGTTACCAATACAACAGATTTAAGTGGTTATGCTAAATTACTTTGGGATAATACCAATTTGTATTTTTTAGCAAACGTAACAGATGCTAATAAAATAAACGATAGCCAAAACGTGTACGACGATGACGCAGTTGAATTATATATAGATCCTGATAACACCAAAGCAACTGCTTACGACGCTAACGATATTCAATATTCTTTTGGCTGGAACGACGGTACAACTATTGTTACAATACCTTCTACAGGTTCTAAAACTAATGTTTCATACGTGGCTCTAAGTACCTCAACGGGGTATATTGTAGAAGCAAAAATTCCATGGACTACACTTTCTACAACTGCTTCTGCAAACAAAGTCTTAGGTATAGATTTTATGATTAATGATGATGATGACAGTGGAACAAGAGATGGTAAATTATCTTGGAATGCAGCAACAGATCAAGCTTGGACAGATGCTTCGTTATTTGGTACAGGAAAATTACTGGATCAGCAAATTGTAACTGATTATAGCGATACACAAGATGAGAGTAAAATTTTCTTTCCCAATCCTGTTCAAAATAGTTTACAATTTTCAAACAAAGGTGAAATATTTAACCTTAACGGAACTCTCTTGTTAGAAGGAACGAATGAAATAAATGTTGAAAAACTTGAGTCAGGATGCTATTTGTTTAGAAATAACAATAAAATATTTAAAATTATCAAAGAGTAGATAAGTGTAAACAATCTAATATTTATGTTAAAAAAGCTGATTTTTTTAAAATCAGCTTTTTTTATTCTTCAGCTACTTTTTTAATAAGTATTTTTTGAAATTCTTTTTCAGCAATTAACAAATCAGTAAACTGTTTGGGTGTTATTATTTGTAAGTATTTCAAGAAATATTCTCTTTCCAGCTGTATTTCCTTAGATTTTAAATTCTGAATATTTTCAATGTTCTTTTTAGTGTTTTCTACAGTTTGTTCACTGCTCACATTCATGAGTTCATAAGTTTTTTTGATAGACTTTCTAATCTCATTTTTTTTGTTTGCAAGATCATTAAAAAGAGGCCAAAATTTTTCAGCTTGAACACTCGTCAAATTTATTTTTTGACTTATAAAAGCCACTCTCGCAGATTCAACGGAGTTATTTTGACTCTTAGAAATAAAACTCACTAGAATCAGAATTATCCATATTTTATTTATCAGTTTATCCATCTATTTCTAAATCTTCAATATTTATATTTTCTAATTCTATATGTATCGCCTCTTTTTCTGATGTACTCAGAGGTTTATTTAAAATGTGTTCTTTTTTTATCTCGTCAACTATATGTTTTGTTGTATTTGTAGACAATTCTTGGATTACTTCTTCTGTATTTACATTTTCTTGCAAATATTGTTTTATATCACTTTTACTCAAATCTGCTATTGTTACAATTTTAGTTTCTGTACCAAGTTGATTGGCCGAGTTAGTTGTTTTTGAAAATCTTACAATAGAAACGGTAGACACTAAAAGTATACAAGCCGCCGCAGCGTATGTGATCCAAGTAGTGAAGTAATCAGAAATGGATTTTATTTTGACTTCTTCTCTAGCCTTTTTTAGAATTATGTTTTCTGTTTTATCAAAATACAAATCTGGGGTTTTGAACACATTTGTAGATTCTTCAAGAACTGTTTTTAATAATATGTTTACATTTAATTCATTAAAGTAATCAGAAGAAGGTTCAAAAACATTTTGTTTATCAATACTAGAAAGAAATACCTTAGATTCAATATTGATCAAATTTTCATTAAAATAATTTTCAGGTGTAGTAAATAATTTATCTGATTTTAAAGCATCTAAATAGTTCTTTCTTAGAATCTGATTCGAAAGATTTTCAAAATAATCATCTGGATTCACAAATGGATGTTGAATCTTATTTTTATTAATTTCTATATCTTTATCAGAGTTATTCATTTGTTTGTTAGACTTTTATAAACTTTAAAAGTTTAATTTGAGATCATATATTCTTCTATTTTTTTAGAGGCTATATGATACGATGCCTTAAGACCACCCACAGTTGTTTCAAGTATTTCAGAAATTTCTTCATAAGTTAAATCATCAAAATATTTCATATTAAACACAAGTCTTTGTTTTTCTGGTAATGTTAAAATTGCTTTTTGTAGTTTTATTTGTATTTCGTCACCACTTATATATGCACTAGTACTTAATTTGTTGGTTAAGTTTTCTTCTAAGTCTTCAAAAGAGGTATTTAATTTTTTCCTTTTAGATGTTAGAAAAGTAAGACATTCATTTGTAGCAATTCTGTAAATCCATGTGTATAGAGAAGATTCGTTTTTGAAGTGAGCTAGATTTTTCCAAATTTTCACAAATACATCTTGGGTAATATCGTCCGCATCGTCATGTTCTATGACCATTTTTCGGATATGCCAATACACACGTTGTTGGTATTTTTTTACCAATTCAGTAAAAGCCTTGTTTTGGGTCTCAATTTTGGCAAAAGCTGCTAATATTTCGTTGTCATCAATCAATATTCATCTGTTATTAAATCTTCGACATCTTTATATTGTAATTTTTTTGTGCCAATCTTAGAGTCACTAGGTGTGGGGATGTCGGTGTCGTATGTGCCAGCATCTTTATGATTACTACCCATGCTTGTATTCATTTCAAACAAATTATACATGTTTGAATCATTATAGTGTTGTTTAGCTTTACCTATTCTAATTGCAAAACCAAAAGTTACTAACAAAGAAGGCGGTATTTTGTTTTTGTCTTTTATAATATTTTCCGAAAGTTTGTTTTGAAATGTAAAGTTTAAATGTCTTTTATTTGTAAATCCTAGTCCAACATATAGTGAAAAGTGATTGTTTATTTTAAAATTAGATTGTACACCATGCAGAATTTCATATCTTCCAAGTAAAATTCTTTTTTCGGTATTAAACCTAAGAGTATCTTTAAGAGAAATGGCATATATACCTCCAAAACTTTTGTTGAAAATACTAATTTGAATAGTTTTATTTATAGGAATCTCCAAACTTAGATTTCTAGGGAACTGTAAATTTGCATGAATTTTATCTAGTTTGCCAATTCTTAAGCCCAATATAGGTATCGGTAAAAATCGACCAAAAGTATAATTACCAGTAATTCCTAGTCTATAAGCAAATTTTTCAGAAACAGTTCTGTTATAAATTATAGTGAAAGTAGAGCTAGAATATCTTTTGTTAACAGTATTAAATTGTTTACTCACAAATGGACTTAGTTGGAAAAACCATACATTTTTAGAGCCATTTGCCCAAAATAACTTAAGATTTGTAGAAAATTTCGATAATCTTAATGTATCATCAATAAAACTAAATTTAGGTATATAATTTATATAATCAACCCCGCCTAAAATATGGATAGAGGAAACAGATATTTTGTCATCTTTGATCCAAGTTTCAGTATACAGAGGCACATAAAATCCAATATTATTTTGTCTATAACTGTATTGATTACTAGAATCCATACGGTTATTTGCTCTAGAACCAAATCTATTAAAATATATACATGGTCTGATACTCGGTTTTTCTTTAATTGTAACACTTGCCGTTGAATCTTGGCCGTTCATATTAAAAAATATACACACAAATATCATCACAAATAGAATCTTGAGATGTGACAAAATATTCATCGTAATAAAAGAAAAAGGGTGCTCTTGAAAGCACCCTATAAAATATTAATATTGAACTACTGCTGTTTTGCTTTCGCCTTTGTAGTTTGTCCAAGTGTATTTAGCGCCGTAAGGACAATCATTTGTATTGGTAAGTACATTTCCAGATGCATCCACTCCAAAAGTTATGGTAACATCTTTTTTAATTGTAGAATGTACAATTTCACCAGATACAGCGTTATATTCACAAGAAGATTTAAATACTACAGGTGCATTTACTTTAGATACAAAAGCCGTTCCATATCTGTTTGTACCTATTTTTTCAATGTTTATACCAGCTATTGAGGAGTCACCTGCTAGTTTAACAGAATATACTCCAGATTCGTTTTTGAATGTTCTTTTTCTGTAAACAGCCCAATCTCTGGTTGTATTATTATCAAAAGTAACTTTTACAGTTCCTCTAACTTTGTGTACCAAGCTGTCTCCACTCGCAATATTCTTTCTAAGACCACCAGTAACATTTGTAATTACTTTTTTACCATTGATCGTGATTGATTTACTATCTCTTACTCGTGTAACTTTTAAGTCAGTAACTGTAATTTGTAACATAGCACCAGCATCTGACCATTTATCTCCAGATATTAATTTACAATTTACAGTTCCTGTTTTAGTTCTTCCATTACAAGTAGTACTACCATCATAAGTAATAGTGAAATTTTTTAAAATAGATGTAGAGTCAATACTACCTCCGCAAATTAAGCTACTCACATCTAATCTAGCATTGCTGCTATTTTGAAGTAAATTGTTAGCATCATCAGCAACAATATTCATTACTTTGTCTACTTCGTTGTTGTCTGAGGCACTTTGAGAATATTCAGTTTCATCTGGTGCAACGGTATCATTTTTTACTTTATTACAAGAATTTAATACTGTAACAGTAGCTAACAAAACGGTTAATTTTAAAACGTACTTTTTCATATCTTTTGTTTTTATAATCCTTTGACTTTGTAAATCTGCAAAGGTTTAATTGTTAAAAATATTTTTTTTACGTTTAACTTAATTTATTATAAAAGGTTATGTGATTAGGTGTTTAAAAAGTTATTTGTAATCATTCAAAAAGAGATAAAACTAAAAAAGCCACCTGTTGAGGTAGCTTTTTTAGTTTTATTCAAGTAAACGAATAATTATTTCTTATCGTTACCTTTTAAACCTCTTGGGATTAATACTTTAGCCACAGGAAGTTCAGCAGGATTTAAGATTTGATAATTATCAGTTTTGATATCTCTAACTCTTGATACTTTACCTAAGTCAAGAGGAGTTACATCAACTTTAACAAAATCAGGAAGATTTTTTGGCAATGCCTTAACTTTTAGTTTTTGGATTGTCTGAACCAATTTACCCCCTTTTTGTGCACCTACAGATGAACCTTCCATTACAAGTGGAATATTTACACATACTTCTTTCTCAGGATTTAACTCGAAAAAGTCAGCATGTAAAATAGTTTCATTTACTGGATGGTATTGTACATCTTTAAGTACACACTCAAATTTAGATTTACCTACTTGTAAATCATAAATATAAGTACTTGGTGTGTAAACGATGTCTCTGAACATAAACATTGGCAATGAGAAATGTAATTGTTCTTTTCCACCATACAACACACATGGAACTTGAGCTTCATCTCTTAATTGTTGAGTCTCAAGTTTACCGAGATTTGCTCTTTTAAACCCTATAATCTCTACTTTTTTCATAAAATTTAATTTTTAAATGATTACTATATAAACAATGAACTAATTGATTCGTTCGTATGTACTCTTTTTATAGCTTCCGCAAATAAATCAGCAACTGTAAGTACTTTTATTTTTGGTGAAGCTTTTGTAGGTATTGTATCTGTAACTACTACCTCTGTTAGTAAAGAATTCTCTATATTTTCGTATGCTTTACCTGAAAGTATAGGGTGTGTAGCAATTGCTCTTACACTCTTAGCTCCCTTTTCCATCATTAGTTCAGCAGCTTTGCAAAGTGTACCTCCCGTATCAATCAAGTCATCTACTAATACCACGTCAGCACCTTTTACATCACCAATCAATTGCATAGAAGCTACTTCATTTGCTCTCTTTCTGTGTTTATCACAGATTACCAAATCACAATTTAATTTAGCAGCAAATTCTCTTGCTCTTTTTACACCACCAACATCTGGAGATGCAATAATTAAATTTTCTTGATTTAGAGATTTTAAATAAGGAAGAAATACTGCCAGTCCATCTAAGTGGTCAAGAGGAACGTCAAAGAACCCTTGAATTTGACCTGCGTGCAAATCCATAGTTATAACTCTGTCTGCTCCCGATGCTTGCATTAAGTTTGCAACAAGTTTTGCAGCTATAGAAACTCTTGGTTTGTCTTTTCTATCTTGTCTAGCATATCCAAAATAAGGAACTACAAGAGTTACATATTGAGCAGAGGCACGCTTTGCAGCATCCACCATCATCAATAGTTCCATCATGTTGTCTCCTGGAGGAAATGTAGATTGGATAATGTAACAATACGAACCTCTAACTGATTCGTTATAACTGATTGCCATTTCACCATCGCTAAAACGTTGGCAAATAACAGAGCCTAGAGGTTGCTTATAAGAAGAAGCTATTTTTTCAGCTAAATAATTTGAAGCTGTTCCAGAAAATATTTTAACGATAGACACAGAGCTTTATTTAAAATAAAAGAGTATAAGAATGCTCTTATACTCTTTCAGTTGTTGCCCATAATGGATTCGAACCACTACACTCTGAACCAAAATCAGATGTCCTGCCGTTAGACGAATGGGCAATTCGTTTATTGATTACGGATGCAAAGGTAGGTGTTTTTTTTGTATTTGCAAATATCACCAATAAAAAAATATGCCTTTTATGTACTTAAAAGGGCAATTAATTGGCTAATTTGGTCGTTTACAATAAGTTTCGATGCTGAAAAATTTTTATCTTTTTTTGCATTTTCTATTGTTGAGGCAATTGAATCAATATTTTTTTCATCAAAAGTGTATTGCGTTTCTATCACTTCAGTAGTATATTTCAATTTACTTCCTATTATTTTACAACCAGCCAAGGCTCCTTCTATGAGTCCTAAACCAAAACTTTCTAGCATGGAAGGGTAAATCATATATTCAGATTCTGCATATATTTGATTTAATTCTTTTCTGTCTAGGTTTTGAAAATTTATAACATTAAATCCTTTCTGCTTTAATTTATTTATTTGTTCAACAACCAATGGATATGCATTGCTCACAGTTAATCTTAATTCAGAATTTCTGTCATTAATTTTTTCCCAAGCTTCTAAAAGTCTTTGATGGTTTTTGTGAGGATTACCATCGCTTACATATAAAAATGTATTATTTTTTTTAATTCCTTCTGATATGTCGAAATCATTGTAGAATGGCAAAACTAGAGTAGGGTAGTTGCCATAACATTTTGTAAATGATTGTTTACCATAGTTTGTTTGAACGATATATGTAGAGCTGTTTGAAGCAATTCTTTTTGCAAAATATCTTTTTGCATACAATAGTATCGCTTTTTTTATGGGTGTGTTTTTGGGAATTTCTGAAAGTAGTAAATTGTGGAAATAAGTAAATACTTTTCCTGTACATTTGATAGGAGGGGCTAGATTTGCAAAACAAAAGATCGTGTCAAATTTTTCTTGGTTGCGAATGTAAAAGTCTTTTCTGTTCTTAACACTAGCTTTTATATAACTAACTTTATCCTCTCTTAAAACTTTCTGGTACGATTGAAAGCAGCGGTCATCTATCAAATAATAAACATCTATTTTTGATTCTTCTATTTTATTAATTAAATAATCTAAGAGTACTTTACCACCACTGTTATTTACATAAAGGGCATCTATGAGTAGCATTTATTCAAATATGATTTTTTTATAAATAAACTTTTCGTTAGTAGTGATTTTACCAATGTAAACTCCTTTTAGCTCGGTATTTACTTTTACAATTTTTGTGTTTTCGTCAAAATTGTAATCACTTACTATATCTCCAGTTGTGGTATATAAATCAAACTTTTTAATATTTTCTCCTGATATATTAAATTGTCTATTTGAGTTTGGATTTGGAAAAATACTTATAGTTTTTGAATCTAAATCATCAGTTTTTCTAGCTAGATTTATTTTGTAATAGTCTCCAAATACTGGTCTTAACATTAGATGAATTTTTTGCTCGAAATTTTTCCAACTGCCTGTTGTGTTGTAAAATATATTGTTTTGAGGAATTACAAATTTATTCAAATCTGCACCTATGTATAATGGGGTTGATTCTTCTAATTCCAATCCTATATAAAATGAATCCGTTACCGAAATTAAACTGTCTATTTTATAAGAAATGAATCCTAAGCTATCTAAATCTTCATAGCTTAATGTTTCTGATTTTGTATATAAAACTTTGTCGTCCATTCTTCCTCTTTCTGTAGAAGAAATGGTTTTCCAGATTTTAATTTTATAAGTTAAGTATTCATTTGAAAGCAATATTTTGGGTACATACATCTGAATATGGGTAATTGTATCTTTTTGACCTATTTTATATTTGTAAGCTAATTCAGAATATTTACCATTTATTTCAAATGCTTTCTCTGCACTACCATCATCATAGGCAAAGTAGTTGTAAAATTTTTGTGAGAAATTGATAGTATCATTACTTGTTTGAGAATCTTCCCCTTCTTTGTTTATATAAAATTTATAGTTTACAGTTTTTTCTGTATCCGTTGCTTGTACGTTTATAGAATTAAAGTCTAGAGTTACGTTTGTAGAATAGGTGCGAATATCAGTAGATATGGTTTTATTGATATTTTCATCTTTGATTAGGCTATTATCTTGTAAAAAATATACATTTTGAGGTACATTAAAAGTGTTGTTTTGATCTTTACGATATAAACTGTTAATATTAATTTGTAAAGAGTCTGTTTTAATTAAAGGAGCAGTAGTTAAATGGTTAATTGGAACGGCTGAATAGTTTTTAAATAAACTGTTAAAATCTGTAGTGATAGTCATATCGTTTAAATATCCCAAATTTCTAACAATTGGTTTTTTACTTAAACTAACATAATCTAGATTCCAATTATCAAAAGAGCCAGACATCCTACCAAAACTTACGAAAGACATCTGGAAGTTTTCATGTAAAAATTGTTCATCTTTACCTTGTTCAAAAATATAATCATATCTAGCAAAGTTGTCGTATAAATCTTTATTTTGAGCTTTAACTATTGCTTGATAGTATTTAATAGAATCCATTTTAGCTTTTGCTAGATATTCAAGTGTGTCGCTATTTGAAGGCATACTTGGAATTGAAATCTTTTTAAAATCTTTGTAATAAACTGGTAGTTTGCCGTAAAATGAGGTGTCTGTGTATACGCCAAAGAATATTTTATAGTATTCTTCACTATATTCTTGTGTGGGATAAATTACTTTAAAATAATCTAATGAATCTTTTTTTGTATTAAAATTTAATCGTTTATGATATTTGTTTTCAAAAAAATCTTTGTAATTATCAGTAGAGTTTAAGTCTGTCGGATATATCTTTTTATAAAAGTTAATAGAATCATTTTGTGTAGAGAAAATTTCATCGCCAGTCCATGTACTATAAAATCTAAATAAACTGTCTTGAAGCACGTCATCATTAGAATTATAAGCTTCTAGCGATTCATATATTTTTTTTAAATAAGTAATTGAATCTTGGTAAGTATTTAAGAATAAAGTTGATTTATATATATTCGAATAAAAACTTTTATAACTTTTGCTGAGACTTATACTGTCTGTTCTATAGTCTGTACTGTCTTTTCTAGAAAAAATTTCAATCCATTCATTTTTATTGTTTTTGAAATATACTTTAAAATAGTCTCCTTGAGAACCATCTGCTATTTCACCATTACCACCATTTTGTAAAAAGAAAGTCAGTGATAAGTTTGTGTCTTTACTTAAGGTAGATAAATCAATGTTCGCTAAATTTATTTTATGACTGACAAGTGAATCTGTTATCCCTCGTTTGAGCACATTTGTAAAAACGTATGGTGTTAGGGTAGAATCTAGTCCATCAAAAACCGCTACATTTTTATCAATATTGTTTTTAGGTAAAGTATTACTTATAAGTACTCCATTACTTGGTCTCCAAAGGTTTAAATTTATTTTATTGTCATTAGAGTAATTAAAATTATCGAAAAATGGTAAGTTTAAAGTAGTATTGTTAACAGCTGCAATAGAATTCATTTTTGCAGTTCTTGCAGCTGTTTTATTATTTTGGATAGATTTTAAAGAAACACTTTGTGTAAACGCAAGTTTACTTATAAATATTAGGCTTAAGCAAATTAGTATATTTTTCATTTTTCAGTTTCATCCAAATTAACTTCGTATTTTTCGGGTTCTCCAGCCACCCATAAGTCAACTTCTTTACCTTTTTTAACTTTTTCTCCTTGTTTAAATTCTGGTTTTTGTCTAATTACTGTGCCTGGTTCTTTATCAGAGTTTGGGTCGTAGTTTAAACTTCCTATTTCTAAATTGAGTGTTTGTAAAAGTTGAGCGGCTTCGTCTTTTGACATCCCATACAAATCTGGTAAATCAACTTCTATGTTACTATTTCCGTCACCAACAATCAAATCTATCGTTGATCCTTTGCCAATATCTGACCCTTCTTTTATTTCTTTACCTTTAAAAACTTGTTTAAGGACAACATTATCAGCAAAATGCGGTACTTTTTGGACGGTACCAAGAATTAATCCATAACTTTGCAAAACCATTTGTGCATTCAATAAAGAAGCATCTACTAATTTTGGCATTTTAATTATTGGAGGTTTATTCGTACTTATGGTAACATATATCTTTCTATTCTCCTTTACAAAACTATTTTCTTTTGGATATTGACTAATTACAGTATAAGAAGGCAATGATGGATTAAAAACAGAATCACTAATTTCTACTCTTAAATCATTTTCATCTACAATTTCTTCAACACGTTGTAACTGTAAATTTTTAAAGTTAGGAACTTTAATTTTTTGACCATGATTTGTTGTCCATGGTAAATACAAATTAAAAAATACAAATAACAATGCTACAAAAAACACTGTGACAATTCCAATATGTAATATTAACTTTTTCAATATTCCCTTTTTATAAAGATATAGATTTTTTTAAACTTTATGAAATGATATCAAAACCTGTATATTTTCTTAACACTTCAGGAATTACTATACCCTCTGGAGTTTGATTATTTTCTAAAATTGTCGCTACTATTCTAGGTAACGCTAAAGCAGATCCATTTAGTGTATGTAAAAGTGTACTTTTTCCTTCTTTGTTTTTGTATCTTAGTTTAAGTCTGTTAGCCTGAAAAGTTTCAAAATTACTCACAGAACTTACCTCTAACCATCTTTTTTGAGCAGCAGACCATGTTTCAAAGTCGTATGTCAAAGCAGATGCAAAACTCATATCACCTCCACAAAGTCTTAAAATTCTATATGGGAGTCCAAGTTTTATTAATATATTTCTTACATGGTCAACCATTTGTAAATGAGCACTGTACGAATCTTCTGGTTTAGTGATTTGTACAATTTCTATTTTGTCAAATTGATGAAGTCTGTTAAGCCCACGTACATGTGCTCCCCACGATCCAGCTTCTCTTCTAAAACAAGGAGTATAACCTGTGTTTTTTATAGGTAATTCTTCTTCTTTTAGAATCACATCTCTGTAAATATTGGTAATGGGTACCTCAGCCGTTGGTATCAAATATAGGTTGTCTTCATTTGCAAAATACATTTGACCATCTTTGTCTGGTAATTGCCCTGTTCCAAAACCAGAATCTGCATTTACCAGAATTGGCGTTTGCATTTCTCTGTATCCAGCAGCTTCTGCTTCATCTAAAAAGAAATTTATTAAAGCTCTTTGAAGTTTAGCACCTTTACCTTTATAAACAGGAAAACCCGCACCAGTTATCTTATTACCTAATTCAAAATCAATTATATCGTATTTTTTGATTAACTCCCAATGAGGTAAAGCACTTTCTGTTAATTTAGGAGCATTATTTTGCTCTTCTATATTTTCGTTTTCTTCAGGTGTTTTTCCTAGTGGTACACTGGTGTGTGGTAAATTGGGTAATTTAACCAGAAGTAGATTCAATTCTTGTTCAATTTCCGATAGAGAAACTTCTAATGTCTTAGATTTTTCTTTCAAACTACCAGTCTGATTTTTTATGTTTTCAGCTTCTTCTTTTTTGCCAGAACGCATAAGCTCGCCAATCTGTTTAGCAGCACTGTTTGCTTCTGAAAGAACCGTATCTAATTCTAACTGTGTTTTTCTTCTTTTATCGTCAAGTAATAATATAGAATCTACATCAGATACTGCCGTAGAATAATGTTTCTTTTGTAATCCAGCTATAGTTAGCTCTCTGTTTTCTTTGATAAAAAGAGTTTGTAACATAATTAAAAATTGATGAATGCAAAAATATAAGAATTCTTCTAATATTCCATTAAAATTATTGTACCAATTACCCCAATTTTTAAACTTATATGCTCTTAAATACAAAAAGCCTCGCAATCTATATTACGAGGCTTTTAATAGTATAACTGTATTCTTAAATATGAGAATCTAATTTTCCTGCAAGAACAGTTTTTGGTGCAGCACCAATTTGTTTTTCTACTACTTGTCCGTCTTTGATTACTAACAAAGTAGGGATACTAAGAACATTAAATTTCATAGCAGTATTTGGATTCAAATCCACATTAAGTTTTCCTATCACAGCTTTACCTTCATATTCTCCAGCAAGCTCATCTATCATAGGGCCAATCATCTTACAAGGTCCACACCACTCAGCCCAAAAATCTACTAATACTGTTTTGCCACTCCCAATAACTTCTTCGAAGTTAGCATCTGTAATTTCTATAGCCTTTGCCATTTTATTCAAGTTTAAAATTTATATACTATTTATATTGTAAATGTTTTTTTGGATAAAGAAGTTCATTTTTATACAATCAACTTTACTTCAGAACCCACAGTTGCACCAAGTAATTTGCTCGCATCTCCACTTTTAATACCAATACAAAGATTGTGATCATTGTTGAAAAAGGCAAACATTTCTCCTTTTGCTACTGAAGTGAAATCTATCCCAAATTGTACTTTATGTCTACCTAGTTGTAGGGTAGATTCATAATATTTTGGTTCTAGATTTATTTCTCTATCGTTAATATTGGTAATTGCATTACCATATCTATCTATATGAACTATTTGCCCCACAAGACAATTTTCTTTGTAATATGGTAAAGAAAACAATAGTTTTTTGATGTTCATGAGTTGTTTCCCGAGGTCGTATAAATTAGCTCCCGAAGCTAATTGAGCTGCTGCTAGTGCTAAAATGTTTTTTTCTGGAAATGAACCCGTGTTAGTTTTTACAGAATTTAGTTCACATATTACTAAAGAACTCATGTTAGGGTTTAATAAGGAAAATATTCCGTTATTAAATCCAACAAAGTAATGATTGTCCATTTTTAATGCAATTAAATTGCTGTCTTCTGGTTCGCTCCAGCTGTTTACTGCAACAAGATGTACGGTACCGTCTGGGAAATCTTTATAAACATTTTTTAAGACATATGAAGCATGTCTTATGTTATTAGGTTCTATTTCATGTGTGATGTCAATTACTTTTAAGTTTTGATTAAAAGCACTTATTTTAGCTTTTATAGAAGCTACGTAGTGATCTTTCCAACCAAAATCAGATATAAATGTAATTACTGACATATTGATGTTAAAAAAAGCAGGACAAGCCTGCTTTAAAAATATTCTTGTATGTGAAAGTTATTAGTCTTTATACATTACTTTTTTAACAGCTTTAACTGTCTTAGCCACACTTGGTAAAATTTCTTCTATCAAAGTAGGAGCATAAGGTAGAGGTAAATCTACAGAGTTAACTCTGATTACTGGTGAATCTAAGTAGTCAAAAGCAAATCTTTGAACATGATAAGCTATTTCAGAAGAAATAGAACCTAATGGCCACGCTTCTTCTACAATTACTAGTCTGTTAGTTTTCTTTACAGAATTTACAACTGTATCGTAATCTATTGGTCTAACACTGCGTAAGTCAATAACTTCAGCGTTAATACCTTCTTTTGCCAATTCAGCAGCAGCTCCTAGAGCTATTTTCATCATTTTACCAAAAGAAACTATTGTTACATCCGATCCTTCTTTTTTAACGTCAGCAACACCTATTGGTATTAAATATTCACCTTCTGGTACAGCACCTTTGTCGCCATACATCAACTCAGATTCGCAGAAGATAACAGGGTCGTTGTCTCTGATTGATGTTTTAAGTAAACCTTTAGCATCGTATGGGTTTGAAGGAACTACAACTTTCAAACCTGGAGTATTTGCAAACCAGTTTTCAAAGTTCTGTGAGTGTTGAGAACTCAACATACCAGCATTACCAGTTGGGCCTCTAAATACTATCGGACAAGAATACTGACCTCCAGACATAGACATCATCTTTGCTGCACTGTTAATGATTTGATCTATTGCAACTAGAGAGAAGTTAAATGTCATGAATTCTATAATTGGTCTTAGACCATTTGCTGCAGCACCAACTCCAATACCTGCAAATCCTAGTTCAGCAATTGGGGTATCTATAACTCTTTTAGCACCAAATTCATCTAACATTCCTTGACTTACTTTGTATGCACCATTGTATTCTGCAACCTCTTCTCCCATTAAGAAAATACTAGAATCTCTTCTCATTTCCTCTTGCATGGCTTCACGAAGAGCTTCTCTAAATTGAATTTCTCTCATCGAAATATAACTATTTAATAATATCTTGTTTATGAAGTTTCAAAAATAATATGTTTTTATCTATACTCAATAAAAAAGCCTGATTTTTTATCAGGCTTTTTTATTTTTTTTATTTTAAGGCTTCTTTAAATAAATTATTGTTCCAATAATTCATAAATTCTAGATCTTCTAGAGCTTTTGCTCTTAATTTTTCATCTAGTTTCACCGCTTTAGCTAATCTTGCTGTTAGTATATCTAGTGTATTAGTTCTAGCAGCTGTTATAGCAGAACCGTAATATGCCAATGCATTGTTTGGATCAGCTGTAGTAGCATCGTCAAATGCTAGTTTTGCTTTATCATAGTTTTTACTTAATAAGTATGCTAAAGCTAAATCATATTTTACAGTAGCATCTGTAGCATCAGCGTTTAATAAATGAGAAATAGCATTTACATAGTTTCCATTTCTTATTTCACAAGCACCAGCAATTCCACTAGCTGCTTTTTTTACATCACTGTCTTTTGCTAGAGAAATAGCTTTATTAGCACTTATTAATGCATTTGCGTGATCTTCTTTTAATAAGTATGCTGCTGCAATATTGGTATATGCAATTTCAGTTTCTTGTTTCTGGTTTGCTAATGTCAACTGAGCAATTGCTAGTTCAGCATTTGATTTTTTATCTTCAGTTTTAGGTGCTTTTTGAGCTTTAGATACATATAGAGCACCTAGGTTGTTATATGTTTCCCATTTGTCTGAGTCAACAGTTACTTTTTTATAGATAGCTTCTTTCTCTTCATTTAATGGAGTCAAAGTTGCTGCATATAAAAGTTCTTCAGTAGTAAGAGTATCTTTCTTAAGTTTACCTTCACCTACCATTTTAGCAAGAGTAGCAATTTCAGCCTCAGATTTTTTAGGCTTAACTGTTAAAATTTCTGTTTTAGCAGTACGTAGTC
Source organism: Cytophagales bacterium (assembly GCA_046329305.1). Taxonomy (GTDB): domain Bacteria; phylum Bacteroidota; class Bacteroidia; order Cytophagales; family UBA9547; genus CAMFLX01. The sequence continues at coordinate 80,414 of JAXLUW010000002.1, forward strand.
TTGGATAAATTTCTTTTACTAAATATTTGTAAGAAGAAGTTGTTTGAAGAATTTTTTCTTTTTGTTCAAAATCACCAGCTGGAGCATTTACGATTGCCAACAATTCTGTTTTTTCAGAAGCACTTAATTTACTATCGTTTGTAACTAAATCTTTAAATGCAACCCAATCTTTAACTTGAGCTTTTAATACAAACTGAATAGAATCTTGTGTTCCTTTATTGTATTTGTATTTAGCCATGTTTTCTCTGTAGAAAGTTTCAATAACTTTAGCTCTGTCGTTAGACAAGCTAGTATTTACTAGTTCAGTTCCTTCTGGAGAGTGAGAGCCTGTAATAGAAACGATACGAGTTACATTTTTCTTAGCAATGAATGCTTCAAAATATTTTCCATTGTCGCTAGATTTTTCACTTTTTCTTAAAGTAGATTTTCCTTTTTCGAAACCAAAAGAAATATTTGTTGGTGCTAATTCTTCGTTGTTATTATAACCATGAGCAGCATAAAGAGCATAGGAAGGATATTTAAACAATTTAGAAGTTGTTATGATTCCTTTTGCAATTGGCATTTCAGGAGTTGATTGCTTTTTTGTTTGGCTCATATTGAACGCTGAACCCATAACTTTTAGCTCACCTCTTTTTAAATTTTCATTGTAAGCAAATGCAAAATTTTTAGAAAGAATAGGTTTCTCTGTTTTTGCATTTGGGAAATTTGGATTTTGTTGGAATGTTAAATCGCCTAATTCTACAACTTTGTCACCAGACACATATTTAGAATTTACAACATATACTTTATTCTTTTTTAACATTTTTACAGGTAAAATGGCAGACATTGTACCTTTTACAGAATCACCATGAAGCTCCAATGGAGAAGGAGTCACTGTTAATTCTTGTTCTTTTGCCATTTTTATCATTTGTTTTAGTGAACAACCACTAAACAAAAAGCTTCCTGAAAGCGTTAATACTAAAAATTTAGATTTGTTGATATACATACGAATCTGTTTGGATGAAGTAAAAATTTATTTTGTGCAAATATAAATAAAATTTTGATTATTATGTAATTAAGATATTCTTTATTACATTTGTATTGTATTAAAATTTAATTTAAACTGTAAATAGTATGTTTAAAAAACTACAACAAATATTTGAGATACAGCTTTTTGGTGTTTGTAGTAGAATAGGGGAAGCTATGGGTATTTCATCTGGGGTTATAAAGATGGCTTTCGTTTATTTGAGTTTTTTTACTTTTGGCTCACCCATTATACTGTATATAGCATTAGCTTTTTGGATGAACATCGGACGTGCTTTTAGAAAAAAAAGAAGTACAATATGGGATTTTTAACATCCATTCTTACATCGTGAATAAATTTATATTAACACTTACTGTTATTTTTTTTTTCCAAACAAATGCTCAGTTCTTTGAGATTTTTGGTGGTGCTGGTGTAGACGGTGGTGTTCCTGTTTTGAGTTCATATGCTCAAAATAAGCAAGTTTTAAAACCACATTTTTGTAAATCGCTGAATGCGAATTTATATCTTCAAGTAAGATTTGCTCATAGATTCGGTATTGAAGGTCAGTTTTTTCAAAATTTTCAAAAATATGTTTGGGATGATAAAAGATTTTATCATTCTACAGGTGATAAATATGAAGGTCTCATAAAAGTTAGAAATAATTTTTATGGATACGGAATTAATTTAACTTATAGACAGCCAATAGTTGGAAGTTATGCTGGGATTTATTCATCAATAGGTTATAGAAATCAAATTACAGGTAGTCAGGAGGTTGTAAAAACAGAAACTTTTTCACTCAATAGTCAAGTTTTTGAATTTAAAGCAAAGAGTTTAGGTACAGGTGGTGCCGCCGCTTTTGAATTGGGATGTCAAATACAATCTGATGATGAACGAAGTATGTTTTCTGTTGGGTTGCAATATGTAAATGGTTTTAAAGATTTATTTAAAGGTAGTTTTAAGTCTTTGGGAGATTCTGTTGGGAATTATACAGATGAAGTTACTTCTAAGTTAAATTCATTTAATCTTTCTTTAAAGTATTATTATAGATTGTATTATTATGATAAATCTGAGAGAATTCCCGAAGAAAAACCAACATCTGATGAGCTTAAAAAGCACCAAGAATATGTATTGCCAGCATATAGAAAGCTTGATACTTTAGATCAGGTGAAAGTAAAGTCTAAAAAAATTACAATTGATATTTATGATCCATATAGAGAAGATGGTGATAGGGTATCCATATTATTAAACGGAAAAACGGTTTTAGATAATTATACGGTTACTCAAAAACATTATTCTTTTGAAGTGGAATTGTGGCCGGGTGAGAATAATATGGTATTTCATGCAGAGAATTTAGGAGACATACCTCCAAATACAGCTACCGTTTTTGTATATGACGGTAGCAAGAAAAGGAAATTCGACATGAAAACTAATTTAAATACGAGTCAGATTTTACAATTATTTTATGAACAAAAATAGTTTAGTTCTGTGGTTGTTTTTGGGTATAATCTTTTGGGGGTGTACTAGCAAAAACGTGAAAATAGCTTTTTCTCAAAAAGAATGTAAAAATCTAAAGTTATCAAATGCTTCTTATTCTATAGAAAAATCAAAATGTAATGGAAATAGTAAAGGAGAGATTACCAATACGGTTAGGTTACATGTGGAACATAATGGGAAACCCTCTTGTTTGGAGTTTTTTAAAATAGTAGCCACTTTTCAAAGATCAAATGGTTCATATATTTCTGGAGTTAGTTATAAAGATTCGTATGTTCCTTCAGACCAAGAAGTAACTCTTACAGATAAATACATCGAAATTGCCTTTAAATATACTATGCCAGATCAAAATTCTGCAGATGAATTAAATACTATAAAAATTGATTTGAGACTAGAAAATGAACTTAAAGATGTGTCTAAGTTTTTTACACTTACAATTCCATTGAGTTGTTCAAGCAGTACAGCTAATGGTTACACATTTCAGACCGTTCAAGATGTACAAGTGAATTCAAGTACTGTTACTTTGCAGTTTAGAGATTATTCGAGTATAGATGGGGATATAATAGCAGTATATCTTAATGGTACCTTAGTAAAAGATAATATGTTGTTAGATGGTTCTTTTTCTAGTAATACTTATGTAATTCAAGTAAGTCCTGGTTCAAATCAATTACAAGTTATAGCTTTAAACGAAGGATCGTCCTCGCCTAATACTTGTGAAGTTTTAGTGAATGGAAATACTTCGGTTGATCTTACTCCTGGACTGTCTAGTGGTCAGGCGATTAACATAGTATTCTAAAATATTTCTTAATTTTATTGAAAAAATCGAAAGTTTTTTTTGTACTTGTCAATAAAATATCTACCTTTGCAATCCCGAAACGCTTGAGGCGATGAAGGAAAAAGGAGTGGTAGTTCAGCTGGTTAGAATGCCTGCCTGTCACGCAGGAGGTCGCGGGTTCGAGTCCCGTCCATTCCGCAAAAAAGCCCGAGTTTCTCGGGCTTTTTTTTTGTATCTAATCAAACTTTGCAAATGTATTTCATAGATTCTCACGCACATATTTATCAAGAAGAAATCTTAAATGATTTATCTAGTTTTGTTTTTCGATCACAAGCAAATGATGTTCAACAAATAATAATGCCTTGTGTCGATTCTCAATGTTTGCAAAATATGTACAAGTGTGAAGAGTTGTTTCCTACTATTTGTTTTTCTACAGTTGGTTTACATCCTTGTTATGTAAATACTGATTTTTCTAATGAATTATCGCTTTTAAAACAGGAACTGGAGCATAAGAAATTTTATGCAATTGGTGAAATTGGAATAGACTTATATCATGATACTACTTTTAAAAACCAGCAAGAAATAGTTTTTGTAGAGCAAATTAAGTGGGCACTTGAGTATGATTTACCTATTATTATTCATACACGTAATGCTTTTTACGATACGGTAAGATGTTTGAAATCTGTACAAAAAAAAGGCTTTAAAGGGGTTTTTCATTGTTTTGGAGGTTCATTACAAGATGCAGAAGTAGCTTTAGAAATGGGTTTTAAATTGGGCATAGGAGGTGTTGTGACATATAAAAACTCTACTTTGCCTTCTATTATTAAAGATATTGATTTAGAAAATATAATTTTAGAAACAGATTCACCTTATTTAACACCTGTTCCTTTTAGGGGTAAGCCTAACGAACCTTCATATATTCCATACATAGCTCAGAAAATTGCAGAAATCAAAAATATATCTGTAGATAATGTTGCAAACGTAACTTCTAAGGTTTGCAAAGAGTTGTTTAAATTACCAGAGGTATGTTAGAAATTGTTTATAAAGACGAGAATCTCATAGCTATAAATAAACCTCACGGTTTGTTGGTTCATAGAAGTTCAATAGCGGCAGATGTTTCTGAGTTTGCGGTGCAATTATTACGTGATCAGCTGGGGCAGCGAGTATATACAATTCATAGACTTGATAGAAAAACTTCTGGAGTTTTGTTGTTTGCCTTAAATCCGGAAGCTGAGGTTGTTTTTAAAAACATGATGATGGATAGAGCATTTACAAAAAACTATTTAAGTATTGTAAGAGGATATACTGATGAGCATGGAACAATTGATTACGCTCTTAAAAACGAACGTGGAAATATTAAAGATGCTGTAACACATTATAAAACACTACAACAAACCGAAATAGATTTGCCTCTTGGAAAACATCTTACTTCTAGATATTCGTTAGTGGAAGCAACACCAGTAACGGGCCGAATGCATCAGATTAGAAGACATTTTTCTCATATATTTCATCCAATAATAGGAGATAGAACTCACGGCTGTAACAAACAAAATAAATTATTTACAGAGAAATTTTCTCTTGATACAATGCTTTTACATGCTAGAAGCGTAAAGTTTTATCATCCTATTCTGAAACAAGAAATTCTTATTGAAGCTAAAATTAGTAGCGAATTTGAAAGAATGCTTGCTGAATTAAATTTTAAACAACCAATTTATTGATTTTTGTTTCAGATGAAATTCTGTTTAAATGTTCTTTCGTGAAATTAAAGCCATTTTTCCACAAGAATTGATCTGCGAATTCTTCGTCAAACTCTTCAGATAAAATTTCTCTTAATTGAGGCATTTCACTAGCATTTTTAATTGTATCTATTACATCTATCAATCCGTCAAAATCTGAACCTAAACAGATTTTAGTTTTTGCAAATTCATGAATGGTTAAATTTTTCTTGGCTAATATATCTATAAATTTCTCTTTATTTTTTTCGACACATTCTAGTATGTAATGTAAGGTGCCTAGAAATGTTTGCGTATGTAGGGTCGCACAATTTTTATTGATCGTGTTTGTGGAATTGTCTGATTTTTTTTTATCGGGTATTTGAAATAGTTCAATGTCTTGATTATACATAAATTCATGAAATTCAGTGTCTATACCTAAAATTCTTTGATCAAGTGAAATCCCAATCATTCCATCGCTAAGCATAATTTCAATAATTTCTTCATCGTAAATATTTATTGTGCTAGGGTTGAATGATACTTCGTAGTTTTTGTTTTGTGGTTTATATGTTGAAGGTTTTAAATGAATAAGCCTGTGAGAAGAACTAAGTCCTCTACTCATTCTACATTTAGTTTTTAAACTAGAATTTGAGTATGTTTTATAATCGAAAATATCAATATGAAGAGCGTAGCCGGTAATTCCTACATGAGAGGCGATTATAGGTAATTTATAGTTATTATGTTTCCTATAATTGTAAAAATCTAATCGAGAGCTTAATGACATGTGTCTGATGTCAATAAGTACAGGATATTCTGTTTTTGAATCCGAATATGCAGTGTCTATAAGTTCATAACCAAGTTTTGTAAATCCTGAACAATGTGGTTTGAATTCGGATTTATTAAATGGGTCAAATTTAATAATGTCAGAGAGCTTCATTCCATACGCCAAAGAACATGTCGGGAATTCTGTTAAGTGAATAGGAGTGAGGTAAAGTACTCTAAATGGATGTGATATTTTCTTAATTATTTTTAGGTTATCTATGATGGTCTCTGGTTTGTTGTAATCCGAACACAATGAGTGTGCTCCTTCAATATTAAAAATTACGTTTAATTTGTTCTTATTAATTTCAAAATTGTTTTCAGATATAAAATTTATATTTTTTTGATAATTATAAAGTAATATTTCTAATTGTAATAGTTGGAAATAAGAGGTTTTTTCAGTTCTAATTTCTTTAAGGAGATTTTCGTTTAGGTCAGAAAATATAGCGAATAGCCTCATGGTGGTACTTGTGAAGCCTTTTTCAAGAGCAATAAGACTTGCACATACAAATTTCACATTGCCTGATTGTAATTGTGTAAGATTTGACTGAGATGTGATGATTTTGTCTAGTTGTTCTGGGTCTGCCAAAAGATCTATATTTTGACTAAAATCTATAAGTTTTCCGTCTTTGTCTGTAATACTGTCTTTTTTATAATAATTACAAAGGAGAGCTTTAAGGCTTATGTGTAAATGTAAGTCGAATGAAATACACGAGTTTGATTCTATGTAAGAACCGTCTGGTTTTTGGTTAATTTTTAACATATTTTCTTGATAATAGTATTACTAATATAAGAAAATATATTTAAAAATCTATAAATATTGTATTATTTTAGATGATTTAGTTTATTGTTTCTTTTTTCTTAACATGTATAAATAGAGCGATTCAACTTTTTCTCTAGCCCAGGGTGTTTTTCTCAAGAATGTAAGACTAGATTTTATAGATGGGTTGTTGTTGAAGGATCTAATATTTATTTTTTCACCTAATTCTTCCCAACCAAAATATTCCACTAACTCCGCTAAAATATTTTCTAATGTTTTTCCATGTAAAGGATTATTTTTTTGTTCCATCTGTTTTATTTAAATTAATGATATAGTATTTATTTGAAAGTGGGTGAAAAACTTTGAAAAGATTTTCTATGACGTTAGGGTAGTTTGAAATGAAATTCAAAATATTATCAAATCTTTCTTGGGGAGAATTATCAGGAAAAAGTTTGGATTTTAGATTTTGAAATTGTTCTATTTTATCTGTACTTTTTTTCTCAGCAGTTTTTATTACTTTTTTTTGTAAATCATGCAGTTGCTTTTGAATTTTTGCAAATTCGGCCTCCACCGTACCATTTAAATTTTGATCAATTATATTAGATTTTTGAGCATATTGGGTTTTTAAATTTTCTAAATTTATATTTTCGTTGTCGAAGTTTAAAACAAAATCTTGCGAGGCAAGTTTTTGTTTAATTTTTTGTTCATCCACAAAAAAATCAGAATATTCTATACTTAGTTTTTCAATTTTTTTATGTTGATTTTCATTAATTAACATTGCAAAATTTCTAGCTAAAACTACAGGCATATCTACTTCAAAATATGAGAAAAGATCTTTTAGTTGTAACCAATATACAACTTCTGCTGGCCCGCCAATAAATGCAATATTAGGTAAAATAGTTTCTTGATACACTGGTCTCATAATTACATTCGTACTGAAATTTTCAGGATGTGCATCAATCAAATTTAGAATTTCAGATTCTGTAAATACTAAATTTGTATTTAAAATTTTATATAAATTATCTTCAAAAACTATTCTTTCTCTAAGGTTATCAGATAGATACATTAAATTAATCTCTCTAGCATGAACCTGAGTTTTGTAACCATCGTTCACAAGCTTATTGTTGGTATGCTCTATGTGATGTATAGATTCTCTTTTGATAATTTCTTTCTTTACATATTCTTTAAATAAATTTCTCAAAGATACATCATCTGGATTTATGACTATCAATCCAGAATTTCCAAATAAATGCGTTACTAATTTTTGAGAAGCTTCGGCAAGGGTTTCTGAATTTTTATAAAAATCCGACCATTCTTTACATTCAATGGGTAGTTGATCTAAGAATGTGGCCATTTGTTGAGTATGTATTCTCCCAACAGCACCAGAAGTGTTTAAATCCCATTTGTAAGTCTTTCCAAATAAGTTGAAATGATTGATTTCTTCAAAATCATGATCTTCTGTAGCCATCCAATAAATGGGTACAAAATTGAATTCTGGAAATTTTTGATTCAGTAATTCGGCTAGTTTTATGGTGGAAACTATTTTGTAGATAAAATATAGAGGACCCGTAAAAATATTTAATTGATGCCCACACGTGACTGTAAACGTGTTTTCTTTTTTTAAAAGAGCAATGTTAGTTATTACTTCATTTGGCGTATCAATTTTTATATATTGATTTTTTAAAGCCTCAACAAGTACTTTTCGTGTATGGACATCAAAACTTCTCTTTCTTATTTTATTTTCTAATCCTTTTAAATCTGGAGTATAGTTTGCCCATTTTAAAGCAACTTGTTCATCTTGGAAATAATCTAGAAATAGTTTTGAAAACATTCCAGTTTCCAAAAAATCAATTTGGGAGAAATTCATAAAATTTGATGCCTAGTGTTGTTGGGGCAGAATTAAGAATAGATTAAAAAAATTGTTGGAATTTTATTAAGATTAGGTTTGTTTGATTTCCAATCTTTTACCAACATAGTTTTAATAAATTCGCTTGAAGATGTTATGTTTGCAGCAATACATAACAAAGTATTTGGATTACAATTTTGCATTAAATCATCAAAAAGCTGGTCGTTGCGATAGGGCGTTTCCATAAAAATCTGTGTTTGATTTTTGTTTTTCGCATCGTTTTCTAGCTGTTTCATCATTTTAATTTTAGATGCTTTCTCTATAGGTAAGTAGCCATGAAAAACAAATTGTTGTCCGTTAAAACCGCTTGCCATAAGTGCTAACAAAATGGAAGAAGGGCCAACAAGTGGCACAACTTTGATGTCGTTTTTATGTGCATAACTTACAGCTAACGAACCAGGATCTGCAACGCCCGGACAGCCAGCTTCTGATATTACACCTATGTCGTTGGTTCCTACTTCTTTGAAAAATACAGTGATTTCTTCGTAAGGAGTATTTTTTGATACTTCATAAAAAATAAGCTGATCTATTTCGATTCCGAGTTTTAAACTACTTATAAATCTACGAGCAGAACGTATGTTTTCTGCAAAATAATATTTAGTGTTTTTAATAACTTCATTTACTTGTGGCGACAACACCACATCAACAGTATTTTCAGCCAAATTACACGGAATCAAATATAAATTCATCCTTATTTATTCTTAAAATCAAACACCTACAGCTTCAACAGATTTTACTTCTGGCACAAGTCTAGTTAATAGATTTTCTATACCTTGTTTGAGTGTAACAGTTGATGAAGGACAACCGCTACAAGAACCTTGCAGATGTACTTTTACTAGTCCTTCGTTAAACGAATCAAAAGTTATTGCTCCACCATCTTGTTCTACAGCAGGTCTCACATATTCGTCAAGAAGAGTTTTTATTCTTACAACTATTTCAGATTCTTCTTCAGAAGTGTTTGATGAAGCAGTGTTTTTGTCGTAAAATAATGGTTTACCTTCTTCTAAATATCCTTTTATAAATGCTTTTAAAATTGGAATGATGTCGTCCCAATTACTAGCTTCATCTTTAGTAATAGTGATAAAATTTGCACTGATGAAAACTCTCTTTACATTTGAAAACATAAATAAATCTGTTGCCAAAGGAGAAGTTTTTGCACTGTCAGCATCTGGGAAATCAACACTTTGTCCTTCTGGTAAAAGCAAAAATTCTACACAGAATTTTAATGAATTAGGATTAGGGTTTGATTCAGTATATACGTTTATTACTTTCTTTTCCATTTTTTTATTTTTTATATAACTAGATCTCTAATGTTAAAGTTCTATTTTACTTGTACTAAATTCTTTTACAGCGTCTACAAAAGCTTTTGCTTTTGTTCTTTCTATATCTGGATATAAACCATGCCCAAGGTTCGCAATATATTTTTGAGTGCCAAATTCTCTTAACATTGTTTTTACCATTTTCTCAACATCGTTGGTTGGAGCATACAAAGCACATGGGTCAAAATTCCCCTGAAGAGTTTTGTTAGGAGCTAATTTTCTTGCTTGAATAGGGCTGATGTTCCAGTCAAGTCCTAGTACATTACAAGAAGTTTGGTCAAGTTCTGGTAACGAAAAGTTTGCACCTTTAGCAAATAAAGTTACTGGAACTAGTGGATGTAATTCGTCAGATATTTGCTTCATATAAGGCATTGCAAATTCTGTGTATTGTTCTGGAGATAATACACCTGCCCAAGAGTCAAATATTTGTACTATATCTGCACCAGCAGCAACTTGTGCTTTTAAATATGCAATAGTGGCTGTTGTTATTTTTTGTAAAAGCTCATGAGATGCTTCAGGGTTTTTATATAACCATGCTTTTGCTTTTGAAAATGTTTTAGAGCCTGAACCTTCGGTTACATATGAAAAAATTGTCCAAGGAGCACCTGCAAAACCAATTAAAGGTACTCTATTTTCTAATATTTTTTTAGTGATTTTAATAGCTTCAATTACATAATTGAGATCTTCAAGAACATCTATTTTAGCGTTTTTGATATCATCTATTGATTTTATTGGGTTTGGAAATACGGGACCTTTGGCCTCCTCCATCATATAATCAATACCCATAGCTTCTGGTACTACCAAAATATCTGAAAATATAATGGCGGCATCCACACCAAATATGTCAACTGGCTGTACTGTTACTTCTGCGGCTGCTTCAGGATTTTTAACAAATTCTTTAAAACCATTAAATTTACTTCTAACTTCTTTGTATTCAGTTAAAACTCTACCCGCCTGACGCATCATCCAAACTGGTACTCTTTCTACTGATTCACCTTTTGCAGCTCTTATTATTAAATCATTTTGTAACATGGTACAAAAATAATCATTTGTTTGTTTTTTATAGTATACCTACAAACAAAAAAGTCTTGCTTTTGGCAAGACTTTTTGTGGGTGAAGTTTACTTATATATATTTTTTACCATGTTTCTCTTTCAAGTCTGTAACAAATTCTTTCACTCTTTGTTCTTCGTCTTTGTTACAAATCATTAAAATTCCGTTTGATTCTGCAACTATGTAATTTTCAAGTCCTTGTACTACTACAAGTTTATCGGATGGGGTTTTTATAATACATTTTGATGTGTCATAAGTTACAATATTACCATCGAGAACATTTTCGTTTTTGTTTTTATCCGATAGTTCGTAAAGTGATTTCCAAGTACCTAAATCTGACCAACCAAAATCTGAAGGCAAAACATGTACATTGGTTGCTTTTTCAAAAATTGCATAGTCTATAGAAATATTGTCACATGTAGGATAAATTTCATCTATAAATGCTTGTTCTTTATCAGTCCAGTAAAATTCATTACCTTTAAAAAATATGTCGTGTAGATTATGAGAATATTTTTCAAATGCATCTACTATTGCTTTCGCTGAAAACAAAAATATGCCTGAGTTCCATAAATATCCACCTTCACTCAAGAATTTTTTTGCTGTTTGAATATTCGGTTTTTCTTTAAAGGCAATTAATTTCTTTATATTTCCTTGCGATGTTTTATCATATTGAATGTAACCATAACCGGTGTCTGGTCTATTCGGTTTGATACCTAATAAGTATAATTCATTTACGTTTGAATCAATTTCATCTAAAACTGCCTTTACGTGTGCTTGATAGCCTATTTCGTTAGTGATTATGTGATCAGAAGGAGCAACAATAATCTTAGAAATAGGATTATTTTTATAAATTTTATAACAAGAGTAAGCTATACAAGGTGCTGTATTTCTTCCCTCAGGTTCTAACAGTATTTGATCTTGATTTAAAAAAGGGAGATCTCTTTTAACTAAATCAACATAAGATTTATTGGTAACTATAAATATATTTTCATTGGGAATGAGCCCATTATATCTATCAATAGTTTGTTGTAAAAGAGTTTTACCAGTATTAAAAAGGTCGTGAAATTGCTTAGGGTAAGCATTTCTACTAAAAGGCCAAAAGCGACTTCCAACGCCCCCAGCCATAATTACTAAATAGTTGTTCTTAATCATTTATTCGGGAATTGTATCCAAATATAGGCTAAAATTGGATATTTGTTAATATTTTTTTCCACTTACTATTTGAAGTTTAAGATAAATTGGATTAATTTTATATTTGTAACTATAGTTAAACAAAGTGTGAAGGTATGTCAGTGGCTGATGATCAAATTATAGAATTGAAAAATAACCTTAAGAGAGTGTTCGGCTATGATAACTTCCGCGGTACGCAGGAAGCTATCATTAACAATATTATGGACGGCAAAAATACATTTGTAATTATGCCAACAGGTGCTGGTAAGTCATTGTGTTATCAATTGCCAGCTATCATGAAAGAAGGCACAGCCATTGTGATTTCTCCATTGATAGCTCTGATGAAAAATCAGGTTGATCAGCTCGTAGCTTTTGGGGTTAATGCTCAGTTCCTTAATTCTACTCTTAATAAATCAGAAATAACAAAAGTTAAATCTGAGACACTAGAAGGTAAAGTAAAATTACTCTATGTGGCTCCAGAATCTTTAACTAAAGAAGAAAATATTGAGTTTTTACAAAAAGCCAATATCAGCTTAGTTGCCATAGATGAAGCACATTGTATATCTGAATGGGGACACGATTTTAGACCAGAGTATAGGAAAATTAAACATATAGTTGAAAAACTAGGAGACAATATTCCAATTATTGCATTAACAGCAACAGCTACTCCAAAAGTACAGCAAGATATTATTAAAAACTTGCATATGGACGGAAGTACCGTTTTTAAGTCTTCTTTTAATAGAAAAAATCTTTACTATGAAATAAGAACTAAGAAAGAGGATATAGATAAACAAATCATTCGTTACATAAAAGAAAATAAAGGTAAATCAGGAATTATCTATTGCTTAAGTAGAAAGAGGGTAGAAGAAGTGGCTGATTTATTAAAATTGAATGGAGTAAACGCATTGCCGTACCACGCAGGTCTTGATTCAAACGTTAGAATGAAAAACCAAGATGCTTTCTTAAATGAAGACGTGGAAGTGGTGGTTGCAACTATTGCCTTTGGTATGGGTATAGATAAACCAGACGTTAGATTTGTAATTCATTATGATGCCCCAAAATCATTAGAGGGGTATTATCAAGAAACGGGTAGAGCTGGTAGAGATGGGATGGAAGGCAAGTGTATTATGTTCTATAACCCACAAGACATTGAGAAATTAGATAAATTTAACAAAGATAAACCGGTATCTGAAAAAGATAATGCAAGAAATTTATTAATGGAAATCTCCTCATATGCAGAGTCTTCTGTATGTAGAAGAAGATTATTATTACATTATTTTGGAGAACATCTTGACAAAGATTGCGGATATTGCGATAATTGCATGAAACCGAAGATTAAATTTGAAGGAATGGAAGAAGTTTTATTAGCTTTAAAGGCTGTTGTACTAACAGAAAATAGATTTACCGTAAGTCACCTAGTAGATGTTCTAAGAGGCGAAATGAACGAGTACGTCGAAAGCTATAAGCATGATGATTTAGATATTTATGGCGAAGGAGATGAGAAAGACGAAGAATATTGGAGTTCTATCTATCGCCAACTTTTGGTAATGGAATATCTTGAAAAAGATATTGACAATTACGGTGTGGTAAAAATCACCAAAAAAGGATTGGATTTTATTAAAAAACCAACTCCAATTCAATTGACAAAAGATGCTCCCGCAGATGCTGAAGAAAAAGAGCCTGTGGTTGCTGGTAAAGCTTACGATGAAGAATTACTGAGTCAGTTAAAAGCTTTATTGAAAAGAAAAGCAAAGGCTGAAGGAATACCTCCTTATGCTATTTTTCAAGAAACAGCTCTTGAAGAAATGGCTACTACTTATCCAACAAAAGAAGAAGATTTGTTGAGAATAAATGGTGTGGGTCAAGGTAAAGCTCAAAAGTTTGGTAAAGACTTCCTGAACCTTATCAATAAATATGTAAAGGAAAATGATATCATTACAGTTTCCGATGTTACTGTTAAGTCTAATGCGAATAAATCAAAACTTAAGATTTATATTATTCAGCAAATAGATCGTAAGATAGATTTAGAAGAAATATGTGAAGCAAAAGAGTTGACTCCGGAAGACTTGATTAGTGAAATAGAGAACATTTGTTTCAGTGGAACTAAACTTAATCTGGACTACTACATAGATCAAATACTTGACTATGAAAAACAAGATGAGATTTTTGATTATTTCATGAATGCAGATGATGACACCATAAGTAAAGCATTTGATTATTTCGGTGGTGATTATGCAGAAGAAGATTTAAGACTCATGAGAGTCAAATTTATGTCAGAAGTGGCTAATTAAAAATAGGAAAGGAGGTTTAAAGACCTCCTTTTTCATTTTAGTTTGTCGTTGTTTAAATGTCTTGTGGAGTCTCTCTCTGTTTTTTTTGCTAGATTATCTTTAAATGCTTGTGTAAGATCTATTCCTGTTTGATTTGCAAGGCAAATCAATACAAATAATATATCTGCCATTTCTTCTGGGATATTTTTTGCTAAATCCGATTTTTTAAAGGATTGATCTCCATAGGTTCTTGCCATTAATCTGGCTAGTTCACCTACTTCTTCCATTAATATGGCTGTATTCGTAAGTTCAGAAAAATATCGAACGCCATATTCTTTTATCCAATGATCAACCTCTTGTTGTGCGTCTTGCAGTGTCATAGTTTTTCAATAAAAAAAGGCGAGATTTTATGTCTCGCCTTTACTGTTTTAGTCTAAAAATTAATATACAGACATTGGATTATCTCCAATTAGTTCTTCCTTTTTTTCTGAATAAAGGCTTAAAGCTTCTTGTACAATTTTATAAGCTTCTTCTTTACCTAAGAATTCTTCTACTTTTACCACTTTGTTTTCTAGTTTTTTGTAGTCTTCGAAGAATCTTCTGATTTGATCCATTGTATGTTGTGGTAACATACTCAAATCGTCTATATGGTTTACTGATTTGTCGTTTTTTGCAACTGCAATTATTTTGTCATCTTGCTCGTTGTTGTCAACCATTCTCATTACCCCAATAACTTTAGCTTCAACAATACAAAGAGGAACTGCTTCCACAGAACTTAATACTAAAATATCAAGAGGGTCTTTGTCGTCGCAATATGTTTGAGGAATAAAACCATAATTTGCAGGATAATGTACCGCAGAGAACAATACTCTGTCAAGTTTAATTAATCCTGTTTCTTTATCTAATTCATATTTAGCTTTAGAATCTTTTGGGATTTCAATGATTGCGTTTACTACCTTAGGTGCATCTTCACCATAAGGAACACTATGCCATGCATTTAACATATTATATAAGAGTTAATTTCTGTCTTTAGTTTACAAATTTCTATTTTTTTTTAATTATAAACAATACTCAAGAATTTATTGATATTGTTTATAATTATGAAATCCAATCTTTTACTTGTTCAGCAGTAGGATTTGCTATTTCTAGTTTCATTTTTTTACGTAATCCGCACAAATCATTAAAAAGCTTATTAGGATTGGCAGCACGCAATTGATCTAGCGTATTTATACCAGATTTTATGATTAACGGGATGTATTCGGTTGGAATTCCTTTTTCTACAAATTGATCAGATTCATTAATTTGTTTTTTCTCGGGTTTCATTTGAGGGAAAAACAAAACATCTTGAATAGAGGCCGAATTGGTCATTATCATGGAAAGTCTGTCAATACCAATACCCAAACCAGCAGTAGGCGGCATACCATATTCAAGAGCTCTTAAGAAATCTTCATCCAATACCATAGCTTCGTCATCACCACGTTTTCCTAATACTAGTTGATCTTCAAAACGTTGACGTTGATCTATTGGGTCATTTAGTTCTGAGAATGAATTACAGATTTCTTTACCATTACAGATGGCTTCAAAACGCTCCACTAAATGTGGTCTGTCAGAATGTCTTTTTGCTAAAGGAGACATCTCTACCGGATAATCAGTAATAAATGTAGGTTGAATCAAGTATGGTTCACATTTAGCACCAAATATTTCATCTATAAGCTTTCCTTTACCCATAGATTCATCAGTAGCTATATTTAGATCACTACATGCTTTACGAAGTTCAGTTTCATCAAAGTTTGTGATATCAACGCCTGTAAACTCTTGAATGGCTTCAAACATAGTATATCTTTTCCAAGGTCTTTGGAAGTTGATGGTATTGTTTCCTACTTTAACCTCTGTAGTTCCATGAAGAGCAATTGCAATTTTCTCAACCATTTCTTCTACTAAGTTCATCATCCATTTGTAGTCTTTGTAAGCTACATACAGTTCTATTTGTGTAAACTCAGGATTATGGAAACGAGACATACCTTCGTTTCTGAAATCTTTAGAAAATTCATATACACCGTCAAACCCTCCTACAATCAATCTTTTTAGATACAGCTCGTTAGCAATTCTCAAATAAAGAGTCATGTCTAAGGTGTTATGGTGTGTTTTAAACGGACGTGCCGCTGCTCCACCATACAATGGCTGTAAAATTGGAGTTTCTACTTCTAAATATCCTTTTTCGTTCAGATAGTTTCTCATTGTATTTACTAAAGTTGTACGTTTCTTAAATACATCTTTAGTTTCTGGATTTACAATAAGGTCTGCGTAACGCTGTCTATATCTAAATTCAGGGTCGGTTACTGCATCGTGGGCTGTAACAGTTCCGTCTTCGTTTTCTGTTCTTTTAACAATTGGTAAAGGTTTTAGTGATTTTGTTAAAATAACCAAACTAGTGGCATGAATTGATATTTCTCCTGTTTGTGTTGTAAATACATATCCTTTTACACCTATTATATCACCAATATCGAGCATTTTTTTAAAGAATACATTGTAGTAATCTTTGTTTTCATCTGGGCATAGATCATCTCTACGAACGTACACTTGAATGGTACCTGTTTGGTCTTGAATCTCCACAAAAGACGCAGAACCCATGATACGCACACCCATAATACGCCCAGCAATAGATATGTTCTTATAGTAGAGCTTGTTTACATTGTAGTTTTTGTGAATTTCTGTAGCACTCACATTTACTTCAAATGTTTCAGAAGGATATGGGTTTATTCCCATTTTCATCAACTCTTCTCTTTTCTCTCTTCTTTTTAACTCTTGTTCGCTAAGATTTAATAACATATCTATTGTTTGTGTAATGTTTCGATTAACTCAATTTGCAAAATTACAAATATGACTTAAGTTTTAAAAATATATTTTGATATAAACAAAAAAAGACCGCTTTTGAGCGGTCTTTTTTTGTTTGAAAGTTTTATAATTATTCCGAAATATTATTGATTTGACCTTCGGTGATGTTAGTAGTTCTTGTAACTTTATCCCAAGTATGTGTAGATGTTTGAGAAAAATTAAAAGTTCCACTGAAATTAGAAATATTACCTGTAGATGCATTAACAGTTAAACTAGTGATTTTAAAACTTCCACTTTGAGATTTATCATAATTAGCGTCACTGTTATTTAAGTAATAATTTCCACTAAATTTTGCATCTGAACTATTGTAAGTGCCTACTCCATTTGAAGGTGTTACATTATAGATGAACATATCTAGAATTTCTCCAGTATTAGGATTCCTTATTTCTATATTTATAGTATTGCTGTAATAATTAAGATAATTTATGTACACAGCAGAAGTAGGTATCGTTGAAGGTAGTACTTCGTTAGTTTTCCATTCTGTTCCGTTTACTTTAGCAAAAAATTTATAAGTTGGAGTAGTTTCTTTAACACTACCACAAGAATTAAATATAACTGCTGAAATAGCAATTGATATGAGAGTAATTAATTTTTTCATTTTATTTTTTTTACAAAACTACCAGCAATTTTATATATTGCAAGAGTTTAATATAAAAAAACATGAATTTTAAATTTAAAATTACACCTTTTGTAGTATTAGGTTTTGCTGCTTTTTCACAAAAAGTAGATTTAGATAAGTATTTTGTAACTACAAAATACAGACATTTGCCAGAAATAGTTGTAGATACAAACTATAAATCATTTTCAGTAAATGCACCTTCAACTGCAGAATTGGCAGGTACAAGAGTTTCTTTACCTACAGTTGATGACTTATACATTAATGGTTTGAAAAAAATCAATAACGGCGATGGTCATTTTGTAGTGAAGTTTAACTTTGTTGATGCTCGTTTAGATAAGAGAACAGCTGAAGCAAAGAAAAATGTTGAAAAAGCAAAAGATGGTACTGTAATTAAAGAAACAACTGTTTACAAACCTTTGATGGTGTATTCATTAACTTTTGTGAGTGAATTGTTTGATTACAAAGGAAACAAAATTGCTACTTTAAATAACTATACTGTAGCTAGTAAAAATCATTATCCAACATCTACAGAATATTCTAATTCTTACGATGCTGAGTCTTATTTGTACAATAACTACAGAAGTATTTTTAAACAAGTTATTACAGATGAATACAAGGCACACATAAGCAGTACAAATGATGTGTTGAATAAAAAAATTGGTTTAGGTGTAGAGGATTATGGTGCTTATAATTATATATGGATGAATGATACCAAAAAACATCCTGAGTATGAAAAACAACAGTCTACTGTAGCAGAAATTAAATCTTGGGCTGCTGGTATTTCTGGTGATATGCCTCTTTCTGAAGATCAACTAAAAAAAGCTAATGAATTTTTAGATTATTTTGAGTCATTAAAGAAAAAGTATACATCAGAAGAGAAAGCTGATAAAAAAATGAGATATAGTGCTTTCTACAACAAAGCATATATTTATATGTTTTATCTAGATAATCCTACAAAAGCTTACGAAGAAGCTTCAGGTTTAATAGCAAATGATTATGATACTAGAGATGGAAAAGAGTTTCAAAATATGGCTGATAATCTAAAGAAAAAATTAGATACAGCTAAAAAGAAAACTAGACATTTCGCAATTGATGTAGAGTCTGTTAAAGGACCAAACGAATAATAAAAAAAGCGGCATTTGCCGCTTTTTTTATTTACTATTTTTTTGAAAATAATCATCTTTTATAATTTCATTTTAAAACTATTTATATTTGTGAATGAGTAGTTTTAAAAATTCATTCTTATTCACTCTTTGTATATTCATAACTCAGCTTTTTGGTCAGATTGATCAAAAATTTTGGTTTGCAGCTCCTGATATATCCCATCAACATGCTGATTTGCCCATATATTTAAAGTTTTCTCCTATGGATGCAGACGCTAATGTAGTCGTGAGTATACCTTCTTTAAAATTACAAATAGCAAATATTAAAGTTAAATTAAACTCATTGTATGTCTTGGATTTAACTAATTATTCAGATTTACTTGAAAGTGGCAATTATGGAAACGTCATGAGTAATGCTTTGTTGATAGAATCTGATCAGGAAATTATGGCGTATTACGAAGTTTCTGGAACAAGTACTTATGGCCCATCTAATTGTGATATTTATTCACTTAAAGGTTCAAATGCTTTGGGGACAGAATTTTACCTTCCTTTTCAAAACTTTTGGCAACAAGAAACTCAATTAACAGATGCTTGGGCGAGTTTTCAGGTAGTAGCAACTGAAGATAATACGGTTGTTGAAATACTTCCAACACAAGATTTAAGTGTGCATAAAAAAGGAGTTTTGTTTAGTGTGAAACTCAACAAAGGCCAAGTTTATACAGATAGGGCTAAAAGTAATGACCCTAGACTTCGACCTACGGGAACGGTTGTTCGTTCTAATAAAAAAGTAGCTATTACCATAACTGATGATTCTATGTACGACAATCAGTTAAATTACACAGGTGCGTGGGATATGGCAGGGGATCAAATAGTTCCCACTGATAAATTGGGTACTAAATATATTGTGAATAAAATTAATACTTCATACATAGGTATAGATAGAGTTTTTATCACTTCAACTACAAACAATAATAAAATTGTAATCAATTCTAAAGACACTTTAAGTCTTAACTCAGGTGATACAAAATCTTATGTATTGAGTGAAGATTTTAATTTAATTCAGAGTACTTTACCAATATATGTGTTTCATATTGGTGGGTTTGATTCAGAATTAGGCGGAGCCTTGTTGCCAAGTATTGGTTGTACAGGTTCTAAACGAGTAGTAATAGGTTCAAGTTATGTTGATAGCAAAGCTTATGTTAGTTTAGTAGTACAAAAAGGAGCAGAAAATAGCTTTGTTTGTAATGGTTTTAAAAATGTGATTAACAGTACTGATTTTCAGGTATTAGCATTTGATACCAATTACGTTTGTGCTAAAATTTCCATGGATTTGTTAACAACCAATTTACAAAGTTTAGTATTAGAAAACCCAAAGAGTTCGTTTCAGGCAGGTTTGCTGAATGGTGTTGGAAATACTACTTTTATGTATGGGTATTTTTCTGACTTTGGTACCTTAAATTTGCCAGATACTTTAACAATTTGTAGCAATAATATTTCAAATTCTAAAGCATTCTTAAATGCTGGTTTTGGTAAAGATGTATATAAATGGTATTTCAATGGTGATTTATTATCAGATACAGCCTATAAAATAAATATTTATAAGGAAGGTAACTATAAAGTTTATGTTAAAAAAGGAGATTGTGTTTTTGAAGATTCTACAAAAATTCAGGTTTTTCAAACAGATTCAAGGCTTTTTGACAAAGATTCTATTTTTGTATGTAGCAATAATACGGACACACTTTTTTTAACAAAAAAATATAAATCTTATATGTGGAATACTGGTTCGGCTGACTCGGTGGTTGTAGGCTTAAAATTGCCGAAATATAATGTCACTGTTACCGATTCAAACAATTGTTCTAGCAGTGATACTGTTGCAGTTAAAAATTATAAATTAAATGAATTGCAATTTGATATTCCCAATGAATCGTCTTTCTGTACTTCAACTGATTCTTGCGTTTCACTGAATATTCTGAACACGTACCTTAAGTATTTTATAAATGAAAAAGAAATTATTCAAAGTTTTAACACAAGTGAATTGTGTTTAAAAACTGATTATGAGAAGTTTAAAATAAAAGTAATTGATACAAATAAGTGCGAACAAAGCAAAGAATTTAGCTTTGATTGCAGTAAATATATAGGTCAAATACCTAATATTATAACTCCTCAACTAAAAGATGGTTTAAACGATTTTTTTGTGATACCTAATTTAAAAAATGGTACATGGAGTCTCCAAATTTACAATAGATATGGAGTAAACGTATATGAAAATAATTTTTACGACAACTCTTGGCAGGCAAAAGACATAGAAGATGGAGTGTATTTTTACCAACTAAAGCATAAAAATTCAAACATTGAAAAGAAGGGTTGGGTAGAAGTTAGGTAAAATTGTAAAAAAACAGTTATTTTTGGGTCATAGTTTTTAATGAAATGCCAATAATAGGTAATATACTACAGCAGGGGATAAAATTAAGCAGAAGTGTAGAGGAAGCCAAGAAAACTCCTTATCAACAACAGAAAAAGGAATTGAAAAAGTTGTTGAAAAAGGCAGAATTTACACATTTTGGGTTAAAATATAAATTTACAGAAATATTAAAAACGCTTTCGTTGGTTTCTGTTTTAAAGAAAAAAAATACCAAAAACTTTTATCAGTCGTTTAAAGAAAATGTGCCAATGTATAATTATAATACCATTTTTCAAGAATGGTGGCACATGGCTTTGGAGGGTGAGGAAGATGTTACATGGCCAGGAAAAGTTAAATTTTTCGCTTTAAGTTCTGGTACTTCTGAAGCCGCGAGTAAACATATACCTATAACCGATGCACAAATTAAAGCAATCAGAAAAACAGGTATTAAGCAAATTTTAGCTCTTAAAAATTTTGAGTTTAAACCTCAATCTTTTGAAAAAAGTATATTGATGCTAGGGGGCTGCACAAAGCTTACAGATAAAGGACATTATCAAGAAGGTGATTTGAGCGGTATAACAGTTTCAAAAATTCCTTTATGGTTTTATAAATTTTATAAACCAGGCAAAAAAGTTGCAGAAATTAAAGATTGGAATAAGAAATTAGATGAGATTGCCAAGTCGGCTAAAGATTGGGACATAGCATTTGTGGTAGGTGTACCCGCTTGGATTCAAATAATGATCGAGCGAATTATAGCATATTACAAAGTTGATAATATACATGAAATTTGGCCCAATTTAGTAGGATTCTGTCACGGAGGAGTGTCTTTTGAACCCTATAAAAAAGGTTTTGAACAGCTTTTAGGAAAACCAATTCAATACATAGAAACATATCTGGCATCTGAAGGATTTATTGCTTTTCAAGTAAAACCGAATAGCAAGTCGATGAGATTAATGCTAAATGGGGGTATTTTTTATGAATTTGTACCTTTTAACGAACAAAATTTTGATGAGGACGGCAATATGTTAGCATCTGCAGAAACTCTCATGATAGATGAGGTAGAGGAAAACGTAGATTATGCCTTGTTAATGAGTACGTGTTCTGGTGCTTGGAGATACTTAATAGGTGATACTGTTAGATTTACAAGTAAAGAAAATGCTGAAATTATAATTACAGGACGTACCAAGCATTTTTTAAGTTTATGTGGCGAGCATTTGTCTGTAGATAACATGAACAAAGCTATACAGCTAGTGAGTGAAGAATTTGGAATTGCTATTCCAGAATTTACAGTTGCGGGCGTGCCTATAGATACCTTGTTTGGGCATGAATGGTATTTGGCAACTGATTCACAGGTAGATAATGAATTGTTAGCTCAGAGAATTGATTATTATTTAAAAACTTTGAATGATGATTATATTACAGAAAGAAACCACGCTTTGAAATCGGTTACAGTTCAGGCTTTACCTATACATGTTTTTTATGATTATTTAAGATCAAAAGGAAAAGAAGGCGGACAAAATAAATTTCCTAGAGTATTAAAGAAAGCACAATATGCTGACTGGAAAGATTTTATTTCGGTAAATAGTTAAGATGTTTTCAGTAGTTTATAATGGAATTTTAATAGGGTTAGGCTTATCAGTTATGATAGGCCCTATTTTTTTTGCACTCATACAAACAGCAATAGAAAGAGGTGTTAAAAATGCTATTTACTTAGCTTTGGGAATTTCACTAAGTGATTTGTTTTATATTTTGCTGGTTTATTTTGGTCTTCATGAATTTATGTCTTCACCCAATATGCACACTTATTTGGGTATAGGGGGGGGAATTATTTTGATACTTTTTGGAATACAAAATTTTTTCAAAAAAAATAAGTTGCATCAAGAGAGCGTTTTAGTAGAAAGTAAACGTGTTTATAAAACTATTTTAAAAGGTTTTTTATTAAATAGTTTACATCCGGGAGTGGTGGTTTTTTGGTTTGCATCTGTAGGTGGAATGCTTGCGAAGTCTGATCATACTGAAATCCAAACATTAATATTATTTTCGGTTGCAGTTTTGACCAACTTTTTAATGGATTTACTTAAAATTAAATTATCTAAAATTATGTCGAAATATTTAACACTTAAGATGATGAAAATTTTAAATTATTCTGTTGGAGCTATTTTAATAATTTGTGGAGGAGTATTGTTATATTCTACTTTTCAAAAAGTATAATAAGAACTGAACATTAAAAAACATAATTTTAATACATTTTGATCTTATATTCTAATAAATCTAGAGTTAAAGTATGGCTACTTGTGGTGGCTGTTATAATTGGTATTTCTACTCTTTATTATACAAACAATCTTGTAAAGACATTATCAGAAAGAGAAAAGAAACAAATAGATTTATATGCAAAAGGACTAAAATTTGCAATCAGTCCGGAGAATACAGGAAGTATGAATTTTTTGTTTGAAAGTATTATAGAAAACAATACTTCTATACCCGTAATTCTTGCCGATGAAAATAATCAAGCTATTAGTTATAAAAATTTAGATATTGACTCTACTTGGAATAAATCAAAATTAGATGAATATCTGAAAAAGGAAATTGTAGCTATGCAAAAACAATATCCTCCCATTGTGGTTGATTACCCGGGTTTTAATCTTAAAAATTATATTTATTACAAGAATTCCAAACTATTAACTCAATTAAAATATTATCCACTTGTTCAGCTAGTGGTTATTTCGGTCTTTATTGTATTCGCTTATCTCGCTTTTAGCTATTCTAGAAGATTGGAGCAAGACAAAGTTTGGGTGGGTATGTCTAAAGAAACGGCTCATCAATTAGGCACACCACTTTCTGGTTTGATGGCTTGGGCAGAAATATTAAAATACGATGAAAGATTGCAAGGAGATACCGTTATAGAAGAAATAGAAAAAGACATCAAAAGACTCGCTGTAATTACGGAACGTTTTTCAACCATTGGTTCATTGCCTTCACTTAAAGATGAAAATTTATATGAAATTGTAAATTACAATCTGGACTATCTTAAATCTAGAGTGGGTAAAAATGTAGATATTAAAGTTTCGTGTTTAGTAGACAATACAACTGTAAAATTAAATAAAGCTCTTTTTGACTGGGTCATAGAGAATATTTCCAAAAATGCCATAGATGCTATGGGAGGAAAAGGGAGCTTGATAGCTGAAATTCATGACAACTACGATAGTATTATTTTAGATATTACAGATACTGGTAAAGGAATTTCTAAAAAACATTTTGAAAAGGTGTTTCAGCCAGGATTTACTACTAAACAGAGAGGTTGGGGCTTGGGCTTAACGCTGGTTAAAAGAATTGTAGAGGAATACCATAAAGGAAAAATATTTATCAAAAATTCAGAAATTGGTAAAGGAACTACTTTTAGAATCTTACTTTATAAATAAATTATTTTTTTGGTTTTTTATTACATCAAATCCCTCTTTCTGTAATAATTTTAGACTTATTGTATTAACTCATTGATTTTTAGTTAATGTTATGCAATTTATAGGTTGATTTGTATTCATTTGTTTTATATATTTGTATTAATCGAATATTTAATTTGAATAATCAAATATTAGTAATTATTCGTTACTTTATTAATTGCAATATGGATATATAATTACATGAAAAACATTACTAAAGAAATATTGGTTTTCAAGAAAAAATACATTTTTTTCTTTCTTTGTTTTGTGTGTATTAGGGCTCAATCGCAAATAATTAATTCATCATTTAAAAAGACCTTACATGATGATTCTGAAAATTCAAGATTTATAAATGTAAACGAACAGTTTCAAGAAGTAAACGGAACGCTTAATATCACCAATACAGATACTATACTATTTCGTAATTATAATGAAAGGCTAGTAAATAATTATTTAACAGAAAATAATTCAAAGCTGAATTCAGACGAAGACGTTTCAAAATATTCGGAATTACTCAAACAAAATCTTATCCAAACATATCCAAGTTTTATAACTAAGAGAGATTCTGTAAATAAGAGTTACAAAAATTCATTAGTTGCTATAAAGAATGGCTCTTGTGTAAATATGGATTTTGAACAAGGTAATTATTCTGGTTGGGAAGGATTAACAGCTTCTGCTTGTTCTACTTCTGCCATGCCATGTAATCAGGTTTTAGGTTTTAGTACCACAAGACATGTGATTATGAATAAAACTTTGAAAGATCCCTTCATACCTGCATTGAGTACGGTTTATCCTGGAGGAGGTAACTTTTCATTACGATTAGAAGATTATTTGAGTGGACGTGAGGCTGGTTTGGCAAATGGTGGCTATGCAAGTATGGCAAGGCAAACTTTTAAAGTTGATACTAATAACAATTTGTTTACTTATCATTACGCCGTAGTTTTAGAAGATCCAGGTGATCATAATGATGAAGAAAGACCCTACTTTAAAGTTATGGTGTATGATTCACTAAATAGATTATTAACATGTTCAGGTTACAGTGTTTTAGCAAAAACTTCTTTGTTGTCAGAGTTTAAACATATTACATATTTTAATCCTAATCGTACAGGTAATACACAAAATATGAATTTGTATTATAAGGATTGGACAACGGTATCTATACCCCTAAATGCTTATATTGGACAAAACGTCACAATAGTTTTTGCGGTTTCAGATTGTTCAAGAGGTGGGCATTTGGCTTATGCTTATATTGATGCTCAATGTGGTAAAATTACAAATCCAACAAATTTGACTGTTTGTGGTACTACTGTTAATTCTTTTACTGCTTCAGATGGCTTTAATAAATACAGCTGGTCAGGACCTGGTATAGTTGCGGGGGCAACATCTCAAACAGTGCAAGTAAATAGACCTGGTACTTATTCAGTAACATTAACTCCATTCTCAGATAATCCATGTCCTTTAGTTTTAAAATATTTAGTTAAACAAACATGTCCGCCTGCTCCTTTAACAACTAAAGTTTGTGAAACAGTAAAAGGAAGCTTCATTGCGAATAATTTTAATTTAACTACTTTAAATAATGCGGTTATAGGTACACGAACAGGAATTAGTGTAAATAGTTGGTACAAAGGATCTGTTACTTTAGCTAATAAGATTGCAAATCCGAGTAGTATTTCTGTAGCCAACAATTCCATTTATTATGCAGTTACATCATATCCGGATACTGTGAAATTGACAATTTCAGTTTTATCTCGACCAACGGCAACATTATCACAACCAAGTGATTTGTGTAAAAATTCTAATATTCAGCTGAGTGCTACTCCTAGTGGAGGAGTATTTACGGGAACTAATACTACTAATTCAGGATTTTTTTCTGGTAATATAGCTGGTAAATATAAAATATTATATACCTATAAAGATGCTAATGGTTGTATAGATACCAATTCTAAAGTTATTCAAGTGCTGGAACCTGTAACTATTTCAGTGAATCCTCTTGGTAAAATGTGTTCTGATACTGTAAAGTTTGAACTTAAAGGTGTTGCTAATAATTTTTCAAGTGTAAAATGGTCTGGGGGTACGGGCGTTTTTAGTGATGTTAACTCACAAACTACTTTTTATACACCTTCTGCGACAGAATCTCAGAATGGTGGAAATGTCACATTTACATTTTTAGCTAATGGTCAATCACCTTGTCCTGCAAAGTCTGTAAATATTACAGCAACATTAGCCCAAAAACCTAAAATAGATATAACTGCTTTAAATCCTATTTGTCAAACTACAAATTCTATTAACTTAATTTCAACTTCTACAGGATATAGTGGAATAGCTTTGAAATACAATTGGGTAGGAGCGAGTGGTACTTTTGTTAACCCAAATTCTAAAAATACTGCATTTAATTTATCAAGTTCAGATAAAAATGATTCTACAATTTTGCATTTTAAACTAACAGCAACTGGAGATCCAATTTGCCCATCAGTAACGGATACTGTTTCAGTACGTTTAGTCAAGTTAGGTGAAATAGTTTTAGATTCCATAAAAACCATTTGTGAAACAGATTCTAAGATTACATTAAGTTTTAAAACTACGAATGCTACTTTTAATCAATGGGTGGGTAATTCAGGTACTTATACTAAAATTTCTGATGGATTATATAGTTATGAATTGACAAATAACGACAAAAACCTTAGTAAATTAGATTTTGTTGCTATTGCAAATTCTAATAGTCCTTGTACTGCGGTAATGGATACCACTAGTTTATTAATCAAAAAAATGCCGAAGATAGTTGTAAATCCTCTCAATGAAATTTGTGAAAATACAGATTCGGTTTTCCTAAGTGCTTCTTTAATTAATGCAGATTCAATATTGTGGTTGCCTAAACTTGGTGTTTTTTCTCGAAACGACTCAGTAAAAACTACATATAAGCTAAATGATACAGAAGTAAAAGATACAATAATTACTTTTAAAGCATCTGCATTTGGTGCTAAAGAATGTGCATCAGTTTCTGACTCAACAAAGCTCACCATCAGATATATACCTAATATTCAAATCAATTCTGTGTTACCTTTTTGTAGAAATATTGATACCATAAGTTTAAAATCAAATGGAATCAATTATTCTGCAACAAATTGGGACATTGGAACGGGGCTAATCATTAAAAAACAAATAGATTCTATAGCTTTCATACCTACAACGTTAGAAAAAAATACAGATAGTTTAAAAGTACGTGCTATAGCTTCTGGATATTCTGTTTGTCCTAAAGATACTGCTACTTTAACTCTACAATTTGTGCCAATGGCAGAAGTTTCTATACAATCTTCAAATCCTATTTGTGAAACTCAAACTCAATTTCTGCTAGTAGCTGATACTGTTTTAAGCAAATCGATTGTTTGGAAAGATACTTCTGGAATTATTTTAGGCAATAATATCTCTCAAACATTTACTATTTCTGATTCAGATATCCAAAATGGGAAAAAAATAGTCGTCATAAATGCTAGTTCGGAAATTCCTTGTCCTGTAGTTGCTGATACAATAATTCAAGAAATTGTAAGAAAACCTAGTATTTTAGGTTCAAATATAGGTAAGTTTTGTATTGACAAAGATTCTGTATTGGTTGAAATACAAGTAAGTAATGTATCAAATATTATTTGGAAAGGTTCGGGAATTTTTACGCACCCAAATAATGATACAACTCTCTATATATTATCAAATACAGAAAAAGTTACGGGTAATATTCAAATAAGTGTAGAAGCGGTGGCATTAGCACCTTGTGTGAATTTAACTGAAAATTTATCAGGTTCTTTGGTGGCTAAACCTGTATTGTCCATTAACGACATTCCTGAGATTTGTAAAGATGTAAATTCTATATCACTTGTAGGAAATGCCACTAATGTAAGTTCTGTTAGTTGGTCTGGTGGGACTGGTAAATATAGTTTGAATACTAATTTAAATTCAGAGTATACAATTTCTCAAAACGACAAAAAAAGTAATAAAATAGATTTCTTTTTGACAGGAAATGGAAATTTTCCATGTAAACCAGTGACAGTTTCTAAACCACTAATATTACATGATTTGCCATTAACTTTTTCAAAGTCAATACCTTATTGTAATGAAGGAAATACTTTTGAAAGATTGGATGCAGGTGAAGCTAAGCATTATTTTTGGAAACATTCTAGCGATACCGTCAGATTTGTAAATACTAATGAATATTCAGATTTTGAAGTAGAAGTAACAAATGAATTTGGATGTAAAAACACTAGATTTTTACATACTTATGAAGAGTGCCCTCCAAGATTGTTTATCTCAAATGCCTTTAGTCCAAATGCTGATGGTACCAATGACAACTACACGGTATATGGTGCACACATTGGGAAATTTGAAATATTAATTTTTAATAGATGGGGTGAAGTTATATTTAAATCAGATAATATGCACAACGCTTGGGATGGAACTTATAGAGACGAACCAATGCCTGTGGGAGTTTATGAATGGATTATTTATTATGAAGGAGATACTCAGAAATATAAAGGACCGTATCATAAAAAAGGCAGTGTAACAGTTGTGAGGTAAAAATGGTGTTTTTGAAAAACAAAATTATATTATGTATGCTTTTAGTAGTTTGCTCATGCGTGAGCCCTAAAAAGGAATATAATAAAACACCTCAAAAAGTAGAAAAAGCAGATGAATATTTGTCAAATCAAGCTATAGAAATAACTGATGAAAATATTCAAAATAAACATAAACGAAAAAAAAGAAACAGTAGGTTGTCTCAACAAAAACAAGATGATCTTAATAAACTAAATAATTTGCCTAAAAAGAAAGTTAAAAAAGAAAAAGTTGACAGAGTTTATGACATATATTGATACTCGAATCAAAAATTCTGTATTTGTAAGAATTTTTCTTTTCTTCACTTTTGTAGCTATGCAAGCACAAGACGTGCAATTTACACAGTTTTATGCTAGTAATTTGTTTACAAATCCTGCCTTTGCGGGTAGCACACATATGGGAAGATTGATTAGTCATTCTAGATATCAATGGCCCAATTTAGAGGCAAAATATTATACCACCTTAGCTTCTTTTGATTTCTTTTCAAATAAGTATAATAGTGGCTTTGGTGTGTATGGCTTTCAAGATTATCAAGGTAAAAAAAACATTTCAAGTTCAGAACTAGCTCTTATGTATTCTTATGAGCTGGCAATCAATGAAAAATACACGTTACGCTGGGGACTACAAGGGAGCTATGTGAGTAGATATATAAATTATTCTTTGTTAAATTTTCCTGATCAATTTAGTAATGATGGCCCTTTAGATAAGTCCACTCAAGAACCATTCGGGGGCGATAGACTATCATACAAGGATATAAATACTGGATTAGTTTTGTATGACAAAAGATTTTGGGCAAGCTTAGCTGTAAGTCATCTGAACAGACCCAACCAGTCTTTTTATGGCAAAGAAAGCAGACTACCAATAAAATATTTGTTAGCAACTGGTTACAAACTTAAATTAAGAACCAAAACTGTGTTAAACAAATTTTCATATAACGAATACATTGTTCCGTCAATTAATTACAAGTTTCAAGGTAAATCAGATCAATTAGATATAGGAGTATATTATTTACGAGGTCAGCTCATTGGTGGTGCTTGGTTTAGAGGTTTACCACTTGTAAAACAATATGATTCTCATACCTTAAATACAGAAAGTTTTGCAGTATTATTAGGCTTAAAGTTGAATGATTTCAGTGTTTCTTATAGTTATGATTTTGTAGTATCAAAACTTACCAATGCAAGACCATTTGGAGCACATGAACTTAACATAGTTTATTTATTTCCTTTTCCTAAAAAAAATAAAAAAGTAAGAAGAGTATTGCCTTGTCCTGATTTTCAACGATAGTAAGTAGAAATAATTTAAAAATTATTTCGCAAATAATAGAATTTTCAAAAATACTCATTAGATTTATCGCAAATTAAATTCATTTGGCTGAATCTAAAATTCAAATAGAAAATAACTTAAAAGATGGTGTTTTATTGGTTTCAGACCCATTTTTACCCGATACAAATTTTGAAAGATCGGTGGTGTTGTTGTGTACTCATAAAATATTAGAAGGTAGCTTTGGTTTTATAGTCAATAAAAAACTTGAGGTTACATTGGCAGATTTAGTACAAGATAAAAATTTTGGACAAAGCATTCCCGTGTATTTAGGTGGGCCAGTAGAACAAAATACATTACATTTTATTCACAGTGCGGGAGATAAAATTGACGGATCTTTTGAAATTTCGCCAGGAATATTTTGGGGAGGAAATTTTGAACAAATGCTTACTAAAGTTTCTGATAATGAAATCAATGCAAATGAAGTTAAATTTTTTGTTGGATATTCTGGATGGTCAGAAAGCCAACTTCAAAATGAAATAAAAGAAAAATCGTGGATCGTGTGTACGTCTACAAAAGAATTAGTTTTTGAAACTGAAGAAAAAGAAATTTGGCGTACAATTTTAAAACAATTAGGAGGTAAATATAAACAAATGTCAAATTACCCCATAGATCCGCGTTTAAATTGATTTATTTGAAAGAATAGTATATATTTACAAATTACTTGGAAAATTAGATTTTTTAATATGTTACATTTAGGTTTGAGATATCAGTTGTTCCCTATTAACAACCCAGTAGCGGTAGATGAAAACGCGGAGTTGCATGAACATGATATGGAACATGTAGATTATTCTGCATTTAGCAAAAGTCAGCTATTAGAAGAAATCAAAAAATCACAATCCCTAAATCCGGCGGAATCATTTTCAAAAGCTAAAAGAATAAAATCTGTGGCTGATGAAATACATTCTAATAACGAAAGTGTTGCTCTTGAGAAATACTTGGAAGATGGTGGCGATAAAGATTCTTTTGAATTTAAAGATGCTGATTATGAGAATATTTGCGAATACTTTAAAAGAATTAGAGAAAATTTTGTTAATTATTCTAACGATCAAAAAAATCAAAGAGAAAATAACTTTAAGTTAAAAGATGCTCTTTTGAATGAATTGAGAGAAATAGTTAATCAAGAAGAAACTCAAGAAAGTCATCAAAGAGTTAAAAAAATTCAGGAAGAATGGAAAAATATTGGTCAAGTTGCTTCAGACAAAGCTTCGGATCTATATAATAACTATAGTGCTCTTTTAAATAGATATTATGATCAAAAATCTATTTATTATCAGTTCAAAGAACTTGATAGAAAGAGAAATTTAGACCTTAAAACCAGATTGTGCGAAAAAGCTGAAGAATTACTTCAATCTACATCCATAATCACGGCATTAAAAGAATTAACTAATTTACACTCTGAATATAAATCTATAGGTCCAGTTCCTAAAGAGTTTCAAGAGTCGCTTTGGAACAGACTTAAGGCTGCATCAGATACCTTATATTTGAAGAGAAAAGAGTATCAAGAAAATATTGATAAAGAATATTCTAAAAATTTAGATCTAAAGCAGGAAATTTTAAAAGAAGTTGAAGCCTTTGCAAATTATACTTCTACAAAAATAGAACAATGGCAGAAGAAATCTGACGAAATCACACTTGTTAAAGAAAAGTGGGCAAAAGTTGGTTTTGTAGCTAAAGATGCTTCTAAAGATTTGAATAAAACATTTTGGGGTTTTTATAAGAAATTTTTCCATAACAAAGGTGATTTCTTTAAAGCAGTTCATTCTGAACGTCAGAACAATTTAAATCAAAAGCTACATTTGTTAGAACTAGCCCAAAAAGTGTTGGAAACGGGTGTAGTGAATGAAGCAAATATAGAAGAGATAAAGTCTTTACAAAAACAATGGAAAGACGTAGGACCTACTTTTTATAAAAAAGGTAATGAAGTTTATGATAAGTTTAAGAAAACTTGTGATGACTTTTTCAACATCAAAAGAGGTGCGGATGCTGAAAAAGAGAAATCTTTTGAAGTAAACTTTGTTCGCAAAAATGAATATTGCGAGAGCTTAGAATCTAGTAAAGAATTAAAACAATTTAATACTGTTTTAAAAGAGTGGGAAAGTTTAGGTTTAGTTCCTAAAAAAGACATAGGAAATGCTAAAGCAAGATTATTAAAAGCTTGGGAGACACACATAGATACTTTAGTTTCTGAACAAGAAGAAAACGTAAAGTTAAAGCTGATGGCTCAAGTAGAACTTCTTAAGGACAGCCCTGATGGAAAGAATAAATTGTTTACAAAAGAAAAAAATCTTAAACAGAAGATTCAAACTCTTGAAAACGATATAGTTACATTAGGGAATAATCTAGAGTTTTTTGCAAAATCTAAAAATGCAGATGCGTTAAAAGTAGACATTTTAAAGAAAATTGAGGCGGGGAAAGTGGAGTTGGAAAAACTAAAACAACAATACAAACTTCTTAGAAACATTTAATCCAAATAAATAATGCCTCAGTTTTTAATATTTTTAGGTGTCGGTCTTATAGGACTGATGATTTTTGCGTACTTTGTTCCATTTAATATATGGTTCACTGCTATATTTTCTGGTGTAAAAGTAAGTTTGTTAGATCTTATTCTAATGAGGATCAGAAAGGTACCACCAAGAATTATTGTAGATTCTTTAATTACATCTACCAAAGCGGGTCTTAAATTAACTTCTACAGATCTTGAAACGCATTATTTAGCGGGAGGTCATGTACCTTCGGTAATTAAAGCGTTGATTTCTGCACACATGGCAAATATCAATATTTCATTTCAGCAAGCCGCTGCTATAGATTTGGCTGGTAGAGATGTTTTTGAAGCCGTACAGATTTCGGTAAATCCAAGAGTGATTCAAACGCCTAATGTTTCTGCGGTAGCTCAAGATGGTATTCAACTTATAGCAAAAGCTTTGGTTACTGTAAGAGTTAATATTTCTCAATTGGTTGGTGGTGCTGGAGAAGAAACCATATTGGCTAGAGTAGGAGAAGGTATTGTGACTTCTATAGGTTCTTCTGTCTCTCACAAAGAAGTATTAGAAAACCCAGATAAAATCTCAAAACTTGTATTAGGCAAAGGTTTGGACTCTGGAACAGCTTATGAAATCCTTTCTATTGATATTGCTGATGTTGATGTTGGTGCTAATATAGGTGCTAAATTACAAATAGATCAAGCTGCTGCTGATTTGAAAGTTGCTGAAGCAAAAGCTGAAGAACGCAGAGCTATGGCTGTGGCAATAGAGCAAGAAATGAAAGCTAAGGGGCAAGAAGCTAGAGCTAAAGTAATAGAAGCTGAAGCAGAAGTGCCTAAAGCTATAGCTGAAGCTTTTAAGACAGGCAATTTAGGAATCATGGATTATTATAAAATGAAAAATATTCAGGCAGATACTGGTATGAGAGATAGTATCTCGGGAGGGAGTAAATCGTCATAATAATTTCATAAATTAACTATATACAAAAAAGCTGAGTAAATCTCAGCTTTTTTTGTTTTATAGCGAAGGATACACTCAGAAATTATCGTCTAAATACTAAATAGAAAATTAAACCACTCTATGACAGATGCAGAATATATTTTAGGAATAAAAAACAATGATAATTCAAAAATATCAGCGTTTGTGTCTGCGTACTCGTCAAGGGTGTATAATGTGGCCATTTCTATTACGCAAAATAAGGAAGATGCGGAAGAGGTTTCTCAGGATGTATTTGTAAAAATTATGAAAAGTATTTCGAAGTTTGACGAGAAGTCTAGTTTGAGTACTTGGGTTTACAGAATTGCTACAAATACAGCATTGGATTATTTGAGAAAAAAGAAATCTAGATCTTGGTTATCATTTTCTCAGATTTGGTCGTCTGAAGAGGAGGATTCTCCAAGTAAAGAGTTTGCGGTTGATTTTGTGCATCCAGGAGTGCAACTAGAACAGCAAGAAAATGCGAAAATTTTATTTTCGTTGTTAGAGAAATTGCCAGAAAGACAAAAAGCGGCTTTTGTTTTAAATAAATTAGAGGATTTGAGTTACAAAGAAATTGCTCAAACACTTGAAATTACAGAAACAACAGTTGATTCATTGTTAAGTAGAGCTAAGGCAAATCTAAAGAATTTATTAAAAGGTAAAAATATATTACAATTATAAAATGGGAACACATGATATTGATGATTTACTAAATTCTATTGGGACTATTCAGAGAGCAACTGTTCCTGATGGTTTACATGAGTCTATTTTAAATAGGATTCAGCAAGAATCTTTATTTGATAAAAGAAAATATTTAGTAGCCGCAAGTTTAATTGGTTTTACATTGATGAATCTTGGAGGTTTATTACTAAGTAATACAGAAACAAATACTTCAACTGTTGCTTCAAATGAAAATGCTGATGCGTATGAATATGCAATGGTTGCAACTACAGATTTTTATACTTACACTGATTTAAATAAATAATTATGTTAAAAAACAAATGGTTTTGGATTGTTGGTACTTTAATATTAATAAATGTTGCCACCGTAACAACAATATGGTTGAAATCTTGTTCTAGAGATTCTTGTAAGAATGATTTTAGAGGCCATGATAGAGGTAAATTTGGTGGCCCAGGAGGAATGGGTGACAGAATAATTAAGGAGCTAGAACTTGACGAAACTCAAAAGAAAGATTTTGAAAAAATAAAAAATCAACATTTTGAAGAAATAAAGAAAGACTTTGATTCTATTCAAGTGTTTAGAAAACAGATAATTGAACATTTGGGGCAAGATGAAAAATCTATCGCTGAGATTGTAGCTAAAATAGCCGCAAAAGAATCTGAGATCACGTATAAATCATTTAAACATTTCAATTTAATTTATAATAAATGCAACGAAAAACAAAAAGAAAAATTGAAGGAATTACTTAATATGTGGACTCAAAAAAGATTCATGCATAAAATGCACGGTTCACATGATAAAGGAGAACAAAAGGGGTGTCATAATAATGATTCAGGACACAGAATGCGTCCACATCATTTAGATGAAGAGGATGGCCCTCCACCTCCAAGAGATTAAACATAAATTTGGTTATTTGGTTTAATTAAATGTTAATTTTTCAACGAGTTGTAAAAATAGAGGTTTTTGACCTCTATTTTTGTTTTAAATAAAATTAAAGATTTAACTTTGGCTTTAATTTTAAGTATATGCGTATTGTTTTCATGGGTACACCAGAGTTTGCTGTACCTTCTCTAGATATTTTAATTCAAAATAATTACAATGTTGTGGGTGTAATAACTGCTCCAGATAAGCCAGCTGGTAGAGGTCAGAAAATTATGGAATCTGAAGTGAAAAAGTTTGCAGTTTCTAAAAATCTAAATATACTACAACCTACCAATTTGAAAGATCCTGAATTTTTAGATCAATTAAAATCATTAAATGCAGACTTACAAATAGTGGTGGCTTTTAGAATGCTCCCAGAAGTAGTTTGGGCAATGCCAGCAAAAGGTACTTTTAACTTACATGGCTCACTTTTACCCAAATACAGAGGTGCAGCACCCATAAATTGGGCAATTATTAATGGTGAAAAAGAAACAGGTGTTACCACGTTTTTCTTAAAGCATGAAATAGATACAGGAAATATCATAATGCAAGATAAAGAAGTTATTCAGGAAGATGATAACGTGGGTACAGTGTATGAAAGGTTAATGTATAAAGGAGCAAATTTGGTTTTACAAACCGTAAAGGCTATTGAAGCAGATAAAGTGGAGTTAAAACCACAGAAAGATTCTGAAGCTATTCATGCTCCAAAAATATTTAAAGAGACGTGTTTGCTAAATCACGAATATAATGCTGAAAAAAATCATAATCTTGTGAGAGGATTATCTCCATATCCAGTTGCTTATTTTGTATATAAATCGAAATCTTTTAAGGTATATAAAAGTTCTATAGTTAAATTAAAAATTAATACAGAAATAGAAACTGATGGCAAAACATATTTGTATTTCCAATGCAATGATTATGTATTGTCAATTTTAGAAATACAGGCTGAGGGTAAAAAAAGAATGTTAATACAAGATTTTTTAAGAGGTAATACTATATAAAAATAGGCTAGAAGTATTCTGGCCTATTTTTTTTTCATGTTTTCTTTACCTCTAAGATATGTAAAGCTTAAAAAACAAATAATCATGAACATATAAAAAGGATATGAATTTAAAAATCCTGACTTTAAAGATTGGTCAATACCAATCACCATAAATACCACACTAAGAGAAACTAAAACTATTTGAATTATTTTCATCCTTAAAAACCGTTTGCGTATTTTTTGTTAATGATTCCTTTAGGGTTTTTAAATTTATAATGTCTAAAATCTTGGTCAGCCTCTAAACCATCTCCTGTAAGAATTTCATCTTTATTTTCAATTCTTACAAATTTATCAGTAGTAACTTTTTTTGTTTTTGGATTCCAATTTAGTTCCTCGCTGTTGAGTTTATCATCATTAGTAAGTGATTTGACAACCACATTGCCTACACCTTTGTAGGTGTTTTTTTCCCTATTAAAATAAGCTTGGTTGGCCGTCATTCTTGATGATGGTTTACCTGCTTCAAAAAAAACAATTTCAATTCCTTCAGGAAACTCTCTGTTGCCATTCTGAAATTCAATTTGTTTTTTAGCTTTCATTTTGATAAGAATTTCAGCTTTTTCTGTATACACAGTATTTACATTGTTCACAACGCCTAAAGGCCCAGTGTAAGGTTTGTGAAATACAGGTTTTTCTTGGTTGTTAGTACAAGAAAACAAACAAATAGCACCTGTGATATACCAAATAGTTAAGAAATGATTTTTCATTTTAATCTAGTTTGTATCTATAAAACCAGCGGTCTTCCATGAAAGTAAAGCCGAGAGAAAATTTAATGTATTTTTCCTGAATTAAATTGTTTTTAAGACTACCTCTTTCTCCAAGTGTCAATCCTAGAGATAATAACATTCGGTCATTTAATCCTTTAATTTGAGGTAAGTTTAGAGTTCCACCAAACGTAATACCTTTCTCATCTATATATGTATTGTTGAATGAATAGGGTAATTGATTATAGAATAAGCCTGCTCTTAAAAATGTTAGTTTTTCTTTTTTGTTTTTACCTAAGACAATTCTTTTTTCATAACCAGCACCTATAGAAATGGTGTTTCTATATTTTAAACTTGCATTGTATTGTTTCCAAGGTCTGTAGCTTATTTGAAAACTTGTAGCCCAGTTAGGAATCATTCTGTATTCTAAATTCGATAATCCTGCTCCAAATTTAATTTCACCAGGGATATTGTTAAGAGCTAGATTAACATTATTTAAAGTGTCAATAGTGTTGAACGAACTTGTTGAGTTGTATTCTCTTTTATAGGTATTTAATATGTTTTGATATGCAAAACCGTATTCGTAAGTAAGCCCAATATTGTAAAACAAATTACTAGGAATAGTATCTAAAACTTTAAATTGTACTTTTTTACTTATTCCAGTTATGGAGTCAAATATATTTTTAGTTATAAGTACAGAATCTATTTTATTGAAATTTCCAGTGTAAGCTATACCTGGTTGCAATAACCAAAAACTCATTCTGTTTTCATCTACAAACGAAAATGTTCTATCATTTCCGTCGTTTAATGTAGTTTGATTTTTTCTGATGTATTTTCCAAAAATGTAACTTGTGTTTAATCCTATAGATAAATTTTTAGATAGTTTTATGCCATTACCTATTGTTAAATTTGTTAAACCTCCAGAACCATTATTGGAATAATTGTAGGTCATAGTGTCTCCAACTATTTTATTGGTACCAGAGAAATTGTAATTTAAATTAGAATACGGTCTCACCACAAAAGCTAGTCCCCATTTGTGAATTGTTTTTTTGTAGTTATTTATTGGGATTTTAATGGCTATTCGGTTGAATGTTCCTCCAAAAGCCTGATCTTTGCCTTCATTTGATTTAAAAGTAGTTGCTTTTCCTGTAAGTGAAAAATCAAAATAGGTGAATTTGCCAGAATTGTTTGGGTAAACGTTGTTATGTAAAAATGCTGGGTTGGCAATACTGAAAGCATCAGAAGAATGATTGGCAACGCCTACATGCCCCATGTCCTCGTCTCTATTTCCTGTGTTTGAATTAATATCTCCAAAAGTAGTTTTGCTATAAGGAGAGAGTCCCAGATTCTGAGAAAAAGAAATTAACGATATCAACATTGTTATTGTAAGGCTGATACGTTTTAAAAAGTTATTCATTATTGTGTAAGAGTATTTTATTTAATCCCAATAATACTAAATCTTGAAACGCAAATTTGCTTCTATTTATTTTAGTATCAAAATAATTAGCCCAACCACCAGTCAAAAGTACTGTTAAATTTTCAAATTTTTCAGCGTATTTGTCTATCATGCCTTCAATCTCAGAAACAGAACCGTTTACAACACCCGATAAAATGGACGTTTGAGTATCTATTCCTATAATTTCAGCATATTTTTCATCCATTTGTACCAAAGGTAGTTTTTGTGTAAATGTTTTTAATGCCTCAAATCTCATAATCAGTCCAGTAGAAATAGCACCGCCTAAATATTCATTTTCTTTGGTTACTAAATCATATGTGAAACAAGTGCCAGTTTGAATGATTAATAGATTTTTGTCAGGAAATCTAACCTGTCCTCCAATTGCTGCTGCCAATCTGTCAGTCCCTAGTGTGCTAGGTGAATGATATTTATTTATGATAGGGGTAGGAATTGAATGGTCTAGAATAGTGATTCTTGATTTGTTTTCAATTAGGTTGTAAATATGATTAAACTGATTTGTTACTGATGATACAATAATCTTATGTTCAGAGAGATGATTACAAAGTTTAACTAATTCTAGGTCTTTTAAATTGTATTTTTTTTCAGCTAACTCGCTGTTAATGAATATTCCAGCTTTGGAAGAAGTGTTTCCTATGTCAATACAAATATTGTTCATAAACAAAAAATCCCGTCATGTGACGGGATTGTGTTCTCGTAGGGAATAAAACCTGATCGAGAACCGAACCCCGTCTACTGGGTAAATACTTAAAATTTAACTTTTTACACGCTTGCGGTTTATGCAGCCGCTAGGATAGTGAACCCGTTTGCACGGGCGTTACGTTCACTACCCTCTCGAAAATTTGAGGATATGTTTTCGAGCGTTTTGGTGAGCCTTACGTTTTTCTCACTCTCCAAACGCAACAAGTCTTTAAAATATTCTAATTGCGATTTTAATTCATCTACTAATTTGTCTTTAATAGATAAATTATAATTTTGATTTGAATCTGATTTTAATTCTTGAAGTTCTAATTTGAAATATTCTGCAATATTTTTAATAGTTGCTTTACTTCCTTCCGATTTACCAGATTCAATAGCCGAAATTTGACCACTAGTAACACCAATAGCATCTGCTAATTGTTGTTGGCTTAAATTTTTTTCTCTTCTTAAAGCTCTGATTTTTAAACCTATATGAGTTTCCATAAAATTATTATTAAATAAAATCAAATTAAAATTTGTAAAACTCAAACCAAAATTAGATATTTGAGTATAATTACAAACAAATATACGAAATATTTGTGAGAAGGGTAAGAGTTTAGGTTAATAAATTAGTAAGTGGGTTTCTATTAAGAAGAGCTTAAAAGAAAAAGGTTTTAGTTATCGCCGTTAGTAAAAAGGGCTGCCGTGAGGCAACCCCTAACATCAATGGCCTATTGGCGAGATGTTTTCTTCATTAGTAAGCCAAATGCTACCAAACCGATGCCCGTTGCAATGAGCAAGTTTGGAACATTTTTTTTACTAACGGTGGTACTAAAGCTTACATGCTTATTACCCACAACTATAGGAAATTTTTCCATAAAGGGAAATTAAGGCAAATACTATACCAGTGTATTTGTGAAAAAGGTAAGATTTTAAGGTAATTATTATGCAAGAATTAATTGATGAATTAAACAAAGGATGGAGAGCAAAACGCTCTTTATCACAAATGACACTCGGTAGATTTATTTCAGAACTTGAAAAGCTACCACAAGGTAAAGAAATTGAAAATGTTTGTTCACCACATTCATATCGTGGCTATTATTCAGACTTGGCACTTGAAAAAGAAAGTGGAACAAG
The DNA here is from genome assembly GCA_046329305.1 of Cytophagales bacterium. Lineage (GTDB taxonomy): Bacteria > Bacteroidota > Bacteroidia > Cytophagales > UBA9547 > CAMFLX01. The sequence continues at coordinate 121,160 of JAXLUW010000002.1, forward strand.
AACCGTTGCAAGTTTGATTGAACAGCTAAAAAATGAATGCTTAGGGCAAACTTTTACAGGCTACAAAGGAGGTGATTTTTATATGGACGAAAACACTCCAATGTGGATTGCTGAATACGGTTCTTGTGGTGTCAAAATTATGAATATTGAAGATGGTGAAATATTTTCTTTATCAACGCAGCTTGATGATTAGAACGGTGCGGTGGGAAAAGGTTTTTAAAATTTCCCATAACATTAGCAATCCTGCAATAACCGAACCAGTGTATTTGTAGGAATAACGGAAAATAACGGAAATTTTCTCCCTATAACGGAAGTAAACGGAAGTAAACGGAAAGTAGAATTTTAGAATATAGTAATATAGGAGCTTTAAAAACTCACGTGAGTACAACTTAAAAATAAAAAACAAGAAAATGAAAACACCAATCATATAAAGACAAAAATTAGTTAGGCGACGGCAGAAACATAAGAGACCAGGTTTAGGAATTTATTCATTTTAGCAATCTCACATTTTTAACACACATTAAAATCAGTAAATGAAAAAGACAGTAGTAATAACAGCTAATGAATCTGAAGAGATTCTCGCAGCTCTCAAAGAGCAGATTCAAAACGAGGTCAAAGACTGTACAGTTTCTGAATACCTACATATATCTCCAGATGTAGATATAGACACTGAAGTAGTGGTAATAAACCCGTGCAACGATTTAAAGAGCCTAGTAACGGAAATCAAAAAAAGCCAAGATAGTAAAAACAGGCTTACAACATTTATAATTACTAGCATAAACAAGCTCACAATCACAAACGCTCTTTTTTCTAAAAGAGTAAAGTTTGATAGCAAAGAGTTAAAATTTATAGAAAACAACTATACTGAAGAAGCGGCATGAGACTGTTTAATAACTTCTTGTTAGTGTATTGCTACGTGTATTACATAATCAAAACGCTCATTATAAGAGGTATAGTTATGAGCGAATATGGGTATTTAACAGACCAAGACAAAGAAGATATTGCAGATAATGTAAAGCTAGGTTTCTACGAGAAACATTGGGCTGACAAAGCTCTATACGTAGGCATTCATACAGTGATCTATTACTTAATAAACATAAGCATAACCAAAATGCTATGATACTAACAAACAACGAGAAAGCTCTACTGAGCCAACTCTTAAAAACAATCCAAGAAAACGAAAATGAGCAGAAAAACGGCAAGCTAAACAGTACTATTAGTGTGCAGTACAAGCAAGTAGACAAACGCATACTTGCAAGTATAGCCGCTAAGATAAAGTAACGTTACGGTGAGGTAACGTACCCGGCAAGCCAATCATTTACGAGACATATCGCCACATAAGAAGTTGTTTACAACGGAGCGTATTCCTTGTATACACACGCTGTAAACAGACTTCGCCCCTTATTTACATCAAAAAAACAAGGATTTGATGCAAACAGGGAGACTATTGCCAAGTGTTTACTTGGCGTTTTTTAAACGTGAATTTTACAGTTTACTGTTCAAGCACGAATCTATGAAGTAGTTCCCATGTTTTCTAGTTTTCAGGTTTTCAAGTTATCTAGTTTACATCAATAGTTCATAAGTTCATCAGTCTTCCAGTACAACAGTTAGGAGAAAAATCCAAAAAAAACGAAAAAATGAAAGAAAGATTGACCGTTTTTAACAAAGCTCAACCAGACCGAGAGCATTCAACTTACAGGCATGAGATTTACATTATTGGTAAAGCATCGCCTTTAGTTGGCTACTCAAAAAAAGCAGGATTATCAGAAAAAGAAAACAAACTTCAATTGCTTAAGGATATTGTTTTAAGGCTCATTTTGAATAAAAACAATTACCTGGATCAATCTTATGCAATCACATTTTACAAAAGTGATTTGTATGGTAGAAATGACGAAAGAGAGGTACTAACAGTTACTAAAACAGGATGGCAACTAAAGCATGATTACGAAAACAATTATGACTTGAACAAATTCCTAACCGAGCTTTATGAAGCAATGAAAAAAGGAGACAAAATAACACTCCATAAAATGGATAAAAACCCAGCTAAAGGAGCTAATTATTTTGATTTTTCGCTTCATTTTGATACAGAAAAAGACCTTAAAGAATATTGTGTTAAACTCGAAAAAGTTTATGGATTCGCAAGTGGCAGATGTTTAGGATATTATCATAAAATGCTTGAATTGAAAAAAGTAGGCTAACATGAAAACCATAGTATTTAACAAAAACTACAACAACAAGCTAAACGCTGATTGTTACACCACACTGAGACTATTCAACCCATACGAGTACTATGTAGGAGAATGTTACAGTATCATGCTAGACAAACGCATCATTCACCACGCAGAACTGGTGTATATGCAAGATTTACCTATGGCAATGATAACCCCAGCTATGGCGTGGATAGATACGGGTACAGGCGTACATGAGCTGCACAGCATACTACAAGAATGCTACAAAGGCAAAACAAACATATTGCCAAGTACAAGAATGCACTTTTTAATATTTAAAAAAATAAAATAAGAAAATTTCAATTATGGCACAGACCGAAAAATATGCAGAATATGCAGCAATTATAACTGGAAAAATACTAGAACTATTTGATGAAGATAGTAAAAGTAACTTTCATATTGACCAAGCAGAATTACTAGAAGGCGAAAACCTTACACATTTTTTTCACGCTTTAGCAAACGTTACTCCTACTTATATCTATAACAAGATTACAGAAGAAGAAAAAAACACCATAGATTTTAATCACATTGCCAACAAATTGGCTTTTCAATACTCTAAAAGAAAGGACTAATGAAAAAGATATTGTTTTACGACACCGAAACCACAGGCACACCAGCCAACTACAAAGCTCCGTTTACAGACAGTACCAACTGGCCACGCATGATACAGATAGGCTACATTGTCTGCACCGAAGACGGCAAAATACTACGAGAGGTAGACCAACTTGTACGCCCGGCAGGCTTTACCATACCCAGCCAAGCCACAGCTATACACGGCATTACTACCGAAATGGCTCTTGAAAAAGGCTTAGACCTAATAAGAGTAGTCGCAGAATTTATGATGAACATAAAAGATGTAGACTTGGTGGTAGGGCATAACGAAGAATTTGACTACAACATAGTAGCCGCCGAATGGCACAGGCTTGGGAGACCATGTGCAGGCACACCACGCCCACGCTTTTGCACTATGAAAAGCACCGTAAAGTTTTGTGCATTGCCAAACGGAAAAGGAGGTCATAAATGGCCTAAGCTACAAGAACTCTACACAGAACTATTCGGCACAGAGTTTGACAACGCCCATAACGCCTTTGCAGATATTACAGCTACTAAAGATTGTTTCTTTGAGTTGATTAAAAGAAAAGTTTTCACACTAGACAAAATTATAGCATGATCCAGGAAATTTTCATTGGCATTTTAACAGTATTTGTTTTATGTGATAGTTATAGCTTGTATTTGCTGAGAAATAAAGTAAATAAAGTAGAAAAAAGGTTGAAACAAACCACTACTTCAGATGTTATTCTAGTAAAATTTGTGCTTCAAAAAAGCCTTGAAGAAGCCATAGACCGTGAAGACTATAAGCAAGCTTTTGAGATTAAATTAATGTTAGAAAAAATTGATAAACAACAAACAACATGACTAGAATAGATATTCAATTTAAAGACGTGAGCTTTCATGTGTTAGCTTCTTGGCTACACATGATAATAAACTCCGAAGATGAACCAGAGATTAACAAGATAACACTTACTAAAATAGTAAAAAAAGATAAAGCTTACACTACTGAGTATTTTAAGCAAAACCCTCCCAAAATGACAGATTTCAAAGATGTTTTTTTGGATCTATCAGATATAGATGTAAGTAGCAGCGAGATAATTGAATATATTTCTGACAATATAGAAGACAAGAAATTTGTAAACAAAATAAAAGCCCTCATAAAAGAAGATGAAGAGCCAGCATTCAAACAAGAGAGCCTTGCTGATCACTATCATAATAAAGCTCTTTTAGAGATTTCTAAAATATACAAAACCGAAGATCTGGAAGCATTAGCAAACGGTAAAGCCAAAATAGTATGAAAAAAGTAAAAATAGAACTCAGTACTAGCATGGTGCAAGCTTTAGAAATATGCTTACGCTTTTTGCTATCCGTAGAGGCAAACGCTCTCATACAAGAAGTGTATTTGAGACTGTACAAAAAGCGACAAATGCTCACAGCACAGGCATACACTACCAATATGCGTTTACTGGATGCTCAAATACTGCTACAAGGTCTCTTAAGCATCACACACATACAAGAGCTGCAAGATAGAAACCTTGTATCAGCACTTCAGCAGATTGTAAATAAAATCTATCCTTATAAAAATCAGAAATGAAAACAGAATTTATCAATATTCATTTATGAAGGAGAATAAGAACATAAAAATTCTTGAGTTATTCTCTGGTATAGGAGGATTCTCTAAAGGTTTCACAAAGTTTGAGAAAGAAAACCCCGAAATTGTTTAGAGGTCTTTCACAGCATTGTAGTTAACAAGCTTATTTACGCAATTTTATAAAACACTTAGAACGCTAAGTGTTTTTTTTGTGTAATTTATACACAAAAAAATCAAGGCTTACCCAGCTCTGCCTCTATCAGAGCTATTTCAAAAGGTAGCAATATTTTTCTTCGCCCGGTATCTACCACCCTTCTAATCCATTTTGATAGCGTTTTTACGCTTACACCGTAAGCGTTGGCAAGTTCAGTTTTTGAGCAGTGCTTTTGTTTCGTTGTTAATTTTGTGGTATTCATACTGCAAAATTAACAGTTTATTTTTTTTCAAAAAAATCAGATAACGGAAAATAACGGAAGATAACGGAAATTTAAGGAAGTAAACGGAAGCAAACGGAACGTAACGGAAAGTGATATTTTCACAAGTGATATTATTGTGGCATGAAAAAGGTGTTAATTATTATGGGTGGATCGCTGTTAGGCTTTGGAGGAATCTGGGCTTACAGAAAAAAGCTATTTGGAGACAAAATAGTAATCAATAATGACATCAAAGTAAAAGTAGGAGACGAGAAAACTTTTGGTTTACCTAATTCTCTTACCTTAGAAGTTACCCCGACCATAAAAAACCCAACGAGTGTACGAGCAACCATTACTCACCCATTTGTTCAGTTAAGAATTCAAAAAGATAGCGTAGATCCTTTCACAAGTTCTCAGTCTGTAAACAAGACCTACAATATAGAGCCACTTTCTACGGTGTCTTTAGATACTATAAAAATCCCCGTTTCGCTTACGAGTTTAGCCTTGTCTTTACCTGCTTTAGTTACAGAGGTGGTAAAAAACAAATCATTGACTTTGTACGCCAAAACAAATCTATATCTGGTTACAGGTGCATCCAAATTGCCAGTAGAAAAATTAGACGAATCAGTAGTAAAATTTTAATATGAGAGCCAAACACAGAAGACATATTAAAAGCGGTATTAACTACAATAAGTATTTTACTTTGCCTAAAAACCGCACTGTAAGCGTAGTAAAAAACGCCACTATAGAAGACACTATAAGCGAGGTTAAGAATATCGTGGCAACTACTTTGCCGCAAACGGAGAAAATAGCTAAAATACTGAAAGGTAGTAATTTATACATTACTTGCAAAAACATTTGGGAGTTTGTTTACAACCACATTCAGTACGAAGAAGATAGGGCATTCTTTGAAGAACTAAGAGAACCAGATCGCACTTGGGCAGATAGAAAAGGCGATTGCGACTGCATGAGCATTTTTGTAAGTTCTATTTTGAGCAATTTGGGCATAGCTCATAAGTTGAGAATTACCAAATATCCTAAACTGTTTCCAGAACGACCAAGATGGCAGCACATATATATCATAGTGCCAAAAGACGGGAACTTAAACAAACCACTTTCACAGAAAAACAAAAACGAATACATAACTATTGACTGCGTTGTAGACCACTACAACCACGAAGTAACCTATTTAGAAGCAAAAGATTACGATATGGAATTAGTAAGATTAAACGGAATAGACGAAGAAGAATTGGGCTTGGTAGAGCTTGAGATGGATGACGAATTGCTATACGCTACAGACGTGAACGGTATAGGTTACCTGGGCTGTGCCTTAAGTGGCGATTTGTATGAATACGATGCAGATTTAGCATTTGGAGACTTAGGCAGAACAAGGGCAGAAAAAAGAGCATGGAAAGCCGAAAAGAAAAGAATTAAGGCTCTACCGAAGTCGCAAAGGCGTGAAGCTCTGAGACAACACAGAGAAAACAAACCACGCACCAAAGCAGGAAAGCTTATAAAAAAAGGCGTTCACTTAGCCATGAAAGTAAACCCGGGAGCTGCATTACTGAGAAACGGTATTTTAGCTTGCATGAAAGTAAACCTTTTTGGAGTTGCTAATAAATTAAAATACGGAATGCTCACTGAGCAAGAGGCAAAAGCCAAAGGTTTAAATATGCAGACACACGCAAGGCTAAAGAAGATTTATAACGAGCTTAAGCATCGTTACAAACAAGCGGGCGGTGAAGAAAAAAACCTGAGAAATGCAATCTTAAAAGGAAAAGGCAACCACAAAGACCCAATCCTAAGAGGATTAGAAGGAATAGATTTTATTGGCGAACCAGAATATTACAGCGTTGAAGGACTAGGAGAACCAGCTACAGCATCACTTATTGCTGCTGGCACCGCTTTCGTTGCAAAGTATAAGGACATCATAAAAAAGGCTATCGGAAAAGATGGGCTTTATAACCCTAAAGCTTTAATTCAAAAAGGCGGCAAGAAAATTAGCGGTGCATTGCTTAATAAAAAGCAAGAAGAAGAAGACAAGAAAGAAGAAGCAAACACAGAAGGGCAAACAGAGGACCTTAACAAAGAAATTAAAAATATAAGCCCCGAAACTCCAGAAGAGAATTTGCCTACAATTACGCCAAAACAACTTACAGCCTTAAAGATCACAGCCAAAGATGCATCTGCTGATAAAATATTAGCAGATGCTACGGGAGCTAAAGAAGAGGATTTTACTCCTCCTTCAGTTTCGGCAGCAACCAACACACCTACTGAACCTAAACAAACAGGCACAAAAGATAATACTTTGTTATATCTAGGAATAGGAGCAGTGGCATTAGGAGGTCTTTATCTGGCAACAAAGAGCAACAACAGTAATCAAACTGTTTCGGGTACGCCTAAGAGAAAAAAAAGAAGCAAAAGCAAATCTAAAACACAGAAATACAGAGAAGTAGCAATCTAATTAATCAATTCATAAATGAAAAAATCAACTAAAAAAATACTGATAAACACCGCAGCAGTTGCTGGCGGTGCTATCGTGGGCAACATTGCCGGGGCGGCACTTGGTGCAGCTCATAAATCAGCTCCATTGATTGGCGGTTTAGCCACAGCAGCAGGCTCGTTCATGTTGGCAGGAGACGAAGAAGATAAGGAGTGGTTAAAATACTTAGGAGCAGGAGCAGCTGCAGGTATGATTTCCGCACCCGTAGAACCCACTAGCACAGCGGCAAGCACGGTAAGCGGCTTGTCAGGTGTAGACGGGATTACCGAAGACATGAAGCAGAATGCTCAGACAGCTTTCAAAAACATGGGTTCAAAGTTTTTCCTAGACAAAACACCTATGGCGAAATATATGGGTATTGCTGAAAAAAGTGAGGTAAGTGGCATTGAAGAAAATCTTGGAGAAACCATGACAGAAGAAGAAGCAAGAGCCATAGTAGCAGAAATGGCAGCACAAGCACAGCAAAAACAAATAACAGGTTACGAAGACGACGAAATGGAAGGCATCGAAGGCTACGAGGATGAATTTAACGGAATTGGTAGTACGGATCTTATGCTTGGCGAATCTGACGACGAAATAGAAGGCATTGAAGGAATGGAAGGTACTGACGATGAAGACCTTGAAGGTTTTGCCGATTACGAAGAGGTAGAAGGCATTGACGACCACATTTAATTTTAAAAATTTTAAAAAAGCAAAATCACAATCAATTAAATAGACCATTATGGCAACAAAAACAGCAAGAGAAATCTTCATAGAGACTCTACAAAGAAAAGCTTACAGAAAAGTATTAGTAGGCAAAAAACCAAACAAAGAAGGTAAAATGGTTAATGTTTACAAAAACGAACCAGCAACCCCAGAGTTAGTAACATTGCAAAAAAATGTTTCTACGGGAGCAATTAAGTTGCAAGATGCAACAATAATTGTTACCAAATATGTATCGGGCGAACAAACCGTACAAATGTTTGAAGAAGGAAAAGCAAGAACAAGAGGACTTGTATCTATTGCAAATAGCAAATTGTTATCTGGACAATTCTTCTGTCCTACTGCAATAGGTGTATTGGCTGCAAATTGCGATTCAAATAGCGATGTAGATGTACAGTCTGCTATTTATAGCCAAATTGATGGCAAAAAAGTAATTGGGTCTGGCGAATTCACTTTTAAAGTGAACGAAAACGAAGAATTACTTAAGGAAGAGCAGCTTTCAAAGTATGTCGGTGTAGATTTACAAAATTTACCAAAAGGCACACACCCGATTGCAAACACAACTATCATACATCCTGAAAAGAGAATGTTCTTAGATGTGTCATTCCCAACGACAGTGCCAGCTGCAGATAAAATTGCAATACGTTTTGTAATTCACGGGGCTATCACAGCTCCAAAAGCACAATAAATTTACTGATAACTGTTCATAGCAAAAAGGCTGTGTTTATTTTAAATGCAGCCTTTTTTAATTAAAATCAATTTTTTAAAATCATAAACACATGAAACAGAGGTATATAAATGTAAAATTAAACGTAACGGCAGATAACTCGAGTTACGAAACGACCAACGTAACCTTGCCGCCAGACACTAAGGAGATTGTGGCAATTGGCTTATTTTCAAAGAGACTGGACCAGGTAGATCTGAGAGGTTCTTTTAAATTAAAATTGGGTGGTACTGATGTTTTTGATACAGAAACAGATGCAAAAATATTAACTACAAACGCTTCTGTGCCTGTTAAAGACAAGTTATTGATATTCCCAAAACCAATGGACGTTGGCAACAGACAAGTAGAGTTGATGTACAAAAGTACTGACAATTCTTTGTTACCATTTGCCGCTCACGATGTTACCCTTGTTTTACTAATCAATATCTAAGATGAAAAACGTACAAGTTATATCATTTACGGTCGCACAAAGAAACGCACAACAAGAAGTAGTAGTAGACTTGCCCGTTTCTGCAAAAAAAGTAAAAAAAATAGTAATCACAAGTAGATTGCTTGGCAACGCTATGCGATGCCCCAAACACTATTTTGCAAAGAAAACAGCAGGCGTATTACCCTTAGTTTCTGAGATGTACGCCAAAGATTATGTAACAAGCTACGCAAACTACAGCTTAGGAGCAGTAAGTAATACAGAGCGTATTTACTACGCAAAACCAGCAAGCATAAGCGGTTTTCCAAGCTTTGAAGTAGACGGCACGATTTTGAGCTTTAAAAACCCAGTAGAACAAGTAATGGTAGATGCTGAAACGGGTTATTCAGAAACATATCTAGTGTATGAATCTTTTACAGGTAATTTTTCTAACGGTGTAATTTCGGTAAAATGATAGTTGCTAAAATAAAAGTAATTGACAACAACACAGCTACACAGCTGCATGAAATATTTGTAGAAAACACAGATTTACTACGAATAGATCAAACAGCTAACCAAGGCAAGAACGGAACTAATACTCTCGAAATGCAAGCTATTGCCGGGTATCACGAAGAACACCAAACTACACAGGTGGTAATGTGCGACATAGAAACCGCAGATATTAATTCTGTTACGATACAGTGCGAGGATGCCGCAACAAGCAAATACGACTACCGAGTTACGGTTACGCTTATTTTGGAAGAGGATGACTACAAAACATACGAAGAAGCACAACAGGAAGCTCAATTACAAAAACAAGCCCTTGAAATAGTTAAAACATGACCACACAAGAAGCCTTAGCATTAGCCGATGTTTTTTTGAAACAAGGACGTGCAAAAACATACCATTGCACCCACAAAACCTTGTCATTAAAACCTAACAAATATGTTAGTTATTTTGAAAATGGACACACCATAATATTGTCGTGCGACAATGCAATTATGGTTGATAGTGATGTAGCCATATACGCCAACACAGCAATTGAAGGCGTAGAAAGCAAAGCAGAAATACACGCAGGTAATGTAAGTATTACAAATAATTCTACACAAACCGCAGATATTAAATTACTTAACATTAAATATAATTAATATGAGCAATGTAGCATCAGTACGTTTGACCCAAGATCAGTTAATTGAAATGGAAACTTTAGGGTTTAAAACCCCAAGCGAATACATTAAATATAAGCTTGGATTAGTAGAAAATAACAACCTATTAGGCAATGTGGATGAAGAGCAACCCAAAAGCAATTTGCCTATAATTTACAAAGCAAACGAATCTAGCAATATTAACGATGCCGTTAAGATTGCAAGGTTGGAAGCTGAAAGAGAATCGCTGTTTAAAGAAATAAAAGAGCTAAGAGCACAGCAAAACGAGACATTAGGCTCAATTGAATTAAATGTTTCTCGAAAGCTGCAAGACTACAAGCAAGAAGAAGAACGCAAAGCCTTGCTGCAAAAAACACAAGATACAGAAGCTAAAATGCTCAAGCTGCAGCAAGAATATGACGAACTAAAGCAAAAGCATAAAAAGAATAAAAAGAAACTAGAAAGCATTACCAGTGCAAAGGAGTTAGTTCCTACACTGCAACCGCTTTTGGGCGGTTTAGCCAAAGGGATTAAGGCAAGTATGGAAGGCGGTGGTCTCTCAGGCTTCTTTGAAGGTTTAGGAGAATTAGGCAACTCCGAAGGCACAAAACTAAGCGAAGAAGACCAAAAGGCTCTTAGCTTAGGCAAAGACATTACAGGGATGTTCACACCCGAAGAATTTCAAAAAGCCATGGGCGTAATAGCCGTAATGGCAAACGACAAATCGGTAATAGATCTGATACCAAAGGTTTTACAAGCAATCAAAAACAGACAACAACAAGAAAATGGCACAGTTTAATATAGAAATCAAAGGAGACAACGCACTGCAAGAATCTAAAGCAGCAGCTAATTTTCAAAAACTATCAACCCGACTTAAAGCGTCTGGAATCAACAAACTGATGGAAATGTACGACAACCCCATTAAAAAATTGGCGGTCGAATCGTTTTTAAAATCGAACGGGATATAACCGAAATTTTATGAAAAAAAATAAATCTAACACTTCCAACCTATCAGAAGTAACCGCCGCTCTCAAGTGGGGAACTATTGGCTTAGTAGCCACAGGTTCTATCATTGGCGGTGGTTATTATTTGACAAAACATATTATAAATGCAGCTAAAGAAAATTCTGAATACAACAGTTCTACGTCCACAAACTCCAAAGGCAAAGACAAAAACCAAACCGTAGGAGCAGGGCTGACACCTTCAGCATACGCACAACAGCTCAATGCAGCTTTGAAAGCGACTAATTGGGTGGGGATTCCTGATACTGACGAAGAAACTGTTTATAAGCTCTTGACAGAGCTTAAAACACAAGTAGAATTCGCATTAGTAGCTAAAAGCTATCAAAATTTGTATCAAATTCCTTTGAATAAAGGTCTTGAAAACGACCTTGATAGCGATGAATTTATAAAAGCAACAAACATTGTATCTTCAAAACCAACCAAATAATTATGAAAGCAAAAGGAAAAACAACAGGTTTGATTATCGGTTCTGTGGGAGCAGGTTTGATAGGTTTAGGTTATTTTTTATTAGGAAGAAAAAAGAATGCACAAACCGAAGATTTGCACGAATTTGAAGTAGCCCCAGCCGCAACCCAATCTGTTAAAAAGAAAAAAAAGAAAACAAGCTCTTCTGGTGCTTCTAGTAGCTCTAGTACAGCCACAAACAGCACAACAAGTAAAGCGAAAACAACATACGCTACAAAATTGACCAGCACAGATGCGGAAATAGTAGCCAGAGCCATTGATAAGGCAGTGTACAACATGACACATTTGCCACGCATAGTAGCAGACCGTAAGCAACATGTTTACGATGCCACTACGCTTATGAAGACTAATTTATTCAAAATCAATTCGGTAAGCGATTACATAGCCGTTAATAACGTGTTCACGAGGTTAGGATTTTTAAGAGCCAACAAAACGTTGGTCACAGCCTTGTTTGACACATGGGGAGTTGCTGCAGGAGCTAGAAAAATGATCACAGACCATTTACTAAAAATTGGACTAAAAAACAATTCTGGAAAGTGGTCGCTCAACGGTTTTGAGCCAAACGGCGTGTACACTACCGAAAGCACAATTGGCTTTTGCGACCGAGAAATACACGCTACGGCAAACAGCTACGTTGGCGATGTGTTTTGCGAAAAAGGAGAGGACATTATTACTGTAGTTTCCCCTTCTGATAAATTAATTTCTTACCCTAAAAAATCAACGAGATATGTCGGCTAAATTTGAGATTGCACACAAAAATTCACAGCAACATGAGGGCGGTTACGTATCGCCCGAAGTGGCTGCAAGCATACGTGATGCAGGCGGCGAGACCTACAGAGGTTATGCCAGAAATGCACACCCAAATTCAGAAGTTTGGAAAATCATAGATGATTACAAAAAAACTCACAGCAGTATGCAACGCTACAACGGCGTGAGTTATTTTGGTTTAAAACATGGCTCATACATTCTAAATACAAGGCTTAATCAGCTCATAGATGCAGCCTACAAAAAAGAATATTGGGATGCAATAAACTTGGGTAAACTCAAAAACCAAAGTGTAGCCAACTTTTTGTATGATATACACATGGGAAGCACAACCGGGTTGATAGCTGCGGTTAAATTCTTGCAAGACAAACTAGATTTGTTGGCTGATGGCAAAATTGGAGAAAAAACCATAGCTGCAATCAATAAACACATGAATAAGAGCTTATTTGAAGAGCTAAAGGCTTTCAGAAAAAAATGGCTCGAAAGAGTGCCTGACAGCTACGAAGCCGTACTGATGAAGCGAACCGATAGTTTTTTTTTTCTCGAAGAAAAAGAACCGGGTTAATCATAGGATTATCAATACTATCTGTAGGTATCACAACCGCAACTTTGTTAGCATTTAGCAAACCAAACAAAAAAAGATATGCAAAAAAGAATATATAAACTACCACAACCACCATTTAACAACCCAAGCGATAACCTCGCTTGGGCTATGTTTAGTGGAGGGGAATCAATAGGCTATGAACAAATACTTGTAAGTAACAGCATTACGCAACTTAACCCTCCTGCTGAGGCAGTATGGGCGTTGATTTGTGTAGAAAAACAAAGCACTTACACAGGTACTAACGAAATACTAGCAAGGTTCAGACAAGACAAGGTCATAACTAACACAGACCTTACAGCAACGGTAGGGATGCCACTTTGCAATTTTGCAGTAGTAGAAATAAAAGATGTTGATAATCTAGCTAAGATTAGATTTATAGGTACAGACAACGACATAGCTATTTTAAATGTAGAATATTACGCTTAATAAGATGCAATTAAACTCACTCAAAAAATATCAACCCAAGCAAGGAGGCACTGGCTCAAACAGTGCATCCGATGCCAAGTTCACGGAAAATATACCCGTACAGCTCACGAGTGGCAAAACTCTTGGCAAGTACGGCAACGGCTCTACAATCAACGCAATAGGTAAATCTGTACAGGAAGTACTGAAAGATATTGCATTTGAATATTTACCACCAGCATTTACGGCATTCGCCATGCAAGGTCAAGCGACTACAGTAGAGGTAGGAACAGTAATTTCTGGTTTAAAAAACTTTACTTGGTCAATCTCTAACAATGGTAACGTACAAGCTAATTCTATTACAGTTACGGATGTTACAAACAATGCAAATTTAGCTGTAAGTATTGCAAATGATGGTTCAGAAAATATAAACGTAGGCTCCGTAACCAAATCAAGCAAAGCATCGCACCAGTGGCGTGCAAGTGCTATAAACACTCTTGGAACTACACTACAATCAAGTGTATTTACGGTAAATTGGCAGTTTAAAAGATTTGTAGGAACGTCTACAAACGCCACACTTACCGAATCGCAAATAGAAGCCTTAACGGGTACGCTAGGAGCGGACAATACAGGAACATACGCAATGGCTGCAGGTGGGTACAAATATCTATGTTTCCCAGATAGTTACGGAAGCCCAGCCAGTACCACAGGCTTTAAAGATACAGCTACAGGTTTTACCGTAGCTATGGCAGACATAGCCGATAATACTTTTTTCAGTAATAACCAAAACGGCTGGTATTACGGCTTAGTTGCAGTAACCAACGCCTTGGGCGTTACAGAAAACTATAGAGTATATAGAAGCAAAAATATTTTAGGAGGTTCAATAAACATTCAAGTAAGTTAAACATGGCATATCCTAATTCAGCAATACCCGTTACTAACCCCGTGGGAGTAACGGCAGAAACAGATACATATCCAACGCATTTAGCACAGCTAGGCAAGGGCGGTCACCGATCTGTAGCCAGCATAGCCGAAAGAGACGCAATACCCAAAGAACGCAGAGAATTCGGGATGACCGTAACGGTTATTTCTGGTTCAAATGTAGAAACGTATATGCTTAAAAACATTGCTTTAGGGGGTGCGGATAATGATTTAAGCAACAATAACAATTGGAAAATTAATTTTGAAATTGCCAATACAGGCGACTACTATGTACACAGCAGTACAGGTGTTGACAAAGCAGGAAACGGATCAGTTATTGCACCGTTTAAGACTATTCAATACGCTATTTCTCAACTCAATAGCAAGAATATTTACGATGCAAACATTAAAGTACTTGGGGGTACGTATGATTTTTTTGATAATGAATATTTGAGATACCGAGGTACTATTACGTGTGAAGAAAATGTGATTATCAACGTAAAAAAGACTACAGGGTACCTGATAGAAATAGACGATGATGAATATCCTTACGGAGTTAATATTGTAGGCAAAGCAAGTGTTAATTTCGCTTGGCTTGTTGGTAATACTTTCACTAAATCTTCGCAAGGAGTAGGTTTATTAAAAAGCAATTGTAGTAGTACTATTGTGAATATAAATTTAGAATTTAAAGAGGTAGTAACGGCGTACAACCCATACAATATAAATGCAGGCGTATGCCCTGGAATAATAGCACTATACAAGCGATGCGTATTGAATTTAAAAAATACTTCATATTTATTTTCAAGACTAACCGGTAATGATACTGCAAATATTGCACAACAACCTTTATTTGACAACTCCTACCTTTATGGATCTAATGTAGGTATTGATGCGTGCAATTTCTCAGAAACAACGATTGATTTAACTAATTATAACGCCAACGGAGGGTCTTTTATTAAGAATTGTAATTTTGCAGGCAACACCAGAAATTTCAGAGGGCAATCCTATTACTTAGCAATAGGCAACCCGGCTGATCCCAATAGATTGCTAAGCATTATTAATTGCTCTTTTGATATAGTTTCGTTGAATAATTACAGCTCCAATGTAGACCCTAAAACATGTGTTGTTAAATTTTTAGCAAATGATGTAAAAATATCATTTTCAAGAAACAGAATGCAACGAGCACCCTATTATGGTACTAATTATTACCCAGTTTATTGCGTAGATAACGGAGCTTCTGGATGCACAGTAGCGTTGTTTAACAACATAGGTGTTGTACCATTCCAAAAAGGAGCAGAAAGCGGAGGCACTACCTACGATGTTACAGAGGTTAATAGCAATCAATACATTTACGACAATTCAGGACAAGCATTTTCTTACTAATTATGATTATTAAAACTATAGTTTCAAACGGCTACAACGCTAACAAAGTGGTTGATTTTGTAATGACAGAATCAGAATTCTACTCTTTAACAGAATTCGCTTGCCTTGCTGGTTCTACAGTTAGAATAGTTAGGAGCAATAACACTAGCTATGTCTTGGTAAAAAAATCTAACAATATTCATACTATTGATCAATTTGTTAAAGAGGCGGTTAATCGTGATAAAGGCATTATATGTTTTGGAGATTCAAGAGCTGCAAACGAATATTATGAAAGCCCTACGGTTACTGGAAAATATAAAAATAATTGTGGAATCTTAAACTGGACAAACGCTTATTTGTACCAATCGCTTAGGATTACTTATAAAGGTGTAGCAGGTAATACGTATGCAGATTTAGTAAATAGATATGATTCAGACATTAGTCCTTTGGTGGCTTCTAATTTATATCTATATGTGATTTGCAGTATCAATGACGTTTTAGCAAACAAATCATCTGCACAAATAATAGCAGATATGGAATCATTATACAATAGAGCTATTGAAGACAATTTAATAGTAATCGAAATTGCAGATTACCACCCAGCCGTTGGAAAAGAGCTTACGGCTGCTCAAAGATTGGTATTCAATGAAGTTCAGCGTTACAAGAAGATAAAAGCAAAATCAGATAATTTTATTGTTATTGATTCTTTTGCCTTAATAGGCAATACTACTAGTACTACTCCCAATGTACCAACTTCTAAAGTTTTTGATTCAAGCTCAACAGGTTTACACATAAATGCGGAAAGTGCATGTGTAATTGGTAAGAAGTTAGCTACTGAATTAGCTAAACAAATATCAGTTTCTAACCAATTAGTATCTACGGTAACTGATACTAAAAACACTACAAACGGAGGAAGTGCAAGCAGTAGTAATATAGTATCTAATAGTTTATTTATTGGAACAGCAGGTACTAGAGGAGCAAGTAACGTATTACTAGAAACTACCTTGGATTCTGGATATACAGCAACCGTTGCATCGCTTTGGAATATAAAGATCAATAGCGGTGGTGGTACGTGCTATACAAGTGTGGGACCTGGAATAGACGGTATAGGTTTTTCTCAAAGAATGAGAATAACTGGTACTACTGCGGCTTTAGAAACGTACCAAATGTCACTAATTTCAGCCCCAACATCTTTAGTAACCGTTGGTAAACAATACATAGCCAGATGTTTGGTAAAAATAACTGCTTGTGTAGCATTGCATACAGTAATGTTACGCATTGTTAATACCGTCTCTGGTACGGTATATCAATATAGAGCAATGAGTGATAAGTCTCCACAGAATGGAAATCTTAGTCCTGGACAGTATATAATGGAAACTCCAGTTTGTGACAATCTTTCGGTTGCTCCTTCTAATTTTGAAGTACAAGTATTACCAATATTTAGTGCCGCTGGTGGTTCAGCTACTATTGACATTTCTCAGTTAGAATGTATACAGTTGCCTTAATTCTACTAATATGACCACTAAAACTATAAATTCAAACGGCTACGATGCCAACAAAATAGTAGATTATGTTCTTACCAAAACAGAATGGGATGCAGTAACAGCCTACCCATGCTTGGCAGGAAGTAGAATTACGGTAGTTGATAACAGTACTTCTCCCGTAACGGTTACGGAGTACACCAAACAAAGTGATAGTCTCCACACGAAAGATCAGTTTGTAGACAAATCGGCTACCACACTAGCGAGTGCCAAAAGCTACACAGCTAATAAAGGCACTTGTGAATTTCCGAGAGTTAATTACATGTTATGGAACTGCGTTACACCGACTGCGGCTAATCAAGCAATTGCTAATACTTCGTTTTACGCTTATTCAATACCTACTGTAGATGCTTATATTAAGATCTTTACGCTGTATTGTCAAACTGTCAATAATGCTACAAATATAAAGCTAGCACTTTATAGTATAGATATGAATACCATGTCTGCTACGTTTGAGCAAAACCTTGGCACATACGCAATCACGAGCGTAGGGTACAAAGTATTAACGTTTACACCCATAAAACTAGATGTGAGCAAAAATTACATCATTGTAATGAAAGGTGACATTTCTGGAGGTGTATCGTGGTTACGACACCAAGGAAATAATACCCAGTTCAATTCTAGGTTCTGGACATTTACCAATAACGGTCTAATCATTGGTTCAGGAGGTGCATTAGGAGCAGTTTACGATGACGCATTCCCTGCATCGCTTACAATTACATCTGTTGTTAATCAATCATTTTACGGCATTACCTATAACTCCACAAACGCATAACATTATGAGAATCAAACAAGAAGTAATTAACTCAGGCGGCACTGTAAGTGTAGAATACTTAGAAATAAGCCTTGAAGACAAGCTCAACAGAGACAAAGGAATGGGTTTGTACATTGTTGATCAATTCTTATTGTTACTTAAAGCCCAAAACATGAGTGTAAGTTCTAGCGTTAATTTGTTGAGCAAATTTGTAAATATCAAAATGTTGCTTGAGATGGGAGCGGTGAAAGAAGCCAAAGTATTGCTATACTTAGCCGAAACAGACGAGTTATTTACTCAAGAAGTAAAACAAGATTATATTAATCAAATAACAAGCTATTTAGCTCAGTATGAAGATTAATTTAATATTTCACAACCGTCCAAAAACGGAAAGTATACGCTACTTTCAGCAATGGGAAGTAGCTGAAGATATTGTAGTGAATTTAGAATCTTGGGGAATATATTATTCACAATTTATTATTCCCAAAGGGTTCAAAACGGATTTATCAAGCGTACCCAGAATATTATGGGGAATCATGCCCCCGTTTGGTAATTTCCTAATCGCCGCCCTGGTACATGACTATATGTACCACATCAATTTTATGGAAGATATGATCGGTACAAAAACCGCCCGTAAAATAGCAGACAAAGCCATGTTGGCATTAAGTATGCAACACAACGGCGACACGCTACTACACCGCATAGATAATCACTTACGCTATTATGCAGTAAGGCTTTTTGGTGCAAAGATTTATAAGAAGTAACAGGATGAATACCACTTATAAATCTTTGCACTTTTGAATATTGATTTTTAAAATTTATTTCGTATCTTTGTGATGCCTCTTTATCGGACTTAAAGGAATCGTACCTGGTAGTAACTGATTTAGAGGCTCTTTTTTTGACACATACACACACAATCCTTCATTATACCATTTTCTGTAATCATTATTCCTAGCCCTGTTGTATATACTAGCTATTTTTGATATTTTAAAAGTATTATTTATATGTAAAGCAACCATTAACTTTTTTTCTTTATACGTCTTTATCTCTGTCAAAACAATAAAAGCACCTTTTTGAGTTTTACTTCTAAATATTGCTAATGGAGAATTGATGCTATCGGGAAGATTTATTAAATTTTGAAAGTCAAGTATGTGGTCTTTGTCCTTTGTCATTGACTTTATAATAACCGCACCTGAAACCGTTATTTGTGTAGCTCCTGTTATTTTAAGTAATACCCCTTTTGATTTTCCCAAATTAAATAAGTCATTCGGTTCTACACCGCTTCTTTTGGCTTTTATAATTTGTTTGTTAAAACTAGTTGTATCTTTATGTTCAGAAGTTCCTGCCAAGTTAGGAAATAATTCCGCTCCTTCTTTTTTCATTCTTAAGGATTGCAAACGACCTTCAACGGCACTGATAGCATCACGACCAAGACCAGTTATTTCAAAGGGAATTATGTTGTCATAAAATTTAATATCATAATCAACAACGCATTTACTTGCTGCTAATTTCTTAAACATACCTTTGTTGTAGCCACTTTTTAGAACTTCAATATCTTCTTGATCTTTGTTTTTATACAAGAAATTTAAAGCCATAGCTCCAATTTTGCTATATTTATTTAATTTGACAACATCATTTATAGCCTGATTAAGAGAGGCTTTAACCGCCTTGTTAGGTTTAGTAATAGGTTCATTTTCTCTGTGTATTGCAATACGCTGTTTTGGTTTTTCTGGCTTTACTACATCAAGCTTAATTTGCTTCGTATTTATAAATTTAGCTACCTTTTCGGCTTCACGAATTGCATTATAAACGGCTTTTGGGTCGTTTTTTACAAGTTTATTGTAGTCTTGTAGCCATCCTTTTGTGTACGCAACTGAATTTTCAAATGTAAAATTCAAAATACCAGCATCAGCACTTAGAAATGTAGCGGAAATTTCAGCTATTAATTCTTCGTAAGCATACCCGGCATCGCCAAACGTACTAGCCTTGTATTTTGCTGTTTTTCTTTTACCTAAACGGCTCTCATGTTTTGTAGAGTGTGCTAATTCGTGAAAATAGGTAGAATAATAACTCTGTGGTTTAGTAAATAATCCAATCTCGGGCATATTCACAATATCACGAGCAGGGCTGTAAAAAGCACGCCCAGAATTGTCGTTTTGCAACTTTGGACGTTTAGGCATTGATTTAATTATTGCTTCAGCACTATCAATTTGATCATGCTGATAAATATTTGGCATTTCATGCTTCGGAAATTCCACACCTTCAATATTAGATTGATGGTAAACAATGTAATGCTTAAGAGTAGCTAAATATACTAACTCTTTTTTTTCGTTGCCCTCTTTATCTTTTTTTGTTTTTTCTCCCAAAAACTTTTTGAAGAAAAAAATCATTACACCTTTGTTTGGGTCAATTACTTTTCCTTTTTTATCCTCAATTTGTTTTTCTGTCAAAAAATAAGGCTCTTGAGGACTTGCATATTGCGAAGTCATTAGTTTGTTAAAATAGCCTTGATAAGGCTTTTTTGAAACAAAATTAATAGCTGGCAACGCCTGTGCCTCTGCCCATTCTTTTACCCACGCTTTGCCTTCTTTTTTTAGAGAGTCAAGAAACTTGTCAGCTACTATTTTGTAAACATCAAATTTTACTTTACCTAAACCTCTTGGCTCTACATATCCTAAGCCTTTTAGCTCTTTCTCTGTGTGTTGCTCAAACATATTTTTCAATCGTCTGTACCACCTTTGGTGTTGTTGTTTATTATTTTCATAAATAGATATACGCAAATAAGTACGCTACTCACAAAGCCTGCGGTGTGTGTACATACTTCTACTGTTTTTTCATATTGAGACAGAGACAGAATAGACAATAATGTAAATTTTATCTTAGGTATTGCAATATTCAAAGTTGCAAGTATTACAGGTGTTATGTATTCGTTTACAAAATGTTTCATTAGAATTTAGAATAATGTTCTTTTTTTAATTAGGATGAGTGATTTGTTATAGGTGATTTTGTTGTAAGGGTTCGTATTGATAATTTCATGTGTGTACCTTTTTTTTCCAAAAAGCCACTTTCTATGCCAATAGACCGCCATTGCTAAACTATCTTTTGTGTAAATATTAAGATCGATAATTTTATTGTTAGCCACTAAGCCGTTTACCTGATACCAAGTGCTTGAGGTATTAAAGTATTTCCCTGCGGTGTCTTTTACTACGGTATCTTTGTAATTAAAATTATTGGTGTAATAGTGGCTTTGCAGTGTGGTTTTACTTGCCAATTGTAAGTTTTTGAGGTTTTTCTTAATACCTTCAAAGTCGTTTTTGAAGTTCTTAAACTCTTCGGTGTTATTCATTAAAATACGAGCCATATCGGCATCGTTCGCAACCAATACGGCATTTTGGGCGTGGTTTTTCCCGTCTTTGCTTTGCCAACTTTTAAAGCTTTCGTTTTGCAGCTTTAGCGTTTGCTCTAGCTGCTCAAAACGGCTCTCTTGTCTATGACACTGTACCAAGCCCACAATAAAAAATACCCAACCCACAAGGCTGGCTATGATGGTTTTTGCGTTGTTTTTTAGTTTCTGTAACATTGTTTTGATTGTTAATTTTCTTCTTTAGGTAAACTTGAAAAGAATGTACCCACAAGCCCAACGGTAATGAGTATAGGTATTGATTTCTGAACCAACTCTGGGAGTTTGTCCTCTACGCTTGTAACCAGTGCAGACACACTACTTACGGCTATACAAGCGTTACGCAAGGTCTTAAAATACCTGGGCGTTTTACTTTTGATTCTGGTTATTGTTTCTTTGATCATTAGGAATATTTTTAGTTTAAATAGTGGAATATTTTTTAAGTTTAATTTTAGAATAAATTGACGTACGGCACTTTCTAAGACTTTGTGTATCCGCATCCCTTTTGAGTGTCCTTCTATGCACAAGGCTAGTGTATATTCCTCCGTTGGATTACGCCAATTAATCTAATTCTTCTACTTTTTCAGGTTCAAAACCATCATTACACACCTTTGTTGATACCATGTAGTGGCGGTTAAGGCTGTTACCTCGGTTTTTCTTCAACTCCACAAAGTTGTTGACAAAGGTCTTATCAACTTTATGAACTTTCAGTATTACGGGACTGTCATAGTCTGCACTTACACCACCACGAGTACCACCTTCTCCGTTCTGTTGGAATATGGTTATCCAAATGGTGTTCGGGCATTCCAGACGTAGTTCATCAAAACGAGTGTTTGGCATACCTATTTTTTGCCAACTGTCTATAGCTACCACGTCCATTTCTTTACCCAACTCTTTAAGGTCTTCAAAGCTCGGAGTTGCACCAGTAACCAACAATTTATCCTGTATCTCTTCGCTCATGTTTCTATTCATTGCAGCTTTGGTAATAGCGGATTCAACGCCTCCCTGCTCTATACTAAACAAAGCTACTTTTTGACCATTTTTTATAAACGCATCAAGCATCTGCATCAGAAACTCCGTTTTGCCAGCGTGTGGATCTCCCGTGAGTACAACAGAGTACTTGTAAGGATTTATAGTACCTAAAAATTTACCTACCTCGCCGGGCAATACGTAGCCTTCAGAAACTTCTACTTTTGAGGTTGCTTTTACCAATCCGAAACGGTTTTTGGATTTATTTTTTGTTAAATGAATATCCGCAACCGCTTCGTTTTCTTCTACTTCTTTTGCGATTTCTTTTATATTCGCATCCTCCGTTTCTTCCACACCATTTAAGCCTTTGTTTTTAGGCTTTGGTGCTTTGAAAATACTCTTTCTGCGGAAGGCTTCTAACACGCTCCAATATTTATCAAAGGTCTCTTTTGAAACTTTGAAAACGAAATTATCAGGACTATTAAGCAAGTCTACGGCTACTTTTTGCAGCTCCATTACTTGTGTGTACAGCCTGTTACTGCGAGAGATATTTCCTTTTACTAGATCCGTTTGTAAATCCTTCAGCCAAGCGGCTAAAGTTTCTCTATTAGGAAACACCCTATAAGGAATAGCCAGTAGGTGCAAAATGTGATATTCTGCCAGTAGGTCCTGATCCAGAATAGTAGCTTTTACCTTTTTCCTTTTTTCGAGAGAAATGGTATTGATATGTTCGCAGTTTTTAAACACAAAACTGCGAACATTCTCATTTTGAGCTATGAGCTTATCTTTGAGCATTATCTTTTAGATTTTGCCTTTGGTTTAGATTTTTCTCTTGTGCTTTTTGCCTTGGTGGTTTTTTTGCGAGACTTGACACCGTCCATAGTGTTAGAGCCGTGCTGTTTACCTCCAGAGAATTGCTTAAGTGTTTTGGCTCTTACGTTGCCGTCGCCGTCTACAAATACTAATGAGTTTTTTGGTCTTACGACCTTACCAATGATTTTACCTGTTGCCATTTCTTGTTTTTTTAGGTTGAAATTTAAATGGCTGGTAATATACGAGGTCTGAAAATTCTGCTTTCCGTTACGGGGAGTTATCTTCCGTTACGTTCCGTTATTGGTTAAAATATTTTTCCGAGGGCGTGCCGAGGGTGTTTATATCTTTAGTTTTTTCTTAAGTTCGGTTGTGGTTACACAAATATCGTAACCCTGTGCTTTTAAGCCGTCTATTAGTTTTTTGTCGCCCGTCCATATTTTGTGCTTGGTCTGAAAGTGTAGGGCTACGAACGCTGTATCGTCAATATCAATATTTGATAAAATCTTAAGTGCTTTTTGTGTAGATTTTTTATTTATATCGTCTATTATTTTTATCCTGGTTAAAATTACTCTATATCTCTCAAAGAATGTCTTTTTAGAGATTTCTGCTACTTCTATTATTTTACTAGTATGTTCTTGTATTTCTATAAATATATGTGCCGGTGCAAAGAATTGAACTTTTGAGTTTTTTAACAAAACTTTAGCAATATCACTCTTAGGAGATATAATAGCACTGAATATAATATTACTATCGGTTATTAAAATCACTGTTAGAAATATTTAATTCTTTGAACAATCGTGCAGTCGCTTTTTTGTTTATCTCCTTAGAAAGTTCTTTTATCATTTGTGCTTTTGTTTTTTTAGGAGTTTTTCCTAGCGTTTCGGTTTTCTTTTTTGTTACCATAGCTTTAACATTTACACAAATATACGCATTTGTTTTATTCCAGTTTCTTGAGTACGCCCGCCTGTTTCATGTCTGCGGCTATTTTTTTGTAGTCGGGTTTTACGTAATATGCCTGTGTGGTTGCTATACTAGAGTGTCCTATCATTCTGCTTACGGTACTTATAGGTACATTGTACTCGTTATGCGAAATCATAGCGAATGTTTTACGCCCGGCGTGGCTACTTAGCTCTTTAGCTATGCCACATTTTTTAAGCATTACTTTTATGTTTTCGTTATAGTTCTGTATCTGATACCGTGGCAAACGGTAGTTATATTTTTTGAGGATAGCTAGTATTTTGGTATTCATGGGCCGCACACTTTCTATGTGTGTTTTTTTTCTGTTAAACTCTATAAAAACCCCGTCTTTGTTGGTGATAATGTATTGTTGCTCAAACTGCACCAGATCGCTGTAGCTAAAGCCCGTATAACACTGTATTAGAAACAAATCTCTAGTTTTGTCTAAATAGCCACTGAGTTTGGCATCTTCTAGCAGTGTTATTTCTTGCAGTGTAAGGCATTTTATTGCACCCGGCTTGGCTTTCTTGTATTTGTAATCTTTCATTACGTTGTGCGATACATCGTTGTTTAGCACCGCCAAATACAGTGCTTTACCCAGGTGCATGAGGTGTTTGTTGGCTGAATTTCGCTTTAAGCTACCTAGTAGGTACAGTTCAAAATCTCGCACCCAAAATAGTGTAATTTTGTCGGGTGTAATGTCAGTTTGTCGTACAGATTCTAAATAGGCATTAATTTTATTTTTTTTTGAAACATACTGCCTGTGTGTGTCTGGAGCTAATTCTCCAATCTGCACGAGTATTTCGCCTTCTTCTATCAGTTTTTGATAGTAGAACAATAAGGTATACATAATAAATGAATAAAAAAATGGCGTTAATTTGCTAGAAATCAACGCCTTAGTGTTTTTTACGTGTAAAAAGTGCTTGTAAATATTGTGTTCTCGTAGGGATTCGAACCCCAAACCTTCTGATCCGTAGTCAGATGCTCTATCCAGTTGAGCTACGAAAACTTATTGGACTGCAAAGGTAAGAAAAAAATACATACTGTCAACAATGAAATGAGTTTTTTTATTATTTTTTTTAAATGTTGTTTTTTGAATACGTTTCTTACAATAAAAAAGGCATACAAATTGTTAATATCTAAAAAAATATATTTTCACAATGGAAAGAAAACAATTTATACTCGGAGTGGTGCTGGGTGGAGCTTTAGGTGGAGCTATCGCCTTAGGAGCCTATAAATTAATTTCACCTGATCATCGTTATGAATCTCTATCTTACAGAGATAATGCAGTTTTATCTGGATATTTAGATACGACCACTGCTAGCCAACCGCAAGGTTTGAATTTTATTTCGGCTGCTGATTTTGTAAGACCGGCTGTGGTGCATATTAAAACCATGTATGAAGTTAAAGAATCAGCGAGTAAACAAAATCAACAAATGGATCCTTTTTTAAGAGAATTTTTTGGTGATGATTTTGGTGGACAATTTAGAAATTCGCCACAACAGCCCCAAGAAGCTGCTGGTTCTGGTGTTATTTTATCTCAAGATGGTTATATAGTTACAAATAATCACGTGATAGAAAAAGCCGATAAAATAAAAGTTATTTTAGATGATAAAAGAAGTTACGAAGCTAAATTAATTGGAACAGACCCCACAACTGATTTGGCTTTGCTTAAAATAGATGAAAAAGATTTACCGTATGTAAATATGGGGAATTCTGATAAAGTTAAAGTAGGAGAGTGGGTTTTAGCTGTAGGAAATCCGTTTGATCTTACTTCGACTGTTACCGCAGGTATTGTAAGTGCTAAAGCAAGAAATATTAACATTCTTCGTAACAAAAGTAACTATGCTGTAGAGTCTTTTATACAGACTGATGCTGCTGTAAATCCTGGTAATTCGGGAGGTGCATTAGTAGATCTTAATGGTAGATTGATAGGTATCAATACGGCTATTGCTACACCAACGGGAACATTTGCGGGATATTCTTTTGCAGTTCCTTCACAAATAGTGATGAAAGTAGTGGAAGATCTTAAACAATACGGCGAAGTACAGAGGGGCTTATTGGGTATTAATATACAAGATGTAACGGCCGAATTGGCCAAAGAGAAAAATATTAAAGATATTAAAGGTGTGTATGTGGCTGGCGTTAATGAAAATAGTGCAGCTATAGAAGCAGGAATTAAAGAAGGTGATGTAATTACCAAAGTAGCAGATGTGGCTGTAAATTCAACATCCGAACTACAAGAAGCGGTGGCAAGACATAGACCTGGTGATAAAGTTGTTCTTACGTATTCTCGTAAAGGAGAAATGAAAACTGCAACGGCCGTTTTAAAAAATAAAATGGGAAAAGTAGCTGTAGTGAAAAAAGAAACCTTAGAAGATAAACTAGGAGCCGAATTTGCAGAGCTTACTGATAAAGATAAAGAAAAATATAATTTACAATCAGGAGTTAAAGTTACAAAACTTAGAGACGGTAAACTTAAAGAAGCAGGTGTTTTAGAAGGGTATGTTATAACTAAATTTAATGATACCAAAATAAAGTCTAAAGAAGATATGAATGTGTTTTTAGAAAATACACAATCCAAAGGAGTGTTAATAGAATGTAAAACCCCAAGTGGTCCTACAACTTATAAAGCCTTGAATTGGTAGTATAAACTTCAAAATCCTTAAACAACAAAGAGCCCTTTTGGGGCTCTTTGCATATACACCCTATGGGTGATATCCCTTGTGTTTGATTGCAATTACTAGGGGATATGTCTCATTATACCTATTTGTGGTATAAATGTTTTATAAATTGAAATGTTCTTTAGCCATTTTTTTAATTTCCTCACCTATTGCTAAGGCAGCAGTTGCAGCTGGTGATGGAGCATTTAAAACGTGCAAACTGTTATCTTTATATTCAATCTTAAAGTCATCTATCATTTTGCCATCTGGTTGTAGTGCCATAGCACGTACTCCCGCTCTTCCTGGTTTTAAATCTGTAATTTCTAGTTCAGGAATGAGTCTTTGCAATTGTTTATGGAATAGTTTCTTTGAAAATGCTCTTTTATATTCGTTTACTGCAAAATCAAAATGATTGAAAAGTAAATTCCACGTTCCTTTGTAAGTTAATGCTTGTGCAGAGTCTTTTAAACTAAAGTCTAATTTTCCGTAACCTTCTCTTTTAAAAGTAAATACAGCGTTTGGTCCACATTCAATGTCACCATTCCACATTCTAGTAAAATGTACACCTAAAAATGGAAACTGAGGATTAGGAACTGGATAAATTAAATTTTTAACTTTATGCTTCGCTTCGTCAGTAAGTTCATAATAGTCACCTCTAAAGCCAACTATTTGCATGTCAAGTTCAGAAACACCATCTTTTTTAGCTAATCTATCTGCTTGCAAACCAGCACAGAAAACTAATTTTTTACCTTTAAATTTACCTTTATTGGTAATTACTATTTTGTCTGATCCTTCGTTTTGAACATCAATTACTTCGTAACCTGTCAAAACTCTACTTTCGGGATTAATACCATTGGTTAGTTCTGCCATTTTGTTAGTTACACCCACAAAATTTACTATTCCAGTGCATGGTACCCATATACCTGCAATACCCGTACAGTAAGGTTCAATATCTTTGATTTGTTTCGAATTAATTTTTTCTATACCCTCCGTATCGTTTTGTATACCATGGTTGTATATTTTTTCAATCTGTGGAAGTTCCCATTCTTCAGTAGCAACTATCACTTTTCCACAAACATCGTGTTCAATTTTATATTCTCTACAAAAATCTACAAGTTCTAAACGACCAGTTTTGCAGTTTTTTGCCTTGTAAGATCCTGGTTTATAGTATATTCCTGAATGGATTACGCCTGAATTGTGACCAGTTTGATGTGCGGCTAAACTGTTTTCTTTCTCTAAAACTAATATTTTTAGTTGAGGAAATGATTTTTGGAGTTTATATGCAGCACCTAAACCAACAATACCTCCTCCAATAACGATGATGTCAAAATTTGTATTTGTCATACACTTGATAATGAATTACAAAATTAAAATCTAAATGTTTAAACGCAAATTAAATTGTACTTTTTAAAGTAAAAATAAGTAATTAGTTCAGAAACTATTTAATATTTTGAAGATTTAAAATATTTCAGAATCAAAAGAATCTTCAGGATACGGTAAAAAAATAAAACTATTGAAGTTTGGTAAAACTACAAACAAACAACAATATTCTTCTGGATCTTTATATATTCCTACAAACTCTTCGTATTTCTCCAATTCGATTATTTCTTTTTCAATAAAATGTTCAGGCAAAGCGGCGTTGTAGTTCCATTTGTTTTCACGTTCCCCTTTTTTAATGAGAGGCAATCCAAGATCTAAATCTTGATCACTGATAACAAATATAGGGTGGTCGCTATATTTTCTAGTTCTGATTTGATAAGAACTCTCTTTTAGTACATCAGAAATTTTGACAAAATCCTCCGTAATTTTACCTAATTGTTTGCCGTTTAGTGTAGAATCGTTTTGCATTTAATGAATCCAATTATATATTTACAGAACCAATATTACTCATAAATCAAACCCACAGTAGAATTGTATTATATCTGTAAGATATATTTTAATACTGTGAATATTTTTACAAAATTATATGGAAAAAACGAAAGCTCATATCATTATTGAGAAAATAGCTGAGCTTATAGATCATTCATACAATCCTTTTGAATTTCAAAAGAACATATTGCATTTGAATGACAGAAGCGATGATAATGATTTTATTTCTCTCACCAACGAACTTATTGAAACAGGAAACAAAATTCAGTTGATGCTCATTCAGCATTATGCAACAAAAGAAGATTTTTTGCCTATTTTAAAGAAATTTGATTTTCCTTTTTTATTATTTGAAAGAGATGGTTCCAAAAAAATAATACCTTGTGTAATTCAAAAAATTAAGGGAAAATTATTTTTATTCAGATTAGTAAACGATGCGGAATTTGTACAAGAAGAATTTTCTGCTGACTCTTTAGATAATTTCTTAAAGAAATCAGAATATGGTAACAAGTTTGACAATCAAATCATTTTTTTATCGCCAGCATCTATCAACTCATTAATAAGTCCCAACATAAGCGGAGAAGATTATGCAGATGATCAAGAATATACTCCCATTCGCAGACTGTTTAGACTTTTAACAACAGAAAAGAGAGAAATAGGGTCTATTTATGTATATGCAATAGCCATAGGTTTGATATCTTTGTCGTTACCTCTTGGTATACAGGCTATTATCAATAGGATTTCGAGTTTGCAGATCTCAAGTTCTGTTACTTTACTTATTGCAGGAGTAATTTTATTTACGTTTTTAGGTGGTTTTTTACAAATCTTACAAACCTCTATGGTTGAAGTCTTGCAAAGAAGAGTTTTCTCAAGAGCAGCTTTTGAGTTCGCATACAGAATACCCAAAATAAAAGCTGAGAGTTTGTTAAAGGAGTATCCTCCAGAACTTATGAATAGGTTTTTTGATATTCTAACTGTGCAAAAAGGGTTGCCCAAAATGCTCATAGAAATATCCTCGGCTTTGTTACAGATATTGTTTGGTATTATTCTTCTGGCTGTATACCATCCATTATTTATCTTTTTTGGTTTGTTGCTTATCTTGTTTTTATCGGTATTGTTTTATTTTACTTCACCTAAAGGACTCAAAACTAGTATTTATGAATCTAAATACAAATACAAAATCGCACATTGGTTACAAGAATTAGGGCGTACACTTACTCCGTTTAAACTGGCGGGTTTCACCAACTTGCCTTTACAAAAAATGGATTATTATGTAAATAATTATTTAAAATCTAGAAAAGCACACTTTAAGGTGCTCATGAATCAATATTCATTTATTGTAGCCTTTAAAACTATTATTACAGGAGGAGTTTTGATTATGGGTACCATGTTAGTAAATGATCAAGAAATTACCTTAGGTCAGTTTGTAGCATCAGAAATCGTAATCATCCTTATCATAGGTGCTGTTGAAAAAGTAATTGTAAGTATGGATGTGGTTTATGATGTTTTCACAGCACTTGACAAAATAGGTCATGTTACAGATTTGCCATTAGAAAAAGAACAAGGTGCTATTTTTCCGAGATCTAAAGAGGAAATAGGTATGGAACTACAAGTGAAGCACCTAAAATACAGATTTGAAGGTAAAACTAAAGATACCATCAAAGATATTTCATTCAAAATAGAGTCAGGGCAGAGAGTGGCAATCTCCGGAAATTCTAATTCGGGGAAAAATACTCTTATGAATATATTAGCGGGTCTTTACTTGAATTATGAAGGAGTAATAACATTAGATAGTTTGTCGCTTAGAGATATTGACGTGAACAGTTTGAGAGATAACGTAGGTATTTATGTATCCGAAGAACATGTTTTTGATGGTACCATTTATGAAAATATATCCATGGGTATTTCTCGTACAAGTATTTATGATGTCATGAATGCTATAGAAAACGTAGGACTTTCAGATACTGTAAATTCATTGCCTGATGGATTAAATACACAACTTATTGCAGGAGGAAAAGGTTTTTCAAATTCTACCATAAAGAAAATTTGTTTAGCTCGTGCATTAGCAGAAAAACCTAGATTGTTGATTATTAACGACTTTTTAGGCAATCTAGACAAAGGTGAAAAATTGAAACTATTGAGTTTCTTGTTCGATAAAAAAAATACATGGACGTTGATTTGTTTAAGCAATGATCCCGCAATATTATCTTTTTGCGATAAAGTGTTAGTGTTGGATAATGGCTATTTGGCGGCTGAAGACACTTATGAAAACTTATCTAAAGTAAATTGGTTTAAAGACAAACTTGATTAATTATGCTGAATATTTCAAAACAATCTGTAGCAAAAAAAATAGAAACTTCAGAATTGTATTCTATGAGTATGATGCATAGTCATAGATTTACAAAAACAGTTTCTTATGTATTAGTTGGTATTTTTGTGTTAGCAATTATTGTAATGTTTTTACCTTGGCAACAAAATGTGTTTGCGTATGGTAATGTTACAGCTTTGTATCCTGAAGATAGACCACAAAAAATTGAAACTACTATTGCAGGTAAAATAGCCAAATGGCACATACATGAAGGACAACACATTCACAAAGGTGATCCTATCATAACACTTTCTGAGGTGAAAGATAAATTCTTTGATCCGGAGTTAAGTATCAGATTACAAGAACAATATTATGCAAAAGAGTCAGCTTTAAAATCTAGTCAAGAGAAAATAAATGCTATCAATAGGCAAATTGGTGCTCTGGAGGAGGCCAACAAGTTGAGTATAGATAAAGCTAAGAATAAGTTAAAGCAAGCCATACTTAAAAATCAAAGTGATAGTGCTGATTTTGTGGCAGAAAAAAATAATTTCAATATAGCTCAAGCACAGTATGATAGGAGTGTGGGTATGTATGATAAAGGCTTGATTCCTCTGTATGAGTTAGAAAAAAGAAAAGCTAAATTACAAGAAAGTAAAGCAAAGTTAGTTTCATACGAAAACAAAGTTGATGTATTTAAAAATGAAGTCATCAATGCAAAAATTGAGCTTAACAGTATCATGGCAGAATATGCGGACAAAATATCAAAAGCAAATTCTGAAAAAAGTTCAGCTCAAGTGTATTATGCAAACACAGATGCTGAAATTTCAAAGTTAAAAAATGAAATTGCTAACGTAGATATTCGTAATCAGCAATATGTGATTTACGCACCTCAAAACGGCTATGTAGTGAAAGCCAAAACTGCGGGAATTGGTGAAATAATTAAAGAAGGTGAAGTAGTGGTAACTCTTGTGCCTGAACATCCAAAAATTGCAGCTGAATTATATGTGTATCCTATGGATGTACCTCTGCTGTCTGTTGGGAGAAGAGTAAGGTTGGAGTTTGATGGTTGGCCATCGTTACAATTCTCGGGCTGGCCGAATGTAGCAGTTGGTACTTTTGGTGGTAGGGTAGAAGTAATAGATAAGGTGCAGTCAGAAAACGGTAAATTTAGAATTTTAGTTATTCCTGACGAACACGATGAGCCATGGCCTGTGCAGTTGAGAATGGGTTCTGGTATCAAAGCTTGGGCTATGCTAGATGAGGTTAAAGTTGGGTATGAAATATGGCGTCAGCTAAATGGTTTCCCGCCTAGCTTAAAAGAAAAACCAAAAGAAACAGATACAGAGAAAAAAGCTAGCGATTATTAATTGTAAATGCATGAAAGGTTTCAATTTTAAATTAATTCTATGCACTCTTTTGAGCATTCAAAATTTGTTTGCTCAAAAAGTTCTTGGCTTTCAAGAATATTTGACTTTGGTGTATAAAAATCATCCTTTGATCAAACAAGCAGATATTTACGACTTGTTAGGAGCCCAAGAAGTAAGACTTGCTCGTGGTGGTTTTGATCCCAAGTTTGATTTTGATATGACTCAAAAAGTATATAGTGGTAAAAAATATTACGACTATTTAGATTTTGGTTTGAAAATACCTACTTGGTATGGTGCAGATATTAAAATGGGTTATGAAAATAATTCGGGGGTAAATCAAAACCCAGCAGATTATACACCAAAAGGTGGTTTAATGTTTGCCGGATTAGAAGTAGACCTCAAAGGCATAGTGTTTGACGAACGCAGATTGGCAGTAAGAACTGCTCAGAATATGCAGAAACTCAACAAAGCGGAACGTTTAAAATACGTAACCAAAACTGTTTTTTCTGCCACCAAAGATTATTGGGAATGGTTTATGGCTTACACCAAATACCAGATGAAGCTACAAAATTACGAGTTGGCCTTACAAACCTACGAAGCCGTAGTTGGTAAAATAGTAGGAGGAGATATGGCAAAAATTGACAGTGTAGAAGCTGCCGTAAATTTGTATGAAAGAGAAATAGAACTTAAAGATTCTAAAAATGAATTAAAAGCAAGTAGTTTGAATTTATCTTTAAACTTATGGACAGAGACTCTGCAACCTTTGGAGCTAGAAGAGGCTACCCAGCCAGAAGATCTGAAAGAACAGCCCAATTTACCAGATACTACTTTTCAGAGTTTATATGACAAAATGAAAATGTATCAGCCTGAGATTCAGAAACTCAATTTAAAAATTTTAAAATTAGAGTTAGATAAAAAACTGTACAGTCAGTTGTTTTTACCACAAGCTACGGCTTATGGTAAATATTTAAATTCACCAACCACATTTGACATGAGTGATGTAAATACTAATTATTTGTCTAAAAATTACAAATTTGGTATTCATTTGATTCAGCCTATTTTCTTGAGAAAAGATAGAGCCAAACTACAAGCATCTAAACTGAAGATCAAACAAACTACATTTGAACAAATTTATACGGTGCAACAATATGAGGTTTCTTTGAAACAAACGTTAAATGATATTGAGGCATATAACAACATTTTTAAGACACAATTAAAAATGTACAAGGCGGCTGAAAAACTTTATGAAGGTGAAAAAGCTAAATTTGAAGCTGGTGAAGCTACGCTTTTTTATCTCAATGTTAGACAAACCAAAATGTACGAAAGCAAAATTAAAACGGTAAGTTATTATGCAAAATTACAAAAAGCCATAGCACAATTGAGTTATATTTGTGCCGAACTACCACAGTCTACTAACTAAAATATGTATTTGCATAAAACACTTGATATTGCAGAAATAGCTGGTCTCAAAAAATTGCAGGCAGATAATTTAAAAATAAATTTGTCTCAAGCACAAGCAGAAAAAGAAGGTTTTTTGACTTTTCAGTATTCCGCAGATTTGATACAAAATATGATGCAATATTTGCCACAACCAGTGGTATTTTTAAATGAAGAATTGGTGGCGTATGCTTTGGCAGCTTCTAGAGAAGCATGTATGGGCGATGCCAATTTAGAACCTATGATAGCTATTTGTGAAAATTTAAAATATAAAGGTAAATCTATCAAAGAATATTCCTACTACACCATAGGGCAAATCTGTATAAGTGAAGCTCACAGAGGAAAGGGTTTGTTTAAAGAATTGTATTTGAAACACAAAGAATTGTTCGCAGAAAGATTTGATATAGTAGTTACCGAAATATCAGCTTTCAATTACAAATCTCAAAAAGCTCATGCTGCATTAGGATTTGAAACCATACATCAGTATCAGCAAGGAGAAACACTATGGAATGTAGTAGTTTGGGATTTTAAGACGAAGTCTTAAAATCCCAAACTAATTAGCTTTTTGAAGCAGCTTTTTTGTTGATAGTAAATACCCTAGAGATATTGAAACCTAGTCTGAATTCACTCTTTAAAACATTACCTGTAGTGTTTGTGATGAATTGTTGTTCTATCAAACTACTAGCATTGGTTAAATGAAACTGGAATATGTGCCCACCAGTGTCAATATCAAAACCTAAAGCAATGGTACTTCTGTAGTTACTTGTAAGTTGATTCGGCATCAAATAGAAATGTTCCCAGTTTACAGAGGTTCTTCTAGATATTTTTGCTCTTGCTCCATAACCCAAAGAAAATACAGTATTCTTATTCCCATTTTCTGCTAAATTGTTATGTACCAAAGTTGGCATTAATTGAGCCGAAAATCCTTGAGAAAATTTTCTCGCAAGTATGATTTGAGACAAATAATTTAATCTACGCAAACCGTTGTTGGTGTAGTAAGTAGCGTCTTTTACACAATTAATAGAAGCACCTTCTACTATTGCTAAAGATACAGGCATAGAATTGTCTGTAGTTTGTCTTAAGATTTTATATTTAATATACCCGTCAATTGCTTTGTTTACCGCAGTTCTTCCGTAACCTACAGACAGGTTTTTATTAATTCCATAATCCAGACCTAATCTGGTACTTGCTTGGTCCAGACCAAAGAAATTGTATAATACGTTTTTCATATCACCAAATCTGTGGTAAATGATGAACTGTAACACTCCAGGTGCGGGAGATTCTATGCTGTGGCCATTTATTAGCTTAGTGCCTTTAAACGTAGACTTCACATACTCTTTAGTTTGTGTGCTGTCTTTTTGGAGGTCATTCATCATAGACTCAAGATCTTGAGCTTGAGAGCATATAGCCAGACCAACTAAAAATGTAGTTAAAAATTTTTTCATACCTTAAAAATAAAAAAACCTATCAATTTCTGATAGGTTTTTGTGGTTTTTACTTATTTAGCTAGACTATTGTAATATTTTTGAATTTTTAAAATATCACAGTCTGAAAGTTTACTTCCATTTTTAGGCATAGGAGAGTACCCTGCTGTATGATTAATAGTACCTAGTATATTTGATTGTGAATATGCTCCAAAACCTGATTCTGTATCAATTCCAGAGTGACAATTAGCACAGTTAGAAGTTAAAATTGGCTTAATTGTACTAAACGTTACGTTTGAAGTATCAGTACAACTAGCTGTACTTGGAGTCGCCGTTTTTTTGTCATTCTTGCAAGAAACAGTAGCAAGACCTAAAGCAACAATTACAGTTGCTGTTAAAGAGAAAATTTGTTTGTTCATACGTTATTTTAAATGTTAATTTTTATAAATATTTATTTTTTATAGGGTTGAAAATCAAATGCACAATCCACATCTATATTTTCAGCTATTTTTTCCCAAACTATTTTTGGTCTTTCAATATTGTAATCTTCTAGTTTGATTACAAATTTAGAATTTCCGCTTATAGCTCCGTTGTTTATAGTTATAGTTCCTTCTGTATTTTGTGTTTTTTTAACACCATGAATAGTAAAATCTCCTGAGATTTGTACTTTGTAAGTGCCATTTTTTGTAAAGTCTACCGCAGCTATATTTGTAATTTTACCTTTGAAGTCTGCTTTTGGGAATTTTTCAGACTCCATGTAGTTTTCATTAAAATGTTCCTCCATCAGATCCGACGAAAACTTAAATGATTTGATAGTCATACTGATAACCAAATCACCTGTTTTGTTGTTTAGGAGTGCTGTTGCGGTTTTACTTGTAGCTTCAATATCTTCCATAGGTGTTTTTGAAAAAAAATGCACCTTTGAAGTTTTTGAAACATATACCTGAGCTACAGATGAAAGGCTTGCCAAACAAGCAAGCCCAAGAGTTAATTTTTTTATCATTTAATTATAATTTTTTCAGAAATCGTATGATTTCCAATTACAGTTTGTACAAAATACGTGCCCGATTGTAATTGTGAAGTAGAAATTGTTTCTGTGTAGAAACCTAGGGTCTTAACTGTTAAAGGTAATTCTTTAACTACAAGTCCTGATGTATTCATTATTTTCACAGCTACACTTTCATTTTGAGGCAATGTATATTCTACTTTTATGTGATCAGTTACCATAGTAGGATACACAGAAAAGTTAAACGTAGTTTTTAGTTCATCTAGTATATCTGTTGCAACATTTTCTTTAAAAGTAGTTACAAATTTATTTAGTGTATCCATTGGTGGTGTACCTTTTCCAGAAATACCAGTTGCTATAGAACCGTAATAACTTACAGTTCCTGTGCCTTTTGCAGGGGCTGTCCATTTAAAAGTAACTACCTTTCTGTTATTAGTTGGCGTAATATTGCTAGAGTTATGAGCAATTTCATTATTTAATATTTGCCCACCAGAAATACTACTAAATCCACCTGTTAATAAAGTGTTTGCCGAATTGTATGCACCTATATCAAATCCTAAATAACTTTTTTTAGTGAGGATTGTTAAAGTGAAATTATACGTTGAGCCAGGTACATAACCCGTAGACGGAACATCAGATACTAATGTAAAATTAGAAGCATTTGATAAATTATTTGTAATTGTTGCGTGGCAATCATTACATGACTTTGTTTTGCCAGTATATCCATTAACACCTGTAGGATATGCATATGCTTGTTGGTTTTTGTTTATAGCAACATAACCCATATAAGAGCTTGCTATTCCTAATGCTAGTAAAATTTGTTTTTTCATATTTGTTTTTTGGTTTTAATTGAAAATTAAACGAATGTAATAATATTTAAATTTTATATCAATTATTTGATAAATTAGGTAACGAATTCATACTAAAATAATTTAATTTTATTTAAATAGTGTTTTTTAACCGTTAAAATATGTTTAAATAATTAATATAAAAGTGATTTTTTTGTCTTTTTTAATTCAAGTTTTAATGTTGAATCTATTAGTTTTAAGTATTTAAATTTTTAATTTTCTGAAGTTTTAAAACATTTTTGAATATAAATAGCATTAACCATAAAAAAGTAATTTTTAATTTTATGACCTAAATCCAATTTTATGTTAAAAAGTTTCAATTTTTTTATTTAAACATTAAAAATAATACTCAAAATTGTTTTTAATACTCAAAATCTGCATTTTGCATCAAATTTTGGTACATAAATGAAACTTTGGCAAAAAGAAACCGACGTTAACAAAAGAATAGAAACATTCACCGTAGGAAAAGATAGAGAATTAGATAGTTATTTAGCAGAGTTTGATGTGTTGGGTTCTATGGCTCATACTCAAATGCTAGAAACTATAAACTTGTTTCCAACAGATGAATTGCCATTGTTACACAAAGAACTATTGAATATCTACAATAG
Source organism: Cytophagales bacterium (assembly GCA_046329305.1). Lineage (GTDB taxonomy): Bacteria > Bacteroidota > Bacteroidia > Cytophagales > UBA9547 > CAMFLX01. The sequence continues at coordinate 158,926 of JAXLUW010000002.1, forward strand.
TATAAAAGCAGGTGAATTTGAGATAGAAGACGGTGTTGAAGATGTTCATTCACAGGTAGAACTTATGCTTACCAGAAAATTGGGAGATATAGGAAAAAAAATTCACAGTGGAAGATCTCGTAACGACCAAGTTCTCTTAGATTTAAAATTGTTCATTCGCCAGCGTATACAAGATACCGTAGGTGCTACTCAAAATTTATTTAATTTATTTATTAAATTAAGTGAACAACATAAAGATGCACTTATACCTGGTTATACACATTTACAAATTGCCATGCCTTCTTCATTTGGCTTGTGGTTTGGAGCGTATGCAGAAAGTCTCGTAGATGATCTCACTCAGTTACAAGCTGCCTACAAAGTTGCAAATAAAAATCCTTTAGGTTCTGGTGCTGGTTATGGTTCATCGTTTCCTTTAAATAGAACATTAACTACGCAGCTTCTAGGTTTTGAAACACTAAATCAAAACGTGGTTTATGCTCAAATGGGACGTGGTAAAACAGAATGGGTGGTAAGTAATGCTTTGGCGTCTATAGCGGCCACACTATCTCGTATGAGTATGGACGTGTGCTTGTACATAAGTCAGAATTTTGCCTTTTTGTCTTTTCCAGACGAGCTCACTACAGGTTCTAGTATTATGCCACATAAGAAAAATCCTGATGTGTTTGAGTTGATAAGAGCAAAATGTAACAAACTAAGAGCTCTACCTCAAGAAATAAACAATGTGTTGAGTAATTTGCCTTCTGGTTATCATAGAGATATGCAGATTATAAAGGAGTCGTTTATCCCGGCATTTGATACTTTGTTAGATTGTATAGAAATAGCTCAATATATGTTTGAGAATATCAGAATCAATCAAAATATAGTAGAAGATGATAAATATAAATACATCTTTAGTGTGGAAAGAGTGAATGAACTGGTGTTACAAGGTATACCATTTAGAGATGCCTACAAACAAGTAGGAGAGGAGATTGCATCTGGAACTTTTGCTCCAAACTTTGAAATCAAACATACGCACGAAGGAAGTATAGGTAATCTGAGAAATGCTGAGATAGTTGCAGAAATGAATACTATTTTAAAAATGTTTAATTTCGAACAAAAAGATACAGCAATTAAATCTTTACTTAATAAGTAATAGAAATAAATTAAGAGAGGCATTTGTCTCTCTTTTTTTTGAACATGAAATAATACAAATTTGTATTATTCATTTTATATTGTAAATTTGTGTTAATATAATTTTAAGCTAGTTAATTACATACAACATAGCACAAGCACATCTTTTATTTTTAATCATTCTTAATGTTTACAGAAGAATATAATACCCAAAGAGCTGGTATCATTTTGCGTGAATATGGCCGCAACTTGCAAAAAATGGTTCAACATTTATTAACTATTGAAGATCGTGATAAACGTAATCAACAAGCTAAAATAGTGGTTGAAATGATGAGGCAGTTAAGTCCAAATCCGAATAATCAGGATATGATTCAGAAAATTTGGGATGATATGCAAATAATGGCTGAATTTAAGCTAGATATAGAAAGCCCTTATCCTAAACCAGAAGCAGAACTTTTGGGTAAAAAACCTAAAAGGATGGATTATAACACCAACAAAGTCAGAAAAAAACATTACGGACGTAATGTGGATTTGATGATTGAAAAAATTGTAGCCATAGAAGATGATGCCGAACGCCATGAAGCTACTCTGAGCTTAGCTAAAATGATGAAAGCATTTTACACAGCATGGAACAAAGAGGTGCTAGATGATGAAGTAATCTTAAATGACTTGCGAGAAATGTCTGGGTTTAGACTAAATCTGGATACAGATTTGGTTAAGTCTGATAATTTGCTGCACGGCCAAGTGGTTCGCAGAAATACTTCTAGCTATAGCACCGCTGAAAACAAATATGGAGCCAATGGTAGAAACCATTCTAACAATAATAACAGAAGGAATTTCTCGAATAATAACAACAATAACGGAAACCGTAACGGTAACAATAACAACAATAATAATAGAAACAGTAACCAAAAAAGAAGGAGAATGTAATATCTTAAGGCTTGATAAATTTCAAGCCTTTTTTATTAATTCCTTTTGAACGAACTTATTATTGATTACTTTTGTATCATATTCACTTATAGGGGTGCTGTGTGTTTGAGTTCATAAATGGAAATAATTCCTATTTTAGAAAAACTAAACCACAAGAGCTGAGAAATACCCTTTGAACCTGATACAGTTAATACTGTCGAAGGGAATAAGTAGATGAACTTCATCATTCTCACTTCTTATATACTCTATTCTGAGTTTATACATTACCCAATTGGAATATTAACAAAACACATGTTAGTAAACGGAGAAGAAATACAATTTGCGTCAGGTAGTTTTTTAAATGAACTCATCACACATTTACAGCTCAACGATAAAAAAGGATTAGCTGTGGCCGTAAACAATACGGTGATTCCAAAACTAAAATGGGCAGAATATGTACTAAACGAAAACGATAAAATCACTATCATAAGAGCCACACAAGGTGGTTAATATTAAAATATAAATTAGAAAAGTCCTTAAATTCATTAATCTATAATTCAAAAATGAAACAAGAACATACTCCAACAGAAAATAAAATTACCCGTGAGCCTTTAACTTCTTCAAAGAAGATATATGTGCAAGGTGAATTACACCCATCTGTAAAGGTGGCCATGCGTGAAATCACACTTACAGATACAGTTCATAAATTTGGGCCTAAAGCGGAAAAACGTGAAACTAACGCTCCTGTGGTAGTTTATGATACTTCTGGGCCCTACACTGACCCAAACATACAAATAGATCTTAAAAAAGGCTTACCTAGATTAAGAGAACAATGGATTCTGGAACGTGGTGATGTAGAAGAACTACCAAGCATCAGTTCAGAATACGGTAAACAGAGATTGTCTGACTCTTCATTGGATAGTTTAAGATTTGAACATATAAAAAATCCTTTGAGAGCAAAAGCTGGTCAAAATGTATCTCAAATGCACTATGCAAAAAAAGGTATCATTACTCCAGAAATGGAATATATTGCTATCCGTGAAAATCAACGCATAGAACAACTGAAAAGCCAATTAAACGGCTCATTTGAGACCCTTACTCAGCAACATGAAGGTCAAAATTTTGGTGCTTCTATACCTAAATTGATTACTCCTGAGTTTGTAAGAGATGAAGTGGCAAGAGGTAGAGCTATTATTCCTGCAAATATCAATCACCCAGAGGCTGAACCTATGATTATAGGAAGAAACTTTTTAGTGAAAATCAATACAAACATTGGTAATTCTGCGGTTTCATCTTCTATTGAAGAGGAAGTGGAGAAAGCCGTGTGGAGCTGTAGATGGGGTGGAGATACTCTGATGGATTTATCTACAGGTAAAAATATACACGAAACCAGAGAGTGGATTATTAGAAACTGTCCTGTACCCGTGGGTACGGTACCTATTTATCAGGCACTTGAAAAAGTAAACGGTAAAGCAGAAGACCTTACTTGGGAGCTGTTTAGGGATACTCTTATAGAACAAGCAGAGCAAGGTGTAGATTACTTTACCATACATGCAGGTGTGCTCTTGAGATACATTCCTCTTACCGCTAAGCGTGTAACGGGTATAGTGTCTAGAGGTGGTTCTATTATGGCTAAGTGGTGCTTGGCTCATCATAAAGAAAACTTCTTGTACACGCATTTTGAAGAAATTTGCGAAATCATGAAGGCATACGATGTGAGCTTCTCTTTAGGTGATGGTTTGAGACCTGGTTCCATAGCTGATGCTAACGATGCTGCTCAGTTTGGTGAACTAGAAACACTAGGCGAACTTACTAAAATAGCTTGGAAACATGATATCCAAACTATGATTGAAGGACCAGGTCACGTGCCTATGCACATGATCAAAGAAAACATGGACAAGCAACTGAAAGAATGCCACGAAGCTCCATTCTATACATTAGGACCATTGACTACAGATATAGCTCCAGGTTATGATCACATCACATCTGCAATAGGTGCTGCTATGATTGGTTGGTTTGGAACAGCCATGTTGTGTTATGTTACTCCTAAAGAACATTTGGGTTTACCTAACAAAAAAGATGTGAAAGATGGTGTGATTGCTTACAAAATTGCGGCACACGCTGCGGATTTAGCCAAAGGACACCCAGGAGCACAGTACAGAGATAATGCTTTGAGTAAAGCTCGTTTCGAGTTCCGTTGGGAAGATCAGTTCAACCTGTCGCTTGACCCAGATACAGCCCGTGAGTTTCATGATGAAACTTTGCCTGCCGAAGGAGCAAAGGTGGCTCATTTCTGTTCTATGTGTGGACCTCATTTCTGCTCTATGAAAATTACTCAAGATGTGCGTGATTTTGCAGATGCTCAAGGAATAGAAGCTGACAAAGCCTTGATAGAAGGTATGAAAGCTAAATCTCAAGAATTTAAAGTGAAAGGTTCGGAGATTTATTTGTAATTTATTGATTAATAACATTTTAAAAACCACCAATGAAAATTGGTGGTTTTTTATTTATCTCTTTCTTTCCACTTCACATAGTAACTTTTGTTTTTTAGAATATCCATACTATAGTTTTCTTCATACATTTTATCAGTCATTTCTATGTGTTCATAAGCTCTATGGGTGTATTTGAAATTATAAATCAAGCCTTCTTCTTGTCGTATAATCTCCCAGTCTTCCCAATGTTCCTTTAAAAAATAATCTATCTGAAGTGGTGTTACATTTGACCAACAAACGAATATCTTTTTTTGATCATAATCTATAACTGCACAAGAGGTAATATCGTATTCATTTACCCAATTGTCAACTTTATACTTTTGTGGAATTATATCTTTTAGTTTTTCACCGTATTTCAAAGCCATAATTATACCTTCGCCCAAACTATTATTTGTGTAGTAATCTTCTATTTGTCCATTATGAATAAGGGTTATAATCTCACTTTTAGTTATTTCATCAAAAAATTCATCTTCTAACATTGCTTCAAATGTTAATCCATTTTCTGTGTAATCCCACAAACTTCTAACGTTTAATATTCTTTCATCATATCTTTTTAAATATACAGCTATATCTATGATTCCCCTGTGAGCCCAAGTTATTACCCAGTCTGGCCACAGAGATTTGATTCTTTTAAAGTAATGTCTTCTAAGTGCGGGAGTGCAGTTGAAATCTTCTGTACCAAAGACGACTATATTTCTTTTATCGCAGTCAATTAATAATGCACCTTCGCACCATACGGTATCCATAAGATCGTTTTCTTCAACACATTTTTTAAAGAAATCTCTACAAAAATCTAAACTTTCAGTTAAAAGATGTAGAGTGTATTTTGCTCCAGCCCACGAATAATAAATAGTCCTATTTTCATTTTCTATCCAAACAAAATTTGCTCTGTGTCCCATGGTAATAAAATGTATAATTAATCTATTTGTACCAAATCTATTTCCTTCATCAGCCTGTCCGTCTCGGTGAGGGCAACGATGATTTTTTGGTAGTGAAGGATGTCGTCAAATTCCAGTTTGCGGTCTTTGCGGTCTTTGAGCCATTTTTGGGCAGGTTGGTAGCCGCCAATATAGAAGTTCCAAGCTACTTCGGGTACGTTGTCGAAATATTGGGTTTCGTTGATGTACACTCTACCTAAACCTATAAGGTTTTCAGAAACCTTATAGGTTTCAAACCGTGGCTTTACCACTACGTTGTCGCCATCTATGGGGTATTGGGTAATGTAGTTTTCTACTATGGGGCTTTCGAGCAAATGTATTTGGCGGAGTTGGCTACCCAAAGCTATAAGGTCGTTAAAGACCTTATAGCTTTTCGGATACGGCACTCGTGGGAAATCTATCTTTAAAAACTCCTTGTATTTTTCTCTGTATGTAGGCGAATGCAGTACGGCATAGATATAATCTAAAATATCAATTGGAGCAAAACTACCATTGTCAAAGTTTGAAACTTTGACAATGGTTTCTTTCTCCGCCACAAACTTAGCACCCAAACCCTCCGCTATTTTTGCTACTATTGCTTCATTGAGATTGGGTTTGCGTTCCTTGCTGTTATCGCCTATGGCTAGTTGTCCTGAAGTTTCGGGGTAAAAGTAAAGTGGAAAAACTAAACCAGCACCAAATTGTCCTGCTGTTCCAGTGTAATTTATATCAGTCAATCCTTTACTAAGAAAAAAACCATACTTTTCAGTAATTGCTTGTCTAGGAAATAAAATTGCAATGTTTTCTTTTAATAAATGTTTCATTACTGAATACCTATGGCGAACAACTTTTTTTAAATCATATTCTATATTTTGAATATCAAATGGACGATAAAAATATTGGTGATTATTCTCTTGAAATTTTTTAAAACTTATTAGATTTCCATCATCATGAGTTTTTACTCCACTAGTATTAATAAGAAACACCTCATCAACCTTAAACCCTTTTTCATAGTCTCCAGATTCCTCAAAATCCTTCTTTACTAAAAAGTAATTGGGAGCATTAGGTTCTAGGGTGTTCCAAGCAATAGAAGCCAATGAGTTTTGGTTTAGGAAATCGTATTTATCTTCACGTTTGCCTTGCAGGTCAAAATGAAATACTTGGGCTTTATTGCTCATTTTGTTGTAGTTTTTTTAATTCAAATTCCAGTTCTTCAACTGAGGGCATTTCGCTTTTAATATCGGTTGGAAGTTCATTAAATCGATATTCGCTTACGCCAATGGGCTTATTGATGTCTTTAAGGGCAAACTCTATTTCAAATTTTTCGCTGGTTTTACAAAGCAATATACCTATAGTGGGTTTATCTTTTTCTTTTTTCAGAGTAGCATCGATCAAATTGAGGTAAAAATTAAGTTTACCTACATATTCTGGCATAAAATCCCCCACTTTAAGCTCTATTACTACATAACAATGTAAGTTTACATTGTAAAATAATAGGTCAATAAAATATTCTTTTTGTTGATAACTAACTTTGTATTGTTTACCCAAAAAAGCAAACCCTTTACCAAGTTCTAGTATAAAATGAGTAATGTTATTAATAAGCCCTTTTTCAATGTCTTTTTCGAGTGCGTTTTTTTCAAGGGTTAGAAAATCGAAGTTATAAGGATTTTTAAGTGTTTCGTTGAGCAAATCTGCCTCAGGTAGAGGCAAAACTTCTTTAAAATTATGTACAGCTTTCCCTTTTCGTTGATATAAATTAGATTCTATTTGCAATTGCAAAATATTTCTGCTCCAATTATTTTCTATGGTTTGTGCTAAATAAAATTCAAATTCATCTTGTAGTTTAATTTTTTGAAGTAGTAAAACCAAATGCCTCCAAGGTATATTTACACAAATATTTTTTACAATTGATGGCGTGTTTTCTAAATTTCCACCAACTTGGTGGAAATTTGAAAACACCAAGTAAAACTGCCTCATGGCATACAGGTTGGTTTTTGAAAAACCATTTACATCCGAAAAAGTTGATTTTAAATCATTACTTAGTTGTTCAATAATTCCGTTTCCCCACTGCTCTTGCGTTTGTTTTTCTACAATTTGTTTTCCTAAATTGTAATACAACAAAATAAGCTCATTGTTTACCCTTAATGAGGCTTTAATTTGGCTATTTCTGATTTGGTCTTTAATCGACTGAAACCAATGGATGTATTCTTGATTGCTGATTAATGACATATTATTTCTTATGTTTCTTTACAAAAATGTTAATACTCACACCTTGCATAATATCAAAAACGTTTTGGTCTGGTGTTCCATCTAGGCAAACTTCTTTTTTCTTAGCATTACCATGCAAATCTAAAATGTATACTTTATCAAAAGTTTTCATCAGTTCTTCTCTCATTTTACGATGAATTATACCATCAATAAAACTATTATTAGAAATAAAAGCTAAGATTCCTTCGCCAGTTTTTTCAACATAATATTGCCCAAGACGTAAAAATTTGATATAATCATCAGATAAAGGTTGAATATTACGTTCATTTAAATTTTTTTTATAATCCGCCGTTAGGTTTTCAATCCAAGGGCTTTTGTTATTACTACTCACACTATAAGGTGGGTTGCCTATAACACACATTACAGGTGTATCACGCTTAATGTGGTTGGCTTCGTTGGCTTCTGCACTGAGCCAGTTGGCAAAAAGTGTTCCTGTATCGGGGTGGCTTTCTTCCAAACTATTGGTTAAGTACACTCTAAACCTTTGGTTTGTAGTTGGTTTGTAACCTGTTTCTGTTAAAAGCAAGTCAAGCTTTAAGTGTGCCATGGCGTAGCTGGCCATGAGCAACTCAAATCCATTGAGGCGAGGCAATAAATGTGTTTCTACATAGTTGCTCCATATCCCTTGTTGCCCTGCAAACTTTTTGTGTATGTGTTTTACCACCTCTGCCAAAAAAGTACCCGTGCCTGTGGCAGGGTCTAGTATCTGTACTCGGTGTACTTCTTGTTCTATCTGTATGTATTTACCCGATTTTTTATCAAAGTTTTGGGTGTCGAGCTTTATCTTGGTTTTGCTGGTATCTGCCAAGCCTTGGGGCAGGTCAAACTCTGTTTTTAGTATTTCATCTACGGCACGTACTATAAAGTTTACCACTGGTTGCGGAGTGTACCAAACGCCACGGGCTTTACGCAAGGCAGGGTCGTATTCACTCAAAAAGGTTTCATAAAAGTGAATAATGGGGTCTTCCATGCCTGTGGTTTTGCCATAGTTTTTTAATATTTCTTCAACATTACAAGCCAAAAACACCTCTACCAAACTGTCTACTATCCACTTAATTCGGTCGTCAATGTCTGGTCCTGCTATGTAACCAAACAGTTTCCTCAAAAATGGGTTCGATTTGGGAATCAACTCGGCGGCTTCTTGTCGGCTAAAGGTGGGCAATGTAGGATCGTGCAAGCGTGCGGCAAACATACCGTAGGCAATGGTTTGGGCGTACACGTCGGCAAAGCCTTTGGGCGTAATATCGTGTATGAGAATATCCTTAAAGGCTGTCATTTGGTCTTTCAAGGTACTGTCTTCATGGTGTGTTTCGTCGCTGGTCAAGGCTTTTTCTATCACATCGGAGAGCAATCGTGCCTTGCCGGCCATCATTTCTGCCAATTTTTTACTGCTTTTTATATTTTGCCCTATGTGTGAGCAAAAGTCTCTGAGCAAAGTAGTAAATGTGGCAAAGTTTTCTGTAAAAGGTATTACAGCTCCATTTTCAATTTTACCTATGGCCACTTTGGTCACAAACACACCTTCACGATACAAGTGAAAATCAAGATAATCAGTAAAGAAAATATTGTTTAGTGAGGCTTTGTATCGGTCAAACTGTTCTTTGTTGCCTGTCTTTTTAGCACCATCTAGGTCTTTGTCGCCAAGGTCTTTGGCTTCTATAAACCCAACAGGAATGTCTTTTTTCGTTAATATGTAGTCGGGTGCACCGCATTTCTGGCGTTTGGGCTCGTTGGTGGCGTGTATGGTAGGTACTAGGGTTTCTATAAGTTGCTGTAAATCGCCCCTAAAAGTGTGTTCGGTGGCATTGCCCAATCTATAGCGTTGGTTTATGTTTTGTATGTATTGGTCTATGGTCATTATGCGTAAAAAAGTAATGTCTATATGTAGGCTGTTGCCATTCCCAAAAATATAAAATACTAGGTAAGTAAACAAACTCCGTAAACTTTATTCAAACCTATAAGGTTTTTAAAACCTTATAGGTTTAATTGTACAAAATTCATATATTCGTGCTTCTTAAATTTTTTATAAAATGAAAAAAATACTACTCTCTTTGGCTATTGCGATAGCCTCTAGTGTTATGGCCCAGCTAAAAACGTATGATGGCTATACACTTAACTTAAAGTATAACTTCTTAACAGCGTCTTTTGACACAAATTCTCTTGGGAGAATTAAGTTTAATTATTCGGGTTCCTTAGAAAACCCTACTAAAGTAAACTACTCCTACGAAAATTATAATTATTATAATGGTGCTTTTGAGCAATCTATGAAAGTGGAATCTTTTGGTAGATATTCTGCTTCAACTCTAGGTGATGATTTTTACTCTGATTCTTCAAAAATTTATTTTCCTGCAAAAGATGGATCTTTAGGCTGGCAATTGTATCAAAAATCTACTTCTATTTTTGATAATAATGATAAACCCTTAAGTTCTAAAATGATAGTTGATTTTTCTTATTTTGAAGATTATGATATTTACGTGATGTATGGCTATCATTTTCCTAAAGGATTTATGGATTACAAAATAGAATCTATAGAAAATACCTCAAAGTACCAAAGATCATACATTCAAAGAGCTAGTCTTTCTAGCTTATATGCTCTTACACCTATGTATTCTTATGATACAGCTACTGTGTATTTTGATAAAAATGGTAAAGATTCGTTGTATGTTGTGAATTATGGTGCAGATGAAAACTCTTTATATCCTAGTAATACATATAAAATTACAAGAACTTAAAAAAAGATAAGCGATCGTACTACTGAAACTTATACTACTTCATATTTGACAAGTGGTGATGTTACTGAAGAAAAGAATGTTTACGAAGAAAATGACGCTGAAAGAAACTACGTTTCGAGTTTGTATACTAAAGCAAAAGACACTTGGATGCTGACTTCTTTAGACACTACTTTTTATGAGGCAGACTCTATTACAGGTTATACAACATATTACGGATACGATGAATTTGATAATTGGAGATTGTTAGAGAAAGATTATGTTTCTAAGACCATGGATTTTAAACAAGCAAATTCGATTCCAGTTCCTCCTTCAGATTTTAGGATAGAAGCATTATTAAACTTATCTAAAACTGCCGCTTCTGAAGATTTGGTTAGTTACAAACTTACATGGAAAGATAATTCAAATAATGAAGATGGTTTTAAAATTTATAGAAAGGTTGCTGATTCTGAAGATACTCCAGCACTTATAGCGACAGTAGGAGTGAATGAAACTACTTATACAGATTACTTGTTAGATGCATCTACGGTTTATGAATACTCAGTGATTGCGTTTAATGAGATGGATAATAACACTGGAGAGACGAAACTTTCTTTACCAAGTACAGCTAGAACAGATGTAACGGTAGATGTGAAAGATGAAATGTTATTTTCACAAATCTCTGTAGCACCAAACCCTGTAGTATCTGGTAGTCAAATTAAGATTATGGGAGATGTTGAAGGTTTTGAATTCAATATTACAGATACAAAAGGTCAAATTTTAAGTTCTGGTATTGTGCAAAACAATTCTATACAAAACGAATTTTCTAAAGGTTTGTATTTCTTGAAACTGTCAAACAACAACAATGTGAAAGTTTGTAAGTTTGAAGTGAAATAGTTTTCCATTTCTTTGATTGAAGAGGCAAAGTGTAATTTTTTATACTTTGCCTTTTTATTTACCTATAATTTCAAATTTAACTTTGTGGCTATTACCTTGCTCATCCACAATGGTTAATGTATGAATACCTACATCTGTTTGAGCTTCTATTTTGTGAAACGTCTGTGTCTCACCTAGATAATGTTCGTCTATATGCCAGAAAATTTTTGAATTTGTTTTTCTATGAGCTGCTTTAAAAACCACTTTGCTTTTTTCACCTCCAAGAGTTTTAGGAATACTTAGTTTAGCTCCCTGATTAGGGTATATGATTTTAAGAGGCGACTCTTGTTCCAAAATTCCCATACAGTCTTTTCTGTATTCGGGCAATGTTTTATAGGTAATATTATTTAGTTTGTAATAACTCTCTTCTACAGGAGGTAATACAAAATATATTTTTTCTTTTCGAGAAGTGGCAGGTTCGCAGTCAGCATGTACACGATGTTTTTCTGAGGCATCCACAAATATTTTTTTGTGATAGGGGCATATTCTGGTCTTCTCGCAGTTATTTGGAAGCAGTTGATATACTTTATCAGGACAAATTTCAGAAGCTTTGTGTCCAGAAGTTTTACAAACATAAAAAGGTTTCATACTAGATTCTGGTATAGAAAACCAAGGTGAGTGGGGTAGCGTATTGAAAACTTCAAACATAAAAGGAGCAGCCACACCTATACCCGTGAGCCCAGCACGCCCTTCGCCATCGGCATTACCAAACCATACCGCCACCAAATGATTTTTATTGTAGCCTATACACCAAGCATCTCTCAGACCATAACTGGTACCGGTTTTCCAGGCAATTTTTTGTGCAGATTCAAAATATTGCCATTCCCCATGTTCTCCAGGTCTTTTACTTTCGGCTATGGCTTCTGCGGTGTACCAAAGTGCAGGTTTAGAAAGTTCAAAGTTTGCTATTTTTTTGCTTTTTGTAGTGTTTATATAGGATATTTGTTCACTAGCTCCGTTTGTACATCCCAATTCTTGTGCAAGTTTTGCATAAGCCGAGCTCAGTTCCCACATGGTAGCATCGCCGCCACCCAAGATGAGTGAGAGTCCATAATATTCTCCAGATTTTGACAATGATTGAAGACCGTGTTTGCGGAGATGTAATAGGAATTTTTCAGTGCCATATTCTTGTAACATTCTGATAGAGGGTACATTAAGCGAATGTGCGATGACTGTAGATGCGGGTACAGATCCTTCATAGGATTTATCAAAGTTTTCTGGGGCATATCCATTTATGTTGGTAGGAATATCAGCTTCCAACATTTGTGGAGTTATCTGGCCTTCATTAAGCATGTGGGCAAAAAGAAAAGGCTTTAACAAACTACCGTAACTCCTTTTGGCATTTACAATATCTACATAGTTTTGATGCAGATTTTTAGGGTCTGTGGTGTTGCCCACATAAGCTAGAATTTTACTTTTTTGTAGGTCAATTATTACCGCAGCGGCATTATTGACTCCATTTATTTGTAATCTGTTAGAGTACGATGTTACTTGCTGTAGCAGTCTTTGTTGATAATCATACAAAATAGAACTTTGAATTACTGTACCTTCGTGCCCATCATGAATAGCTTTGTTTATGAGATGTGGGGCCAATTGTGGTAAAATTTGCGGCTTTTCTGGAATTGATTCTTGTAAGGCAAGCTCATAATTTTCTTTGGAGATGCTCTTTTGTTCATACAGTTTTTTGAGCAATCTATTTCTTTTAAGGAGCAGTTTGATTCTGTTTTTTCCTAGATGTAACTTGGATGGACTGTTTGGCAATACAGCCAAAAGTGCATATTCTGCCCATGAGAGTTTATCAAGATCTCTTCCGAAATATCTCCAAGAAGCTGCTCTTACACCTACCATATTTCCACCGTAAGGTGCTTGAGATACATAGGTGCAAATGATCGTTTTTTTGCTGTGAAGTACATCGTATTTAAAAGCACGAATCATCTCCCATAATTTATGATAGAGATTTCTTTTAGTGTTGCCGTCAGAAATACGAACAACTTGCATACTCAGAGTGCTAGCTCCACTTACATTTCTTCGGTGAGTAATATTTTGAATCAAAGCTCTACCAAGTGCTAGTAAATCTATTCCGGGGTGGTAATAGAAGTTTTTATCTTCAAAAGTAAGAATACATTTTTCTAACTTTTCTGGAATTTCTTGAATTGGGGCAAATCTCCATTGCCCATCTTTAGCAATTTTTGCATTTAAAAATTCCCCTTTTTGGTCTAACAGTAAGGTGGCGTAGTCGTTAGTAAATTTTGGACTGGGAATCAGAATGAAACATAGAATTGATACAAATATACATACAGTTGTTTTAGGTTTTGTTTTTAAAAAATGAAGTATTTTTTGCATAATCAATCATTATACTTGAATTAATACAAAAGAGTCTGATTGTTCAAACCAATCAGACTCTTTTGTGAATTGAAAAATTACTGTCTAACGTTTTCTGTTAGTACATACACCCATTGACCAGCGTTTTGGGCACTAATAGATTTGTCATACATGTTTTCGCAATTTTGTGCTGGCAAATAATATTTACCTGGATAAGCCGCAGTAAGTGAAACTGTAAATTTCTTAGTTTGACGTGCTTTCAAATCGAAATAAGTATACACTCTGTCGTCTTTAATATCTTTATACTCAGCAGGGTTATCAGCTTTGGCAGTTCCGTCCATACGGCTGTTATTGATTTCCCAGCCCGAAGGGAATATTTGAGATAGTGCCAGATTTTGATAATCTCCTCTTAGTCCAGGATTAGTAATACTTACTTCAGCAGTAATTTCTGTACCAATATTTACATTTGAAATATTGATCATTTGTCCTTTACGATCTTTGTATTGTACACTGATGTTCAAATCGTTAGAGGTTGGTGTTTCATTACCAATATCTGGAGTTCCTTGACTGATCAATCGTACAAATAATATTCCGTTACCCGTATTTGCAATATTCACATTTCCTTGTGTAGGCATATCTAAACTTACAAAATATTTACCACTCTTAGCTGCTTTGTTTCCAGAACCATTTACGTTGTAGCTAAAGTTTAAACCTTTGTTGTTGCCATTATTTCCACAATATTTAGCTACAGCCAACAAACTGTAAGCCGTAGTTTGGGTGCTCATCCATTGGTTAGATCCTAAATCTTGAGCAACCATATTCAGCATTTTAGCGGCTTGCACATCTTCACCGAGTAATACCAATGTTTCCATGATCATAGCTTCATCTCTGGTTGCTGAGCCATAAGTCTCATAATAATACTTCTGAGAATCATTGGTTTCTATAGATAAATTGGTTATCAAACTGTTAGCGACTTGTTTTTGACCTGCTAATGCATAAGCTGCCGCTAATCTCCATTTTGCCAAATTAGACAAGCCTTCAAGATCTTTCATTCTGTTCATAGCACCTAGGGCTGGCGATTTGGCAAGTGCTAGTGTATATAGTCTGTATGCTTGATTCAAATCTTTTTCTCCAGAACCTAGCATCCAATTGTTTGCTTTGTTTTGTTGATAAGTAGCCCAAGCAGTAAGGAGTGAGCTTGGAACATTATAGCCCAGATTTTGAGCTTCTATTAAGAAATGACCCGCATAGTTGGTACCCCATTCGTCGGCATCAGTATTTCCTGGCCAGTATGCAAAGCCTCCATTAGAAGTTTGGAAACTTTGTATTCGTTCTATTCCAGCTTTGATGTTAGTCTCAGCTTGAAGTTTTTGTTTTTCACTCAGTTCCATTACTGAATTTAACGTGAGCTGAGGGAAAACAGAAGAGGTAGTTTGTTCAATACATCCATGAGGGTATTGCATTAAGTAACCTAATCTTTTTTCTAAATTAAGTGCTGGTATAGTAGATATTTCAAGTTTAGTTTTATTGGTTCCCGCTAAGCCTATAGCTTTAAAGCTGAGTACATTGCTTGCTCCTGAATTTAATGTAAGCTCTTGTACCTGATATGCTGGAGGATTAGGATTACTTACCAGTAATTCAATGGTTTCAGAAGAATGAATGCTACCACTTTGTGCTATTAATTCTATTTTAGCGGTGCCTGTATTTTTCCCTACTCTTACAGGGAAATATACAACTTTGTCTCCTGCTTTGGTGAAACTTACCGTTCTTGTAGTACCAGCAAGTGGCTGAATAAGTCCATTTACTTTTACAGAAAGATTTACTTGTCTAATGTTATTTTCCATTGCAAAAACATTAGCAGGTATATGGAATTCTTCTCCAGGTCTTAAAACTCTAGGAAGTGTCATACTTACCATCATAGGTTGTTTTACAGGTACTGTTTTCTCTGCAAGTCCATAAGCCCCGTTGTTACCAGCAATCAACATCACTCTCACAGAACCTATATAATTAGGCATTTCAATGGTGTGATTGTTGTTTTTACCAGATGCCAAGAAAAATGGACCTATAAACTTAACAACTGGTTTGAATCTATTAGGGTCTCTACCGTCTTTAGCTTTTACGGCACCGTCACCACCTATACTCACCAAGCGGTCTATTTTGCCACTAAACGCCCCCATTACTAGATCATACATATCCCAAGTTTTTACTCCTAATGCTTCTTTGGCATAGAAAGTACCCCAAGGGTCTGGAGTTTTAAATTTGGTTAAATCTAGTAATCCTTCGTCTACTATTGCCAATGTATAAGCCATGGCGTTACCCTCTTTTTCAGAAACTTGTACATTGAATTTTTGCTTGGGCGTTAGTGAATTTGCCATCGCAAGAACTGGGTACAGATGCGTTTTAGGGTCTTCTATAAGCAATGGTATGGTACCATATAGTCTGATAGGTAAGTCGTTGTCTCTTTGGTGTGGTTGAATCAGAGTAATAGAAACGTAACAATTGGGCGACATACTACTTTCTGCTTCAAAAGAGAACGAAGTATTATTCTTTTCTGTTTCTACCCACATAGCTTTGAGTACTTTAGTGCCGTTTTCTATAGTTACTAAGGCACGCCCACCAGATGAGCTAGGGAAGTTTACTTCTACTTTATCCCCAACTTTATAAGATTCTTGTTTGGCGGAGAAAGAAAGCATATTTGCTGCACCTGGGTTGTTTTGTTGTCTACCTGCCCAGCCTGGCCAGTCAACATAAACCACCTTACCTGTACTGTGTCCGTAAGTTAGGTCTGTTGCTCTTATGTAATAGCGGCCCCATTCCGGTTGATTTATTCTAAAATTGAAATTGCCTTGTCCACGGATAGGATTTATTTCAAATGAAGAAATAGGTCTTTGGTAGCTTTCGCTCACATAAGCTGGTACGTCGTCTGTTGAGTTTTCCCACCACCATTTCCATTCAAGTTTGTAAACTTCTACTTTTATTTTTCCAGAAATTGTTGGTTGCCCGTCGCTATTTACAGCTGCTAATTTGATACTGTGGTCTTCGTCTGTTAATAACATGCCTCTGGCTTTGTCGCCTTTAGGAGTTTGCATACCAAGATAAACTGGATAAGCATAGTAGGGAAGTGTAAACCTGTCCACACTAAATCCGCCTCCGTTTTCATACACTTTTCCTTTAAAAGTAACGTTGAACGCACCCGTTCCTTTAGCTTCAGGATTGATATTACAATTTACTTTTGCAGTGCCGTTGGCATCTAGTGTGCCATCAAATATATCTTTAGTTTCAGTGTTAAAGCTTATGCCTGGGTCGTCAAAAATATATTCAGGGTACTTAGAGAAACTTGTAATGCCCTGAGATAAAACAGCTTGGTATTCTACTTTGAGACCATTGGCAACAGCTCCGTGTAGCCATTTTACGTCTAAGTTTCCTGTTAAGCTTTGGTCTTGTGGCCCAAGTTTTTTCTTTCCAAAATCTAGGTTCATTTTAAGTTTGTTAGGCTTTATGGCTTCTATTTTTATATTTTCTGTAAATACAGCACCACCTACTTTTACTCGGGCTGTCCAGTTACCAGTTACATCAGATTCAGAAGTGTGCGTAGTAAAAGTATGTACTCCATACTCGTTAGTTACACTCACTTGTCTGTCTTTTAATTGACTTAGAGGGTTTAGTAGTTCAAATACAATCGGATGATTTTTAGGTAAAGATTTAAACTTATCTTCTAGCATAAAGCCTAAATATAAGGTATCTCCAGGTCTCCAAACGCCTCTTTCTCCATATATAAAACCTTTGACACCGCGTTGAGTAGCTGAACCAGTTACATCAAAATGGCTATAATTAAGTACAGAAGTGTTATCAAGTTTGAGGTAGCCTCTTTGATTTCCCGCTTTAGCAATCAATAAAAACGGTAATCCTTTTACTTGAATTTCAGCTATTCCTTCTCCGTTTGTTTTGGTGGTTGCCATAACTTGTTGCTGGAAATCCAGTATTTCCAACTCCACATCGCTCATTGGCTTAGTAGTTTTAAGGTCAGAAACGGCAAATAACATGCTTCCGTTAGTTCCTTTTTTGGCAACAATACCAAGATCTGAGGCTAAAATATTTTTAACAATGAATTTGTCGCTGTTGTAATAGGCTGAATTACATGGGTTATCTCGTTGAGAATAGTCGTATTCGTTGTCATAATAATAGTCTTCGCTGCTATCCCAATAGCTTCTTTCTTCGTTATATTCTTCTGCAGGATCTGGTTCTAATTCGGCCATTGTTTCAGCAGATGTAGCTTCAGTACCTTCACATAAGGTTAATAAGTTTTCTTTGCCAAAAGACATATTTACTTGGTAAATAGCTCCTGGTTCCATTTGGACTAATTCTGATAAATCTAAATGGTAGGTATTCCATTTGCTTAAATCTTGTGCTCCATAATGTCCCAGATTGATTACTTTTTTACGAATAACTTTACCCACTCTATACAGCTGGTCGCTTTCGCTTAGAGTGTTGATTTGTAAAAACTGAGGGATATTATTTTGGAAAATTTTAGTTACAGTAACTTTTACAGTTCGCAAACCTACCGCCTCAAACGGAAATACAATTCCTTGTGTATTAGGTAGAATCACACCTTTGGTTAAGTCTTTAAGTGCGGGTTTTAGTTCTTCAAATTCGATAGCTAAATTGATGTCTTTGGTCAGTTTTTTATCTTTAAAGTTTCTCAACGATGGAGATACCCAAAGAGACATGTTGGTGTTTTGAGGTATGATGGGATATATTTTTAAGTGATTGCCATCTACAACGGTTTTAACTTCGGGTAAATCTCCAAGTTTAATTAAACCAAGCAAATCTTGATTTTTGTCTAGAGGGTCAGAAAATATCAACTGTATGTGTTGTTCGCTACCTTGTACAACTTTATGTTCTATAAAATGGTAATCTCCCAAAGCAGGTATTTGTACTTCTTTGTCTACATCTCCATCGGCTTTTATGGCGTCAGCAT
This sequence comes from Cytophagales bacterium, assembly GCA_046329305.1. Lineage (GTDB taxonomy): Bacteria > Bacteroidota > Bacteroidia > Cytophagales > UBA9547 > CAMFLX01. The sequence goes on from JAXLUW010000002.1 coordinate 177,566, forward strand.
CAAAAGAAATAACAAGGGTTTTAGCTGTGTTTTCTCTGTTCAGAGGTTCTATAGTAAAACTGTGAATTCTACCGTCTTTGTGTGTCCATTTTATTTTAGGAGAACTACCATCTAGTTTTGCACTGAGCATATTTTCAATTTCGGTATTTTCTACAACATCTGCGGTAGTAATTTCAGCGTTGTAAGAATATGAATTACCCGTGTTGTTGTCAATAATTTTCAGACCATTATAGTTGACCAAAAAAGACTGAGGAATAACTCTGAATTTAAATTCAAATTCTTCTAGCTCGCTAGAGCTCACGTTGGCAACTTTGTCTAGAGCAAATTCCGTTTCATAGATTTGTCCACCATCCATTTCTTTTTCTGGTACAAATTCTACTGTTCTTTTGTCTTTCCAGATTATTTTTCCATCAACATTAGGCGAAAAATCAAATAAATTATTGTCTAATGGGGTGTTTAATGCTACTGAATCTTTAGCATCTTGCGTGAGCATGACTTTAATGGTAGATTTTTTTGAAACCATACCAGAAGTGTACGCAGAAATGTATGAGGCAAAAGCAGGGTTTATGGATGAACTGCTGCCATATACATAATCCTTTTTGAAAAATTTTTGATAACCAACATAAGAGAGAGCTCCTACGGCTACTGTGGCTACACCTAAAAGTATTTTTTTGGTGCCAGAAAGTTGTTTGAGAATGGTAAACATAAAGGGTTGAAAAACTTCTGAAAAGGTATAGGAAATTAATATAATAAACAATGGTTGTTTGGTAAATTTTTGTTGATTTTTTGTAATATTTTTAGAAGTAATCAAAAAATAACCGGCAAGTAATAAATATTTAGTATTTTGCGTTTGTTCTTAGATTAATACATATATTATTACCATTTTGAAAGCCTTACTTAAAATATTTATTGCATATTTTTTATGCCAATGTTGCTCTGCTCAAATCACTATTAAAGGGAATTGTTTTTGGGGAAATAGTACTCATAAATTGGCTGGAGTTTTAATCTATAACCCTTCTCAAGAACTCGTTACTGAGTCTGATTCTAATGGTTTTTTTCAAGTAGAATTGCCGCATACAGATACTCTAGTATTTGATTATGAAGGTTTTGGAGTTCGAAAAATAGTGTTTATAAAAGATACCGTTATTCAGTTGTATTTAAATGAAATAGCTATTACAACCTTAGCTAAAGTACAATTAGATGCAGGAAATGAATCTGCACTTAAGTCTACACAGATGTCTGTGAATGAGTACAGCCAAGAAGAAATAAAAAGAATACCAGTGCTTTTGGGAGAGCCAGATTTATTAAAAGTGATTCAGCTGAAACCAGGTGTGCAAATAAATGGCGAAGGTGGAGGTGGAATAAATGTAAGAGGAGGTGAGGCTGATCAAAATTTGGTACTTTTTGATGATGCCGTAGTGTACAATCCATCGCATTTGTTTGGGTTCTTTTCGGTGTTTAATGCAGATGTTATCAAGAATGTGAAAGTGTATAAAGGAGACTTCCCTGCAAACTACAGCGGTAAGCTTTCGTCAGTGATTGAGGTGAATAGTAGACAACCCGTTTTAGATTCTGTATGTGGTGCGGGTGGCTTAGGAATACTCGCCACAAGGCTAACGGTGGATATACCAATTGTGAAAGGTAAATCGGCAATAATGGTATCCTCTAGAAGAACGTATTTAGATGCGTACAGCAATCAAATAAATAAATATAAACATCAAAGAGATGCCAAATGGCAAGATATACCTTTGTATTATTTCCAAGATTTTAATTTTAAATATTTTCATAAATTCAATGCTAAAAACACATTATCTGCACAGTATTTCTTTAGTAAAGATAAACTGAATCTGAAATCTACAAGCTTTGACCTTTATCTTAAATGGCAAAATATGGTTTCTAGTGTAAAATGGACACATTTGTTTAATTCTAAAGTACTACTAAATCAGTCTGTTTCCTTTTCTAATTATGGTTACAAAGCAGGAACAAGTTTGCCTAATTTTAATTTGGAAGTACAGAATAAAATAAACGAAGTATGTGTAAAATCTCAGCTTGAATATGTGCCTACATCCCAAACAAATTATGTGATTGGTGTTTCTGCAAAAAAATACTTTATGGAACTAGGACGACTCACGGGAAATAATAGTTTCGATGAGATTCATTTGACCAATCCGGCTAGTTTTTATGAATTTGGTACTTATTACAACTATTCTCACAGCTTAAATGCTCACTTGACTACCGAGTTTGGGGCAAGAGTAAATTATGTTTTAAATGGCAAAATTTCGTACCAACAACTAGAACCTAGAGCTTCACTTTTATATAAATTAACTCCTAAATCTAGTCTTAAAGCTTCGTATTCTAGAGTACATCAAAATTTACATTTGATTGCCAATTCTACTTCTTCATTACCTGTAGATTATTGGTATCCTACTACGCAGAAAATCAAACCACAAAGTGCAGATTTGTTTGCAGTAGGGTTTACTCAGCAATTGGGTAAATCGTTGTTGTTTTCTACTGAAACATTTTACAAAAAACTGAGCAACCAGCTCAATTTTAAAAATAACGCTAAATTGTATTTTAACCCAAATCTTGAAAATGAAATTACTATCGGTCAAGGATGGGCTTATGGTGCCGAATTTTATCTTGAAAAAAAACTAGGTGACTATACAGGATGGATAGGGTACACACTCTCGTGGTCTAAAAGGCAGTTTGACGACCTCAACAATGGAGATGTTTTTTATGCAAAAAATGATCGCAGACATGATATTTCTGTGGTACAAACCTATAAACTGTCTAAAAAGGTAACACTCTCTGCTACTTGGGTTTATAGCTCTGGTGTGGTAACAACTTTACCAACGGGCAAAATGCTAGTTGAGGGTTTTGATCATCAAAAAATGATGTATGTACCGGTGTACACTCGCATAAATAACTACCGAATACCTGCGTATCATAGACTTGATTTAGGTATTACATACAACATAGTTTCCAAATGGGGAGAGTCAGATCTTAATTTTAGTGTTTTCAATACATACAGTAGGAAAAACACGTTTTTTATAGCTTTTGAACCTGTAACAAAAGACTCAAAGGCTAATACTTTACAGCCTCTTAAAGCTGTAAGTGTTTCTTTGTTTCCTATTTTACCATCAGTGACTTACAATTTTAAATTTTAAACATGAAAAATAAATTTTATTACTTAGTGCTTGTGTGTTTGGGTGTTTTTTCTGCTTGCAACACACGGAAAGATTTGAATCTGGAGTTGAAAGATTTTTCATCTCAATATGCAGTAGAATGCTATCTGGAAGACCAAAAAACATATAGATTAGGACTTTACAAGACCGTGGCTATAGACGATAAAAAACCACTTGAACCCGTAAAAGATGCAGAAGTTACCATTTTTTGGGGTTCAGATTCTGTTAGATTGCTGAATACCTTTGTGCTTGATACCAATAAATACAAAGCGTACAACTACTTTTCTCCTGAAATGGTTAACCTTGATACGTCATTGGTATATTTCTTAAAAATTAAACTTCCTGATGGTACAAGCATGACGGCACAATCGAGGTTTTTGGCTGCACCCAAAATAGTAGCACTGCAACAGCAGAAAGGCGACAAAAATTCGTATTCTTTACAGCTCAAATTTAAAGATATATCAGAAACAGACAGTAATTTTTATTTTGTACAAATATTTGAAAAATCGCAGAAAACAGATCTTGACTATAAACCTAAAAATGCCAATATCCTGAGCGACAGAATAAAAGTAGATGGATACATTACTTATGTAACCACAACCAAATACAATGTTGGAGAAAAACTGGAAGTAAGATTGTATCACATAAGTAAAGAACATTACAATTTCATCAGTAGCTATACAGCTGCCTTAAGCTCCGTAGGCAATCCTTTTTCTAAACCCACGTACATAGAAAGTAATGTGAGCAATGCTTTAGGAATATTTGCATGTATGAACTACACACAAGATAGCCTAACCATAGGTAACGCAAAAGATACTCAAAACTTAGTACATCGATAATTAGAAAACTATTTTATCTAAAGTGGTGATGGATTTTTGAAATAAATTTTAAACGTTTTTTAATGATTTTTAAAAGGTTAATTTTTGTAATAATTTTAGGTTTAATTTTATTAGGTTTTTATTTTTTTAATGCCCCAAAACCTATAATACCTTTAAGAGAGAATTTAGAAATGTATTTGGGTATTAAATATTCAAATTGTGTTCATACTTTGAATAAAGCATATAATAAAGATATAAATTCTATGGTTGAATTTTTAAAAATTAGTTCTATAAGCGGGGCAGATGGATATGAGCATGGACATATTTTGTGTGAATTAATTAATTAATAAAGTTGGAGATGACTTTTTGTTTAAATGTATTAAACAGCTTAATAATGAGGAAATTAATATCTTAAGTTCCTATATAGCAGTTGGTCTAGATTCAAAGAGCAAAGATAAAAGGTGTGATTTTGCTAGAAGAAATAGTAAATCAGTTAATTATATTAATAAAATCAATTTCATAAACGTTGTTTATGGTTGTTACTAAAGTGTATAATCAGTGTTTATCATGAATTATTTATAAGAAAAATAACAATTTTGAAAAAATGTTTTTTTTCTTGTTTCACCCCCAACCCCCAATACCTTTATTCTTCCACTTTAACAATTTCGCCGTCGTGCATTTGGACTATTCTGTCAGAGTTTGCGGCAAATTCGTTGTCGTGTGTTACGGCTATTATGGTCTGATTTTGTTCTTTAGTGAGTTTTTTGAAGGTTTCAAATACTATTTGTGTATTGGCAGAATCAAGATTTCCTGTGGGTTCATCGCAAATTATAAGTGTGGGGTCGTTGATAAGTGCACGAGCTATGGCTACACGTTGTTGTTGTCCGCCAGATAATTTATTGGAGGTTTTGTGTGCTTGTCCATCAAGCCCTAGCAGATTCAGTTTGTGCAAGGCACGTTGTTCTATTTCTAGTTTACTGTATTTTCCTAGTTTGAGTGCGGGAATCATAACGTTTTCTAAAACGGTGAATTCGGGTAGTAAATAATGAAACTGAAACACAAAGCCTATATGTTCGTTTCTGAATTCTGCCAACTGGTTTTGAGAGAGACCCGTAAGTTGCGTGTTGTTGACGATTAATTTGCCCTCGTAGTCGGTATCCATGGTAGAAAGAATGTAGAGTAGGGTAGATTTCCCGCAACCAGATTTGCCTACAATAGATAAAAATTCACCTTTGGTTACACTGAAATTTATGTTTTTCAGAACTTGAAATTTCTCAGGTTCTGTAAAATACTTGTTGATATGTGTGGCAGAAAGAATTTCCATAATTTATCCTCTGAAAATTTTTACAGGGTCTATAGCAGCTGCTTTTTTGGCAGGTAAATAACCTGCTATGCAAGTGGTTACAAATGCAAACAAGATCCCAATAATGTAATAGATAAAGTCGAAGTTCATAGGGAGTGTGTCTCGCATGGTGAACATACCACCTGAGTTAAAAGGCACAAAAGATAGGCCGTAGCAAATGCAAAAACCTAAACAAAGCCCCAATAATGCCCCAATAAGCCCAATAATTATAGATTGTCCCAAGAAAATAGTAACGATGTCGTTTCCTGTGTATCCAGTAGCTTTTAAGATGGCAATATCTTTCATTTTGTCGTTAATAGCCATGCTCATGATGTTGTAAATACCAAATCCGGCTACTATGAGTAAGGTTACAGAAACTACATAAATCATAATAGTTCTTATTTTACTACCAGACTCAAAGGCAGCACTGGCTTCTACCCAGCTTTCGGCTTTGTAGCCAAATAGTTTCTGGTAGTTAGTGGCAAGAGCAGGGGCCTTGTTAAAGTCTTTGAGTTTTACATAAATATCTGTAATGTATCGGTCGTCTTTTTGTAGCATGGTTTGAACCGTGCGTGTGTTGGCGTAACAGCGTACATTGTCTATAGCAGCCATACCTAGTTGCAATATTCCTACAACTTTTAGATTAATAGAAATGCCTTTGGGGGTAGTTACATTTACAATATCTCCGTAATCTACACCTAAGTTTTTGGCAAGACCTTTCCCCATAATAATACTGTTGGGGGTGGTTTTGAGCTCTAATAAATTCCCTTTTTTTATTCTTTGTTTGAGATCAAACATTTGTGACTCTGCTTCTATGTCTACTCCTTGCAAAGCACCGTTTATTTTGCTTGGTCCGTAATTAAAAAAAGCTGGAGAAGCAACTTGTGTAGATACACTCAGTACGTTTGGGTCTTTTTTGAGATAATCTAATATTTCCACGGCGTGTTTCACGTACATTTCCTCGTTTTTAGGACGCTGATGATGTACTTTTATCAACGTTTTGTTTTTGTCAAAAATCTCTTCGGCTATAGAGGGTCTTTCTGTTTTGTATTCGTTGTAAATTTTAAGATGTGGCGATATAATAAACTGAACTCCGTCGAGCATTTTATTAACTCCCGTCATAAATCCAGACATCACTATATACATAGAAATCCCAAACGTAACACCCAAAATAGCTATTATTGACTGACGTTTTTTGGCCAACAAATGTCTTTTAATTATCGGTAGGGTAGTTTCTAGATTCATCATTCTGAAACAATTTGTGTTTGAGCATTTAATCCTGAAAGTATTTCCACTTCGTCGGTGGTTTCTATACCTTGTTTGATGCGGATATATTCTTCTTTTCCGTTTTGTATAACTTTTAGACTATCAGTGCCTTTGATAAGTTTTTTGGGTATTACCAAGGCGTTATTTTTTGTTTTAATAAGTATGTTGGCTTCAATGGTGGCATTGGCAAGTAGGGGAGGTTCTTCACCTATAAACTCAGCATCAACTTTCACAGAGTGGTTGTCGGTGTTCAGTGATGGGTAAATTTTAACAACTTTGGCTTTAAAGATTTTATTTTTCACCAAATCAGTTTTAATAAGTACTTCTTGGTTGTTTTGAAGTCTGATAATATCGGCTTCGTCTATCCAAAGCTGCACATAGGCTCTTTTTTCTTGCCCAATCGTAGCTAAGATGTCATTTTTTCGTACCAATTCTCCTTCTTTTTTGGTTACATCGTATATTTTTCCGCTCATAATACTCGAAACCACACAATTGTCAGCATCTTTACTGGCAATTACATATTGTGCACGAGCATTGCTAAGATCTTGTTCTAGTTGATTGCGTAGTTTCACAATTCTTTGTTTCTGACTAGCCACTTCGTTTGCTGATATTTCATAAGTCATTTCGGCTCTGTCTAGATCTACACGCGTACCTATGTTTTGACTGAAAAGGCCTTTAAGTCTGAAAAAATTCAAGGAGTCGTTTTTCAGTTTGATTTTGGCAGTATTTAAGGCGTTGATAGCTTCTGTGAGTAGAGGAGAAGCATTCTGAAAATTCGTAAGAGCATTTTCGTACGTAACTTTTGCCGCCATATTTTTGGCTTCTTGAGTGTTGTTGTCTATAATGAACAAGGCTTGTCCTCGTTGTATCACGTCTCCTTCATTATGCAGTATTTTAGATATTTGACCGTCAGCCTGAGCGTAAAGTTTGTAAGAATTAAAAGGAATCAAAGTGCCAGAAGCATATACCACTTCTGCTATGTCTTTAACAGCGGGATTTTCTGTTTTGGTTTTTTTGCAAGAAACTAATGCAAAACTTATGATTGAAATAAAAATTATGTAGATTTTCATATAGCACAAATAGAATCAATAAAAATAACTAATGTATTCTTTTGTAAAAATAGAAATATTCAAAAATTATAATGATAATAAAGTACATTTTTTGGAATGATAATTATCAATCTCGAATATGAACTTTTTTGTTTTTTGAGAATTACAAGGTTTGATTTTGTTGGAAATCTTAAGAGTACTCGAAATAAAAATAGTTACTGAACACCCCAGTAATAGCTTCCGTCAGTATAAATTTCTTTTTTCCAGATGGGTGCTTCAGATTTTATACGATTGATTATGTATTGGTTAGCATCGTATGCGTTTTGTCTGTGGCTATGTGTCGTGATAACGATTACAGCACTTTCACTGATTCCTACATCTCCAATTCTATGAACGGCATCAGCAAAGTGTAAATTGTATTTTTCTTTTGCGTCGTTTAAAATATCTGATATCATAACATCTGCCAACTCTTGTTGAGCTTCGTAGCTAATTTTTTCTACATCTTTACCTTTGTGATGGTTTCTTACTTCGCCACTGAACATAACTACCGCTCCAGCCATGGGACTATGGGCATTTGAGAGCATTTTGTCAAATGAAAGTGAGTCAAATGTAGTATGTTTATATGTCATCATAAAAATAAATTATCCGCCACTAGATGGAGGTATTACAGAAATTTCATCTGTAGCTTTTAAAGATTGGTCTAATTGTACTATTTTGTTATTAACAGCAAATCTGCAAGCATCAAGTATAGATTGAGAATCTGGATTCAAAATTAACAAATGCTTTTTTAAAGCATCAATATCATCCACTGAATTTTCTAGGAGAATTATTTTAGCAGGAAAATATTCTTTTAAAATTGCGTATAAATGAATCGTCATAGTGGTTTTATCCGCCAATGGCCATCATACTTAGCGTACTGCCACTGAATTTTTGTTTTTGTTTTTGTAATAAGGCATTTTCTAGTGCGTCATCTAGTGCAGAAGATTTTTGTAGTTTAGCTATATTTATAGGAGTATTGCTACTCAAACAACCATAAATGTTGCCATAAATATCTAAACGTAGTCTGTCACAATCATCACAGAAAGGTTCGCTTTCGTTGGAGATAAGTCCAAATTTGTATCCATTATCTAAAGTGAAATAATGTGCAGTAGCGTGAGCTTCTCTTATGTTTTTGATGAAATTGTATTTAGATTTTATTATCTGTAAAATGTCATTTTCTGAAATAAAATATTGATCGTGACCAGAACTGAATAAATGTCCCATTTTCATAAGTTCCAGAAAACGAATAGGAACGTTTAGTTTTTGAGCATATTCCAGCAATGGAATTATTTCACAGCTATTGACACCGTTTACTATAACAGAATTTAATTTAGTTTCTATACCACTCGCCAAATAATCTTCAATGTTATTTAAAACCTTTTGAAGATTTTTTCTTTTACTTATCTTTTGAAAAACCTCTTCATTTAAAGCATCTAAAGAAATATTTACAGCTTTTAATCCTGCATCGGACAAATTTTTACTAATTTTTTCAGCATGAAATGCATTAGTAGTCATTTTTACAGGAATACCTAGATCTGCTATTTTTTCTATCAGAATCGTTAATTTGGGAAATAGTGTTGGTTCGCCTCCCGTTAGTCTTATTGTGTTTAAGTTTAAAGTTTGATGAAGTTCTTTTACAATTTCTGCTAACTCATCTACTTCAAGTGGACTTAAAGTGTCCATACTTTTTTTCTCATTAGAAGTAGTACAATATACACAGCCCAAGTTACACAAGCCAGTTAAGCTTATTCTCAAAGTTTTAAAAGATCTTGTGTGGGTTATTGTATTCATTTATGAGTAATAATACTTATAATATTGCAAATATAATTAAAATTTAGGGTTTTTGGTTAATTTTTTCATGAGAAATAGAGTAAAAAAAGACATAAGTATTTTATTAATTAAAATTTAATATGAAATATAGATAAATACATTTAAATTTAGGTTTGAAACCATTTTTTACCACTATCAAATGAATTCTCAGTTATCGTTACGGTTAGAAAATGAGAAAATAAATGTAATAATTAAGTTTCTTGTTGTTTGTCAAATATTTTCTTTTTTTGCTGCTTTTTTATTAATATTTATTTTTGATTACCCTAGATTGGGAATTGTAAACTTGACTTTATTTTTATTATGGACTTTATGTAGATTTTTGTATGCACAGAAAAAAAATAATATAGCTGAGGTTTTATTTGTTGTAACTACTAATTTGTCTGTTTTGGTATTTGCGTATGCTTATGGTTTTACTTGTGGTTGGTATTTGTATTTTTTTACAATTCCACTAGCGTTATTTGTTTTTCTTAAAACTGAAAGCTCTTTAGATAGGATATTGGTATTGTCTATTTATCTTACTAATTTTATTTTTGAATTTTACTATTTTACACTTAAGGCAACGCCACCAATTTTAACAATTCCCAAAATTTATATTGAACTTATATTTATCATTAATATTGTAAATTCTTATTACATGGTTTATATATTGGTGAAATTTTACATAAAACTAGATTTAATAAGACAAGATGAATATAAGTCTATTTTTATGAATAATAAGAAATTAGAAGATGAATATCGTCAGTTAGATTTATTCAATTTTGTGATTTCTCATAATTTAAAAGGACCTCTAAATCGAATAAAAACGCTTACAGAGTTTTTGAGATTTGATAAAACTCTTTCCCCTGAAGATACCGAACATTCATTGATTCATTTACATAATAGTGCCACGAGCTTGACAGAAACAGTAGGTGATTTAAATTTAATACTATCTCAAAGAAAAACAGCCGCACAAGCCAAAGAATATTTTAATGTTTTTAGCCTGTTAGATGAAGTAAAATTAAGTTTGGCAGAAGAAATTAAAAATACAGATGTAGATTTTGAATTGGATATAGAAGTTCCTTTTATAAATAGTATTAAAAGTGTATGGCTGAGTATTTTACATAACTTAATGTCAAATTCGTTGAAATACCGAAAGGCAGACGTTACTTTGCATATTAGAATTAATATTTATAAATCAGATAAAGATTTGATTTTGAAATTTGCCGATAATGGTCTTGGAATAGATATGAATAAACACAAAGACAAAGTTTTTGGTATATATAACAGATTTCATAAGGATATAAAAGGCAAAGGAATAGGCTTGTTTTTAATTAAAAATCACATCTCACTATTAGGAGGGACCATAGAAGTTGAAAGTAAACCAGACGAAGGTGCTGAATTTATGGTTGTGATTCCTGAGTAAAAAAGGCTCAATTGTTTTAACTGAGCCTTCTTTAATTTTTTATTTTTCTAGTTTATGTATTTCTGTTTTAACAAATTCAACTATTTGGGTAATGTTGTTTTTGCTGAAATTAAACTCTACGCCTGCGGTAGCATATACTTCTTTGATGGATTTGGAATACCCAAGTTTTAAAGCATCAAGATATTGAGATAAACCTTTTTGAAAATCTACTTTACAGTTTTTCCAAACACCAAAAGCACCTAGTTGTGCTATTCCGTATTCAATGTAATAGAAGGGTACTTCAAATAAATGCAATTGTTTTTGCCAAACATGTTGTTTGTAAGTTTCTAATCCAGACCAATCTAGAACATCTAACGCAAACTCAGAGTGTATTTCATTCCACTTTTGCAGTCTTTCTTCTATACTATGAGTAGGGTTTTCGTAAATCCAATGTTGGAATTTGTCTATAGTTGCTACCCATGGTAATGTTTCAAGAGCATGTTCTAAATGATGGATTTTTGCTCGAATTTCTTCCGCCTCATTCAGATCAAAATTATTCCAATAGTCCATAGAAATCAACTCCATAGACATAGAAGCTAGTTCTGCTATTTCAGAAGTTAAATTTCGGTAGTCTGAAAGTGCAAGCGGTTTGGTTACTATAGAATGCACCGCATGCCCACCTTCGTGCAACATAGTGATTACATCTTGCATAGTACCCGCAGCATTCATAAAAATAAAAGGTACGCCTGTTTCGTCAAGTGGGTAGTTGTAGCCTCCTGGAGCTTTACCTTTTCTAGATACTAAATCTAAATGTTCCATTTCAGCCATTATTTGCAAACATTGCCCTAGAAATGGATTCATTTGGTTGAAACAGTTTTGTGTTCTTTGAAGCAAATCTTCTCCACCGTTAAAAGGTTTAAGTGCAGGTAAATTGTCTGGATCTACTGCCAAATCCCATGGACGAAGTTTCTCAACACCAAGTTTAGTTTTTCTTTTTTCGGCAAAGGTATTCAGCAATGGTACTACTGTATTTTTTACAGAATCATGGAAATCGAAGCAGTCTTGAGGAGTATAGTCAAATCTGTGCATAGCTTTGAACATATAATCTCTAAAGTTTTCAAAACCTGCATTTTGAGCTATCTGATGACGAAGAGCTATTAATTCAGAATAGAGCTGGTTAAGCTTATCTTTTTCTTCAAGTCTTCTTTCATTTATAAGTCTGTAATATTTTTCTCTTACAGCTCTGTCTGTATCTTGAAGTTTTACATTGGCTTGTTGCAGAGTAAGTTCTTTATCGCCATCTTTTATGGTCATTGCTCCACAAATTGAGCCATATTCTTGCTGTTTAGATTGTAGTTGCGTGTAAAGTGGTATGTTTTCTTCTCTAAATATTTCAATATCAGAATCTATTTTAGCTAACATAATTCTGTCGGCCTCAGAGGTAAGTTGCGATTTGAAAGTACAAGAAGCTAGTTTTTTGTTGAGTTCGTTGGTATATGGAGCAATGTTCGGATCAATATTTTCTATGTAATCGTTAAATGCTTTTCTGTATTCTTCATTTTCAGTGAAGCAAGTCATTTTTATATATCTTTTACCAACTTGTTCTGATATTGCAGATTCTAATTCACTTTTGTTTTTTAACCAGTTTGTAAGGTCATCAAGAGAATAGATTTCGTAAGAAATTAATGTTTTGTAATATTTTTCTAATGTTTCCCAAGAATCAATATTGAAATCATCGTTTAAAAAATTTCTTTTTCTAGGGGTTTTAATTTCTGAAACTGTCATTTTTTTATTGTTTTTTAAAATAAAAGCCGATGTATATCGAGTATCATCGGCTTTTAGTAGTAAGATATTTATTTAAATATTATTGTCCTGCAGCAGGAATTAGTTCATATTTTTTGGCAAATTCTTTTTGAGCGGCTACAAGTTTTTCATCCATAACTTTTTCTTCAGCTATTAGGTCGTCATGCATTTTGTTTAGTTTTGCATTTTCTTCTGCACTTCTTTTTTCGTTTTTAAACAATGGTAACATTTGTTTGTATTCATTATCAAATGACTCTTCGTAACCTTTAATCCATTCATTAAGTGCATCATGTAATGTGTTATCACCTTCAAATCCGCCCATTTTATCTACTTTTGCACGTAAAACATCAAGAGATTTATCCACTTTAGTGTGAGCTGCTTCTATTTGCTCATATTTACTGTGCTTAATATGGTGGAAAAACGAAGAAATATCTATACTTGTAGCGAGCTGATATTTCATAAGATTATTGTTGTACTTTGCTGCTTTTTCATTTTGAGCATTAGCTCCAAAAAATAGTGCGATGACAGATAAGTAAATGAGTAAATTTTTCATTGCTAAATACGTTTATTTGACAAAAATATTAATTATTGTGATTTATAAAAATAAATTTTTAAGGTAGTTTAAAATTGTTTAAAAATGCTTTCACTTGAAATTGTTTTTAGTTTGTAATTAGGTTTTATAAATTTGAAAAAAAAAGATAATGTCTAAGGTTATTGTAAATACAAAAAATGCTCCGGCACCAATTGGGCCGTATAGCCAGGCTGTAAAAGCAAATGGAATGGTTTATGTGTCTGGCCAAATCTGTATCAATCCACAAACTGGAGAACTGGTAAACAGTGATATAGTTTCTGAAACACATCAAGTTATGAAAAATATAAAAGCTATTTTAGAAGAGGCCGGTTCATCTTTTGAAAAAGTGGTAAAGTCAGGAATCTTTGTAAAAGATTTGAATAATTTTGTAACTATTAATGGCGTTTACGGAGAATATTTTAATGCTGATACAGCTCCTGCAAGAGAAACAGTAGAAGTCTCTCGCTTACCCAAAGATGTTAATGTGGAGATTTCTTGTATTGCTCTCCTGTAAATTATATTTGAGTTTAATAAAAAGAGTCTAAATGGCTCTTTTTCTGTTTTTTATACTAATATTTTGAATGTATTTCATTCACAAGTTAACACTAATTTATTTGGACTCAATTCAACTCATATTTATAATTCGTAAATGGAAGCTTTACTTTTACTTAAAAATATAACAGGCTCATTAGTAGAATCATATTTACCAAACGAAGCTAGAAGTTTAGGTTTTATATTAATTGAACATTTTTTTGGGTTAGATAAAACTCAAGTAATTTCTGGTAAGCATGTTTCTGATTATGAATTTAAAAAATTTGCACTAGAAGCAGCTGTGGATAGACTTCAAGACCAAGAACCTATACAATATGTTTTACACAAAGCACCATTTTTAGAATATGAATTTTATGTAAATGAGTTTGTGCTCATACCTAGACCAGAAACGGAAGAATTGGTTCTTTATATTTGTGAAAAATTCAAGAATGCTCCTAATAAACCCGCAATAATTGATTTATGTACGGGCAGTGGATGTATTATAAATTCGTTAGCTCATAAATTGAATTTAGAAGAGGCAGTAGGTTTAGACATTTCTAGAAAAGGTTTAGAAGTTGCTAAACATAATTCTGATTTACTTGATGTGAAGGTGAATTTTATCAATAAAGATTTGCTAAGGGAAGAGGTAGATTTGTCCGTTTTTGATGTAGTAGTGAGTAATCCGCCGTATGTGATGCACAAAGAAAAAAAGCTTATGGCTAAAAACGTACTTGATTTTGAGCCACATATTGCATTGTTTGTGGAAGATGACAACCCTTTGATTTTTTATAAAAGAATTGTTAATTTGGCTGAGAAAAGTTTACGAGAAGGATCAATGTTGGCCATGGAAATAAATGAACAATTAGGAAATGAAACTGCAAATTTACTTTACGAAGGATCTTTTAAAAACATAGAAATTATTAAAGATATAAACGGTAAAGACAGATTTGTTGTAGCTTATAAATTTTAATTTTTTAAACATAAATAAACATGAAGAAGTACATTAAGTCAGCACTTTTACTAGTATCTTTTACTGGTTTTTCTCAAACATTTGAAGGAATTATTAAATACAAAATTACAGCCTCTGGGGAGAAAATTGAGAAAGCTCAAAAAGAAATGTCAAATCCTGAAAATCAGGCTAAAATGAAGCAGTTTGAAGCTCAAATGAAAGACCCAAATTTTCAGAAACTTTTGGAGTCTAACCCACAGCTGAAAGAACAAATGGAAAACATGATGAAGGCAAACGCCTCTGGTGGTAACATGATGGATGCCATGATGCCTAAAGGGTCTACCGTCTACATTAAAGGTAATACATCTTTGGTAAAAACAGAAGGTGGAATGGAACAAGAGATTTTGAGTTTTAATGATAAAAATGAATCTTATAAAATTATGAGAAAAAATAAATCTTATAAAAAAATGGATTCAAAAGCAGATTCAGCTCAAAGTTTAGTGGCAAAAAAAACGACAGAAACGGCTACAATCCTGAATTATAAATGTACCAAATATGTAGTTACTGATACTAAAATGAATATGGAACTGTGGTGTACAACAGATATCAATGGTATAGATTATAAAAAATTTAAATATAAAAACGAACACGGAGGTATCAGAGGAATAGAAGGGGTACCACTTAAGGTTCATATAAAAAATAAAGATATTGATATGGTGAATGAAGTAACAGAAATTAAACAAACAAAAGTTGATGCTTCATTGCTTGAAATACCTTCAGACTTTAAAGAAATTAAATAGTTTTTTAAAAAAGAGATTTGGATAAATCTCTTTTTTTTTAACTTTATTTGTGCTATATTAAGAGACGTATCTGGTTTTAAATCAAAATATTATGAAAATCTTCAAATTATTATTTTTGCTCATTAGCACTTATATGTTTGCTCAAACACCAGAGCTTATTTTTAATTCTGGTTTTGAGTCGGGTGTTACTATGAGTCCGGTTACTTCAAACACCACTGATTTGTTAGGTGTAGATCCTACATATCCTTTGAACAGCAACTGGGTTACAGATTTGAACAACGACGCAAACATAGGATATTGTAGTTTTCAATTTGATAATGGACCAGATTCTTCTAGAAACATGGAGCTGATTGCAGAACCAGGTAAACCCACTAATAGAGTTTTACATTTTTGGTCTAAACATCCGTATTCTGGGTTAGGTAGGTGCCAAGCTGCAATATATAAAAACGAAGGTTTGAAAAATATTTATTATTCTATAAGAATGAAACTAAAGCCAGATGTGAATGCTCTGAAAAGTATTAAGAAAACATTTGATTGGTTTACAATTATGGAGTTTTGGAATAACCCCAATTGGTTGGGTGATCCGCATCCGTTTAGAGTGTCTGTAAACTTACCCAAACTTACTAAAAACAACGATTCATTAAGAATCAGAGCTTATGGACAAACGTATGATTCCGTTGCAGGTAAATGGAATTACGTTTGGGATACCATAAACTCAAAATACACAATGCCTGTAGGGAAATGGGTAAAACTGGAAGTACATTTTATAGAAGGTAATCAAAAAAATGGTAGGTTTAAAATGATAATGACTCCAGAAGGTGGCTCTGCAATAACAATATTTGATGTTACTGATTTTACACATCATCCTGATGATCCTAGTCCTGATGGATTAACCCATTTTAATCCTTTCAAATTATATACACAAGGAGATCTGGTAGATTCTGTAACCAACAAAAAAAAGCTTTTGGGGATTTATTGGGACGATTTTATTCTTTGGAAAAACAAAGCTATAAGTGTTGGATTAGATGATGAAACATTTTTAAAAAATAAATTTTTATATTTTGATACATTTTCAAATGAATTAAAAATGTATAATTCAGGAAATGATCAAGAAATGTTTTTTGTACAACTTACCGATATAACTGGTAAATTATTATTTGAACAACCCTATAGTGTTGCCGATAATATTCGAATTTCTTGTAGCGGATTCTCTAACCAAATATTAATTGCTAAAATTAGAAGTAATAGGGAAGGGACTGCAACTCAGAAAGTTATTTTAGACAAATATTAGAAGTTTAGATAAAGTAAATTTTTAATACATTTGGGAATGAAAAATTTACTTTATCTATTTTGTGGTCTTTGTGTATCTGTGTATGCACAAACAACATTTACCTACTCTGGAACAGGAAAATGGGATGTAGTTGCTAATTGGTCGCCAAGTTATCCGGGTACAAACATCAAATTTGGAGATCAAGTTGTAATTGATAAAAATTCAAATGTAGAAATAAATGTCATGATCTATAACTATGGTACTTTTATCAATAAGGGCGTAGCAACTGCCAAAACTTATTTTTCTAATAATGGTTTTTTTATAAATGACAGCTCATTTACAAGCCATAGTTTTTTCGTGAACAATTCTTCTTTTGTAAATAATAATTTGTTTAATTCTAGTTCATTTTTCACAAATAATTCTTCTCTTGTTAATTATAAATCGTTTGTTTCTCAATCTTTTTTTGAAAATAACGGAGATTTTACCGACGCGGGTACTTTTGAAAGTTATTCGTATTTTAATGGAATCAATAAATCGCATAAAAATGATTGTACAATAGGTGGTATATTTAGTGCGGGTAAACAAAGTGATCAGATAGTAGGAAAATATGTGTTTGATAACAATATAACTATGTCTGCAGGGTTAACTTTTAGTTACGATATTAAAAGTGTTACTTCTTTTGATACCTTTTTAGTAAAAGGAAATGCAATTGTCAATGGAATTTTTTCTGCTAAAATTCCTACAGGTTTTGATCCACAGATAGGGGCAAGCTTTACGATTTTAACTGCAAGTTCAGTAACTGGTAAATTCAGCTATCTAAGTTTACCAACATTGCCCAATGATAAGAAATTTGAAGTAGTATATACGAATACTTCTGTGCTATTGAAAGTTGTGAGTGTTACTGCAATTGATGATCAAAATGGTTTCAACTCTAGCTTGAACATATTTCCTACATCTGTGCAAGATGCTTTAAATATAAGTGTTAAAAATAGCGGTGAAATAGTTGAAATATATAACACTTCTGGGGTTTTGATGAAACAAATAGAAATGAAAAATAATACAGAAGCAGTAAATGTAAGTTTTTTAAACTCGGGTACATATATTGTTAGAAATGGGAATGATATAAAATACTTCGTAAAATATTAATTTGTTGTAATTCATTGATATATAATTGTATTTTTTGAATTTTATAAAAATTTAGTTTCAAAAAATTGAACAAAAATCCTTTAAAATATATTATGTATTTTAAAGGATTTTTTTATTTAGGGCAATAAACTTACAAAGATATGGAAGATTACAAATTAGAACTTGAAAAATTAGATTTTAGTAACATTCCATTTATTGAATTACCTTCAATAGTTGAAGAGAAAATTGATGAAATTTTATTGAAATACATTGAATATAAAGACGATATCATTGAGTCTTTACCTCAAAATATCAAAACTGTTTATTTAATAGTTGCATTAGAGCAGTTTATGAATTATTCAGGCTTGTTGTCTATATTTATGAATTTAAACTTAAAAGAAATTTTATTTTTAAGAACAGGGATTATAGAATCAAAATGTGAACAACTTTTAAATTTATTTGACGAAGCTAAACAATTGGTAGAGAGTAAAGTGGCTCTCAGTGAGAAGTATAATTTTTTAGAAGAAAATCCTAATAGCTTTTTTGCCGAAAACTTAGGTGATACTGTAGTAAATAAAATTTTAAATATTGAAGATCAATTATTTGAACTTCAATATTCTGGTGAATATTGGGAAACTATAGAGCAAATGTTTTAAGCTTTATTTTATACTTATATCATCGAAAATTACACTCAAAGTTTTGGGCTTGCTAAATTTATTATTTTTCCATGTAGCTTTGTAAATTCCAATTTTAAAAAATGGTCCATGTAAATCGTTGTAATAGTTTGGGCCATTGTAGTTTAATCGCGTAACATTGTTTATGGAACAACGGACAAATCCGTCATTGTTAATTGAATATTTAATTGAAAACTTGAAATTATAAATCTTTCCAGATTTTACTTTTGCTAGTTTAAATAATTTATTTCCGTCAATGTTTGAGTTGGTGTTTACTTGGCTTTTGCTCCACTTTATATTTAAATACCAATATCCATTGATGATTTGAAGAGAAATGGGCGGATTCCTCCATGTTTCGCCATATTTAAAGTCGGGTACTTCATGCCATTGAGCATAAATTTCTGGTTCAGAATCTTTTACGTAAGTTCTTGGAAGGATTATTTTAAAAGTATAATCTCTGCAAATCCAAGGGGTGGGTTCTGTAAAAAATGCAATTTCAGAACGCATTCCTGCTGAGACCAAAGAGTCTGAAGATTTGAGGGTGAATTGTAAAGCTTTATTAGTTGTAATTACTTGTTTAATAGAATGTTCGCAACATTTTTCTTCTTTGATTTTGGAGTTGTAAACTGGATATTTTTCAAAATCTTCATAAACATTCACTTTGTTCTGACCCGATACAAAGTGAATGCTTAAGAGTAAAAACTTAAATAAAGTATTCATTACAAGCCAATGTCTTCTTTTAGAGAAAGAATTAAACTTTCTGAAGCATAATTTCCAAGTTTATGTAACAGTCTATTTGTATTGCCATTACACATTTCTAAAACTTTATTTTTTAATTCTTCTTCATTCAAAACTACATGAACATAGTTCAGTTCTTTTATTTTGTTTGCAGTAGCAAGCTGATGATCACTTCTATGTTCTTTGTATTTAGTTAATCTTGGAATTATAATTAGGGGTTTTTCATCAACCAAAGCAGAAATAATAGTACCCATACCAGCATGAGCAATTACAAAATCAGCATTTTTAAAATATTTTGAAAAATCTGCAGGAGCCATAAAATCATAAGTTTTGATATGTTGTGGCTTGTAATCAGAGCCTGCTACCTGTGCTATTATTTCTTGTCCACCTAGTTGTGGAGCAATTTCGTCAAGGGCCTTGATCAATCTGTCAAAGGGTGCTTGTGTACCTGTAGTTATAAAAATCATGACAATACGTTTCCTTTGTAAATAATGTTATCTGTTGCTAAATCTGGCCATTGGGTATATACTTTGTCGGCAAATTTTGTAGCCAAAACACCGCTCATAGATAGTTTTTCTACATTTGCAATACTATCAACCCAAATGGTTTTAGAACCTAATAGTTTACCCGCAAAAAGCCCCATTACACCTGGAGCAGCCCCCGTAGTAATGATTACATCTGGCTTTGTTTTTCTTATTACATTGAAAATTTTTAAGAAAGACCAGATAAGTTTCAATTTGTTCCATCTGCTGGCATCTGGCACAGCATGAAACACATGTCCTTGAACCATACTTGCGAAACTTTCTTTGGTAGACATAAATTCTAGATCAGCTCCTTCAAAGGCTGGTCTTAGTCGCAAAAGCTGAATCCAATGCCCGCCCACAGATGCTATTGCTAATACCTTTTTTTTCTTCATAAATTAATGATTTAAAATGTCTTTGTAAATACTATTTAGTTTTTTGATAACATTCTGACTGTAAAATGGTTCTACAATGTTTAATGATTGTTCTCCATGTGTTTTGATGAGATGCATGTCGTCTAAATACATTTGAATAGCAAGTGCTATTTCACCCGTATTTCCAGGATGTATCAAAACGCCGTTTCTATTTGTTTTTACTACTTCTGGTATACCCCCTACGTTGGTAGAAATTACAGGCATTCCAAAACTCATGGCTTCTAAAATAGATAAAGGTAAGCCTTCATTGTAAGATGGTAACACATAAATGTCATGAGTGTTTAGTAATTCAAGTTTTTTGTTTCCCGTAACCCAGCCAGCAAATGAAACCATTTTTTCTAATTGATTCTCTGTTATAAACTTTTCTAATTTTTCAACTTCGCCATTACCACCAATGGTTAGTTTTAAATTGTTTTCCCATGCGTTTTTGTGGGTTTTTAGGGTTTCTAACAAATCAAATATTCCTTTTCTGTTGCCAATAGCACCTAAAAATAAAATTTTTAATGGCAATGTATCAGATTTGGGTTTCAATGAATTTGAAGGTTGTTGGTCAACAATGTTTTCTAGTATGATGATTTTCTTTGGAGAAAAATTGTCGTTAAAAAACTTTTCCCATTGAACTGATAAACAAATGATAACATCTACGTTGTTGAAAAAATGTTTGAGCCAAGATTTTAGAATATTCGGACTTTTGTCATAAAACATTTTAAGTTCAGAACCGTGGCTGTGATAAATGACGGTCTTTCTAAAGATGAATTTAGCAATAAAAAACATGATATATTTTCTTACCAAACTACCTTTGGCAGCTCCGTGAATATGGACAATTTTTATTTTTTTATCAGTTAATAATTGTTTTATCAATGAAAAACACGCCTGTAAAAAATAGGGTAAAATTGCTAATTTATTTTTCTGTGGTTTGTAAGTAGCGACAAACTTAAATGATTCAAAATTATAATGATATGTATCTATTACACCGCCAATACCACCTCTATGATCTACATATTGCAGACCTACAGTCAGTACTTGTTCTGATATGTTTTTACTTATTTTCATAATTTATTGTTTAGGATATATTATTCTTGCTGGATTGCCCACTGCAATACAATTGTCGGGAACGTCTTTTACCACTACAGCGCCTGCACCAATTGAAACATTGTTGCCAATAGTAATAGGTCCAATAATACACACATTTGAGCCAATGTTTACATTGTTGCCTATAGTTGGGCATTCTTTTGATTTTCCGTTGTTTCCAATGGTAGTGCAATGTCTCAAACTTACATTTTTACCAATTTTAGAACCTTTATTAATCACAAGTGCTTGTAAATGATATATTTTCATTCCAGAATCTATATTTGTGTTGTATGGAATTTCAAGACCGATGAACCATTCAAATATGATTTTATAAAGAATTCTGTGGGGTAATAAAATCAATTTTGCAATTGAATTTTTAGTGGAATAATTAGCTAATCTAAAATGTAGAGCCACTATTTTACCTTTAGTGTTGCCACTGTTTTCTTTAAAATCTTGAAAAATAAATTGTAAAAAACTCATTTGGATAAATTTTTAAACATGTCTATATATTGTGCTGCTATAGCTTTTGTAGAATATTTGTTTTCAACAAATGTTTTTAGATTTTCTTGCAAAAGAACATAGTCGTTTTCAGACAAGCCAATTGCTTTATTCATTACTTCAACCAGAGAATTTACCTCATTGCTTTTAAATAAAAACCCAGATTTTCCATCTGATACAGATTCAGTAAAGGCTTCTACATCGCTAGCTATAACAGGAATTTGATAATTATAGGCAATCATTAATGGACCACTTTGGGTGGCATCTTTGTAGGGTAAAACTAAATATCTAGCAGAGCTGAAAAGAGCAGCTACTTCGTCGTTAGCTATAAACTTTAAGTTTATGGTTACATTAGGGCAATTTGCTACCAAACCAGCATATTTTTCTTCCCAGTTACTGCACCTTCCTGCTATGATGAGTTCAACTTCTGGATTTTTAGAAACCACAATTTTAAAAGCTTCAATCAAAAGGTCTAAACCTTTGTATTCTAGTATATTTCCGAAAAACAAAAATTTAGGATCTGGTAATGCTTTTGTTCTAGGTATTTCACCGTAACTAGAAAGTGCAAGTGGAATGCACGTCACGTGTTTGTTTGGATATTTTTTAGAAAATATTTTCTTCTGATTTTCAGAAAATACCTGATAGTTTTTAAATATTTTTAAAGTAATAGTTCTTCCTACTTTATAAAAACTTGTATTGTTGAAATTACTATGATAATCAACATCATGAAAGCCAATAATAGTTTTGTTTTTAGGTAACAATGCTGTTAACAAACTAAATATAGGATGGTCAATGCCTGCAAGATAAATTACATCAGGCTTTGCTTGTTTTACTAAATTTATAATCTTCCAAAAAGTTGTTATCAGTCTGAAATCTCTCAATCGATATTTTAACTGAAATTCATGCAAAACAATATGATTTTCAGTACAATAGGTATTTACTTCTTGTAAGGAATAGTTTGCATTTTTTTGTGGAATAAGCAAAGCATAATGTACCTCGTGTTCTTTAGACCATTCGTGTAATACGGTGGAGTCTACTTGAAAAAATGATGTTTGAGAAATGTAAAAAATTTTCATATACTTTTTTGGGGTTTGTTCGGTTTGATGTTTGCCATAGCTAAACCCAGCATTAAATACATTGTAAATGCTTGTGATGGTCTTTCATAACTTTGGTCTAAAAATCCAATTAAAAAATTAGAGATGATTAATATGGTGGCCGTTACATCTAAAATAGCTCCTTTTTGAACTAATAACACAATAAGTACTAATTGAGAAGCTATAAATATACAAGTTCCTATAACCCCAAATTCTACAAAAATTGCACAAAATGAGTTAAAAGGGTTTCCTAATACAGCACTTCTTTCCGCACTAGCTTCTGCGTATTCTTTTGTGTAGTAGGTACTTAAATATTTTCTGGTGTATGCGTTTGATTTGGCTGGAACAGATTTTGGAAGAGCAAAAGTATTTTGTTTTTTATACATTACATCGTAGGCTAGGGCATTTCCTGCTCGGCTTCCGTTGGTACCTGCACCTGTTCCTAGCCAATAGTACAAGTTGGGTCTTGTTTCTGAACTTAGTGCTGTTGAATAATATCTGTATTTAGCATTGTATTTGCCACTTATGTAATCTTCATATTTGTCTTGTAATTGTTCTACAAATGAGTCAAAATAAAAACTAGAAGTAATAACAACAATAAAGCATATACATAAGGTAATAATTTTATGTAATGGATTTAATAAATTAAGCCAAAAGGTGAGTCCTAAAGTAAAACTCATGGCAACTACAAAGCAAGCCAAAGTGGTTTTGCTATCGTTTAAAATAAAAATAAATAAGTAGAAAAAAGCTGTACATGTAAAAGGGAGTAGTTTGGAAAGATTCCAGTTTTTGTAGGTAGAAATTAAATACGGTATGGCAGTAGCTAACATAATAAAACTAAGAGCGTTAGGAGAATTTGTAGTACCCATAACCACATCTCCAAGTGTAGGTCTGTTTAGTATTTTTATAATACCCGTTGGTACACCTTGAAATACAAGAGCTATTGTTGCTTGAACAAATGCAATGCAAAATAAATTTGCTAAAACATATTCTTTGTCTAATTCTGAAATTTCATTTTTTAAAATGAAAAAAACTACGGAAATAGATGTTGCAAATGTTATTAAAAACATAGGCAAAGAAAGAATACTTTTTTCGTCGAAGAGTTGTAGTATATAAATGAAAATCAGATAAATACTTATTAATCTAATACTTCCTAAAAAAACTTTAGATACTCTGTTTAGTTCGTATTTTTTTTTAGAAAAAAGTACCATAGCACTTACGCTTATGGCATATACAAAAAAAACGGATTCTGATTTTGCACAAACAGCATATAATCCTGTTATGAGTACGTTAGCATATTGTTTTTTGTAATTGAAATAAACACTTGCAACTAAAACTAGTAAAATGTTAAGAGCACTAACTGGATTTATAAATACAATCACACTCAGCATGATATGTAAAAGCCACATGCTTTGTGTTTTGTTTAGATTTATAAATTTTGAAGTACTGTTCATGAGGATTTTTGAAGTTTTAATTTAAATTTTTGTAGGTAATTTAAAATTAAATCTCTGTTTATATAAACAGCTACAAGACCAGCTATTATTAAGTTAAGGGCGATAATATAATAGTTTTTGTAGATAGATAAATAATATACAACACCAAAAATCAAACTAAAAATGAGCGTTTCTTTAATAGGGAATGTAATTTTAAAATATCTTTTTGTATCATAAATTCTTACTAAAAACATTACCAAATAACCCAACATGAAAGAGAGAGCGGCTCCATACAAACCAATCTGGGGAATCATTACAAAGCTTGTAACAATAGTAACAATTGTACCCACTAATGTAGTGTAAAATGCACCTTTGGTGTTTTTAGAGCTAGTGTATCCAGTTCCGTAAAAATTGGCTAAACTCTGAAACACCACTGCCAGATATAATAAAGGCATAAGTGAGCAAGCATCAGCGTATGCGGCATCTACCAAAAACATAAAAAATGGGGTGGAGGTTGCCAAAAGAACTATTACTATGGAAAATATAAGATTGTAATATTTGGTAAAAACATCTGAATAATATTCGTTTTTATTTTCAGCTTCATATGATAAAATGGCTTTCTCAGACCAAGCCATACCAAATACAACCGTGAGCATGTATAAAATGGCAGGTAGTTTTTGAGCAACAGCAAATAGTCCATTTGCTTCCAAATTCATATATTTTAAAATTATATATCTGTTTGCATACGAAATTCCCCACCAGCTCAGTGTGTTAGGAATTAGTGGTAATCCGTAGGTTATCATTTCTTTTACTAGTTCAGTATTGTAATGCTGAAATTTGAAATAGTTCCATAATTTTATTTTGAAGGTTACAAATAAAATAGCAGCAAAATATGCAGCTGAGTTGGCTATAATTAAACCGTCTATTTTGCAATTGAAAAATGTTAGTAAAATGAATGAAACTATGGCTATTGAAAATGTATACAATACTCCACTTACTACATATACATTGTTTTTCTGAAGCCCTCTTGCAAGTTGAGGGAAAAATAAAAACAAAGTTTGTGAAATAACCAGAAAATAGATTTCAAATTTGTATTGGTCATAGATATAGTCAAAAACAAAAAAATAAAGAATTGTAAATGCAAGCAAACAAATAAATGTAACCACAAAAGCACTTGTTATTACTTTACTAATTTTGTTTTTGTCTGTTTCTGTAATGATTTGTCTGAAAAGAGCATCAAAAAGTTGTAAAGACAAAATGGGTGTTATCAATAATATACCATTCTGGATTACATCATAAAGGCCTATGTCTTTTTTGCTCAAATAAAATGTATACACAAAAAACATAGCAAAGTTGATGACTCTAGATGCTAGATTTCCAACCAAGTATAAAATTGTTAGTTTTCCTAAACTGTTTTTTGAACTCATAAATTGTTACAACTGGCCGTTAAAGCTTTCTTTGTAATTTTTAATATTTTTTATTTCGTTAAACACGACACTTTCTTTTCCTGAATTAAATTGAGCTGCAAACTGTTTTAAATTTGCTTTCTTAGACTTGCCCGGTTTGAGAATGTTTACAACAAACGCAGAATAGTTTGCAATCAATGGTATAGCCCCCATCTCTGACCAAACAGAAGCGTCAATTACAATAAAGTCTGCAACTTGACTAAGGTTAGACAGTAGTTCTATGAATTTTTTATGAGAAACTGCTGTGTTGTCTGACGTATGCAATTCGAAAATGTTTTTAGAATAAAAATTTTGTTCTAACTGAAAAGTAGAAGCTTCCCAAAACTCAGTTAGGTTGTTTGATTTGTTATTTGAATTTAGCTGGATAAGTACAGTTTTATAACCCGTATTTGATAAGGAATTAGCTAAATTATCTGCAATAAAACTTAAACCTGTTTCGTGTTCAGATGAAGTAAGAAGAATAGTTTTTCCGGAAGTTTTATGTTGTATAAAATAGTTTTGGAACCATTCCAATTGCTTGTGAAAATTTATATTTTTCTGTGATGGAATTTCTCCTATAATTGGCAAATTTGCTGTCTCTACAAGGTCATATCTAGAATTAACTTTACTTTTTAATACCTGAAACGCTAAAATTGTCAGAAGTCCTAATGCTAAAGCCGCAAAAACTGCAATTGCAAAATACTGTATTTTTTTGGGCGACGAAGCTTTTAATTCAGCCTTTGGTTTGTCTATAATTTTGGCTAGCTCTCCCGCCGAATTTTTAGAAAGAGTGATTTCTTCTTTTTTCTGCAAAAGATACAAGTATAGGTTTTGTTTAGTTTCTCTATATCTGTTGAGATCCAGAACTTTCCGTTCGTTTTTAGGAATGTTTTTAGTTAAATCTTCTACTTTAGTTAAGTCTTTAGAAAGATTGTTTTTAGTGATATTCAGACCGTTTTTGGTGCTCATTAAGTTGCTCAGCATTCCTTTTCGCACGGTTGTTATTCTCTCATCTAGATTTTTTATATAAGGATTGTCTTCGGTACTTGTTAGTAGAAGTTTGTCTTTTTCAAGTATCAATACATTGTAATTGTCTAATAGTTTACTAAACACAGGGTCGTTTGAAATTATATTTGAAGGAATAACTTTTTTATTGTTATCATTTTTTAGTAAACTTTCTATGGTTTCCAAAACATTCATTTGGGTTTCTATATCTGTAAGTTTGCTGATATAGTTGTTAGTGTTAAGAACCAATTGTTTAGACTGTTCTGAGATGTCTGCTATATGGTTTTCTTGTTTAAAATTTTCGAGTTGATTTTCAGCATCAATAAGATCTTTATGCACACTGTCGAGCCTATTGTTAATAAATGCTAAAGCACTATCCACGGTCTGAGATTGTTGTGAATTATTTTTTGAAATATATGTTTCAAGTATTTTTTCTAAAACAAATTCCCCTTTTTCTCTAATGTTTGTTTGTAGCGTAAGATCAATCGTCGTCGTCATTTTGTTAGGAATGGTTGCTTCCAACGATTTTACTATTGCTTCTACCGTTTCTGTTGGATTTGTTATTTCAACTACAATATGTTCGTACTTGTTTCCTTTATAAGCAAGATTTGGCTCAATGGTAACAACACCTTCATTGTCAAATTTTATACTATCTCTGTAATTGAATTTTTGATTTATTTTTCCTGAAATCAATTGAAAATTAGAACTTAACAAATTTATGTCTAATACAATTTTCTGGTCACTTTTCCACTGATGCAAGTTTACAGAAATAGGAGCTGGATAGATTTCTAAGTTTTTAATTTTCCCTTTTTTGTAATATTTTACATTAAGACTATAATTCCTAACAGCATTAGCTACAAGTTCCTTTGTTTTTAATATTTCGAGTTCGTTATCTACAGATGAATTATGAGCTACTACTTTTCCTAAATCAATAGCTTCTGTTTGATATTTAGTGTTTTTATCGTTTTGATTAATTAGAACCTTAGCAGTAACCTTGTAAAGTGATTCTTTGTATCTTGTAAAAACCCAAGCTAAAGCAATCAATACAATTAGGTAAAAAAGAATGACCCACCATTTTTTTAAAACTATAAATAACCATCTTTCAGTACTATAAGGATTCATATTTTTGTTCAGATTAATTAAAATTTACTCGTGTAAATACTACAATTAATAAAGAAATTACAGCAGCAGCAATGGTAATATTTTGTGTGCGTACCGTGTTGTTTGCGGCAATTTTAGCTTTATTGGGTTCTATGTAAAGTACATCGTTAGACTTTAAATAAAAATATGAAGAACTGAAAACTTCAGAATCGTTTAAGTTAATTCGTACATATTCTTTTGTTCCATTGGTAGTACGAATGAGTAATAAATTTTCTCTTTTTCCGTATATAGTTAAATCTCCACAAATCCCTAGTGCGTCAATTAGACTCACTTTTTCATTTGCAAACGAATAAGTACCAGGTTTTGCTACTTCTCCAAGTACAGTAACTTTAAAATTTTGTAGTTTTACACTTACGCTAGGTTCTTTGTAAAATTTAGTTGCTTGTAGTCTTATGGTCTCTTTAATGTTTGCGGTTGTTTTGCCTATAACATTAATCTTGCCTAGCATAGGAAGCTCAACGTTCCCTTCTTTGTCTACAGTATAGCCAGTTACAGTTTGCTGACCAATAGAATTATTACTACTACTGCCAATAGATTGCTGACTTCCCGTTGTTTGATTAGTAATTAATGCCGTTTGAGGATCAATAGTTTGAATGTGAACAGCTAGAATATCATCTGGCTGAATAGTTGGTTCACTAAATACAGAAGTTGGAAGATTTGTGGGTGTTAAACTTCCATTTAGATTCTTAAAATAAGGTATTTTTTTGTGTGAGGTACAAGAAAATAAACTTAAGAACAAAACGAAACTTACTAATATGGTTTTAATATGCATTTTTTTCTCCTTTAAAAATATTGAAAACTGTTAAAAATATGATTTTTATATCTAGCATCAAAGACCAATTTTCCATATACCAAATATCAAACTCAACACGTTTTCTCATGTAGTAATTGTTAGATGTGTTTCCTCTAAATCCATTAACCTGAGCCCAGCCCGTAATTCCTGGCTTGATATAGTGCCTCACCATGTATTTATTTATAATGGCTCTGTATTCTTCTGTATGTTTAATCATGTGTGGCCTTGGTCCCACAATACTCATATCTCCTTTAAATACATTAAAAAACTGAGGGAATTCATCTAAACTTGATTTTCTTAAAAATTTACCAATAGGTGTTATTCTATCATCATCTTTTGTAGCTTGTTTTTTGTCAGAATCCTTGTTCATTTTCATGGTTCTGAATTTGTAACACATAAAAGACTCGTTGTCTTTGCCACTTCTTTCTTGTTTAAATAGCACAGGACCTTTGCTGGTTAATTTTATGATTAATGCTATAAGTGGGTATAACCAACTCATTATAAGTAAAATAACTAGAGAGCTGAATAGGATGTCAAATATTCTTTTATGTTCTTTTCGGCTTTCGTTGTCCAACGGATCTTTTCTGATACTAATCACTGGCATACCTGCCATATATTTTAGATTGATAAATCCTTGAGTTACATTTTCACTTATTACTGGTATCAATCTCAGCTTAACTAAATCTTTTTCAGATTCAATTAGTAAGTCTCTAAGTAAATGTATTTTTTCTACAGGAAATGGTACAAATAATTCTTTAACATGCTTTTGAGAGACTTCTTTGATAGCATTTTTAACATCAGTAATATATTCGTCTTTAAGTAAATCATTGTAGTGCTCATATTGACCAATGTATTCTGTAAATTCATAAGTAATGGGGTCGTTTGATAAGTAATCTGCGATTTTAGCAGATGTGTTTGAATGTCCAAAAACTGCTGCCGATACTTTAAGATTTGCTTTTTTACCTATTCTATGGTCGTATATGGCCATTATAAATCTTGTCAATAAGAAAAAAGAAACTAGAAAAATGTAAAATAATAATAAAGTGAATTTTGGTAGACCTGCATCACCAATAAAATATAAAAATATTACCATTCCAACCATGTGCATACTTATGGTGTAAAATGTTTTTCTGTATATATATTCTAGTTTTTCAAATACCCAATCAATGTACGTTCTGTTGATTCCTACAGAAAAAGCCCATATCATATTGATGGCTAAAAAATAATGTAAATAATCGGACACATGTAAAATTGGAACCTTTAGATGTAAAATTAGTGCAAGTGCAAAACTGATGTTCAGAAGGGCTAAATCAGTTATATAAACTAATACTCTAAAACGTAAAAAATAAAAGACACTCATCTTTATATAAATTAAACTATTTTAATATTGGAAGATTGATTTTATTATCTCAAATATATGATAAAGTAATATAAAAATAAAAAAAAATATAATAATAAATTAAAAATAATAGTTGTTTGTGAATTGATATTTTTAATGGTACTTAAGTAAAAATGCTAGTAAATAGCAGATATTTACTAGCATTAGAAAATTGTAATATAATTATTTTAATATTTTAAAGAAATATTTTTGGGAATTTATTTCTGTTGTAACTAAGTAAAATCCATTTGGTAATTTTTCGCCAAACTCTATTTTGTCAGAATTACTATTGTATTCTTCTAATAAAACTGTCGTTCCGGTAATGTCTTTTACAGTAACTTTTAGTTGATTATAGTTGTTTTGAAGTATATGTAATTGAAAACTGTTTTCTGAAATGTTTGTTGATAAATAAACTAAATTGTTTTCTTCATTTGCAGAATTTGATAATCGAGCAGTAGAAGTTGATATTTCACAAATCTCAATGTTTTTAATGTAAGCATATACAGGTGCATTGGGTTGTGCATTTAGTTTTAACTGAAATGCTACTCCTATTTTACCACTGTAATTGGAAGCAAAATTTGCTGTAATACTATTGTATGTACTTGAATTACTTAACCCCAAAGTGGCGATAGCAGATTGTATAGTTGTGGGTGCATTCCATTGCAAACTGTTTGTGGTGGCAAGTTCAATAGCAGCAACAGGATTTGTTACATCGTTAGCAAAGTCAAATTTTACAGCATAATTTTTTCCTGAAACTACATCTACATTAAACTGGGTAGGAGTAACCCAAAACTTTGGATTTGCCCATGTTCTATGTGTAATTTTTAATGCTGAATTTTCATTTGTTAACATTGAGCCAGAGCTCTGATCGTTCCAGTCGTCTAGTAAACTATATTTGCTATATATTGGTACATTCTCTGTATAGCATGTACTGTTTGCTGGTTTTTCTTTTACAGATATATTTACTAGTTCAGATGCAGATGTACTTCCTAAATTGTCTGTGGATACTGCCGTTATCTGGTAAGTACCAACAGTAATTGGAGACCAATTCGATTCATAAGGACTAGTTAAATCTTCTGCTATAAATACTCCGTTAACATAAAATTTTACAGAACTTATACTTCCATCAGTATCATTGGCACTTGCACTTAATGTTAAACTACTTCCAGAATAAATATTTGTTCCTGTTGTTGGATTAGTGATAGTTACAGTAGGAGCTATGTTTGGGTTTTGTACTAGAATAGTGGCTACGTTTGAAGTGGTATTAGCTCCACTGTTATCTGTAGCAATTGCAGAAATAGTATAACTACCAGCCGCTACATTTGACCAAGTAAAAGTGTATGGAGCAGTTGTAACAGTGCTTAGTAATGTAGTTCCATTGTAAAAACTTACAGAAGAAATGGTTCCGTCTGCATCTGAAGCACTAGCTGAAATTACTACACTTGCTGGTGAAGTAAATGTGCTATTAGTAATAGGAGCTGTTAAACTTACTGTTGGTTTTTCATTCGTGTTTGCTGTTTTTACAAAATCAACGTAGTTTATGTTAAATCCACTTGTGTGAAATACAATTTTGAAAGTATGCGTTCCTGATGGAAGTGTTATATTGGGGACTTTAACAGTTTTCCAAGCTGTATTTGCAGGTAAATTTATTGTTCCTGAAATATCTACACCATCTAATTCAAAATGCATTGCAGAACCTGCTACTGTATTACTAACCCTCGGATTGATAGAATATATACCTGCTGAAGAGATATTTACAGTGTATTTTAACCATTCTCCTGGATTTACCCATCCAATATTAAATTTTCCTATTGAGTCTTTAGTAGTTTGAATATCTACATATTCTGTGGTTCGTAATTGACCTCCTTTGTTGTCTAAATCTATGTCATAATAAGCATTGTTAATCCCGCCAAGATCAAAATATTCGGCTTCTAATCTCCCTGGAATCACACCAGCAGTAGCATTGTAAGCACTTGGTGCAGTAGGAGAGCTTAGTACTACCGGAGTACCAGTTTGCTTGTAAGCTTCAAAATAATTGAAATTGTAACCAATAGTTTCAAAAACTATTTTTATAACGTTAAGACCTGCTTTTAAGTTGATACCTTTGATGGGTACAGTTTGCCATTTCTGAAAACCACCTGTGTATGGTAAAGCTACACTTCCTGTTACATTTACGTCATTTACTTCTATATGAATTTTCCCATTGGTAACGTTACACCCTAATCTAAGACCGAAATCATAAAGTCCTGATTCTGTAACTTCTGTTGTGTATGACAACCACTCATTTGCTTGGATGTACCCAATATCATAATTTCCCTCGTTGTCTAATGTTTCTTCTATGTCTACTTCTGTGTCTCTAAATTTAGCTCCTCTGTTTGCGGTTGTTAAATCCATAAAAGCACCAAAATTTTTACCATTATCAAAATATTCTGCTTGAATTCTTCCTGGTATTTTTGCTGGTAATGAATTGTAAGCATTAGTTTTCTCAAAATATGGATTTGTGCTACAACTATATTCTTTCGGTTGACTTATTTGTGATTTAATAAATGTTCCTGAAGTAGTAGTGCTATTCCACATGTTTGAACCGCAAGCCCCCGAGGTGAGTGCTGCCGAGCTTTCGTTTTTGTCAGAAAAACTCCAGTTCATCCAACTTATTTTGTTTTCATTTAACCAATTTAACCATTCAGCAGCTTTAACTAAATCAGGTTCAAAAGCACTATTTACATCATTGGTTCCCCATTCTGTTACTATCACAGGTACTCCTTTTGCTATAGCATAATCTACTCTCGCTCTCAGTGTTTGAGTATGTGTTCCTGCATAAAAATGGAAACTGTAAAGTATGTTTGTATAAGGTAACGGACTTACAGCTACAGAATCTAAATCTTGACTCCATCTAGATGAACCGCAAATGATTGGAGTACTAGCATCTATTGCTCTTATTCTTGGAATAATTATGTTCGCATATTCTTTAACACGTGTCCATGTTACGCCATTTGGCTCGTTACAAATTTCATAAAGAACATGTTTTTTGTTTTTATGTTTGGTAGCCATGTAGTCCCAAAATTCTTTAGAATCAGATAAATAAGACATGGGGTCGCCAGGTATGTGCACATGAAAATCTATGATTACATAAATACCTTGTTTTTCGCATTCGTTTACCAAATTATCTATCACGGTTTTATAATAACTTGGGTTAGATGCATATCCTCCTTCTTGTATATACATCGCGAGTCTTAAAATGTCTGCTTTCCAGTCTTTAGCAAGAGCTTGTACTGAGTTGGCATTTAGGCAGTTTCCGAACCACTGTATTCCATGTGTACTCATTCCTTTTAGTTGTACTACATTACCGCATTCGTTTACAAGATGTGTCCCTTTTATGCTAAGTTTACCATTAATAGCTACAGGGGATCCTGCTGGATACTGTGCCTGTGAAATAAAAAAGCTAAATACTAAAATTGTAATATATTTTAGCTTGGTGTTAAAAATTAAAAATGAATTCATAAAAATTACAGTTAGAATTTGATAAAACAAATATAAAAAAGAAGAATTTATACACAAATAATTATAAGAATATTGAAATTTTATATTGTTAAAGTACTATAAATCAATACTAGATTTGAATTTAAGTTTAAAATTGTTCTATAGAAAGCTGATTTAATTACTAAGATTTACTGATATGTTTTAAAATTTTGTTACATGTAATCTTTTCTTAATTGCAAATATATACCAATTGGTATATATTTGTATGTGCTTACTAAGTCGGAAAAATCTAAGTTTTTTATTTTAGAAAAATCAGCAATTCTTTTTAATCAGAAAGGTTTTTCTGGTACTTCTTTGTCAGATATAGTATTAGCTACTGGTATGACAAAAGGGGCGATATACGGACATTTTGCAAGTAAAGATATTCTTGCTGCGGAGGCATTTGAATATGCTCACGAGAAAATTATTAGAGAATTATCAGTTTGTATTCAAACCAATAAATCTCCTATTGATAGACTAATAGCGATCATTGATTTCTATAAAGATTATACCTTGAAACCTGTTATTGATGGAGGATGTCCAATATTAAATTTAGGACCAGAATCTGATGAGAATTTACCTTTTTTGAAGATAAAAATTAAGAAAGCCATACAAAATATGTTGTTTTCTTTAGAAAAAATTCTAGAATCAGGTATTAAAAAAGGTGAATTTAAGCCAGATATAAACATTAACGAAGAAGCTCTTTTTATATATGCTCAAATAGAAGGGGCAATATTATTAGCTAAAATACTAGATAATCCAGAAATATTAAATAATACTTTACTTCGATTAAAAAATCAAATTGTAAATATATATAAAAAATAAACCAATTGGTATATGAAAAAGGTGCTAAGTAGCGTGTCAACAATAAGATTTCAAGATTGTGATCCGTACAATCATTTAAATAATGCCCAGTACATAAATTATTTTATGAATGCCAGAGAAGATCAGGTTTTGTTAAATTACAATCTGGACGTGTATAAAAATGCACTTGTACACAAAAAAGCCTGGGTGGTAGGTACTAATCAGATAGCGTATCTGAATCCGGCATTTTTAATGGAAAAAGTAGTGATAGAATCTCAGGTAATAGCATTTGGACCCAAAACTATAACCATTGAAGGACGTATGTGGAATGAAGATAAGTCTCATTTAAAATCTTTTATCTGGGTAAGTTTGGTATACTATGACATGAAAGAGTCTGTAGTTGCTAAACATGACGAAGAAACTATGGCTTTATTTGAGAATATTTATAATCCTATTGAGCAAAATTCATTTGAGGAGAGATTAGGATTCTTTAGATTGAATAAATAAATTTGTCGAATAATTGTAATTATTTATTAAAAAAATGTAATATATCTAAAAATATTACATTTTAATTTCAAACCACTATTTATGATAAAGTTATATAATTCAATCGGAAATGTATTTTTTCAGTTAGAATTTGATGAACAGAAAAATTCTGTTTATGCGTATTGGAATGGTTTTGTTACAATTGAGAACGTAAAAGAAGGTGCGGAGTTGGTTGCTGAAATGTTAGAACAAACTCATTGCCCTAATTTTATAAATGTAAATACCGATTTGACAGGCCCTTGGGAAAGTTCTAATGATTGGATTCAAAGAGAGTGGACACCTCGTGCTATTAAAGGAGGTTTGAAAAACTTTGCATTTGTTGTTTCTCCCAATATTTTTGGTCAACTCTCTGCCATGGATTTAAATAAAAGACTCGAAAATTTTGATTTAGAAATGAAAACTTTTAGTAGTTTAGATGATGCTCAACAGTGGATTCAATCAAAGAATTGATTTTTAGTATTTATTCTAAAAGTTTTTTTACTTGTTGAAGATTATTTTCTTGTGTTTCTGTAATCATCTTTTTTCCTATAAATGAAAGTAAATTAAAAGGATACGAAGATTTATTATAAAACTTAAACGTTACCCTGCATTGGTTTGTAGAAATAGAATCTATAATAGTTTCGGCCATTTGAGAGTCTTGAAATGGTCTTTTAAATTCTAATAAGTACTTCAAACTATTATGTGACTTATGGGTAATTGTTTGTATACCTTCAGAATTGTCACCAGACCAATATTGTTTGGCACCGATTTCGCCATCTTTTCCTTCATATTTTAAATTTATATTGGGTTCATCAGTTATCCATTTACTATAAATTTCTTGGTTTCTTAAGATACTCAAATACTTAAAAGTTGCACTTGGCGAATGGTTTATGGTCTTAGTAATTACAATCTCAAAGTTTTTTGGTAGAAAAATTGCTGTGAATAACAAACAAACAAGTATTCCTAATGTAATTTTAACCAATAGTCTCAATATTTTCATTTTTAAATCTTTTTTAACTAAATCAAATATAGATAATAGCTTTATAAAAATTAATAAATGTGTTAGTTTTGCACTTAAATTAATATCAATTATATTTCTAGATGGACATGAGAACAAGGTATGTTTTTTATATATGTATTTTATTTTATAATTTATTATTTAGCCAGTTTATAGATTCTTTGTATATAAGAAAGTATACTCATAAAATAATAGTAAATCCTTGGTTAGGAGTACCCAGCCAAGAAATACAAATTTCTACAAAAAAAGATTCTCTAAAAAATTCTATAAATTACCAAGCCAATAATAGAATATTAGTAGGTGTGGATTTTTCTTATAGAAATTTGTCCATTTCATTAGGTATCCCCACACGCATTTATGCAAATAATTCACATTTGTTTGGAAAAAGTAAACTAGGAGCATTCTCTATGAGATTTACTTATAGAAAATGGGCTTTCGAGGGTAGATATTCTAAAAATATAGGTTTTGCCGCTTTTAATTCTGACAATAAGCCAACGGATTCGAGCTTTTTTTTTAGAAAAGATTTAAGAATTAGGACGGCAAAAATTTCAGCCATTTATACCTTTAACGCTCATAAATTTTCTTATGGAGCTTCTTTTAATTACGCTTATCGTCAATTGAAAAGTGCTTGGAGTCCAATAATTACCACACAGCTTTATTCCACACGGTTCAGTGGGGAGTTTCCTCTAATTGACTCCACTTTTTTAACACCACATCATCCGCCTTTACCTTATAATAACTGTAATATTTATGCTCTTGGAGTAGCTCCAGGTATAAGTGGTACTTATATTTTTCACAAAAGATTTTTCCTAACTGGTATATTCAGCTTAGGAGTAGACGGTCAAATAAACAATATCAGATCTAGAACTCAACAAAAAGAAAATAAATTATCTTCAACATATTTTTACGATTTCAGATTTGCCGTAGGGTATAATACCAACAGAATATTTTCTGCTATTACTTTTAAAGGACACAATATTCTTATGAACCTAAATCAATATAAACTTGAAAATAATATTTCCGTTTTCACCATTGAATTAGGATACAGACTTGATACTCCCAAATGGGTTAAGAAAACTTATGATAAAATGTCAATATGAAAAATTTATTATTTAATTTACCTAGGCAAGTAATTTTCAATTAGAACACTTTATGGTAAAATTTTATAGGACAGAATTATGATCTACAACACCGAGCTACAACCCGTAGCGGTCAGTATGTTACCTAAAGATGATGGTAACACGGAAGGTTACTACGTGCTGCACTCCAATCCCAACACTACTACCTCCATAGAATATCATTTTTTACATATTCAACGATATTTATGTACATTAATTTCAGAAAAAACAGAGTAGTTGCAGTCTTGATATTCTTGATGGCAGGGATGTTGTGTTCCTGCTCCTACAAGCATCGGGTAGAGAAGATATGCCAAAAGCACGGAGTAATAAAGTTGCCCGATCCGCAGTGTACGGTAGAGTTTTACTACGGCAATAAAAAAATGAAAGATTTGTTTGAGCTGAAAGCCAAAATAGACAGTGCCGATATTGCCGATAAAAGACGTACCGTGCTAGATACCTTGGCGGTTGACGTTAAAGGCAGGGTGGTGTATGGAGGACCAAAGCCCAGAGCGGTAAGACCTATCATGCGGATACGGCTAGAGATACCTAAAAATGCCCTATTTGAAGATTTGCAACGTATGAGGGGGTATAAAGGTTTCAGAATAGTGCATTCGGTGAACAACTTTTCTTTGTTTGAAAGCAGTGGGCATGAATATTATAATTTATCATCTATTTGTGATGGTCATAGCAATATTTATTATTCAAGGATTGCCGTACAAGACAATAGACAATTTATAGATTATGAAATACTTTTTTCGCAGACTTTTAATGAAGAAGATTTTTTTTCTATGGAAGTGGAGTATTGGTATTTAAAGGGAGATGACGGAAATAAAGTGAGTTTGTTGGAATTAGGAGAAGGTAAGTTTGTATTTAAGGATACTATGGTAAAATAAGGGTGCTGGGTTAGAAATGTGCACGGATATTTAAAGTGTAGCCCCCAAAAACTGTACGTAGTCTTCCCTCAGGGGTGTCTACGTACTAGTCAATGAATGTAGAGACTCTGTCTCGGGAAAGAGCCCTATGGCTTTTCTACAATCGGTTAATATCTAGTATTCCCTCAAACAATAATATATAAATATTCCCTACGATTTAGTAATTTTGTTAAAACAATCCAGATGTCAGAGTTTGTAGAGAAATACATCAATCCATTTACCGACTACGGTTTCAAAAAACTATTTGGCGAAGAGCCCAACAAAGATTTGTTGCTAGATTTTTTGAACGAATTGCTCCATGAAGAGCAAGGACGCATCGTATCTCTAAACTTTCTCAAATCAGAACATCTCGGCACTACCGAGCTTGACCGCAAAGCCATCTTTGACCTTTACTGCGAAAACGAAAAAGGTGAAAAGTTTATAGTCGAATTGCAAAAGTCTAAACAAAACTTTTTCAAAGACCGAACCGTTTATTATTCCACCTTCCCCATAAGAGAACAAGCCCAAAAAGCCGATTGGAACTACGAACTCAAAGCCGTTTACACAATTGCCATACTAGATTTTGTATTTGAAGCAGACCAACACGAATCACATAAGTTCAGATACGACGTCAAACTCAGCGACATAGAAACCAAAAAAGTATTTTATGACAAGCTTACGTTCATTTACCTAGAAATGCCTAAATTCAACAAAACGGTAGAAGAACTAGAGACGAGATTTGATAAATGGTTGTTTGTGCTACGCAATCTCAACAAACTAGACCGCATTCCCGAAAAACTAAAAGAACAAATCTTTGATAAGTTATTTGAAACGGCGGAGATTGCCAAATTCACCCCCGAACAAATACGATCTTACGAAGACAGTTTAAAATACTACCGCGACCTCAAAAACTCCCTCGACACCGCCAAAGAAGAAGGCTATGAGCAAGGCTATGAACAAGGCAAAGCCAGCTTAAAAGTATTCTTGGACGAAGCTAAAGCTAGAGAAGAAGAAGAACGAAGACAAAAGGAAGAAGAACGAAGACAAAAGGAAGAAGAACGCAGACAAAAGGAAGAAGAACGCAGACAAAAGGAAGAAGCCAAAGCAACACTAACCAACACCATTATCAACATGCACAAAATGGGTTTAAGTTCGGAAGAAATTGCTACACTTACTAATAAATCTTTGCAAGAGATAAAGGATATATTAAAGAATTAGTGGTTTTTAAGATTTAGCTGTTCGGAGTGTTAAGGCGTAGCCGCACTCCGAACTTAGAATAATGTAGGTTCTCTGAACCGTATTTGATGCTGTAGCTATAATTTTTGCCAATAGCTGTAGATTTCTTAGTTTTAGATTATGGCTCTAACATACCGTATTTATGACCAGCACGGTCAATATTTTATAACCTGCACTGTAAATCAGTGGATTGATGTATTTACAAGACGAGAATATGTGGATATTTTACTAGAAAGTATTAGATATTGTCAAGAAAACAAAGGCTTAAAAGTGTATGCTTGGGTGGTAATGAGCAATCACATACACATGATTGTAGGTAGTGAAGGAGAGGCGTTGAGTGATATTATTAGAGATTTTAAGAAATTTACTGCCACAAAAATTGTAACAGCCATTGAAAATAATCAGAAAGAAAGTAGAAGAAATTGGTTGTTGTGGTTGTTGAAAAATGATAACAAGATTTCATTTTGGCAAGAAGGGTATCACGCGGAAGAAATATTTGGTGCTGATTTTTTTGATACGAAATTGAAATATATACATTTGAATCCAGTAAGAGCTGGTATTGTTTTAAAAGAAGAAGAATATTTGTATAGTAGTTGTGGTACTTATTACGGCACATCAAAAGGATTATTAGAACTTGCTGAAAGTTAAGTCATATGTATCAAATCCGGTTCGGAGAACCTCCAATATTTCGAGTTCGAGATGCCCTTCGGAACCTCTCGAACAGCAAAGTTCATCTACCCAACAATTCCTTATAATTATTCCCTACGATTTAGTAATTTTGTTAAAACAATCCAGATGTCAGAGTTTGTAGAGAAATACATCAATCCGTTTACCGACTACGGTTTCAAAAAACTATTTGGCGAAGAGCCCAACAAAGATTTGTTGCTAGATTTTTTAAACGAATTGCTCCATGAAGAGCAAGGACGCATAGTTTCGCTAAACTTTCTCAAATCAGAACATCTCGGCACTACCGAGCTAGACCGCAAAGCCATCTTTGACCTCTACTGCGAAAACGAAAAAGGTGAAAAGTTTATAGTAGAACTGCAAAAGTCTAAACAAAACTTTTTCAAAGACAGAACGGTTTATTATTCCACTTTCCCTATAAGAGAACAAGCCCAAAAAGCCGATTGGAACTACGAACTCAAAGCGGTTTACACCATAGCCATACTGGATTTTGTATTTGAAGCAGACCAACACGAACCGCACAAATTCAGATACGACGTCAAACTCAGCGACATAGAAACCAAAAAAGTATTTTATGACAAGCTCACGTTCATCTACCTAGAAATGCCCAAGTTTAACAAAACCGTAGAAGAGTTAGAGACGAGATTTGATAAATGGTTGTTTGTGTTGCGTAACCTCAACAAACTAGACAGAATCCCCGAAAAGCTAAAAGAGCAAATCTTTGATAAGTTATTTGAAACGGCGGAGATAGCAAAATTCACCCCCGAACAAATACGATCTTACGAAGACAGTTTAAAATACTACCGCGACCTCAAAAACTTCCTCGACACCGCCAAAGAAGAAGGCTATGAGCAAGGCTATGAACAAGGCAAAGCCAGCTTAAAAGTGTTCTTAGACGAAGAACGTAGACAGAAAGAGGAAGAACGCAGACAAAAAGAAGAAGCTAAAACAAGGGAAATTGAAGAACGCAGACAAAAGGAAGAAGCCAAAGCAACTCTAACCAACACTATTATCAATATGCACAAAATGGGGTTAAGTGCGGAAAAAATTGCTACACTTACTAATAAATCTTTGCAAGAGATAAAGGATATATTGAAGAATTAGTGGTTTTTAAGATTTTTACAATATATTTTTAAAGTTTTATGTCGAAATTATTATCTTTTTGCATACCTCTTTAATTATAATAAAAAAAGCTGCCCAATTTGGACAGCTTCATATAAATTTAGTAGCAACGTATTATCTACTCAAGTATAAATTCCTTTCAGAATATATTTGTTGAAACTTATCATCAAATAGATCTTCTATAAAATAAATAGCTTCACCTGTAGATTTCATTTCAGGGCCTAATTCTTTGTTCACTCCAGGAAACTTGTTGAAAGAGAATACTGGTATTTTTATAGCATAACCTTCTTTGTGTGGGTTGAATTTAAAGTCTTTTACTTTTTTCTCGCCAAGCATTACTTTTGTTGCGTAATTCACATAAGGTTCTTTGTATGCTTTACAAATGAAAGGAACTGTACGAGAAGCTCTAGGATTAGCTTCTATTACATAAACCACATCATCTTTTATGGCAAACTGTATGTTGATTAAACCAACTGTACGTAAAGCAACCGCTACTTTTTTAGTAATTTCTTCTATCTGACGAATCACCAATGGTCCTAAATTGAAGGGTGGCAATACCGAGTGAGAATCTCCAGAGTGGATACCAGCTGGTTCAATGTGTTCCATAATACCAATGATGTACACATCTTCACCATCACAAATAGCATCTGCTTCTGCTTCTATAGCACCTTCTAAGAAGTGATCTATAAGCACTTTGTTACCAGGAATATCGTTTAGAAGTTTTACAACGTGTGTTTCTAGTTCTTCTTCGTTGATAACAATTTTCATGCTTTGTCCTCCCAAAACATACGATGGACGAACTAAAAGCGGGAAACCTAATTGTTTTGAAAGCTCTACAGCATCTTCAGCGTCTTCTATTGTTGCAAACTGAGGATACGGAACATTATTGTCTTTTAGTAAGTTAGAAAACAAGCCTCTATCTTCTGCTAAATCCAATGATGAGAAATCAGTACCAATCACTTTAAT
This sequence comes from Cytophagales bacterium, assembly GCA_046329305.1. Taxonomy (GTDB): domain Bacteria; phylum Bacteroidota; class Bacteroidia; order Cytophagales; family UBA9547; genus CAMFLX01. The sequence continues at coordinate 219,673 of JAXLUW010000002.1, forward strand.
ACCGTATCTTTCAAGTTTTTCAGCCATCTTAAGAGCTGTTTGTCCACCTAGCTGTACAATAACCCCTACAGGTTTTTCATGTAAAATGATGTCATAAACGTGTTCCCAAAATACGGGTTCAAAATACAATTTATCAGAAATGTCTGGGTCAGTAGAAACCGTTTCTGGGTTACAGTTGATCATGATGGTTTCATAGCCACATTCTTTGGCAGCTAATACACCATGAACACACGAATAATCAAATTCAATACCTTGTCCAATTCTGTTTGGTCCAGAACCTAGTACAATTATTTTCTTTTTGTCAGAACTTACAGATTCATTTTCGCCATCAAAAGTTGAGTAGAAATAGGCAGTTTTTGCTTCAAATTCAGCCGAACAAGTATCCACCATTTTATAGATACGTTTGATACCTAATTCGTGTCTTTTGTTAAACACTTCACTTTCTAAACATTTTAGTAAGTGTCCAAGTTGTCTGTCCGCATACCCTTTTTGTTTAGCCTCAAGAAGTATTTCTTTAGGAAGAGTAGAAATTGAATATTTTTGAATTTCTTTTTCTAGATAAACTAAATCTTCAATTTGTGATAAGAACCAACGGTCAATTTTGGTATATTGATGTATAGTTTTTAACGACATTCCAAGTTTGAAAGCATCATAAACATGGAACATTCTATCCCAGCTTGGGTTTTGTAAACTATGTACAATCACTTCTTGTTTTTGAAGCTCTTTGCCATCAGCACCCAAACCGTTACGTTTTATTTCTAAAGATTGACAAGCTTTTTGTAATGCTTCTTGGAATGTTCTACCAATACCCATTGCTTCACCCACAGCCTTCATCTGCAAACCTAAAGTTCTGTCAGCACCCTTAAATTTGTCAAAGTTAAATCTTGGTATTTTAACAATCACATAGTCTAATGCAGGCTCAAAATATGCAGAAGTTGTTTTGGTAATTTGATTTTTTAATTCATCAAGATTGTAACCAATAGCAAGTTTAGCAGCTATTTTTGCAATTGGGTAGCCCGTTGCTTTAGATGCTAAAGCTGAAGAACGAGAAACTCTTGGGTTGATTTCTATACCAATAATTTCTTCTGTTTCTGGATGCGTAGCAAATTGTACGTTACATCCCCCCGCAAACTGACCAATACCGTTCATCATTTTGATGGCCATATCTCTCATTTTCTGGTACAAAGTATCAGAAAGTGTTTGAGCTGGAGCCACTGTGATAGAATCACCTGTATGTACACCACAAGGGTCAAAGTTTTCAATAGAACAAATGATTACCACGTTACCGTTACCGTCACGCAATAATTCTAATTCATATTCTTTCCAACCAAGAATTGATTGTTCCACTAATACTTCGTGAATAGGAGAGGCGTTTAAGCCTATGTTTAACTTTTCATCAAAAGTAGATGCGTCATTTACAAAGCCTCCACCTGTACCACCCAATGTAAATGATGGACGAATTACGAGAGGAAATCCTATTTCTTGAGCTATTTGTTTACCTTCTAAAAATGAACGTGCTGCACGACCTTTACACACACCCACATTTAGTTCAAGCATTTTTTGACGAAACTTCTCTCTATCTTCTGTTGTTTCAATTGCATGGAAATCAACTCCAATAACTCGAACTCCGTATTTTTGCCAAATACCAGCTTTCTCACATTCTATGGCAAGATTTAGTGCAGTTTGACCACCCATTGTAGGTAGAACTGCGTCAATTTTGTGTTTGTTAAGAATTTGTACTATTGACTTCTTCTCTAGTGGAAGTAAGTAAACATTGTCAGCCGTTACTTCATCAGTCATGATTGTGGCTGGATTTGAATTTATCAAGGTTACCTCAATTCCTTCTTCTCTTAATGATCTTGAAGCTTGAGAACCAGAATAATCAAACTCACATGCTTGCCCAATGATGATAGGGCCACTTCCAATGATAAGTACCGACTTAATGCTGCTGTCCTTTGGCATTTTTTGCTTTTTTTATGAATTTATTGAACGTTTCTAAGAACTATTTTAGTTACCTATTAAATGTAGGCACAAAATTGTGCAATATTACGATTAACTTCTTAATTATGAAAATTTGAAGCTTTAGGTTTTTGTTATTTTTTAGTTAAAAACAATTTTGCTACAAATTTGAGTAAAAAAAAGCCATCTATTAAAGATGGCTTCCTTTTAATGTTTGAAGTGTCTAACACCTGTCATAACCATACTCATTCCGTGATTATCACAATATGCTATGCTATCGTTATCTTTTATAGAACCACCAGGTTGTATAACAGCTGTAATACCTGCTTTGTCGGCAAGTTCCACACAGTCAGGGAATGGGAAGAAAGCATCAGATGCCATCACACTACCTTTTAAGCTAAATCCAAAACTTTCAGCTTTTTCTATAGCTTGTCTCAATGCATCCACTCTTGATGTTTGACCAACACCACTAGAGATCATCATGTCTTCATTGGCAAACACTATTGTATTTGATTTAGTATGTTTACAAATTTTGTTTGCTAATATTAACGCCTTGATTTCTTTTTCAGTTGGGGCTTTTTTAGTTACTACTTTCAGATCTTCAGCTGTCTCCATTTTCAGATCCTTGTCTTGAGCAATTACACCATTTAGTAACGTTCTGAATTGTTTGTCGCTAAATTGGCAAGGTTTTCTTTTTAAAATGATTCTGTTTTTCTTTTCTGTAAGAAGTTTCAACGCATCTTCATCGTAAGATGGTGAAATTAAAACTTCAAAGAATAATTTATGAAGTTCTTCAGCAACCGCTAAATCTACTTTGTCATTTGTAATGATAACACCACCAAATGCCGAAACTGGATCTGTAGAAAGTGCTTTTAAATAAGCATCTTTAGGGGTAGCAGCTGTAGCTATTCCACAAGCGTTATTATGTTTTAAAATAGCAAATGTAGTATCGTCTTTAAATTCGTCAATCAACAAAACGGCTGCATCTACATCTAGTAAATTATTATAAGATAATTCTTTACCATTAATTTTTTCAAACAAATCATCTAGATTTCCAAAGAATGTACCTTTTTGATGTGGATTCTCTCCATATCTTAGAGTTTGTCCTTCCGTAATACTTTGTTTGAAAACATTTAAGTCTTCAGACTTATTAAACCAATTAAATATGGCCGTATCGTAATGCGATGAAACGTTGAATGCGTAAGTTGCAAAACGTTTTCTGTCAGATAAATCTGTAGAACAACCTTTTGTTTCTAATATTTGATAAAGTTCTTCGTAGTTGTTTCTTGAAGGAACTATAGTTACATCATTAAAATTTTTAGCTGCAGCTCTGATTAAAGAAATACCACCAATATCTATTTTTTCAATAATATCTTGTTCTTCAGCACCAGAAGCAACTGTTTGTTCAAAAGGATAAAGATCTACAATAACTAAGTCAATTGCAGGAATTTGATGTAATTCTACTTGTTCATTGTCTTTAGCATTGTCTCTTCTAAAAAGTATACCCCCAAAAATTTGTGGTTGAAGTGTTTTTACACGGCCACCAAGAATTTCTGGAAAACCAGTAAGTGAATCTACAGAAGTAACTGGAATTCCTAAATCTTCAATAAATTTTTGAGTACCACCCGTAGAATATATGTTAACATTGTGCTGATGCAGAATTTTAACAATTTTGTCAAGATTATCTTTGTAATATACAGAGATTAATGCTGATTGTATTTTTTTATTCATCAGAATCTTTATTTTTTGAGCATGCAAAATTAGAAAAATTATGATACTTTTATAACCATTTACAATAAGTGAGTAATTTTTCTTAGTAAATATATGTTTTTAAACTAATTAGTATTTATATTACTTGGAATAAAACAATTTTATATCTTTAAAGTATAATTTTAAATCCGAATTGAATAAAATATTTCAGATAGGAAATGTAACCGTGTATAGATTCAAATACATGATGATCATACACCATGAAAGGCCTATGTCTAAATTTTCTGCAATGGCATTATTTCCTCCATTGATTTTACTTTGGAAAAAAAGCGAACTTCATAATTATAGACTCTATAAACATGAGTGTATTCATCACAGACAAATGCTTGAAACACTCATTATTCCTTTTTATATAATTTATTTGTTAGAGTATTTTTACTCAAGATTCAAAGGAAGAAATCAATTAGACGCTTATAGATTTATTTCATTTGAAAGAGAAGCTTATAGAGGCGAACATGTGAAAAACTATGCAAGTAAACCAAGATGGTACGGATTTACTAAGTTTTTTAGGATAGAAGAGGTAAAAAAAGCTAATTTTAATGAAAAAAAATAAGGAAATACTTATATAATCACGCATCAATTTTTATATTTGTGCTTCTTTTTTAAATTTAAATAATTATTACAATATGTCAAAACAGGCTGAAATAATTGTTGATGGCAAATCATACCAATTTCCAGTAATTGAAGGTACTGAAAATGAAAAAGCCATCGATATAAGTAAGTTAAGAGATCTTACAGGTCATATTACTTATGATATAGGATATAAAAACACGGGAGTAACTCAAAGTGCGATAACGTACTTAGATGGTGAAGAAGGTATCTTGAGATATAGAGGTTATCCTATTGAAGAATTAGCTGAAAAATCTTCATTTTTAGAAGTTGCATATTTGTTAATATATGGTGAACTGCCTACAGCTGAGCAATTTAAAAGTTTTGATGCAGCTATAGATCGTCATTCAATGATACACGAAGATGTGAAGAAAATATTGGATGGTTTTCCATCTTTTGCTCACCCAATGGGCGTATTGTCTTCTCTAGTGTGTTCTTTAACAGCTTTTAATCCGGAGTCATTAGATCCAAATCAAACACAAGAGCAAGTTAATCAACAAATTATAAGACTTATAGCTAAAATGCCTACAATGGTGGCATGGGCTTATAAAAAGTCTAAAGGTAGACCAGTAAATTATCCAATCAATGATTTGGATTATTGTTCTAACTTCTTGCACATGATGTTTGCAAACCCAACAGAAAAGTACATTGTTGATCCTCAAGTTTCTGCTGCTTTAAATACTTTATTAATTCTACATGCAGACCATGAACAAAACTGTTCTACTTCTACGGTAAGAATTGTAGGTTCTTCTCAAGCAAGTTTATTTGGTTCTGTATCTGCTGGTATTAACGCTCTTTGGGGGCCGCTTCACGGTGGTGCTAACCAAGAAGTGATTGAAATGCTAGATGCTATCAAAGCTGATGGGGGTGATGTTCAAAAATGGGTTGCTAAAGCAAAAGATAAAAACGATCCTTTCCGTTTGATGGGCTTTGGTCATAGAGTTTACAAAAACTTTGATCCAAGAGCAAGAATTATCAAAAAGGCTTGTGATGATATTTTAGGTAAATTGGGCGTTAATGATCCTGTTTTAGATATTGCTAAACAATTAGAACACGCAGCCTTAACGGATCAATATTTTATTGATAGAAAATTATATCCAAACGTAGATTTCTACTCAGGTATTATTTACAGAGCTCTAGGTATACCCGTAAATATGTTTACGGTTATGTTTGCTCTTGGTCGTTTACCAGGTTGGATAGCTCAGTGGAAAGAACTTAGAGAAAACAAAGAACCAATTGGTCGTCCACGTCAAGTATACACTGGTCAAACAACTAGACCTTATGTAGAAATGAATAACAGAAAATAAATAACAATAAAAAAACCGCTCTAAAGCGGTTTTTTTATTTATAAGAGTTTTACTTATTTATACTTCATCCTTTGCTGCCAAATATCTTTCAGCATCTAGAGCAGCCATACAGCCTGATCCTGCTGCGGTTACAGCTTGTCTATATACATGATCTTGTACATCTCCAGCCGCAAATACACCAGCAATTTCAGTTTTCGAAGTACCAGCAATTGCTTTTAAATATCCATTTTCATCCATAGCTAATTGTCCTTCAAATACCTCTGTATTAGGTTTGTGACCAATAGCAACAAAGAAACCACTTACTTTAATATCTTTAGTTTCTCCTGTTTTAATATTTTTAATTCTAGCACCTTCTACGCCTTCTTCGCCTAAAATTTCTTCAGTTTCTGAGTTCCAAAGAATTTCAATATTAGGAGTGTTTAAAACTCTTTTTTGCATGATTTTAGAAGCACGCATTTCATCTCTACGAACAATCATGTAAACTTTAGTGCATAACTTAGCTAAGTAACTTGCCTCTTCACATGCAGTATCACCCGCACCTACAATAGCTACTTCTTTACCTCTGTAAAAAAAACCATCACATACGGCACAAGCTGAAACACCTGCATATAAAAATTTCTGTTCTGAAGGTAACCCAAGCCATTTTGCAGATGCACCCGTTGCAATAATTACCGCATTTGCTTTTATCTCATGAGAATCATCTATAATCACAGTAAGATTATTAGAATCTGAAAAATCTACTTTAGTAGCTATTCCACTTCTAAGATCTGCACCAAATCTACTTGCTTGTTCCTGAAAATCAACCATCATTTGTTGTCCATTAACACCTTTTGGGTATCCTGGGTAGTTCTCAACGTCGTTAGTGATAGTTAATTGACCTCCTAGTTGAGGACCTGAATATAAAACTGGGTTCAAGTTTGCTCTAGAAGCATAAATAGCAGCGGTGTAACCTGCTGGTCCTGAACCTAAAATTAATACATTTACTTTTTCTTGTGTCATTTTGATTGTAAAAATATTTGCAAAATAAATATCCTATTTGTTAAACAGAAAATTCAATCTAAAAATTTCATTAAAATACCTTTATTGAAGTATTTTTATTCGGTCAAAAATTGTTGAAACTTTTCCCAAAATACTTTTTTAAGAGTAGTGTCATTGGATATAGTTTCAAAAGAGTCAAACCATATTTGGTTGTTTTCTACATGGTATTTTTGAAGTGGAAATACTGATGAATTAATTTTTTCGTTTGAAAAAATTATACATTTTGATTTGTTATTTATTTCGGTTGAACTTTTAGTTCTTGAAATATTTTCAGGTTTAATGTTTAATCTCTGAAAACATTTTTGTAGGTTATCTTCAAAAACAGAATTTAAATCATGTGTTGCAAATACAACAATTTTATCTGTGTTTTCAGATTCGTTAATTGGATTTTCCTTAACGAGAGATTTTGATTCAATACTTTCAGAGCCTGTTATATAAACAGTATCGTCAAAGAGCAAAGCTAAATACGAATTGTCTATATCAGTTTTTTCCATATTTATATTTTATAAGATAAAGAAAGAATTCCTTTACTTGCTGCTGAATGATAAAATACTTGAGAGTATTCAGCTGTGAATTTCTTTATTTTTATCATTGCTCCACAACTAAAACCGGCCCAATTAGAGGAGCCAGATTGGAATTTTAAATCTTGACGTCTCATGAAACTATACCCTGCTCTAACATTAAAACCTTTAGCAACTAAAGCTTCAATACCTATATCTGCGTGTCGCAACGCTTTTTCTAAAGTAGATGGTTTTGTGTTTTTAAAGTCTGCGTCTTGATCTGTGTATGCTTTGTTGTAGGGGTCATAGTAGGAAATATCAGATTTGTACAAATGATGTAAAGTGAAATTAAATCTAATAGGCATAAACTTTGGTTTAAAAGTTGTTCCTGCTTGTACATCAACTGGTAAAGACTCCTTGTTTCCTTTGGTGTAATTGTCAATATTGAAACCAATATTCTTTATTAATAGGCCAATTGTGATGTCTTTTTTAGGGTGGATAAATTGTCCACCTAAGTCTGCATACACTGCTGTGGCCGTGTAGGTTGATAGTTTTGAATTGGCTAAACCTAAATTGGCTCCTATAGAATAGTTTCCAAGTTTTTTGGCAGCACTAGCTGTAATACTATAATCTCGAGCATGAAAACTACCCATAGCGTTTCCTGCTTCATCATAACTATCTATATTTCCGTAATTTAAGTAACTAATATTTCCTCCCCAAACCATTGAAGTACTATCTTTTGCATATACAAAATTAGAATTGTATAAATTAATACCACTCACAAAACTCATGTAGTTAACAGATGCTGTTTTGTTCATTTTATAATTTCCAGAAGCTGGATTATAACGCATTAAATTGGGGTCTTCGTTTCTTTGAGAAACCAATTCGCCACCTAGGCCCGCAACGCGTGCATTGAGTGGTGAATTTAAAAAAGCAAACGTGCTTTTGCCTCCAATAACTTGGGCATTTATAAGTTTGCATGAAAATATCAGTAAGAGAAAATATTTTTTCATAATCCAATTTCCAATAATACGATTTTTTTTAAATCTTATTATCAATAGGGATATCTAAATTTAATGGATTTTTTACTTTTTCTTTTAATAAAGCAATTTCTAAAACTTCGTTGGCAGTATTTACATAGTGTATGTGCAAATCTTTTATGTAATTTGGGTCAATTTCTAAAACATCTTTTTCGTTTTTTTGACACATAATTATTTCTTTAATTCCAGCTCTTTTGGCAGCAAGAATTTTTTCTTTGATTCCACCTACAGGCAACACTTTTCCTCTCAAAGTTATTTCGCCCGTCATAGCGATTTTGGGTTTTATTTGTCTTTGAGTGTATATAGAAGCTAAAGAAGTGAGCATGGTAATACCTGCACTTGGCCCGTCTTTAGGAACAGCACCTGCTGGTACGTGTATGTGTAAATCAAAATGATCAAAAACTTTAAAATCAATTGCATAATCACTTGCATGGGCTTTAAGATACGATAAAGCAGCGGAAGCGGACTCTTTCATCACATCTCCAAGTTGCCCAGATACCGTAATTTTTCCTTTTCCTTTATTTAAACTTGATTCTATATACAAAATATCTCCTCCAACGGGTGTCCATGCTAAACCTACAACAACACCTGCAACTCCCTGAGATTCATAATCTTCTTTTTCAAATTTTTCTGTACCGAGAAGTTCTATAATATAACTAGGAATAATCTTTTTAGGAAATTCTTCTTCCATAGCTAGTTTTTTGGCTATCTTTCTGATAACAGAGCCAATCTCACGTTCTAAGTTTCTTACTCCTGATTCTCTAGTGTAACCTTCGATAATTTTAACAATAGCTTCATTAGTGAAAGTTATGCTTTTGGCAGGAATACCGTGATCTTCTTTTTGTTTAGGAATAATATGTTTTTTAGCAATTTCTATTTTTTCTTCAACTGTATAGCCCGTTAATTCAATAATTTCCATACGGTCTCTTAACGCTGGGTGTATAGAGTCTAACGAATTAGATGTAGCTATAAACATCACTTTTGATAAGTCATATTCTAGTTCTAAATAATTGTCTTGGAAAGTATTATTTTGTTGAGGATCAAGTACTTCTAGTAGAGCAGATGAAGGGTCGCCTCTATGGCTGTTACTTAGTTTGTCTATCTCATCCAGAATAAATACAGGATTGTTGCTTAAACCTTTTTTTATGCCTTGGATAATTTTTCCGGGCATAGCCCCAATATATGTTTTTCTATGTCCACGTATTTCGGCTTCGTCGTGAACTCCACCTAAACTCATTCGTACATATTTACGACCGAGTGCTTTTGCAATTGATTTTCCAAGAGACGTTTTACCTACACCTGGAGGACCATAAAGACAAAGAATAGGTGATTTTAAATTATTTTTAAGTTTGATAACTGCCAAATATTCTAAAATTCTTTCTTTTACTTTTTCCATTCCAAAATGGTCTGAATCAAGTATTTTTTTGGCATTTACTAAATCTAAATTATCTACTGTAGATTCGTTCCAAGGTATGTCAGTAATAAGTTCACAATAATTATAATTTACCGGATACTCTGCCGACTGCGGATTGATTCTTAATAATTTATCTAATTCTTTATTGAGATGTTTTAAGACATATTCTGGGAGATTTTTATCAATTGCTTTTTGTCTTAATGTTTCAATTTCTTTTTCTGGTGTATCAAAACCTAGCTCATCTTGCAAAACTTTCATTTGTTGACGAAGAAAGTAATCTCGCTGCTGCTGATCTATGTCATGATTTACTTTGCTATTAATTTCTTGTTTGATCTCTAATAGTTGAATTTCTTTTAACAAATGTCCCAACAGTTTATGAGCTCGTTCTATTCCGTCATTTAACTCCAGTAAAACTTGCTTTTCTTTAACTTCAGCATTTAAGTTTGAAGATAGAAAATGAGTTAGAAAATTAGGTTTTTCAATATTGTCAATAGCTAGTTGAGCCTCTCTAGGAATATCTGGATTTAACTTTAGAATTTTAAGTGCAGATTCTTTAATAGACTGTACCAGTGCTTTATTTTCTTTGTTTAATCTATTGGGGAAATTATCTTTAAGAACATTTACTTTGGCTGTAATGTAAGGGTCTTTTTGAACTATTTCCGTTATTTCAAATTTTGTTTTCCCCTGAATTATAATTGTTGTGTTACCATCTGGCAATACAAGCATTTTTATAATATGAGCTACAGTTCCCACATTATATAAGTCTTCAGGATTGGGTTCTTCTGATGTGTTTTTTGATTGAGCTATTACACCTAAAATTCTATCTCCTTTGTAAGCTTTTTTAACTAGTTTGATAGATTTTTGTCTACTTACAGTTACAGGAATTACTACTCCAGGAAATAAAACTGTATTTTTGACAGGTAATATAGGTATTGTGTCAGGAATTTTACTACTAAAATCATCTTCTTCGGTGCTTAGTAGAGGAATCATTTCTGCATCCTCGTCGTCCACAAACGCACCTAAAGCCATGATTTGTATATCGTTATTGTCTTTTGCCATTATCTGATTTGATAAATAATATGAATAAATATGTCAATAGCTGTGCCAAAGCATTAATCAAAAGTATTTAGCCCTTTTTTGGCTTTGTATTCATTGTTTTTTAGTTTAAACATGAATTTTTGGCAGGCTAATTGGGTGTCCTCAAAAAGAGGTTCTATCACTAACAAAAGTTTATTATTATTAGTTTTTAAATGCAATATTTTAGGCGTTTTTTCTGAATTTGTAAGTAAAATATTTGCTGAACCTGAAAGAAGATGGCTCATATTACATCTATATTGATAATACAAAAAATCTTTGTCGTTTGCTTTGTGATATTCAGCTTTAAACAATTTTTTTAAAGCTAAAGAAAATCTTTTTTTGGATTGATCTTTAGCTCTCAGTGGTTTGTCGTCTATTAAAGACCCTAGAAATTCTATAATTTGAGAAAGTAATAAAAAACTTAATTGATATTTTTGAGCCTTAATTAAAAATTCTACTTCTTCTAAATAATTGTTGATTAGAGTGTTACAATTTTCTTCGTAAGAAATTTCCATGTAATTAATACAATAAGTACTTTTTTCGTTTTGATATGAAACTATTGATGTCTTTTTGCCAAGATTTTCTGATTTCTTTTTCTGATTTTTGATCTACTAACATTTTTCTCAACTGGTCGTTGCCAGCTAGTTTGTCAAAAAACGAAATGTTGTCAAAAAATTGTCCATCGCTTAGTCTTGAGTGAGCAATCAATAAAAATCTTAATGTAAGACCTTCTTCAAATTTATAATTTCTTAGATCCATACCATGACAAATCACATTTTTGTACATGGGGTGTTTGGCTCCATGTGTAGCTTTAGGACAAAAACTAAATGTGTCTTTTTTGAAACTAGGATGCCCAAATGTTTGAAACGGAAATTCTGTTCCTCGTCCTACACTCACGTGTGTGCCTTCAAATATGCATAAAGAGGCGTAAAGTCTGACTGCCTGTTTATTGGGTAAATTAGGAGAAGGTTTTACAGGTAATTCGTATTCTGTGGTTCTGTCATAATTAGAGTTTTTTACAATTTCTACATTACATTTAATGCCGTTTGTCAACCATTTTTCTCCGTTAATCATCTGAGCCATTTCACCTAAAGTCATACCATATAAAACAGGAATAGGAAGCATGCCCACAAAAGATTTTAATTTTAAATCTAAAGTAGGTCCATCAGTATACATGATGTTTGGGTTTGGTCTATCCAAAATAACTAGTTTTTTATTATTTTCTGCACAAGCTTCCATTACATACACCAAAGTACTCAAATATGTATAGAATCTACAGCCAACATCTTGAATGTCAAACACAACTACATCTATATCTGAAAGTTGAGCCGAAGTTGGTTTTTTGTTTTCTCCATAAAGTGATACAATATGAAAATTAGTTTTGGGGTCAACACTATGTTTAATGTGTTCTCCAGCGTCTGCATCGCCTCTGAAACCGTGTTCTGGTGCAAATATTTTAACAATATTAATTCCCATGTGTTTTAAAGTATCAACCAAATGTGAATGCCCAACAACAGAGGTTTGATTAACAACCATTCCGATCTTTTTACCTTTAAGGCTGTCTACATATTGTTCAAAATGTTCTGCTCCTGTTTGAACTTGAGAAAAAATGTAATTAAAGACAAAAACAAATATTGATATAAAAAATATTCTCATTTTTAATTGAAATTATGTTCGAATTTTGGGTCAATTTAAATAATTAAGACAATAATTCAAAAATCAATCCAAAATTGTACTTCAAAGATATTTACTATAAATAAATTTTTACAAAATACGTATATGTTTATATTTGTGTTTTAATAAAATGTTATCACACGAGCAAAAACTTAAAAATTCTGAAACTACACATATAGTTCCTGTCTTTCCATTTCGAATGAATCATCATCAGACTTTGTTTGGTGGCTTGGCATTACAATGGATGGATGAAGTTGCTTTTATTACTGCAACAAGATATTCTAGAAAAAGATTGGTAACAGTGGGTAGTGAAAAAATTGAATTTATAAAACCTATTCACATGGGAGATTTTGCGGAAGTAAATGGTAAAATTGTAAAAGTTGGAACCAAAAGTATAACTGTAGAAGTAACCATATTTGCTGAACAAATGTACCAAGATGGTAAAGAGTTGTCTTCTAGAGGCTTGTTTACTTTTGTGTCTGTAGATGAAAACGGAAATAGTATTTCAATAAATTAATTTAATGATCAACAAACTATCCATTGTGATTCCTGCATACAATGAGGCAAACACAATACATTTAATTTTGAATAAAGTTAAAAATGTTATCCTAATTGAAGGAATTCAGAAAGAAATAATTATTGTTAATGATTGTTCAAAAGATGATACTAAAGGAGCCATAGAAAAATATAGAATAGAAAATCCAGAATTGAATATTCAATATTTTGAACACGAAGTTAATAAAGGCAAAGGGGCTGCTTTGCATACGGGAATCAAAAAAGCTACTGGCGAGTATATCATCATACAAGATGCGGATCTAGAATATGATCCAGAAGAATATAATGATTTGTTAAAACCAGTTTTTAAAGCAAATGCTGATGTGGTGTTTGGTTCAAGATTTATGGGAGGAAATCCGCATAGGATATTATTTTTCTGGCATACTATTGGAAATAAGTTTTTAACTTTCTTATCAAATATGTTTACAGATTTAAATCTGACAGACATGGAAACTTGCTACAAACTTTTTAGAAGAGAAGTTATTCAAAATATTGATCTTAAAGAAAAAAGATTTGGGTTTGAACCAGAAGTTACGGCTAAGGTTTCAAGAATTCCACAAATAAGAATTTATGAGGTTGGAATTTCTTATTATGGAAGAACTTATGCCGAAGGCAAGAAAATAGGTTGGAAAGATGGCGTAAGAGCTATTTATTGCATACTTAAATATGGTTTATTAAAACAAAATTAAGATTTCTACATAGATATTTTAACAAAAAAGACTGATAAGTAATCAGTCTTTTTTTGTTTTTTGAAGTATTTGAAATACATTTATAAAATGTATTTTCTTTTCATATGCCAACTTCATATTTTCTAAAAAAATACTCATTTTTTTTATTTAGTTTTTGTTTGTATTTAATTTCCAGTGCTGATGTAAGACAAGAAATAGATGCAAAACGTATAGATTTTGCTGATAAAAAAGCTTTAGAAGTTTCTAGAGATTTTATAAAATTAGATAGTACATATTATTTAGGTTGGCTGTATCAGGGTTCTGGAAGAAGTGAAAGAGCACAAGATAAATTTGGCTATGAATTAGCTCAAAGATCTTATGAAAAAGCAATCAAATTGTTTGAAAAAGACTTTAAGTCAAAATTAAAAGTAAAGCCAGATGATATCATGAACTACATTGAAGCTTTTCAGCGTCAGGTAGATTATACATATATGGCTTATCAACTTTTTACGGCTTACATGGCTACAGAAGAAATAGATAAAGCTTATGCTTTAGCCAGAAAAGTTTTGAAACTGAAAATGTCCAATACTATTTATTTTGATCCTTATAATTATTTATGTTGGATTACTCATAGAGCAAGAACCAGTACTAGTAAAAAACACTCTTTTTTAAGAGATAATGTAATTGATAATGAAAGGCTTGCATTGAAATATCTGGATAGTTCAGATAAGTTAATCATGAAAAACTACAATGCTAACGTTTCTTTATTTGGAGAAAATGCTATCAATGAAAAATTTAAGTATAACACTTATTACAGAACCATTATATATTCTTATTTGGTAAAAGCTGATTCTGCGGAAGCTGCATTTGAAAAACTAAAGTATACGCCTCATTTTTCGCATAATAACTATGCGTATCTTAAACTTGTATGTGGAGATTTTAAAAATTTTGAAACAGAATTTTTAATAGAAAAACAAAATGATGATCCGGCAGAAAAACGAACTAAAGAATACAACTATATGCTTAGTATTGCTAATATTTACAAAGGCAATCCTAGAGCAGATGTAGATAGTTTGCCGTTTTTAATTTCTCAAAAAGGAGAAATACCTGGTTTTGGTTGGGATAACTTAGCCTTGGCAAGATCTTGTTATTATGCTTCTGAACATAAAAAAGCGGCCAATTATCTTAAAGTTGCTGACAATTTTACCGAATTGCATTTGAATACTACTTGGTCTCCGGAGCAATACAATTATTCTATAAGTTTATTAAAATATTTATTGAGTCAGCAAAAAATAGATTTGCTTAAATTTAATCAAGAAAAATGGTTTCTTAATTTATCCATTTTAAAAGAATTACCCGCTCTTTATATAGATAAAATACGCAAAGGTTATAAATATACCAACGACTTTGGCCTTAATCAAGAACGAGAAATAGCTTTTTATCAGTTATTTAACAGCGAATGTTTGATTACTTTTGATGAAATCTGGAAAACGATAGAGCAATACAATATTCCGTTTTTTATAAAAAAGTATGAATCATTTGAAAAACTTGAAAACAGAAAAGGGGTAAAGCGTTATTATCAATATTTCTTATCAAAATTGCATTTTAGAAATGGAGACTTAGATAAAGCATTAAGTTATGTAGACAAAATACTAAAAGATCCTAATTTGCAGGTGAGTCATGAGAAATTACTTTTAGCTAGAATAAATGAGTTGCAAGCACATATTTACAAACAAAAAGGTGATCAGGAAAAAGAAAGGTTATATTCTTTAAAATATTTTGAATTGTATCCAACTCTTTATCAATTTTCAGACCTTAATAAAACAATAAGAGTAAAAACTGATACACAAAACCCCGCAATTGATTCTCTCTTAAATGAGCTGGAACAAACTCAAATTGATATTCCTGCCACTGACGACCCATTAGAATATCCACTGTGTGAAATAAATTTGCTTAAAAATAAACTAATTTTATACAAAGTAAGTGTGGGTGGTAACTTAATGTATCAAGATACGTTGAAATTAGAGCCAAAGGCTGGATTTGTATTGGCAAATAGAATTTTTGGAAGCCAAATTACTGATGTAGAATTGTATGAAAGTAACAATGTGTTTGTTATTACTGCAATTTTACTTGCGGCATTTATTTTATGGTTAGTTTACTATCTTAGAAAACGCAGACAATATTTATAATTATACAAATGTCTTTTGATCACAGTGGAGTATTGCTCATAAATATACTTTTGATTTTATACTCATTAGTGGTTTGTTATGTGTTATTTCATAAAAATTATCACCAATTTTTATCATCGCAGTTTGTTGTTCTCAGTTTTGCGGTAGTGAGTATCTGTTCAGTTGTAAAATTGAGCACAATTTATGCAAAACCGTATGTTGAACATACAGATTCTCTACGCACGATTAAAGAGTATAGATATGTAAGTCATTTTAATTCAGATACTTTAGATAAATATTTTCTGGATGTAAGCAAACATGAAAGTTTTATTTTAAATGATATTTATAAGATTGAACCTAACGATTTATATGATTACATAAATTATTACGAAGATAAAACGAATGTCAATTATGAGTTAAAATACAGAGATGTAGCCTATTGGGCCTTGGCTTTGATACATTTATATGAAGATTCTGAGAAGTCTTGGGCGTATTTGCAAATGATTTCCAATAAAGATTTTTATAAAATAAATTATTATAAAGGAGTTTTCTTGTATGACAGAAGTAATTTTGAATCAGCCGAATCGTATTTTAGCAAAGCTTACACAAACCATGAAACCATGGATGATGAATTTTTAAATATGTACTTTTATTGTACCTTAAAAAATAATCATCTTTCTGATTCCAAATTGCTACACAGTAAACATGCTGAACGTATCAATCCTCAAACTTTAAATTTTTATTACTTAAAATCTTTTAATATATTTTCATATGTTAATCAGGAATTATCCAATTATATAAATCAAATAGAAGTCATTCATTTTTTAGCTTCATTTTTTATATGTATTGTTTGGTGTTTTTTTCTTTTTAGTTCAAATATTTTTAAAGTAGTTAAGTTTCACAATTCTTTAATTGCTTTTGGCTTAGAGCTTTATCTTGTTTTTTTATGTTTGTTTGTATATAACCAGTTTGAATACAATTTCGGTTGGACAATTTATTCGTTAAAAAATTCATGGCATCTGTTTGGTTATTCTGTTGGAGTTATAGGTCTTACAGAAGAATTCGTCAAATTTTTGCCCATATTGGTAATTTTGTCTCTAAACAAATTTAAACTTGATTCTTTTGAAATTGTGTTTTATGCAAGTTTGAGTGCTCTTGCATTTGCGTTTATAGAAAACAACACTTATTTTCAAAATTATGAAAATACTGTTGTGAATTATTACGGTAGAGCGGTTTTTTCTACTATTTCTCATATGTTCAATAGCTCTTTATTGGCATTTGGAATTGTAATGGCTCAAAAAAAATCTAAAATTGCTGTTAAAGTTCTGTATATATTCTTGTTTTTTTTAGCTTCGATATTTTCTCATGGAATTTATGATTTTTTATTGTTTACAAATCATCATCTAATATTTTATGTTGGCTATTTTATGAGTATTGTGGTATGGGTTGTTATACTCAATAACAGTCTGAACCTTTCGCATAAATTCACTTATTTATTCAAAGATAACTTCAAGAGAAATCAAATAGTTTTAGGCATAGGATTGGTTTCTGTGCTTGTTATAGAATATTTAGTAAATGTTTACAAAGAGGGTTATGTGTTTGCAAATTCACATATACTAGGTGGAATAATAATTTATGGTATAGTTGTCTCATTTTTTATAACAAGATTATCGAAGTATGATTTAGTAAATGGGTATATTAGAAAATTAACATTTGTAAAACCAACTATTTCAAACGAAGTAAAAATTCCGCTTATTAATGTAATTTATTTTCTAGAGAATTTTTTTACATTCAATAGTATCAATCCTAGGAATTATGTGGGTAAACAAATAGTTATATTCAAAAAAAATCAAAGTGGTTTTAAGGAATTAATTCCTATGTATTCAGCCCAAATAATAGATAGATTGGTAGTTTTAAATACGATTAATTCAAAGAAATTTGAAGAAACACATTGGTTTATGATTCAAAACCATAATGCATATAACGATCAGGATAGGTTTATCATGTTTAGATTTTTATATCCATTTGATACACTCGATAAAACAAAACCAAAGTCTATCATGCTTTATAAAGCCAAGACTTTGGTTAGTTTAGAATCTTCTGTGAAAGATATAAATGAATTTGAACTAATAGGAGAGGCCTATATCATTCAAAAGTAAATTATTTTTTCTTTAATAATTTTTCTTTAACAATCTGTACAGGATTTATTTCAAACATTCTGCTGTCGTTTTTAGCTTGGAATAAAAACATTAATCCAAAAGGCATCAAAACAATATCCGCAAGCCACATTCCAATATAAATATTTGCTAAACCATCTGTTACTAACCTTTTTCCAAATAAAGTACAAATATAAAATATTACAAAAAAGATTACCGAAACCAATAAAGGCATACCCAGACCGCCCTTTTTGATAATTGCTCCTAATGGTGCTCCAATCAAAAACATAATAATACATGCAGCCGCGTGCGTCCATTTGTTAAATTTTTCAATTTCAAAATCTAATCTTCTTTCTTCGTTGTATTGTACATTTTCTAAACTGCTTTGAATTATATTTTTAATGTTTCTGATGTTATTTAATGCAGAATTGTAAACATTACTTCTGTACATAAGATCTTTATTAGAGTCTTTAATATCAAAACCTTTCACTTGTTTTGCCAAAGAGTCATTGTTTTTCTTATTCTGTAAATTATACATCGTGTTGATACCAGCAATCATTTGAGTGTTTCTGGTTTTGATTTCTTTGTTTATAGAATCAATTCCTTTGTTAAGCTCAGAAACATTCATCATAACTTCGTTTGACTTAAACAGGTTTTCGTCAGTACGTTGCATTTTAAAAGATTCCAAACTGAACATAATACTAGAAGTGTCAAATTTAGTTCTTACGAATTCTTTTTTTGCATTACCATCTTCTTCGTTAAAAACTTCAGAGTATGAGTTGCCATTGAATAAATCAAGTTTAAGATATGTACCATTATATAAGTTTTCAATAGTACCTTTTTCTGCTAAAACCACTTCTGTATTTCCTCTGCCTTGCGAAAAGTTGTTGATAATTATATTCTCAATATTTTTTTCACCAACTTTTTTTCCAACTTTGATAGCATAGCCTTCAAGACCATAATAAAACATGCCTTCCGTAAAAGATACCGAAGGTTTTTTCATTCGTGCGTCCCATAATAAGCTGTAGGCTTTTAAGTTAGCGTAAGGTACTATGGTGTTGGAAATGTAAAATGCCAATAGAGTAATAAGCATCACAAATACAAAAATTGGTCTTAATGCTCTTAAAAGTGAAACGCCAGTGGCTTTAAGTGCTGTCAGTTCAAAATGCTCACCAAGGTTACCAAATGCTATAAGAGATGAAACAAGTACAGATAATGGAAATGCCATCTGCATTACGTTAAAACTAAAATAACCAATAAGTTTAGCGTAAACCCAAAAGTCAAGATCTTTTCCAATTAAGTCACTGATGTAGCCTAACATAAAATGTAATAGTAATATAAATGTTACTACTGCAAATGATAATATGAAAGGGCCAATATAAGCTCTTAATATAAGGTAATCTATTTTTTTAAACATGTGAATAATAGTAAGTTTTACGCCCACCTATGTGTGGGCGTATGTATGTATTAAACTAAACTTTCAGCTTGTTGTAATGCAGCATCAAGTCCGTCTGCGTTTTTACCACCAGCAGTTGCAAAAAACGGCTGACCACCACCGCCACCTTGTATATGTTTTGCAATATCTCTAACGATTGTTGAGGCATTTAATTGCTTTTCAGAAACTAAATTTTCAGAAATCATTACTGCTAAACTCGGTTTTCCGTCTGCAGAAGAGCCAATTACACAAAATAAATTTTCTACTTGTTGTTTAAGTTCAAATGCTAAAGATTTTACTGCTTCTGCACTTTCAAGATCTACCTTTGCTATAATTTTGTTGACACCGTTTGTGTTTTGCAATTTAGCAAGTAAATCTTTCTTTAGAGATTGAATTTGAGTAGATTGGTATTTCTCTACTTGTTTTTCAAGTTTAGCCTTTTCTTCAACTAAATTTTCTAGGGCCTTTAGGAGTTGAACAGGGTTCTTTAATTTTTCTTTAATTTGATTAATTAAATTTTCTTGTTCTTCAATGTATTTGTCAGCTTGTGAGCCAGTTACAGCTTCTATTCTTCTAACTCCTGCTGCTACAGAGCTTTCAGAAATAATTTTAAATAAGCCAATATTGCTTGTGTTTTTTACGTGAGTACCTCCGCACAATTCTACAGAAAATGATTTGTCAAAAGTTATCATTCTCACAAAATCTCCGTATTTTTCACCAAATAAAGCCATTGCACCAGAAGCTTGAGCTTCTTTTAAAGGTACATTTCTTTTTTCGTCTAAAGATATACCAGCTCTGATTTTATCATTTACAATACTTTCAATTTTCTTTAGTTCTTCATCACTTACTTTTGCAAAATGTGAGAAGTCAAATCTAAGTATTTCATCATTTACAAGCGAACCTTTTTGGTTTACATGGCTTCCTAAAACTTCTTTAAGGGCTGCATGAAGCAAGTGAGTAGCAGAGTGGTTAGCTTGCGAGGCATTTCTTTTAGTAAAATCCACCACACATTTGACAGGTGATTCTGGGTTTTCTGGAAGTTTGTCTAAGAAAATTACTTGCATGTCATTTTCTTTTTTAGAATCCTTAATGGTATATTTTTTGCCATCAGATTCAATGTAACCAGCATCACCTACTTGACCACCACTTTCGGCATAGAAAGGTGTAGTATCTAATACAACCTGATATAGAGTTTTGTCTTTTTGCTTTATTTGTCTGTATTTTACAATGTTTGATACAGATTCTAGATCATCATAACCTACAAATTCGGTTTTTTCAACTTCATCTTTTACAAGAATCCAGTCTCCTGTATCTATTTTTGTTGCAGCTTTTGAACGTTCTTTTTGAACTTTCATTTCTTGGTTAAAACCTCCTTCATCTACTGTGAAGTTGTTTTCTCTAGCAATCAAAGCTGTTAAATCGTACGGAAATCCAAAAGTATCATACAATTCAAAAGCAGTTTTACCGTCAACTTCTTTAGAAGTTGTAGACTTGAAATATTCATCTATAAGTTTTAAGCCTCTGTCAAGTGTTTTTAAGAAACTGTTTTCTTCTTCAAGAATTACTTTTGCAACAAAATCTTGCTGAGATTTAAGTTCTGGAAATACTCCGTCAAATTGATCTGCTAATAGCGGAACCATTTTAGTCATAAAAGGTTCCTTGAATCCTAAGAACGTATAGCCGTAACGTACAGCTCTTCTTAAAATTCTTCTAATAACATATCCAGCTTTGTTGTTTGAGGGTAGCTGGCCGTCAGCTATTGCAAAAGATACCGCACGTATATGGTCTGCCATTACACGCATAGCAATATCTACTTGTTCGTTATCACCGTATTTTTTACCACAATTTTGAGCTATAAACTGTATGGTTGGCTGAAAAACGTCTGTATCGTAGTTTGATGACTTATTTTGAATAGCTCTTACCAGCCTTTCGTAACCCATACCCGTATCCACGTGTTTGTCTGGTAAAGGTTCAAGTGAACCATCAGCTTTTCTGTTGAATTGAATAAATACGTTATTCCAAATTTCTATTACTTGAGGGTCGTCGTTATTTACTCTGTCTTTTCCAGGGATTTTTGCTCTTTCTTCGTCAGGTCTCAGATCTATGTGGATTTCAGAACATGGTCCACATGGTCCAGTATCGCCCATTTCCCAGAAATTATCTTTTTTAGAACCGTAAATAATTTTGTCTTCCCCTGCAAGTCGTTTCCATATTTCAAATGCTTCGTTATCAATTTCCAGATTTTCTTTAGGGTCGCCTCCAAAAACAGAAACATAAAGTCTATCTTTAGGAAGTTTATAAACTTCTGTTAACAATTCCCAAGACCATTCTAGAGCTTCTTTTTTAAAGTAATCGCCAAATGACCAGTTTCCTAGCATTTCAAACATTGTATGATGGTAGGTGTCATGTCCTACATCTTCCAAATCGTTATGTTTACCTGTAACTCTCAAACATTTCTGAGTGTCTGCAATTCGTCTAGATTTTGGGGTAGCATTGCCCAAGAAATAGTCTTTGAACTGATTCATACCCGCATTTGTAAACATAAGTGTAGGGTCATTTTTAAGTACAAGTGGGGCACTATCTACGATTAGGTGTTGCTTAGATTTGAAAAAGTCTAAAAACTGTTGACGAATTTGTCTTGAATCCATTATAATATTTTGAAAAAGAGT
This sequence comes from Cytophagales bacterium, assembly GCA_046329305.1. Lineage (GTDB taxonomy): Bacteria > Bacteroidota > Bacteroidia > Cytophagales > UBA9547 > CAMFLX01. Next base: position 241,712 of record JAXLUW010000002.1, read on the forward strand.
TTTAAATCTATTTTTGTATTTGCTCTTTGCAGCTAATTTACAAAATTATAATTTTAGTGATTATTTTAAAAAATAATAAGGTTAATTAGTAATTAAAAATATAATATTTTTATAAATTTGAACAATCAATCCATATATATATGAAATCTATAAAAGATAAACTTGAAAGTATTTTGCCTACTTTACTTCCAGAAAAAGAATCGGAAGCATTGTTTGCAAACGAATTGTTAGACATGGTACAAAGCTATTTTCCAGGTGTAAGTATCAATTCTCTGAAGCAAAACTTTTCTTTAATGTCTGCTGACCCAAGATCATGTTTAGCAAAAAGAACAGGAAAACACGGTTATTACCTACGTTCAAAATCGGCCGAATCTAATTTTGTGATTGAAAAAAACAATCCAACTTTAACTACAGTTAAAGTTGTTGAAAAACAATCTAAAAGAATACATTGTTGTGATTTCTCAAGGTTAAATTCATATTCAAGCGGTAGGTTACATCCAAGTTTATACTTAAAAAAGTAATATAACATATTAATATTATTATACGTATATCTCAGCGTATTTTAGATAGAACCCAAAGTGAAAGTAATAAAAAACGCATTTTTTTCGGTATTGTACTCATTACCAGTACAGTTATTGCTGAATAATATACGTAAGAACCAAATGTTACTTCTGCTTTGGGTTTTACTATTTTTATTTGTTACCCAGTCATGGGGTAAGATCATCGGGATCCCATATTTGTTTTTAGATCCCGAATATATGAATAAAGTAAGTTTATACAGCTTACTGATTATGGGGGTTTCCATGGGTTTTTTTTCCATGTCGTACCTTATTACAAATTATATTTTAGATGCTCAAAAATTTTCTTTCTTAGGTTACTTGCCACGACCATTTGGGAAGTTTGTGATTAATAACAGTCTCATTTCTTGGGTCTTTTTAATAACGTATATTTTTTCTTTTTTCAAATTTCAATTTAAAAATGGAATACAATCAAGTTCTGATATTTTTATACAAGGTTTAGTTTTTACGGTAGGCCATGTTGGGATACATGTTTTGATTTACTTGTATTTTATGTATACCAACAAAGATATTGTAAAGCTCTTTGCAAGTAATATTGAGAAAAAAATTACTCAAAAAAGAGTCAATAAAGTTAATGTGTTGAGGCCATTAAAAATAAATCCATTTAAAAGTAAAATTAGAGTAGAAAGTTATTTTGATTTATACACATTTAAGTTTCATAAAGTAAATCCTGATATGGATTTTGATAAGACCTATTTAGTTAAAGTATTTGATCAAAATCACTTAAACGCAGCCATGATACAGTTTTTGTGTATTTTGCTCATATTGTTTTTTAGTTTGTTGAAAGAAAACCCTAGTTTTCAAATTCCTGCAGGTGCTAGTATCATGATTATGTTTTCAATTTTTGTAACAGTAACAGGTTTTATATCTTATTGGTTTAGAAATTGGGCATTGTCTATCGGGATTCTATTTTTTCTGATATTAAATTATTTAGTTGCTCATGGGTTGTTTGATTCAACTTACAAAGCATTTGGTCTCAATTACCAAACCTCGAAAAAAGAATATACTTTGAGTTCAATGTCTGAAATCACAAGTGCTGAAAGGTATTCAAACGACACCTTAGAGGGGATCAAGATTTTAAATAACTGGAAAAACAAGTTTGATAAATCTACTAAACCGAAGTTAGTGTTATTATGTGCTAGCGGAGGCGGACAAAGGGCTGCGGTCTGGACACTACAATCGTTACAGGTGGCAGATAGTTTGACAAAAGGAAACTTGTTTAAAAATTCAGTTTTAATGACAGGTGCTTCTGGTGGAATGATTGGGTTGTCGTATTTTAGAGAACTGAAACTTAGGGAATATTTAAATAAGAAAAAGACGGGTCAAAGAGATGCTTTTGATAATATTTCAAAAGATGTGTTAAATCCAGTAGCCTTTAGCTTAGTTGTAAACGATTTGTTTTTTAGAATCAAAAAGTTTCAGTATGGTAGCAAAACATACGAACAAGATAGGGGCTATGCTTTTGAAAATCAGCTTAATAAAAATACGGATTTTGTTCTTGATAAAAAAGTAATTGATTATCAGGATTATGAGCAAAGAGGTATTATTCCTATGGTAATCATGTCACCAACAATTTTAAACGATGGTAGAAAGCTACATATATGTGCCCAAGATATTTCATATATGAGTGATGTGTCTCCAGAATGTAAAAAAACAATCAATAACCAAAAGCATAAAAGTATAGAATTTAGAAGATTTTTTCAAGAACAAGATGCTGATAGCTTGAGTTTTACAACTGCTTTGCGTATGAGTGCAACGTTTCCATACATAACACCTAATGTGAAACTTCCGAGTGAGCCAGAAATGGAAATTATGGACGCAGGTTTGTCTGATAACTTTGGCTTTGTAGATGCTTTAAGGTTTACTTATGTTTTTAAAAATTGGATAGAAAAAAATACATCTGGAGTAGTTTTGATTTCTATGAGAGATTCTCAAAAAGAAATGGAAATTGAAAAAAATCAATCGAATAGCATCATAGATAAATTATTTACACCCGTAGGAAGTTTGTACCAAAGTTGGGATTACATGCAAGATTTAAATAATGACAATTTAGTAGATTATGCTAAAGGGTGGTTGCATACCTCTTTAGACGTAGTGGATATTGTGTATGATCCTAGACTTCACAAAAACACCGAACACGAAAGAGCTTCTTTGAGTTGGCATCTTACAAGTAAAGAAAAAGCTAGTTTGCAGAAAAGTATTTTTTTGAAAGAGAATTTAGAAGCCATCAATAAAATCAATAATTTGTTGAAATAGTTGTTTTTTATAGTTTTAATAGCTATTTTAAACAAATTTTTATTACATGGAAAACAATAACAATGTTAGAAACCTCAAATTTAGAGGTCAAGGTTCTGTACTCACAGGTATTTTTTTAGTAAATTTGCTCTTAACAGTTTTAACACTAGGTATTTATTACGCTTGGGCAAAAGTTAAAACCAAAAAATATATTTATAGTTCTACATATTTGGAAGAAAGCTCATTTCAATACCATGCAACAGGTAAAGAGTTATTCATGGGTTATTTGAAGGTCTTTGTGTTAGTTATTCTTTTTTATGGTTCCATTTTTTTAATAACATGGCTATTTCCTCAACAGATTTGGATACTTTCTATTGTGACAGTTGTTTTTTATTTAGGTATCCTTTTTTTAATTCCAATTGCAATTCACAGTTCTTTAAAATATGAAACCGCAAAAACATCATGGAGAAGTATTCATTGGGGATACGAAGGTGATTTGAAAGTCTTTATGAAAGATTTTTATATTGGAATATTTTATACTATAATTTCATTAGGATTTTATTCACTTTGGCTTTTTATTAATATTAGAAAATACATAACCTCAAATGTTAAATTTGGTAATATATCCTTTAAGTACGATGGAACAGCAGGAGCTATCTTTTTTATCTATTTAAAAGGATATTTTTTATCAATAATTACATTAGGTATTTATTTGCCATTTCTGGTTCTCGAAGTATATAATTATCACATTAACAATACTTATGCAATACAAGATGAAAGAATATTAAAATTTAAATCAAACATAAAAGGATGGAGTTTTTTCTTTTTTGAATTGGTAAACCTATTAATGATATTTTTCAGTTTAGGTATAGCAATTGGTTGGGTTGTATGTAGACAATTAGAATATTACACCAAAAATGTAGATATAGTTGGAGATTTTAGATCTGAAGATTTAATACAGACTCAATCTGATTTTAATAATGCCTCTGGAGATGCCTTGATGGATGGTCTTGATATTTCATTGATTTAAATGAACAAACTTTCTGCAATTTATTTTGATGGTAAGACTTCTCGCGAGTACAAAGTAACAGTATCTTTTGAGAAGTCTACTTGGTTCATACATTGGCACGATGAACAAGTTTTGTCGGGAATATTATTAGCAGAATGGAATATAGACGAAATAGATAAGTCCATAATTAGTAAAGAAAAAATTACCTTCAAATATGGAAAATTTCCCTATCAAGTTTTAGAATTTATTCCACAAGATGTTATTCCTATATTAGAATACAATTATCCTGATTTAAATTTAATACAAGGACAAAATTTCAGTACTTCCAAAAAAACGTGGAAAACAATTCTATTTTCTACACTTTCATTAGTGTCATTAGTTTTGATTTTTTATTTTTTAATTGTACCATTTTTAATAGATAATTTTGTAAGAAATTGTCCTAAAGAAATTGAAGAAAATATAGGCTCTAAAGTATATGAAACCTATATGATGTCAGAATCTAAAGATTCTGTACTTACTGATGATCTTAATAATTTTAGTAAAAATATTAATTTTAAGACAGATTATAACTTACATTTTACAGTTGTAAATAGTTCTCAAGTGAATGCGTTTGCATTGCCTGGAGGAGAAATTGTTGTATATAAAGGTATTTTAGAAAAAATTAATTCTCCAGAACAACTTGCAGCTCTTTTGTCTCATGAAGTAAGCCACGTTACATTAAGACATAGTTTAAAAGGTATTATTCGTCATTTTTCTACAAGTATATTATTGTCGTTATTAGTAGGTGATAGCCATGGTGTTACTTCCTTTATTGCTCAACAATCAGATGCCTTAGTAGGCTTGGGTTATTCTAGAAGTTTAGAACAAGACGCCGATCAAGAGGGATTTAAGTTGTTGAAATATAATAAAATAGATGCCGATGGTTTTGTGGGTTTATTCCAAATTTTAAATAAAGAAAACCATGAGCATTCACTTGATATTTCTTGGATGAGTACTCATCCTTTAACTAGTGATAGACTTTCTTATTCAAAAGCAAACAAATCTAAAACAGCGAGATATTCCACACCATTTGAATTGCTTAATTCTTATACAGTTTTAAAGAGTCATTTGTAAGTAAATTTATTATAATCGTGTAAACGTTTACACGATTTTTAAGTATAAATCATTTTCTTACCTTTGTATCCATATTATAGAAATATTATTAAATGGATAAATATTCATACGTTGCAAACGCTGATACTATAGTAATAGAAAACTTGTACCAGCAGTATTTGGCAGATCCATCATCTGTTGATTTGTCTTGGCAAAAATTCTTTGAAGGATTTGATTTTCAGATTCAGAAATACGGAGACAAACCAACAAGTGGTTCTGCTGCCGTTTCATCTGCTTCAGGTGTATCTGAAAAAGAAATACAAGTACGTAATCTAATATTTGAATATAGAAGACGTGCCCATCTTAAATCTAAAACCAATCCTGTTCGTGAGAGAAAAGATAGAAAACCAAGATTGGAACTTTCTAACTTTAACTTAACTGATGCTGACTTGAATACAGTTTTTGTTGCAGGTCAAGAGATTGGATTACAAAACGCTACGTTAAAACAAATAGTTGACAAACTAGAAAAAATATATTGCGGTACCATAGGTTATGAGTACATGTATGTACGTAAACCTGAGCAATTGGCTTGGTTGAAATCAAAAATTGAAACGGAAGGATACGCAAAACAACTGCCTGGAGAGGAAAAGAAAAGAATTCTTACCAAACTAAACGAGGCTGTAGTTTTTGAAAACTTCTTACATACAAAATATGTAGGTCAAAAAAGATTCTCACTTGAAGGTGGCGAAAACACAATTCCTGCACTTGATTACATGATAAATCTAGGTTCAAATCTAGGTGTAGAGGAAGTTGTAATTGGTATGGCTCACCGTGGTCGTTTGAATGTGCTTTGTAACATCATGGGGAAAACTTACGAGCAAATTTTCAATGAGTTTGAAGGTGGTACTATGCCAGATCTTTCTATGGGTGACGGTGACGTAAAATACCACATGGGTTATGCAAGCGAAATCAACACTACATACAATAAAAAAGTAAATCTAAAATTAGCTCCCAATCCATCGCACTTAGAGGCCGTAGATCCTGTAGTACAAGGATATTCTCGTTCTCAAATTGACGATGAATATAATGGAGATATGACTAAAGTTTTACCTATTATGATACACGGTGATGCTGCAATTGCAGGTCAAGGTATATTATATGAGGTAGCTCAAATGGCTAAATTAAAAGCATATACAGTAGGAGGAACTATTCACTTTGTTATAAACAACCAAGTTGGTTTTACAACAGATTTTGAAGAAGCTCGTACTTCTATCTACTGTACTGATGTTGCCAAAGTGATAGATGCACCTGTAATGCACGTAAATGGTGATGATGCCGAAGCGGTTGCATTTGCTTGTAAATTGGCAATTGAATATCGTCAGACTTTTGGAAATGATTTTTTCATAGACATGGTATGTTACCGTAGACATGGTCATAATGAAGCTGATGAGCCTAAATTTACGCAACCAGTTCTTTATAACATCATTGCTAAGCACCCGAATCCAAGAGAAGTTTACAACAAAACTTTAATTGAAAGAGGTGATGTTGATGCTCAGATGGCTCAGCGTTTAGATAAAGACTTTAGAGACATGTTACAAGATAGATTAAATCTTGTAAAACAAAGTCCGCTTCCGTATACTCCTCAAAAAATGGAACAAGAGTGGGATTTCTTAAGAAGATCTAAACCGTCTGACTTTGATTTTTCACCAGAAACCTATATTTCTCAAGAAATAGTAGATAAAATTGGTAAAGCCTTAATAAGTGTTCCTCAAGGGTTTAAGCCTTTAAAACAAATAGAAAACCTTATCAAAGATCGTCAGAAAATGTTCTTTGATGAGAAAAAACTAAACTGGGCATCAGCTGAACTTTTGGCGTATGGTTCATTACTGTTAGAAGGTAAATTTGTGCGTATGTCTGGTCAAGATGTGTGCCGTGGTACATTCTCTCATCGTCATGCAGTAATTAAAGATGCTGAAACAAATGAGCCTTATTGCAATTTAAATCATATTCAAGAAAATCAACAAGAGTTTAGAATATTTAACTCTTTCTTGTCTGAATATGGTGTGCTTGGTTTTGAGTTTGGTTATGCTATGGCAAATCCAAATGCTTTGGTTGTTTGGGAAGCACAATTTGGTGATTTTGCAAACGGTGCTCAAACTATGATAGATCAGTTTATTGCCGCTACAGAAAGTAAATGGCATAGAATGAACGGTGTGGTGTTGTTATTACCTCACGGTTACGAAGGTCAAGGTCCTGAACACTCTAATGCTAGACCAGAAAGATTCTTGCAGTTAGCTGCAGAAGATAACATGATTGTTGCAAATATTACTTCACCAGCCAACTTCTTCCATTTATTAAGAAGACAATTGGCATGGGAATTTAGAAAACCATGTGTAGTAATGTCTCCAAAATCATTATTAAGACATCCGTTAGTTTCTTCACCTGTAGAAGATTTCTTAACTGGAGGCTTTAGAGAAGTGTTAGATGATACTTACGTATCTGTTAAAGATGTTACAAAAGTATTGTTCTGTACTGGTAAAGTGTATTTTGATTTATTAGCAGAACAACAAAAGTCTGGAAGAAAAGACGTTGCAATTGTAAGAATTGAACAAATTGCTCCATTCCCATTAAAACAATTCGAGGCAATTTTAGAAAAATATCCTAACGCTAAATTAATTTGGGTACAAGAAGAGCCAGAAAATATGGGGGCATGGTCGTATATTTTAAGAGTTTATCGCAAAAAGTATCTTGATGTGGTAGCTCGTAAACCATCGGCTTCTACGGCTGTAGGTTACTTAAAAGTACACGATATTGAACAAAAAGATTTAGTAAAAAGAGCATTTGAAATTTAAGTTATTAGTTATAGGTTATTATGTTATTAGTTTTTGGCTTAGTAACATAATAACTTAATTGATTAATAACTAATTACAATTAACATATAAAAAAATAACTATACAGAAATGGCATTAGAAGTAAAAGTACCTACCGTAGGTGAGTCTATAACAGAAGTAACCATTGCAAAATGGAATAAAAAAGACGGCGACTCTGTTGCTGCAAATGAATTATTGTGTGAATTGGAATCTGATAAAGCAACATTTGAATTACAAGCAGAAAAAGCTGGTAAAATTTCTATCAAAGTTGCTGAAGGTGAAACTATTGCAATTGGAACTTTAATTTGTGTAATTGAAGAAGGAGCCGGTGTTGCTTCTGCTGCAACTACAGCACCGGTGACTGAATCTGCACCAGCAGCTGCACCTTCTGCAACAGGTCAAATAGTAGAAATGAAAGTACCTACTGTAGGTGAGTCTATCACAGAAGTAACTGTTGCAAATTGGAATAAGAAAGACGGAGATATCGTAGCTATCAATGATGTACTTTGTGAAATAGAATCTGATAAAGCTACTTTTGAATTACAAGCGGAACAATCTGGTAAATTGACAATTGTGGCTCAGTCTGGTACTACTTTACCAATTGGTGGAGTATTGGCTAAAATTGAAGTTATGAGTGGAGTGTCTGCGTCTGCACCAGTTTCTGCACCTACAAGTGCTGCTACCACTGCACCTTCTGCTAACTCTAACTACGCTTCGGGTCATCCTTCTCCAGCTGCAGATAAAATATTGAAAGAAAAAGGTATAGAAGCTTCTTCTGTTGCGGGTTCTGGAAAAGATGGTCGTATTACTAAAGAAGATGCTCAAAATGCTCAAAAAGCTGCTCCAGCTCCAGCAAAAGCTACTTCTTCTGCACCTGTTGCATCTGTTGGTGAAAGAGGTCAGAGAAGAGAAAAAATGAGCAGTTTGCGTAAAACAGTTTCACGTAGACTTGTAGCCGTGAAAAATGAGACAGCTATGTTGACAACTTTCAACGAAGTTAACATGAAGCCTATCATGGATTTACGTGCTAAATACAAAGATTCATTTAAAGAGAAACATGGTGTTGGATTAGGCTTTATGTCGTTCTTTACTAAAGCGGTTTGTGTGGCTTTAAAAGAATTCCCAGCTGTAAACGCGTATATTGACGGTGATGAATTAGTTTTCAATGACTATTGTGATGTTTCTATAGCAGTATCTGCACCTAAAGGTTTGGTGGTACCAGTTATAAGAAATGCTGAAAAAATGAGTTTCAATGAAGTGGAAGCTGAAGTTGTTCGTTTAGCGTTGAGAGCTCGTGATAATAAATTGGGTATTGACGAAATGCAAGGTGGTACATTTACCATTACTAACGGTGGTATCTTTGGGTCAATGCTTTCTACACCAATCATCAACGCTCCACAATCAGCGATTTTGGGTATGCACAACATTGTAGAAAGACCTGTTGCCGAAAACGGTCAAGTGGTTATTCGCCCAATAATGTATGTGGCTTTATCTTATGACCACAGAATTATTGATGGACGTGAATCTGTAGGTTTCTTGGTAAGAGTGAAACAATTACTTGAAGATCCTGCAAGATTGATGTTAGGAGTGTAGTCTTTAGTAGTCAGATATTAGTCTTTAGATTTTATACATAGGATAAATGAATAATTATAAAGAACTAAAAGTTTGGCAAAAGGCTATAGATTTAACAGTGAATATTTATTCTGTTACTGATAAGTTTCCCAGTAAAGAACAATTTGGGCTTGTTTCTCAAATGAATAGAGCTTCTGTGTCTGTTGCTTCTAACATAGCAGAAGGGGCAGGTCGAAATACTAAGGGCGAGTTTGTCTTGTTTTTGGGTTATGCAATTGGCTCATTATTTGAATTGGAAACGCAGTTGATTATTGCAGAAAGAATTAAATATATAGAAATATCAAATTTTGAAGTATTGGTAGACAAAATTAATGAACTTCAAAAAATGGTAAATGGTTAAAAAAATACTTTAAAATAATTTTTTAAAAAGGATATAAAAATAATATAGAAAAAGTAACAAAAGTCTAAAGACTGATGACTTTTTACTAAAGACTAAAAAAAATGTACAACGTTACAGTAATAGGATCTGGTCCTGGTGGTTATGTAGCCGCTATCAGATGTGCCCAATTGGGTCTTAAAACAGCTTTGATTGAAAAATACGATACTCTAGGTGGTACTTGCCTCAATGTGGGTTGTATTCCTTCAAAAGCTTTGTTGGATTCGTCAGAACATTATCACAATGCCACACATACTTTTAAAACTCACGGTATTGATATTCCGGGTGAAATAAAAGTAAACCTTGAACAGATGATCAAGCGTAAAGGTGAGGTTATCAAACAAACATGTGATGGGATTTCATTTTTGATGAAGAAAAATAAAATAGATGTACTTACGGGTGTAGGTTCATTTGTAGATAAAAACACCATCAAAATTACTTCTAATGACGGTAGTACTAAAGAAATAAAAACTGAAAAAGTAATTATTGCTACAGGTTCTAAACCTATTAGTCTGCCTACGGTACCTCTTGATAAACAAAGAATTATAACTTCTACTGAGGCTTTGAATTTGAAAGAAGTACCTAAACACCTCATAGTAATTGGTGGGGGAGTTATAGGACTTGAGTTAGGTTCTGTATATGCGAGATTAGGAGCTAAAGTTTCTGTTGTAGAATTTAGCGATTCGTTGATTCCTACTATGGATAAATCTTTGGGTAAGGAATTACAAAAGGTATTAGCTAAATTAGGTTTTGACTATTATTTTAAACACAAAGTAACAGAAGCAAGCAACAACGGTAAAGAAGTTACTGTAAAAGCAGAAAATTCTGAAGGTAAAATAGTAGAGTTCAAAGGTGATTACGTTTTGGTTGCAATTGGACGTAAACCCTATACGGAAGGTCTTGGTCTTGAAAATATTGGTGTGAAGTTAGACCAAAGAGGTAGAATAGAAACTGATGCTCATTTGCAAACTTCTGTATCAGGTATTTATGCTATTGGTGATGTTATCAAAGGTGCTATGTTGGCTCACAAAGCTGAAGAAGAAGGAACATTAGTAGCGGAACAATTGGCTGGTCAAAAACCGCATATCAACTATAACTTGATTCCTGGAGTAGTTTACACATGGCCAGAGGTTGCTGCTGTGGGTTACACAGAAGAGCAATTGAAAGAAGCTGGCAAAGCTTACAAAGTGGGTAATTTCCCATTCAAAGCTTCTGGTAGAGCTAGAGCGAGTATGGATACTGACGGTTTTGTGAAAGTATTGGCTGATAAAGCTACTGATGAAATCTTGGGTGTACACATGATTGGTCCTAGAGTGGCTGATATGATTGCAGAAGCAGTGGTTGCTATGGAATTTAGAGCATCAGCAGAGGATGTTTCTAGAATGAGCCATGCTCACCCAACGTTTACTGAATCATTCAGAGAAGCGTGTTTGGCTGCAACTGAAAATAGAGCTATTCACATATAATAAATAACAGTTTTGAGTAATCAGTTTACTGTTTATAAATAAAAAAGGAGGCATGAGCCTCCTTTTTTATTTATATGCTTTTTTATTTTATGATAACTTTATCAATACAGTTCCAAATTCTATTTAAGTCTTCTTCTGTAAGGTTTGAGCCAGAGGGTAAGCAAAGGCCTTTGTTAAATAATTCTTCACTTGTACCGTTCCCATAGAATGGGTATTTTTCAAATATTGGCTGCATGTGCATAGGTTTCCAGAGGGGTCTAGATTCTATGTTTTCTGCTTCTAAAGCCAAACGAACCGATTCTCTAGTATAGTTTTCTGAATTTATGAGAATACATGTTAGCCACTTGTTAGCAAAAGTATTTTCTAATTCTTCTTGAAATGTAATTTCACCATATGGTTTGAATTTTTCTTTGTAAAATCTAAAATTAGCTCTTCGTTGCTCTATACGTTCATCTAGTACTTCCATTTGGCCTCTACCAATTCCAGCAACAACATTACTCATTCTGTAATTGTATCCAATTTCTGAATGTTGATAATGCGGAGCATTGTCTCTTGCTTGAGTAGCTAAAAAACGAGCTTTTTGTACAAGTTCAATATTGTCAGACACCAAAGCACCACCACCAGAAGTTGTTATAATTTTATTTCCATTAAAAGAATATATTCCAATTGTGCCAAAAGTACCCGTCATTTTACCTTCGTATGTTGAGCCAAGAGATTCTGCTGCATCCTCTATAAGTGGAATATCATATGAATTACAGATTTGTACAATTTCCTTAAGTTTTGCTGGTTGTCCATACAAATGAACCAAAATTACAGCTTTTGGTTTTTTACCTTTTGCTATTCTGTCTTTTATAGCTTGTTCCAGTAAAATTGGGCACATATTCCAAGTTTCAGTTTCTGAATCTATGAATATAGGCGTAGCTCCTTGATAAACAATAGGGTTAGCACTAGCAGAAAATGTGAATGACGAACAAATGACTTCATCGCCTTGTTGGATTCCGAGTAAAATTAAAGCCAAATGTAAGGCTGCTGTACCTGCACTTAAGGCAGCAGCTGACTGAGAACCTGTATATTTTTCTATATCTTTTTCGAAATTATTAACATTTGGGCCAAGAGGAGCAATCCAGTTTTCAGAAAAAGCATCTTGTATGTATTTGATTTCAGTACCTCCCATGTGTGGAGATGATAGCCAAATCTTACTATTCATGTATTTTTTTTTCAAAAGTATTTTTAATTAAAATCAATTACAAAAAAAAAGGTAGCTATTTGCTACCTCTTTCTCTGATTTTGAAATTTTAATCATCGTTTTCTTCAGAATCTTCACTTTCACTTTCTGACTCTTTTGTTTTTTCTTTAGAATGTTCTGGTTTTTTCTTTCCTTTAAATTCTGATTTTTCTTTTTCGCCCTTTTCGCCTTTATAACCTTTATTGTCTTTATGTTTTTCTTTTTGTTCAGCTTTAGCTTTAATCCAAGCATCGTAATGTTCAGGAGTAAAGGCAGACTTTACAGATGTTTCAAATTCTGTTTGTGTTGCTTTTAAAGCAACTTTATCTACAGGTTTTGTTTGTCTTAACTGTTGAATTTTTGTGAGTTGAGTTTTTTTAGCTTCAACAAATTTCGTTTTTTCTTCTTCACTCAAACCTAATTTGCTTTTCCAAAATTCACCTTTGCTAGCGGCTCTTTGCTCAACAGATTTTCCTTCGTTTTTATCGTGGTTGTGTTCTTTTCTGCCAGTAGAATCTTTTGAAGAATGATTATGATATTCTTTTTGATTGGTACCTTTTTTTTGTCCTTTACCTTTTTGAGACTGTGCGTTTGCTACAGATAATACACCAAAAATTAATGTTGCAAATACTGTTAGTTTTTTCATTTTATTTTAAAATTTTAACTATTTTAATTACATAGTTCAACAAGTGTGCCAAAAAAAGAAAAAAATAAAATTTTAAACAGAAACTCTAGTCGGTAAAAAATGGTATAATTGTATGATGAAAAACAGAAAGACGAATAGAGAGAAAAAAGAACGTAAAGCTTCTCATAAGAATGAGAGCGGTGGGGTGTCTTTTGAAAAAGAACTATTGCAGGTTGTTGGTTCTTCGGGTCATAGAGGAATATCTGTTAAAAATATTTTTAAAGAATTAAACATTACATCTGCCGCTAACAAACAAGAGTGTGCAGACTCTATACAAAACTTAGTTGTGAAAGGTGAATTTAAAATTACTATGGATGGTAATTTGGCTTCAACTAATGCAGCAGAAGAACAAACTTTGGAAGGTATTGTGGATTTTGTAAATCCTAGGTTTGGTTTTATTATTTGCGAAGGCCGTGAAGATGATATTTTGGTAAATGCCAAAGATATGGCTGGGGCACTAGACGGCGACAGAGTTATAGTTGCTCTTTGGGCTAAAAAACGCAAAGAGAAAAGACAAGAAGGAGCTGTAATAGAAATTCTCAAACGTAAAAAAGAAGAATTTGTAGGTAAAATACAGATGTCTGAAAGGTTTGCTTTTGTGATACCAGATAGTAAAAAATTTCATTTTGATATTTTTGTAAAAAAATCAGATTTGAATGGAGCTAAATCTGGTGAAAAAGTAGTGGTGAAAATTACTAAATGGCACGATGAATTTACGAGAAATCCTGAAGGGGTCATTACTCAAGTATTAGGTAAAGCAGGTGAAAATGACACTGAGATGCATGCTATTTTAGCCGAATACGGTTTGCCAGAATCGTTTCCAGAGCAAGTAGAAAAGGATGCGGATAATTTGCCTAAAACAATTTCCAAAGAAGAAATTAAGAAAAGAAGAGATTTTAGAGCTATTCCTACATTCACCATAGATCCTGAAGATGCTAAAGATTTTGATGATGCATTGTCATTTAGAAAATTAGACAATGGAAACATTGAAGTAGGGGTTCATATTGCCGACGTATCTCATTATGTACTTCCAAACACTGAACTAGAGAAAGAAGCATTTAGACGTGCAACCTCGGTGTATTTGGTAGATAGGGTAGTGCCTATGTTGCCTGAGGTATTGTCAAACAACTTGTGCTCGTTAAGACCTAACGAAGATAAGCTCACTTTTTCGGCAGTATTTGAACTAGACGATAATGCAAAAATTATTTCCGAATGGTTTGGTAGAACTGTAATTCATTCTGATAGAAGATTTAGCTATGAAGAAGCTCAAGAAATACTTGAAGGTAAAGATGGTGATTTTAAAGAAGAAATTTTAACTTTAAACAAACTGGCTTATAAGCTTAGAAATCAGAGATTTAAAAATGGTTCTATAGCTTTTGAGACTATTGAAGTTAAATTTAAACTTGATGAAAATGGCAAACCTCTCAGTGTGTATCAGAAAGTTAGAAAAGATGCACACAAACTTATAGAGGACTTTATGTTGCTTGCCAACAAAAGAGTTGCTCAGTTTGTTTTTGACATTATGAAAGGTGATAAAGATAAATTGCCTATGGTGTACAGAACACACGGTAATCCTGATCCTGATAAATTGAGTGCTTTGTCTCAGTTTGCGTTTAAGTTTGGGCATAAAGTTAACTTTGAAACTACTGAAAACTTGTCGTTAAATTTAAATAAGTTGTCGGAAGAAATAGAAGGAAAACCTGAGCAAAATGTACTTCAAAGTTTGGCTATTAGATGTATGGCAAAAGCCATTTATACGACAAAAGCTGAAAAACATTTTGGTTTGGGATTTGAGCATTATACACATTTTACTTCACCCATTCGTAGGTATCCTGATGTGATGGCTCATAGATTGTTGCAGCAGTATATAGATAAAAATTTCTTGAGCAATAAAGCTGAATTGGAAGAACAATGTAAGCATTCTTCAGAACGAGAAAAACTAGCAGCTGAGGCGGAACGAGCTTCTATAAAATATAAACAAGTGGAGTTTATGTCAGAAACTGTTGGTAAAACTTTTGAAGGAATTATATCAGGGGTACAAGAGTTTGGAGTTTTTGTGGAAGTAACAGAAACCAAATGTGAAGGCATGATTAGGCTTCAAGATTTCAGCGATGATTACTATGATTTTGATGAGAAAAATTATAGAATTGTTGGAAGAAGAAAAGGTAAGATTATTACACTCGGAGATCCTGTAAAAGTACGCGTAAAAGCCACAGATTTAGAAAAAAGAACCATAGATTTGGAATATTTACCTGAATAAAAAATAAGGCTCTGAGAAAACCCAGAGCCTTATTTTTTACCATTTGGCAATATAACCTAGTTGTTCATCTTCATCTTCGTATTCTAGTTCTGCATCTTTTTCCCAAATTTCCATTTCACAAGGTTTGCAATTGAATTTAAGTTTGTATTCAACTTCACCATGTTTTAGAGTGAGAGGTTCTGTAAGTTTTTCTCCCATAGTTTCTCTTTGGTAGCGAGCACATTTTCCAAGTTCGTATTTTACACAATATTTGGTGGTCATTACACGTGACTTTCCGGGGTCCCACTGTAGTTCAAATGCTTTCTCTATTTCTGTAACACCATGTCTTTCGTAAAATTTACGAGCAGTTTTGTTAGAAACATTATAAGTAAAATCTAGTTTGTCTACAGGATATGGATGCGAAGTTTTTTGAATTTGATATTCTTCTCTTTCATATTCAAGAATTCTTTTTTCAGCTAAATCTTCTAAAACTTCTCTTCTTATTTCATTTACTTTTGAAATAGGTAAAAACCAATTTTGCGAAAATTCTACTTCGGTATGATCTACAATAAATGGAGTATTACCCGTTTTATTTAAATTCTTAACTATATTAGGAATCGTGGATACGGAATTATTAGCCAAAACCTTTTCTGTTTTTAATACTATAGAATGGGAGTGTCCATCTTCGTCAATAGCTTTTAGCTCAAAACCTTCTGTATGTTCGGTAAAAAACAATTGAACGCCAATTTTTCTGATAGCACTTTTCTCTTGTTCTACCATTTTATTGAATTCGGCATCGGAGTTACGGTATATTTCTGTACCTATTGGTAGAGTTTTTAAGGTGTTGGGAACCACTACATCATTTACGATTATATTTATTTGTGCCCCATCAGCTTCTCCAAAAGCATTAATAAAATACAGTCCGTCTCCGTTATTTAATTTTTCGTAATTTTCAATTACATAACCGTTGGCTTTTAATTCTAAAAGTTTGCCAATGTATTGTCCTTGAGATTTGGGACTTTCCCAGCTACCTATTTTTTCTTTTCTTTTGTTTAAGAAATAATCTGTGTAGCCTCTGTTGAAACTTCTATCCATTTCTGGTTCAAAATTGTAGAAAGTTCTTCCAGAAGAGGCTTTGGTGTATTTTTCGCTATTTACTTCTAAGAAATTATCGAGTTTTTTTCTAAGATAAGAGGTGTTGTTTTTAACATAAACAATATCTTTTAATCTGCCTTCTATTTTGAAAGAAGATATTCCTGCTTCTACCAGATTAGGCAATTGGTCTGATAAATCTAAATCTTTAATAGACAATAAATGGCTGTTTGCTATGAGAGTAGTGCCGTTTCCGTCTATAAGCTGGTAGGGTAGTCTACAGTTTTGAGCACAAGAACCTCTGTTGGCACTGCGTTCGCCATTAGCGATACTCATGTAGCAATTTCCACTAAATGAAACACACAATGCACCCGAGACAAAAAATTCAAGCTCCACATCTGTAGCATCATGTATTTCTTTGATTTGGTCAAGGTTGAGTTCACGAGCCAGAACCACACGTTTCATGCCAGCGTCTGCCAGAAATTTCACATGTGCTGCATCTCTATTGTTGGCTTGTGTACTTGCATGTATTACAATTGGTGGAAGGTTCATTTCCATAATAGCCATGTCTTGAACTATTAGGGCGTCCACCCCAATTTTGTACAGCTCATGTATTAGCTTTTGACAAGTTTCAACTTCTTCGTCGTACAAAATGGTATTTAACACTACAAAAACTTTAGCTTTGAAAAGATGTGCATATTTTACCATTTCGGCTATATCTTCTACAGAGTTGGTGGCATTAGATCTGGCACCAAACAAAGGAGCACCTATATACACGGCATCCGCACCAGCATTTATTGCCGCCATACCTTGTACTAGATTTTTGGCTGGAGCCATGATTTCTATTTTTCTTTTCATAAACTTTTACGAATTGTAGTTTTGTGGTAGCGATTTTGGACTACAAATTTAAAAAAAAATAACATATTTTTAGGAATACTTGTGGGGGCTATATTTACTAAAACGTTTCAAATAGAAGTTAACAATGAGTATCTTGTGCTTTTAATTTATAAACTGAATCATATTTTTAGATTATGAAAATTAAATTACCATTTAGTAATTGGCTACATCCAGAATTGCAAAATGCTAATGAAAAGTCGTTTAAAACAGCTTTAATAATGTTGTACATGGCTTTGGGTACTTTACTTGTTGCACCAATTGTTGATTTAAGATACATACTTTCTAACCCACAAGCAGGAATTATTAACTATGTGTTCTTGTCTAAATATGTAGCAGCTTTACTAACACTGTTTGTAAGTAGATATTCTAAAAATACCAATTGGTTATTGTTGGCTTCGTGTTTTTATTATTTTCCCAATTTTATAAATACTTTTCTTACTGGTGGAATATATTCTATGAGGATTTTCTGGATTATAGTTTTTATAACTTATGCATACGTTTTTGCAAATAGATTCTGGGGTACATTGATAACCGTTTTTTTTGTTTGTTATATTTCTGTATTGTATTTCTACGATTTTCAACATCATCAATGGAATATTGAAAATTTTTTGGCTCAAAATCAGCGAGATAACATTTATTTTACCTATTTAGCTATTGTTTTTTTTATGAGTATTACTTTGTTTATTTATACCCAAAGTGCTGATAAAACAGATGAGCAACTGAAGAAACTTTCTGAGATGCAAATAGAAGAACTTGAAAAAAGGTTGAAAGAAAAGACAGATCAATTGTCTGAAGTTCGTAAAAATTTAGCAAGGGATTTTCATGATGAAATGGGTAATAAGTTGGCCAGCATAAATGTTTTAATACAAACGGCACAGTTGCATGGTGCCAACGGTAACATGAAAGATTTAAATGTCAATTTGCAAAAAATGTCTGCCAGAGCAAAAGAAGTATATCAGGGTACAAAAGATTTTATTTGGTCTGTAGATTACAAAAGTGAATATGTATATGAGTTTTATATATACATAAGAGATTTTGCTGAACAATTTTTAGAAACTATGCAAATTAATTTTTATGCAAATTGTTATTATACAGCCTCTTCTGAGGTTAGATTGCCTATAGAGCTAAATAGACAGTTGATTATGATTTGTAAAGAAATCATAACAAATGCCGCAAAACATTCTGGTTGTACTCAAGTATCAATGGAAATTACAGAAGAACACAAATTTATTCTTTTGGTAATTGAAGATAATGGAAATGGTTTTAACCAAGAAACTGTTTCAAAAAGAGGACTTCATAATATTTCTGAGAGATGTAAGAATTACCAAATACAGTTAGGTTTTAATTCTAATAAATACGGAACAAGGTATGAAATGAAAATTCTTAAAAGTTAAAAAACTATACAAAAGGTATAGATGAAAAAATTTAAAATTGGTTCAATTTTGTAAAATTTTCTTAGAATTTGAAAACAATTATTATCATAGAAGACAATGAAGATATAAGCGAAGGGTTTAAGCTTCTCATAAATGCTACGCAAAAATATTTTGTATCGCATTGTTTTGTTAATTGCGAAGCAGCTATAAGTTTAATAAAAAATATTAAACCAGATATTGTACTTATGGATATAGATTTACCTGGCGGGATGAACGGTATTCAAGGAACAAGTATGATAAAAGATTTACTACCAAAAACTGAAGTAATTATGATTACTGTTTTTGAAAACAGTGAAAAAGTATTTGATGCACTATGTGCCGGTGCCACTGGGTACTTAACTAAAAACGCAAGTCAAGACGAATTATTGGGTGCTTTAGACGAAATCAGTTTGGGTGGAGCCCCCATGAGTGCTAACATAGCCCGAATGGTAATTCAGAATTTTAGAAAAAATACCAAACATGATCTTTCAGATAGAGAACTAGAAGTATTGCAGGCACTTGTGCAAGGTAAAACTCAAAAGACAATAGCCGATAATTTATTTATTTCATTGAGCACAGTAAAGTTTCACATAAAAAATATTTACGAAAAATTACAAGTTAAAACAAAAGAAGAGGCTGTTACAAAAGCTCAAAAAGATAAATTAGTATAAAACTATACTTTTGGTATAGGTAAATAAGTGTTTTCAAAATCTAACTTTGATATACATTTTAAATACATGTATATGAAAATTAATTTACTATTTTTATCAGTTACTTTATCCGCATTTATTACTGTTTCTAAGGCGGAATCACCTTCTTTAAAAAACGGATTAGAAGTGAAATACCAATTTGAAAACACTTTAGCTGACTCTTCTGGTAATAGCAATGATTTAATTTGGTCTAATTCAAGTACTTTAACTTATGCGGCTGGCAAACCTAGTACTGAAAAAGCTTTGTATTTTAGTAATTTGTCTAGTGCAAATGGTGGAGTCTCTAAAAAAGCTATTTCAAATACTAGTTGGTCAGGAACTGCAATTTCTTTTTGGATCAACAAATCCAATACGGCTACTTCTGCCGCTACACTTCTGCAAGGTTACGGATTAGGTTTTGGAATTAATATAGGTTTGGGCGTTAATTATTTATCAGTATATTTTGATGGTTCAAGTGCAGGTGCAGTAAATACTCCCATAGTGGCTGATGGTACTTGGCATCATATAGTTGCTCAAAATAACGGCACAACTACTTACATATATGTAGATGGTAGATTAACAGCCTCTGTAGCGGAAACTATGTATAAAATTACAAATTCAGATTCTCTAAATAAAATTTATTTGGGTAGAAGCTCAACAGGAAATACTTTTGAAGGAACTTTAGACGATTTTAGAATTTATAATCGTACACTTACGGCATGTGAAATTTTTGAGCTTAGCAGTAGAGCCAACCTGAGCCCGTTTATTTCTTATTTGTTTAACGGTAACTTAGCAGATTCTGGACCTAATAATTACCCATTGACAGGCACTGCAAGCTATGTGTACAGTTCTCAAGACACAGTTTTGAGTTGTTCTGGAACAGGCAATACGCTTACAAGTACAAAGTCTTTAACAGCTTTGTCTGGTAGTAGTTTGTCAATTTCATTTTGGTACAATACTTCAAAACAGGTTTTTGCATATCAAAACATATTGTCGCATAGCAGATTTTCAATCTATCTTGGAGCTAATAACGCCAACATAAGTGCATACTTTGATGGTAGCAGTACTACTGCTGCAAGTTATACAAACACTAAACTTGGAGACGGAACGTGGCATCACGTTGTAGCAATGAATAATGGTTCCATTACATATTTATATGTAGATGCGGTTTTGGTATCACAGATAAACGAAACTATAGCTACCAGTATGAGTGGAGTCTTGACAGTTTCAAATGCTTCTACCGCACCCTTTTATGGTTTTTTAGAAAATCTAAATATTTATAAAGGATTACTTACACAGTGTGAAATTGATGAAATGTTTTCAAAAGTACCTTCATCTATAGTTACAGATGTTGAAAATGAGAATTTATATACAAATATGTTTTATCCTAATCCCGTTAAAAATATTTTGCATGTACATACTTCCTCAGAATTGTTGACGTTATCTGGTACTTCATTAGCTGTTTTTGATAGAGAATATGATATGTCTCACCTTGAACCCGCTATGTATTTACTGAAGCAAAATAATTCAATTTTTAAAATTATTAAACACTAAAAAAAGGAGCATTTGCTCCTTTTTGGGGTATTTATTATGTTTTAATATTGCATTTTAGTAGGTTTGCATTCTTTCTATTATGTGTAATATTTTATGAGATTTTATTTATTATTTATTTTTATTTCTTGTTTAGCACAAGAACAAATATTTGTACCACCAATTAAGAAATTTGATATTAGAGATTATCAAGCTGGTGTAGAAAATTGGTCAGTAGTGTCTGATACCAACCAAATTATGTATTTTGCTAATAGTGAAGGAGTACTTGAATATGATGGAATTTCATGGAAATTAATAAAAACTCTTAAAGGATACGGTGTAAGAAATTTATCTTTGGGTAAGAAAAATATTATTTATGTTGCCGCAGATTATGATTTTGGATTTTTAGCTACAGATATTCAAGGTAAAAAGAAATATGTTTCATTATTAAATGTTTGTCCTGATCATTATAAACAAAAAATTAAGCAGGTCTGGAAAGTTTGTGTAACTACCAATTACATTTATTTTTTGACTAATAATTTTGTAATTGTTGTTGATCATAACCATCAGTTTGTAAAAATTATAAATGCACCTATTTATTTAAGAACATTATTTAACATAGATAATGAATTGTATGCATATTCTAATGAACAAGGAATTCTTAAATTGGATCCTAAAAAATTGGTATTCAATGTAATATGCAACGATAATATAATACTTCAACAGTCTATAGAGTTTATAGATGCTCATCCAAAAGGTGGAATAAGAATCCATTTGTTTGGTAAAGGGTTTTATCAATTAATAAATGGAAAATTAATTCTTGAACAAAAAAGTATAAATACTTTTCTTGGTAAAGAATACTTGTTTTGCAATTATTCAAATGACAAATATTTATATTGTGGTACAACTACAAAGGGTTTTTGTGTGTTAAATAAAAACACCTTAGAATATAGTGGTATCTATAATAAATCTATTGGCTTAATTGATGATAAAATATTTGCAATTTATGAGGATATCTATAAAAATTTGTGGATATGTCATGAAAATGGGATCAGTTATGTAGAATTTAATTCTTCGTTATCTCATGTAAATGAACAAATTGGAATGGTGGGGCAAGGTTCATGTGCTATCAAGTTTCAAGATAAATATTTCTGGGGAACAAGTCATGGTTTATTTGTAACTGATCCCAAAGTTGATTTTAAATTTACTCCAAATGTTCACAATTTTAATGATGTTCGTCAGCCAATTTATTTTTTAGAGAAATGCGATTCTGACTTAATTATAGGATGTCACTTAAATTTATTTAAATACGATGGTACTAAATTCGAAACATTATTGAATAAAAAACAATCGTTTTGTATAAAGAAAATACCCAACAAAAATCATGAATTTATAATAGGTACCAACACAGGTTTGTATTACTACAGCTGCAAAGGTGGCGTAAATAATTTGTATAATATCAAAGGATGTGACTATGAAGTAAATCAACTAGAATTTGAAAATGATAGTATTTGTTTTGTGATAGACCAAAATAATAGAGTTAATAAACTAAAATTGAAATACACCAATAAATACAACGTACACCAATTAAAATTACTAGACAATAATAGATATTATAAACTTGTAAAATTTCAAAATAAATTGGTAGTTACTTCAAATAAAGGGATTTTTATTATAAAAGATGAACCTAAAAACGATAAAGATTTATTTATACAACTAGGAAATTCTAACTCAGTTTCGGTTATAGCAAATATAAACGAACAGCAATTATGGGTGGAAGAATCTTATTTTTTAAAAGGTAAACAGCATTATGAAATAATTGTTTTTAATAAAAATTTTAAAAGAGATATTTTAAGCAATAATCTAGGCACATATTTAAATGAAAATAAATTTTTCTGTTTTAGTACATTAAATGATACTACAATTGTCTTAGGAGTGACAAATGGTTTTTGGATTTATAAAACAAATAAAAAATTCACAAAATCATTTTTACCTAAAGCATTTATTAGAAAAGTAGAACTACAAACTTCTTCTCAAAAAGTTTATTTTGAAGGAATAAAATTTGGAAAAACAGATTTAGGCTTACAAACCATTTGTGGTGAAGAAGTACAGTTTTTAATATCTTCCTCAATTCCAAATTACAGTAGTTTTTCTAATGTGATGTATTCTTATAAAATAGAAGGGATAGATAGCGAATGGAGTTCTTGGTCAAAAGATCCAAGTATGTCCAAAGTATTGAATAAATACGGAAATTTTGTTTGTAAAATCAAAGGTAGAGTAGATGGTTTAGAACTTAGCGAAAATCAAACTTCTTTTCAGTTTGTAATTGAAAAACCATGGTATCAGACCTATTGGTGGTATGCTCTTGAAATATTAATTTTAATATTTATTGTATTGATTTCATCATATTTTAACAAAAATGGGAATCCAACAATTAGTAAAATAAGTGCTTTTGTAATAGTATTAATAATTTTAACAATTTTTGAAACTACTTCCGAGATAATTCAAGATTGGTTAAATGCATCTGGTATTACTGTTTTTGCCTTAAAAATTGCTATAAATATAATTATAGCTCTCAGTATTAACCCGATAGAAAATTGGTTGAAATATAAATTGATCACAAAACCTATCCGATAACTTCATATTTACAATGTCTTTTTTTTGAAAATTAAAATGAGCAAAACCACGTTTTTGTGTTTTTAACAATAATATAATTTCTTAAAAACACTTCATATATTCATAATATATGTAACGCTATGGTTTAATATAACTGTCATAACTTGCATTTATGAAAATGTGGGTAGGTGTTGTATTTATGGTGTTGGTATCATGTAATCAAAAGAATCAATCCCTAAAAATAAAAGGTTCTGATACAGAGGTAAACTTAACTGTACAACTTGCAGAAGAAATTAAAAATGAGAGTATTCCTTTAATAATTTCTGTTTCAGGAGGTGGTTCTGGATTGGGAATAACATCTTTGTTAAACGGAAACGCAGAAATAGCTAATTCTTCTCGTACCTTAAATTATAAAGAACACGAATTATTCAAGCAGAAATCTATTCAAATAGATTCTTTTAATTTTGCTCAAGATGCTCTTGCAATTATCGTTTCAGATAAAAATCCAATGGATAGCGTTTCTGTAAATGAGCTTAAAACTATTTTTGATGGAAAACGGAGATTTTGGAATATTCATAATTTTGAAAAAAAACCAATCACAATATACGGTCGACAATCGAATTCGGGAACATTTGAATATCTGAAAAATAAACTAAACATAAAGTTTTCTGAAAAAGCAAACCAACTAAACGGAAATGCTCAAATTATAGAAGCCGTTAAAACAAATCCCTATTCTATTGGTTACGTGGGTGCCGGTTATGTGAAGTACAGCAAAGTTGGTTATAAAATACTTAAAATATACAACGAACATCAAAAAGCGGTATCGCCCTTGCAAATTAAAGAGGTAGAAAATGGTAATTATTATTTTAAAAGACCTCTTTTTCAATATTATAAAGCTAAAGATTATAGCATTTTAAAACGTTTTTTTGAATTTGAAATGTCAAATTCTGGGAAAAGAATAATTACAGAAGCGGGGTATTTTAATGTGAATAGAGATGAAAAAACACAACGATAGATTATTTTTTGATTACATATTCAAATTATTTGTAAAAGGAACGGGTGCATTGACTATTGCTGTTTTAGCGGGTATTTTTTTAATGTTACTATGGAACAGTATTTCCTTTTTTTTGAAAACTAGTCCTGTAGATTTTTTTACAGGTTTTACGTGGGATCCAGAAACACATTTTGGTATGATCCCAATGATTTTAAGTACTTTGTTGGTGTCATTGGGGGCCATGGTTATTGCAATACCTCTAGGTGTTTTAACTGCTCTTTTTATGTCGGAACTGGCACCTCCCATTTTACAAAATATTTTAAAACCACTTATAGAGTTATTAGCGGCAATTCCATCAGTAGTTATTGGGTTCTTGGGTATAGTTTTTTTAGGTCCTAATCTGGCACATGTTTTTTCTATCCACAACGGTCTCAATGCATTAAATGGTTCAATACTTTTAGCCATCATGTCTTTACCTACCATAATTACCATAAGTGAAGATTCTTTACATGCAGTTCCTATGCTTTACAAAGAAGCATCTTTAGGTTTGGGAGCCAACAAATGGCAAACCATGTATAAAGTAACACTTCCTGCCGCCATGCCAGGAATTATCGCAGCTATTTTGTTAGGATTAGGTCGTGCTCTTGGAGAAACAATGACTGTACTAATGGCAACAGGAAATGCCTTATCTACTCCTACAGGCTATCTTGATTCTATTAGAACCATCACTGCAACTATAGCTATAGAAATGGGCGAAGTGCCTTGTCAAACTACCCATTATTTTGCTCTTTTTGCATTAGCAGCGGTATTGTTTATTTTTTCCTTGGTAATTAATCTAATTGGCGAACAATTAGCTTCTAAACTTAGAAATTTTCAATAATGAAGAAAAGATTTGTCAATTTTTTAAATTATTTATTACTGATCACATGTGCTATAACCGTTTTACTGTTTTTAGTAGTGATTTTGTACACTATATACAAAGAAGGTCTTCATAGTTTGTCTTTGGATTTTATTTTTAGCAATCCTTCAGAAGGTATGACCAAAGGTGGTGTGTTTCCTGCAGTTCTTGGTACAGTGTTACTTACAGTACTTACAGCTCTTGTTTCTATTCCATTAGGGGTTTCATGTGCAATATATTTAAACGAATATGCAAAACCCAGTTTAAGTACAGCTCTTATTCGCTCATCTATTAGAAATTTATCAGGAATACCTTCTGTGATTTATGGATTGTTCGGTTTGGCATTATTTGTTCAATCTCTTCAATTAGGTACTGGATTGTTTTCGGCGGGTCTCACGCTCGGGTTGCTAAGTTTACCCTATATTATTACCACTACAGAAGAAGCCCTAAAAAGAGTACCCAATTCATTAAGAGAAGCGTCTTTGGCGTTAGGGGCAACACAATTTGAAACTATTATGAAAATAGTTATTCCAGAATCAATATCTGGAATCATGACAGGTGTGATTTTGGCTATTTCTAGAGCAGCTGGAGAAACAGCTCCCATCTTGTTTACAGGGGTCGCGTTTTACATCAATCAGTCTTCTTTATCTCTCAAAAATGAATTCATGGCATTGCCCTATCATTTGTATGTTTTGTCTACACAACATAGTAAAATTGATTTGGTGAGACCATTGGCATATTCTACAGCATTGGTACTTGTTTCAGTAATTTTTTTAACGAATTCAGTGGCATTAATAGTAAGGTATAAATATAGAACAAAGCATTAAAATGAATGATATTAAACTTTCTGCACATAATTTAAATGTGTTTGCTCAAGACAAACAAATCCTTAAAAATATTTCGATAGATTTTTTAAAAAACGAGGTAACTTCTCTCATAGGCCCATCAGGATGTGGTAAGTCTACATTGTTAAGGTCATTTAACAGAATGCACGATCTCAGCCCTAATTTAAAAGTTACGGGTAACTTAAATCTAGATAATTTAAATATTTATGATCCAGCAGTATCTGTTACTGAAGTGAGAAAAAGAATTGGGATGGTTTTCCAAAAACCTAATCCCTTGCCTATGAGTATTTACGATAATTTAGCATACGGTCTTAGAATTCATAAATATCCTAATTCTGTAATTTCAGGCTTGGTAGAAAAAGCATTAAAAGAAAGTTATTTATGGGAAGAAGTTAAAAATGAATTAAAAATGCCTGCAACC
The DNA here is from genome assembly GCA_046329305.1 of Cytophagales bacterium. GTDB lineage: Bacteria > Bacteroidota > Bacteroidia > Cytophagales > UBA9547 > CAMFLX01. The sequence continues at coordinate 268,513 of JAXLUW010000002.1, forward strand.
AGACTATCTGGTGGTCAGCAACAAAGACTTTGTATTGCTCGCACTGTAATACTAAGACCAGAAGTTATACTAATGGATGAGCCATGTTCGGCACTTGATCCTATTAGTACTCAAAAAGTTGAACAGTTGATTTTGAATCTTAAGAATGATTATACAATTATAATTGTAACACATAATATGCAGCAAGCTCAGCGTATATCTGACAAGGTAGCATTTATGTACATGGGTGATTTGATAGAATATAGTACTAGTTATAAAATTTTCAACGAACCCACTAAAGAACTTACACAAAACTATATTAGAGGAAATTTTGGGTGAAAATTTAGAAAGGATACCCAATACCTATGTTAAATATGGTCTGATTGGTTTTAAATAAAAGATCTTGTTTGGTAAGTTTAAACAATCTGAATCTTTCACGTTCATTTCTTGCTGGGTCATAGGTTTTTATACCAACATCTAGTCTAAGTACAAAAAACGAAAAGTCAAATCTTAGCCCTATGCCAGAACCTACCGCTATTTGTTTGTAAAATTTGTTAACTTCAAATTCTCCATCTACAAAATTTGTATCAGGTTTTGATAACCACACATTTCCAGCGTCTACAAAAGCAGCAACACCTATCCATTTCCAAATTTTAAACCTACCTTCAAGATTTGACTCTAAACTTATTACCCCAGGTCTTTCATATTGATAGTTGAATGAACCATCAGGATTTGTTCGTACAGAGGCTCCAGGCCCTAAACGTTTGTAGGCCCAAGCTCTATTGCTGTTAAGACCTCCGCTATACAAAAATTTGATATAGGGAGTCCCGTTAGGATTGTTAAAATAATTTCCTACGTATCCTGCAAATATTCTGAAAGCCAAGGTACTTTTTCTGTAAATTGGTTTGTAAATTCTATAGTCGGCTGTTAGTTTGTAGTAATTGTAATAGGGGATACCTAATAAAGTACTTTGTGTTGTGAGCTTGTTGTTGGTCATAGAAGCCAACAAATAGGGGGTAAGTCCGCCAATTTCAAATGTAGTTTTTATGAAATGAGAATTCTTATTAATGGTAGGATTGTTGGTATTATTGATATATGTAAATGACATATCAGTTACCAAAGATTTTGTGTAATAATAAATAATGTTACTACCTGTACTTTGTAATTTTAAAAGTTCGTTTTTGTAGGCATCACTTATTCTCGTAGGATTTAGTAAGTTGAGTTCTAATGGTGAAAATATAAATCTAGAAAAAGCTGTTGGCTGAATTTGGTAAGATATACTTCCTTTGATTTCTGAACGGTTATAGTCTGGTCTTGAGCTATATAAATAGTTGAGAGCTATACGAGTACGTGGATTAAAGTTGGGGTACCAATGTTTTAAGTTTCCTGGTAAAAGTAAAATGGGGTAATTTAAACCAGCGTTGCCATTTATTTCAGTGGTTTTAATAATTTCATTTACATTCACTATACTCACTTGGCCTTCCACACCAGCACTTAAACTGATGTCTAATATTTCACAGCCTCTTAAAGTATTTCTGTTGGTGAATGTTACGCTACCAAAAGGTCCGGGAATTTGTCTGTTTACGTTTGTGTTCAACCCCACCTCGTCACTTAACTGGTATTTAGGAAGTGAGCTTGCGTTTATAAATGCCAGCAAACTGTCTCCTTCAGGCATAAAAGAAATGTTTACATATTTAAACATTTGCAGCTGCGAGAGTTTTACCTGAGTCATTTGTACATCTGTGGCACTATAATTTTTTCCTTTTTTTATGTCTATTTTACCACATAATATTTTCTTAGAATATTTTTTAAAATATATATTAAAATCTATGCCTTTATAAGTTGTATTTTCTTGGTATTTACCTTTTCTGTTTTTATCAATATTGAATGTTATAGACTTAATACTTAATTGTTTATGTGTATACTTTTCTGGATTTTTGATAATGTAATATAATATGGCTTCATTTTTTATTTGGCTGGTGTCCACATCCATAAAAATGTAATTTTTAGCAAAATAATAATAACCATTATCTTTCATTAGCTTGTAAGTACGGTCACGTTCCTTAGAAAAAATCTCTTCATCATAGATCATTCCATTTTTTAATAAAGATTTGGTACTGTCGTTTAAGTATACTTTTCGTACAGTACTATCTTCAATTTCTAAAACTACTTTATTTATTTTTAAAGGTAAATGTTCTTTAATTTCATAACCTACAGAAACATTTTTGCCTAGCGTGTCTAAATTGTATTTAATATTAGTATTAAAATATCCTTTAGTGTAATAGTAATTTTTAAATTGTTCTACTGTAGCCTGAATATTGCTGGTATCAAAAAGAGAAGGAGGTTCACCAATTACCCTCATCAAAAAGTTGCCTTCTTTGTATTTAGCATTTAATTTTTTCAGCTTTTTATCATATTTCTTTATTACTTTTTGACGCTTCAAACTATCTTCATTAACCTCAGAAAGTTTGTGGTCGTACTGTATTTTACAAGCAGTAATTTCTTTAGCTACTTTTGAGGTGTCAAATGTTTTACGACCTATCAAATAAAAATACAAATAAGTTTTGGTTCCAAATGCGGCAAATTTCCTATTTGGTAGTTGTTGGTACAAAGGTGTTAAAGCATCTTTGTCAATATTTTTATTTCCCTTTATATTTTGAGAATGAAGTAGATATTCGTCTTTCCTAAGCAATGGAGCATAGGCACAGCTATGTATTAGAAGTACAGTTATGAATAAAATTAAAAATTTAAATAGTTTATTTATCACAATAAATCAATTATAGAATCCCAAATATCAACGGCTACTTCTGATTTTGCCTTTAAGTCAAAGAATTGTATTCTATCTTTTTTGTCAATTATAGTTATTTTATTTGTATCAAAAGTGAACCCAGAACCGCTATCGTTCAGTGAATTAAGCACAACCAAGTCTAGATTTTTTTTATGTAATTTTGATTTGGCGTTTTCTAGTTCGTTATTAGTTTCCAATGCGAATCCTACAAGTATTTGTCCTTCAGACTTTCTAGTGCCCATTTCATAGGCAATGTCTTTAGTTTTTGTTAAGCCAATTGAAAATTCCTCATCAGATTTTTTAATCTTTATGGGCGAAACATCTATGGGTGTGTAGTCTGCCACTGCGGCTGCAAAAATACAAATATCTTGTTGGTCAAAATTTTGAGTAACTTTTTCATACATTTCGTATGCTGAAGTTACTTTTACTATGGTAATAGAGGAGTTTTGAGGTAATATGGAACCATTGCCAGCTATTAAGGTAACCTCAGCTCCCAAAAGAGCTGCTGTTTCAGCCAAATTGCTACCCATTTTACCAGTACTATAATTGCTTATAAATCTTACTGGGTCTATAGGTTCTTTTGTTGGGCCAGAAGTAATCAATACTTTTTTGCCTAGTAGTGGTTTGTAAGTTTGTACTAAAGATTTTATTTTTAATACTATTTCTTCAGGTTCAGCTAGTCTACCTTGTCCTATTAATCCACTAGCTAATTCTCCGTATTTGGCATCTAGAATGTAGTTGCCATAATCTTTAAGTTTTTGTAAATTATTTAAAACAGATGGATGTTGATACATGTCTAGATCCATAGCTGGACAAACCAAAACTGGATATCTGGCTGATAAATAGGTGGCTGATAATAGGTTATCGCAAATACCATTGGCAAATTTAGCTATACTATTAGCACTAGCAGGAGCTACTACAAACAAATCTGCCCATAATCCCAGCTCTACATGGCTATTCCATACATTTTGCTCATTATCAACAAAATCTATGTAAACTTTGTGAGTAGATAATGTGGATAAAGTGAGTGGTGTAATAAAAGAACACGCAGATTTGGTCATGATTACTCTAACTTCTGCACTAGCTTTTATCAATTCTCTAACTAATATGGCTGCTTTATAAGCGGCTATACTACCCGTAATTCCTAATAGTATTTTTTTGCCTTTCAACATGTTACACCAGTCTATTGATTGCTTTCAAGCTCATATCTAAGCTCTTGATGGAATGGGTTAGCGCTCCTACAGATATGTAATCAACGCCTGTTTCTGCAATAGCTCGTATGGTTGCTTCCGTAACCCCTCCAGAGGCTTCTGTTTCAAATTTATGATTAATTAGTTGAACGGCTTCTTTCATCATATCAGTTGTCATGTTGTCGAGCATGATTCTGTCTACACCTCCAACTTCTAACACTTCTTGTACTTCTTTTAAATTTCTGGTTTCTACCTCTATTTTAAGATGCTCTTTGCCTGTATTTTTCAGATATTCTTTAGTATTAAAAATTGCTTGTTTGATACCTCCAGAAAAATCCACATGATTGTCTTTGAGTATAATCATATCAAACAAACCGTATCTATGATTGGTACCACCGCCTATTACCACCGCCCATTTTTCCATCATTCTGAAATTAGGTGTGGTTTTTCGAGTGTCAAGGAGTTTGGCATTAGTACCTGCAATTAAATTAGTTAGCTTTTTAGTATAAGTTGCTATCCCACTCATTCTTTGCATACAATTAAGCGCAAGTCTTTCTCCTATTAATATATTTCTACTGCTTCCTTCTACAGTAAATGCAATATCTCCATATTTAACAGGTTTTCCGTCTTTAATGAGTAGATTAAATTTTATGTTTGGATCAACTTTGTGAAAAATCCTTTCTGCAATGTTTACGCCAGCTAAAATACCTTCATCTTTTACAATCAATTGAGCCGTATTTTGAGCGTTTTCGGGTATTGCACCTTTAGCAGAATGATCCCCGTCTCCAAGATCTTCGGCAAGAGCAAGTGAAATAAAATTGTTTAATGCTAGTTCAGAAAGATATTCCATAAAATAATAAAAATCAAAAATACGTTTACCATATTGTAAAAACAAATACAAAAGTTGTTCCAAATGCCAAATTATTTAATTTCTTTATGGGGAACTAAAAATGTGATAGTGCTTGTATTCAAAGTTAATGGTGCTAATGTTACATTTTTTTAAATATTGAATTGTAAAAAATCCAATATGTGAGAGTGCATTTTTAAAATTAATAAGTATATTTGAACTAAATATAAACTACGTTTGGAAGAAGAAAATGAATATATAGATGACCTCGAACTTACGGAAAGTTTAGAGGAACTAAGTCCTGAACAAAAGTTAGAAAGAGATAGAGAGTTTGAAAAAACATTTATGCCTCTCATAACTTCTTTATACAATTTTGCATACAGACTCACACTAGACGAAGACGAAGCTAAAGATCTTGTACAAGATGCTTATCTCAAAGCATATAGATTCTTTCATTCGTTCCAAAAAGGAACTAATGCTAAAGCTTGGATGTTTAGGATATTGAAGAACAGCTTCATTAATGATTATCGTAAAAAATCTAAAGAACCCAATAAAATAGACTACCAAGAGGTAGAAACATTCTATAATTCTGAAGATGTAAACGTGCAAATTACACCAGATTTGCGAGTAGAAGCTGTGAGTGAGATGTTAGGTGATGAAATTACTAATGCGTTAAATGCAATAGATGTTGATTTCAGAACTGTAATAATTTTGTGTGATTTGGAAGGATTTACGTATGATGAAATGGCAAAAATTCTCAATATCCCAATAGGTACAGTAAGATCTAGATTACACAGAGCTAGAATGCTTTTGAAAGCAAAATTACGTACATATGCACGTAAAATGGGGTATAGCGATAACGATTAAAAAATAAAATTAAGCTTTAAATATATATGACTTCGTTTTCTGAGAATCAAAACGAAAAACAGGATTATAGTGTAAAACATAACATTTATACTCCAGACGGTTACAAACGTTGTATTGAAATCATTAATTTGATACTTGATGGAGAAGCTACTCAAGAACAAGTGGCTTATTTTGAAGGTAACATTAAATGTTGTGAAAAATCAATGGAATTCTACAACATTGAAAAATGTGTAAGAGACGCCGTAGTACATAAGTTGAGATATAAATCTGTTCCAAAAGACTTGCTAGATTGTGTTAAAAAAAGTTGCAACTGCAATGATGAACCCAAACAAGAAGATGATCAATCTTCTTGTTGTGGAGCCTGAGGTCTTATAACCTTAGTGCCTCCTATATAATCATGAAGTGCTCTGTTTTTAGGGTTCATTACCAGTGTTAGTACATCAATCAATGTGAAAATTAAAAAAAACAATGATATAGCTTGTTCGTGACTGGTAATCTTAAAAACTGTGTCGTGAATCAGAAACGATTTTCGATCGTATTTTGATTTTATGAAAATCAACACATAAAGTTTTAATGAAAGAAGTAACATGAAAGCGAGATTTCTGAGCAAAATGTTCTTAAATCCAGCTTTGCGGTTATATTGGGTTACTACTTTAATGCGGATAATTTTCTTTCCTAAGGTTTGTCCAAATAAGATTTCTAGTGTTGGCTTATAAAGAATAAATAAGCCAACTACTACAATTTTAAATGTTTTTTTGGTACAAATTTTTGGTACAAATTCTTCTTTGAAGAATAACAAAACGGTTGCTACTATTAAAAAATCAATAGCTAATGCAAGCATTCTATGTTTGTACCCTGCAGTTACAAATTTTTTTTCAATAATTTCTTTAACTGGTTCAGTCATTACAAATCTCCAAGTTGTGGTCTAATGATGAGTTCTTCTACCACTACATTGCCAGGAAGTTTAAAACAGTTAAAAACTGTTTCAGCAATTGTATCCGGATCCATGATTCTTTCTGGACTCACATCTGTACCCGCCCAGCTTGCCGTGAACGTAGCACCAGGGAGCACAGAAGTAACTTTTACATTCTTTGTTTTTGAAATTTCTCTTAGGCTTTTCGTGAAACCGTGTAACGCGTGTTTAGAAGTAACATAACTTGCACAATTGTCAAAAGCTTTAAAACTTGCTACAGATTCTATATTGAAAATATGTCCATTTGCTTTCTCAACCAAACTAAATAGATTTTTGCTAATGTAATAGGGTGCAAAAACATTGGCAAACATTGTTTTTTCAAAGACCTCATCCTCTTCTTCTAGCAAATTTTGTGGAATGAAAAGCCCAGCATTGTTTACTAAAACATTAATATGAGGTACAGTATCTTGAATTAAATAGATAAATCTTTCACAATCTTTTTTGTTCACTAAGTCTACCGCAGAAAACAATACTTCTACATTGTATTTTTCTTCTATGTCTTTATTAAGTTTTACTAGTTCATCTAAGTTTCTTGCACAAGTAACAATATTAAATTTGTTTTTAGCAAAAAGCTCAACGAGGCTTCTACCTATTCCTTTGGTGCCTCCCGTGATTACTGCATATTTCTTTCTCATTACCCACAAAAATAAGTAAAACTATTATTTTTAACGAATAAATAGTAATATTGTAAGTCAAGAAAATCGGTTAAATGATTAAAGTAGTAGGTAAGTATTTTATATTTATTGGAGGGCTTTTTGTACATAGAGAAAAAGCAGGTGTTTATTGGAAAAGATTTATAGATGAATGTATTCTAATTGGTACAGATTCTGTTTTTATTGTAACTATTGTATCACTTTTTATAGGTGCTGTTTCGGGTATACAAACGGCTCATAACTTAATATCTCCATTAGTTCCTTTATATACGGTGGGGGTTATTGTGAGAGATATGACTATTTTAGAACTAGCTCCAACCATTACTTGTATCGTATTGGCAGGAAAAGTAGGTTCAAATATTGCAGGTCAGTTAGGTACTATGCGTATTACAGAACAGATTGATGCTATGGATGTTATGGGTATTAATTCATCATCCTATTTGGTTTTACCCAAAGTTGTAGCTTCCATGATAGTGTTCCCTATGTTAGTAACACTTGCTGGTTTTTTATCTCTAACTGGTGGGTATATGTCAACAGTTCTTACCAATTTACTCACAGGAAGTGACTACGTATATGGTATTCGATATCAATTTATAGAATATAATATTTTTATTGCCATTGTAAAATCTATAGTATTTGCTTATTTGATTAGTTCCATTTCTTCTTACATGGGATATTTTACCAAAGGTGGGGCTTTAGAAGTGGGACAGTCTAGTACTGTGGCAGTTACCAATAGCTGTATTGCAGTTTTACTTGCAGATTATTTTATAGCCGAATTACTATTGTAAGAGTATGATTGAAGTAAAAAATGTGAACAAAACCTTTAAAGGCAACCCTATTTTAAAAAATATAAATGCCACATTTAGTAAAGGGAAAACCAATTTAATTATTGGAGCTAGCGGTACTGGTAAAAGTGTTTTACTCAAATGTATTGTGGGGCTTATTGAGCCTGATGAAGGCGGTAGAATAGAATTTGATAGCAGAGATTTAGTAACCTCAGACTATAAGGCACAAAAAGAGATTCGTAGAGATATGGGTATGCTGTTTCAGGGTTCAGCTTTGTTTGATTCTAAAACAGTGGAAGAAAATGTAATGTTTCCACTACAAATGCTTCATGATAAAATGCCAATATCTGAAATGCAAGATAGAGTTAATTTTTGTTTGAAAAGAGTTGGATTGGAGAATAAAAATAAGTTGTATCCTTCAGAAATAAGTGGTGGTATGCAAAAGAGAGTGGGTATAGCTAGAGCCATAGTGCTTAATCCTAAATATTTATTTTGTGATGAGCCCAATTCTGGCCTTGATCCGCAGACTTCAATTTTGATAGATGAACTTATTAAAGAAATTACAGAAGAATTCAATACTACCACTGTGGTTGTTACACACGATATGAACTCTGTAGTTACCATAGGCCAATCCATAATTTTCTTGTACAAAGGTGAAAAACTATGGGAAGGTACTTATGAAAATGTAATGCATTCTGATGTTAAAAATTTGAATGATTTTATTTTTGCAAGTAACTTAATGAAAAAAATTAAAGCACTTTCTGTGTAATGAATATCATAGTAACGGGTGCTTCTGGTGGTATAGGCTTTGAATTGGTTAAAGCATTGTGTTTTAATACAGAACATTATGTAATTGCCATAGTTAGAAATATATCAAATATAGATACTGAATACAGACATCACCCGAGAATTAGCTGGATTGAACAAGACTTAAATGCAGATAGTTACGATGTTGTAAGTCAGTTTTTGGAAAAACAGAATATAGGGATTGATATTTTAATCAATAATGCTGGTTATCTGTTTAAGTCAGAATTTAAAAATATAGATGTAGACAAGTGGGAAAATTCATTTAAAATTAATGTAATCTCCGCTGCCCTTATTACTCAAATTGCCTTACCGTATTTATTAAAAAGTAGTACTAAACATATTGTGAATATCAGCAGTATGTCTGGTGTAAGTGGTGCCGTAAAGTTTCCGAATATGACAGCTTACGCTGCTTCTAAAGCTGCACTTATTGGTTTGACAGAAGCATTAGCTGTAGAGCTTGAACCTATGCGAGTTACGGTAAATTGCTTAGCACTTGGTGCAGTACAAACACATATGTTGCAGGAAGCATTTCCTGATTATACAGGAGGTATTTTGGCAAGTGAAGCAGCTACGTTTATTGCAGATTTTGCACAAAATGGCTATAAGTATTTTAATGGAAAAACTATACCCGTTTCAAAATCAACACCTTAATTATGAAAACCACAGCCGAACATGATCTTAAAATAGCTCAATTAAAATTTTCATCGGTTTATCCTCATTATTTACAAAAGGTAACCAAAAAGGGTAGGTCAGAGGCCGAGCTTTTACAAGTTATTCATTGGCTTACAGGATTTGATGAAAATATGTTGAATTACATAAAAGATCAGCAATGGACATTTGATGAGTTTTTTGCAAAAGCTACACTTCATCCTCATTGTACTAAAATTACTGGTGTGATTTGTGGATACAAAATTCAAGAAATAGAAACTCCACTAACAAGAAATGTTAGATACTTAGACAAACTCGTAGATGAACTTGCAAAAGGGAAACCATTAGATAAAATATTAAGAAAATAAAAGAGCTTACATATAATGTGAGCTCTTTTAGTACTCAAACTATTTTATTTTAAAGTTATATCCAATATGCACTGTTACAAAAGGAACAATTGGTGATAAATCGTATTTAGTTGAATTTACAGTAGTTTTTCCGCTTATTAATTGTGTGTAACCTATTCCTGCCCAGGGTTTTATATAAAATCCATTTTTAAAAGGTTTCCAATTGTAACCAATTGACGGCATTAGTAATAAGTTAGTGTATTTTAAGTTAGCATCTGAAAATTCTTTATGTGAGTTTTTGTAATTTTGAATCCCTGCTTGAACTCCTAAAAACCATTTTTCATTAACATTTTTAAAATAATATTCTCCAAAAAGAGCATATGCACTTTGTATTCTTACATTCCAATTTTTGTTATTAGGATTCATCTTTACCATAAAATCTGGAAGATCTAATGCATAAGTGCCTATACCAATCAAAAATTTATTACTAAAACTTGGTTTAACACGTAAATGTGCCGCATAGCCTTTAAATATAAACGTAGATGGATCTGTTTCTACTGCTACCTGCCAGTCATTAGACTGTGCATTTACAGTGTTACTCAATGTTATGATTCCTAATGAAATCAAAATTTTACTAATTGTTTGTTTTACAGTTTTCATATGAATAAAATTTATTTTTACTAATTAAACTATATATATAGAATATATAGATATGTCCAAAAAAAAATTAAGCTTCTAAAATTTGTTGTAAGGTTATTTTTTGTAATTCATTTTTGGCAATGTTTTCTACAATAGTTAGTGAATGTACTACTTTGTTTTTAAGGGCTTCGGGTCTTTCACTTTTTGCATTTATTTGAAAACTAGTTTGAAATAAACTTTTTTGATTTTCTATTGCATTTAAAATGTCTAAAAGTGTAATGTTTTCATGTTTTTTTGCAAATCGCACACCTCCATAAATACCTTCTTTAGATTCTAAAATTCCGGCTCTAATTAAATTATTAAACATAACTGTTAAAGTAGGTTTAGGAATGTCTAATAGCTCAGAAATAATTTTAGTAGATATATATTCTGTTTCCTCTCTTCTTATTTTATCAGAAATAAATGCCAATACTAAAATGGCTTTTGAAAATGAAAGTGAATATGACATAAACTAAATATTTACTATATTTAGTTCAAAGGTAAGCTACAATATTTTAATTAGCAATTTTTTACAAAAATTAATTTTTTAAATAAACATCATTTAATTTATTTATTCTTTTGATGATGATTTCTCTTAAATATCTGGGAGAAATAACTTCTATAAATTCTCCAAAACCAAGAATTTCTCTTTCTAACTCAAAATTATAAACTACAGCTATACTTATAATTACACCATCCTCAACTTCTTTTAATACTTTTTGTGAACTGTGTAAGGGTTTAGTTACAATATATGGAAAATGTGCCTTATGTATTTTTAACACAATGGTTCTCCCTCTTTGATTTTCTGATTTGGTTACGCCAATAGTATCGTCGTAATATTTGGTCATGTCAAATTTAGGTTTAATATAAGTTTCATCGCCTAACTCTTCAATAGATAAAATTCTGTCTAGAGCCAAATTTAGGAAGCCGTTCTTGCCATGAGGCTGACATAATACAAACCAACGGTTTCTATATTCTTTTAGTAAATAAGGTGAAACTTTTATGAATTGGCTTTTGCTGGCTTTAAATGATTGGTATTCAATATTTAATACGGATTCTTTTAAAATAGCTTTGTGTATGGGATCAATAAAACCAAGTCCTTTTACCAAGTCATTTTTTTCAAATTGTATATACGACTTACCTTCGTTTTGCTGGGTAAACACTTTATTTTCCAGTTTGGTAATCATGCCTGTTAGTTCTTCAAAATACGAAAACCCCTTAAATTGCTTCAGCACTTGTACGACTTCGTTCAGTTTGGATAAGTCTTGGTTGGTAAGTGGTGTGTTGGTGATGCTGTAGGTTTTATCTTCGTAAGTATAATATTTTTTGTCAACTACTATAATGGGTGCATTGTAACCCAGCTTTTCGCTACGCATATTTTGCAGGTCTAGCTGCACGGTACGTTTGCTCACACCGTTGTCTATGCCCTCATATTCATAGATAGCTTCGGAGCAGGCCTCAACCAAATCGTCAAGCGTCCATTTACGCCCTCGGTTTTTCAAGCAATTGTCAATGGTTTTGTATCTGATCAGTGCTAATTTGTTAATGGACATGGCAAAACGATTGTTTAAATTTTCATCACAAATTTAAAAATCCTCGGCAACTACGCAATGTACTTACGTAGTAAAATTTTAATAAAATAATATTTAATTTTAATTATTTGTAAATCAAATAGATAATAATTTTTAAAAATATTTAATACACTACGCAGATTGATTGCGTAGTGTGTTAAGAGCTTTGTAACATCGAAAACGAAAAACGATGAAAGCAGAAATACTACTTGAGTTAGGCAAAATAGAAAGAGAACAAAATATTAAGATTTTGTTTGCGGTAGAATCTGGAAGTAGAGCTTGGGGCTTTGCTTCAAAAGACAGTGACTGGGACGTGCGATTTGTTTACAGTCACAATACAGACTGGTATTTGGGTATTAACGACAAAAAAGATACTTACGATAAGATATTACCAAACGATATTGATTTGAGCGGATGGGATTTAAAGAAAGCATTAAAGCTACTTCAAAAATCTAACCCTCCCCTGCTTGAATGGTTGAGAAGCCCCATCGTTTATTTGAAAAACGATGGGTTTGTGGAGGAATTAAAAACTCTTTCCCAAGGTTATTTCAACCCTAAATCATGTTTGTATCACTATCTGCATATGGCCGAAGGCAACTATAAAGATTACCTGAAAGGCGATATAGTAAAAGTAAAAAAATACTTTTATGTAATGCGACCCATTTTGGCTTGTATGTGGATAGAGGAAAAAGGGACCATGCCTCCTATGGAATTTAAGGTATTGGTAGACGAGCTAGTATTTGATATTGCTTTGAAAACAGAAATTGAAACGCTGTTAGAAAGAAAAATAAATGGAGAGGAACTAGATTTTGAACCCTCAAACCAAATTTTGAATGATTTCTTGGTCGAAAAGTTGGTTCATTTTAAAACCCATGTAGCTCAATATCAAATGCCTACAAAAATTGATAGCGAACAATTAAACTCGTTTTTTAGAAAAACGATCAAAAATACTGATGCTTTAAGCATCTAAAGAACTTCCGAAAGGAAGGACAAACTCAAATAGTGACGACCTGATGAGGGTTTCTGTATGGCCCCATAGTATCGAGTTGGTTAACTGCGATATGCTGCGAAGCTTTTTGAGCATTTGTCAAACACGTTGTGGGTCATGGGTTCGAATCCCATTTTCGAGAAATCGAAATAGCTCAGTTGGTTAGAGTAACAACTCCTTGCGTGGGTTCGAATCCCACTCCCGAGCAATCGGGATAACTCAGTTGGTAGAGTAACAGACTATTAATCTGTAGTTCAGAAGCGGGAACTTCTTTAAAAATTCCCACCATAAAATCTAAACTGTTATTCATTTGGCGTATGGCGAACTTTTTCGTCAGGGGCAAATCAGCAACAGCTTGTATGGCTAAAGATACCTGCTCGGTATAGGTGTTTTGAAATCTGGTTTCTGCACGTTCCATTTAACACAAACCTAATGGAAATCAGAAAGATAATCATCAAACCTGTGCATCAATTGGGCATCCGCATGTAGCTGATAAATGAATAACAGGATAGATTTAATTATTTGATACAAGAGTCAAGAATAAAGACATAAGAGTCAAGAAAAGAGAATTAATAAATATAAAACTAAAAACGTAAGAAAATGAAAAGAATTACTATAGCTGCCTTTCAGAAAGGCTTGGTTTTCAAAAACAACAACTACAAAAGATTGTTGAACGAAGGTACTCATTGGTTAATGCCTTTTGAAGAAATATTCATTTGCGACATCACCAAACCTTTGGTTTCTCCATTCCATATAGATATTTTGTTGAAAGATGCCGCAATAGTGGCGGCAACTACTTTGGTAGAGGTCAAAAACAACGAAATCGTATTGAAATATGAAAACGGCTTGTTCGCAGGCGTGTTACAAGCAGGTAGGTATGTATTTTGGAACGGATTAATACAATATACTTTCAATCGTATTGACTTGAGCCACTTGGATATTGACCCACAAATAGACAAGTCTGTTTTGTTGTCGAAAGAAGTCTTGCCTTATGTGCGAAGCTTTACTGTAGATGCATTTGAAAAGGCCATTATGTTTATAGATGGCAAGCAACATAAGATTTTAGAGGCGGGTACCTACTATTTTTGGAAAAACAGTACAACCATTCATGTGTCAAAAATAGATACCCGCTCTTTACAAATGGAAATATCTGGTCAAGAGATTTTGACTAAAGATAAAGCTGCTTTGCGTGTGAGCTGTTATGTGCAATATGCCGTTAGCGACATCATCAAGGCATTGATTGACAACAAAGAATATGACAAACAATTGTACGTAAACATGCAGTTGACCTTGCGTGAGTTTATTGGCTCATTGACTTTAGATGAGTTTTTGGAACGCAAAGAGCAGGTATCAAACGCCATTTTGCAAGCTGCCACCGCCAAAGCCACAGATTTGGGCGTAACCTTGAAAGGCTGCGGTATCAGAGATGTAATTTTGCCTGGTGAGATGAAGGAGATCATGAACCAAGTGTTGATAGCCGAGAAAAAAGCACAAGCCAACACCATCATGCGTCGCGAAGAAACCGCCTCAACCCGAAGCTTGTTAAACACGGCTAAGTTGATGGAAGACAACGCCATGTTGTTCAAATTGAAAGAGATGGAATACGTGGAAAAAATTGCCGAAAAAATCAACAACATCACAGTCTCTGGCAATGGCCAGTTGATAGACCAGTTGAAACAGATTTTTGTAGCTGGGAAAACATAACTTACCATCCCACCAAGGGTTTTAAACTTATGGTGGGATTTTAAATTTAAATGTGGTAATAACAAATTTTAACGGAATTAAAATTTGTTATTATTTAAACCATGAAGCTTTAAAAATTCCTGATATTCATCATTAAACGATTTTAATGCGTGATGTTCTTTTTGGTTTTTAATATAATTTTCAACTTTTTCCAAAGCTGATTCACTTACAGAAAATGCTGAATAACCAGTTTGCCAAGAAAATTTACTAGGTGTTAAATCATTTTGATTTATATAATGCGATGTACCTCCTTTTATTGTTTTAATTACCTCTGCAATTGATTTTTGAGGATTCAATAAAAATATACAATGCACATGATCTGGCATTCCGTTTATGGCTTTTACACTACAACCTAATTCTTCTAGTTGCGATTTTATTAAGCCATGAATTGTGTTTTCTATTTTAGGAAGAATGAGATTTTGACGTTCTTTAGTTGCCCAAATTGCATGAATCCAAATTTTGGTATAGGAGTGTGACATAATGTGTATTAAATTTGAAATATATAGTCCACGGTTTTATTCGATAGCCCACGGTTTCAACTGATAGCCCACGGTTTCAACCGTGGGAAACCAATATTAATTTGGACAAATCTAATGGTTTTAACCATTTTGTAATTTATGATTATATAAAAATTTATTTTCTAGCTCCCACGATTGAAACCGTGGGCTGGTATGGTAATAATTTCTAGATTATGGTTTTAATAGCCCACGGTTTTAACCCTGGGAAACTAATATTATTTCTACAAATCTAATGGTTTTAACCATTTTGAAATTTTTGTTTATATGAAAATTATTTTCTCTCTCCCACGGTTGAAACCGTGGGCTGATTCAACAATAAATTCTAATTTATAGAATTATAAAAAATCAATATTTTATATTCCTAGAATATGGTGTCAATTGTGGTAAACAAAATATTAATGTTAATAATATTATTAAAATAAAGTATTTAGAAATACCAGTTTGTAAATTGAGTTTATTTAATTCTGTAACCAACCAAAAAATATAAACTACTATATTTGAAAGTTGAAGCTTCTTTTAATTCATTTTTATAGTAATTAGATAAGCTTTTCTCAAACCTAATTGAGTATGACATCTTTTTACCAGTATACTGAAGTTCCAAAGGTATTGTCGGTACAAAGGTTTTAAAATTCTTATTTCTTATCACAAATTTACCATCTGTGTTTACAGTATTATTTAAATCAAAATATTTAGACCTTGACAAAATCAAAATATTACTTCCAACTCCCACTCCAAAAGAAAATTTTTTAGAAAAACTTAAATGCCCTAGCACACCTAAATTGAAATTGTAATTACTAGTTAAAACATTTAAAACACCTTGACTTACATTACTATAGTCACTTAGTATAATTGGTGCTTCTTTGAAACGTTGTTTATTTACTTCTACATAACCTTTGATATTAATCAACTTATTCATTGGTTTTAAAACAAATGCACCAAAACCAAATCCCCCAATTCCTAATTTTTTATTCTGACTATCGTTATTAATCGGGTAAAAAACCTTGTAATTTTTATTTGAAGTAAGAAATAAGTTGGTGTTTGTAGTGATAAACAATGACAATTTTTGATCATCTGCCAAAAGAGTATTGAACATTATCAAAAAAGGAAGTATAAATCTTTTATTTAGCATTGTATTTAATTATTTTTTTTGTTATTGTTTCTGTATTTGTTTTCAATACCACCCAAAAAACTCCGTCGTCACCAATCAAATCTAAAGTTGTATCAGAATCACTTTCTGCTGCAACAGTATAGTTTGAAATAATTTTACCTTTAGGATCAAACACTTTTACTTCGTATATATCCTTACTTTTATTTGAAACATATACATTAGCTACAGATTGAGTTATATTTGGATATACACTAATATATGTATTTGTTGAATAAGGCTCCTTAAACTTAGCATTACAAGATGCTAAAAATAGAATTGATGTAACTATAAAAAGTTTATACATTTATATAAATATTAATTATTTCAATTTTAAGTTTTTAATTACAAGAATTAAAGTGAAAATCAGACTTTTTATTTTAATTAAATTTTAATAAAAAACATTTAACTATAATCCTCTAATTTTAAACTGATATCCCACAGCTTCAACTGAGGAATATCAATTCTTAATTCGACAAAATTAATTGTTTTAAGCATTTTTTGAAAAAACTCTATTATTTATTTATTTTCTCGCTGTCACGATTGAAATCGTTAGCTGGTTCTGTAATAATTTCTAGATTATAGTTTCAATTTTCCAGTGTTTTTACCGATAGCCCAATGTTTTTACTGATAGCCCACGGTTTCATCCGTGGGAAATGTATATCAATTACACAAATCTAATGGTTTTAACCATTTTGTAATTTATGATTATATGAAAATTATTTTCTAGCTCCCACGATTTAAATCGTGGGCTAATTCAGCAATAAATTCTAATTTGTAGGATTATCAAAAAGCTAGATAAAGATTTTATATTCCTAGATTATGGTTTCAATTTCCCAGTGTTTTAGCCGATAGCCCACGGTTTCAACCGTGGGAAATATGAATTAAGCTTCGCAATGATGAATGGATTTAACCATTTTGGGAAAATAAGATGGATTTAAAATTTGATTTTCTCGCTCCCACGATTGAAATCGTGGGCTGATTCAGCAATAAATTCTAATTTGTAGGATTATCATAAAGCTAGATAAAGATTTTATATTCCTAGAATATGGTTTCAATTTCCCAGTGTTCTTGCCGATAGCCCACAGTTTCAACCGTGGGAAATGTGAATTAAGCTTCGCAATGATGAATGGATTTAACCATTTTGGGAAAATAAGATGGATTTAAAATTTGATTTTCTCGCTGTCACGATTGAAATTGTGGGCTGATTCAGCAATAAATTCTAATTTGTAGGATTATCAAAAAGCTAGATAAAGATTTTATATTACAAGAATATGGTTTCAATAGCCCAGTGTTTTTACCGATAGCCCACGGTTTCAACCGTGGGAAATATGAATTGAGCTTCGCAATGATGAATGGATTTAATCATTTTGGGAAAATAAGATGGATATAAAATTTGATTTTCTCGCACCCACGATTGAAATCGTGGGCTGATGTTACAAATAACTAAATCTAATTCTTTATTTAATATTAGATTCAGTTTTTTGAACAAACTCGAGAAACTGTTCCATTATTTTTATTCCAGTTAAACTTCTTTTCCACTGTTTAGGTTCTAATGTTAAAGTGTCAAATCCATAAGCCATTAAATTTGTTAACTTAATATTATCGTTTAAATTATTTTTAAATACTATATAATAAGCCTCTGATACTTTTCTTAAAACAAATTCAATTTGGTTTAAAGTCATCGATGTTTTTTTATTTAAAAACTCAATACTTTCTGAATTGTCTATTTCATAAGAATCAAAGTAATAAGAAATTAATGCTTTGAAGTTTTCTTCACTTTTGGGGTAAATATTAAATTTTTTTTGGGGTATCATCTGATATATAAAGAAATTATTTAACTATACTCTAATTAAATCTATTAGATTTTATAAGTTACAAAGTATGTTTTCAATTCTATTCTTCCAATAAGGTGTTTCTAATTTATAATAGTTTGTATACTCTGGATGTAATATGATTAAATACATCTTTGATATTTTTAAATTGTACTTTTTTTCTAGAATATAACGATAAATACTTTGTTGTAAACAATAGCGATTATAACTTGTATCTGGTAAATCAGTCAAATTGCCAATTCCTTTTTTACCCCAAATATCATTTATGATTGGTTTACCATTGAAGTCTATTACCTTTTTACTTCTTTTCCAATCATAGATTTCAAAATCATTACCGTTTTTTGCAATTAAATCAATTGTACCTGCAATATTAAAATCTTCATCAAATATTCTCCATTCTGTTCTATATGGATTAAGATTTTGATGATCTAACACAAATTTTTCAAAAAGATGAAATTCATCTGTTTTTATATAAGTATTTTGAAGATAAAATTTTTCAATTTGTTCATGTAATAATGTACCTTTTCGGGCAGACTCAAATTTACTTGTGTTCCAAATTTTAATAATTTCTTCTATTTCTAAACCAAATAGAGGGTTGTTAGGGTTTAATTTTGATGCTTTTTCATATGAATCAAATTCTGGAAAAAATTTTGAAATAATTTTACTTGCAGATTCAAAAGGAATTCCATCTATTAAATAAACATGATTTTCTGGATAAAATGAAATTCGCTCATCTCTTATATTAGCATTTATTTTGTTATAGCTTGTTAAATTCGATTTTGATTCAATTCCCCCAAAACTAGATTTTACAAGTTTTTCCTCCACTACTTCTTGATTATTTAAATCTCGTTCTGCTGTTTCTGTTTTTTCTGGAATAATTCCAAATTCATGGTTTAAGTAATTCTCTCTGTATTTTACTTTTTCCCATTTTTGGGCCATAACAATATCCCAAAGTTTTTCATGATTTAAGTTAAAAGGAAAATTTAATTCATTCGAAAATGAAATTGTTGAATCAATTGAACGAATTACAAATGCCAAATATTTCAAACAATCAATTTCTTGAGTATGTACTTGAAATTCACTGAATCTAATTACAAGCCAACCTCTATCTACAAAATAGGTATCTCGAATTGTGTCTTCACCTATACAATGGGTGGCTTGTCTTGAGATTGCGGCATATGGTTCATCTATTTCAATATCAATTCTAATATTTTTATCTAATCTTTTATCAATAATTGCTATATCTGGCTCATAAGGTCTTGTATCTTTACCTGTATTTAAACGAACTTCGCCTGAAATTATAAAGTATTTGTCAAAATGCTTTTCTATTGATTTTTGAAATGATAATTCTTTAAATCCACGTCTTTTAGAATTCCCAAACCTATGAGAACGAACAATACAACCATTTTTTGGAATTTTTAGTATAGGGTACGTTTCTGTGTTATCTTTGATTTTTAATTCATAATTAACGAAGAGTTTTTCGATTATACTTTTTTCTTGAATCTTTACAGCTTTTGGTAAAGATTCAACCGACTTAACATTTGGATTTGATACTAAAATTTTACTTGGTTCTTCATAGCGAATTTTGATTGAATCTTTATCATCAATAGAAATAGCAGAATTTATTGAACTTATTACGTCAGAATTAGTTGTAGATTTATTTTCTTGTAATTTATTTTTTAGAGTTAACTCTATTTTCTCCCTTTCTGTATTAATAGTTGTACTTAAACTAGACTTAATATGCTCTTTTATAACTAAATCTTTTTTAAATTTTTTAGCATTTTTTGCAACATTATTTAAATTTGATTCAATTAAATCTTTACTTTTTTTATAGTAATTTAAAATTATGTAAATGGTTAAAATTGTTAATAAAAACATAACAATATAAAAAATCAGATTTATAAAATTTCCCATGATCATAATTGTAAAGATTTTAAAATATTTAAAACAAATATAAATTTTTACTTTTAAATGATATATGATAATTAACTTTAATTCTGATATTCCAAATTTAAATTTCCAAATTTATAAACAATCTTTTTCACCAACCACCACTACGCACATCCCTTGCGTACTTGTGTTTTTACTTTGTAGCATCAAAGAAAATAATGTATGAAAACAACTGGAACAACATTAATGGCCTTGGGTTTCCCTGAAACTAAAGTGATTGGGATGGTTTTGGAAATCGTGACTCAAAAATTTGCTAACGCTACTCCAAATGACCTCGAAAATATTTTAAAACAACTTGTATCGTCTCCTAACGACTTTCTTGAAGATGCCGTTTGGGGCCGAGTAGCAGACGAACTTATTGAAAAACCAAAAATGGTCAACGGTATTGCAGAAATACCATTGTTGGAAGTTCCAAAACCTTACACCATTTATGGGCAAGAATATATAGAAGAGGGGGCTTTAAAACAAATAAACATAGCCATGAAACTGCCCGTAACGGTTGCTGGGGCTCTGATGCCAGACGCACATCAAGGGTACGGTCTGCCTATTGGTGGTGTGTTGGCTACCAACAATGCAGTGATTCCTTACGGTGTAGGTGTAGATATTGGATGCAGAATGTGTCTAAGCATTTACGATATACCCGAAGAACATTTTACTGCCAACGAAGCCCAATATAAAAGAGAACTCATAGCTCATACCTTGTTTGGTGCAGGTAATGGTTTCCGTGGACAATACAAGGCTAATCACGAAGTATTGGAGAATCAGATATTTGGTATCAATACATTTATCAAAAACTTGAAAGATAAAGCCGCTGTGCAATTGGGTTCTTCTGGTGGCGGTAACCATTTTGTGGAATGGGGAATAATAGAAATGCACCAAAATGACGAATCTTTAGGTGTGAACAAAGGTAAATATTTAGCTTTGTTGTCGCACTCGGGTTCAAGAGGTTTGGGGGCAACCATTGCTGGGCACTATACCAAGTTGGCTAAAGAACTGTGTCCTTTGCCAGACGAAGCCCAAAATTTGGCGTACCTAGATTTAAACACTTCTGAAGGACAAGAATATTGGTTGGCGATGAATCTGGCTGGTGATTACGCCTCGGCTTGTCATGAAATTATTCATAATAAACTTTCCAAAGCTATTGGCGGTCAACTGCTTGCAAGAGTGGAAAACCACCATAATTTTGCTTGGAAAGAGCAACACAACGGCCAAGAGGTGATTGTACATAGAAAAGGAGCAACTCCAGCATCTAAAGGTGTGTTGGGGATTATTCCAGGATCTATGACGGCTCCCGGATTTTTGGTAAGAGGTAAAGGCGAAGCCAAGGCCATCAACTCAGCATCTCACGGTGCGGGGCGACAAATGAGCCGAACGCAAGCCACTAAAACCATTACTAAAAATGAAATGCTTGAAGTACTTAAAAATCATGGAGTTACTTTGATAGGTGCTGGCCGCGATGAAGCCCCAATGGCTTACAAAGATATCAGAGCTGTGATGGCCGCACAAACCGATTTAGTAGAAGTGCTGGCAACTTTTACACCCAAAATGGTTCGCATGGCTGATGACGGGAGCAGGGAAGATTGATAAAAAGAATATTCAATATAAGCACTGTTTGAGTGTTTATATTGAATATTTATGAGTGAAAATATTTTAATCTTCTAAAATTTAGAAATCATAAGTTTAAATGTGGTAATTTACTGATTTACAATAGTTCTAAATGTAAGATTTATTCTTGGGGAAATTATTTTTTGGGATGTAGGCAATCTATGTTGCCAATGCGTTTGTGTGGAGTCTTTCATGAGCAATAAACTTCCATGTTCCAAATACAAGTGTACCAATTGATTGGTTTGTAGGTGTTTAAAATCAAATCTACGTTCTGCTCCCAGACTTAATGAAGCTATAGTTCCATTTTTTTTGAGATCCTTTTCCGCATCACTGTGCCAAGCCATACCTTCGGTGCCGTTGTGGTATAAATTCAACAAACATGAATTGAAGGTCTCTTGGGTGAGGTTTTCAATTATTTTTTTTAATTCTTCCAATTCTTCAGTCCACAACAAAGCCGTTTTGGTGGTTTTAGAATAGGTGTATGCAAAAGGATCTGAGCCATACCAAGCTACTTTTCTTTTGGTTACATATTTTTTGCCATAGATAATAGCTTCGTCGTTTTTCCAATCAATGGTAGATAGTAATTTTTCGTAAAAATAATCAGCTTTTTCTGAACTGAGAATTTTACCGTAGTAGTGTACCGTTCCATCTTGTGGAAGATGATTTTGGGTAGGGTCTGCAAAGTCGTCAAATAATTTCATGAGTATTTTTTTCTAAATTCATTTGTTGATGTATTTTTGCATTTTCCCAGCCAATTATAGCTGTTTTTCGGGTGTTTCCCCACATGTAGCCTCCCAGTTTGCCACTTGCTTGTATAACTCTGTGGCACGGAATCAGAAACGCTACCGGATTACTCCCAATGGCCGTTCCCACAGCTCTGGCGGCTTTTTTATGACCAATATTTTCGGCTATTTCTCCATAAGTACTGAGCTGCCCCATAGGTATTTTTAATAAAGTCTCCCAAATCTTTAGTTGAAAATCTGTACCTTTTAAGTGGAGCTTGATTTGTGGTAAATGATTCCAATCTAGTTTGAAAATTTGTAAAGCTTGGTTATGTAAAGCATCAACTGTAGGATGAAAACTAGCATGGGGGAAATTTTCTTTTAGGTTTTCAAGAGCCAAAAGTTCTTCCGTAACAAATACCATTGAGCAAATACCTTTTGGGGTAGAAGCTACCATGATTTTCCCAAAAGGTGTGCTAGAAAAGCTGTAGTTGATGCGTAGATTTTTACCTCCATTTTTATATTCTGCGGGTGTCATTCCTTCTATATTTACAAATAAATCATGCAATCTACTAGAGCCAGAAAAGCCTGTATCATAAGCGGTTTGGATTACAGAAGATTTATGTGTGAGTAGTAATTGTTTGGCATGTTCCACACTTATATACTGGAGAAATTTCTTTGGGCTTGTACCCGCCCAGTTTGTAAAAAGACGTTGGAAATGAAAAGGACTCAGATGTACATGTTCCGCAATTTGTTCCAGACTTGGTTGGCTTTTGAAATGAGTAGTAAGAAACTCAATGGCTTTGGTAATTTTTTGATAATTTATTTCTTCAGTAGATTCCATACACTTGAAAATATCTAACAAAAATCGTACGAAAACTATTTATAAAAAATCTGAAAGTTGCTAAAATTGAAGTAAATGTAAATTTAATTGTATATAACGACATGTTTTGGCGTTGGTAGTTTTTATTTTTGTAATTCAATTTTTGCAATGCTTATGCAAAAAGTTATATTTGGTCATTAACTAATAATATCTAATGAAAGAAATAGAAAATCTGCTTACTCAAATTACAGCCATTCGCAAACAGTATGATAAAATGGCAGAACTTACAGGCGAAAACTTTAATGTATTTAAAGTACTAGGCTTAACCACCAACGAAGTACGCACCCATTCGGCATTTATAGCGGAGTTGCTCAATCCCAAAGGTTCTCACGGACAAAAAGAAGTTTTCTTGAAGCTTTTTTGTGAAGTTTTGGAATTGAAGGATTTTAATTGTCTAAATGCCAAAGTATTTGTTGAGAAATATATTGATAAAACTAATGAAGATTACACAGAAGGTGGGTATATTGATATTTTACTTATAGATACTGAAAATAAAGCCATTGTTATTGAAAATAAGATTTATGCAATAAATCAAAAAAATCAATTATTTAGGTACTACAATTATTCGAAATCAAAACATTTAAACAATTATACGTTGTTATATCTTACTTTGGATGGAAAAGAGGCTTCAATTGATAGTAAAAATGTTATTCCTGAAAATGTGATAAAAAATATTTCCTATAATGAGGTCATTTTATCATGGTTGATTTTGTGTAAAGAAAAAGCCGTAAACCACCCAATACTTAGAGAAACTATTACCCAATACATTAATTTAATTAAACATTTAACTGGACAGACCATGAATGAAGACATGAAAAAAGAGATTGTTGATAAGATAGTTGCCAATGGAGATAACTTTGGAACTGCATTAGAAATTTCAAATAGTATGGATGCTGCTAAAATTACATTACTCACAAATTTTGCTAAAAAAGTTAAAGAACATGTTAATAAAAAATTTCCTAATGATGGTTTTGATATAAATATTGATAATGAGTTTGGGAAAAGATTCAAGCCTATGACTTTCAAGTATTCAAAAATAGAAAATGAATACATTCAATTATCTTTTTGGGGCAATTTTACATTCCCATATTTAGAAATTTACAACAAAGCTTATGAAAAAAATCCTAAAATTAAAGATAAAAAAAAAGTTGCATTTTATAGTGTTTTGCCAAAAATAGGTAAAATGAATGAGGTTTTAGACGCAAATATTATTGCTGATTGGAACTGTAATTTCGATAAAATGCAAAAAGTAATAGACGATAATTTGTATTGGTGTAACGAATCAAATGAAATTGCCAAAGAAATTGGAGATGAGATTATTACAGTAATTGAAGCATTTAAAAAACAATTAATACACAATTAAAATAAATAACTATGGCACTATCAGACGTAAAACAAGATGGAAGTTGGATAAAAACTTTCGACGAAAAAGGCAAACACATAGCCACAATTACAGCATCAGGTAAACAAGTAGTTGGAATTGGTTCAGATTTTTTTGTTTGTACTGAAAGTTCTTGGATTAAAACCTACGACGAAAAAGGCAAACATATAGCCACAATGTCAAGCTCTGGCAAAACGGTAAGAACAGCCGCTGGCCAAACATTTACTTGTAAAGAAAGTTCATGGATAAAAACCTATGACAAGCACTGCAAGCACATTAATACTAGAACGGCTTAATTTTATATTATGATTACTGAGGAAAATAAATCTAGATTCTCTGCAATGAGTACTTTTATTGAAACCAATTTGGAAACGTTAAATCAATATATTGATTTAAAAAATGAGATTATCAATGAGAATAAAGAAACGGGATATTTATTCAATCCACTTAGTTTATTTAAAATTGGCGAAACTACTCATAGTTTAATAATTGCTAGTTTGTTAGATAAAAATTCAAACCACGGACAAGGGGATTTGTTTTTAAAATCATTTTTAGAGTTGTTTGAAATTGATTATGATGTGAATGATGATTGGATTGTTACTGCTGAAAAAGGTCGTGTAGACATTTTACTGAGAACAATAAATAGAAATTCAGTAGTAATAATCGAAAACAAATCCAATTATGCAACAGACCAATCAAACCAAATTTATAGGTACTGGCATCAAGAGATGTTTTCGTATCATAAGGATAATCCCCAAATATTAGACAAAAAAAACAAATTTAGAATTATTTACTTGACTCCTTCTTATGATAAAATTTTAAAAGATGATTCGTTAAAAAGACCATCTTATTTACATGATAATAACAATTTGCCGGAACTATTAGATAAGGATAAAATTGATATTGCTTCTTTGGATGATCAAATTTGTAAAATAATACAAAGTTGTATACCTAAAATACATACAAATAATTTGCGGTTAAAAATTTTTCTAGAACAATATTGTGAATACATTAAAAATGAAAACGAAATGAATCAAGAACTAGTTAATAAAGGTAGTGAAGAACTATTTCCAAAAGTCGAAAATTGGAATTCATTTATAGAATTGTCAAATCTTAAGGACAATTTTATAAATGAATGGTTTTGTAAATTAAGAAAAAATATCTATCAATACTTTGAACAGAAACTAAAAGGAACTGATTGGGTATTATGTGATGATGGTAATGAACTTCAATTTTATTTTTCATCTAAAGATAAAAACCATATCAGTTTATGGTTACATTTCAATGATAGTGGTATTGCCTTGGTACTTTATGCTCCTTCAAACAAATTTAGTGATGTTAAGGAAAAGTTTAAAGATTCAAAATACAATTTGATAAAAACCAAAATTGTTGATAATGAATATAAAGGTCATCCTGAAACAATATTGAACGAACAGATTATTTTTAACTTTGATAATAATATTTTGCAAACTAAAAATGAACTTGCATGGTATGCTGGTAATAAAACAGAAGAGCTCCGCAAAATATTAACAGATAAAATTGAACTTATTACAAGTGATTCCAAAATAACAACATTGTTAAAAGAATTGAATACATTATAATTTAATTATCTCTTTCATTTACAACCGATGCCTTCGCTTCAAGCGAAGGCATCGGTAATTTCAGATAATTCCACCACCTACAATCAATCTGAAAAAAGCCAGTATTAAGGCTACAATATTGAGCATCATACCGTTGCGACCTTCTGAGAATGCAGAAATAATACACCCCACGATTGCCATAATGATGATGAGCCAATTGCCCCATCCCAAAAAAGGTAACAAACAAATAACGGCACAAATTAACGTAACTACACCCCAAGCTTTAGCAATAAAATTGAACATGATTTTAATATTTATGTTTTAATGTTACAAAGCTAAATTATCATTACGCCAAGCTGTGTCGTAGGGTGCTTCTTTGTATTTTTTAATGATTAGTAAACTAGACATTTGATTTGTAAGCCCCAAGTTTCAGTATCAAAAAATAAATATCAATTTTTCAAAAACTTTTGATATACGACATCTTTTGGCGTACCTGTGAACTAACTTGCAGACCTTATGGAGCTGAAAACGACAATTATTTTTATTGGTAAAAGAAGGGTACAATTGGCCAAATCTTTCAACCAAATGCTGCGAATATCTGACGATATCTTACTTTTTGGAATGGAAAACCCCATTCGGAAGTTTAAAGTGACTGACATTGAGAGTATTCTACAAGTGCCCAAAGAAAATTACTTGGAGCAAAATCTAAATGAAGTCTTTGATTTGAATATAAATGAATTATTGGTTTCGTTGATAGAAAACGACACACAAAGAGTTCTGTTGGTTTTTGACAAAAGCAGCACAGACCCATTGCAACCAGTACTCACGCTTATTCAAAAACTTATGAAAATTAAAATAAAGATGGTTTTAATATTCTCAAATCCTTATCATTTCGAAGAAGATTTGTACAGTAATCAAATGGTATATTTTATGGAAATATTAAAAACGGCTCCCATGCCTATATTTTATTTTGATAAAGAATTTTTAAAAGAACTAAAAATTGAAAAAAATATTAAAGAATCAATCTCGTTTACACATACTTCTTTTAATGTTTTGTTGAGACAGCTTTATTATTCAGATCACTACGATTCTTCTTATCACAAACATAGTTTTATGCGTTTTGTTGCCATTAATAATAACAATCCAATTTATATAAAGCGGCTCGTATACCATACCAAAAATAATTTTAAGCAATATTGTATTGAAAGTTTGGGTAAAAATCCGGTGAGTTATTCATTTTTCTTGTTTTAAATTTTATGAATCCTGACTTCACTATAGACAAACAAAATTTAGTTATAGATAAACAACATTTTGTAATAAATCACTCTTGGATGTACTCAATTATGTATTCCAATAACACCCTAAAAAACATCAATTATGAAATCAAAAGGGTAGAAAATGAGCTACACATAATAGAAGCAATTCTTGTTTTGATAGAAAAAATAGAAGATGTTTTAAAAGCAAAAGACGAAGAAAATTTTGAAGAATGGATTGCCAGTACTTTTGACGTATCGGTTGTAGAAGGGGCCGAATTTGTAAAAATGGTTATTGATGACAAAAAAGATGATTCCGAAATTCTTAAACTGTATCACAACTTAACCGAATATCTTATATATTTAAAGTCAATCAATTAGTAGTAACTTTTGGTTAATGAATTCGTAAGTAGAAAAGTTGAAAATGAACGTTAAAATACTGAAAAAACATAATTTTAAAATATGGAAAATAAAGACAAAACCATGGATGATAGGAAAAAAGAATTGCTTGAAGCAATAGATATTTTTAGCAAAGCTTACAAAAATCTAGAAGCCGTACAGTTGCAAGAAAATAAAAAAAATAAAGACGGTAAATATTTATATGAAGATAGGCTTATTCCAATAGGAGACCAAAAGACTGGAGCAATTGGAGAATTTTATGCTTTAATGTATTTGAGAGGAAAAAATCCTTATAGTATTTTTACTCTTTGTGAAAATCACAGTCACAAAGGATATGACATAGTCGAAAAGGATAAAAATGGAATTATTATAAAAGGTATATCTGTTAAAACTGTTTCTGAATTTTCTAAAACTCGAAAAACATCAGAAATAATTATTGAAAAAGAAATTGATATTGATTTACATATAATTTCATTAAATACAAATCTGCGACTTGATGGATATTGGATTCGTGAAAAAGTTAGTAAATTCGATACAAAAACAATAACTGTTTCAGAAAAAAACATGGAAAATAAGGGATTTGAAAATATTATTGAAGATGTTAAGAACCGATTAAATATCAAATAATCTAATTTTTCCTAATTTGCACCATGTCTCAACACGCAACTATTCGCAGATATACACTTATTATTGAAAAAGTTAAAACTGGATATCCTTCATTTGAAACTATCAAAAATTATTTGCATAGTTTTGATTTTGAGGTATCTGCACGTACCATTCAGCGAGACTTAGAGCAAATTAGGCAAGAATTTGGTATCGAAATCAAGTATGACCGTTTCCGCAAAGGTTATTGTATTGATACCGATAACAGTATCAACATCGAATCGTTTTTTAAGTTTCTGGAAATCGTAAACACGGCCTCGTTACTTACCCAAAGTTTGTCGGAAAGTAAAGAAAGCTTAAAATATTTGTCGTTTGACACCGCAGGTGGTCTGCAAGGAATTGAATTTATTAAAGAATTACTTAAAGCCATAAGAGAACACCGAATCATTACTTTTGAACACGTTAATTTTCAAACACAAAAAGTTAAAAATTTTACGTTAAAACCCTATTTGCTCAAAGAATACCAAAATCGTTGGTATGTGGTAGGGCAAATAGCGGATTCTACAGATTTTAGAACCTTTGGGATAGACAGAATCAGTAATTTAATGGTGAGCACTGATGTTTTCAATGCTGATAAGAAAGTAAACCCACAAGAAATGTTCAGTAATACTATCGGTGTGGTGTATTCGGTTGCACCTAAGCAAGTTGTGGTACTTTCTTTTACTCCAACACAAGGTAAATATATTAAAACCTTACCATTACACCCTTCTCAAAATATTTTAATTGACGATACTAATGAACTACGTATTTCTGTGGAAGTGACTCCCAATTACGAACTCACCCAATTGATTTTAAAATATGGTAATACCGTAAAAGTTATTGAACCACAATGGCTTAAAGAAGAAATTATAACTCAGTTACAAATGGCTCTAGATCAATATTAGATTTTTGGAACGACGTATTTTGACGAAATCACTATTTATTTTTGAGATAACAAAAAGAATAGAAATGTCAAATATAGATGATATTACAGAAATTAAATTATCTGATTTTATACTTACTTTCGATGGTGTTTACGCCATAGCTATATTTGATTTGTACAGTCATTTAGGATGTGTATCGGGAAATCCTCGCTTAGTTTTGGGCTCCAGGGCAGATATTGATTTTGTTAAATTTAAATTAGTTGAATAGAAATATTTTTATGTAAAATAGCTTATAATTCATTCTTCAAAATTTAGTACCTTTACTTTTAAACCTGCCAACATTAAACGTTGAACTTTAAACTTTAAACTCAAAGATAATGCAATTCTCTCATTTACACTGCCATACGCAATTTTCATTACTAGACGGTGCCGCTAAAATAGCCGATATGATGAAAAAAGCTAAAGAAGACAACATGCCTGCAGTGGCCATTACAGACCACGGCAATATGTTTGGGGCTTTTCAGTTTGTGGCAGAAGCAGCAAAAGTAGGGGTGAAGCCCATTGTGGGTTGTGAGTTTTATTTGGTAAATGACCGCCACAAAAAGCAGTTTACCAAAGAAGATAAAGATGTGCGTTGTCATCAGCTTTTTTTAGCCAAAAATCCAGAAGGGTACAAAAACCTGATAAAAATGTGTTCTTTGGGTTTTATGGAGGGTATGTATGGAAAATACCCCAGAATAGACAAAGAGCTGGTACTGAAATATCATAAAGGGCTGATAGCTACCACATGTTGCATTGGGGCTGAAGTGCCTAGAACTATCCTGAAAAAAGGAGAAGCAGAAGGTGAAAAGGTTTTTAAATGGTGGCTCGATATATTTGGTGAAGATTATTATGTGGAGCTACAACGCCACGATATACCCGAACAAAAAATTGTAAATGAAGTACTTATAAAATTTGCTCTGAAACATAATGTTAAAATTATTGCCAGTAATGACAGCCACTATGTGGAGCAACAAGATTGGAACGCCCACGACATTCTTCTGTGTATAAACACTGGTGAGAAAAAGGCAACTCCAACCATGAAAGAGTTTTCTGACGACGACCAAGCGTTTAAGGGTAAACGTTTTGCGTTTTACAACGATCAGTTTTATTTCAAAAAAACAGAGGAAATGTCTACTTTGTTCAGCGACATACCGCAAGCTATTGACAATACCAACGAAATAGTTGACAAAGTAGAAACATTAAAACTCAAAAAAGATATTCTATTACCTGCATTCCCAATTCCTAAAGAGTTTCAGGTGCATGAAGACAGTAACCTGAATCAGTGGGAGTTTTTACGACATCTAACCTTTGAAGGTGCTAAAATGAGATATGGAGAAATAGATGCCAAAACTCAAGAGCGACTTGATTTTGAATTATTTACCATCAAAACTATGGGTTTTGCGGGGTATTTCTTAATCGTGGGAGATTTTATCAAAGCAGGACGAGAAATAGGTGTTTTCGTGGGACCAGGTAGAGGTTCTGCCGCTGGTTCAGCGGTAGCTTATTGTATAGGGATTACCAATATTGACCCCATAAAATATGATTTACTTTTTGAAAGATTTCTAAATCCTGACCGTAAATCTATGCCCGATATTGATACAGATTTTGATGATGAAGGGCGTCAGAAAGTTATTGATTATGTGGTAGATAAATATGGTAAAAATCAAGTAGCTCAGATTGTTACCTACGGTACCATGGCCGCGAAAATGTCTATAAAAGATGTGGCTAGAGTGCTAGATTTACCTCTACCAGAAAGTAACGCATTGGCTAAATTAGTGCCAGACAAACCCGGAATAAGTTTAAACAGAGTGCTCAAAGCTCCGTTAACCTCAAAAGATGGGGAAAAGTCCTTAGAAGAAAAAGAGGGTATAGATGCAGAAAGTATTCAGAACGTAAGAGAGCTGCGGAGAATATTGGGCGAGAAAGGAACGCTGGCCTCAGAAGTACTAGAAGAAGCTCAAAAGCTGGAAGGTTCTGTACGTGGTACAGGTATACATGCAGCGGGTATCATCATTGCTCCTTCAGATTTGTCAGATTTGATACCAGTGGCAGTTGCAAAAGATTCAGACTTGCTCGTAACTCAGTTTGAAGGTAAAGTAATTGAAGATGCGGGAGTTATCAAAATGGACTTTTTGGGGCTTAAAACCCTGACAATCATTAAAAATACTCTTAAAATTATCAAGAAAAACAAAGGTATTGATATTGTAATAGATGATATAGATCTGGAAGATCAAAAAACATTCGAACTCTTTCAGCGTGGCGAAACGGAAGGGGTTTTTCAGTTTGAAAGTCCGGGTATGAAAAAATACATGAAGGAGCTGAAGCCTGATAAGTTTGGGGATATCATTGCCATGAATGCACTTTACAGACCAGGACCCATTGCGTACATTCCCAACTATATCAATCGTAAGCATGGAAGAGAAGAGATTACTTACGATTTGCCCGAAATGGAAGAGTATCTGAAAGATACCTACGGAATTACGGTGTATCAAGAGCAGGTGATGCTTTTGTCTCAGAAGTTGGCAGGTTTTACCAAAGGGCAAGCCGATGTTTTGAGAAAAGCCATGGGTAAAAAAGACAGAAAAACTCTCGATGCTCTTAAATCTGATTTTTTGAAAGGTGCAGGAGAAAAAGGTCATCCTTCAGAAAAATTAGAAAAAATATGGACCGACTGGGAAGCATTTGCACAGTATGCTTTTAACAAATCGCACTCTACGTGTTATGCTTTTGTGGCTTTTCAAACGGCTTTTCTGAAATCGCATTATCCTGCCGAATACATGGCGGCGAATCTTACTAACGAGAAAGATAATATAGAAAAAGTTACCTATTTTCTGGAAGAAACTAAACGTATGGGTATCAAAGTATTGGGGCCAAATGTAAACAAGTCTGATATTTTGTTTGACGTGGACTCAGACAATAATATTTTGTTTGGATTGGGCGGTATCAAAGGTACAGGTGAAGCGGCAACACAGGCAATTATTGAAGAAAGACAAAAAGGTGGTGCTTTTAAGTCGGTTTTTGATTTTGCGTCTAGAGTAAACTTACGTACCGTAAATAAAAAGACCTTTGAAGTACTCGCTCAAGGCGGCGGTTTCGACTGTTTTGATGATATACATAGGGCTCAATATTTTGCTATTGAACCGAATGAAACGGCTACATTTTTAGAAAAAATAATAAAGTTTGGAAACCAAACTCAAGAAAATAAAAATAGTTCTCAGCAGTCACTATTTGGAGGGGCAGGAGCGACTTCAGGTGGTTTGGAAATGCCATTGCCCAAAGCTCCCAAAGCAGAAAAGTGGAATGATCTGACCAGATTACGTATTGAAAAAGAAGTAGTTGGTATTTATTTGTCTGGGCATCCGCTAGATCAGTTCAAGTTAGAATACAAAAGATTTTGTAAATCTATTAATGAACTCTCTGACGTTCAGAAAAAATGTGCAGCAGAAAAACGTTCTATTGAAGTAACCATTGCCGGAATCGTTTCTAATGCTTTCACTGGGCAAACCAAAACGGGTAAACCTTATGGGAAATTGGCTATTGAAGATTACGAGGGCTCATATGAAATAGCTTTGTTTGGTAACGATTACGTTAAATTTGCCAATTACTTGATTCCAGAAACGTTCCTGATGATTAGAGGGAATTTTGAGCTGGATTACAGAAAAAAGGCCATTTTGAAAGATAATCCAAACGAACCAGTTACAGAAACAGATTACAGATTTAATCCGGTAGAAATCCAACTTTTGTCTGAAGTGAAAGACAAAATGTTTAAAGGAATTAAAATTTCTTTTCCTGTAGAAAATCTGAATTTGGATTTTATTGATAAAGTGGAAGCTGCTTTAAAAGAACACGAAGGTACTGGTACTGTGCAGTTTAAACTTGTTTCTATTCAAGATAACATCAATTTAGATTTTAAAACTTCACGTATCAAAGTAAATCCGTCAACTGAGCTAGTAACGGAGCTTGAAAAACTAGGAAACATCGTCGTTGAAGTAGTTTAAGTTTTTACAAATGAGTAATATAAATACAGTAGAAGATTATTTGTCACTTTTGACTCCAGATAGAAAAATGATGATAGATGATTTATTATCTTCAATAGAGTCTACCTTACCTGATGGTTTTGAAAAAACAATTAGTTATGGAATGATTGCTTTTGTAGTGCCTCACAGTTTGTATCCTAAAGGGTATCATTGCGATTCCAAACAACCTTTACCGTTTATAAGTATAGCCAGTCAGAAAAATTTTGTTTCACTTTATCACATGGGGCTGTATGCAGAAGAAAGTTTGTTGGAGTGGTTTCAGGAAAGATACAAGCTGTTGATTAATAAGAAGATAGATATGGGTAAGAGTTGTATTCGTTTTAAGAAATATGAAGATATACCTTTTGAATTAATAAAAGAATTAAGCAGTAAATTTACTCCTCAAGATTGGATTCAAAAATATGAATCAAAATTTTTAACGAAGTAATTTTAAAAATTTATATTTAATCGTATTAGAAAGATGACAAAGTTATTTTCAATTACCTTTATTGCGATAAATTTGGTATAGAATTACTCGACTAACATCTTCAAATTTATAAAACAGCCCAATAATCAAATTACTATTGGGCTGTTTTAGATTAAATTCGAGCATTTTCTCTCACTTCTTCAAAACTATATTCTTTTAGAATTTTACCATTTTCAAAAACCGTAACAAGTTCATCGTTCAAATCAGGAAATTCATTTTCAGCTACTGTCTGATATGTGTTATTTCTTTTGATTAATTTAAGTTTACCAGCTTTACTTTTCTTGAAACTTTCTACTATTTCTCCCTTTTCGTTCATTTCAGTAGGGCTTTTTTGTACGTTTACATCTGCACCATTTACAACGGCATAACTACATTTGATGGCAAATTTTTGAGTATCTCTATCTACTTTTTGTAGGAGAGCTCCACCCATACCTAGTACTAAGTTTTCAGCACTAATTTTGGCATTTTTAAGGGCTTCGTACATTTCTTTAATACTATCGTAGTTTACTCCATCTCCTTGTATTACACGTACTTGCTGAGGAAGAACTTTGTAGCCTTTAGAGTTAATAGTGTAACCAAACTTTTCAAAAAGAATGTTGAATAATGCTAAAAGCGTTTGTATGGGATCTCCACTGTCTGGTCTTATGACCAATCTGCCATCTCTTGAAAGAATTTGAGCTTTTAGAGTTGTTCCCCAATATTCTTCACAGGCTTTAAAAATATTGTAACTGTCACTTACACAGGCAACTATTCCTGATGGGAATGTGTCTAAAATATGTTTGTAAACTGCAAGTTCACCTTCTTTACCCAAAAGTGTGCAAATACTATGTTCCGTAGCAGGAATACTCAATCCATAAGCCTTTTGTGCCTGATAATAATCTTTCGCAAAAACACTTGCAGCTATGGTATCGCTTCCCATAAAGTTGATCAAATGAGCACTTCCACCTAGTCCAGCACTTTCTACACTACTCACACCTCTAAATCCAAAATCGTTCAAAACAAACTCAATTCCAGCTTCTGCACCTTCAGTTGCAGTTTCGTTAAAGTATGAGCTAACCACTTTTTTAACTTCTCTACTCAAGGTGGCCACAGTACATGGATACCAAACTTGCATTAGTAAGGTTTCTAAGAAATTTGTTAACCAAAAACACTCAGGGTCAGTGTTTTCTATAGTCATGAGAGCATTACTTACGGGAACAGCACAGCCTTCTGGTACTGCTTTTATTTTTACAGGCAATTTACCATTATATGTATCTAAGATATATTGGAATTTTGATTTTTCAAATACATCATTTCTACCAAATATTTGAGGTAAAAACTCTGCCGCTTCGTCCAAATCTTTTTGTGTAAATGCTTGTCCTTCAATATATTCTTTCAAGAAATATTGCAATCCATAAAATACAGTATTGTCAAATTTTCCACCTCTACTTTCTAGGTAACTATATATATGGCTTGTTCCTGGATAATAGAGTTTGTGGTGACTGTATTTGTAGGCATCTGCGAGTAAAATGATATTTTGCTTTTTCATTTTTATTGATGTTAATGGTTATTTGTTATTCGTTAATAGTGTCACTACTAAAGTCTTGTCTCTTCATTCTTAAGCCTCTACTTACTGTATTTTTTATATAAAAAGTTGATCAATGGTAAATGCTCGGGAGTAATTTTGTTGTCCTCTATCATTTTTTGAAGGTCATTTACCGCAAACCAATCTACGTCCGCAATATCATCTTGTCCTTTGGCCGTACCAAAAATATAATCACAACTAAAAACTGTAGTAATTATTTTGTCAGCTTCATTTCTATATCTCCAATCGTCAATTTTACATGACATTTCATAGCTTAGTGGCCCAACTTCTATAGCTCCTGCTTCTTCAAGTAATTCTCTTTTGGCCGCCTCTTCATAATTGCTATCTTCTGGATCTGTAAAACCACCCAATAACCTCCATTTATTGTTAATTTTTTTAGTGCCTAAGAGTATTTCTGTCTTTTCATTTCTAAAAACAGCCACATCTACAGTCGGATACACCTTGGAATATTGATGATTGTATGCATAAATAATTCCAGCTCTAAAATCTTGAGAGTCAAATACTAAATCTGCAAACATGGCTCTTAGCTGTGTAGCACTATAATCTCCATGTTCTGATAACTCCACAGTTTCTATTTTACCTGAATAGTATGGAATGAAACTATCTCTGCTACCATATAAAATAAATTTTTCTGATGGAAACGCACTATGTAGTAGTTTGTCTAAATTTTCAGACCAAGTTTCGTCATTTGGGTGATCGCTCAAAGGCAAAACAACAACGTCAGAAAACTTACTTTTAATAAGCTTTTCTCTAGTATGATAATCATAAGGATTTTTTCTAGTTCCAATGATAGGGGCTACACCTAGCACAATCACTACTTTATTGTGTTTTGATTTAATATTCTCTATCAAATGTACATGTCCTTCATGTAAATAAGGTGTTTGAAATCTGGCAACTATGACTCCTGTTTTCATTTTTAATATGTGTTAAATATACGCAAATATACGAATATGTTTTTTAATTGTTTTATAATATGTGTAAAAAATACAATAAATATAATGAATTAGTTTAATCCGTTGTAAATCAGTATTAAACCAAAACTAAAAAATACAAATATGGGAACAATCAGTAGTGCATTTAGAGGTTTTGGATCAGAATTTTCAATAATTGATTTGTCTGGATTTGACTTATCATAGAATATTTTTACTTGACTACCTTTGGTATAGAGATGGGTAGAATAAGATTCTGAAATATAATTTTTATGGTTCAACGTATAATTAAATGTATGTTTCCAAATCAGTCTTTTTTGTGAACTTATTTTTGTGGGACTAGAGGAATCAATTATTGCCTCATGGGGACAATCATAAGTATATAAAAAAGTATCTAAATCAAAACTGTCTTTTAAAAAATACAGAAGGTATAGGTTTATACCTGAAATTATCAATCCAACTAATACCAATATTCGTTTCATTTTGCTTTAATTAAATTTCAAAAAGTATACCTTTAGCTTTTTGTTCAAAATATTTTTGTTCGTTAAATCTGTACAAATTTCCAGGTCTTCCGGCACCAGAAATTTCTGCTTTTTCGTTTGTTGCTTCAATGAAACCGAACTGCATTATTTTTTTCTTAAAGTTTCTTCTATCTAATGGTTTTTCTAGTACAGTAGAATAAAGTTTTTCTAAATCTGAAAATATAAAATTTTTGTCAAGTAATTCAAAACCAATGGGTTCATAAGTTAATTTTGCTTTCAGTCTATTATAAGCAGTCTCAATTATTAAAGAATGGTCAAAGGCTAATTGGGGTAAATTTTTCAATGAAAACCATTGAGCATCTTCGGCGTCTGTTCCTGCATTTAATTTTTCAGGATGAATCAGAGCAAAATAGGCTATAGAAATTACTCTATTTCTTGGGTCTCTGTGTACATTGCCAAAAGAATATAATTGCTCCAAATAATCTATTTTAAGGTTAGTTTCTTCAACTAATTCTCTTTGAATAGCCTCTTCTAGTGTTTCATGATTTAAAACTAAACCACCAGGTAGTGCCCAATCTAGCTTGAATGGTTCAATTCCTCTTCTGATAAGTAAAATTAAAAGCCCATTTTCTGGATGATACCCAAAAACTACTGCATCAACGGCTACTTTTATATTTTGTATTGATTCATCTTCCATTTTAAAAGTAATTTTGATGAAATTAAGTGAATTATAAAAGTATAAATTTTATAATAAATTGTTGAATAATCTTTATGTATACTTCACTTCTTTTAGTTTTTGGTAAAAAATAGTAGTTTTACAACTTTTTAAAATAGGCATAATGAAAAAACATATTTTAGTAATTCCTGGTGACGGGATAGGTGCAGAAGTAACCACTTGGGGTAAAAAATCTCTTGAAAAAATTGCTTCTCTTTTTGGACACGAATTTACATTTGATGAAGCACTAATGGGTCATGTGGCGATAGAGGCTACAGGAAATCCACTTCCTGATGAAACATTAGCTAAAGCAAACGCTAGTGATGCTATCCTTTTTGGTGCTATTGGGCATATTAAATATGACAATGATCCATCGGCTAAGGTTAGACCTGAGCAAGGATTATTAAAAATAAGAAAAGAATTAGGACTTTATGCAAACCTAAGACCGATTGTTTTATTCGATGAGTTATTAGGGGCATCTAGTTTGAAACCTGAAATTTTAAAAGGTTCAGATATTTTGTTTTTTAGAGAACTTACAGGTGATGTTTATTTTGGAGAAAAGAAAAGATCTGATGATAGAAAAACGGCATCTGATCTGATGGTATATTCTGATTATGAAGTTGAAAGAATTGCTGTGAAAGCATTTGAAGCTGCAAGAAATAGAAAGAAAATACTTTGTTCTGTAGATAAAGCAAATGTATTAGAAAGCTCAAGATTATGGAGAGAAGTGGTTCAAGAAGTAGCAAAACGCTATCCTGATGTTACTTGTGAGCACATGTTTATAGACAATGCAGCTATGCAACTTATCAAAGATCCAAAAAGATTTGATGTAGTATTAACAGCTAACTTATTTGGCGATATATTAACTGACGAAGCTTCTCAAATTGCAGGTTCTATGGGTATGTTGGCATCAGCTTCAGTGGGAGATAAGGTTGGTTTTTATGAGCCTATTCATGGGTCTGCTCATGATATAGCTGGTAAAGGTATTGCTAACCCAATGGCTTCTATTTTATCTGCAGCACTAATGCTTGAAATATCTTTTGGTCTTAAAGATGAAGCAAAGGCGGTAGTTAACGCAGTAGACAAAACTTTGAAACAAGGTTACAGAACGGGAGATATTGCTGATTCAAGCACTCTTTCAGAAATGAGATTAGGTACAGATGCAATAGGTAAAATTGTTGTAGACAATATTTCTAAATAAAAAAGAAAAGGGATGTAACAAACATCCCTTTTCTTTTTTTAAATATTCTTATATTATTCTTTTTCACCAAATATAATTTTCTTGGCGGGTGTAATAAATATTAAAATATTCATAATCACAAATACCAAACCTATACCAAACATTAAATAATTTTTTATTTTTTGAGATTGTAATTTATCTTCTTCTGCTTTTTGGTATACGGCAATAAGTTCATTCATTTTAGAAATATAACCTTCTTCGTTTTTCTTAACTAAATTATTGAAAGTGCTTTGCATACTACCCACATCTGCTTTTTGAGATACAAAAGTTTGTGCATTTTTAAATTTATTCATGAATTTATGGCAAGTTTCATACATGTCATATACAGCATCTTTGTCTTTAGTGTCTATCTTAGAACGATCAATCAATTCTTTTAATTCATCTTGAGAGCGTTCCCATGCTTCAACTTCTGCATTGTTTACGTTAATAGCGTTAATTTTTGATTCAGAATCAAATGCTAAAATCTGCAATAAGTCATCTGATATGCTATGTACTTTTGTTATCTGATCTTTTGCAAGGTTTATTACTTCATAGTGTCTTTCAGAAGGATCAACTTTTTGATTTATATTCATGAAAGATAATATAAGAAATGCTACTATAATCACATTCACAAAAATATAGTACGGCAGTATGCTTCTATTTTTTTTGGGCATCTTGTTACAATTAAAAAATTACGCTAAAGTATAAATTTATTTCATTTTCATAAAATAGTTTTTAACATTACGTATATTTATTTATAAAGTTTACATTCTATTTAAATTCTTTTCGTTCTATATCTTCTTGATTAATAATGAAAACATTTCCTAATTCGGTTTCAAACTTAATTAGATTGGAATTTGAAATTTCAATAATTTTTCCATTTAAAATCGTTCCTGATTTTAAATATAAGGTAACTCTTGTATTAATAGTACTGTTTTTATTTTCAGTAGGTGTATAGTTTAAACTATAAACATAATGATTAAAGTTTATTTTACGTATTCCTTTTTCATAAGTATCTGGTTTCCATAACCCTCCTGTTAGTAAATCTATACCATATGTAACTAAAGAATAATAAAAACCAAATCCTAAAAAAGCATTTCCAATAACCGCTCCCCATCTAGTTTCTCGTGAACTAAATTGAAAATATTGTACTGCTTTGTTATCTTCTTGAACATAAAATCTAACTTTATCAGCATCTTTTCTTCTGACTTTGATTTGAGCAGTGCCTATACCAATTTCTTCTCCCCGATAAGAAATTTTTGCATTGGGGTTATTTATAACTTCTATCGTTGCATTATATTTACTTCCACCAATAATTGTTCCACATGAAGTTGAAAAAAAAAGTATGGAAAACACAAAAAGTAACACAGTTATTTCTTTCGAAAATATACCATTTTTTCTTTTTTGATTCAATTTCATGAGTTATAAAATTATTTGTAATACAAATTTAAATATTTTGCGGAATTTGCTTACATTTAAATATGTTTATTGAACGTTTCATAAGTTATATAGAATTCGAAAAGAGATATAGTAAGCTTACAATTTTAGCTTATAAGGAAGATTTACACACTTTTAATCAATTTTTAAAAAACGAATTTAATATTTTAGAAATTGAGTCGGCAGATGCTAACCAGATTAGGTCTTATTTGATGCATTTGAATTTAAATAAACAAAGTGAACGATCAATAAATAGAAAAATTGCTACATTAAAATCATTTTATAAATTTCTAACTAAAAACAATTTCATAGAGCAAAATCCTTGCGATAAAATTAAAACTTTAAAGACATCTAAAAAATTACCTGTTTTTGTCCAAGAAAAAGAAATTATTACTTTATTAGATAATTTGCAATTTGAAAATACTTTCATTGGTTTAAGAGATAAGTTAATTATTGAATTATTTTACGGCACAGGAATTCGACTTTCAGAATTAATTTCAATAAAAGAAACAGATATAAACTTAGATGCTAATCAATTGAAAGTGATAGGGAAAGGTAATAAAGAACGTATTATTCCTATAAATCGTGAATTGAAAAATACAATTCAATCTTATTTATTACTTAAAAAAAATCAAAATTTAGACAACGTTTCTTCGTATTTAGTCGTAACAGATACTATGAAAAAAACATATCAAATGTTTATTTTTAGAGTTGTACGAAAATATTTAAGTCATGTAACTAATAATGAAAAAAAGAGTCCGCATACATTGAGACATTCATTTGCGACTCATCTGCTTAACAAAGGTGCAGATTTAAATGCTATCAAAGAATTGTTAGGACATACAAGTTTAGCTGCTACTCAAGTATATACGCACAATTCAATTGAA
Organism: Cytophagales bacterium; assembly: GCA_046329305.1. Lineage (GTDB taxonomy): Bacteria > Bacteroidota > Bacteroidia > Cytophagales > UBA9547 > CAMFLX01. Next base: position 309,972 of record JAXLUW010000002.1, read on the forward strand.
AAGCTTAAAAATATCTTTGAAAAAGCTCACCCTAAGGCTTAAGTTAGGGATTAACTTTTTTTTAATTTAAAATTATTATCATTATGGAAGTACAAGTTCAATCAATTCATTTCGATGCAGACGTTAAATTAATCGAATTTATTGAAAAAAAAGTAAGTAAATTAACCACTTTTTACGATAGGATAGTAGGTGCTGATGTATATTTAAAGGTAACTAAGAAAGAAGCCAAAAATAATAAAACTGTAGAAATTAAATTGAGTGTTCCTGGTGCAGTATTGTTTGCAACCGAACAAGAAGACAGTTTTGAAGCTGCAACAGATGCGGCAGTAGAAGCTCTCAAAACTCAAATTAAAAAACATAAGGAGAAGCAAGTAACTTCTCATTCACTTTAAAAAAGGAGCTTCGGCTCCTTTTTTTATGCCAATTATTGAAATTTTACAACCACTTACTCATATTGTTTCTTAGATTATTAATACTTATTATAGATTAATGTATATTTATGTTCGGAATTAATATTGATCTGGTAATGAGAGTGGTAAGTATAAATAAATATCAGGTTATTTATTATGATAAAGTTAATAAACTTATCAAATGTGAGTGGTTAACGGAGTCATCAGAAATGACAGTGGGGAGGTTTCGTAAGGAGATGGAAAGATCTATCAACTTTACTATGAAATATAGACCAGACAATGTACTTTGTGATTTTAGCAATTTTAAATACGAGTTTAATAATCCTGATGCTACATGGTTTGTTGCTTTACACAAAGACGACTTAGTAGAAAAAGTAGCTGTAGTTATTCCAATAGAAAATGATCTTTCTAATAAAATAAATGATGTAATTAGAAACGACGAAGTTTTAAAAAAGAAAACGAGTATTTATCATACCGAATTTGAAGCCGTTTCTTGGCTTAATTTAATTCAACAGAATATAATTTAATTTATATTTGTACAAATTTACTTTTGTACTCTTTAGTAATCACATATCTAAGGCTTTTGTTCTCTGTATTTATTCAAAAAAAATACATAAGAAATCATTTTAAGCCAGAGCTAGATAAAATTCTAAAAGCTTTTCCAATACCAGAAAGACATTATAAGAAACTGTTAAATTATTATAGTTTTGGAGTGCCAGCTATGTTGGGATATTTGTTTTCTATAACTTCTGGGTTACGAATGAACCCTAAAAATCGTTATATTTTAACAAATGTTGGAGCACTTACGGGTGTAGTAGATGATGCTTTTGATGAAAATATAATTGATATAGAGAGGGTTAGTGAGTTTATGCTACATCCTAATCATTTTTTACCCCGCACAAATTATGAACATTTAATGCGATTTTTAGGTTTGAATGTTCTTAATTCTCTAAATGAAACCCAGAAAGAACAATTTATGGAGTACTGCAAAATTGTTTTTGAGTTACAAGAAAAAAGTAAAAACCAAAAAAATACAGAAATTTCAATTCAAGAATTAAAGTTCATAACCAAACAAAAAGGCGGTGTTCCTTTTGAAATGTACAGATGTTTAGTAGACTCAAACCCTACTGCAGAAGAATTAAAATTGTATTATGAAATAGGAGCTTTGATGCAATTAGGAAACGATATTTTTGATGTATACAAAGACACTGAGGACGGTATTGCTACATTACCCAATACAAATACTTCTCTATTTGAGACAGAATTATTATTAAACGAATGGTTGGAGACGGTATTAGTTCAGCTTCAAAAAATACAATTAGAAAATAATCGCGATAAACGTAAATTTATAAATACTTTGTTATTAGGTATGAGCAGATGTTACGTTTGTCTAGATCAATTTAAGTCGCTAGACCAAAGCAATATTTTTAAAGTTCAAAAATATACACGTGCTCAACTGATTTGTGATATGGAAAAAGTTTCTAATTTGTTCAAATCAATGAAATATTTTGTGATTTTAAAGAAAAGGTACGTACAATATTATTGAAAAAGTATTCTTAAATAAAATAAAGGGTTTCTAAATTTTTTTCTTAAATCTACATTTCCAAACATAGCTGTTACTGTGTTTTTAAGTTCAGTATTGTTTTTGATTTTCTTAAAAGTCATATTTAACAACCAAGGATATATAGAAAATTTTTGCAAATAGCTGCTCATTTTAAGTTCACTTCCTAGTTTAGAGTAAACTAATTTATCATACTGTGATAAGTATTTTTGGTCAAATTTATTGTTCTTCAAAGCATTCATTGCTACTTCGGCGGCAATTTTTCCGCTAACCAATGCATTCCCAATTCCTTCACCTGTAAATGGATCTACTAAAGCAGCTGCATCACCTAAAACTAAATAATGATCACCAGAAATATTTCGTTGCATACTTCCCAGTGGAATTCCAAAGCCTTGTAATTGAGATGTTTGAGTTGAATTTTTTAGTCTTTCTTTGATAATAGGATGTGTGGTTACTAATTCTGTAAAAACATTTTTTAAATTTATTTTTTCTTTACTGATGTAGTCACTTCTAATTCCTAAACCTACATTTGCCTGACCATTTGGTAATGGAAAAATCCAAAAATACCCAGGAGAATAGGTGTCTAAAAAATATAATTCAAGAAAATTTCCTTTTTCAAAATTTTGAACATTTTCAAAATATGCCCTCACACTTCCACTGTGGTGTTTGATAGATTTATCTATTTTTGCTTCTTTCCTTGCAAATAAAGATTGATTACCATCAGCACATAATACAATTTTAGTTTGAATTGTTTCGCCGTTAGATAATTTAAATTTATAACCATCTGTTAACTTTTCGAAAGTCTCATAAGTACAATTTTGAATAAACGTAATCTGTTCTAATGTTTTACACTCATTATAGAGCATATTATCAAAGTCTATTCGCTTCATTATAAAGCCACTAGGTTCATTGTTTTCGTTAGTATAATAATCTGATGAAAAAGGAACAGAAACCTCAGTGTTATTAGGTGAAATAAATTTTATTCCTTTGCAATCAGTAGCTATTTCGCTTATTTTTAGTTTGTTATGAATATCAGGAATAATGTGTTTTAAAACGGAAATAACTTTACCGCTAAGTGCATCACCACATATTTTATCTCTTGGAAATACTTTCTTCTCAATTAGTGTACAATTGAATCCATTTTTTGCTAAAAATAATGCAGCAGACATCCCTGCTGGACCTCCTCCGAGTATGAATATATCTGTCGTTTTCAATTGTCTTTTTAAATTGTGTTTTTTGAATTAATATCACAAATTTAAAATTTGTTTTACTAAATATTCATCTTTATCTAAGGATTAATCTGCACAATAGAATAAGTTTTTTTATATTTGTTGGCTATATTTCTGCATTTTAGACTACTTGGAAAGTAAGATATTTAAATACGACGAAGATTTTCAGCTTGAAGGAGGAGGAGTTTTGCAAGGTTTTCAACTTCAATACTCTACTTGGGGCAAAATAAATGAAAATCGTGATAATATTATATGGGTTTGTCATGCACTCACAGGTAATTCGCTTGTTTCTGAGTGGTGGGACGGGCTTGTTGGTGAAGGGAAATTGTATAATCCTAAAGACCACTTTATAATTTGTGCCAATGTTTTAGGTTCGTGTTATGGTTCTACGGGCCCACATGAAATTAATCCTTTGACCAAAAAATTATACTATCTTGATTTTCCCGATGTTACCATCAGAGACATGGTAAAAGCCTTGGATATTTTACGTCAAGCACTTCATATAGAGCATATTAATACCTTGTTAGGTGGTTCGTTGGGAGGGCAACAAGCTATGGAATGGGCTATATCTAAACCAGAATTACATGGTAATTTGATTTTGATGGCTACCAATGCTCAACATTCACCATGGGGAATAGCTTTTAATGAAACGCAACGTATGGCGATCAAAGCGGATCCTACTTGGAAAAATGAAAGTAAAGATGCTGGTCATGAAGGACTTAAAGCTGCTCGGGCTATTGGTATGTTGTCTTACAGAAATTACGAGGCTTATTGGAATACCCAACTAGACAGTGACATAGAAAAGCTGGATCATTACAAAGCAAGTTCGTACCAATTATATCAAGGGCAAAAACTTGTTGAAAGATTTAACACACATGCTTATATGTGTTTGAGTAAAGCTATGGACTCTCATCATGTGGGAAGGGGTAGGGGTAATGTGAAGAATGCACTCAAACTTATAAAATCCAAAACTTTAGTCATTGGGATTAGTAGTGATTTTTTATTTCCAGTTTCTGAACAAAAGTTTTTAGCAGAAAATATATCTAATGCTCAATATGTAGAAATAGATAGTTTTTATGGGCATGATGGTTTTTTGGTTGAGTTTAAGGCAATTACAGAAGTAATTTTGGACTGGCTTCAACAATAATTACAATTTAATTTTTTTGATAAATTCTCTACAAAACTTCGGTTTGTATTAAAAATATAGATGTTATGAGTAAAAATATTACTGTAGGTCTTTTTGGTTATGGAATTGTTGGGCACGGAGTATATGAAATACTCAGTAAAAACAAAGCAGTAGCCGAAGTAAAAAAAATCTGTGTAAAAGACACCAAAAAGCGAAGAGATTTGCCCATGGATCATTTTACATTTGAAAAGTATGATTTACTCAATGACTCTACAATAAATCTTATAGTGGAAGTGATAGATGATGCAGAAGCTGCATTTGAAATAGTAACTGAAGCTATGAAACGAGGAAAAAATGTTGTGACAGCAAATAAAAAAATGTTGGCTGAACATTGGGAAGAACTCATGAATTTGCAACAAGAATATAAGGTTTCATTGTTATACGAAGCATCTTGCTGTGGAAGTATTCCTATTATCCGCAATTTAGAAGAATATTATGATAATGAATTGTTGTATTCTGTAAGTGGCATATTTTCAGGGTCTTGTAATTATATATTAACTCGTGTTTTTGCAGAAAATTTAGATTTTGATATAGCACTTAAGCAATCTCAAGATCTAGGTTTTTTAGAAAAAGACCCAACTTTAGATTTGATTGGTTCAGATGCTTCTCATAAATTAAGCATTCTCATGGCTCATGCTTATGGTGTATATGTAGCTCCAAATGATATGCTGAATCATGGGATACTAAATTTGTCAAGTTTTGATGTACAGTTTGCCAAAGAAAAAGGTAGTAGAATTAAGCTTATTTCTTATGTGGGTAAAGTAGATGAAGATAGGGTAGTGGCTTATACTCTTCCTACGTTCATTCCGCAATCTTCTAAAATGTATTCGGTAGATTTTGAAAATAATTCGGTAGTTGTAGAGGCGGCGTTTACTGACAAACAAACGTTTATTGGGAAAGGAGCAGGTAGCCACCCAACGGGTTCTGCTGTTATTTCTGATATATCAGCAAACCGATATGATTATAAATATGAATATAAAAAATATCAACAGAAGAATAAACCCAAATATACATCTGCTGTAGAGCTAGAAGTGTATTTGAGATATTACGATGAGAAAAATTTAACACTTTTTGATTTTGAAAAAATATCAGAAAAATATTACGGACCAGACGCTAACTATGTGGTGGGTAATATTAGACTTGATAACTTAATTAAAATTAAACAAAGATTAAATTCTGCTGATATTCAGTTGATTACAACTGGTAAAATGAAAGTTGTGTAATCAACTTCTTGGGTGGAATTCTGTTATGATTTGTTTGAGGTAATCTCGATCTAAGTGGGTATAAATTTCGGTAGTGGTGATACTTTCGTGGCCAAGCATTTCTTGTACCGCTCTTAAGTCTGCACCTCCTTCTATCAGATGAGTTGCAAAAGAATGCCTAAATGTGTGCGGACTAATGTTTTTATTGAGTTGTATATCTTGAGCCAAATTCTTAATAATTGTAAAAATCATCACTCTGGTAAGTCCTGCACCTCTTCTGTTTAAGAATACAATATTTTCATTTCCTTTTTTAATAGTATTTAAGAGAGGTCTTACTTCTGTTAAATAAATTTGTATGTATTTCATGGCATCTCTGCCAATGGGTACTAATCTTTCTTTATTTCCTTTTCCTTCAACTTTTATAAATCCTGCTTCATAATATAATTGGCTTATTTTGAGATTGATAAGTTCTGAAACTCGCAAACCACAACTATACAAAGTTTCGAGAATTGCTCTGTTTCTCATGCCTTCTGCAGTGCTATGATCTATGGCTTCTAGCAGTTTTATAATTTCAGAATAGTCAAGAGTGTCTGGTAATTTTCTGCCTAGTTTAGGAGCTTCTAAAAGTTTTGCAGGATTTTTGGTAATCAAATTTTCTATACTTAGAAAATTAAAAAAACTTTTTAATCCAGAAATGATTCTAGCTTGTGAATGTGCCGCGAGTCCTAACTCGTTTATATAAACTAAAAAATTTTGAAGAGTTTCTAAATCAATAGATTGAGGAGAAATTTTAAGTTCTTTGATTTCAGTAAATTGATACAATAAATTTACGTCGTGCAGATACGCCTGAATAGAATTTTCTGATAAAGAAAGTTCAAGTTTTAGATACAATTGAAACTGTTTGATAAGACTATTCCACACTTTATTTCTTTTTAATTATAAAAAGTTCTTCAGTAGGTTTTTTCATCAATTGTTCTTCTCTGGCAAATTTTTCTACAGCTTCGCTGTTACCCAGAACTTCGTCTCTCTCTTTTTTTATTTTTTCAATATTCTCAATATATAGTTCTTTTTCATTTTCAAGATCTTTCATTTTACGCCAAAGTTTGTATCGACTCATTACGTCGTTGTCGTCAAAAAAAAGTAACCAAATCACAAAGCATGCAATAAACGCCAAATAATAATTGGTAATAATTTTTTTGAATGCGAGCGATATTTTTGAAAGAAAACTCATATTGATTTTGCAAAAATAACCAATTACTTAAAATGTTTCAGAAAAATATGCAGTTATGTGTTTTTAATATTTTCAAGACATTCATTAAAAAAGCCGTATAAAGTACGGCTTTTTTTAACTTTTATAAATCAAAGCCACTGCGTATGCATTTACTCCTTCTTCTCTACCAACATATCCGAGTTTTTCGTTTGTGGTTGCTTTTATAGAGATATCCTCTACAGAAATGTCCATAGCTTGAGCTAGAATTTCCTGCATTTTTGTAACATGTGGGTTTATTTTGGGTGCTTCTATGGCTAATGTGGCATCTACATTGCTAATTTCGTAACCTTCAGCTCTTATTATTTTACAAGTTTCTTTCAATAGTATTTTACTATCAATATTTTTCCAACGATCATCTGTATTCGAAAAATGAAACCCAATATCTCTTTTGTTTGCAGCTCCGAGCAAAGCATCACAAATGGCGTGAATTAAGACATCTGCATCAGAATGCCCCAAAAGTCCTTGGTGATGTTCCAGCTCTACACCTCCCAACCAAAGCTTTCTACCTTCTTGAAAAATATGAACGTCATATCCGAAACCAACTTTAATTTTCATTTTTTATATCGTAATGTAATGTAGAACAATTTTCTTTTCTTAATATTTTTTTAGCAACAGAATTAAAATTTTCAAGTGTTACCGCTTCTATTTTAGAACTTTCAGAATTTACTAATGCGGCATCGCCCAGATTTTCTGCAAATGCTAAAGCCATAGCTCTGTTTAATAATTCTGTTTCACCAAATATCAACGTTGAAAGAGCTTGGTTTTTTACTTTATTTAGTTGATTTTCAGATGTTTTTTCTTTTAATATTTCGTCAATTACAGATTCAATACCTTTTTCCGCCTCGTTAAATGAAACGTGTTCGTGTAGTTTTCCTTCTATAATTAATAAGCCAGGTTCTATAGACGAGCTCAGATATGCATTTACACTGTTAAATAATTTTTGTTCTTTAACTAGTTTTGAATGTAATAATGAAGACTGACCTCTGCCAAGTACATCACTTAACAAATCACTTGCATAAAAATCTTTATCAAGTTTACCTGGAGCATGATAGGCTTTGTAAATAGATTTTAGTGGAACATTATTTTGAGAATATTCAAATCTAGCCTCAACTTGTTGGGGTTCTTGAGGTAAATTTCTCACATATTTTTCTCCAGCAGGTATAGGGGCAAACCACTTCATACATAATTCTTTCACTTTTTCAAGTTCAAGATTTCCCGCAATTACCAATACTGCATTGTTTGGGATGTAAAATTTCTTGAAAAAAGATTTTACATCGTCCATAGTTGCGTTTTCTATATGTTCGATATTTTTACCAATGGTAGCCCAACGATAAGAATGAGTTTTGTAAGCTAAAGGTCTTATTTTGAGCCAAACGTCACCATAAGGCTGATTCAAGTATCTTTGTTTAAATTCCTCTATTACCACTTTTCTTTGAACTTCAAGCACTTGAGGGTCAAAAGAAAGACTCAGCATACGGTCGCTTTCAAGCCAAAAGGCTGTTTCAATATTTTCAGCAGGAACTGTTATGTAATAGTTAGTAATATCTGGCGATGTAAATGCATTGTTTTCTCCTCCAACTTTTTGTAAGGGTTCGTCAAAGCTTGGTATATTTATACTTCCTCCAAACATGAGATGCTCAAAAAGATGAGCAAATCCTGTTTTATGTTCTGATTCATCTTTTGAACCTACATTGTAAAGTAAGTTTAAAACAGCCATGGGGGTAGTTTTGTCTTGATGAAAAATTACTTTAAGGCCATTTTCTAATTCAAATTTGTCAAAAAATATCATATTGTAAAAATAAAAAAAGTCGGTATAAGTGTACCGACTTTTTAACAAAATATCTATTTATTCTTAGTTTTCTCCTTGTTGAGCTTTAGTGATCATATCTTGAAAATACAAGATAGACCAAATAATGTTTTTGGTGTCTGAGTAAGGAATTACATCTTCCAAAGTAACTTTTACTGCTTCAATGTATTGACGTTTTGCGGCAACTGCCTTTTTCAGATGCTCAAGGTTGGCTTTTGTTTCAGGTATACCCATTTCTTTAAGAGTAGCACCAGGTTTTGTATGTAAAGATATATATGGAATTATCTCGGTTGCTATCACAAAATATTCTACATAAACACTTCTTAAATCAAGTTTCCCCATTTTTTCCAAATCCTCTTTGGTGTAAATTTTACTTAATACAGCACTAGGTGCCACAAACGATGTAGGCTCACCGTTATCTTTCTTTTCTTGTGCGTTAACACTTACTCCCCAAAAAAACAAAACTGAAAAAACCAGTACACTTAACCTCTTCATTTTTTTAAAACTTAATTTTTTTACTAATTTGTATGATTAATTTTACAAACCCAAAAAATGTGCCAAAAAAAAGTAAAATAGTACATTTTTGGGGGATAAATTTCTAAATTATGGATTTTAAGCTTGAGGAATATTCTGAGGCACAATTGCTGCATCTTTACGAAAACTTACTAAAAACAAGACTTTTTGAAGAAAAAATGCTGACTTTATTACGTCAGAATTTAATCTCAAAATGGTTTTCGGGAATTGGTCAAGAGGCTATTTCTATTGGTGCTACTTTAGCTGTAGAATCTCATGAGTATATTTTACCTGTACATAGAAATTTAGGCGTATTTCTAGCTAGAAATATTCCTGTGAGTAAATTATTTGCTCAAATTGAAGGCGATAAAAATGGCTTCACTAAAGGTAGGGATCGTTCTTTTCATTTTAGTGATTCAGAAAGCCATATTCATGGCATGATTTCGCATTTGGGTACACAACTTTCGGTAGCGTGCGGGATAGCTCTAGCTAATGTGTTGGAAGGCAAAAAAGAAGTTTGCTTGGCTTTTACGGGTGAAGGAGCCACTAGCGAAGGTGAGTTTCATGAAGCCCTTAATTTGGCAAGTGTGTGGGATTTGCCCGTTATATTTATTGTTGAAAACAATGGATACGGCTTGTCAACTCCTGTACATGAGCAATATAAAGTGAAATCTTTTGTAGAAAAAGCAGATGCTTATGCTATAGAAACACTTGTTGTAGATGGTAACAATGTGTTGGAGATGTATGAATGCATTAAAAATTGTGCGGCTAAAATTCGTCAAGAACCCAAACCTATATTGATTGAGGCTCAGACTTTTAGAATGAGAGGGCATGAAGAAGCCGCTAATAATAAATTTGTACCAGAACAGTTGATAGAGGCGTGGAAACAGAAAGACCCATTGTTTAACTTTCAAAATGTTTTAATTGAAAATAATATTTTGAACGATGCTAAAATCAATTATTATACTACCAAATTTAAGTTAGAAATTGAGCATGGTGTAGACAAGGTTTTGGAATCTAGAAAAACAATTGTAGCGGATTCTGAGCTTGAATTAAAAGATGTTTTTCAAAATTATGAATATATAGCACATACCTCTGTAGAAGAGTCTAAAGAGATGCGCATGATTGATGCCATTAAAAACGCACAAGAACTTGCATTAAAAAAATACTCTAAGTTGGTATGTATGGGGCAAGATATAGCAGAATTTGGAGGGGTATTTAAGGCTACGGAAGGTTTGGTAGATATTTTTGGCAAAGATCGTATAAGAAATACACCTTTGTGCGAATCGGCCATACTGGGTGCCTCTGTGGGGTTATCTCTCAAAGGATATAAAAGTATGGTTGAGATGCAATTTGCTGATTTTGTGAGTAATGGCTTTAATCAAATAGTAAATAATATAGCAAAACTACATTACCGCACAGGCAGAAATGCCAATGTTGTGGTGCGTATGCCTACAGGTGCAGGTGTAGGAGCGGGGCCTTTTCATTCGCAATCTACCGAAGCTTGGTTTTACAAAGTTCCTGGTCTTAAAATAGTTTTTCCTTCAAGCCCTTATGATGCAAAAGGTTTACTCTTAGAGGCTTTTAATGACCCTAATCCTGTGCTGTTTTTTGAACATAAAGCCATGTATCGAAGTGTTGCAGAACAAGTACCGGAAGATTATTATACCTTGCCTTTAGGTAAAGCTAAAATTTTGACTGAAGGGCAATTGTGTACCATCATTACTTACGGAATGGGGGTACATTGGGCAAAACAGCTTAAAGAAGTGGAGCAATTAAACTTAGAAATTGTAGATTTAATATCTTTAGCTCCCATAGATTATGAAACAATAGAGAAAAGTGTTGAAAAAACGGGTAAAGTGCTATTACTTACAGAAGATACGCTAACAGGTTCTATTATCTCAGATTTAGCCGCATGGATTGGCGAAAGAATGTTTAATAAATTAGACGCTCCCGTACTTAGACTTGGTAGTTTGGATACTCCCGTACCATTTAATAAAGCCTTAGAAGAAAACTTTTTGCCTAAGGCTCAGTTGAAATCTAAAGTTTATGAGTTGATTAACTATTGATTTTATGAGTGTTACAGAAGAGAAATTTTTGGTAAGAGACGTTATAAATTATTCTAATGTATCAGCTTTGGCTCATAGAATACGCATAGTTTATCCTGATTTCAATACTGAATTGTTTTTAGAACATCTTACTGAAAATTTTTCTAAACTTGGTTTTAAAGAAAGAATAAACTACGTAACTGAACAATTAAACCGCCAACTTCCTAAAGATTTTCTTTCAGCTTTGTCTATATTAATGAAAAGTTTAGGCAATGAGTTAAATTCTGACACCGATTTTTCTAAAGCTGATTTTGTACATTTATCCATTGGTTTATACATCAGAGAAAATGGTATAGATTATATTCAAGAAAGTCTAGATGCTTTAAAAGAACTCACTAAGAGGTTTTCTTCTGAATTTGATGTGAGGGTTTTAATAGAAAAATATGAATATCAAACCTTAGAATTTTTAAAAAATTGTACACAAGATAGTAACGTACATGTAAGACGCTGGGCTAGTGAAGGAGCAAGACCTATGTTGCCATGGGGACAAAAACTTCACAAATTTGTAACTGATCCTAGTCCTATTCTACCTATTCTTGACTTGCTCAAATCAGATTCTTCTACGTATGTGACCAGATCTGTTGCCAATAGTTTAAATGATATTTCTAAAAATCATCCAGAAATTGTTTTAACAACAATCAACAGATGGTTACATTCTGAAAAGTCAATTTCTTATTTGGTAGCTAAGCATGCTCTGAGAACTTTAGTAAAAAAAGGAAATATAGAGGCCTTACAAATATTGGGTTTTAGTAACACTTCTGAGGTACATGTAGATTTACAACTAGAAAAAGAGATGGTTCAGTTAGGTTCTGATGTGCTCATTCATGTTACGGTTCAGAATATCTCAGAAAAAACACATAAGTATGAAATCAGTTATGTGGTACATTTTTTACGGGCCAATAACAAACACAATCAAAAAGTTTTTAAACTAAAGTCAGAATCTATACAGCCTAATCAAATCATTCAGATATCCAAAAAAGTATCGTTTAAGCAACTCAGCACACGAAAAATTTATATAGGAATACAGAAAATTTCTGTTCAAATTAATGGTGTACAATATTGCGAGAAAACTTTAGAGGTGGTTTGAGTTTTTTGAAAAAAAATTAGCCGTAGCTTACTTTTTATGTTAACCAAACCGCCAGCTCACATTGGCGGTATGGGTTTTATTTATTTTTGGCGTTTAAATAGTCTTGTTCTGAGAAAGTGTAGGTTGATTTGTTTAATTTTTTATTTCTTTTTTCTGTAGTTTCTTTACTCCACGAATTGCTATTTAATATATTTCTACTGTTAGTGTAAATTAATCCAGAAGTTGAATCTTTATTAAACATATCGTAATGTTTAATTTTTGTACCGTCATCATAAGTTATAACAACAGAGTCAATTGCAGTGGTGCTGTCATGTATAGTAATATTATTTTCTCTAGAAGTATAGCTACTTTTTAATATACAAGATTTTGACGGTAAAGATTCAGTAGATATACTATGGTCTATAGATCCATTTCTGTAATAAAGAACAGAAATTTTGTAGAAAGTATTGTTACACAGATAGCTTTCATTAACGGTATATTTCTCTCTGATACATGAACACAAACCTATTATGAAAATAGTACTTAAAATTTTTTTAGTTGTTGTCATTTAATTATTTCAACGTCATTTATATATTTTATGGTTTAATATACATCAGCATTGTTGTGTCTTGAAATACTTTGCCACTCTTTGTCGTTGCATTTATGGCAAGTTGAATGGGAGACTTTTTTGATAATTTATGCGTCAATTTCAAGAAATGGGTTCTGGAAAACACTTTTTTGGAGTTTAGCAGTGTAATAGAACTGTCACTGTTACTATTATATGGGTTAAATGAATAAATGGAATCGTTCAATAGATCTCCTTTTTTGTATGAAGGATAAATATCAAATAATGTGCGAATTTCTAAATTTTCTATGGTGTCGTAGTTACGAATGGTGCTGTCCAGTAAGTTTGGTCCAACACAACTACATGCATACAAACCATAACCAGCATAATTGTTTTCCATTTCTTTTTGAGCAATTCTGGTTTCCATTGTGGTTAAATGTATGGAAAAATCACTTTGGCTAATAGTATCTGTTTGGGCTGCATAGCTATAAGATTTGACTTTGAAAATTGAAGTTTGAATGTCAGTGTCTTCAAATGTACCCTTTGCAATAATTACTTTGTTTGCGATATCTTTACAATTGCAGTTAATACAGCTTGAGTAAAAGAAAATAGATCCTGCAAAAAGAAATAATACTAGAAATTTAAAATTTGTTTTCATGTTTTGTTTTAAAACCGCCAGCTCACACTGGCGGTATGGTATTTATTTATTTTTGGGCATCTAAATAGTCTTGTTCTGTGAATGTGTAGTTTAAAACAACATCATTAGAATGTTTTGAAACAGATTTAATTTCTTTTGTGTAACTTTCTTTGTTATAAAAACATCTGTTCGATTTTAGATTGTAATAATTACCTAAATGATTTAAAGTGTCATTAAAGTGCTTTATTGTATCTTTATTTTGAAATATAACTATAACTGGATTTCTAAAATCAGCAAATCCAGCATACGTTATTCCATCTGATTTGCCTTTGCCACTTCTAGCATTGGTTGTCTGTTTCTCATTAACTTTCATGAATAGAGTATCAATCATGAAATCGGTAGGCAAAATTTTTATTTCAACTCCAGATTTATTTTCTAATGTAAATTGATTCGTAGTTTTACCATCAATAATGCAAGAAGACAAAACGTTTATAAAACAAATCAAAATAATGAACGAAAGTGGGTATTTGAATCTCATAATATTAAAAATTATTGAGTAAAATATCAATCTGAGCATCGGTTACGCCCGCAGGCTTGTTTTGTTTGCACTGTTCTCTCATCATGAATATATTTTAAAACCGCCAGCTTGTACTGGCGGTTTGGTTTGTTTACTTTTTGGAAAAAAAATAATCATCTTCTCTAAAAGAATACTGATGTTCTGTACTTTTAATATGTTTGGTTTGTTTTAGAATTTTTAACACCCAAGCATCTTTTAAACCGTTACCATCACCAATAATATTCCTAACATGGCTGTTTGAATATGACTTCGGATTGCTTCCGGTTTTTTGGTAGCCATAATGTACGAATTTAAAACTATCGGAAAATGTAATCACTGCGGAATCCATATCTTTAATTTCATTAAAGTAATTGGAGGTGCTGCCCCGCCCTGTAGCAGAAAACACCTGGTTACATTCTTTTGATTTTACCTCTACTGTCAAGTTTTCTTGCACTTGCCCGTATCTGTAATATTCCAGTCTTAAATCATGCAATGACTCATTGCAAATTATTGCTCTGTTGCTTGCTGTGTAATCCCTACTAACACAAGCCGTTAGCAATAATAACATAAAAGTCGCTCCTATTTTATTTCTATTCGTAAGCATAAACATTATAAGTTATTTAATAGCACATCTATCTGTGTGTCGCTAACTCCCGTAGGCTTGTTCTTTTTGCACTGTTCTCGCAATGAACTAGCCCCATAAACATATTTTAAAAATGTAGCTTCTATATTTGGTAAGCTGTATCCGCTTACAGGGTCATTGATTCCAATATAGGAGTTATTGTTTTCATCTCGATACGATTGACTACTTTGATTGAAGTTATCGACCAAGTCAATGAATATAGAAGAATATTTAGCGTTTACGCTTTTGTTCCAATATTGATAACCTCTATCAAGAGGGTACGAAGCTCTGATTAGATTTCCTAAAGCATCTTTTCTTCTTGTATAGTTATTGTATGTTTCTTTACCATAATCCGTAATGCCTCTTTCTCTATATTCTTTTGAGGTTATATACCACTCCACAGCTACAGGCCAGCTTTCGGCAATGTCTTCGCCTACTTGGCTGTATTGCACGTATCCAAGGTTGTAAGAAATAGGCTGTAAGCTACTTATTTGACCTAAATTCATATTTAATACATGAGTTGTATGGCATGTTTCGTGTATGGTAGTAGAGAAAATTTCGTCAGATTCATACTGTCCATTTTCTCCATATCTGTATATTAAAATATTGGGATTCGTGCCAAAATAAGACCATACACCGATATTAACACCTTGATCACCATCAGAATTTCTTTTGTCATAAGCTGCATATTTAATTTTAAAACCTGCATTTTGAGGTCTCATTAATCCTCCAATATCTTTATAGTGGTATCTGAAAGCTCCTCTAAATACGTGTGCATAAAAGCGGTTTACATCGTCTACATAAAATGTAATGTTCCATGGGCTACTAGACTTAGGTCCATCAACTGTTGCTTGACCAAAAGTGCCAGAGCGGATATCAAAGTTATTTGTTTCAAATATAAGAGAATAGTTTACGGGTCTGTCGAAACCCTCAGTTTGGTACCATCCGTCTGCATTAGTAGTTGCTTCTCTTACTTTTACAAACACCCAGCGGCGGCAACGTATTTTTACCCCCTCAAGAGGAATATCCTTGTTGAGTTTAGTATCGGTTACTTTAACAAAACCATTAGGATTCCAGTTGGTACGAGCAGTATTATTTGTTTTTAGAGTGTCATCGTAGTTTTTGGTAAGAATCATAGCTTCGTCTAAAAGTGCGTTTGTAAAGCTTTTATTACTTATGTTTTTACGTGCATTGGCTTTAAGTGTAACATCTGTTTCTGGTATGTAGAGTTCTTCTAAAATTTCGTATTTTATGTTACTATTAAACTTGAAATTTACAGGTACTGATGTGTACTGCCATGTGGGTTTGTCGGCTGGTATACTTGGGTCATGATAAAAATTACCACACACAGCTACTTCGTAATCTAGTGGTATGTTATACAGTTCTAGGCTTGTGTCTGCCACTAGGGTGTCGTACTGTGCCCAGTTTTCTGGTAAAAATCTCACATAGTAATGCGAAACATGTACGGGAGAAGCTGTGCTGTCTAAGCTTTCTTGTCTTGCAAGTGAGCTATACGCTTTTCTCATGTTTTTGAGTGCATACGGATTATCAATTTTTTTACCTAGCTGTATTACATTATCTGCATTAGGATTGTACACTTCTGTACCTCCTTTTGAAGCAGATGATTCTGGTTCTACTTTGTACTTATTTTTACAAGATACTATCCAGACCATGAACAAAATTAAGTAAATACTACTTTGTTTTAAATTACTTAAAAAATAAAGAATTTTGAATTTTGAATTTTGAATTTTGAATTTTGAATTTTTCATTATGTATAAATTTTGTTAAAATTATTCTACACAATTTAGTATTAAAAATAATTTTAAATAAAAATTGAAAATTATAAAAATAATACAATTTATCTTTTGATTATTTATATTTTTGGTTTAAGTTTGTATCAACCAAAATATATTTACCATGCTCAAAGTTAAAAATTCGAAAGAAATGCCCATTACAGAGTCTTCTGATCTACACGTAGAAGAGTTAAGAAAAATATTATTATCAATTTTGAGTTCAATACAAGCAGAGGCTTATATAGACTCTTATTCTACTGGACTTAACAAAAAACAGATAAGAGAAAGTCTCGTAAGTAACTGGAATATTATGGATTTTGAAGAAGCCAAATCTGTAATAGATTGGTTGATAACAGGTGGGCAAAACATGCTTTTTGAAGAAATCAAACATGTTTTTGTGAAATCGTTAGAGAGTTCTCGTGCCATGACAGAATTTAGAAAACTTACTAGAAATTTTGATTATCAGCATAAGTTTTACAAATACTACGAAAATGTACATATTTTTCAAGCTAATTATCCAGAACTTTCATTTTCGCAAAAGGATTTTGAAAAAGGCATTAAAGCTTGGGATTTGAGTAGGGGAGTGTTTGTGGCTCGAATGTGTTATGATATTCATTATTTAGATAAAATTCAGTTTGAGAATATCTTAAATATGGCTCAGAATCAAGCTAGGGCAACCTATACCTCTTGGGATGAATATTTCAAAGGGTATCTACTTGGAAGAATAATGTATTCTTATGATACGGGAGTTAAATCACAACTAGAATTATTGGGTGAATTGAAGTATAATCCACAAAGTCCTATAAATGAAATAAGCTGGTAAAAACCAGCTTATTTTTATAAACTTCTCTGTCTGATACATTCATAAATAATTATTGCACTTGCCACACCCACATTTAGTGAACCAATTTCTCCATACATAGGAATTTTTACTTTCTCTGTACTTAGTTTCAAATATTCAGGAGAAATACCTTCTTCTTCTGAACCCATAATGATAGCCGTGGGTACTTTCAGGTCTATATCATATAGTATTTTATCCGATTTTTCTGTACAAGCAACTACTTGTAAGCCTGAGTTTTTTAGGTCATTAATTACCGTTTTTAGATTATGTTCTCTACAAATAGGAATGTAATTTAATGCTCCAGCAGAGGTTTTTACAGCATCGCTATTGATACGAGCACTGCCCTTGTCAGGAATAATGATTGCGTGTACGCCCGCACACTCTGCCGTTCTGCTGATAGCCCCAAAATTTCTCACATCAGTAACTTTGTCTAATATCAGTATCAGAGGCGTTTCACCTTTTTCAAATACCTCAGCTACAATATCTTGATAATCACAATATCTGATATTTGCCACAAAACCTATCACTCCTTGATGATTTTTCTTAGTTATTTTACTAAGTTTCTCTGGAGGAACTATTTGGAACGGTATTTTAGCTTCATTAGCTTTATTGATAAGTTCGTTAGTGTTTGCACTTCCTTTTTGTATCAATAATTTCTCAATATCTTTTTGAGCTTTTATGGCTTCTAATACTGGATGTAAGCCAAATATAATATCTGAATTTTTTGATTCCATTAATTTTTTTTGCCTTTTAAAATGAAGGAAATAGCTTCTTCAATTTTGGGTGCTATTTCGTTATAATTTAATATATTCTGAGGTGTGTTGGTGTCTGCAAGCACTTTTACGCCATTTTCGTATGTTAAAAGTGTATTTTTACCGTTGTTTTCTATAGATTTTGGTGGGCCAAACAAAATATACAACATTCCTAGGTCTGTTTTCCAACCTTGAATGCCAAATGTGTACATATTGTTTGCTTGAAACACTCTATTGTAATACCATTTTATGGTTTGTTTAGCTACTTGTTTATTAGAAATTTTGCTTAGCCAAAAGTTATCTAGAGCAATTTTACTGTTTTCTTCAGCTTTAGAAGTCAGTTGTGCAAATTCAGTACTGTCACATAAATAAGTAAGTGGTTCTATGAGTCCTTGAGCATTTTTTATTTGGGGAAAGTTTTCGTCAATCACATGAACTACTTGTTTTGTTTTAAAACTTGAGTCGTCAGAAAACACGTAAGTTCCTTTTTGTGAAGGTATAAAAACTTGGTGCGAATTTAGTTCTTTTGTAACAAATGGTTTTAAATTGAATTGTTTTTTAGTTTTTAACCCGATCATTGGTTGTGGAATATGATCCGAAAACTCAATCCATTTTACGAATACTTTTTCTTTACTTGAATTTGTAGTTAATGGTTGATCTACAATATAAAAATTGTCAGTAATAGTAATAAGGTCTTTGTTTAATAAGGTGAAACTTTGAATATTTTGTTCGTTGTTAAACGCTTTAATCTTTAATTCAATGTTCCCAATTGGGCTATTAGTTGCAGTTTTTATCTCAATATTACTAGAGTCTTTCGCATTGATTTTGTATTCCAAATTAAAAACATAGCTTGCATCTTTAATTTCAGAATAAGTTTTTGAAATTTGGGTTTCGTTTACTAAGATATTGTTTTTGAATTCTTTAATATTAAAATTTACAGGAGCTTTGGGATTTAACTTTTTCTTTTCTAGTACCACATTTAAGCTTACAAACAATTTTCCAGAACTTGTAAGTGTATGGTAGTTATAAGAATTTTTAATTTGATTCGATTTTACTACAGCAACCTGATCACTGTAAAAATGATATTCTTTTTGTCCCCACAAATGGAGTATTCCAAAATATAAACAAATTAAGAAATATGCTATTTTCATTTAAATCTAAATAAATTTATAAAATTAGAATTACTAGGTTTTACTACTTTTCCTTCATTTTCTTCAGTTAAAACAAATTTAGGAAAATTTTTCACTTTACCTAAATTTTGTAAGCCCGTAAGTCCCATCCTGAAATTTCCCATATTGAAAAATTGGCTGTCTGCCACTCCCCAAAGTTGTAATTTTTTTGTTCTTTCTAAAGACACAGGTTTATTTATCTTAACATAAAGTGAACTATCAAATGGGGTATAATACACTACCATCTTAAGCCCTAATACATTGTTTGAATCAATTTCAAAGCCAAGAACATCTTTGTTCTTAAGAAAATCAACCTCTCTTTGTAGAGTTTCTTTATCAAAAACTTCGTTTGTATATATAGTAGATAATCGTGATGTTTCTAAAGTAGAGATTTCATAATACTCTTGTGTTTTATTAAGTTTTACCCACAAAAAAACAATTATACCAATTAAAATTGCGAGTAAAACTATATATACAACTTTAGATTTCATTTAAAATTTATAAATTATTTGAGAACTCGGTTTACAATTTTTAATGATTTGCAGCTCAAACATTTTTTTAGAAATTCCTTCTAAAACTTCTGGTTCAACTTGTATTTCATGAGCCCACTCAACAGT
This sequence comes from Cytophagales bacterium, assembly GCA_046329305.1. Lineage (GTDB taxonomy): Bacteria > Bacteroidota > Bacteroidia > Cytophagales > UBA9547 > CAMFLX01. Next base: position 329,876 of record JAXLUW010000002.1, read on the forward strand.
ATCTAGCCATTCAATTACCTGAGAAATCTCTAGATTATATTTTTGGGCAATAGATTGAGCAACGTTATGGATATTTTTAAAATTTTTATTAACCTGATTTATAATGGTTAATACGTCAAAAAGTTTTGATTTATTGTTGTTTATGAATTCGTCGTTTGCCACTACCACAAAACAAGGCCAAGGAGTAAGAATTTCTCCTATTCTTCTAAAAATACCTTTATCTACGGAGTTTTGAGTTGTATATTTTTCCCAGAAAAACACATCAGCAGTTCTATCTGTAAGTGCTGTTTCTGCACCTCTAAGGCTGTTCACAATTACAAACTGTTCTTCAGAAAGTACATGTTTGTTTTTTTGAGCATGTACATGAGCCATAAGATGTGAGCCAGAACCTAATCTGCTTACAGCGTATTTTGAAGTATAAATTTGTTCTTCTGAAACAATATGAGACTCTGTACCCGTATGAATTCCCCAATTGAGTGATGATTTGGTATACCATTGAAGGATTTTTGCATTTATTCCATTTGAAATTGCCGAAACGGCACCTTCTGTTAGAACAATAGCTAAGTCAAGTTTTTGATTATGAATATCTTGCATCATAGCTCCAGTTCCCGTAGAGTAATCCGTCCACTGAATATTGATACCTCTTTGTGCAAACAACCCACTACCTGATGCGTAATGCCATGGCATATTGAAATGCTCAGGAACTCCTCCAATTTTTATATTTTGCATTTTAAATTAATAATCCACAAAAGTAGTTAATTTCTATTTCTATTACAAAATAGATTAGGATTATTTCAAGAAATGATAGAGTCTGATTTGAAATACTCAAATTCTATCATTTCTGAGTTTTATAGCTGTAAATTACATTTAATATGAATTTAACTAAAAGCACTCCACCAATTCCTAATATAAGTACAATACTTAAAAAGAATAAAAATGAGCTTTCGTTAAATAATAAATTAGATAATTGAAGCTGAATTTTGTTTAAAGTTGATAATAAAATCATGTTTCTCCCCGCTATAATTAATGATTAACTAATTGTTGTATTTTAATCATTAATACAATCTACCCCTCAATAAGTAACTTTATTTATATAATTATTTTTAGAAAATTTGTTGTATTTCTGATTTTAAAAATCTGATTGCTTTTTGGCAAGGATCTTCATTTTTTTGTACTAAATTTTCAAAAATTTGTTTTGCCAAATCTATTGATCTCACTTCTGGTCCCACTTGCTGTGCAGAAGTGTTTATGATTCCAATAATTTCTTCTATACTCACCTTAACCAGTTGCCACGCCTGATCACTCATATAGATTTGTTGAGAAAGATTGTGGTTAAATTCTTCTCTAATATGATGTAATAGTACCGCCTGAAATTGAGAAGAATTAAGAGAAGAGTCATTAAGTCTCAAAATTAAGCTGTGAGGTGTAACTCTCTCTAAAAGAAGACATACTCGCTCATATGCTTGTACTCTTGACGGTATAATTAATTCATTGTTTTTTAATTTTAAAGTAACTAAATGTTTTTCAAATTCTTTATTTAAAAATGACTTAACTATTAAATAGACTCCATATAACATCAAAGACGAAGGAACTATTATTTTTAAGAAATCAAATAAAGCATCTATAAACTTTTCCATTTTGTTTTTTTTACAAATTTATCAGATTATGAAAAATTAAAAAATGCTTTTTTGAACAAAAATTCCTTTTTTTGTTGTTGTATTTTTTTTGAATTTATGATCACAATTGTAAGCGGTACAAATAGAAAAAACTCAAGAAGTTTAGTTTTAAGTAAATATTATTTTAATTTATTGAGTGAAAAGGGAATTGAGGCTCAAATATTAGATTTAAATCTATTACCAGCTGATTTTGCTTTTAATGCATTATATGAAAATTCTGGTAAACATGAAGATTTTAATGAGTTTAGACAAACGGTAGAGCAATCCAATAAGTTTATTTTTGTTGTTCCCGAATACAACGGATCTTTCCCTGGAGTTTTAAAAACTTTTATTGATGGTTTGAAATATCCAGATAGTTTTACAGGAAAAAAAGCTATGCTGGTGGGTATATCTTCAGGTATGCAAGGGGGGGCCTTGGCTTTGAGCCATTTAAATGATATTTTGAATTATTTAAACATGAATGTTTTCGGAACCAGATTTAAGATTCCTCTGATAGAATCTAAATTTAATGGATCTTTTACGGATCCGAAACTAGAAGAATTAGCAAAAATTCAAATAGAGGGTTTCTTGAAATTTTAATATGAAATATATAGGTATAGTATTGATTAAAATATATCAATACACAATTTCACCTTTGTTGCCTATGAGTTGTAGGTTTTCGCCAACATGTTCAGAATATGGATTGCAGGCTTATGGAAAACATAATTTTATAAAAGCTACTTGGCTTACATTTAATAGAATAAGAAAATGTCATCCATGGGGGAAAGGTGGGTATGATCCAGTACCTTAATATGTTAATTTCAATTGTTTTATAACAAAAAAGCTGCCCAAAATAGGCAGCTTTTTTGTTATGTCTAATTTTAAATCTCTATTATTTTTTCTCAAGTTCTATATTTTTCTTTTTAGCCAAATCCAACACTATTGGAGATGCTATAAAGATTGTTGAATACGAACCAAAGAACAAACCAAATAACATTGCAAATGAGAAACCTGCAAGTATTTCACCACCAAAAATAAACAATACTATAAGTACTAAGAATACTGTTAATGCAGTAATAATGGTACGGCTGAATGTTTCGTTGATGGCAGTATTTAGAGTTGTTGCTAAAGATTGACTTGGGTTCGCTGCTATGTTTTCACGAATACGGTCAAAAATAACCACCGTGTCATTGATAGAATAACCAACAAGAGTTAAAAGTGCAGCAATCATGATTTGGTCAAACTCATAAGTAACACCTATCATTCTGAAAATACCAATCACAGCAATAACAGCTAAAACGTCATGAGAAAGAGCCAAAATAGCACCTATTGAATAGTTGATATTTCTAAATCTAACTACGATGTACAAGAAAATTGCAGCTAAAGAAACTATAATTGCAATAAACGATTTGTTTTTAGTTTCATTTGCTACAGTAGCACCAATTTTCGCAGAACTAACTACTTCTGGTTTTGCATCGGCATATTTTGCTAAACCAGCATTTAAGCCAGCAAGAACTTTTGCGTCTGCTTCGTTGTTGTCATCTTCTGCTAAGTAACTTGTAGTTATTTTTAACTTATCAGCAGAGCCATAAGTTTTAACTTCAGTACCAGCGTCTTTAAACTGTTCTTTCATACCAACCAATACATCACTTGCAACCATTGGTTTGTTAAATTGAACAATATATGAACGACCACCTTTGAAATCAACACCTAGAGCCAATCCTCCTTTTGCAAGTATACAACCAAAACCAATAAGTATTAGAGCCGCTGAAGCTACATAAGCTTTTTTACGATTTCCTATGATGTTGTAATTGAAGTTTTTGAATAGATTTTTAGAGAAGCCAGTACTGAATGAGTTTTCATTAAGACCAGATTTGCTACTAGCAATATATTCAATAATTAATCTTGATACATAAACTGCTGTAAAGAATGAAGTGATAATACCAATAATTAAAGTTACTGCAAAACCTTTAACCGGACCCGAACCTAACATTGCAAGTATCACCCCTGTAATGATTGTAGTTACGTTAGAGTCAAAAATAGAACTGAATGCTTTTTGGTAACCTAGTTCTATAGCTTCCATTACAGATTTGCCAGCAGCAATTTCTTCTCTAATACGTTCAAATATAAGTACGTTAGCATCTACAGACATACCCATTGTAAGTACTATACCTGCAATACCTGGTAAAGTTAAAACTACACCACCTGGTACTTGCACCATGATTCCAAAAGTAAGGAAAATGTTGAAAAGTAAGGCTAAGTTAGCTACTAAACCACCTTTGCTGTAATACATAAACATAAATACAACTACCGCCAAAGCACCCGCAATTGAAGAAATCATACCTTGGTTGATTGCCTCTTGTCCTAATGAAGGACCAACGATTGCCTCTTCCACTATTTTAACTGGAGCTGGCATTCTACCTGCTTTTAGTTTATTAGCTAAATCTAATCCTTCTTCTTTAGTGTAATTACCACTGATTTCTGAATAACCATTAGGTATTTCTGATTTTACATTTGGTGCAGATAAAACTCTGTCATCAAGAACGATAGCTATACTTTTACCAATATTTGCTGCGGTAACTTTTTTCCAAGCTAAAGCTCCTTCATCGTTCATAATCATGCTGATAGATGGTTCACCTTCATGATTGTAACCAAAATTTGCATTAGTAACAACTGTTCCGTTTAATGCAGGACCACCGTTTTCTGACTGACGAAGGATATGTAATTGAAGTTTACCAGATAAAATTTCTAGTTCTTTTCTATTAGCTTCAAAAGCTTTGCCAGAATAAGCAAACTTTACTCTTGGAGAGAAAAATCCTTTTGCAAAACCTTCTTTTAAAGCGGCATTTACTTTGTTGGTATCTTCAGGATTCACAAACATTCCAAGCTGCGTCATTGCCAAATATTTGCTGAATAATGTACTAACTTTGTTAGCTTTAGCTGCACTGTCAGCTTTAGATTCTGCTTTTGAATTAGCTGTATTTTTAGAGACTTTGTTTTTAGATGTGTCGTCTGTTAAATTTAAATTTTCAGTTAAATTGATATCTTTTTTAGTAGAATCTACCAAAGAAGTAGTTGTACTAGAAGTAGATTTTTCTTTTTCGTACAAGTAGTCATTTAATTGTTTAAAACCATCTCCAAGGTCTTTATCTTCTGCTACTTCCCAAAAATCTAAAGCAGCACTACTTTGAATTAAATCTCTAATTCTAGCTGCTTTACTTTCTCCAGGAAGTTCAATTTGGATTCTGTTTGTACCTTTAATTCTTTGAATGTTTGGCTGAACAGTTCCAAATTGATCAATACGTGTACGAATGATGCTATTTGCATTTTCAATAGATGCATCTAATTCATCTTTCAAGAATTTTACAATTTCTCCGTCAGAATTAGCATTCTGTAAATATTTTGAAGTATTAGAATTGATAAAAACAGATGCTAAAGGTTGACCTTTAGAAATTTCCTTAAATTTATCAACAAAAATATCTATGAAATTGCTGTTGTTTGTTTTAGCATCCGCAGCTGCTTGTGTTAATGCACTATTGAAAGCTTCTGTAGTATTGTTGTTTGATAAATATCTTACTAGTTCTACTGGTGAAACTTCTACAGTTACCTGCATACCACCTTGTAAATCAAGACCTTTTTTAAGTTCTCTTCCCTTGATATCTTTATATTTAAGACCAAAGATTACTTCTTTGTTCCACATAGAATCTAGATAGAAATCTTTTTTATTTATGTCAATTTTGCCGTCTTTGCCTGTGGCATATTTGATGGCATCGTTCTCTACTTGCGATGTGAAGTAGGTAAATGAAAATGCCAATAATGATAGTAGCGTAGAAATAATTATTAACGCTACAACGATTTTTTTGTTCTTCATTGTTTTGTTTTAAATGTTGAAAATGAATTGTTTGTGAAATTAAAATTAGAAAGAAAAAAATAATTTTTAGGGTGCTTGTGGAGAAATGAAATTCCTAAAAATTGTTTTAAAATAAGAGTCTATAAATAATATTTTATAGTTAAGATATTTTGAAAGAGTTTTGGTAACTATGAAGTGATAATATACTTTAAATGGGACTATAAAATCACCTTCTGGTATTTGAATGGTATAGCCAGTAGAACTAATATTGGCTGTTTTAATTTGATTTTGTTTGTTTTTGGAAGAAGATTCTTTTTTTTGCTCTTTCTTGTTTTTAACAATAACGGTCTGGTTGTCAGTGATTTTGCACTGAGTACCAAAGTAAATTAATGTTAAAATAAGTAAGAATAAATTCTTCATTTGTAAAACAAGTGGGCAAAACTAATTAAAATTATGTTTAATAAAAAATCTTTAACTTCTTAATCGTTTAAAAAAATCTTTTAAAATAGATGCACATTCCTGTTCTAATACGCCACCCATAATATTTGTTTTTGGATGTAGTAGTTTGTTGGTAATCAAGTTAAACCCTTTTTTTTCATCTTTTGCTCCAAATACTATGTTCGGTATTTGAGACCAAGAAAGGGCAGAAGCACACATAGAACAAGGTTCAAGAGTAACGTACAATGTACAATCAGTCAAATATTTTGCACCTAAGTATCCTGATGCTGATGTAATGGCAATCATTTCTGCATGAGCGGTTACATCGTTCAACATTTCTACTTGATTATACCCTCTGCCAATAATTTTTTGATTACAAACTATAACAGCTCCTATGGGTATTTCATTATTTGTAAGAGCTTTTTGAGCTTCTTTCAAGGCTTCTTTCATGAAATGCTCATGAGAATATTCTAACATTTCTACTTATTTTTTTGATATGGATTTTCTGGTTTCTTTTTCAAATTAGGGTTTTTTGAATTAGGTTCAATAACTGTAGCTTTATGATTGTTCGGTATTAAATTAATTTTTACAGTACTTAATATTTGATTCGCTTGAAGCTGGTATTTATCTTTTAGTTTTTCTGGACAATTAAAATTGAAAATATAAATTTCACCATTTTGAAGTGCATATTTCGAGTTTGTATAGGTTTTAATAGATTTTTTTTGTCCAGAGGCATTGTTTTCATCAGATACTTCAGATATGTATTCAAACAAAATATATTTTCTTTTCTTAATAGTAACAATGGTATCTTTAATGAATGTTACTTTATTGAAATTATTCATGATAGTTGATTTATAAACTTTTCTAAGAAGTTCAATATCATTACCCCACACACCATTTGATACGTTATATCCAAAATCTGCCATTCGATCATCACTGATATACATGGCTATTGGTTTTCTGTATGATGGATATCTAGAGGCTATGTCATCGTCAGACATTATGGTGTAACTAGCAGGTAACTTAATACTTACGTTTTTGTCTAAGGTAATCTTATTTGTTTTTTGAGCAAATGTTATATTTGAAAAAGCTATTAGTATTGTGATTAAAACAATAATTCTATTTGTCATTTTGATTAATTTTATACAAACAAAATAAAAATACTTGTTAAATTCAAAAACCTTGTTGAATATTAGCCGTAAGGCTCATCAATAATTAAATTTGCAAAATGGACACTATTTTAAATTATTTCTCTTGGTGGTATTTGATACCATTATTACTATTAATTATTGCTCTAAAAGATATTTTCTTCAATAGAAAACATACTATTAAACATAATTTCCCTGTAGTGGGTCATTTAAGGTATTTCTTAGAAAAAATTGGTCCAGAACTTCGCCAATATATAGTTGCTAATAACAGAGAAGAATTGCCATTTACAAGGAGTGAACGATCATGGGTATATGCTTCCTCAAAAAAAGAAAATAATTATCAAGGTTTTGGGACAGATCAAGATTTGAGCAGACCAGGTCATGTTTTTATAAAGCCTAGTTTGTTTCCATTTAAAGTAACTGATAAAAACCATCCAAATTTTAAAGATTTAAATTTGGTGCCTTGTGCTAAAATTATGGGTGCATATAACAACAGACGTCGACCGTATAGACCATACTCTATTGTGAATATTTCAGGAATGAGTTTTGGTTCTTTATCTGCAAAAGCCATAGAAAGTTTAAATAAAGGTGCAGCCAAGGCTGGAGCATATCAGAATACTGGAGAAGGAGGTTTGTCGCCGTATCATAAATACGGAGCAGATGTGATGTTCCATTTTGGAACAGGATATTTTGGGGTGAGAGATGAACATGGTAATTTTTCTATGCAAAAATTAAAAGAGATTGTAGATCAAAATCCAAATATTAGAGCAATTGACATCAAAATTTCACAAGGTGCAAAACCAGGAAAAGGTGGTGTGTTACCAGCGGCAAAAATAACAAAGGAAATTTCAGACATTAGAGGTATTCCTATGGGGAAAGATGCCATATCACCAGCGAGTCATTCTGCCTTTTCAGACATTCCGAGTTTTTTAGATTTTATAGAAGACATTGCTCAAGAAACAGGATTACCTGTAGGTTTTAAAGCCGCTGTGGGCAAAATGGAAATGTGGGAAGAGCTTGCAAACGAAATGCTTAAAAGAAATACAGGTCCAGATTTTATAACAATAGATGGGGGAGAAGGTGGCACTGGTGCGGCACCACCCGCGTTTTCAGAAAGTGTGTCTTTGCCATGGGTATATGGTTTTGCAAATGTGTACAAAATATTTAAAGACAAAGGTTTGGCTGACAGAATAGTTTTTTGTGCATCTGGTAAGCTAGGGTTTCCTGCAAAAGCTGTGATGGCATTTGCTATGGGTGCTGACGTTATACATGTTGCAAGGGAAGCAATGATGTCTATAGGTTGTATACAAGCACAAGTTTGTCATACCAACAGATGCCCTGCGGGTGTAGCAACTCAAAATAATTGGTTACAAAATGGAATAGATGTTACCCATAAGGCAGTAAGAGCTTATAATTATTTGACCACATTGAGAAAAGAAATTTTAGAAATTACTCATGCCTGTGGGTATGAGCATCCTTGCCAAATACAGATGAGTGATATAGACTTGAGTATGGGAGATAATAATTTTACAAAATCACTAGATGAATGTTTCGGTTACACTAAAGTACCTATTCAATTTTCAAGTACTTCAGAACTTGTTCAATGTAAATATTTGGGTGCAGTGAAAAATATAAATATTTAGGTAAATACCTATATAAATCTCATATTTTTAGTATTTTTGCAAAAATGTTTACAGTTAAGAATATACTATTTATAATATGAGATTTATTAAATTTGTCCGATTTCAGATATGGCTTGGTGGAGTATTGTGTTTTGTATTTAATAATTTAAATGCTCAAATTTTAATATCAGGTACATCTTTTGATCCTTTAGTACCTTCAGATACAAGTAGGGCATATTGGAGTACTAACGACATTATTACATATGGTGTACAAGGTGGTACAATTACATTAACACCGCCATTAGCACCAACAGTTAATACAAATGTTTTTCATAATACATTGTACTATGCAATAACAAATAATCCTTACAAATTAGATAAAACTCGTTATAAATATTTAAGTGGAACAGCTTTAGATAATCAATTAGTAGTTTCACCTAAAACTAGTTCAAGTGCGCCCAATATATTGACTTATAAAGTTTTGGGTTTGCAACCTGCTTCTACTGTTCAAGTTAAAGTAACTTATTGTAATGTTGTTCAAACAACATGTACAAATGATAATGCATTAGGATTAAAAGGGGTTGTAAATCCTGACCAATATAATACAAATAATGGATTTGATGGTCCACAGGTACAACCACAAAATTGTACAGTGGCAACTTTTACACAAACTACTGCAAATTCCCAACCTATTGGTGCTGATGGCAACATGACCTTTTATTTGAATTTACCTCAGACTAGTGATTGTAAAGTTGTTGGTATTAAGTCAATAGAAATTTATGGTACTCCCAAACCTATTGTTTTAGTTTCAGAAGGTGCGGAAGTATGTGCTAAAGAACAAATTACTCTTCAAACTACAATTTTATATAACGCATCATATCAATGGCAAGTTAGTACAAATGGTACTACATGGACTAACTTAGGAACAAATCCTGCTCAAGCATATTTTCCTTCTACAAATGCTACATATTACTTTAGAGTAAGTATAACTAGTTCAGGTAATACCTATACTTCAGATGCAGTTACTGTTAAAGCAATTACTTGTTGTACAGAAAATGGTGTGCCTACATCTAGAAAAACAGTTTACTATGATGATTTTGGAATTGTTGATTTATCTGACAAAACTGGATCAACCTATAAAGTTTGGGATTATTCTGATGAATTAAACCCTAAACAAGTAACCAAAACTACTTCTACACCTTTTAGATGGCCATTACCATCTGTACCTACTGGTGCTATTTTCAAAGCGACAGGTCCATTAAGTGATGGGGAATATAGTGTAGCGGGTTACTTGACTGGTTACAATGCATATAACGGTTATAATGGAGCCAAGCTTGAATGGGCAAGTAGAGTTACTGGTCCTAAAACACCAATAGATCCAAGTTTCGATCATTCAGGTCAGTTAGAAGGAGCTGCATTGTTTTTAAATTTTCCAGCAAATACTGGTGGTCAAACGTTTTATACAAGAGAAATTGATAATTTATGTCAGAAGCAATTGTTTTTTGAAGCTTGGATAGCTGTTTTTACAAACTCTGCTGCTGGTTCGTACAATCCGGTAAATGTAAAAGTTAAACTTACAGAAAAAGGTAACGCAACTAATACTGTAGAAGCTACTGCAACAGCAACTAGAGAAGAAGATGGTGGTGGACAATGGGTTAAGCTTTCAGCTACAATTACATTGCCTGCTACAAGTTCTGGTACCATAATAATGGATTTGATTAATAATCAAAATGTTTCAGTTAATGGTAATGATTTGGTTTTGGATGATATAAAGATAATGGCTTGTGCTCCTCCAGGAATTGATTCATATTTTGATTTACCAACTTTAGCTAAAAATACAACTGTTTGTAAACCCAATAGCATTACTTTATATGCTAATCCTAGTCAATTAGTGAAAGATTATTATGGTTCAACATTGAAATATATGTTTCAGTGGACTAAAACACCAACAGATTATACTTCTTGGAAAAACGTAGGTAACCCTGATGCTTTACCGAGTACTTCTGAATCATATACGATAGTTAATACAAGTACAGATGAAGCATTCACAGGTTTAGTTGATGGTGATAAAGTGTATTTTCGAGTTATAGCAGCAAATGATGCTTTGTTTAGTGCTAAAAATTATTTTCAAGGTTCATTAGCTAATTATGCAAATATAAATAACCCTTGTAAAAACTATTCTGTTTCTGAAGCAATTGAAGCTACATTAGCTTGTCCATTACCGGTTTCTTTTTTTAATTTCAAAAATGAAAAATTAAGTAATGCCAACCATTTAACATGGAGTACTATAGCTGAAAAAAATATAAGTTTTTATGTTTTAGAAAAAAGTGTTAATGGTGTTGATTTCGAAGTTATTTATTTAACCAATGCTAAAAATTTGGGGGTTCAAAAAAGTGATTATTCATTTATTGATTCTGAAATAATGGAAACTGAGAAAGTATATTACAGAGTTAAACAAGTAGATTTTGATGGTAAAGTGAATTATTCAAAAGTAATTTTTGTACATATCGATAATTCGGGTTTACAGATTTATCCAAATCCTTCTAATAGTATTTTAAACGTTGTTTTTAAAAATGAAGTTCTTGTAAATAAAGCATATATCTCAGATATAAAGGGTATTAAAGTTAAAGAAATAGATTTGATGAAAGAACATCAAATACAAGTATCAGATTTGCCAAAAGGAATTTATTTGCTCTATATTGAGACAGAATCTGAAAAATATACCCACAAAATTATTGTAGAATAATCTAAAAAAAAGAGAGCTTTTGCTCTCTTTTTTTATTTCAAATCGGTTAAATGCACATTTAACTTTTGAAGAATATCTTTTAGTTTTAAAAATTCTTCCAAACTTATATTTTCCGTTTTTAGATTTTTTATAAGTTCTGAAGGTATACAAATAGCCTTTTCTCTTAAATTTTGTCCTTCTTCTGTTAAAGAAATCTCAACTACTCTTTCATCTGTTTTTTGTCTTTCTCTCTTTACCAGACCTTTGTCTTCTAGTCTTTTGAGTAAGGGGGTTAAAGTACTAGATTCTAAAAGTAAGGCATCGGATATGTCAGAAACTTTTCTGGGAGAATGTTCCCATAACACTAAAAAAACCAAATATTGAGGATATGTAATGTCTAAATCATTTAAAAGCTGATGATATAGTCTTGTACTTAATCTAGCAGCAGTGTATAATTGGAAACACAACTGATTTTCTAGTTTTAAACTATTTTCCTTGTCCATATTATGAATTTAATAAATGGATTATAATTTCTTCTAACTCTTCTGGTTTTGTTGTTGGTGAAAATCTTTTCACGGGAATACCATTTTTGTCAACGATAAATTTAGTAAAATTCCATTTAATATCATCAGTTAAAAACCCACCCAGATTTGATTTTAAAAATTTATAAACCAAATTTGTGTTTTTACCATTTACATCTATTTTACTGAATAATTTAAAAGTAACTCCAAAATTTATTCTGCAACTATTTTCAATTTCTGAATTTTTATGTAATTCTTGGTTTGCAAATTGGCTACAAGGAAACCCTAAAACTACTAAACCGTGATCTTTATATTTTTGATGCAATGCCTCTAAACCGTCAAATTGTGGTGCAAGTCCACATTTGGTAGCTGTGTTCACAATCAATACAACTTTTTCTTTGTATTCATTAAAAGTTATCATTTTGCCTGAACTGTCAGCTGCAAAAAGTTCATGAAAACTCTCAGGGAGATATGTTCCTTTTTTTCTTAAATAGTCTAAGGCTCCAGTGCTCCATAAAGCCCACAACACCAAAACTGGTTGAAACAGTAGTCTTATGAATCTTGCTGTATCTGTATTTAATCCAAACGCGTTGGTGTGGTTTACATATTGAGCTATGTTTCCTGGGAAAATTAACATATAAAACGTTGTTAAAGTAATGCCAACCCATATTTTTTGTCTTTGCCAGAATAGCATTGCTAAACCTAAACTTAGTTCAACAATTCCAGATAATATGACCACAACATCTTTGTCAAGGGGGATCCAGTTAGGGACTTGTGCTTGAAAAGTTATTCTGTCCCAAGTGAAATGCCCCACAGCTGCGGTTAGCATTAAAATTCCTAATACTATTCTTAGAATATTTTGTGATGTACTTGTTTGAATGTGTAGATTTTTCATAAAATAATTGTATAATAATATATCGTAAACGATATAAAATGTTTTTTAGTTCATTTATTGTTGAAATAATAAAAAATGAGTTTGAAAATAGTATTGAATTATTGATATGATAATAAAATGATTTAAATATTTAAATATCTGTAAATATTTAATGAATTTGTAATAAATATTTTAATTATAAAGTCTTTTTTTTACCTTTGTAGTGTTGAATAACAACTGCACAATGTAGGGTGACGAAATTGGCAGACGTGCCCGCCGGTCTCGCGGGTGAGGATTACGGGATGGAAGTGCTTGCATAACTAACCGCCTCTTGGTAGTTCGACTCTACCCCCTACAGCTAAAAGGTCTTGGATTTTCCAAGACCTTTTTTATTTTTACAGCTGAATGGTGATAAAAAATGTAATATTAGAAAAGTTTGGCTCTAAAGGAGAAAAATCTGGCTGGGTATATGTGTTCATAGATTCAGAAACTTCTGAACAGATCAATTCTGGTGTTAAAAAGGCTTATAGAGTAAAAGGGCAAATTGATGAAATTGAATTTAATCAGATAGCTTTAGCTCCAATGGGAGATGGTGATTTTATTTTGCCAATCAAAAAAGATTTGTTCAAAAAACTCCATAAAAATATTGGTGCTCAGGTGGTTTTGAGTTTAGAATTAGATAACACAGAATTTAAACCAGATACTGATTTAATAGAAGCTCTTGAAAATGAAGTGGATGTTTTTCAGAAATTTAATTTATTAACACAAGGACATCAACGATATTTTTCAAACTGGATAGCTCAAGCTAAATCTATGGATACAAAATCTAAAAGAATATATCAGACCATTTTTGCTTTAAAAAACGGATTGAATTATTCAGAAATGATTAAATATTTTAAGGAACACAAAGATTCTATATTTTAAATTTTATACCTAATTAGTACAAAAATCATACAGATTTAAAAGGTATTTTTGTTCATAATTTTTAGGCAAACCGTAGTTGAATTAATCTGTTAATTGTCACAAACATGAGTTCATTTTCAAACCAATTTAATAAACAAGAGGTAATTGCCAAGTTGAAAAAATATTTACCTGCTCAAGCACCTCTTAAAGACTTTATTTTTCAAAATAGTCTTGCTGCTTATCAAGATAAAGATTTTTTTGAGGCACTCCGAGAAGCATCTTCAAGATTTGGTTATAAAACCATGCTAACGGTAAATGAGTTTAGAGAACTCTATCATAAAGGGAAAATTAAAGATAAAACTATAGATTATGTTTTGTCAAAATATGAAGGTGAACAGAATTTAACTTATTGGAGACAAGCTTTAAAAGAAAAGGAATTTCAAGAGCAAGAACCACCAAGAATTGGCGTTCTTAGAGGTACATGGAAGAAAAAATATGCACTTGATTTAGATACTCTTGTACATCCCATACTTTTTAGGATATTATGTAGCTATTTAGATCAAGGTATTTCTATTTGGAACTTTCCACTTTGGAAAAATGGATTTCTTAATTCAGTTCTAGAAATGGATTCTAATAGTTATTCTAGTTTTTTTAAAACTCAAAGACCCAAAAAGTTATTGAGAGAAGGTAATTGTACGATAGAAAGTCTTCTTGAAATATTGGTTGGAGATGAATCTCTGTTTGAAAGGTATTTGTTTGACCAACAATTTGCTCACCAAGGTTGGGCTGGAATGATTTCCGTAATAGAGAGCAGACCAGAAATACTTATTGATTCCAAGAAAATAACGTTAGAAGAACTTATTATTCTTGAGCTTTTACTTGAAATAGATTTTATTGATTTTAAATATGGAACCCAATGGGCTCCTTTATCTAAAAGAATTTCAGAAAAACCAAGTGATATTTTTGCTCCGATTCAAGTCACTGAAAAAAGTAAAGTAAGACAATATTGGCAACTAGCTTTTGAATGGTCGTATTACAATGAAGTTTTAAATGCATTAAAAAATAAAGAACCCAATACTGAAAATAAATCAACAAAATCGTTCCAAGCATTTTTCTGTATAGACGATAGAGAAATATCTATAAGAGATCATGTAGAACGTCAAGATCCTAATTGTGAGACGTTTGGTACACCTGGTTTTTTTAATGTGGATATGTATTTTCAACCGAGTTTAGGAAAATCTTATACCAAATTGTGCCCAGCACCCATGTCGCCCAAATATCTAATAAAAGAATATGGGCATCAAATAGAAAGAAAAAAAGATTTACATTTCGAGAAAAGAACATTCTCTTTGTCAACTGGTTGGCTAGTTTCTCAAACTCTAGGTATTTGGGATGCTATCAAACTTGCTGTAGATATTTTTAGACCAAGTTCTCCGCCTTCTATGGCTTCGTCTTTCAGGCACATGGATACCGAAGCGTCTTTAACTATTGAAAATACAGATATTAATGATAAAGAAAATGGTTGGCAGATAGGTTATACTATCTACGAAATGGCAGATAGGGTGGAGGCACTGTTGAGAAGTATTGGGCTTTTAGATAATTTTGCTCCTATAGTTTATGTGGTTGGGCATGGTGCTAGTAGTGTAAATAATCCTTTCTATACCACTATGGATTGCGGAGCTTGTTCTTGCAGACCTGGTAGTGTAAATGCTAGAGTTTTTAGTTTTATGGCTAACCATTTAAAGGTTAGAGATTTGCTTAAACAAAGAGGGATAGAAGTGCCAGAAACTACGCAGTTTGTTGGGGCCTTACATGATACCACTACAGACGATATTTTATATTTTGATGAGACCATTCTGAGTGTTAAAAATGTAGAGTTGCATAAGCAATACAAAATTACTTTTAAGAAAGCTTTAGATCTTAATGCAAAAGAAAGATCGAGAAGATTCGAGTCCATTGATTCTACATTACCTGCTAATGTTATTCATAAAAAAATAAGAACGAGAACAGTTTCTTTGTTTCAGCCTAGACCAGAACTAGATCATGCTACTAATGCTCTAACCATAGTTGGGAGCAGAAATTTAACAAAAAATATTTTTTTAGATAGAAGAGCTTTCTTAAATTCTTACGATTATAAGACCGATCCCGATGGAACTATTTTAGTGAACATAATGAAACCACTTGGCCCAGTGTGTGGTGGTATTAATTTGAACTATTATTTTTCAAGAGTTGACATACAAAAATTAGGAGCGGGTAGCAAATTACCTCATAATGTAATGGGGTTGTTTGGTGTGGCAAATGGGATTGATGGAGATTTGAGACCTGGACTTCCAAGACAAATGGTAGAAGCACATGACCCTATAAGACAGTTGTTTATAGTTGAGCATTTTCCTGAAGTAGTTTTGAAAACTATAATGAGTGTGGATGCCATGTATCAGTGGTTTATCAATAATTGGATTCATTTGATTGCATTGAATCCTGTTACGCAAAAAATGTATTTGTTTCAAAATGGTTCTTTTGAAGAATACAATCCTATAGAAAGTAAGACTCCAATAGTTTCAGATATTGAAGAGTATATTGTTAAAAGTAATAGTTTAGAAAATTTACCTGTAGCTATAATAAAATAATAAAAATGGAAATTTACATTTTCTTATTTGTGTTAATACCACTCTTTGGTTTTTTAATTAACACCATCATTCCTGCACACAATGAAAGTTTAATTTCAAGAGCTGCATTTATAACCGTTTTGGTACAAATGATTTTTTTAATATCATATATAACATGTTGGATTTTAGATGGATATGTTGTTGTAGATTTAAAAGAATTTAATATTTATGAAGACTCACATAATTTGTTTTTCATAGATTTTTATTTTGATAAAGTTACTGCAGTTTATTTGTTTGTTGGTACGTTCATTACATTGTTAATAGCTACTTACAGCAGAGATTATATGCACAGAGAAATTGGGTTTAAAAGGTTCTACAATACTATTTTACTGTTTTTCTTAGGCTACAATTTCACTATCATAGCTGGAAATCTAGAAACTTTGTTTATTGGATGGGAAATTTTAGGTATTTGTTCTTTTTTATTAATTGCATTTTATAAAAACAGATATTTACCTGTTAAAAATGCCATTAAAGTATTTTCAATTTATAGATTAGGAGATGTTGGGCTAATCATGGCTATGTGGGCAACCCATCATTTTTGGCATAATAATATTACTTTTAGTATATTAAATAACTATGACATGGTTGATTTGAAAGTTCAAAGTCATTTGTTGTCAGGGATTTTCATTTCACTTATGGTAGTTTTAGCCGCCACTGCTAAATCTGCCCAGTTACCGTTTTCTTCATGGTTGCCTAGAGCCATGGAAGGCCCTACGCCATCGAGTGCCATTTTTTATGGTTCTTTATCGGTACATATAGGTATATTTTTACTTTTACGTATGGAACCTTTCTGGATACACCAGTTGGGAATTAGAATTTTAATTGGTCTCGTCGGGTTGTTTACAAGTATCATTACTGGGGCAATAGCCCGTGTTCAATCATCTATTAAAAGTCAAATAGCGTATGCTTCTGCTTCACAAATTGGAATCATTTTTATTGAAGTAGCCGCAGGTTTTGATAATCTAGCTTTGATACATTTTGCTGGTAATGCTTTTTTGAGAACATATCAATTGTTAGTTTCTCCTTCAGTAGTTACTTATCTTATACGTGAGCAATTTTACAATTTTACTCCAAGACCTTTAACATTAGAAGATTCCTTACCACGTAAAATAGAAAACACTTTTTACATTTTATCATTGAAAGAATGGAATTTGGAATCGCTTATATATAGATTATATTGGAGTCCTTTAAAATTTCTGGGTCGTCAAGTAAACTTTGTAAAAGTCTCTCACGTGTGGTTAGTGTTGTCTCCTTTATATATTTTAGGCGTTTATGGTGTGCATCATAAAGAATTATTCTCACCTTTTGTGTTAGATTGCTTACCATACTTTTTTGCTTTTATTGGTTTGTGTCTAGTTATGATTGCTTTTGCAGAAACTAGTAGTGCATTATTAAGTTGGTTGTTGGTAAATATGAATCATTTTTGGATTGCTCTAGCCATAGCTTTCAACGATAATTTTGAATTCAAACATGTGTACATATACTTAAGTGGTGTAGCGGTATGTGCTATTATAGGAATGGTAATTATTAAATATTTGATCAAACAAGAAGGTGAATTGGGCGTGGGTCAGTTTTATGGAAACTCTGTAAAATATCCTAAACTTTCGGTTCTTATGTTGTTGGTTTCGTTAGGAGTTACCGGTTTTCCTATCACACCTACTTTTTTAGGAGAAGACCTTATGTTCGGACACATTCATAACGACCAAGTTGTTCTTGCATTTTTCGCAGCCCTAAGCTTTATTATAGATGGATTATCAGTTATCAGAATCTATGCTAGAATTTTCTTAGGACCTCACAGCAAACAACCTTATGAGTTTGGTTACAAATCTTCTTGATTGTTGAAATTTATATATAAAGTATTTTATTTATTTAAGTTAATTTTATTTTGATTGTCATAAGAGGCTACATTTTGTAGCCTTTTATATTTTTAAAGCATACGTGCTTGGCTTTGAATCCATCGGTTTGGAAGATCTCCCTGATTTGCACTTAAGTAATCTTTGTAACTACAAGGAACCGTAATGTAATCTACATCTGGATTTGGCGAGTTTAGTTTTGGAACTTTCAGCCACCATTTTTCAGTATATTTATGTTTGAAAAATTCTAGTATTTCATACTCACTCACACTGACTTTGTAGTTTATAAATGCATCAGTACCAAAGTTTTCTAAAGGGATTCTGTGGTAATAACCTTCTACAAAATACCAAATTACAGTTGCAATCAAATTAGCAGTTTGGCAATTTTTGTCTAATTCTGGATAATATTCATAGATTCCAAATGAATTAGATTTTTCTCCAAGTCCCGCATACCATGCAATTCGGCAAAGTTCTTCACCCGTAAATCCAAAAGGTCTATTATGATATTGTGCTGGTGCATCCTGAATTTTAACAGCATTCAAATCTATACTTATCATATTTGCCTGACGTATTGTGGGTTCAATTTCCTCAAATTGATCTCTCAAGCTACCAAGTCTGTAATGTTCAAAGTTTAACTTTTCAAATACATTTAGCAAGTTATGATCATTTAAATAGGATTGGTAACCCAACTGAATGAAATTCATTAAATAATTAGGTTCATGTAAAAGTATTTTATTTAAGAAATTACCATTGTTTTCAGATGTGTGATCTGTTTGTAAATCTATACAAGAATCTATATTTAAAACGGTTACTAATTTTTGTAGTTGTTGGTAACCATGATATTGTCCCACACTCATATCGTGTGTTCCTCCAATTATAATTGGAATAGTGTTATTTTCTAATAATGCACTACATACTTCTCTTAGGCGTTCTTGTGTATCTGTGGTTGTTTCTCCTGCACGCAAATTTCCTAAGTCGCACATATTATAGGTTACCTGAGATTTTTTTAATTTATAAAGTTCTTTACGAATATTATCTGCAGCATGTAGTTGATTTTCTGTATGTATAGAATTACTTCTATATTCGTTAAGACCAATAAGGGCTATGTGATAATTTCTCCATTCTATGGTTCCTTGTGTGTTGATATAGAATGCATTTTCAAAACTCCCAAAATCTGAATTAAGATTAATTAATTCTTCAGAAACAGGGTCAAAAAACAAAGAAATATTCATTGAGTAAATTAAATTTTGTGCGAACTAATTGTAAATATATTACTAAAAATGAAAAAAGCACAAGTGCGTGTCATGTGCTTAAAACAGTTTTAAAAATAAATGGATGCTAAAAATATCTTAAATATTGATAAGTGATTCTCTTCTTCTCATTTTACCAGCAGGGATACCAAACATCATTTTAAATCTTCTACAAAAATATGCGGTATCTTTGTATCCAACTTGAGCACCAATATCTCTGATACTATCTTTAGAAGTTCTCAGTAAATTTACTGCGGCTTCCATACGTTGATATTCAATATAATCTTGTGGATTAATTCCTGTAAGCATTTTAAAATATTGACCCACGTAATCTTCAGAAACGTTAGCCACTTTAGCAAGAATCTGATTAGACAAATCTCCTGAGATGTTGTCTTTGATATACATGAAAATATCAATTAATCTAGGGTCTTTAAAGTACGCACCATTTGTTGCAAGTTGTTCCACAAACAAGTGATGGTCAATAATATATCTAATTATTTCAATTACAATTTGTTCTGTAAAGTTTTTGATAAGTCTTTCAGTACCTATTTTGTGATGTAAGTCTTCGGTAATAGTCTTCATGATAAGGTCTCTAAGTACCGGATTTCCTTTTATGATAAAAGGTGGTAAATCTAGAGATGTAAAGAAATTTACAGAGTCAAAAACTTTAGCATCAAAACTTATAGCAGTAAAACTGTTTTCATCAAGTCCCAATCTGTCCGGATTGGTATTCATGCCTACATATTTTTCTCTATTAGATAAATATTCTTCATTAGAAATCTTGTTGGTATTTTTGGTACCATAATTCAGATTGACATTTTTACCAGCTGGAATAAAAAGAATTTCACCTTCTGCTACACGCTCACGTTCTTCTCCAAATGAAATCTCTCCTCTGTGTAGTAATGCTACAATATTTTCTACATCATAGAAGTTTTCAACATAAAAAGGATTAAGGATTCTTAAATTTCTAGATTTTATGAATCTTACACTGAGTGATTCTATAATTTTATTGTAATCTTCCATAACTGTTAAATACAATTGGTTATGGAGCAAAGGTACTAAAAAAAATTGTACAAAAGCAATATATTACTAAAAAAAATACAAAATATATTGTATTTTTAGGTAATTGTAATTGGTTTTGTACAATTATTAAGTATTTCTATTATTTTGTTATTTCACGAGAAATTACAATTTTCTGTATTTCAGATGTTCCCTCATATATTTGTGTGATTTTTGCATCACGCATCATTCTCTCTACGTGAAATTCTTTTACATATCCGTAACCACCATGTATTTGTACGGCTTCAGTAGTAGTTTTCATAGCAACTTCAGAGGCGAAAAGTTTTGCTTTTGCACTTGCAAATCCATATTCGTTTCCAGAATCTTTTAAAAATGCTGCTTTGTAGCACAATAATCTTGCAGCATCTATTTCAGTTTCCATGTCTGCAAGTTTAAACGCAATTGCTTGGTGTTTATATATTTCTTGACCAAATGATTTTCTTTGTTTACTATATGCTAATGCTAATTCATACGCTCCAGAGGCTATTCCTAAGGCTTGGGCAGCTATTCCAATTCGGCCACCTTCTAAAGTTTTCATGGCATATTTAAATCCAAAACCATCTACTCCAATTCTATTTTCTTTAGGGATTTTTACATCTGAAAACATAAGAGAATGGGTATCTGATGCTCTTATACCCATTTTTTGTTCTTTTTTCCCTATCGAAAAACCATCCATACCTTTTTCTACGATAAATGCGTTGATTCCTTTATGTGCTTTATCAGTATGAGATTGTGCTATCACCACATATATATCTGCACTTCCTCCGTTAGTAATCCAGTTTTTTGTGCCGTTCAATAAATAATAATCACCACAATCAATCGCCGTAGTTTGTTGAGAAGTAGCATCAGAACCTGCTTCTGGCTCCGAAAGAGCAAACGCTCCTAAATGTTCACCATTACACAGTTTTGGAATATATTTTTGTTTTTGTTCTTCTGTTCCATAAGTTTCCAATCCCCACAATACTAATGAATTATTCACACTCATAATAACAGCCGCAGAAGCATCAATTTTTGCTATTTCTTCAAGAGCAATCACATAGCTTATGTAATCCATTCCCATTCCTCCATATCGTGGTGATGTCATCATTCCCATAAATCCCATCTCAGCCATTTTGATTTTTAGCTCTTTAGGAAAATATTGATTTTCGTCTCTATCTATAACACCATTTAATAGTTCTTTTTTTGCAAAATCACGAGCACTTTCTTGTACGGCAAGGTGTTCATCACTTAACTTGAAGTTCATATTCTAAAAATTTTTATTTTATACGAAAGTTATTTTTCATAGTTGGTGAAATATTGGTATTAAAAATGTAATTTTACTAAGGTTGAATTATATATAATTAAGAAAATGTAAGTTTAAATATATAATTTCTTAAGTTTGAATTATCAAATAAACATATAATAGTTTTAGTAATGAAAGAGATTAACCTACCTTTTTTCGGAAGTCTTCCTCAAGAAAATCTTAAAAATGAATATGGAGTGGAGGTTGATTTTGAAGATTCAGAAATATATGCACAAATATATTTTGAAAAATCTTTTGTTGAAGTATCAGCATTGGATACTGCACGAACTATATTAGAAAATATTCAAAAGTATGATTTACTAATTAAAGAGTACTTTGATACTAATTTTAAAACTAAAAAATGTAAAAATCTTAGAGAATACTTAGAAGATCACATTGAAGTTATAGATGAAATGGCTTTAGACGGATTTGATAAAGTTGAAAACACAAAGTTGGCTAAATCTAAACATTTGTTAAAATATCTGATATTAGAAAGAATAGCATTTTTCCCTGACGATGCAGGCAATTATGTAACATTTGACTATGTTATTAGTCCTGAATATTCTGATTACATTTTAGCCGTAACTATGAATTCTAATTGTGAATTGGTGTCTATTTCAATTGATAGTTAATTCACCCTGATTTTTGTATTAAAAAGTTTTAAACATGAAATTTACGACTAACAAGAAGAATTAATAAAAAAGCCCCCAAAATTTTCTGACTTTTGGGGGCTTTTTTATTAATTAAAGCGTTCTTTATTTTTGAGTTTCAAGTAAACTTCTGTATTTTTTTGCATCTAGTACTTTTTCTGAATTTGGATATTCGTTAATTATAGTACTGTATGCTTCCACTGCTGCAATGTTATCTTTTGCTTTTTCACAAGCTATAGCTAGTTTGTATAAATATTCTGGAGTGAAATCTTTATTTGGTTTATACTCAGCAGCCTTAGAATAATAAGTTTTAGCATCTGCAAAGTTATTTAATTCCATGTTCGCATCTCCAATCAAGCTATATGCTCTTGCTTGAACCAAAGCATCTTTTGAAGAAAAATCACTTAACTGGTCAATAGCTTTTTTGAATTCACCTTTTTGCAAATAAATAACACCTGCGTAATATGAAGCTAAATTTGCAGCATCAGTCATTGGATATTGGTCTTTTATTTGTAAAAAACCTCTATCTTTTCCTTTACCGTTTAAAGCAAGATCTAAAGAGTCAGATTTGAAGTAAAATTGTGCCTGAAACATTTTTTCTTGAGCTTCTTCGTTTTGAGAGTTCAAATAATATTTACCTCCAAAAAACAATGCTACAGCTCCTGCAACAGCTATGGTTGCTTTGCCAATTAAACTTTTGTTTTTTTCGTAGAAAACTTCGAAATCAAATGGTTGAGAAGCTACCGTTACATTCTCAACGGGTGCATTTACCTCTGTAGCAACTACTTCTTCTTTTTTCTTTGTCATGTTAAGATTATTCTTTTATAAACGGATAATTTTCTTCTACATACACATCAGTATATGCTTCAGCTGGCTCTGGATATGGAGATTTTTCTGCAAAATCAACTGACTCTAGTACTTGAGCCATTATTTTCTCATCAATTGCTTCTAAATCTGCTTCTGTTGCATAACCATTATTTAAAATGGTAGCTCTTACTTTTTCTATCGGATCTTGATTTTTGTAATCTTCAAGTTCTTCTTTACTTCTGTATTTTGCAGGGTCAGACATTGAATGACCTTTGTATCTGTATGTTCTAAATTCTAACAATGAAGGACCTTGACCACTTCTAGCTCTTTCAGCAGCCCAAGACACCGCTTTGTGTACTTCTTCCACAGTCATTGCATCTACAGGCATTGAAGGAATATCATAAGATTCTCCAAGTGTATATAACTCTACTACATTTGAAGTTCTTTGTACAGAAGTACCCATTGCGTAACCGTTGTTTTCAATAACAAAAATTACAGGTATATTCCATATCATAGCCATGTTTAGAGTTTCGTGGAAAGCACCTTGACGTACCGCACCATCGCCCATATAACAAATACAAAGATTGTCTGTACCGTTATACATTTCAGCAAATGCTAATCCAGCACCTAGAGGAATTTGTCCACCCACAATACCGTGTCCACCCACAAAACCTACTTCTTTGTCAAAAATGTGCATTGAACCACCTTTTCCTTTAGAACAACCTGTACTTTTTGCAAATAATTCTGCCATTACAGGATTAGGACTTGTTCCAAGTGCTAACGGAAGAGCGTGATCTCTATATGATGTTATATATTTGTCTCCTTTTTTTAATGCTGATACTGAACCAGCTGCACATGCTTCTTGACCAATGTATAAATGACAAAACCCTTTTATTTTTTGTTGACCATATAATTGACCACACTTTTCTTCAAATTTTCTCATCAATTGCATAGACTCGTACCAAAACATGTACTGCTCTTTTGAGAACTCTTCTGATGAAGTTTTTGCTTTTTTAAGTTCTGTAGCTTTTGCCATATTATAAATTGTAAGTAATTTTCAAATTCAATTTGCGAAATTATATTTTTTTTTTGATTTATGGTATATTTTTATGATTAGTTGTTGGATTTTTGTCTAAATTTTTGAGTATACCACTTATTTAGTCTTTGATTAATAGGTATTTCTATGAATTTATTTATTAAATAAGATATTATAATTATTACAAAAATACTTATTGCACAAGCCCACCAAAAGTGAATATGATATGTTTTTGTTAATATAGGTATCATTACCCATAGTCCTAAGTATTGATGTAGAAGATACAAAGGATAAGATTTTTTACCTAAAAATAACAAGGGTTTTAATGCAATAAAGTTTATTTTGTGGACTATCAACAGTGCCATTAGTATATAATAACAACTCAGCGTAAGTATGTATTGTTCAAATGGCATATACATATGTGCTCTTCCACCATCATTAAACAAAGTTAATTGTACTAAAAACGTAATTATAAGATAAATGTAAATTTTGGTGTTTTTGAAATCCTTGCTAAGAAAATAAAATAATACACCCGCAAAAGTAACAGGGAAGTGGTTTATTAAAGGTATATATTTTCCTAAAAAGTTATAGAAATTACTGAAGTAAATATGTGAGTTGTCTAGCCCGTAAATAAAACATCCTAAAACTATAAATATTCCTAAATCAATGAATTTTTTAAGATAATTTAAAGATAAAAATAGAGCCATTAAAATATAGAATTGTAATTCTATTATTAAAGTCCAATAGGGGCCATCTAAATCTTTTTGATTAAACCACGATTGAAACATAGTCATATTTGTAAGAAATCTCCACAAAAACGGAAACGGGCTCGGAGATTTAGAATCAAAATAATAATATAAAACACTTCCTGTAATCAACATACAAATCCAATATGCAGGATAAAGTCTTGTGAATCTTTTCCATAAAAATTCTTTCCAGTTTTGTACTCTATCTAAACTGAAGAATATAACAAAACCACTCAGTAAGAAGAAGATATCTACACAACTTACTCCCAAATAAAATCCCAGTTTAGCTTGTGGTTTTCTGAGTGTATAATGAAAAAGTACAACAAAAAGTGCGGCTATTCCTCTAATAGCGTCTATTGCTTCCCATCTCGTATGTGGTTGATTACTTTGCTGAGTCATTTTATGGAATAAGTTCAAATGTGTACCCTAGTTTTGAAAAATGATCTAAGTATTTGGGTAATACATACTTGATTTTTTCGTATGTTTTCAAATGATCATGAAATAGAACAATTGAACCATTTCTTGTTGCTTTTATGGTGCCTTCTAGACATTTTTCTTTGGATAAAAATTTCTCATAATCAGCACTTAAAACATCCCACATTATGATTTTATATTTTGATTTGAGATGTTTAATTTGAGATCGCTTAATTCTTCCATAAGGAGCTCTGAAAAATCCAGAACTGTATTGCCCAATAATTTCTTCACAAGATTGAATATTCTCAAAATATGTATTATTGTCGGTTTTCCAGCCTTTGAGATGGTTAAACGTGTGATTACCAATTTTATGTCCTTCGTTTACAACCTTCAAAAAAACTTCAGGGTGTTTTTTTATGTTATCTCCCACACAAAAAAAGACTGCTTTGGCATTATATTGTGCTAATGTTTCTAAAACAAATTCAGTTACTTCCGGGATTGGACCGTCGTCAAATGTTAAAAATATTTTCTTTTCATTAGTTGGTACATTCCAAACCAATGAAGGATACAAAAACTTTAATAGTCGTGGAGTTTTATGAATCATAAATTGAGTTGACAATTAATTGAGTACAATAGATTTTTTTAATAAAATATTTCTAGAAGAATTTCCTATTTCTATCATGTATAGTCCTTTTTCTAATTTCCAATTATTAGTTTTTTCATCAAAATACATAAGGTTTTCTATTGGGATTTCAATGGAAATGTTTTGTTTTTCTGAGGATTTCAAATCTATTTTTTCAAATCCTTTTAACTCTTTACTTGGTCTATCTGTTTCAGAGTTTATTTTTGAAATATATACTTGAGCTACTTCTGCTCCAAAACAATTTCCTGTGTTTTGAATATCAAATTTTGCTAAAATTTTCTCTTGAGAAATCTCTGTTTGTAAATTTGAGAAATCAAATTTTGTATAAGAAAGTCCAAAGCCAAATTCAAACAATGGTTTTATTTTTTTAGTTTCAAAATGTCTATAGCCAACATAAATTCCTTCGTGGTAGTTTAAGAGGGTATCATTTAGGAAATTACCTTTACTGTGTGCAGACATGTCTTCCAGTTTTACGGGAAAAGTAACGGGCAATTTGCCAGAAGGATTAGTTTTGCCAAAAATTACATTTGCAATTGCAGTTCCACCTTCCATACCTGCATACCATTGTTGAATCACGCCTTTTGTAGATTTTATCCAGTAATTCATATTGCATGCACCACCACTTACAAGAATAACAATGGTGTTTTTATTTACTTTTGTTATAGCTTTAATTAATGAATCTTGCCCAAAAGGTAGTTTAATATCTTGTTTGTCAATATTTTCTGCATCAAAAGCGTTGTCGTTCCAGTTGCTAGAATATCCATGAACAAATCCGCCAAAAAATAAAACAACATCTGCTTTTTTCGCGTTTTCTAGTGCTTCATCCCAAAGTTTCTTATTAATGCTTTGTTTCTTAGAAACTTCATATCCTTGGCTGAATGTAATTTTAGAAGAATCACTTCCTAAGAATCTTTTAAGTCCCTGTAAAGGAGATATTTCGTAAAAAGGAGCAATAAGAGAACTACCACCAGCCTCTGCGTGCAAATGCGTAGCATTATCACCAATTATTGCAATTTTTGATATTTTTTTGGGTTGAATAGGTAATATATTTTTGTTTTTCAAAAGAACGATACCTTCTTCAGCAATTTTTAAAGCCGTATTCTGATGTTCTTTTGTGTTGATAGTAGCTTTTATGGATTTATTTTTACTCAAATTGGTTTGATGTAAAACCCATAATATTCTTTTAACTTTATCATTTA
Source organism: Cytophagales bacterium (assembly GCA_046329305.1). Lineage (GTDB taxonomy): Bacteria > Bacteroidota > Bacteroidia > Cytophagales > UBA9547 > CAMFLX01. Next base: position 357,217 of record JAXLUW010000002.1, read on the forward strand.
AATAGTTGATTGGTAGTGAATTGTCTTTAAATAATTGGTAAGCTTTACTTCCTAAAAATGCAGTATAAAATCCCATTTTCCCCAATTTCTCATTTCTGTACCCATTTCTATATCAGTACCATATTTGATTGCTTCTTCTGTATTTTGAACTGCAGACCAATCACTAATTAAGATACCTTTAAACTTTAATTCATCTTTTAGTATTTTGTTAAGATATTTATTATGAGAACAATACTGACCTCTGAATTTGTTGTAGGCTCCCATTATAGCAAAAGATTCACCTTTTTCTATGGCGTTTTTAAATCCAACCAAATATATTTCTCGCAAAGCTCTTTCGCTCATTTGTACATCTACTTTTTGGCGATTAGTTTCTTGATTATTAGCTAAATAATGTTTCACACATGCGGCAATTCCCATACTTTGTACACCTCTTATGTGAGGTACACATAACTCAGAAACTAGAAATGGATCTTCACTCAAATATTCGAAATTTCTCCCGTTCAGTGGTGTTCTTATGATGTTAATACCTGGTGCTAAAATAATATTTTTACCTCTAGCATGAGTTTCCGAGCCTAAAACTTTACCGTACTCAAATGCTAGTTTTCGGTTCCATGTAGCCGCAAGCAATAATTCACATGGTAAATAGGTAGCTTTCTGTAAATTATTATTGTCAACATCCCAATTCCAAGCTATATCATATTTAACACCATGAGGGCCGTCAGACATTTTTAATGATGGAATTCCTAATCTGGGTACATTTCCATTGGTAAATGCTCCAGAAGATTTTATCATTTGAATTTTCTCTTCCAGTGTTAAAAGATTTACAACGGAATCTAATCTCACATTTAGTACAGTGTCAGAGTAGGTTATGTAGTTTATTTGTTGTGCATAAATACTATATGTTATTGAAATATAACTAAATATGAAAAATATATGTTTGGAAAACTTTAAAGAATGCATGATTTAATTATTGTACATGTAACTTGGGGCAAAATTAAATTATTAATATGAATGAATGGGGCATAACTTCATTTTTTTTAGATATTCATATTTTTTTAAAATGAAATCATAATTTTTAGTAAATTCGCAGTTCAAAAAAATAATATTTTATGAGCGGAAAAGTTTTTATATTCGACACTACACTTCGAGATGGGGAACAAGTACCTGGTTGCCAATTAACAACACCAGAAAAAATTGTAATCGCCAAAGAACTCGAACTGCTCGGTGTTGATGTTATAGAAGCCGGTTTTCCTATTTCAAGTCCTGGTGATTTTGAATCTGTAGTTCAAATTTCAAAAGCGGTTAGTAATCCAACTATTTGTGCTTTAACACGTGCGGTAGAAAAAGACATAGATGCAGCTGTGGCAGCATTACAATATGCAAAACATAAAAGAATACACACGGGTATTGGTTCAAGTGATTTTCACATAAAATATAAGTTTAACAGTACACGCGAAGAAATTATAGCTCGTGGTGTGGCTGCAACAAAATATGCGAAAAAATTTGTTGAAGATATTGAGTTTTATTGCGAAGATGCCGGACGTGCAGATAACGTATTTCTTGCTCAAATGGTGGAGGCTGTTATAGCTGCTGGGGCTACAGTTGTTAACATTCCAGATACTAACGGCTATTGCTTACCTGAAGAATATGGTGCTAAAATTAAATTCTTAATGGAAAACGTTAAGAATATAGATAAAGCAATTTTATCTGTTCATTGTCATAACGATTTAGGATTAGCTACCGCTAATTCTCTTGCGGGTGTTATCAATGGTGCTAGACAAATTGAATGTACCATAAACGGAATTGGAGAAAGAGCGGGTAATACTTCTTTAGAAGAGGTTGTTATGGCTATGAAAACTCATAAAGAATTAGGCTTGACAACAGGCATTGATTCTAAAAGAATCTATCCGTTGAGCAGAAAAGTTTCAAGCATGATGCGTATGCCGGTTCAGCCAAACAAAGCTGTGGTTGGTAAAAATGCATTCGCTCACTCATCAGGTATACATCAAGATGGAATGATCAAAAATAAACAAAACTATGAGATCATGGAGCCAGAAGATGTAGGAGCTGGTAAATCTTCTATTATTCTAACAGCAAGAAGTGGACGTGCAGCTTTAAATTATAGATTGGAACTTCTTGGTTATCAGTTATCTAAAGATGAGTTAGAGACAAAATATGCTGAGTTTCTTAAAATAGCAGATGCTAAAAAAGATAACGTAAACGACAAAGATTTACATGCATTAATGGGTAAAGGTGCTTCTGATAGAGGAATTTTCCTTGAAGACATGGAAGTGATTTGTGGTTATAAAAAAACTCCTAAGGCAAAAGTTACTCTTAGAGTTAATGGTAAAACCGAAACCGTTGAATCGGAAGGTAATGGACCTGTGGATGCAGCTATCAATTGTGTGAATCAGATAGTGAAACCAAGTGATTTGGTGTTGGAAGAGTTTTTGGTGCAAACAATTACTGAAGGTTCTAACGATTTTGGTAAAGTTCACATGAGTTTAAGAACGGGCGAACAAACAAATCATGGGTTTTCCGCTAACACAGATATTGTTGTTGCATCTGTAGAAGCATATTTAGATGCCTTAAACAAATTGTATTAAAATATTTCTATTTAGTATTACCATCTAAAAGAGGCTGTTCACTTTGGACAGCCTCTCTTGTTTTTAGTGTAATTATATATTTATGTATGCTTTTTACAATTTTCACTGTGGAGTCATTTTCTTAAAATTTCTATTCTGAGCTTCAAGGGCTTCTACTTATTATTTCTTTAAGCTTACCCAATATACCCCTAATAAAATGATAATTCCTCCGATTATTTGAAAAATACTCATAGATTCATTTAAAATAAAATAGGAGAGAAGTATGGTAAAAACAGGTCCAATGCTACCAATTATGGAAACAGAAGATGCATTTGCATTTTTAATAGCGTAACTAATTAAAAATGATGGTATTATAGTAGCGAAAATGGCCATGATAATCCCAATGAAATATACATTTTGGGGAATTAATTGTAACGGAGTTGTGGATGTAAATTGTGCATAAATGATAACAAATACACTAGAAATAACCATAGCATATGCTGTAAATGGTACAGTCCCAATTTTTGTTAACAATTCTCCGCTACCTATTAAATAGAGTGCATACGTAAGAGCACTCGCAAAAATTAATAGAATTCCGTATAATTCTAACGATGAGTTTTGAAATTGAATTTTTTCAAATAATGTAATAAAAATACCTATATAGGTAATAACTATAGCGTACCATTGTGCTTTCGTTATTTTTTTCTTTAATATAAAACTAGATATGAGTACCACCATAGTTGGATATGCAAATAAAATTAATCGTTCTAGATTTGCTGTAATGTATTGTAAGCCAACAAAGTCAAACAAACTTGATAAGAAGTAACCTACAATTCCGAGAGATATGATCATTAAGTGTTCTTTTATACTTAATGATTTAATTTTGCTAAAATTTTGCGGTAGTAATAAAATACACAGGTACACAGGTACTGAAAAACTCATTCTCAAGAGCAGCATGGTTTGTGCATTTATGTGTTCTTTGTAGGCAAGTTTTACTAATATTGCTTTTGTAGCAAATAGAAAAACACCTAATGCTGCTATTCCTAAAGCTGCATTTTGGTTGATTTTAATTTTTGGGTTTTCCATATAATAAAAAAGACTCCCTTTGGAGGAGTCGCTTAGTTTAATTTCTGAATTAATTTATACTAGAACAAATACTCCTAATGTTATAAAAACACTAGAAGAAGCCAAAAGTTATTCAATATGTATGTTAGAGTTTTGTTCATTTGTTTTTTTCTTGTTCTGCTGATTTTCTAATTATATAATTAATTTCTTCTTCATTTAATACACTTTCTGTTACAACTTTAGTACTATCTTTTTCTCCTGTAACAGCTTTTTTTTCAGCAATTATTTTTTTTACAGAATCATCAGTTAATCCATATTCTCCTGGATTTTTTGTACTGTCTTTCTTATAAAACTTATTTAGAAAATCACTATTGCTTTCGTGTTCCTGATATTCTGTTTTTGAATCATCAGTTTCAGGATTATTTTCAAGTAGGTCATTATAATCACTCAGAATATTTTTCTTGTTTTCTTGATATTTCCAAGTTGCAATTATCACTACTAAAATAAAGACCCACAACAACGGATTTTTAAAGAATGATTTCATAATATTCACAAATCTATCTTTTTGTTAGTGATCTAACAAGTTTTTGGATAATATAATTGCTTATTCAGATAAAATAAATTCACTTATTTTTTTGTACAATAAATATCTCGTATTGCCTCCATAAATACCATGATTTTTATCTGGGTAAGTATCAAATTTTATTAATTTGTTCATAGAGAGCATTTTATTATACAGTAAATATGAATTGTTTACGTGTACATTGTCATCTGCTGTTCCATGAATTAGAAATATTTCTGAATTAATGTTTTTACAATTTTCCAAAACAGAAGATTTTTTATAGCCTGTAGGATTCTTTTGTGGAGTTTGCATATATCTTTCTGTATAAATGTTGTCATATAACTTCCAATCTGTTACGGGAGCTACGGAAATACACTTTTTCCAGAAATTAGGATAATTACATGCACTTAAAAGTGAAATATACCCACCGAAACTCCAACCAAATATTGAAATTTGGGTACTGTCAATATGGTACTTTTTTGCATAATATTTTGTTGTTTCATAAATATCTTTTGTTTCAATTTCGCCCAGATTGGCGTAGGTACACTTTTGATACTGGGCGTTTTGCCCACCAGTACCTCTAGGGTCAACAATCAAAACATGAACACCTTTAGAATTTAAATATTTGAACCATAAAACATCTTTGTGTTTCCATGAATTAGTTGCTGATTGAGAACCAGGTCCACTGTACTGATACACCATTAATTTATTGGCATTTGGTTTTGTGGATTCATAAAATAGAGTTGGGTTCTTAGCAAAATTGTGTTCAACAAATTCAAATTTTGCATTGCTTTTTATAGTATTTTTTTCTGAATTGTTAACGTGAGTTTTTATTTGTTTTAAATTCTTGCTGTAAATGTAACTGTTTGTAGGAGAGTTTATTGTTGAATTTGTTACTTGCAAGTATTCGTTAGAAATTGCATAAACATTATTTTGACCAATAAGGTTTATATGCTTAATTTTCTTTGTTTTTAAATTTAAAGCTGCTAATGTTTTGTTTTCTGCTCCAAATTTGTGCGTGATAAAATATAAATATTCATTATTGAGACCAACAATTTCATTTATTGGAAAACTATCATTGGTTACTTGAAAGTGTTTATTTGATTTTAAGTCTAATTGATAAATTTGTTTAAGACCAGATTTGTCAGATGTAAAAAATAGATTTTCAGAATTTAAAAAACAATCATTGTCTATTTCTATGTAGGTATCGTTATTTTCCGTATAAATTTTTTCTATTTTATTGTTTTGAGCGGTATAAATATTCAAATTATTTTGTAGTCTATTTAAAGTTACAAATCCAATTTTTGAATCGTGAGTCCAAAAAACTCTTGGAATGTAGAAGTCTACTGAATCGCATTGTTTTATCAAAGTGTTTTTCTGTGAAGAAATATCGTAATTCCATAGACTCACTTTGGAGCCGTCATCTCCAGATTTGGGATATTTAAAGCTGAAATTTCTAACATCTTTACTTTCAGTAAAATATTGTAAAGTATGAACTTTTACGTCAGATTCATCAAATTTTAAATATGCCAAGCTAGTACTTTGTGCATTCCAATAGGTGGCGTTTAATACATTTAATTCTTCTTCATACACCCAGTCTCCAAAACCATTAATGATTTGATTTTCTTTTCCGTCATTGGTTACTGATACAGATTCGTTGGTTACTGTAGAATATACATATAAATTATTTTGATAACAGTAAGAAATATATCGATTGTCTGGCGACATTTGAACATTTCGTATCAATATTCCATTGTTTAAAATAGTTGATTTAGAACTAGATATATGATACAAGTAAACAATACTTTCAGTAGAATATCTGTAAATAGCTTTTGTGTTTGTGAAAATTAAAATATAATTATTGTAAAATTTTATTTCATCTATATGTTTAATTTTTGGATCAATGCTATCAGTAAGTGTTTGGTCTTTAGTAGAATAAATATAAATTTTGTCGTTTGATAATTGTACAAAACTGTTACCCTGATTGTTAAAATCTAACTTGGGAATAGGTTTAAGTTTAAAAGTGTTTTTAAGAAAAATGTTTTCAAGTGTTAAAGTACTGTCTTGACTATAAGACACTGATATAAAACAAATTATAATATATAAAAAGAAACTTTTTGAGGTTTTGTATTTGTTGATCATTTTATAATTACTTTAAGCCAATATTATTTTTTAAATATAGATATAAAATTGTACATTTTAAATTTTACAATTGTTTGATTAGTGAATTCTAAAAACTAAATTTGCCAAAATTTATAGAAAAATCATCTAAATAATCAAGGTTTAGTTATGAGTATGTTTGAAATCACAAAAGAATATGTGGAGTCCATAAAAGTTGCTATTGAGCAACAAGATAGTGCTTTTGTGAAATCATCATTTGAAGAACTATATCCGGCAGATATTGCACAAGTTTTGTATGAACTTACTACAAGTGATTGTATTCAAGTTATAAATACACTTGAAGATGATTTTGCGGCTGAAGTAATCAGCTATGTGGACCCAGATACACGAAAAGATTTTCTTAGAAACTTTGATACTCAAAAGTTAGCTACATTTTTAAAATACATTGATTCTGATGATGCCGTAGATATTGTAAATGAGCTTCCTATCAAAGAAAGAGAAGAAGTAATTTCTTATCTAGAAAAAGTAAATAAACAAACGGCTAACAACGTTACGGAACTGCTCAGGTACGAAGCCGATGTCGCAGGTGGTATCATGGCAAAAGAATTAGTGAAAACTAATGTCAATTGGACTGTCAAACGTTGTATAGACCAAATAAGAATACAAGCAGAAAAAATTGATAGAATATTTTCTGTGTATGTGGTAGATGATGAAGACAAGTTATTAGGTATAGTTTCTACTAAAAAACTTCTCTTGACTCCAGATTCTATCAGTTTGAAAGATATTTATGAGCCAGATATAATTTCTGTAAATTCTTACGAAGAAGTAGAGCAAGTTGCTGATTTGTTTAAGAAATATGATTTAGAGGCACTTCCGGTAGTTAATGTACAAGGTAAACTTGTAGGACTAATTACCGTAGATGACGTACTGGATGTGGTAACCGAAAAAGCTGAAAAAGATATTCAGGCTATGTCTGGTATCTCTGAGAGCATAGAGGAAGATGATTCAGTTTGGACATTAACAAGAGCTCGTTTACCTTGGCTATTAGCAGGAATGGTTGGTGGTTTGCTTGGGGCTATTTTTATTGGGAATTTTGAACAAAGTTTAATTGCTGTGCCTGCTATGGCGTTTTTTATCCCGCTCATAACTGCAACAGGAGGTAACGTAGGCGTACAGTCTTCTTCATTGATTGTTCAAAGTTTGGCATCGCATCATTTGATAGAAGACAGCATGTACAAAAGACTTGGTAAAGTACTTGCAGTAGCTGGGCTTAACGGTCTTATTATCTGTTGTATAGTTTTTACGTTTAGTTATATTTTAGGACATTCATTTTTACTCGGAATGGTGGTTTCTATTGCTCTGTTTAGTGTTATTTTATTAGCGTCTATTTTAGGTACTATTACCCCAATATTATTAGATCGTGTGGGGGTAAATCCTGCATTAGCATCTGGTCCATTTATAACCACTGCCAATGATTTATTGGGTCTAGGGGTTTATTTCTCTGTAGCACATATGTTGCTTAATTAATAATTGATTTTTATCAGTTATCATACTGACGATTACTATACTATAAGTTTTGTTTAAATAATAACTTTGAAGTAAAATTTAAACAAAATGAAAAAGGTTTATTGGTTTTCGGTTCTTATATTTCTATTTACAAATGTTTTTGCTTCAGAACATCCAGTGAAAGAAGTTCCTAAAAATGTATGTTTCAGGTTTTATTATCAGCATCCTGGTGCTTCGGGAGTTACGTGGTTTAAAAATGAAAATACGTACGTAGCTAAGTATAAGGAGAACGATAAGGAATTGTCGGTTTATTATACAATAGGGGCTGATTGTGTAGAAATTGACAGAGAAATAGAAATTAAGGATTTACCTGTTCAGTTTCATCCAAAGTTGCAATATGCTTTGGGAGATAAATATAGTGTACAGCAAATTATCAGTGTAGATGATTTTACAGGTACACCTTATTATTTGGTTAAAGCAACCTCTAAAAAAAGTAAAGAAAATATCTATTTCATGCTTGAAGGTAAAAATGAAATCATTTTATATGATGTAAAACAAGGTGTAGTGGTGTGGTAATTTTGCATACTTTTGATAAAGTTTTTTGCAAAGTTTAATTTATACCTTATGTTTGCGAAAAATACCCTGATTTGTCTACACAAAAAATCATTAAGAAAAAGAAAAAACTAGGTGCTTATCCATCAGTATCGGTAGTGTTTAGTGTAACATTATCGGTATTAGTTATCGGTATTTTAGGCGTATTAGTGTTATTTTATCAGTCACAGTCAGACGAGATTAAAAAACACATTACGTTACATGTGTATTTAGATAAAGAATTAAGCGATTCCACTAAAAATGTTCTACAAAATACGATACTTAGTCAAAAGTATATATTAGTAGAAAATTCAAAACCAGTATTCCAATATATTTCAAAAGAGGAAGCAGCAAGAAAATTTATTGCTGAAACAGGAGAAGATTTTAGCAATTTATTGGGTTTTAATCCGTTAAGAGATGCATATGTTCTTAATTTGAAACCTGAATATACAACCGCCAATAACTTAAAAAACATCAAAATTATTCTAGAAAGAATAGAAGGTGTTTATGAAGTAGATTATAGAGCCAATTTGGCTGAAAATATCAACAAAATTTTACCTAAAGTAGGTATTGCACTTACAGTTCTAGCTGCTGTATTGACATTCATATCTATTTTATTGATTCATAATACTATAAAATTGGCCTTATTTTCTCAAAGATTTTTAATAAGAAGTATGCAGCTGATAGGAGCAAAGTCTTCGTTTATCAGACAACCTTTTTTAATAAGAGCTTTATTGTTGGGATTATTATCTGGAGTAATTTCATTTTTATTATTGTCAGGTTTTGTATATGTATTAGATTACAATCTCAAAGATTTTGATATACATTTACATGTTTACAAATCTAATATTTTGATTATGCTTTTAGCTGTAATCATGATTATTAGTGGTGCATTAATCGGATTTTTAAGTACATTTATGGCTATAAGTAAATACTTAAAAATGAAATTAGATGATTTATATTAATTTAACATTTTAAAAATAAACAAATGCTTTTTGGAAAGAATAATTACAAATTGTTAATAGCAGGAATTTTAGTTCTGATTTTAGGATTTACGCTTATGTCTATGGATACAGCAGAGTATGGATTTGGTAGTTTAGGTTTGTGGGTAGGTCCCTTGGTAATTATGTCAGGATTTATTATTGAGTTTTTTGCAATTTTTGCTAAAAGCGAATAACTAAATAGTCATGGATTTAATACAGTCTATAATTCTTGCAGTAGTAGAGGGGCTTACTGAGTTTTTACCTATTTCATCTACAGCTCATATGATTTTTGTGAGTTCATTTTTTGGTATTCAATCAGATGAATTCGTTAAAATGTTTCAAGTGTCTATCCAATTTGGTGCTATTTTAGCAGTTATTGTAGCTTATTATAAAAAGTTCTTAGATTTTAAATCATATCATTTTTATTTAAAACTTGCCATTGCGGTAATTCCTGCATTAGTATTAGGCAAGTTGTTCGACGATATGATTGAATCAGTTTTAGAAAAACCATTACCTATTGCTATTGTTTTGGTCATTGGTGGAATCATTTTATTGTTCATCGATAAGTTATTTCAGAATCCTACAGTTTCAGAAGAAAAAGATTTAACGATTAAAAAAGCTCTTATTGTTGGTTTTTGGCAATGTTTAGCAATGATGCCTGGTACAAGTAGAGCAGCAGCGTCTATCATTGGAGGTATGCAACAAAAGATGACTAGAAATTTAGCAGCAGAATTTTCGTTCTTTTTAGCTGTTCCTACCATGTGTGCCGTTACACTATATTCGGTTTTTATTAAGAAATGGATGTATCAAGGTGTTGAGCAGAAAGGATATCAAATGATTTTTAGCAATTCAGATAATACACTTGCTTTTTTTGTTGGAAATGTAATAGCGTTTGTGGTAGCTTTATTTGCCATAAAATTATTTATTGAGTTTCTAAAAAAATACGGCTTTAAAATTTGGGGGTATTACCGAATCATTGTAGGTATTCTATTGATTTTATTAATAAACCAAGGAGTCATAAATTAAACTTTTTGAAAAAAAGCTAGTCGTTTTATCAGGAGCGGGAATCAGTGCTGAAAGTGGTGTGCCAACTTTTAGAGCTGCCGACGGTTTATGGGAGGGACATAGAATAGAAGATGTCGCTTCTCCTGAAGGTTGGCACAAAAATCCTAAGCTAGTTTTAGAATTTTATAATCAGAGACGAAAAAACATTTTAGAAGTAACACCTAACAACGGACATTTCTTTTGTAAAAAACTGGAAGAATTGTTTGATGTTACCATAATTACTCAAAATGTGGACGATTTACATGAAAGAGCTGGTTCTAGTACTATTATTCATCTGCATGGAGAAATTTGGAAAGCTAGAAGTACCAAAAGTCCTCGATTAATTTATCCATTAAAACACTGGGAACTCAAATTAGGCGATTTGTGCGAACTTGGCAGTCAGCTTAGACCGCATATAGTTTGGTTTGGTGAATCAGTTCCCATGATTGAAGTTGCAGTAAAAGAAATCTCAAATGCAGATCTTGTGGTGGTGGTGGGTACCAGTTTACAAGTTTATCCTGCAGCAGGTTTGTTACAATATGCTCCCGATAATTCTAAAGTTTATGTTGTAGATCCTAATTTATCACAAATTCCTTACCATCTTAGTCAAGACATTACTTTCATAAACGAAGGAGCCGTAAAAGGTATGGAAATTCTATTTCATCAGCTTCAAGAAACCAACTTTTAGTTACTTTATTATAGTTATTTTACCTGCACCTAGGTATTCATTATTAGATTTATAAAGAACTATTGTAAATTCTTCCGTTTGAGATATACTTATTCTGGATTCATTTAAATTCCAGATAGGTGAATAGTTATCCCAAGTTTTTTCTAAAATTACTATTCCAGCATTAGAGAATATTTTAAACATACCATTTTCAAAGTCAGTAGGTATTTTTATTTCATTTGTCAAATTCGCGTCAGTAGCAAAATCGAATAACAGTCTGTGTTTTTGTTTACTAGTAGTATCATTTTTTTCATAGTTATTTTGTGTAATATTTTCAGTATTAGTGTGTTTGTAAATTTCCTTAGCACTATTTTCTATTTGTTTGATAGATACATTTTTAAGTGTATCAATTTGTTTGTATTCATTTAGTTTTTCCAAATATTTAATTTGAGCCAAAGAATCTAAATAATTTAGGTTAGTTGTGTTTGATAAATGGTTGTAAGTTACTTTGTTAAGCAAAGTATTTTTAAGTGAATCTGTGTGTTGTATATCAGATTTTGAAATAGTATTTGTTGTAGTTTGGTTGCTGTCAGAATTAGTTTTTTCGGTTTTTATTTTACTTTCAAGAATTTGATTAGAAGAATGCTTAGATGTGTAAATAACAGTACTTACAATTCCTATTAAACCTACAATTCCCGAAATTCCATAGAGGTAATTTTTGTAGTTTGAATTTTTTGAATCTTGTATTTGATTTTTAACAATGTTTCTAACGTCGTTAAGTTTTGCTTCTAAAACAATTTCATGTATATTTTTATGGAAGTGTATTTCTTGAGAAAGTTCTGGATTTTGAGAAATCTCTTTCTCAAAATCCAATTTTTCAGCTGGATCAAGTTGATTGTTAAGAAATAAATCTATTTTACTATTTAAGTCTTTGTCAATTTTCATTTTGTAATATTTTTTTGAAATTGATATTAGTACCTACAAGATCAATAAGTTTTTTCTTGCATTTATATAGTTGTGTTTTTGCAGAATCCTCAGAATTGTAATTGAGCATCATTGCTATTTCTTTGCTACTTGCTTCATTATATATAGATAAGTACAAAATTTCTTTGCACTTATCACCCAACAAACCTATAGTTTCTTGAATAACATTTTGTTGTTCGTCTTTAATAAATGGAAATTCTTGAGTATTTGCAGGGCTGTTATTTTCTAACTCTACGTAATTGTCGGTTATAGAATATTTAGCTTTCTTTTTGCAGTGATTGATCCAAATGTTTTTAGCACTTTGAAAAACAAAAGCATCAATGTCATTTTCGGTATTAAATTTTTCTAATTTAATATATCTATAAAATCCTATAATAGATTCTTGAAAAACATCTTCAGCATCTTGTAGATTGCCAGAGTTTTTTAACACATACGATTTCACCTTTGAGAAACTTGTATTATAAATTATAGCCACAGCTTTATTGTCAAAGCCAGACTTGATTAAATTTATAACTTCTGTATCTCTCTTTTTGGTGTTAAACATAATCTTACTACAAACAATTATTATGAAATGTAACCTCAATTTTATTATTTTTGAAAAAAAAAATTAAAACCACGAGATTATTAATTTTTATATGGATTGTTCAAGGTGTACTTCATTGTAGTGCTCAGCATACAGTTTTGTATTATCCTACAGAAATTAGCCAAACCTCCATTAATCAATTTTATCAGAATCCTTCAAGTTGCGATACAAGTTATAAGTTTGTATTTGATTCATTTTCAAAAGTTTATCTTGGGCCATTTGCTAATAATAATTATACCTTTGCCAATTTTAATTATAGAATTAATTCTCAGTCTGAGAGCAAATTTCAATATTTAGGAGCACTTTTTTCTTATGATAAAGAAGGTAGTTTTTTACATAAATATAGATTTTATGTAAATTATTCATACAATATTCATTTAAATCAAAGTTGGGTTACTGGTTTTGGTGCAAGAATTGGAGGCTTTAGCTATAGAATAGGCAAAGACGATTATCCAATAGGTGGTAATGATAATGCTCTTGATGCCGCATTAGGCATTCATTTGAAAAATAAAAGTTTTGATTTAGGTGTGTCCTTGTTTCAAATTCCACAATCTAAGCTGCAACCTTTTGTAGAAATTACAAAACTTGCACAATACATAAGTGTACAATCAAGTTACACTAAAAATTTAAATCATTACTTAAAAAATGTTTCAAACTTAAATATAAATTTTTACCAACAAAAAACTCCTTCTGTTTCTCTTATTTCTGGAATAATTATTAATGACCAAATAAATCTTACTGCAATTTACAGATTAAAAAAATCTATTGGTTTTATGTTTGGACTAGAAAATATCAAAATAGGAAATGATCATTTTAAATTATATGTTAGTTATGATATCCAAACAAATAGGTCAATAAAATCAAATTCGGTAGAATTTTCGTTGAATTATAGAATATTAAATAAAAGCAAAGGTTACTTAAATCATCAGAAATTGTAGTATAGTTATAATTGAAAAAATTAATTTACATATTGATTCTTTTAAATTTGATTGCAAAATCTCAGTTTAACTTAGATTGGAACACTGCGTCAAAAGGATACTCTTCTAAAGTATTCAAATTTGGCACAAGCGTTTTTTATAAACAAGGCATATCGTTTAAACCAAAAATTGGAGATAGAATTGGTGTTTTTAGTCATGATACACTTTTAAACAAATATGTTTGTAGAAGTAAACACACTATTGTTGATACCAATTATTATCAAGTATCTTTAATTGCAGTTTCAGATTCTGATCTTGGATTTAGTGAATCAATGAAAATCGTTTTTGTTTACTATGATACTCAAAATCAATGTGTCAATTATTTAAATGATGATTTGGATAGTCATAACTTTAATTATAGAGACACTTCTACTGTTGGCAGATTTAATATAGAAGAACCTCAAATGTCTTATACAGCTTCGGTTTATAAAAAAGATACAACTTTGTTTCCTGCTTTAACAAATACATTTATAGGTTTCAAATCATATTACAGTTCTCCTACAGGTTTAGATTTTGACACACTTTCTGGTCAAATAAATGTTGCAAAAAGCATTGTTGGGAATTATCAAATTAAAATAAATACTGAAAATTGTATGTCTAACTACATCAGCAATGTAAGTATTTTAAAAAGAATAATTTCAATAGATCCTGATACTATGACATTTACCCTTCAAAATCCAACTTGTGACACGTTAGGTAGTTTAAAATGTAACAATTTTAATGTAAATGATTCCATTCAATTTTATGCCTTGAACCTAGCAGATTCCTCAAAAATCTTTAGTACAAATAATTCAATTTTAAATATAAAAGCTGGTGAGTACAAAATAGTATTCTTTAAAGAAATACAAACGTGGACAGTTTCTAAAAATCTTTTGTTTAAGTTGGAATGTAAAGACAATGTTTACTATAGTTTTAATGAAAACCAGCCACTAGAAATTTTTATTGAAAAGACAGGAAATACAAAAATTTACAACAAAGATGGCGTATTAATCAAAAATCTATTTACACCAGCCGTTTGGAATGGTACAGATCAAAATAATTATCCAGTACCTATGGGAGACTATTTGATCATCACCAATAACGATTCACACAAACTCATCACCATTTTTAAATAACTCTTATTTTAAAATTTTACTTAAAGTATACATCTGTACAATAAATAGTGCTATTTTTGGAGCAATGATTCAAAATCTTCCAAAATTTATAAGTAATAAATTAAGAAATGCATCTAATACTCAGTTTTCTGGTGTTGTGTCCCGAATTGCTGTGGTCAGTGTTGCATTTAGTGCAATGGTTTTATTGCTTTCATTTTCTATTTTAGAAGGTTTCAAATCAAATATTAAAAACAATATCATAAGTTTTTCCTCGCACATTCAAATCTCTAAATTTGATATAAACGATAATATGGACAATGTCCCTATTTCAAATCAAACCAAAAGGGTATTATATGCATCTCCCAATATTGAAAGAATTCAAGAGTATGCCATAAATACGGGAATTATTAAAGTAGGTGAAGAAGTACACGGAGTAGTTTTTAAAGGAGTGGGAGTAGACTTTAATATTTCAACGTTACAAAAAAACATTGTAGAAGGCCGATTCCCCGAATTTACAGTTTCGAGCAAATCTAATGAAGTTATTATTAGTAAATTATTGCAATCTAAACTTAATTTGAAACTGGGAGATAATTTGATAATGTATTTTATTACGGATAGTCCCAAAATACGTAAACTCAAAATTGTCGGGATATTTGAAACGGGAATGACAGAATTTGACGACGTATTTATTATAGGTGATATTCAGTTGGTTAGAGATGTAAACAAGTGGGATAAACACACTATTACGGGTTACGAAATATTCGTTAAAGATTTTAATCAGTTGAAACAAACAAGTGATGCCGTTTTTGATGCAATGCCAAACGACATGCAAATGGAAGTAATTACAGATAAATATCTACAAATTTTTGATTGGTTTAAAGTATTAGACTGGAACGTAGTAATCTTGATTGTAATTATAATAACAGTTGTTGGTTTTAATATTGTATCTACATTAGTTGTTATGATTATGGAAAGAACTTCAATGATAGGGATGCTCAAAGCCATGGGAGCAAACAATCAACTTATTAGTAAAATATTTTTCTATTATGGATTATCAATACTTTCAAAAGGATTAATATGGGGAAATCTAATAGCTTTTATTTTAGCTTTTTTACAATATCACTTTAAATTTATTCCACTAGATCCAGAAAATTATTTTATGACTTCCGTACCCATTTCTTGGCCAATTTTGAGTTTTGTGTTCGTAAATTTAATCATTACTTTTCTAGTAATTTTGGCCTTGATAGTACCTATAGTATTTATAAATAAAGTAAAACCAATCAAAGCTATTAAATTTAATTAAATGAATTTTTGGGAAAAATTAAAAGTAAAGTGGAATGTATCCTCAGATAAAGACATGATCATAATATTCATTGTCTTTGCCATTTCTGGTTCATTGTCTGTTTTTATTTCCAAACCATTACTTACATTTTTAAACATACAAAAAGATCAAATGCCTGTTTGGAAGTTTTGGTTATTTAGAATACCAATAATGTTTATATCATATTACATAGTTTTAGTATTCGTAGGTACTTTATTTGGGCAATTTCAGTTTTTTAAAAACTTTGCTTTGAAAACATTATTTAGAATAATAGGTAAAAAAAACACATAAATCACACCTATTTGTACATTCTAAATTCTAATTTAAACTAGGAAATTAGAATTTTTAATTTAGAATAATTCTAATTATCGGTATTTGTTTTTAAAATATTGTTTATCAGTAGATTGCGTTGTTATATTTATATGTCCAAAACAGATGTTAAAAGATGTATTTTGAATTACATTCTTAGATTTATACTTTTGTTTGATAAAATTGTGATAAAACTGTAAAATATGAGTTCGGCTTCAGATTATTTGCCAATTTTAGTTCAACTTGGTGTAGCGGTAGGTTTTGTAGCTACTACTATGGTTGCAACTCATTTGATTGGCCCAAACAGAAAATCAAAAAACAAAATGGAAAACTTTGAATGTGGTATTCCTGCAGAAGGAAATGCACGTACTCCTTTTTCTATCAAATATTTTTTGACGGCAATCTTGTTTGTTTTGTTTGACGTGGAAGTTATTTTTATGTATCCATGGGCAGTGAATTTCAGAGAAATGCTCGCTAGTCATGGTTCTGCAATTTTTATAGAAATGTTAATATTTATGGTGCTTCTTCTTATTGGTTTCTTCTATGTAATCAAAAGAAAAGCATTAGATTGGGAATAAACAGAAAATATTTTCCGAATATATGTCACAAATTACTTCAATAAAATACGGAAATAATTTAGCAACCTATAATGGTCCTGGTTTTCAATTAACCACATTGGACAAAGCTATAGGGCTTGCAAGAAAAAACTCATTATGGCCACTTCCTTTTGCAACCTCTTGTTGTGGAATAGAATTTATGGCTACAATGGCAGCAACTTATGATTTGGCTAGATTTGGTTCTGAAAGATTGAGTTTTTCTCCTCGTCAGGCAGATTTATTAATTGTTGCAGGTACAATTTCAAAGAAATTAGCCCCAGTTTTGAGACAAGTTTATATGCAAATGACTGAACCTAAGTGGGTTTTGTCTGTAGGTGCATGTGCTTCCTCAGGTGGTGTTTTTGATACGTACAGTGTGTTACAAGGAATTGACGAAATCATTCCTGTAGATGTATACGTACCAGGTTGTCCTCCAAGACCAGAACAAATTCTTGATGGATTTATGAGAATACAAGATTTAGTAGGTCATGAATCTTTAAGAAGAAGAAATTCTGAACATTACAAACAATTGTTGGCTAAATACGATATGCAATAATGGCACTAGAAAATAGCTTTATAATAGAAAAATTACAATCGGCATTTGGTGATTCTATAATTAAAATAGAAGAGCAACATGGTATGTTGTCAATAACTGCTGATAAAAATAAAAACATAGATATTCTTAAGTATTTATGGGATGATACTGAATTAGAATTTAGATTCTTAACAGATTTGTGTGGTGTGCATTATCCTAACACCGAACTTGAGTTGGGAGTTGTTTATCATTTACATAGTTTTAGAAAAAATTCTAGAATTAGACTGAAATTCTTTATGCCTATAAATAACCCAAATATACAAACTGCAACAGTTATGTATGCGGGAGCTAATTGGATGGAAAGAGAAACATTTGATTTCTATGGAATTATTTTTGATGGACATCCAAATTTGAAGAGAATACTTAACATGGATGAGCTTACAGTTTATCCTATGCGTAAACAGTATCCTTTAGAAGACCCAAATAGAGTAGATAAAAAAGACGAGTTCTTTGGCAGATAATTGTGAAACTATGAGTAAAGAATTAGAATTTTCAAACAATATAGATCAAGATTTGATTGTTAAAGAGCCCGAAAAGGAACTTACAACCTTAAATTTGGGTCCAACTCACCCTGCAACTCATGGTATTTTTCAAAATATCCTTAAGATGGATGGTGAAAAGATTGTATCATCAGAACAGACTGTAGGATATATTCACCGAGCTTTTGAAAAAATTGCGGAACACCGAGCTTTTTATCAAATCACTACTTTAACAGATAGATTAAACTATTGTTCATCACCCATAAACAATATGGGCTGGCACATGACAGTAGAGAAGCTTATTGGTGTTGATGTACCTAAACGTGCTCAATACATGAGAGTCGTGATTATGGAATTATCTCGTATAGCAGACCATATCATTTGTAATTCTGTTTTGGGAGTAGATACTGGAGCTTTAACAGGATTTCTATACGTGTTCCAATGGAGAGAAAAAATTTATGACATATTTGAATCTATTTGTGGAGCACGTTTAACAACAAACATAGGTAGAGTAGGAGGTTTTGAAAGAGAATGGTCTAGTGCAACTTTCAAAATGATTGATGAGTTCATGAAAGGTTTTCCTAAAGTATGGACTGAATTTGAAAATCTATTGAATAGAAATAGAATATTCATGGATCGTACAATTGGTGTTGGAGGCATTTCTGCGGAGAGAGCTTTAAGTTATGGATTTACAGGTCCAAATTTGAGAGCAACAGGAGTAGATTATGATGTTAGAGTTTTAACGCCTTATTCATCTTACGAAGAATTTGAATTTGACATTCCAACTGGTCAAAATGGGGATACCTATGATAGATTCATGGTGTTGAACGGTGAGATTTGGGAGAGTATGAAAATTATTCGTCAAGCTCTAGAAAAAATTAAAAAAGAACCAGCAGGAATTTATAGAGCAGATGCTCCTAATGTTGTTTTACCTCCTAAACAAGAAGTTTACAACAATATGGAAGCTTTAATTTACCATTTCAAGATTGTAATGGGTGAAATTGATGCTCCTGTAGGGGAAGTTTATCATAGTGTTGAAGGTGGTAATGGAGAATTAGGGTTTTATTTGGTAAGCGATGGTGGAAGAGCACCATTTAGACTACACTTTAGAAGACCTTGTTTTATTTATTATCAAGCATTTCCTGAAATGATTTCGGGGGCATTGTTGTCAGATGCGGTTGTAACTATGAGTAGTTTGAATGTAATTGCTGGAGAATTAGACGCTTAGAATAGATTAAAAATATTAAAATATTTCGTGATAATGTCAGAAATAGTTTCAAATAACATACAATTTTCACCAGAAGCTCTTGCTTTGGTTACAAAATACATAGCAAAGTTTCCTGAAGGAAAACAAAAATCTGCATTAATTGCTTGTTTACATTTGGCTCAAGCAGAGTTTGGTTGGTTAAAACCAGAAGTTATGGATTATATAGCTTCTTTGCTAAATATCAAGCCTATTGAAGTATATGAAGTTGCTACTTTCTATTCGCAATATTATACAAAAGAAGTTGGTAAATACGTAATAGAAGTTTGTCATACAGGACCATGTTGGTTAAGAGGAGCTGATGAATTAATTTCTTATTTTGAGAAAAAATTAGGTATTAAAAAAGGCGAAACAACAGCTGATGGCATGTTTACTTTAAAAGGAGTAGAGTGTTTAGCAGCATGTGGTTCAGCACCAATGTTTCAGTGTGGAATGAATTATTATGAAAATATGGATGAATCTAAGGTCGATCAGTTCATAGATAATTGCAAAGCTGAAAGTAAAATCAGTAGACCTTATCCAGTGATGAATAAATAATTGAATCAAGTCTATATTAAAGGCATGGGAGTTAAAATATTAACCGAACATATAGGTACACCAGGATTAGAAACTCTGGAAGTATATCGTAGTAAAGGTGGCTATAACGCAGTGGAAAAAGCACTTAAAAGTATGCAACCTGATGATGTTACGGAAGAGGTAAAAAAATCAGGTTTGAGAGGCCGTGGTGGTGCGGGTTTTCCTACAGGTATGAAATGGAGCTTTATAGATAAGAAATCTGGTAAACCAAGATACCTTGTTTGTAATGCTGATGAGTCTGAGCCTGGTACTTTTAAAGACAGATATTTAATGTCTAAAAACCCTCATATCTTGATAGAAGGTATGATTGTGGCTAGTTATGCTTTAGGTGCTAATAGATCATATATTTATGTGCGTGGTGAACTGATGTACGTTGTAAATATATTACAAAAGGCAATTGATGAGGCAAAAGCTGCTGGTTTATTGGGTAAAAATATTTTAGGTACTGGTTATGATTTGGATTTGAATGTAACTTGTGGTGCTGGTGCATATATTTGTGGAGAAGAAACAGCTTTGATTGAATCTTTAGAAGGTAAAAGAGGAAATCCAAGAATAAAACCTCCTTTTCCTGCTATTGCTGGTCTTTGGGGAAATCCTACGGTTGTAAACAACGTAGAATCTATTGCAGCTGTGCCGTGGATAGTTAACAATGGAGGTGATTCTTACGCTCAAATTGGCGTTGGGAAAAGTACTGGTACTAAACTTATTTCTGCATCGGGACATATCAACAAACCGGGTGTATATGAAATTGAATTAGGTGTAAGTGTTGAAGATTTCATCTACTCAGAAGAATATTGTGGCGGAATTTGGAAAAATAGAAAATTAAAAGCTGTAGTAGCGGGTGGTTCATCTGTACCAATTTTACCAGCGAATTTAATTTTAAAAACGGCTAATAATGAAAATAGATTAATGACCTATGAGTCGTTATCGGATGGTGGATTTGCTTCTGGAACTATGTTAGGCTCAGGTGGATTTATTGTATTTGATGAAACGGCTAGTATAGTTCATAATTTGTGGAATTTTGAAAGATTCTATCATCATGAGTCTTGTGGGCAATGTAGTCCATGTAGAGAAGGTACCGGATGGATGGAAAAAATTCTTCATAAGTTTATTGAAGGACATGCGACAATTGAAGACATAGATTTGCTTGCTGAAATTGGTAAAAAAATTGAAGGAAATACTATTTGTCCGCTTGGAGATGCAGCCGCTTGGCCTGTTGCAAGTGCTATCAAACATTTCAGACATGAGTTTGAATGGTATGTGACTAACAAAGAGGATGTAAAAGCAGGAGCGTATTACAAAGGAGATAAATTAGTTTTAGCGTGATATAAGTATTGAGTAATGAGATATGAGTCAAATGAATAAGAATGATTAATCTATAAAAGATTACTTCTTACTTTTTTGAACTCTTAACTCTTAGCTCTAAACTCAAAATACAAGTATGGAAAACGTACAAGAAGAATTGTGGTCAGTTACTATTGATGGTAATGAGATCAAAGTAAAACCAGGAACGACTATTTTACAAGCTGCACGACAAATAGGGGAGAATGTTCCTCCTGCTATGTGTTATTATTCTAAACTTCAGGGTTCTGGAGGTAAATGTAGAACTTGTTTAGTAAAAGTTAGTCAGGGCTCTACGAAAGATCCAAGACCTATGCCTAAGTTGGTGGCATCATGCAGAACTACCGTTATGGATGGTATGATTGTACAAAATACAACATCACCAGAAGTTAAAGAAGCGAGAGCTGGTGTTACTGAGTTTTTGTTGTTAAATCACCCATTAGATTGTCCTATTTGTGATCAAGCGGGAGAGTGTCATTTGCAGGATTTAGGCTATGAACATGGTAAACAAAGAACAAGATATGAATTTAAAAGAAGAACCTTTGAAAGAATTGACATAGGTCCTTTTATTCAACTTCACATGAATAGATGTATTCTTTGTTACAGATGTGTCTTTACTTGTGATCAAATTACTAAAGAACGTGTTCATGGTGTATTGAATAGAGGTGATGCTGCAGAGATTTCAACCTATATTTCTAAGGCGATTGAAAACGATTTCTCAGGAAATGTTATAGATGTATGTCCTGTTGGAGCATTAACCGATAAAACATTTAGATTTAAGAGCCGTGTTTGGTTTACAAAACCTGTTTATGCGAGCTGTAGTTGTGATAAATGTTCTGGTAAAGTTACATTATGGTACAAAGGTGAGGATGTAATAAGAGTAACAGCTAGAAAAGATAAGTGGGGAGAAGTTGAAGAGTTTATATGTAATTCTTGCAGATTTGAAAAGAAAAAAACTAGTGATTGGAAAATTGAAGGTCCAGCACATGTTGATAATAAATCTGTAGTTTCAGTGAATCACTATGAATTATCATACGATCAGCCAGTAATTGCAGAAAAAGCAAGTATACATGCAGATCATCCTTCATTTAAATCAAATAAATTATTAAATAAATAATTGAATGGATATACTATTAATAGATAAGGCAATAATTGTAGTTGTTGTGTTTGCGATTAGTTTAGGAGTTGCGGCATATTCAACTTATTTTGAGCGTAAATTTGCAGGTTTTTTCCAAGATAGAGTTGGTCCTAATAATGCAGGTCCTTTTGGTATCTTGCAACCATTAGCAGATGGGGCTAAACTGTTTACTAAAGAGGAGTTTATTCCTACAGATGCCAATACATTTCTTTTTATTTTAGGGCCATCATTGGCTATGCTTACGGCATGTATGACTAGTGCAGTAATTCCTTGGGGAGATACTTTAATTTTTGCAGAAAGAAGCGTAAAATTACAAGCGACTGACTTAAATGTAGGGATATTGTATATTTTTGGTATAGTTTCCTTGGGGGTTTATGGAATTATGATTGGTGGTTGGTCATCTAATAACAAATATTCTCTTTTAGGTGCTATAAGAGCTGCATCTCAAAATATTAGTTATGAAATTGCCATGGGTCTTTCTATCATTTCTCTTGTAATGATGACAGGTACTCTTAGTGTTGGAGAAATTGTAGCAGGTCAAGCAGGTGGTAATTGGAATATATGGTATCAGCCTTTAGGATTTATTATTTTTATGGTATGTGCTTTTGCAGAAACCAACAGAACACCATTTGACTTGCCAGAATGTGAGGCTGAATTGGTGGGAGGGTACCATACAGAATATTCAAGTATGAAACTTGGCTTGTATTTGTTTGCTGAATATGTGAATATGTTTGTGTCTTCAGCAGTTATGGCTGCATTGTATTTTGGAGGTTACAATATGCCATTTTTAGCGGATTTAGAACCAACAATTGGTCATAATTTAGTTACAATTTTGGGTTCATTAGCATTTTTTGGTAAAATAGCATTTTTCATATTCTTTTTTATGTGGGTAAGATGGACGATACCACGTTTTAGATATGATCAATTAATGAAATTGGGATGGCAAGTGTTAATTCCTCTTTCAATCATAAATATTGTGATTACTGGTTTATTTTTAACAGTTTTTAAATAGTTAAAAAGATGGAATCTTTGACAGGAAGAAAAAAGAATGTAGTTAATAAAAAAATGACTGTAATGGAAAAGTTGTATTTCCCAGCTATATTGGGTGGGATGGCAACTACATTAAAGCATTTCTTTGGAAAATCTAAAACGGTAAAATACCCTGAAGTTAAAAGAGAATTTTCTGAAAATTACAGGGGATTACACGTATTAAAGAAAGACGAAAACGGTGCAGAAAGATGTACTGCTTGTGGTCTGTGTGCATTATCTTGCCCAGCAGAAGCTATATCAATGACAGCTGCTGAATCAACGAAAGAAAATAAACATTTATACAAAGAAGAAAAATATGCGGCTGTTTATGAAATAAATATGTTGCGTTGTATTTTCTGTGGTTTGTGTGAGGAAGCATGTCCAAAACAAGCTATTTTCTTAACAAGTGAAGAAATCACACCTGCAAACTACGACAGAGGTGATTTTATTTTTGGGAAAGATAAGTTGGTTGAAAAACAACATCATCCAAATGGTAAAGTAAGAGGTGGTGGACCTTACAGCAAGGAACATTATCATCAACAAGGCAAATGTGTTACTATTAAATAATTTTAAGTTAAATGGATAAGTTTTTTTATTTTTTAAGTTTTGTTACCATTTTGACGGCTATATTGGTTGTAACATCTAAGAATCCGGTTCATAGTGTTTTGTATTTGGTGTTAACATTTTTTGCTATTACAGGTCATTATGTGCTTTTAAATGCTCAGTTTTTGGCTATTGTTAACATGGTAGTTTATGCTGGAGCTATAATGGTTTTGTTTTTGTTCGTGATTATGTTTCTTAATCTTAACAATGAAGCAGAACCTAAAAAAAATGTTTTTTTATTAATTTCTGGTGTAATAGCTGCGGGATGTATGTTTTTAGTATTAACAGCAGCAGTAAAAGATGTAGTAATAAATACACCTGAGACGGTAGATTCGCAAATAGGAATAGTTGCTAATTTAGGAAAAAAATTGTTTACTGATTATGTAGTTCCTTTCGAAATTACCTCTGTATTGTTTTTATCTGCTATGATAGGTGCAGTAGTAATAGGTAAAAAACAGAGTGAATAGTAAAATTTAAAATATAATTTTTAATTTTAAAGGGTGGTTTTATTAACTGCCCTTTTTTATTATGTATTCAAAAGAAGAAAAATCTAAACTTGTTAAAGAGTTTTGGACTGTATTTGGAAAATATTTAGCTCCAATTTATTCTGCGGAGGGCGAAAAAATTAGTTGGATAAATTATAAAAGTAATTTTAAATCTGTAAAAATTTTTACAGAGGTTAATACTAAATATGCAGAAATAGGATTTAAAATTTTACACTCAGATCCTAATATTAGATTTGAAATTTTTAATGATTTGTTCAATTTGAAGGAACAATTAGAAACTGAAATAGATGGTTTACTAAATTGGGAAATAAATTACGAAGATGAAAACTTTGTACAATTTTCTAAAATATCAATAGTCTTAGAAGGTATAAATGTATTAAACAAACAAGACTGGCCGACCATAATCCAGTTTCTAAAACCTAAATTAATAGCTATAGATAGTTTTTGGTGTAACTGGAAATATGGTTTCCAAGAAAAGTATTCGGCCTGAACTTTTTATAGATTTTTTAAAGATTGTATTTCTTTTATGAGTTCTTCGTTTTGAGATTTAAGATTGATTTCTGAACTTATATCTTTTCCAAAACAAGCAACTGCTATGATTTTATTATAGTTGTCATAAATAGGAGTGTATTTAGATGATATATATATATTACCCATAGGAGTTTGATATTCGTTAATACATTCAAATTTTTCACCATTAATCAATGCTCTATTAAATATTTGTTTTTCTTTTTGCCCCAATTCATAATTGCCATTGAAAACACTTAAAAAATCAAATCCTTTATAAATTTTATGACCAGAAGCAGCCATAGATTTTTCAAATGATTGATTGAAATTTATGATTTTATAATCTTTATCAAGAGTAAAAATGTTGTCTTGTGCAGCATTCAAGATATTGTAAGTAAAAGTTTCGTTATTTTGACTAGTAGTTACTATTCTTTTCATTTCTTCTTGAGTTGCTGACAATTCCTCCATGTTTTGTCTCATTTCTTCTTCTTGAGATCTCATCTCTTCTGTTTGTTGTTGAGAAGTAGTCAGTAATTCTTGAGTTTTTATATTTATTTTAGTGGTAGTAATTTCTGAAGCAATAATTTCTGTTAATTGATTTAAGAAATTGATTTCATGTTCTTCAAAAATATTAAATGAAGCTATTTCTAACACACCTTGAACTACATCATTATAGATAAGAGGTAATACTATTAAATTTCTTGGAGGAGCATCTCCCAAACCAGACTGGATATTTAAATAATTTTGAGGTATTTCTTTCAAATACACATAATTCTTTTCAAGAAAAGCTTGTCCTAAGATGCCCTCACCTGGTTTAATTATTTTATGAATAAATTTTTTTCTATCGTAAGCGTAACAAGCTTCCATAGTTAGGAAAATATTATTTTCATTTTCATTGTTAGTTATAAAAATAGAACCTTGATTGGCATTGATATATTTAATAATGAACGAAAGAATACTATCATACATTTCATTCTCATTTTTATAATCAAGATTTAATAATCTTGTAGTTTTGGTTAAACCTTCTGAAATCCAGTTTCTTTTAAAATCTTCTTTTGATGCTTTTAAAAGATTATCTTTCATAATTAATAAAGCATCTGAAATTTCACCTTTACCTTTAAATAAAGTGATATTTGAATTAAAATTTCCTTTTCCAACTTCAGTAGAAAATACTTTTACGTTTGTTAATTCATTAATGAGTTCTTTCAAACTTCTCAGCATATCGTTGGTTTCATTTTGTTCATCAGATACTTCAACGTTTGGTAGTTCTCCGTTAGAAATTGATAAAATATTCTCTTTGACTTCATTAATTGGTGTTATAATTTCATTTTTGGTTCTCATGATTAAAACATAAAAACCACCTACTGTAACTAAAAATATTACACAAATTAGTATCAAGCCAAGATTGATAGTAAAGCTTTGTTCGTCTTTAAGAATAACTTCATCTTTCTTTATTTCACTTACAAGTTTATCTTTTTCTTCAAGTATATTTTTATATAGTGGATCAAACTGATAAATCAATTTATTTTTTATGGCATCATGAAGAGTGTCTTTTTCTATTGTAGTGTTTGTGATAGAATTTCTGTTATTTTCTGCAAAATTTATAAATTCCTTTGTTCTTATTACAAGTAAATTACTTATTGTTTTAATTGTAGGAGATAACTTTTTCGAAGCATCAATTAAATCTTTATTTTTTTTCTGTAAAGTTTCTAATTTTTCTTTATAATGCTCAAGTGTGGATTCAACATCTTTTTGCTGAGTTTCTGTATCTAATAAAAAAAGTAGTAAAAGGTCTCCTCTCATGGAGTTGTAGTTGATTCTTATTCCTTCTAATGCCATTTTTAGGCTTGTTAAATTTTCTGATTTTTTTATTTGTTCAGAAGTTTTTAGATTAGAATAAATACCAACAACAGCTATTGCTAAAAGATTTGAAATAGCTATAAAAAGTATAAATGTAAGTTTTTGAGAAATTGTAAATTTTTTCATTTTATATTCAATAGTTGAAGTAAATATATTATTAATTTAATTTATAAATAGATTCATTTTAAATTTTCTATAAATTTTATTCGTATACGTAATATTTGTAAATTTGTATGTGAAATTTTTCAACGTATTGTTGTCGATTTTGGTTTTGGTGTTTTCTATGATACCATGCGAAGATGCTACATGCTCTCACAAAGAAGTTTTTGAGCAAATAATACAAGATCATAATCATACTCATGAAAACAATTCAGATATATGTACACCTTTTTGTATATGTTCATGTTGTGGTTTTATTATCATAAATGAAAGATTTAAAAAAATTGACTTTAAGCAATTTTTAAATTCTTTTGTACAATATGATTTTATATTTAGCTACAAGGAAAATTTAATACCAAATTATTTAGTTGATTTTTGGCAACCGCCTAAATTATAGTATTCTCTTAAATACTTACTTTTTAAATTTATTTCAACAAAACTTTCATTATAAAAATGTTAGATAAGATTATATTTTATTCCATAAAGAATAAACTTATCATAGCTATACTTTCCTTTGCCTTGTTAGTAATAGGAGTGTGGTCTTTGACTAAGTTACCAATAGATGCAGTACCTGATATTACGAATAATCAGGTACAAATAATAACGAGTAGTCCTTCCTTGGCAGCACAGGAAGTTGAACGGCTAATTACCTATCCTGTTGAGGTTGGTATGTCTAATATCCCCGGTGTAGAAGAAGTACGTTCAATTTCAAGATTCGGCTTGTCGGTTGTGACAGTTGTTTTTAAAGATGAAATTGATATTTATTGGGCACGCCAGCAAGTAAATGATAGACTATTAAGTATAGGGGATCAGGTTCCTGCCAAAATAGGTGTGCCAAAACTAGCACCAGTTACATCTGGTCTGGGTGAAATATACCAATATACCATTCATCCGAAATCTGGATACGAAAAAAAATATTCGGCTTTAGAGTTGAGAAGTATTCAAGATTGGATAGTAAGACGCCAACTTTTGGGAACTGAAGGGGTAGCGGATATCAGTAGTTTTGGTGGATTTTTAAAACAATATGAAATAAGTATTGATCCTGATAAACTAAAATCGCAAAATGTAACCATTACAGAAATATTTAATGCCATAGAGAAAAATAACGAAAACACTGGCGGTGCCTATATAGATAAAAATCCGAATGCATGGTTTATAAGAACTGAAGGTTTGGTGCAATCTATTGCAGATATAGAAGCTATTGTGATTAAACGAACGTCAAATGGAATCCCGGTTTTGGTTAAAAATGTAGCTTCGGTAACCATTGGTCATGCAAATAGATTTGGGGCTATGACTTACAATACTGACGGTGAGGTAGTTGGTGCCGTAGTTATGATGCTAAAAGGCGAAAATTCTAATAAAGTTATTAGAAATGTAAAAGAAAAAATGCAACAAATTCAGAAATCATTACCAGAAGGAGTTGTTATTGAAGCGTTTTTAGACAGAACTAGTTTGGTAGATAGAGCCATACACACCGTAAGTAAAAATTTGATAGAAGGGGCTATCATAGTAATATTTGTATTGGTACTTTTTTTAGGAAATTTGAGAGCTGGTCTTGTGGTTGCCTCTGTTATTCCATTGGCAATGCTTTTTGCCGTTACCATGATGAACATTTTTGGAGTTTCAGGAAATTTAATGTCTTTAGGGGCTATTGATTTTGGTCTGATTGTGGATGGAGCCGTAATAATTGTAGAGGCAACGTTACATCATTTACATATTACGCACAAAATATCTCAGAAAAATATACTTTCTCAACATGAAATGGATGAAGAAGTTTATCAGTCAGCGGTCAAAATCAGAAGTTCGGCAGCTTTTGGAGAAATAATCATTTTAATAGTGTATCTGCCAATTTTATCATTGGTAGGTATAGAAGGCAAAATGTTTAAACCTATGGCTCAAACAGTTGGCTTTGCAATTTTAGGAGCATTTATATTATCCATAACTTATGTTCCCATGGTTTCAGCTATGTTTTTGAGCAAAAACATCAGTTTTAAAACTACATTTTCTGACAGAATGATGTTGTTTTTGCAAAGAAAATATGAACCAGTTTTACTAAAAGTATTGAAGTTTAGAAAGTGGGTGATTGTTACGTCTCTGTTGTTTTTGGTTCTTAGTATTTTTACATTATTTCAAATGGGAGGGGAGTTTATTCCCACATTAGATGAGGGTGATTTTGCGGTAGAAACACGAGTGCTTACGGGTAGTTCTATGCAACAAACCATAGATGCTGCACTTAAAGCCAGTGAAATACTCAAAAAGGAATTTCCCGATGAAGTAAAAGAAGTGATAGGAAAGGTGGGAACTAGTGAAATTCCTACAGATCCTATGCCTCTAGAAGCTTGTGATTTGATGGTGATACTTAATGATAAAAGTGTTTGGACAAAAGCAGATACAAGAGATGATTTGGCCAATTTGATGCAAAGTATGCTTGAAAATATTCCCGGTGTTACATTTAGTTTTCAGCAACCTATACAAATGCGTTTTAACGAACTGATGACAGGTGCTAAACAAGATGTAGCAATGAAAATTTATGGCGATAATCTGGATACTCTTAGTAGAGCGGCTAATGATTTAGGGGTTTTGATAAATGCCATTGACGGATTAAAAGATCTTTATATAGAAGAAGTTACGGGTTTGCCACAGATTGTTATAAACTATAAAAGAGATAAGATTGCCCTTTTTGGATTAGACATAGAAACTGTAAATAAAGTGGTTAGAACTGCATTTGCAGGTGAAAAAGCTGGTGTGGTTTATGAGGATGAAAAACAATATGAACTGGTGGTGAGATTGGCTAAAGAAAAGCGACAAAGTATCAGTGATGTACAACAGTTGTTTGTGCCATTGCCAAATGGTGCACAAATTCCGCTCAATCAAGTTGCAGATGTGGCTTTTAGAGATGGTCCGACACAAATTCAACGAGATGATACTAAAAGAAGAATTACGGTGGCTTTTAATGTTCGTGGAAGAGATGTGGAAAGTATTGTGGCAGAAATACAAAATAAAGTAAACGAAAAATTACATCTACCACCAGGATACTTTATTACCTATGGAGGTCAGTTTAAAAATCTTCAACAAGCCAAACAAAGATTGGGTGTGGCGGTACCAGTTGCTCTGATGTTGATATTTGTATTGTTGTATTTTACGTTTCATTCTATCAAACAAAGTGTACTTATTTTTACGGCAATTCCCTTGTCGGCAATTGGTGGTATTTGGGCGTTATGGCTCAGAGGAATGCCCTTTAGTATTTCTGCAGGCGTTGGGTTTATTGCTCTTTTTGGTGTAGCAGTACTTAATGGTATAGTTTTAATTGCTGAGTTTAACTACTTAAAAAACAAAGGATTGACAAGTTTGAAACAAATAGTTCTAGAAGGTACAAGTAATAGATTAAGACCCGTTTTAATGACAGCCACGGTGGCATCATTAGGATTTTTACCAATGGCTTTGTCTAATGGTTCTGGAGCTGAAGTGCAAAAACCACTTGCTACGGTTGTTATTGGAGGCTTGTTATCAGCAACAATTCTTACGCTCTTGGTTTTACCAGTTTTATACACCTATTTTGAATCTAAACAAAAAATTAAGGTTACTATAAATACTTCATTACTTGTTTTTTTAGTTACCATATTTGGTTTTTCTTTACATGAAACTAAAGCTCAAGAATTATCTTTAAGTCAAGTTTTAGAACAAGCGAAAGCAAAAAACTATTCATTGAAGGCGGCTGATAATGAATACGAATCATTGAAATATCTTAAAAAATCATACATAAATATTCCGTCTACCACTATCGGGGTTATGTATGGGCAATATAATAGCTATTATAATGATAACGGATTGACTATCAGTCAAAATATACCTTTACCTTCCACATGGATTCGGCAGAAAGATGTGTATTCTCAGCTACAGAAGTTTAGTGAAATAGAAAAGAAACTTGTAGATAAAGAATTGAAATTTCAGGTTAAAAAATTATATGCTGAAATAAGTTTTCAGCTTGCGTTACAATATTTGGTTAAGCAACAAGACTCTATCTGGAATTATATTTATCAATCTATTCAAAAAAGACAAGCTCTGGGCGATGGAAATGCTTTAGAAGTTGCGGTAGCTCAATCACAATATTTAGATTTTAAACGCATGGGAAATCAAGTTGAAATACAAATAGAACAATTGTATAAAGAGCTGAATGTGTTGATATTGTCTGAGTCAAATTTTAAAATTGGATTCGATTTTAAAACCTACACTTCTTACACTGATAGTATAGTGCCAAACAATATGTCTCAAATTCAACATCCACAACTGATGTTGTTTAACCAAAAAGTTAATATAGCTACTTCTCAATACAAATATCTGAAATCTAGTTTTTTACCAAGTATTAATTTAGGTTATTTTAATCAAACTATGTATGGTACAGTTGATTACAGAAATAGCTCACGTGTAGCTTCAGGTGTGGATAGGTTTCAAGGTGTTAATGTAGGAATTAATGCTCCACTTTGGTTCAAATCAAATTGGGCTCAAAATAAAGCTTCTAAATTACAAATTGAAAAAGCTGAAAATTTAGCTCTAGCGCATAAAAATTCCTTGCAGTTAGATTACGAAAAAGCACTTAGTGCCTATCAAATGTCTAAAGTTGAGCTAGAAAATATGAGAAATCAGCAATTACCACTTGTGGATAAAATCATTCAAAATGCTGACAAGAGTTTTAAATCTGGAGCTATCAGTTATTTGGAATATAATTTTGCATGGAACAAAGCACATGAAATAAAGTTGAATTACGTTCAATTGATTCAAAAACATCAATTAAATGTCTTAAAATTAGAATATTATAATGAAAATTAAGATGAAAAATAGTATCATAAACATAGTTTTGGTGGGTGTGGCTTTATTAATAAACGCATGTACTAATAAAAATAAAGTAGAAAATACAGAAAAAGAAGTGGCTCAAACTGTTCAACAAGTGGTTTTGTCAGATGAGCAACTGAAAAATGTAAAAATTCAAACAACCAAAGTTTCTGAAAAACAAATTTCAGAAAAGTTAGAAGTAAACGGGGTGCTTGATGTACCACCACAAAATCTCACGACTATTTCTGCGGTGTTAGGTGGTACTGTTACAAAAGTCATGATTTTGCAAGGTAAAAAAGTTAAAAAAGGTGATGTGTTGGTAACAATCCAAAACTTAGAATTTCTGAAATTACAAAGTCAATTTCTTGAAAATAAACAAAAACTGATTTATATGAGTCAGGAAAATGAGAGACAGGCTGAATTGATGAAAGAAAATGTATCATCTACCAAACAATTTCAACAAATAAATTCGGAATATAACGCACTCAAAGCCGTACAGCAAACGCTCAGTCAAGAATTGCAAATGATTGGTATTTCTACTAAAACACTTACAGAGAGTAATTTAAAAAGCGAAGTATCTGTAATTTCTCCAACCGACGGTTATGTAACAGAGGTTAATGTGAATGTAGGCAAATTCATTAGTCCTCAAGAAATTATATGTCAGATAGTTGATACCAGACATTTGCATGCAGAACTTACTGTATTTGAAAAAGATATATCAAAAATTAAAATTGGTCAAAAATTATCTGTTCAGTTAGTAAATAACCCAGAAGTATCTAAACCTGCACATGTTTATTTAATAAATAAAGCAATTTCTCAAGATAGAACAGTCCGTGTTCATGCACATTTTGATAAAGAAGATCCAAGTTTGATTCCAAACATGTACATTAAGGCCACTATTGATATAACGAATCACAATTCTTTGGTTTTGCCCTCTTCTTCAATTGTAAATTTTGAAGGTAATAATTATATTTTTGTAAGATCAGATATTCACACATTTAAGTTGCAGAAAGTAAGTATTGGCGTTGAAAATGAGGGTTTTGTACAGATTTTACAACCAAATTTATCTTCTTTAGAAATTGTAAGTGAAGGCAGCTATACCTTATTGTCTGTTTTGAAAAATAAAGATGAAGAATGATTTTGTTTAAAATTAGTCTAAATAAATTTGTTTTTAATTGTTTAGGTTTTACTTTTGTGGAGTATTTGTAACGATTCTAAATAATATGTTTAAAAAATCAATATTAATCGCATCTTTATCAGTTTTTATTTTTTCTTGTAAAAAAGAAGAAAAAGTTATTCAAAACATCACAGAAACAGTGCAGTTGGGTACTTATGATAACTCAAAGTTTAAATCAAACACTGTAAACGAAAGAGAGTTTTATAATAATTACAAATTGTTATTAAACACAATTTCAACTGCAAAACCAGGATCAGTTAGTGACTCAGTTGCGGGTAAAAGATGTCAAACTTTAGATTTATCTAATTTACAATCTATTACCAATTCTGGTGTTATTAAAATTTCAGACCTAGCAAGTGATGAATTTAAAGCATTAGTTTTAGCAGAGGGAGGGTATTTGTCAAAAGCGACAGAGGCAAGTAAAGTTAGTAATTTTATTCCTAATTATTCATCAATTGGGACAGTTGGTGGTAGATACGCTTTAAGGTCTGGATATTTGTTTGATCAATATGGTATTGATATAGAAGAATTGGTACAAAAGTCATATTTTGGGGCATTTTACGACAAAGTTTTTAATGAGTTATTACTTACAAAAAACATAAGTTTATCTAATATTGACAAGGCTTTGGTGTATTATGGAGCTCCTACATCATTTCCAAATGGTATGAAAATAAAAGTTGGATCTGATTCTATTACGGACATGTATGTGGCACAATACGCAGCCAGAAGAGATAACTCTAACGGTGTGGGTAACGGTGGATTTTACAGCGTAATCAAAGCTCAGTTTATTACTCTTCAGCAAACTTTGAAAAAAGATTCATCAAATACCACCAAAATAGAAAGTACAGTTTCTACATTGCGAGAAAATTGGGAAAAAGCACTTATGGCTACGGCAATCAATTACTTGCAAGCAAGTAAAACTAACTTTACCAAAACCGCTGATACTGACAAGGCGAGAGCATTGCATGCCTACGGTGAAGTTGCTGCCATGTTACAAGGTTTTAAAGGTGTAAAAGCTAAAACTATAATTTCGCAAACACAAATAGACGAATTGTTAGTTTTACTTAATTTTTCAAACTTAAGTGCAACGGTTAATCCATTGAAGTTTTTTGAATCACAAACTGAACAAGCGAAGTTTCAAACAGCAGTAACCAAAATCCAATCTATTTATGGTTTTACAGATGAACAAGTGAATACATTGTTTATAAGAAACGACGTAAGTGATAGAAATATTGGAATTAGAATAGGTGAATAAGTTCACAATTAAACATTTTAAAACAGGAGAGGCAGTCTTAATAGACCGCCTCTCTTATTTTTATGATAATCTCAAAAGTATAATTAACCCAAATTAAGCAATAGCTATTATTTTATACCTCACCCTTTGACCCTCTCCAAGCGGAGAGGGTTTTAAAAAGAGAAAAATCAAAGATTTTTCCTATTACGTAATTTGGGATTATCTTAATCTTACAATTTTTCTATTTCACTAGAAGATAAACCTGTTAGTTTTATAATGTCTTCTATTTTAATACCTAGAAGTTTGGCATTTTTAGCTATTGCAAATTTTTCTTCTAGCTTGCCCTCTAGCTTTCCATCGTCAAATGCAGAAACTATTACACTTTTTAAATCTCTGTATGATTTTAAGCTGTTTGTATAATAATCACGTTCTATAGAATCAAATTTTGCAATTTCTGCTTTTTCAAATGCTTGAGATAAAGGTTTGCTGGCCTCTTCTCCAAATATTTTCTTGAATCCAAAATATGTAAACGGATTTATATATTTTGCCTTCATCTGAATCAGTTTTAGCAAAAATACAATTATTTATCACTTCAAGTTGCATGGACTACTCCAGATTTTGTTATTTAATTCAATTTGAAATTCTTTTTCTATTTTACTTAAGAATTGTATGAGTATAGTTCTCTGAACGTGATTTGCTAAGTAAATTTTTTTACTATAATAACCAATTTTATTTAAAGTTTTTTGAGTATTATAAATTGATTCAATGTGTATTAAACCTATATCTGCATATTTACTACCTTTAAAATCTAGACTGTCTTTGTTTTCTAGTGCATTTTTTTGAGCTATTTCTAATGATAACTTAAAGATGTCGGATTTTTTTGATATAATTTTTTCATAAAAATTTAAATTTTGGGTAGATGATGTATCAAAAATATCTAATTTATATTTAGCTATTATTTTACATGAATCTTTTTGGTCTTGTATTTGCACAAGCACAGAATAATCACACTTAAGAAAATCTTTTAGAAAAAGTAAAACAAACGTATTATTTGATTCTCCAATTGGTTTGGCTTTAAAGTTTTCATTTAAGATTTCAACATATCTTTCGTATTCCTTAACTAACTTCATTGAATCTTGATATTTAGTCCAATCTTTTATAGGTTTACATGTCTCCTTTTTTATATCATCAGAATGTGGGATATCATGAATTTTAGTAGTGCAACCTATTGTAAATGAAATTATTAGGATAAATAAAGGGGGTTTTAACATGATCTTTGAGAAATTAAGTTAATATAAGTATTGATGTAGTTTTTTAAAAATATCAAATTATTCAAATTCAAATTCATTCATAATTTTTATAAAAATACATTATTTGTACATTTGTGTTAGTATTAACAAGAAAATAATAAAATATTTAATATGCCAGGTGTAGAGCTTTTTGGAGCAGAAGAAAGAAAAGAAGTAAACGACGTTTTAGAAACGGGTATTTTGTTTCGTTACAATCATGACAACGAACGCAAAGGTATCTGGAAAGCAAAAGAATTAGAACAGTCAATTGAAGATTTTACGGGAGCTAAACATTGTCATTTTGTATCTAGTGGTACTGCGGCTGTATACTCAGCTATGGCTGCGTGTGGTATAGGCTATGGTGATGAAGTTATCGTTCCTCCTTACACTTTTTTGGCTACTATTGAGGCGGTTATGTTTGCAGGTGGTGTGCCTGTGTTTGCTGAAATTGACGACACCATTTGTTTGAATCCAGACAGTATTCGTAAAGCAATCACTCCCAAAACCAAAGCAATTTGTTTGGTACACATGTGTGGTGCTATTGGGCACATAGAAGAGATTCTTCAAATTTGTAAGGAACACAATTTGATCTTGATTGAAGATTCTGCTCAAGCATTGGGAGCTACTTATAAAGGGCAACATGCGGGTACTTTCGGTAAAGTGGGTTGTTATTCTTTCGATTTCTTTAAAATAGTAACTTCTGGTGAAGGTGGTGCAATTGTTACCAACGACGACCAAATTTATAAAAATGTAGATACGTTCACAGATCATGGTCATGACCATATTGGGCCACTTAGAGGTATGGAGCAACACCCAAATGTGGGTTTAAACTTCCGTACTTCTGAGTTACATGCTGCGGTAGGTTTGGCTCAAATGAAAAAGCTTGATAGAATACTTACTGCTCAGCGTAAAAATCATGCTAAAATTAAAGCTGTTTTAGAAGAATTTCCGCAAATCAAATTAAGAAATATTCCTGAGCCAGCTGGTGACTCTTGTACATTTATCTGTTTCTTTGGGCCAGATGAAGCAACTACAAGAAATATCGTAAAAGCTTTAGCGGCAGAAGGTGTAGACTCGTGTGCGTATTGGTACGACAACATGTATCATTTTATCAAAAATTGGGATCACATACATGCTCTTAAAAGTGTGAATACCTTGCCAGTTCATGTGTTACCAAAACCACAAGATTATTCAAACGTAAGTTTACCAATGAGTTACGATACAGTAAGTAGATTGATTTCTATGACTATAAAAGTAACTTGGTCTGAAGAAGACTTGGCTAAAAGAGTAGAAAATATTCGCAAAGCTTTAAAGAGTATTTTTAACTAAATACAATAGATCAGCCAAGTGTAGGAAAATTACCTTGGCTGATTTTTATTATGAAAAAAAATAAAATATATAAAAGTTTCTTTTTTGCATTCTCAGGTATTTTCTATTTAATTAAAACTGAACGCAATTTTCAGATTCATCTGATTGCCGCTTTACTAACAATCTGTTTGGGTGTTTTATTAAATATTAGTCTTTCAGAATGGATACAAATAACCGCGTGTATTGCAGTGGTTTGGTTTGCGGAGTCTTTTAATACTGCTCTGGAAAAACTTTGTGATATGGTAAAACCAGATATTCATCCACAAATAAAAATAATCAAAGATGTATCTGCGGGAGCCGTATTAATTGCAGCTATAGCATCTGTAGTGATAGGTTTGTTGATATTTGTACCAAGGCTAATAGATGTATATTTTTCTTTTCTTTAAAAATTGTAATACATAAACATAGTACATTTGTACTTTAAAACGATATGAACATGGAACGAAACGAGGTTTTTGAGTTGGCAGAGAAATTTGTAAATCAAACAGATAAAACCCTTTTTGTAACAGGAAAGGCTGGCACAGGTAAAACTACTTTCTTAAAACATATTGTAAACAATACTCATAAAAAATGTGTAGTGGCGGCACCTACAGGTATAGCGGCTATCAATGCGGGTGGAGTTACGCTGCATTCGTTGTTACAGCTACCCATGGTTCCGTTTTTGCCAACTAGCAATTATTATGATCAGAACCAAGCACTTACACCTAGAACCCTTTTTCTGCATCAGAAAATGGGACGAGACAAAATAAAATTACTCAAAGAACTAGAGCTACTCATTATAGACGAAGCCTCTATGTTGCGTGCTGATACACTAGATTGTATAGATTGTATTTTAAAAAATAGAAGACAAAGCAACGAGCCTTTCGGCGGATTACAAGTTTTGTTTATTGGCGATTTGTTTCAGTTGCCGCCAGTGGTTAAGCGTGAAGAAGAAGCACTTTTAAGAGAGTTTTACGAAAGTAGTTATTTTTTTAGTGCTCAGGTACTTAGCAACAATCCTGCTATTTGTTTGGAGCTTGACAAAGTGTATAGACAACAAGATCAGTCTTTTGTAAATATACTGAATGAAGTGAGAGATGCTAAACTTAGCAACGATCATTTGGAGATTCTGAATGATAGGTATAATCCTGTATTTGAGGCTGATAAAGTGGGAGAGTACATAACTGTTACCTCACATAATGTGAAAGCTGATGAAATAAATTACAAAAATCTTGAGAAATTAAAGACGGAAGAAAAGGTTTATGAAGCTGAACGTACTGGGGAGTTTTATTTGGAGCCTGTAGACTCTTTGCTCAAGCTCAAAGTAGGGGCTCAGATAATTTTTTTGAGAAACGACAAACAAGAGGTTAAAAGATATTTTAACGGTAAAATAGGAATTATTCAAGAAATAGATGAAAAAGGAATTACTGTAAATTTTCCTCAAGACCATTCTACTTTTACACTAGAAAAAGAAATTTGGGAAAATAAACGTATAGAATACAACGACGAAACCGACGAAATTGAAGAAAAGATTTTAGGCACTTATGTGCAATATCCCATAAAGTTAGCGTGGGCTATTACCATTCATAAAAGCCAAGGTCTTACCTTTGATAAAGCAATCATTGATGCGGGCGATTCGTTTGCACCTGGTCAGGTGTATGTGGCTCTAAGTAGGATGCGTTCTTTGGGAGGCATGGTGCTGAAATCTAAAATTTCTCAAGAAGCTATCAAAACAGACGCTACAGTAAGAGAATTTGCTAAAACTTTTGAAAAAATAAACAATCTGTATCCACTTTTAGAAGAATGTAGGAAAGAATATTTGCCTAAATTATTGTATAAAGTATTTGATTTTGAGAAAATTACAGAGAGTTTTAAGTTTTTTATTGATAATTATTCTAGAAGAAAAATTGATGGTTTGGCAGAAGCGCACACTTGGGCAAGTAAAGTATATCAAACTTTAGAAAAAAACGCTCAAACGGGAGTAAAATTTATTATTCAGCTTCAACAAATTCTTCAAAAATCAACAATTGATTTTGAACTTTTGCATGAAAGAAGTACAAAAGGTGCAGATTATTTTCAGAATGAATTGCTCATTCTTTTGCAAGATATTCAAGTACATAGAGCAAAATACGCCATTAAGAAAAACACGAAAGCATACATTAGAGAAGTAGACTCTATCATTATGCTGCTAAAAAAGCACAAAGATAATTTGGCTAAAGCGATCATTCTTACAAAAATTTTAGCTGGTGACGAATCTTTATTAGAGAAAGTATTAACTAAATCTAAAAAAGAAAATCAAGAAAGTTCTTCTCCAAAATCTCATTCCAAAATTGACACTAAGCAAATTACGTATGATTTGTATGTCGAACATAAATCTTTAGAAAAAGTTGCGGAACTGAGAGGTTTTGCTGTTTCCACCATTTGCACTCATTTACAGTATTTTATAGAAAATGGTAGTTTATCTGTGCAAGAATTTATTTCTAAAGAAAAACTAGATTCTATATTAAATGTTATTTATGTGTCTGACAACACATTAGGTATAAAAGCCATCAAAGAGCAGTTGGATGACACCTTTAGTTATCAAGATATAAATTTTGCTCTTTCGTATCTGAAATTTGAAAAAGCACAGAAGTAATTATTCTTTGTTTCTAGAATCTATTACTATGGTTACTGGGCCATCGTTGCACAATGATACTTGCATATCAGCACCAAAAATCCCTTTTTTGCAGGTAATACATTCTTGAGAATTTAAGATTTCGCAAAAGTAATCGTACAAAACAGTTGCCTTTTCTGCTTTGGCAGCATTTACAAAACTTGGTCTGTTGCCTTTAGCAGTTTGTGCATACAATGTAAACTGACTTATGGCAAGTATTTGACCGTTAACGTCTTTGATACTCAAATTCATTTTACCTTCTAAGTCTGAAAAAATTCTCATTTTTGAAACTTTTGTAGCCAACCATTCAGCATCAGATTTTTCGTCATCTTCATGTATGCCCACAAGAATCATCAGTCCAGCATCTATTTCATTAATTAAATTAGTTTCAACTATAACGTTCGCGTTTTTAACTCTTTGAATAACAAGTTTCATTGTACAAAAATACGCTTTATAGTTTTATTTGGAAGTGTAGTGAAGTAAACAAATCTGTTGATATATCCTTTTATTTTTTATCTTTGACTCAATATTGCACATTCAAATGTTATTTTTTCAAACAATCATATCCTTTTTAAGAGACAAAGATTATAGAAATTTATTGTTGACAACCAACATAATCTTGTTGATAGGTATGGTGGTGTATCATTATGTAGAAGGATGGAGCTGGTTAGATTCACTATATTTTTCGGTAGTAACACTTACAACTATTGGTTATGGAGACTTTGCCCCCAAAACAGATATTGGTAAAATATTTACAATGTTTTATATTTTGATTGGTATTGGAATGATTTTAAGTTTTATCAACGCAGTATATAATCACTACAATAGCCAAATTAACAAAAACAAAAAATAACTATTCTTCTCTCAAAAAAGCAAATGAAATTATATTTGCACCCATTTGAAGTGCTTTTTGCCTGATAGCTTCCGGGTCGTTGTAAACAATTTGGTCTTCCCAGCCATTTCCTAAATCACATTCGTAGCTGTAAAAACAAATTAATTTACCTTCATATATAAGTCCGAAACCTTGAGGAGGTTTATTGTCGTGCTCATGAACTTTGGGTAATCCGTTATTAAACTGAAATTTTTGATGATAGATAGGGTGGGAGAAAGGGAGTTCTACAAAATCTAGTTCTGGAAAAACTTTTTTCATTTCTCTTCTTATGTATTTGTCTAGACCGTAGTTGTCATCAATATGTAAAAATCCGCCAGACATTAAATATTTTCTTAAGTTTGCTACATCTTCATTATTAAAAAATACGTTTCCGTGCCCTGTCATGTGTACAAAAGGATAGTAAAAAATATCGCTACTACCTACTTCTACAATGTCTTCTTCTTTATAAATATTGGTGCCAATATTTCTATTACAAAAATTTATAAGATTAGGCAATGAAGTTTTATTTGCGTACCAATCACCACCTCCATTGTATTTTAGTTTTGCAATCTTAAGTTGTTGGGCATGAGACTGTAAAGGCGTTAATGCGAAAATATAAAAAGTTATAGTGTATAATACAGCTTTCATAAAAGTAAATTTACTAATACTCTGCAAATAAAAAAAGGCTTTGCCACTTAAGACAAAGCCTTTCTAAAAACACTTAAAATAAATTATTCACCTTTTATAAACTTAACGGCTTTTTTCTTGCCATCGATATTTAATTGTAAGATGTATGCACCATTCTCAATATTTTCGATATTGATTTTTTCTGATGAATTTCCAGAAGTGATTATTCTTCCGGTGTTGTCAGAAACCAAATACTCAAAATTGTTATTTAATCCAGAAACTAAGATTTCATTTTTTGCTGGATTCGGGAACATTGACATATTTGCAAATATTATATCGTCCACAGAACTAACGATCATTGTAACTTGATTTGAAGTTGCCGTTTTAGGATTTGCACAAGCATCAGAAGAAGTTACAATAACATCAAATTTGTCATTATTGGTAATGTCTGTAGTAGTATATGTTGCTGAAGTTGCACTAGAAATGTTATTACCATTTTTTCTCCACTGATAGGTAGCGGCAGTACCTACATTTGATACAGAAGAAGTAAATGTCACAGATGTTCCATTAGTGATAGTAGTATTTGTAGTACTTGCAGAAACAGATGGAGTAGATGCAGGATTTACCGTAAATGTAATTGCTGTTCTGGGTCCTTCACAAGTACTATTAGCTACTTTTTGAGATACATAGTATGTAGAAGTTCCAGAATTTGTTGTACTTGGTACTGTTGCTGTTGTAGAAGCAGTACCACCAGTAGCAGCAGTTCCATACCATTGTAAACTTAAGCCTGCTGTTCCTGTAGCTGTAAGAGCTGTTGCAGTTGCTCCTTGGCAAACTGCAGAAACAGTTCCAGCAACTGGAGCTGCGGGAGTTGTACATACGGTTGTACCGCTATTAGCATCACCCAAAACAAAATTTGAAAATATTATTTGTTGATTTGTGATAGCTAATGGATTATATTTTGCATCAACTGAAGCGTTTAAAACTGTAAAAATAACTTCAACTACATTTTTAAAATCAAAATCATTGTTGTTAGCATTAATATCTGCAGGATAATTATAACCTTTTACAGAAAGCGTATTTTTAAAATCAAAAGTAAAATCAGCTGATGTACCTTTTGCTAATGAAGTATAATCAGGATTCGTATGGTTTCTGCTAAATCCGATATCATATTTGTACCAATTGTCAAGATCAACCGTTTTAGAAGTCGTTAAAGCTTTGTTACTATATGAAATAAGAGTACCATCTAAGTCTTTCAATTGAATTTTTACATCTAAAGAAGTTGTATTAGTAGATGGTGCTGCTAAAGTGAACTTCATTACAGCATTGTTTGATAAATCTATAGTATATTTTGATTTAGTAGTACCAACACAATATTCACCAAAATTGAAACCAAAAGCATTATAGCTATTAGCTTCTTGAGAAACTTCATACATCAATTTGCCATCACCTTTTCTGTATTTTCTAGCTTTGAATTTTGTAGTAGTATCCACATCTTGATACCAATAGATTCCCATAGTAGCAGCTGTAGTAATACCTGAACAACTTGCAGTATTATAACCTCCAGTAAGGCTTGTAACTTCTGTGCTTAAATCAAATAAATCTTGTAATCCATTTGTAGTAATTAAAGAATTACCTGTGATAATTACAGATATTGCAGAAGAAGTAGCTATTAAATTACCAGCACTGTAAAGTTTAGCACTGATAGCGTGTGTTCCAGGGGTAAATTTAGAATATGATAATGAATATGGAGATGAAGTACTTTTTCCTAATTTTGTTGTTCCTTCATAATATACAACAGAATCTATAGTACCCGAAGAAATACTTGCACTAGATGTAAATGATACGGATGTTCCTTGTGTGAAACTAGCATTGTTTGCTGGTAATGTTATCGAAATTGTTCCTGTAACATTACTACTTGCAGAACCTGGTTTCCAGAAGTTACCAGTCATCATAAATAAAGTGATGCATCTTAACGTTCTACTAAAATACGCTTCATTATTACCAAGATTAACTGTTGAAGAATATGCAGTATTAAGTGCAGATTGGTATGTAGAGCCTGACGTTCCCATAAATGCAAGTCCCATCATTGAGAATGTTCCATTTTGATATGAACCTTGAGATGGACTACCAGCACTTTGAGAAAGAGGACCTTTTAATTGATTTGCATTATTTTTAGCCCAATTTGACATTTTAGAACAAATATCATTACCAGCTGTTGCAGCTGAAGGTCCATACCACAAATAATCATTTGCCATTCTCCATGGGTTACGTATAGCATCCCACCCAAATTCATTAGGTCCATTACATGAATTTGGAGTAGCGTTATTGTCTGACCAGTTACTTACTAAACCAGTGGTTGAGTTTCTGTTTGCAATTAAAAATGTATTAGATGCCGAAACTACATTGTTCCAAAATGTAGATTGAGAAGACTCTGCATTAGCAAATTGTCTGTAATATGCTGGAGCAAAATAACTTGGATTTCTACAAGAACTACCAGTTCCCCAAGCATCACCATTTAATGTTTGGTATGAACTAGGATGTATTTCATATTGTCTTATTTTAGATATTAGAGTAGCTGCTTCTGTTTTATAAACATAAGGATTATTTGCATTTGGCCATTGTTCGGCAGCTACTAATAGAGCCATAGCAGCATCTAGTTCTGCATCAGTAGCACCATTTTGTCCACTTGTACCTGTACATCCACTTATTTTCCAATGCATAACTCCATTTCCATTAGAATTTGCTTTGTAGTATTTCCAAAGGTTATCAAACAAAGGTTTGTCACCTGCATAAGCAGAAAGTAACATACCATAAGCTATACCTTCAGATACTGTGCTCGAGTTATCGTCAAATAATACTCTTGAGCCATTAGAGCAAGATTGCACTAATCCTGATTTCCAGGATTCATAAGCACTTGCTGCATCTTGTGACTTGCCATAGGTGCCTCCACTAGGAAGATTGGAAGGCATAATCCCATTTGCATAACTGGTGTTTGAGTTGAATGGTCTTGCTGGTGAGTTTGAATTTATCTGTGCGAACAAAGATAATGTGACTATTGAGCAAGATAAAAATAGTTTTCTTATCATTATATATGTTTTTATTATATTAACAAAGTTAAATATAGTAAAAGAATAATGCAAGTATTTATGAAAATAGTTACATTATTGCCATAATATGGAATTATTTATATATAAAAGTGCACCCAGAAGGAATCGAACCCTCATCTAGAGAACCGGAATCTCCTATTCTATCCATTAAACTATGGGTGCAGATTATGATGTAATAATTTTGATTAAATTAAAATACAAATATATAAAATACTTTAATTCTAATTTAAAAAAGGTAAAATTAAGCCAGAAAAAGGTTTTTCTTTTAATTTTAACAATAAAAATATAATTTTGTAAAAGTTATTTAACATTTTTAGATATTTATCTGATATGAGAACATTGAATGTGTCTATTACAGAACAACAACAAAATATATTAAGATATCTAGTTCGAGGTCGTTCAAATGAACAAATTAGTGATATTCTTGAGTTGTCTGAAAAAGAAGTAGCTAATTATAGAAAATCTCTCATGAAATCTGCAGGTGTTAAAAATAACGAAGATTTAATAGTTTGGATAAAAGAAAATTATAATTCTTAGTTTATTTTGAATAAAGAATCCGTATTTAATTTTTTTACATTTTTCATTGCTTCTCTTGTCTTTATTTCTGTAATTTTTTGTTACATTTCTCCAAGCTACTTTAGCTGGTCTCCTTTTCTTACTTGGTCTTTACCTTTTTGGCTTTTTTTAAATTTAGGTACATTTTTTTGGGGTATTTTAAAACAATATA
This sequence comes from Cytophagales bacterium, assembly GCA_046329305.1. Lineage (GTDB taxonomy): Bacteria > Bacteroidota > Bacteroidia > Cytophagales > UBA9547 > CAMFLX01. Next base: position 402,127 of record JAXLUW010000002.1, read on the forward strand.
AATATTGGTATATATCTTTAGTTGTCTTCGTTTTAACATTCTCATTTCTTAAATCTACTTTTCAGATTACTTTTTTGGAGTTTCAATCAAAAAAGAATTTAAATGTTTTGAGTTATAACACTAGAGTTTTTAATGTGTATAGTCATCTTGGAAAGAAAGAAAAATGGCAAAACACTAAAAAAATGACAAAATGGATTGTCGAGGGTAATTTTGATATCATGTGTTTTCAAGAATTTTATTACGAACCCAATAATCCTGTTTTTAATACTATTAAAAATCTGAAAGCTAAAAATTCTTACTATCATTATTTTTATAAAACACTCACTAACAATGTAAATGGTCAGTTTGGGATGGCTATTTTTTCGAAATATAAGATAATTAAAGCAGGTAAAGTTAAATACGATGACAAAATCAATAATCAAATTTTGTATGCAGACATTAAATATAAAGGTGATACTTTAAGGATTTATAACGTTCATTTGCTTTCTAATAATATTGAGGATAAAGAAGTTCCTGAATCTGAGTTGAATCAAAAAAATAATAAAAAAATTAAAAATTTAGTTTTGGGTTTAAAGAATAGTTTTGCTCTAAGAGCCAAGCAAGTTCGTGCATTTGTTAAACATCTAGAAAAATGTCCTTATCAAGTAATGATTTGTGGTGATTTTAATGACTTACCCACAAGCTATACTTATAGAAAAATATTAAAAAATCATAAAAATACATTCGAAGAAAAAGGTAGCGGATTTGGAATAACTTACAATGGGAAAATTCCATTTTTAAGAATTGATAATATATTTGTTAGTGAAAATATATCAGTTAAAAGTTTTAAAACACATCAAAACGTTAAGTATTCCGATCATTTCCCTATTAGTTCACAGTTGAAAGTAGAATAAAAAAAACAAGCACTCTATTTTTTATAGAGTGCCTGAATCACTTAACACAACTTAACCTAATACCATGAAAAAGTATCCTTGATGGATACATTACAAATGTACTATTAAATTCGTAAGTAAATTTACGTATTTGATAACTGTCCAGAATTTTAATGTAAGTGGATTTGTGAAGAATTTTAATGTAATATTATATTGAAATTCAATTTAAAAATCGTTCAAATCTATTTTTTTAAATAATCTGAGCAATTAGTTTCTGAATTGAGAGTGTAATATCTTTTAGAATTTAAAATAAAAAAACCTTGCTGTTATGCAAGGTTTTGTATTAATTACTAGCTATTGAGATTGTGGGGGTATTGATATCGTCAAGTACCATTTCGGATAAGCTACCATTTATAAGTCTATCAAGATATTTTTTTGAATGTATGGGAAGTACAAAAAGTTTGATTTGGTTTTGATTACAATAATTTACAAGACCCTCAGCAGTTCCTATATCATTAACCATTTTAAATTCTAAATTTTTATATTTTATTTGAGGCTTATGATGCTCAAATAATTTTTCAGCTTTATCTGTAGTCAAAAATTTATCAGGAGTACAAATATGTAGAATTTCTACAGTACACTTTAATCCTTCAAATAAAGGAGTAAGTTTGTTGATTTCATCTATATGTTTACCTTTTAGTGAACTTGCAAACACTATTTTTTCTATGTCATCAGTACTTAAATTGTTTTTTAAGCACAAAATAGGTGTCTTTAAGTTTTTGATAAATCGTTTAGTATTGTTACCTACCAGTTTTTCATTTTCGTATCTTTCCACAGACTGCGTTCCCATTACAATTAAGTCTGCTTCTATTTTGTCTATTTGTTCATATAAAAAAGCTTCTTTTTCATATGCAATGTAGACCATATTTATTTTTTGAGTTGGAAACTGTTTTTGAATAGCCTGTAAGTTGAGTTTACATTTTTTAAAGGTTTCTTCCAAATCATTTTGAACCACAACATCTTCTGTTATTTGGATTACTGAATTTTGTTCATGAATCTCAAAATGTACCAAAATTATTTCTGTTTTTAACATTTGATGAGTCAAAGTTATTGCAGAATCTAAAGCCATTTGTGCTATTTGCGTAAAATTAGTGGGTACTAATAGTTTCATGTTTTTTTCTTAAAATTAAAAATCTATTTTTAAAATACGAAACAATTTTTTAACTATTTAATAGAGCAACTACTCTTGCAGGTGCAGCAGAAGCACCTTTTATTTTGAGAGGGAACACACATATTTTGAATCCATAAGAAGGAAGTATTCCTAAGTTGGTTAATTGTTCCATATGGCAATATTCATGTTCTATTCCAATTCTGTGTGCTTCCCAAAATAAGTTTTTATCGTTTTGAGAAATTGCTTTTTGAGTTTGAAATTTTAGAGGTAAATCAAATCCCCATTGATCAATTCCCATAATTTTAACACCCTTTTCTATGATAAATTTGGTCGCTTCGGCACTCATACCTGTACCTTTGTGAGGATATTCTTTAGTACCTAAATATTGGTCTCTTCCTGTATAAATAAGTACAATGTCCATGGGTTTGATATGATAATTGATTCTCAATAATTCATTTTCTATATCAAGTTTGGTGATTACTTCATGGTCTTTTTTATGTGTAAAATTAAGTACAACTCCGTCTGCATAACACCATTCTAGGGGTACTTCATCTATTGTTTTTGCCTTTTTTCCTTCACACGTTGGTCCATAATGCCATGGTGCGTCTAGATGTGTTGCTGCATGTACACCCATGTTTTTTATGGTATCATCTGCCCATCCTTCAAAATTATTAGGAAATAATTTTTTGGGAAGCCCTAAAAACCAGCGTATTAAAAATTTACTTTTATGATGTTTTTTGTGTTTGATTTTTATTCTCATAAACCAAGGATCGTTTTGGTTATATGAGATGGTTTTTGATAAGTCTATAATTTGATTTTTCATAAAAAAAACGGCTAAAATTTTCAGCCGTTAAAATTAATTTATTGAATTGTATTTTTGAAATATTTATTCTTTACATCCATTTTAACCCAACAGTCGAGTAGTTGTATGTCAGAACTAGAAAGTGATCCGCCTTCTGGCATTGGTTTACAGCCCGTCCCATGGTGTACAGTACATAGCCCTTCTTCATTCAAAAACACATTTTTGGAGTTTGTATAAGAATCTAGATTAATTTTGCCAGCACTATAGCCACTGTTGTGGCACGATGAACAGTTTTGATTAATGATATTTTTGATTTTCTTGTTATAAGTATTAGATGTGTCTTTTACACTGCTGCAATCTGCTTTACTAGTATAATTACTAGCATTAGTTTTTTTCTTACATGATGCAGAAATTATTAAAATAACTGCCAGAGTTAAAAGCTTAAATTTCATTTTTTATTGTAAATTAATTAAGAACGCTGTATCAATTTTGTATTACTCGTGAATAAGTAATACTTCTACTCTTCTGTTTTTAGCTTTGTTATGTTCGTGAGTGTTTTCAAAAAGTGGGCTTGATTTACCGTATGAAAACGTTTTAATATTTGCTATAGGAACACCTTTTTTAATTAAATATTGCATTACTTCATGAGCACGTGCTTGGCTCAACAGCATGTTATACATACTAGTTCCATCAGAGTCTGTATGACCAGAAATCAGAATGTCGTATTTAACATGATGTGCTATAAAATCAATAAACTCGTTTAATAAGACTTTGTTTTCTGTTTTTAAATTAGATTTATCAGTATCAAACAAAATCATGATTTGTTTTTTAACTTGGTTTGAATCTAAATGGTTAATTTCTAAATGTTCTATACCATTTGTAGTTCCTGTAACTTTCATAGGAAGTTGTGATTCTTTAAAAGTAGAAGTTGTGTCATCATTTTTCATAGGAGAAATAGACTCGGTCAATTTTTTTTCAGGTTGAATAAGTGTGTCAGCAGATTTGGGTTCTACGATACTGTCCATAATTACTAAAGATGAAGTGTCTGGCTTGGTAGTTAATTTCTCTTTTTTCTTTGTTTTAAAACTTATAGAAAGAAATAATTCGGTTGCCCCAATTGATTTTGTACTAGTTTTAAGTTTTGAAATGTTGGCATCGTAACTTATTCCTACATTAAATTTTTCATTTTTTGCTCCAATACCAAAAACTAATGCATCAGATATTCTAGTTCCTGTATATAAGTACAATGTTTTGTTTGTTAGTTCTTTATTAAGTAATAGCCCTACGTTTGTATTTGTTGATTTCTTTTGTTTACTATATGTTACCATTGGGCTTATTGAAAAGTTGTTTTTAATTTTTTTAGTAACATTTAAACTTATGTTCAATTGAGGATTCAGTATACTAGTAGAATTTCCTAACCAATTTCTTTTAGAATTAACCATGTTTTGAAAAGAAAAACCTACAACAGGAAGCCATTTGCTTTCGGAAATTGTATACTTTAAACCAGATGAAATATTTAAAAAGCTTTTTTGTTGTCCATAAAAAGATTCTCCGTTAGATAAATTTTGATCGAATCCTGAAATGTTATTGTATTGGTTTTCAAACTGTAAACTAGTTGGGTTAAATTTAAATTGATTTACCCCACTTTGTATGCCAAAGCTTAATTTATGATTTGTTTTGAGGGTAACAGTTCTGTTATACATCAATAGTATTTGTGTTAATGAAAGATTATAGCTGTTGGCGTAATTATTAAGCACATATAGACCAAATCCATTTTTATTTTTTGAAATATCCAAACCAAAACTTTGTGTGGTGTATCCATTATTTATAGTAAACCACTGTTTTCTATATTGAATAAATGCTCTAATTTTTTGGGCTTCTCCTGTGTAAGCAGGATTAATATAATTGTAATTATTATACAATTGGCTATAATATCCAAGTTGAGCTACTGAGGAATTACTTAAAAAAAATAATCCAAATAAAATATATAATATTCTGGTTTTCATGTTATTTGATTAAAGTAATTATTCCGCTTACCGTTTGATGTTGGTTATTTTGTATATATGATAATTGATAAGTATAATTTCCTTGATTTGCTATGCTTCCTTTGTAAAAACCATCCCATGAGGCATTTGTTTGAGTACTCTCGAAAACTATTTCACCCCATTCATTGTAGATTTTGAAATCTACTTTGGAGTTTTGAGAAATTCCATGAACTACAACTTTGTCATTTATACCATCCTGATTTGGAGTAAAAGCATTTGCTATAAAAAAGGGTTCAATATATTCTATATATTCATTTTTAATTAATTGATTTTCACATCCATAAATATCCTTAACTTTCAAATTTATAGAATATAATCCTGGTTGATTGTATGTGTAATTTACAACAGAATCTGTTATCATATTTGATTGATTTGGATATTCACAATTCCAGCTATAAGTAACTTTTTCATCTACCATACTTGTAAATATTACAGTTGAATTGCTAGTTGAAATAAGGGTTTCAGAAGCTTTAAAATCAACATTGGGTAACGTTTTTTCTGAGATAAAAACTGTGTCTGAATTGTATGCAGTTCCATTTTTTGGAGTGTATGAAAAATAATACCAGCCAGATTCATTTATTTCTAATACAGAATCTTTATTGGTAGTAGGAGAGTAGTCTTTGTACCAAATTATACCTTCGTCAATATTTGCTGAAATTTTAACACTTTTACCTGCACAAAATTTATTTTTACCATCTATTAGTATTATTTTAAGATTTTTAATTTTGGGTTTGAATTCAATTTTTAGAATTTCAGATATATTAGAACAACCCAAATTGGAAGTACCAGTTGCATAAACTAGAGTATCTTTAGTTATTAAAATACTGTCTGTGATGGCTCCGTTATTCCAAGTATAACTTGTTGCTCCTGTTGCTTTTACCCAAACACTATCACCTTCAGTATAAGGACTATTAGGACTGCTAATCAATGAAATGGTTGGTTTAGGATTAAAAACCAATCTGATAGTATCTTGTTTGCCGTAGCATTTATTTGAATCAATAAGAGCATAATAAGTACCTGATTTTTTTGCAAAAATAGAGTCTGCGTAAATTAAATTATTCCAGTTTATTTTGATATGATTACTAGTTTTTAAAAGAACACTATCACCTTCGCAAAAATTATTTTTTAAAGGTGAACTCATAATGTTGAAATTGATAATTGAATCAATTTTGAGATTTAGAACATTTGAAAATAATTCAGGATATGAAGTTTTAGTGCCTCCAATCTTTATGTTATAAACACCAGTTGGTAAGCCTTTTAAGCTAAAAATACTGTCAGAAAATGTGGTTATTAAATTACTGTCATTATATAAATTGTAGTTGTCAAAATTGCCTTTAATTTTTAATGAAATATCTGAATTATAACAAATCTTAAGGCTGTCTTTACTAGAATTAAAAGGGTAATATGCTATCGAGGGTTTTGCAATAGAATCTAAAATATCTATTTTTCTAATTAAGTGATTGTAAGCATCCCCTACAATAATATATTTGTTTGATTTTGAAATACTTAAAGAAGTAGCACCGTTAAAAGTTGCATTATCTGCAAATCCATCTGCTCCTCCTGATATGCCAATTTTTCCTGCATAAACAGAAACATGTCCATTGATTGCTATTTTTCTTATGTCATAATTAAGTCCATCAGCAACATAGATATTACCTACAGAATCTATTGTTACATCCCATGGATAATTAAATTTTGCAGTTGAAGTAGTTCCGTTGTCGGAACCAATTGTTCCATTACCAGCAATCGTTGTAACAACTCCAAAAGAATTGATCTTTCTTATTGCATGATTCCATTCATCAGCCACGTATACATTTCCGTTTCTGTCTAATTCTAACCCGTAGGGTCTGTAAAATTTTGCTAACTGACCAATACCGTCAGTTAAACCAAAGTTATTAGGGTAGTTTTTATTTCCCGCCAAAGTAGAGACTACTCCTGATTTTGTAATTTTTCTTATTATATGAGTTAGGTGGTCTGCAATATATAACGTTCCGTTTTTATCAATTGCAATACCTGTAGGGTTTCCAAAAGACGCTGCAAGTGGATTGTTAGAATCTGTAACTCCGAAATTTCCTGTGCCAGCAAGTGTAGTTACTGTGCCATCTGGAGTTATTTTTCTGATTTTATTGTTCTTTGTATCAGCTACATATACGTTTTCAAGAGAATCTGCTGTTAGTCCCCATGGTTCATTAAAAGAAGCATTTGTTCCCATTCCATCAGCTTTACCACTCACTCCTGAGCCAGCCAATGTACTTACAGATCCATCTAAACTAATCTTTCTGATTAAATGATTGTATCGGTCTGCAATGTAAATATAACCGTTCGGACTTACCTCTACTCCATGTGGATTGTTATAGCTTGCATTAGTTCCGTTTGAAGAACCACTTATTCCTAATATTCCCGAAATTGTTGTTACATTTTGACCAAATAAACTACAATTAAAAAATAAAATATTCCAAAATAATATATACCATTTCATGTTATCATATTTGATATATATATATTATTACAATATTTATACCTTATCTTAATATCTTGATAATTAAGATATTGTAAAACTGTATTCTTTATCTAAATATTTTTTTTGGAACTAATTCCAAAATATGGAATTAGTTCAATTCTCGTAAATCAACTGGAACTACTCTTGAAACGCCCTGTTCTATCATAGTAACACCATATATGACGTCAGTACTAGCCATAGTTCGTTTATTGTGTGTTACTATTATAAATTGACTTTCATCGGAGAATTTTCTAATGATGTTGTTAAATTTATCTATGTTAGCATCATCAAGTGGAGCATCTACTTCATCAAAAATACAGAATGGTGCGGGTTTTAATAAATAAATAGAAAACAACAGAGATATTGCTGTTAGGGTTTTTTCTCCTCCGCTTAACTGGTTGATGGTCAATGGTCTTTTGCCTTTAGGTTTTGCAATAATGTCAATATCACTTTCTGTAGGATCGTTAGGGTTTACGAGTTTTAAGTCACAACTGTCTTCTTCAGAAAACAATGACCTAAATACTTTTATAAAGTTTTCCCTTATTCTAGTAAAAGCATCCATGAAAGTCTCTCTTGCAACAGTGTCTATCTCTGCAATAGTTTGTTTAAGAGAGTTTTTGGCATTTATTAAATCATCTTTTTGAGTAGTAATAAAAATATGTCTTTCGCTTATTTCGTTGTATGCCTCCATGGCCATAGGGTTTATGGGGCCTATTCTTTCCATTTGGAGTTTGACTTGTTCTACTTTTGCTCTTAAATCTATTTCTGCCGAGAAATTAGGACTGAAATCTTCTGAATTTGCTATAATTTGGTCTATATCAAGCTCAAATTCAACTTTTAAACGTTCTTTTACAGAAGTAAAACCAAGTACACTTTCATTCAAACTTAAATTAAGCTCGTTTAATAGAGTATCTATATTATCTTTAGATTTTTGAAATTCTTTTGCTTCTTTTTCTAAAGTATCTATTATACCTCTGGAACTATAATATTCTTTTTCGGCTTCGCCCATAGCTTGCTCCACCGCTTCTTTTTCACGATACATTTCTACGAGTTCATCATCTTGAACATCCGTAGTTTCTATAATGAGTTTAATTTCTTCATCTATTTTCGCAATTTCAGCTTTCGACTTGTCTATTCGTTCTTTACTGTTTTCTAAAGATTGAATTTTAAACTCAATTTCTTGTTCGGTACTTTTGAGTTTGTTAGATAATTGCAGAAAAGAAATGTTTTGTTGGTTGTAATATGTACTTTTTTCGTCGTGTGTTTTTTGAGCTTTCTTGTAAGATTCATGAAGCTCATTTAGTTGAATTTCAAGATCTTGAAGTTGTTTTTCTGTAGCTTGAGTATGGGGTTCATATTTAGCTAGTTCCTCTTCAAAATGGTATATTTTTTCTAAGATGTTTTCTTTTTTATAGGAGCTGTCTTCTAGCAATTTGTCTACTTGTTCTTTTTTGGTAGAATAGGTGATAAGCTCGTTATTAAGCAAAGTAAGTTCTTTAACAAGATTTTCAATTAAAGGCTTTTTGGTACTTTGTTTAAGTTCTGCCATAACAGACTGTTTCTGTGTGAGTTCAGAACTATGTATACTTATATTGTGTGTAAGTGTAAGTATATCTTTTTCAAGTTTTTCAAGGTTTTTAGCTCTACCAATACGTTTACCTTCAAATAAGCCCACAGATCCTCCCGAATAACTGTATTTTCGTTTTACCAATTTCCCGTTTTCTGTTATAAACACACCTTCGTGTTTGTCTGGTATGCTGTCTTGGTTGCCAGAATATATGTAAACTTGTTCTAATAAAAACTCAAATAACTGCTTGTGTTTCTCTTCAAATTCAACAATAGATAGGGCAGGAGTACAATTTTCTAAATTTTTGTATTCTTTAGGAATGAAATTTTTAAAACTAGATAATACAAAGAAATTCGCCTTTCCTTTAGCACTGTCACTGAGTAAGTTTATACTTTTTACGGCATCTTCAGAGGTTTCAAGAACATAATAGTTCATGTATGGCTCCAGATAATTCTCAATGAGTTGTCTGTAATTTTCTTGAGTAAAAATGATATCAGAAAGTAGGGGAGCTTCTTTTACCCATTCCACATTCTTTTTAAGAAATTTAACAGCTTCGGGGAAACCTTCCAGATTTTCGACGAGCGATTTAGTTAAATTAAATTCGTTTTGTTTGGAATCTAAACTTCTGGTGTCTTTTGCTAGATTGTTTTTAATGTTTTCTATATCTATTTCAAGACTTGCAATATGATCTTGAATTTGCTCTTCTCTTTCTTGCAAGTCGCTAAGCATATTGTTTTTTATAGAAATTTCTTTGCTTAACTGTTCTATTTTATTTTGAAAATCTGCCAAACCAGCTGTTTGTTCTGAGCTGTCAGACTGCATTCTTTCTAGCTCTTGTTTTAGTGTAACCAGCTGCACACGAGCAATTTCTACATTTTTGGTTGCATTGTAACTTAAGTCTTTTTTTTCTCTGAGAGCTTTATTGGCGTCTTCGTATTGTTCTTGAAGAGTTTGTAGTTCTATTTTTACTTCATCCAAGTTGTTTTTTAACTCATCTACAATTGCTTCAAGTTCAAATGTTTGTTTTTCTATAGATGATTTTTCGTCAGATAAGCTTTTGATACTAAATTCAGCTCTTTCATTACTTTTTTTGTCAGAGACTAATTGTTCATTCAGGAAATTACTACGTTCTGTGAGATTACGAAGTCTTTCGTTTTTTATTTTCTTTTCACTTTCGTATTGGCGTATTTTATTTACAATCTCATTTACAGCTTTTTGTCTAGACTGAACTAGTTTTTCTTTAGACACAAGGCCTAATTTTTCCTTTTCTATTTCAGCATCTTTCTGAGCAATTTGTGCTTCAAATTGTGTTCTTACTACTTTTTCGTCTTGAATTCTTTGTTGTATTTTATCGAAATTGGCTTTAAACTGACTTACAGTTATTTTGGCTAGTTCAACACTTAGTTCCTTGTATTCATTTTTAAGACCATAATATTTCTCAGCTTGTTTGGCTTGTTTTTCAAGAGATTTTAAGTTTTTTTCAATTTCAAACAAAAGATCTTCTACTCTGGCAAGATCCGCATCTGTGTCTTCAAGTTTTTTTAAAGTCTGTTTTCTTCTAATTTTAAATTTTGCAATACCGGCAGCTTCCTCAAAAAGTTCTCTTCTAGATCCATCTTTGTCGTTGAGCAAATCATCAATCATCTTTAGTTCTATGATTGCATAACTGTCTGGCCCAATACCTGTATCTAAAAATATACTTTGTACATCTTTTAATCGACAAACTACTCCATTAAGTAAATATTCACTTTCGCCTGATCTATAATATCTTCTGGTGATAGTTACTTGAGTATATTCTGTGGGTAATATACCTTTGTTGTTATCAAAAGTGATAGAAACTTCAGCCATTTGTAAGGCTTTTCGGTTTTTTGTACCATTAAAAATGATATTTTCCATTTTATCACTTCTTAGTGCACGAGTTCTCTGTTCTCCTAGTACCCACCTTATACTATCAACAACGTTAGACTTGCCACAGCCGTTTGGCCCAACAATACCTGTAATGCCTTCGTTGAAGTTAATGGTTACTTTATCTCCAAAACTCTTAAAACCCTTTATTTCTAATCTGCTTAATTGCATAATCTGCAAAAATACGAGTAAATTTTAATTAATTAATATACAATATTTAACATCTGTCTTGTAGTAAATAATTGTGTTTTTGAATAACCTTTTTGTACTTTTATCGTACTTTTAACAAAAAACTTCTGTGCCAAACATGAATTATTTTTTAAATATATTTTTAGTAGATGATGATCCATGGATTTTGGAAATGTTCAAACATCATCTATCTCTTAATCCAGAATACCAAATAAAAACATTTACTACCGCACAACAATGTATTGATAATTTGTATCAAAAACCTGATGTCATTTGTATGGATTACGGTTTGCCTGATATGAATGGGGAAAAATTATTAGCAAAACTACAGCAGTACGATAAAAATATGCCCGTAATAGTAATTAGTGGGCAAGAAGAAGTGGAAGTAGCTGTGAAAATATTAAAATCAGGAGCTAAAGACTATATAGTTAAAAATGAACATTCTAAAGAACTCCTCTGGAATGCTCTTATTAAAATAAAAGAAAATCTAAATCTGAGAAAAGAAATAGATGAGTTGAAAGAACAACTTGAAACCAAATATAGTTTTGAAAAAACAATAATTGGACAAAGTGATGCCATAAAAAAAACGTATACACTCATTGAAAAAGCCATCAAATCAAATATAAATATCTCAATTACGGGAGAAACTGGTACAGGTAAAGAAGTAGTAGCGAAAGCAATTCACTTTAATAGCGACCGAAAGAAAAAACCTTTTGTAGCTGTAAACATGGCTGCTATACCAAAAGAACTTGTTGAAAGTGAATTGTTTGGGTATGAAAAAGGAGCATTTACTGGAGCTGTTAATAGAAAAATAGGGAAATTTGAAGAAGCTACAGGCGGCACACTTTTTTTAGACGAAATTGGTGAGCTTGAACTTAACATTCAAAGTAAGCTTTTAAGAGCTCTACAAGAAAGAGAGATTGTAAGAGTTGGTGGAAATGAAAAAGTAAAGTTTGATGTACGAATAATCACCGCCACTCACAAAAACTTATCTCTTGAAGTAAAAAAAGGCAATTTTAGAGAAGATTTATTTTACAGAATTCTAGGAATGCCCATAGAACTAGCACCATTAAGAGAGAGAGGAAAAGATATATTAATTTTAGCTAAATATTTTCTGGATGAATATGTGAGAGAAAATAAAATTAAAACAGTAAGCTTAAATGATGATTCTAAAAATAAGCTTATGAAATACCCATTTCCAGGAAATGTGAGAGAATTGAAAGCTATTATAGAATTGGCTGCTGTAATGTGTGATAATCATGTTATTAAACCTGCTGATTTAATGTTTAACAATATTAGATCCGAGGAAAATTTTGAAATGACTGATAAGACATTAAAAGAATTTACACATGAAATAATTTTTCATTATTTAAAAAAATATAATAATGATGTCATGAAAGTTGCCAAAGTGTTAGATATAGGTAAATCCACAATTTACAACTTATTACAAAGCAGAAAAATAGAAAATGTATAACATAAACCTTTAAATACCATGTACGGAATAGTAAACAAAGCAATTGAAGAGCTGGTCATAGAAAATTTTGGAGAAGATAAGTGGCAAGCCATTAAAGAAAATGCAGGAGTTGATGTGGATTTTTTTATAAGTTCAGAACCATACGATGATGATGTAACTTACAAACTCGCCAAAAGTGTTTCTGAGGTTATGGACTTGAGTATCAATGAAGTACTTTTTGTGTTTGGAGAATGGTGGATTCTGAGAACAGGTAAAGAAAAGTATGGTTCATTAATGAGCTCAGGTGGTGATAATTTTAAGGATTTTATAGTAAATCTTCCACTTTTTCATAACAGAGTTATGATGATTTATCCCAAACTTACTCCACCAGAGTTTAAGGTAACAAACATAGAAAGTAACAGTTTACATCTACATTATATTTCTCAACGAGAAGGTTTGAGAGAGTTTACAAGAGGGTTAATTTCTGGGTTGTCAAAGTTTTTTAGTTGCGAAACTCAAATAGAATTAATCAAAACTAGAGAAAATGGTCATAGTCACGAAGTATTTAAAATTTCTTGGTAAAATATGAGTTTTGAGTCATTAAGCCTAAATCAAAATTTAATAGATAAACTTTTTCCGTTCTATCTCAGGTTTGGCTTAGATTTTAAATTAGAAGATTATGGTCATTCTATGGACAAAATTCATGAATTACCACTAGGAAAGGGTTTTACAGAATTATTTGATATCAAAAGACCCTACATAACTAATTTAACTATTGATAGTTTAAAAGAGATGGCAGGGCAGATAGTAATACTGTCTGATAAATTAGATTTAAGCTTGATGATGAGAGGCCAGCTAGAACTAGATATAACTAATAATTGTGTCTGGTTTTTTGGTTCGCCATGGTTCAATAGTATTGATGATTTTGTTAAGAAAAATCTATCAATCAATGACTTCGCTATACATGACCCTTTGTTTGATTTACTTAATGCTCTCAAAAACATTGAAGTAAATAATGAAGAAATTAGATTTCTATTAAATAAAGTAAATTATCAGAAAGAGATATTTAAAAAGTCTGAAGAACAGTATAAGAATATTATAAATAAGGCAACAAACATTTTCTATAAGACTAATAAAATGGGTTTTTTTACCTTTGTAAACCCAGAGGGCGAACGACTTACAGAATTTTCGTTGGATGAATTATGTCTATTACATTTTTCTGATTTAGTAAGACCCACATACAGAAAAGCAGTAAATGAATTTTATAAAAATCAAGTAGAATCAAGAATAGCTTCTACGTACTATGAATTTCCAATTTTAACTAAAAGCAAAAGAGAAGTATGGGTTGGGCAAAGTGTGCAATTGTTACCATTAGATAATAATAACTACGAATTTGTTTCATTAGTAATTGATATCACTAAACAGAAGAAATCGGAATTTGAAATTAAAGACGCTAATGATAAACTTACACTTTTTCAGAACCTTATTAATAATACAGAAGATGCTATTCAGGTGTCTGATGAAGAAGGAAATATTTTTTATCTGAATCAAAAAGCAAGTGAGCGTCTTGGTATACAAATAGATACGGCAAGTACTCATAAAGTAAAAGATTTTGAAAAGATTTTTGAAAATGATGAACAATGGAATAACCACGTAGCTGAATTAAAAAAAAGAAAATTTATTACCATAGAAGGTATTAATCATAATTTAAAAACTGGTTATGAATTTCCTGTTGAGGTTACTGTGAAATATGTAGAAATTGATAATAAAGGTTACGTAATTGCTAACTCAAGAGAAATAACACAGCGTAAACTCATAGAAAACCGAATCAAACAACAAGAAGAAAAATATAGAAATATTATTGCCAATATGAATATTGGTCTTGTTGAGGTAAATAATGAAGGATTGATAGAATATGTTAATAACAGATTTTGTGAAAATTCAGGGTATAATCTTGGAGAGTTAATTGGTAAAAATTCAGAAGAATTATTTGAAACTTTACTTAATATTCCTCAAGAACTTAGACAAGATTACAGAATAAGAACTCATAGAGGATTAACCCAAATACCAGTTTGTGTGAAAACTGGTGATATTAAATGGTGGATGGTAAGTGATACGCCCATTTATAACGACAAACAAGAACAAGTAGGTACCGTTTTCATTAGTTTGGATATCACTCAACAGAAATATCTAGAGTTTGAGTTAGAAAAAGCAAAAATAAAAGCAGAAGAAGGCTCTAAAGCAAAAGAAGCATTTTTGGCCAACATGAGTCATGAAATTAGAACTCCACTAAACGCAGTAATTGGTTTTGTGAGAGAACTAGGTAAAAACGAACTCACTGAGCGTCAGCGAAAATTAGTACAAAATTCATCTATTGCTTCTAAACATTTATTGTCTATCATCAATAACATTTTAGATATTTCTAAAATAGAAGCGGGTGAATTAAATCTCGAAAACACTCCATTTGATCTAAATGTTTTGTTTCAAAACATTTACAGTATCATGGTAATCAAAACTCAAGAAAAGAAGATTTATTTTAGAACTCAAATTGAACCCAATGTTTCAAATGTTTTAATTGGTGATTCTTTAAGAATTCAACAAATTTTAATTAACATTATCGGCAACGCCATTAAATTTACCCAAAAAGGTGGTGTGGAAGTACTTTGTAAGCTGAAAAGCCAAAAAGGAAATAAACAAAGATTACAATTTGTAATCAATGATACCGGAATAGGTATGGATGCTTCTTATTTGGCTAATCTTTTTAATAAATTTTCTCAAGAAGATAAAAGTACATCAAGAAAATTTGGTGGTACGGGTTTAGGAATGGCCATAACCCATGAGCTTGTTCAATTAATGAACGGTGAAATAGAAGTAAATAGTGAAAAAAATGTTGGTACTACATTTTACGTGAATTTAGAAATGCCAATTGGGAATTCTAAAGAACTCAAAGACACTATTACAACTATAGAAGGTGTTGATTTGTCAGATGTTAGAGTATTGTTGGTTGAAGACAATGAGATGAATCGCTTAGTAGCACAAAATACATTAAGTTATTATAATTGTAAAGCTGATGAAGTAGAAAATGGATTTGAAGCCATAGAAAAACTAAAAAATAATCAATATGACGTTATTTTGATGGATATTCAAATGCCTGAATTAGACGGAATCAGTACAACTAAGATTGTTCGTGAAGAACTCAAAATCAATACCCCAATTATTGCCCTCACGGCAAATGCATTTAAAAGTGAAATTGATAAATGTAAATCTATAGGTATGAACGATTACGTTATTAAGCCTTTTGATGAAAATATTCTTATATCAACAATCGCCAAATTTGCCAATAAAATAATTGAAACCCAAAACGAAGACAAGGAGGAAGTTGATATTTTAGAAGTTGTTGAAAGTCAAAAAGAAAATAGTTTATATGACTTGAGTAACTTAGTGAAAATGAGTAGAGGAAACGATGAGTTTCTTGTGAAAATGATTAACTTATTTATTCAACAATCCTATTTGTCTATAGAACAATTAAAAGAAGCTTTAAACAACAGCGATATAGAAAGAATATATGCGGTATCTCACAGAATGAAACCAAGTATAGATAACATGGGCGTTGAAAGTCTGAAACAAGAAATTCGTTTGTTGGAGAGTTTGGCAAAAGAAGGTAGTTTTAATATGGAAATTGTGAGGCTTATAAACTATGTAGAAGAACAAAGTTTGAAAGTCATTGAACAATTGAAGTTAATTATTTGATGGAATCAAAATTCCATAATTTGGAATTTATTAAATATTCTGTTTGTATGTATCAGAATATCAGTGTTTTGTAATTTGGCATTGCATGTGTTTAATTATTTTATATAAATAATAGAAATATGGAAACGTATAAAAAATTTAAAGTATTTTTAGTTGATGATGATGTTTTTTATTTAAACATGTTAGAGCAACTTGTAGTGAACACAGGTGTTACAGATATCACAACATTTCAGAATGGACTTGACTGTATAGAGCAGTTGAATGAAAAGCCAAATGTTATTTTCTTGGATCATAACATGGATGTGATAAATGGCTTAGATGTACTCATAAAAATTAAAAGAGTAGACCCAAATGTGTTTGTGGTTATGTTAAGTGCTCAAGAAGATTTGAAAACAGCCGTTGATTCACTCAAATACGGGGTTTTTGATTACTTAGTAAAAGGCGATAATGAAGCATTGAAGGTGCAAAATGTACTAAGCAGAATGGGGTCTATAGTGGATGAAATGAAATTAAAAAATCCTAGTTTAATACAAAAAATATTTTCTTTTTTGTAAATGAAACTGGCTTATTTATACCCAATAGCAATATTTTTATTATTGATTTCATGCAAAACTCAAAACTTGTTTGAAAGTAAAAAGCTAACGTCTAATCAAAAAAAGCATTTAGACTCTGTTTTTTATTTTGATCAAAGTTACCAATACAAAATTAGAAAAGATGATAAAATAAGCATCAGTGTTTGGGGGCAAGATCAGTATAGTGTCGGTTCTTTGTATGGTATCTACAACTCCAACGAAGTGTATGGTAAATGGCTTCTGGTGGATATTAATGGTAACATAGAACTGCCACAATATGGAACATTTAATGTGTTGGGAAAAACAATTATTGAATTAAAAGATTCCTTAAAAACTAAATTTTCAAAAATTCTAACTAATCCCATAGTGGATGTAAAAGTACTAAATAAGGAAATTCTTATCATAGGAGAGGTGCGAAATACAGGGAGTATACCCGTTGATAAAGACAGAAATACACTTTTAGAAATTATAACCAAAGCTGGCGGATATGAATTTTATGCGAATCTTAAGAAAATTAAAGTGTTGAGACAAGATGGACCACACACCTTAGTTACTACCATCAATTTAACTAAAGCCGGTGATTATAAACACAAAATAATATCATTGCATCCAGGAGATGTAGTAATTGTTCCTTCAAAAAAATCTAAAGTGTTTGATAAACGTATAAGCACCATAGTGCCGTTTACTGCTGTGGTTACAGCAATAGCTGTGATTATTGGATTTGTAAAATAATTTATGAGTGAAAATTTTAAGATATTAAAACCAGCCATTAGGGGCTTTCCTATAATAGTTTTAATGACTGTGGCAGCTGTGTTGCTCGCCAAGAAATATCTTACCTATGTAACACCCATGTACGAGAGCACCTCTAAACTTAAACTTGCAGATGCTGGTGAAGGTGTGCCTAATAATAATTTATTCAAAGACTTTGATGTTTTTGTATCGCAACATAAAATTGCGACAGAAATAGAAGTAATAACTTCTAAAATTTTAGTAGAAAAAACTTTAAGTACGCTAGATTTTTATACAGAAATATACAGAGAAGGGAAAATGCAATGTACAGAATTGTATCATAATAATCCTATTACTGTGGTTGCTAGGCTTGATTCTGAAAAAGCATACGATAAAAGATTTTTAATAAATGTAACCTCAAAGGAACATTACGAACTAACCCTCCCAAACGAAGAACATCCTTTAAAAGGGACAATGGGAATTCCCATAAAAACTAAATATGGAGACTTACTTATAAATGTAAACGATACACTTTTTGCCAAAAAGAAAGATATTAATATAGTAGATCATTATCAGGTTGAGTTTTTGTCTACCGAAAAGCTATTGGCCAAAATATATAAAACACTAGATGTAGTTCCTGTAGATAAAGATGTGCCTGTTATTCGTATAAATATTAAAAGCAATGTTCCCGAAAAAGCAGCTTTGTTTGTAAATAGTTTAGCAAAAACTTATATCAGTGATTACATAGAGTCTAAATACAAAGCGGCAAATGTTACGGTAAATTTTCTAGACGAACAAATAAAAGCTGCTAGAGAGAAATTATATGATAGTGAAAATAAAATTAAGAATTATAGAGATTCGCACCATGTTATAAATTTGCGTCAGGAAACTGAGACAGATTTGAGGAAAATTTCTCAGATGGAAATACAACTTACCAATCTGAAGATGAGTTTGGAGGCTATTGATGATCTTAATAGATATATAGACAAAGGGAAAGATGATTTTTTGAGTTTAGCTCCTAATTTTGAAGCATTTACAGATTTATTGTCAACAGAGATTATAAAAAACATAAAGAAACTTCAAGCTGAAAAAAAGGAATTATTGCTTACATATACTTCAGATGCTGAAAATGTAAGAATTATTGATGCAAAAATTAACGACCTAAAGTCGTATTTGATTGAAAGTATAAAAAATACTCGTAAAAATCTCCAAATAAAATACGATCAGCTAGATGGCGATATAGACGCTGCCAAAAGTGTGTTTATAAATGTACCTCAAAAAGAAAGAGAACTACAAGATCTTACCAGAGAGTTTGATATCTATCAGCAATCTTATAATTTTTTAACTGAGAAAAAAATTGAAGCGGAAGTAGCTCAAGCTGCAAGAATAGCATTTCACAGAGTTATTACACCTGGAGAAATTTCTTCTTCACCTGTTTCTCCTATTAAGTCTATAATCGTTATTGTAGCGGCCATGCTAGGGATAATAGTTTCCATCATAGGTATTTATGTAGTTCATTTCGTGAAAGGAAAAGTAAATGATGTAGACACTATTGAGCGTAATTCTCAAGTTCCTGTAGTGTTGGGCACACCATTTTTTACCAACAATAGTAAGAGAGATGAATATTTTTTGAGAAGTGCTATACAGTTAGAGCTCAAAGGATTGATTTCGCATGGAAACATGTTTTTGTTTACTTCTTTTTCTGATTATTTAGGGCATCATTTTCATGTATATCATCTTACTTCAGCATTTTTAAAACAAAGCAGAAAAGTTCTTTTAATAGACGCAGTGGGTTCTCTAGAAAAGTGTTTTCAACATTACCAACATTCAGAATTTAAATATTTGAATATTAGCGATGAAAGCTACAGAAAATATTCCAAAGAAAGGATGGAAGAATTTATTCATAAAGAAAAAAGCGGTTTTGACTTGTGTATCATTAACAGTGAAGATATAGTTCATGAAAAAATAGGATTAATGTTGATGCAGATAGTCAATAGTAATTTTTTTGTGTTAGATAGTAGAGATACATCTGTTTCTGATTTACTAGAAGTAGATTTAATGATTCATAAATTTAGCCTGTCATCTACATATTTTATTTTGAACAAAGAAGGATACAACCCTAACGTGGCTAAACAACTGTTTAGATATTTAAAAGTATGGATTAAACTAAAGTTGAAAAAATAGTTTGATATGTTTAATACCTTGGAGCAAAAATATGGAAAATGGATAGTTCTGCTAGACCAAATGGTTTACAGTGGTAATGGTTTTTTGCTCACTATTATATTAGCCAAATTGCTCAATGTGAATGAATTTGGTATTTTTTCTTCTATCATTCTGGTGAGTTATCTAACAATTAGTTTTGTTTCTGCGTTGGTGCTACAACCGTTTCAAGTGAATATTTCAAAACATGAAAATATTCAAGAATATATTTCTTTTACATGGTGGTTAATTTTGAAATTGATATTTGTTATTACAACAGTTTCTTGGGTGTTGTTTGAATTGGATTTGTTAAATGCCTACTACCATTATAAATATCCCATTGTTTTATTTAGTTCACTTTTGTTGTTTCAAGATTATTTTAGGAAAATATTTTTGTCACTTCAAAAAACTATTTATGCTCTAATTATAGATTCTTTTGCGGTTGCATTTCAAATTTTTTGTTTAGGGTATTTGTATATCAATCAGAGTTTTGACTTAAAAAATGTATTTATTTCTTTAGGTTTTTCGTTTATCGTACCCTTAATATTTTCAATTGTAATACTAAAGCCTAAATTAATCAAATCATCGTCTTATAAAGGATTTGCACAGTTGCATTTAAACGAAGGATTATGGCTAGTCTTGGTTGCTTTTTTGCAATGGTGCTCAAGTAATTTTTTTGTAATGGTGTCTGGGGTATTTATAGGAATGCACGCTCTTGGTGCATTACGATTGGTACAATCTATTTTTGGAGTTTTAAATATGTTATTACAGACTTTTGAAAATTATGTATTGCCTTCGTTTTCAAAGTTATACCATGTTTCTGAACTCAAAGCGAGTAGATATTTAAAAAACATAACCATTAAAGCAGGAGCGTTGTTCACATTAGTTTTGTTAGTTTTGTTTGTTTTTGCAGACTCAATCATTTTATTAGTTGGTGATCAGAAATATGCAGATTATTCTTTTGTAATAAGATGGATGTCAATACTTTATTTGATTATTTATTTGGGGTATCCCGTGAGGATGTACATTAGAGTTTTGTCTTTAAATAAATATTTTTTTATAGGATATTTACTGTCTTTTACTTTTAGTGTGTTAAGTTTTTCTTTTTTGTTAAAAAACTATGAATTAACGGGAGCCGTTATAGGTCTTATCATCAACCAGATTTTAATGATATTTTTTTGGCAATATCAGTTGGTACTTAAAAATAAACAACCATGGAAATTATTCATATAGTATTAGGAAAAGCAAATCCGGATAGGATGAACGGCATCAATAAAGTAGTTTTTCAATTAGCAACCAGACAAGCCCAAATGGGTAACGAGGTGTCTTTATGGGGAATTGCTGAAAATTTAGATGAAAATTATGGAGAAAGATCTTTTAAAACACATTTATTTCTACAACAATCTAGTCCATTTAAAGTAGACCCCAAATTAACTGAGGCTATAAAATCTTATAAAAATAAAAATGCTATTTTTCATATACACGGAGGTTGGGTCCCCGTATTTTCAAATGTTTCTAAAATATTAAAAAAGTACAAAATTCCGTTTGTTTTTACACCTCATGGTGCATATAATGTTATAGCCATGAAACGTAGCTATTGGAAGAAAAAAGTGTTTTTTTATTTGTATGAAAAAAAATTATTATCAAATGCATCTATAATACACTGTATAGGTTCTAGCGAAGTAGATGGTTTAAATTCTATATATAAAACTTCTAAAACTAAGCTTTTACCTTATGGATTTGATTTTAAGACAATTCAACAAGTTGGGAATTCTACATCTAAATTTATAATAGGATTTGTTGGGAGATTAGATATTTACACGAAAGGCTTAGATCTGTTAGTTGAAGCTTTTGAGGAATTTTATGCCCATCATACTAATTCTGAACTATGGATAGTGGGAGACAGTGAAGAGAAAGTAAAATTGGCAGAAGTGATAAAAGCAAAGAACTTAGCTGCTTCTGTAAAATTGTTAGGAAGTAAATTTGGTGAAGAAAAAAATTCTATAATTGCTTCTATGTCAGTATTTACGCATCCTTCTCGTAACGAAGGATTACCTGCCGCTGTGCTTGAGGCTTCTAGTTTTGGAGTTCCTTGTGTGGTTTCAAAAGCTACCAACGTGGGGGAATATATTTTAAACAACAATGCAGGCTGGGTTATTCAAAATGAAAACGTAAATGAGCTTATTGATGCATTAGAAAAAGCTTACAAACTTTGGGAAAATAGTCAATTTTCAACTATGCAAAGTAATGCAAGTAATATGGTGATAACTGAATTTTCTTGGGAAAACTTAATTCCTAAATACACTCAATTGTATCAACAAATTAGTAATTGAATTGGCAGCTATAGCAGACAAACATACTAAGTTTCTTGTTCAAATTGAAAAATGGCTTTTCATAAGTTTATTACTTATGGTGGCTTGTTTTTTTACATGGAGCGAAAACGTAAACATTACTAGAGCCATAAAAGTAGTGGGGAGGCTAGGTGTAATGCTTTCTTCTATTTATATCTACCGAAAAATTATTGCTTATGGAGCCATAGATACACTAAAGTTTCAAAATGTATTTTCACCGATGCTTTACACAGTCTATTTGCTGTTGGGTTTTGCATCTTTTATGTGGAGTACCAATCCAGGCTTTAGTGCTTTGCAGCTATTTATGACTTTTCAAAGTTTAGTTTTTGGCTTTTATTATGTCAAATCTTTAGTGATGTTAGATGTGTATTTTGAAGGTCACTCCGTTCGATTATACCACATGCTAGGCAATACAGTTTTTTTACTCATCACCATTTTTGTGGTAGGTATGTGGACTAATCCTGATGTTTTTTTTAGGCTAACTAACGGTGGTGAAGAAGCTAGGTTAGGTGGATATATTATGAATCCTAACGAGTTAGGTATGCTGTGTGGTGTAGGAATTGCTTGTTTAATTTTTGATATCTACAGAGATAGAAATAAAAAATGGACAATTTTTAAGCTGGTAGTTCTTTTTTATGCACTGTATTATACGGGTTCTAGATCTTCTCTTATTGGTTCATTACTTATCATTTTTTTTCATTTGAACCAGTCAGAACATCAAGGTATCAAATGGGCTATAATAGCTGTGGTTTTGTTGGTTTCTCCATTTGCAGTATTTAAGATCATATTAAAAGATGGTGACCCTGAACGGCTAGAAGAAATTATGAGTCTTACAGGTAGGTTACCCTTCTGGACGGCACTTATTACTGAAGGATTACCACGAGAGCCACTTTTGGGTTTTGGATTTATGCGGATAGATTACAAAGAATTTTTTCAAAGTACTCACACATATCCAGGTAAAATGACCCACAATACATTTATGCAAGTACTTATGAATCTTGGATTTATTGGGTTGTTTATTATTTTGTTTCAGGTAGTGTTTACCATAAAAGGTTTTTTATCTGCACCTAACGAAATTAAACTTATGCTGATTGGGATGTTGATACCAATATTGATAAATTCATTTACTGAATTTGGAATTTTTGGAGAATCAAATTACGGAATACTTTTTTATCAATTAATTATTTTTTCTATTTCTTTTAAAAACAGTTCGTTGCTTACTACCAAAGAAAAAATAGCACTTAAAAGAAGACGCCCAGACTTGGCTGCTGCTTGGGGCGTAACATAGTTATATTCCAAATGATATTAAAATTTCCAAAAAATAGAATTTTTTTGGAAATAAATTTTATAAGTATCTGTATAGTAGGTTTTTAGGTTTTGGTATGGTTTTGATATTATGGTATATGTTAAATACTATAATTTTATGAAAACTAGTACACTAATACCGATCAAACAGAAAATTTGGTTTTTGAGTATTTTATTTCTCAGCCATTTTCTTTATGGAACAGGTGAGCCGTCTACATGGTTCAATATTTTTGTTCCGCCAAACGCCGAAGCTATACAGCGAAATTCCTGTTTAGTAATTACTGCCATAGAAGACAGTACATCTTTCTCAATTATTGATGATGCCATGGATGGCGATACCGACGATAGTAAATCAGGTATGCTTATGGCGGGTCAATCTTACATTTTATATATAAAAGACAATGGAATCAATGATGATGCTAAGTATGCATCTGGTGGGGTTTTGAAACAAGATGGAGATTATTTTATAATCAAATCTAATAAACTCATATATGCCTCTCAGTCAACAGATAGTGACTGGCAACATGATTGGGTACCATCTGTAAATAAGTCAAGTTTAGGGCAGAAATTTATTGTTTACGCTCCCAAAATTTCAAATTCTAAAAGGGATTTAAACACCTTTGCTTATGAGGATAGTACACAAATTACTATCAGAAAAATTTCTAAATCTGCGACTTTACAAACTGGTTATACCAACGTTGACATGTATTTGAATACTATTGTTGTTCAAAAATACATACATAGAGGTAAAGATATTATCTATTTCAGTGGTGAAGGTAGAGATGTCATGAACACAGGAGAAACGTATGTGATAGAATCTAGCAAACCTATTACTGTACAATACGGTGCTCTTTATGGTAATGAGAGAGATGGTGGTGGTTATGTTCCTTCATCTAATGGTAGCTCATCTGGAGAATTGTTTTATTTTGGAGTTCCTTATCAAGCTACTGGTGAGCAAGAAATAAGGGTAGTATCATGGAATAATGCTAACAATGTAATCTTGGAAAGATACAATGCGGGTACTTGGGTTCAAATGAAATCTTGGACTTTGAACAATGGATCACCTGCAGAATGGGTTGGTAAAAGTAATGGTAACGTAAGTTATCCCACAGTATTTAGAGTAAGATGCGACGCTGGAAAAACAGTATCGGTATTTGAAGCCAACTGGCTAGAAACGGGTAGTCCAGGGACATCAGATATAGGTACTATGGTATGTGCAGATAACGGTACAAGTGCAGGTAATAACTTTTTAGTATATATGGCACCTCCAGGAAATGAATACAATGTTTTGAATCCGTTTACAGGACAGAAATTCAACCAACAATTATCTCATGTGTTTTTATCTGCATTTAAAGATACTTGTCATGTTACTGTTAAAGATCTAAATCATGATGGTGCAGAGATAACAAAAACGTATACTATTTTGCCATACAGATATGTAGATTGTTATTTGACCTTAAATGAATGGAAATCTATATATAATGGTACAGGTACAGCATCTGCTGGCACAGAAAGACCTTATTTGAAAATAACTTCTGATAAACCAATTTCTGCAATGAATACCAACTTTAACGACAACTGGATGTTGTATTTTGGTTCATCATTAAAACAGAGTTTTTCTCAAGTTTCTAGTTCCAATAAATCTTCTGCTATACCAGGTGATACGGTTGTAATTCAATCTGTTATCAATTTTATAGATCAAATGAATATTGATTCTGCTGTAGTATATGTCAACTCTGGTAGTGGGGCTTATGTAGTGAAATCAGAGCTCATAAACTTAACCACCAATACCGTAATTTCTGGTGTTTTATATCCTGCAAATAATCAGACTAAAGTTGTGTTTCCATTACAACAGACATTAGACCCTTCTAATCAATATGTAGTTCAGACTACTTTAATTCCACAATTGATGTATAATGACGGTTCGTTGATTGCCAACAACACCGTAGTAACTGTTGAAACCAACATTATTGGTTCTGTGGATGGAGTAACGCAACAGTCAAAATCAGTTGAAGGATTTAGAATAGAAAGTAGCAATACTTCTAAATTAATGTTTACTATGACATCAAATTTTCAGTCAGATCTGACAAATTCTTGGACGGCCAACATAATAGATGTGGATAACGATGGCTGGGAGGATATTTTTGTTACTGATAAAACAGAAAACAAAGCCAATATTTTTTATAAAAACAACGGTAACAATAATTTCACAAAAACTAGCTTAGGTAATATTACTAGTGACTTGGCAACTACGGTAGACGCATCGTGGGCAGATTATGACAACGATGGAGACCGTGATGCTTTTGTGGTTAATAACACCAAAAAATCTAATATTTTATATGTGAATAATGGAAACTCCACATTCAATAAAATTGACAATAAAAATATTAGTGATCACGTAGGGTATTTTCATAATGGTTCATGGGCTGATTTTGATAATGATGGTCTGCTAGACTTGTTTGTGTGTAACTATATGACAACCAAGTTTAATGAACTGTATAAAAACAACGGAAATGGTACTTTTACCGCTATCACTTCTGGAGATGTTGTAAAAGAAAATAACTTCTCTATTGGTGCAACTTGGGCAGATTATGATAACGATGGCGACCAAGATTTGTTTGTACCTAACGGTCTTAATGTTAACAATTCCTTTTTTGTGAACAATGGAAATGGAACGTTTACAAAAGCGAATTCTTCTGTGGTTTGTAACGATGGCGGAAATTCTGTTGGTAGCTGCTGGGGCGATGTAAATGGAGATGGTTTCTTGGATTTATTTGTCGCAAATGCTTCCAATCAAAATAACTTTCTTTATATAAACGATACTCATGGAGGATTTGTGAAAATTACTACAGGAGAAGCTGTTAATGACGGTGGTCACTCGCATGGTTGTTCATTTGAAGACGTTGACAATGATGGAGATATGGATTTATATGTAACTAACGATGTTGGTATGAAATTCTTATATCTTAACGATGGTTCAGGAAACTTAACACGAAAAAAAGATGAAATCATTGTAGCAAATTTTGGAAAAACATTTGGACATTACTGGTTCGATGGCGACAAAGATGGAGATATGGATTTGTTCGTTGTTACACACTCTAGTGAGAAAAACTACTATTTTACAAATAATGGAAATACGAACCACTGGGCAAGTTTTAAATTAGTAGGTACTATATCAAACAGGGATGCTATTGGAGCTAGAATTAAAATCAAAGTTGGAGGAAAATGGCAAGTAAGAGAAATTAACTCACAATCTGGATTTGGTGGTCAATCTTCTGTAAGAGCACATTTTGGGTTAAATTCACATACTAGTATAGATTCCATGATTATTAATTGGCCATCAGGTATTGTGCAGCAGTTTACAAATATTCCAAGTAATAATTTTTATACCTATACAGAACCTTCTGGAAGTCAGATAAATGGCTATGTGTATTTTGATAAAAACTCTAATTGTGTTAAAGATGCCAATGAAGAATTTATTGGAGGCATGAGAGTTAATTTTAGTAATGGTCAATACGCTATCACTAAAAACGATGGTTCATTTAAAATCACTTTACCTGTAGGGGCATATACTTCTAGAGTGTTTGCTTCAGGAATTTGGCAATACAACTGTTCTGATATTAACTTTAATGTAACAGCAACCACAAATTCAGATGTATATTTACCAATATCTGCAACTCAATCAGGTCCAGATATTTCTGTAACTATTGCAAACACAGCCTTGAGACGTGGATTTAAAAACAAAGTAAGAATGACTGTGCAAAACATTGGCTCAGAGAAAGCAATCAATTCGGATGTATTACTTACCTTAGGCTCAGGACATAAACTTGTAAAATTAAATAATACAATGCAGGCTTTAGGCGGTAATGTATATTCATACACAATAGATACTTTAAGACCTGGGGAGACCTATTCGTTTGATTTATTAGACTCCGTGTTTGTGAGTTCTCCAATTGCTTCTGAACTGTCATTCACTGCAAAAGTGAGTACCCTTTCAGATCTGGATACTACTAATAACAGTCAAATATTAACAGATATAGTAAAAGGTGCGGTAGATCCTAATGATATTGCGGTGAGTCCATTAGGAATGGGAGAAGAAGGATTTATTAAAGCTGGTACAGTTTTAACCTACAAAGTAAGATTCCAGAATGTGGGAAATTACATGGCTTCTATGGTTACCATCAAAGATCAATTGCCAGTAGGTTTAGATTTTGAAAATGTAACTTTTGTGTCTTCCTCTCATGTGTGTGAGTTTGATGCTAGTTCAAAAGGTGAAATCTTAATTAAATTTAATGATATAGATCTTCCAGATTCTACTTCTAACTTGTTAGGCTCTCAAGGATTTGTTATATTTAAAGTTGCAACTTTGAGCGATATAAGTAATGGTAAAGTACTTCAGAATCAAGCAGAAATAGTATTTGATTACGAAGATCCTTTAAAAACTAATAGAGTAATTAATACCATTACTTTAGATTTGGATCATGACAACATTGAAGTATATCCAAACCCAGCAAGTGGATTGGTGAAAATAGCTCTATTGTCTAGCCATGATGAATATCAACATGATAATTCGATCAATAACATTAAAATATTAAACGCAATGGGCAATTTAATAAAAGATGTTTATTTGAACGATGGGGCTACTCAAATAGATGTTTCTGCTCTCAAATCGGGAGTGTATATAGTAATGGTCACAGATTCTCATTCTAAAGTGATGAAAAAGAGACTTGTTATTAAATAAAATTAAAATAGTATTTAATCTAGATTTTGATAGGTATTCCAATTATTGGAATACCTATTTTTTTGTTTGTATATATGTATTTGTTTTTCAGTTATTTATGATTCTGGCAAAATAATAGCTACTACAAAAGTATATATATAATTACCATGGAAGCAATATTCAAAAAATTTGGATACGAACTAGTGGCTGACAAAAAAGCTCACGGAGACAAAGTAATGTTTAAGTACTTTCCAAATCCTGACGGAAGTATAAGATGGGTGTGGCCAACATATATACGTGAACCTTTATTTCTTAAATTTTACAATGCATCTAGTTTTAAAGCACAAATTTTTTGTTGGTATGTCAAAATTTTATTTTTCTTAAGAATTCAAAATCGATTTTTTAAATCTTTGAAATTTAGACTTGTACACAAGCCAGTAGTTCCAGAAGGTTTTGATATGTTTGGTCATTGGGCTTTGTTTACTGGAACGGTAGGGCCAAACAACAAAGCATTAATTTATATTTCAAATCCAGAGCAAGAGCCAGAATTTATTAAAATAGCTTCTACAGTATCCGCAGAAAAACTCTTGAGGAAAGAAGTTGATTCAATATCAAAGTTGCAAGATAGTAAAGTTAAGTTTGACTTTCCTAAAGTGTTATTTTACAACGATAAAGATATTCTTAAGATTAGCGATATTTCACAATTTGGAGAAAGAGAAACAGAAATTACAAAGTCGCATATAGAAGCAGTATGTCAATTGAAATCAGTACATTCTGAAGTACACAAACTAGGCGAAACTGAGGTTTGGCAAAATACATTGCAGTTGTTTGATATGGTTCAGCAGAGTAATCATAACGAATTACCTTACGGATTAATCAGAAAAATTAAAGATATTATAGCTGAAACAGAAGAGCAAGCAACCTATGAATTTACATTTGCTCACGGCGATTTTACGCCTTGGAATATGTATAAAAACAACAATAATTTAAGTATCTATGATTGGGAGCTGAGTTCAGATCAAAAACCCTTAGGTTTTGATTTGTTTCATTTTGTTATGCAACAGGCCATTATGGTAGATAAATTACCTTGGGTGGATGTTAAATTGAAACTGGATCAAATTTTTGCTCAAACTGATGAGTTGTTTTCTGGTGTTACCAGACAAAAAAGAAAAGAATATTTTAAGTTATACTTACTCATTAACTGTGTTTATTACTTAGATATTTATTCTAAACAAGAAAAGTGGCATGAACAAATCTATTGGCAAATAGATATGTGGAATAATGCTCTGACTTATGTAGCTCATTTTCATAAATCTCACAGAGAAAGATTGCTACTTGACGTATTTGATCATTTGAAAAAAATGAAATACGGGGCTTTGAAATTTCCTGAAATTTCTCCAGATACTTTAAGTCTCAATTCGGATGTAGATATTTGTATCAGTAAAGTAGACGCACTGTTACTTAAAAAATATTTTAAGGAACATCCATCTGTGCTTCATATACATAGCAATACAAAATCATATATGGATTCACTTTTTATAGTGTGCAAAGACGGTGGTTTTTTGGCTTTTGATTTAATTTGGCAATTGAAATATAAAGGTATTCAGTTGTTAGAAATGGAAAGTTTGTTAGCTAAAGTTCAAATAAACGATTACGGTGTTAAGATAATAGATCCCTTGAATACCTCCAGATACATAGGATATTTTTATGCTCTCAACAAAGCTCAAATACCAGAAAAATATAAAGATCCAAGTTTGGCATTGAGAAGATCACAGGTGCGAATAGATAAAGAATTGGTTAAGTTTTTTCATGAAGGTATTGTTAATAGAAAAGATTTAATTAAAGATTTAACTATTAAGAAATTTAATAAAGGAATTTATAATATTTTGAAAAACAGAATATTGTATTTAGTAGACACTTTTAAAACTATGATAAATAAAAAAGGTTTTTTGGTCACATTTAGTGGGGTAGACGGTGCTGGTAAATCTACCATAATTTCTATTGTAAAAGAGAAAATTGAAAAGCAACTCAGAAAAAAAGTTGTAGTTTTAAGACACAGACCAGGAGTGTTGCCTATTCTTAGTGCTTGGACTAAGGGTAAAGAAGAGGCTGAAAGACAAGCAGCTAATACATTGCCACGCCAAGGTAATAATTCTAATATGGTATCTTCGTTAGTAAGGTTTTTATATTATTACGTAGACTATTTGTTAGGTCAATACGTGATTTATTTTAAGTATATTTTGCGTGGTTATGTGGTATTGTATGACCGCTATTATTTTGATTTTATCAACGATAGCAAAAGAAGTAATATACAACTTCCATCTAAAATAGTGTTTTTGGGGTATTATCTCCTTATGAAACCCAAATATAATTTTTTCTTATATGCAGAACCAGAAACCATCTTGTCAAGAAAACAAGAGCTTGAAAAACAGACTATTATAGATCTTACCGATAAATACAAAACCTTGTTTCATAAACTAGGATTGAAAGATAAAAGACATAAATATGTAGCCATCAAAAACGAAGATTTGAACATAACCGTAAATACAGTTTTTACAAATATCTCGTCTAAAATATCATGATATGAAAATACTTTTTGAAAAAATTATTCAATTAAGAAATCCTGATTTCAAGTTTGATAAAGATTTAAATAACAGTGCTTTATTGCAATTTCTATCAATTCAGTTTGTTTCAATAGTAAGAGGCTGTAAAGTGTTGTTAAGTTTTAGAAATCCCAAAATGATGCTTTTGGGGGCTAATGTTAAGTTTTTTAATATTTCAAAAATTCATTGGGGTAAGTTTTTGAAATTAGGCGATCAGGTGTATTTGTCTGCATTGGCCAAAAAAGGAATTTTTTTAGGTAATAATGTGGGAATTGGAGCATATAGTAGAGTCATAGTCTCTACATCCTTGAGTGATATTGGCGAATATATAAAAATTGGCAATAATGTGGGTATTGGTGAATTTGCTTATCTAGGTGGAGCAGGAGGTCTGGAAATAGGAGATGATTGTATAGTGGGGCAATATTTGAGCTGCCATCCAGAAAATCATCATTATGAAAACCTTGAAATTCCTATACGGATGCAAGGTGTGTATAGAAAAGGTATTAAAATAGGAAAAAACTGTTGGATAGGTAGTAAAGTAACCATATTAGATGGCGTAGAAATTGGTGATGGCTGCATCATAGCTGCTGGTGCGGTGGTGAATAAATCTTTTCCAGAAAATAGTATAATAGGAGGGGTTCCTGCTAAGTTGTTAAAAAGTAGATAATTATGATTACTGTTCTCGCAACAGCGTACGCTGTAAATCCCTACAAAGGATCAGAAGATGGAATGGGTTGGAATTTTATATTTCAGATCGCACGTTTTCAGAAAGTAATAGCGGTAACAAGAGAAAATAATCAAGCGGCTATAGAAAAGTACATGCTCGATAACCCAGATTCTGTATATCAAAATATTTCATTTGTCTATTTTGATTTGCCATATTGGATGAGATTTTGGAAAAAAGGAGAGCGAGGAGCTTTGTTGTATTATTTTTTATGGCAATATTTTTTGCCTTATTATCTTAAAAAATTAGATTTTAAAGTAGACGTAGTTCATAATGTAAACTTTCATAACGATTGGACTCCCAGTTTTTTATGGAAACTCAATAAACCTTTTGTTTGGGGGCCTATTGGGCATCATCCCTTGGTAGAGGAGCAGTTTATAGTGCCATTTCGTAAACAAGATTTTTGGAAAGAGAAAATTACATGGTTGGTTAAGAAATATTTTTGGAATATTTCATTGAATCTCTCTAAAACGGTTCGTAAGTCATCACACGTTTTATGTATGAATTCTCATGTAGAAAAGGTTCTGCCTTCTATTCGTCATAAATGCAGTATTATGCCTTCGGTGGCCACAGAAGATTTTGGATATAATCCGTCTCAAGAACAAAAAATATTCAGAATATTATCTGCCGGAAGATTGGTTTATTTGAAAGGTTTTGATTTGACTATCAGATCTTTTGCTAAATTTTTAGAACCTTTAAACGAATCTCAAAAGAAGCAAATAAAACTTACCATAGTTGGTAAAGGTCCGCTAGAATCTTATTATAAAAAACTGGTAGAGGACTTACAAATTTTAGATTTTGTAGAATTTATTTCCTGGATAGACAGAAAAGATTTATTACAATTATATCAAGATTCTTCAGTTTTTCTGTTTCCATCACATGAAGGAGCGGGTATGGTGGTTGCAGAAGCACTATCATTTGGTGTGCCCGTAGTTTGTTTAAATAACAGCGGCCCAGGAGAATTTATAAATCAAAGCTGTGGTGTCAAAGTGGATTATTCAACTTATGAAGATACTTTAAGTAATCTTGCTCAAGGAATAGATAATTTATACAAAAACAGTGTTTTACGAAATGAAATGTCTGCAAATGCTAGAAAAAGATTTGAAAAACACTTCGATTGGGATAACAGAGGAATACAGCTTCATCAAATTTATCAGAAAATAGTATCATGAGAATAGTTGCAGTTCATTTACTTAACGACTACAGCGGAAGCCCCAAAGTACTGATGCAGTTACTGAAAGGTTGGAGCAAAAAAGGATTAGAAGTGCATTTATTTACGTCGAGCACTAGAGATGGCTTTTTGTCTTATATTACAAAGGTTCAGTATCATTTTTTTTGGTATAAGTTAGCTGAAAATCCATATTTGAGATTAGTATATTTGCTTTATAGTCAGATAGTTTTATGTTTAAAATTACTTTTTTTCTTAAAACATAATGACACCGTTTATGTAAATACGGTTTTACCCTTTGGAGCTACCCTTGCGGCTAAATTGAGAGGAATAAAAGTGATTTATCATATTCATGAAACATCTATGAAACCGCAACTATTAAAAAAGTTTCTCTTTGCTTGGGTAGATTTTTGTGCATACAAAGCTATATATGTCTCTAATTATCTGAAAGATAAAGAGTCTGCTGCAAGAAAAACTAATTTTGTGTTGTATAATGCCATACCTCAAGATTTTTATGAAGTAGCGGTAGCTCATAGGAAAAATTTATTTGACAGAACTAATATTTTAATGATCTGTTCCTTAAAGATTTATAAAGGAGTTCATGAGTTTTTGAGCTTATCATCTGTATTGCCACACTATAAATTTAGATTGGTAGTTAATGCAAGTCAAGAAGAGATAGAGCAGTTTTTTTATAATTTTTCCATTCCTTCCAATCTTACCATTTATCCAGTTCAGCAAAATACTCATCCGTTTTACAGTTGGGCAGATTTGGTATTAAATCTCTCACATACAGACAAATGGGTAGAAACATTTGGGCTGACAGTAATAGAAGCTATGAGTTATGGTTTGCCCGTAATTGTGCCACCTGTAGGAGGAATTGCGGAATTGGTTGCAAATGGTGAAAATGGGTATTGTGTAGATTCTCAAGATGAGAATACTCTAAAAAATAAAGTAATCGAAATTTTAGAGAACCCACATGTGTTTGATCACATGCATCAAAATAATTTATCTAAAATTCATGAGTTTAATGAAGATAATTTTATTGAAAAATCATTAAAACTGATAGTTTAATTATGGAATAAATTCCAAAACATGGAAAATACTATAATTTTATATTTGCTAATATCTTGATTATTAAGATGATGTAATTTTGGAATATTTTTGGATAACTATATTTTAAAATGAATTACCATGGAACAGAAAAAGAAAGTTGCAATTATAGGAACTGTAGGCTTACCAGCCCAATATGGTGGTTTTGAAACTCTTGCGAGCCACTTGGTTACTAACCTATCAAATGAATATGATTTTACGGTTTATTGCAGTTCTAAAAAATATCCTAAAGAAAAAAGACTGAAAGAGTTTAATGGGGCCAAACTAAAATACATTCCTTTAGATGCCAACGGTGTACAAAGCGTATTGTATGACAGCTGGTCTATTCTGAATGCTTTATTTTCAAACGATGTGTTAATAGTATTGGGTGTTGCAGGTGCTTGGTTGTTTCCCATACTTAGACTGTTCACTCGTAAAAAAATTGTAGTATCTATTGACGGCATTGAATGGAAGAGAGAAAAATGGGGGAATATGGCCAAGTTATATTTGTGGTGGGCAGAAAAAATAGCCGTAAAATATTCTCATATTGATATATCTGATAATGAGTCTATTCAAGATTATACGGCTATCAGATACAAAAGCTTGAGCCGAATTATTGAATATGGAGCCGATCATGTTTTATTTGTAACTCCTACAGACGATGATTTTAAAAAATATCCATTTTTGCATTCTCAATATTCTATTAAAGTATGCCGTATAGAACCAGAAAACAATGTACACGTGGTATTGGAAGCATTTTCAAGAATGAACAATCGCAAACTTGTGTTTATAGGTAATTGGGATAAAAGTGAGTATGGTCAGGAACTTAAAAGTAGGTATTCGGTATATGAAAACATTATTATACTAGATCCTATTTACGATCAACGAGAACTAGATTTGCTCCGAGGAAATGCGAGTTTATATGTACATGGGCATTCGGCTGGTGGTACTAATCCGTCTTTGGTAGAAGCTATGTATTTGGGATTGCCCGTATTGGCTTATGGAGTTTCTTACAACAGAACTACCACCGAAAGCAAAGCTAAGTATTTTAGAACAGCAGACGAAATTGTGAATTTTGTCTCAGAAATGGACAATTATGTATTGCAAAATCTTGCCTATTATATGAAAGAAATTGCGAAGAGAAGATACACTTGGGGAAATATTTGTAGAAAATACAATTTACTCGTTCATGAAGTGCTAGGGATAAGACAAAAAACTAATGTAAACAACCAAGTAGCGGCATTAGATATAGAAACTTTACAAGCAAACGAAATAGCTCACTTACAATACTCTAATTTGTTTTTTGAAAAAAGAAATACTAAAAAGAATTAATCATTTAATAATATACTATCATGGATCATAATTTTGAAATATTGGTATCTATAGTACTTTCTGTACTTGCGTGTATGGTTTTGATACCAATACTGCAAAAAATAGCGGCAAAAGTAGGGTTGGTAGACAAACCTAATTTTAGAAAAGTACACACAAAGCCCGTGCCTCTTGTGGGAGGGATAGCAATTTTGTTGTCGGTAATCATAACGGTGTCTGTAGATAAATACGTGCTTAATATTGTGAATGAGCATTTTATGATCATAATTACCGCTTTAGTGATTTTTGTGATGGGTGTGCTAGATGATATGCTAGACCTCAACGCAAAAGTGAAACTCTTAGTGCAGCTAGGTTGTGCTTTTATGATTGCTCATTCAGGACTCAGACTTACTTCTTTGTATGGCTTTTGGGACATTAACGAAATTCCTCTTTGGTTGCAATATACCATTACTATTGTGCTCATAACGGGTTTGTCTAATTCCTTTAATCTGATGGACGGAATAGACGGACTTGCAGGCTCACTGGTAGTGATAGGTTTTGGGTTGTTTTTTGTGCTCAATTACATCACAGGAAACTTTAGTTTGGCAGTAATTTGTATATCAATAGTAGGGGCAACTTTTGTTTTCTTAAAATATAATTATTCTAAGAAAAAGATTTTTATGGGTGATGCAGGCAGTCTTACTTTTGGCTATTTGCTTTCTACCATTGCCTTGCATCTGATACACGGTATGGATCTTGCTGGAAATGCTACTCATAAACTAGTATTAGGAGTAGTAATTGCTTTTTTTACGATACCAACACTAGACTCACTAAGAGTTTATAAGAATAGAATTAAGATAGGTAAATCTCCATTTGAAGCCGACAGAACCCATCTACATCATTTATTTTTAAGTTTAGGTTTGGATCATAAAATGATTGTTTTTCTGATAGTTATGTTTGTAGTATTTGTGTTGATAATGGTTGTGGAACTAAGTCAATTTTTGACATTCACCTTAATAGTATGGCTGGCATTTTCTAGTTTTATGGTATTGGCAAAAATTCTTACCTTATTTAAAGATCTCAACTACTGGAAAGACAAAATTTCTCAGCTAGAAAGCACCGAATAAACTTTAAAATTTCTGTTACATTTATAAATCCCTTCCCCAAAAGAAGGGATTTTTTTTGTAAGATTTTATGTTTGAAATCATTTGAATATAAATGTATTCTGATTATTATTGAGGAGTTTTTACCGATCTATTTTTTAACATTGGCGAATTCAAGATGCCAATTAAACTTTATTGTTAAACAAATAACATTTTATTTCTGTTTTATTTGATTTTGTATCTCATGAATAAAAATTATGTTTAAAATTTAAATAAATGGTTCTACTTTTGAATTAATATATTAAATGTATAAATAAATTCGATAATGAAAATATTCCAATCCGTTCTTGATAAATATCGAAAAATTTCTTTTTCTGAACGAGACAAAGGCGAACGTTTTGAAAGGCTTATGCAAGCTTTTTTACTTACTGACCCTAAATATGCGAATTTATTTAAAAAAGTATGGCTTTGGAATGAATTTCCAGCCAAGAATGATTTTGGAGGTAACGATACAGGTATTGATCTTGTAGGACTTACTTTACAAGGCGACTATTGGGCCATACAATGTAAGTGTTTTGCAGAAGACAACTATATAGACAAACCTGCTGTGGATAGTTTTCTGGCAACTTCTAGCCGTGAGTTTTCCGACGAAAACAACCAAGCCACCAAGTTTGCACAAAGACTTTGGATCTCCACCACCAATAGATGGAATAAAAACGCAGAGGAAGCTATACAAAACCAACAACCACCAGTAAGTAGGTTAAATATTACTGAAATCGAGGAGTCTCTTGTCGATTGGGAAAAACTAGAAAGTGGTGTTCACGGCGTACAGGCACGTAATTCACAAAAAAAACTACGTCCACACCAAACAGAAGCTGTAAATAAAACCCACGAACATTTTAAAGCCCAAGATCGAGGTAAATTAGTCATGGCTTGCGGTACAGGTAAAACCTTTACCTCTTTACGTATTGCCGAAAAAGAAACCAATGGGGAAGGATTGGTACTGTTTTTAGTGCCCAGTATAGCTTTATTAGGTCAAACATTGAACGAATGGAGCAACGATGCTCAAAAGCCTATCAATGCCATCTGTATCTGTTCTGATGCGGAGATTACCAAAAAGAAAACTAAAAACGAAGATTCTGAAAACTATAGTGTAGTCGATTTGGCCATGCCTGCCTCTACAAATGTTAAAAACATACTTTACCAATTCAATCAGCTTAAAAAAGCCAAGAACGAAGGCATGACGGTGGTATTTTCTACCTATCAGTCCATAGAAGTCATTGCCAATGCTCAAAAGGAGTTACTAGGCAAAGGCTTCCCAATCTTTGATCTTATCATTTGTGACGAAGCTCACCGCACCACAGGTGTAACCTTGGCTGGTGAAGACGAATCGGCATTTACCAAAGTACACGACAATACCTTCATACAAGCTAAAAAACGCTTGTACATGACAGCCACACCAAGGCTTTACAATGACGATGTAAAAAGCCGTGCTGCACAAAGTGATGCCGTGCTGTGTTCTATGGACAATCCTACACTTTATGGTGAAGAAATCTACCGTATTGGTTTTGGCTATGCAGTTGAAAAGGGCTTGTTGACAGATTATAAAGTATTGATATTAACCCTGACTGATAAAGATGTACCCCCTTCAGTCTACAGTATGCTCACGGGCAATAGGTCGGAAATACAAACCGATGACCTTACCAAATTGGTTGGTTGTGTAAGTGCTTTGTCTAAACAAATGTTAGGAGCTGACGAAATCCTTAAAGAAACCGACCCTGACCCAATGAAACGTGCCGTAGCTTTTTGCCCCAACATTAAGGTGTCAAAGGCTATTGCTGGCGCATTTAGTGAATCTACTGAAATTTATATCAAAGCCTTACCATCGGAAAAAAGCAATCAATTGGTATCTGTGCAGGCCAAGCACATTGACGGTTCTATGTTTGCTACCCAAAGGGCTGAACTGCTCTCCTGGCTCAAAGGTGATGTGGAAGAAAACGATTGTAAGGTACTTTCCAATGTGCGTTGCTTGAGCGAAGGTGTGGATGTACCCAGTTTGGATGCAGTGATGTTCCTTTCGGCACGTAACTCTCAGGTAGACGTAGTACAGTCGGTAGGGCGTGTAATGCGATTGGCTCCTAATAAAAAATATGGCTACATTATTATTCCTGTGGTAGTACCTAGCGATATAGAAGCCAATGTTGCGTTGAACGATAACGAACGCTACAGGGTAGTGTGGACGGTACTCAACGCCCTTCGTGCTCATGACGACCGATTCAATGCTACCGTCAATAAAATAGAATTAAACAAGAGAAGACCAGACAATATCCTCATAGGTAGGCCAGAAACCACTTTTGAAGACGGCAGACCCGTTACCCCTGAAGGTGGCAACCATGGTGAAATAGCCACGCAGTTGGCTTTACAGTTTGAACAGCTCAAAGACGTGCTTTATGCCCGATTGGTCGTTAAAGTAGGCGATCGTATGTATTGGGAGCAATGGGCCAAGGATGTAGCCATCATAGCAGAGCGACAAATAGAACGTATCAAATACCTGATAGCCGAACGCAAAGACCAACGCAAAGCCTTCGATAACTTTTTGCTGGGTTTGCAAAAGAACATCAACCCTAGTATTACCGAAGCACAGGCCGTAGAGATGTTGGCACAGCACATCATTACCCAACCGGTATTTGAGGCTTTGTTTGAAGGCTATTCTTTTGTGAAAAACAATGCTGTGTCTGTATCTATGCAAAAAATGCTCGATACGCTTGATGACAAATCCATGGCGGAGGATTCTGACAAACTACAACGTTTTTACGAATCGGTGAAAAAGCGAGTAGAAGGCATAGACAATGCCGAAGCCAAACAGAAGATCATAGTAGAGCTGTACGATAAGTTCTTTAAAACGGCTTTCCCCAAAATGGTGGAGCAATTGGGCATCGTGTATACCCCTGTGGAGGTGGTTGATTTTATCATTCATTCGGTAAACGATATTTTGCAAAAGGAATTTGGCCGCAGCATCTCTGATGAAAACATACATTTACTCGATCCCTTCACAGGCACGGGTACCTTTATTACCCGATTGTTGCAAAGTGGTTTGATCAAGCCTCAAGATCTGGAACGCAAGTACAAATACGAAATTCATGCTAACGAAATCGTATTGTTGGCCTACTACATAGCGGCTATTAATATAGAAAATGCCTATCATGATACAAAAGCAGCAAACCTTACAGGTCTTGAAGACCTGCAAGGTTTAGGATACCAAAGTTTCGAAGGCATTTGTTTGACTGACACCTTTCAGCTGGGCGAAACAGACGAAAGCGAAAAGCTCTTCTCGGACATGTTCCCACAAAACAGCAAAAGGGTACAAGACCAACAGAAAGCCCCTTTACGGATCATCATGGGTAACCCACCATATTCCATAGGGCAGAAATCTGCCAATGATAATGCACAAAATCAATCTTACCCTCATTTGGATAGTCGCATTGCAGAAACTTATGCTAAACAATCTACAGCAGGTTTGAATAAATCGCTGTACGATGCTTACATCAAAGCTTTTAGATGGAGTACAGACCGATTGGATAAAACAGGCGGGATTATTTGTTTTGTGTCCAACGGAGCATGGTTGGACGGCAATAGTACCGATGGTTTTCGGAAAACCTTAGAAAAGGAATTCACCGCTATCTATGTCTTTAATCTCAGAGGCAACCAACGCACCAGTGGAGAACTAAGTCGCAAAGAAGGTGGTAAAATATTTGGCTCAGGCTCTCGTACGCCTATCTCCATTACCTTATTGGTGAAGAATCCTGAAGTAAAAGCAGAGAAAGCCAGCATTCACTACCACGACATTGGCGATTATTTGGACAGGGAAGAAAAGCTAAGAATCGTACGCAATTTTAAGACTTTTGGCAATACCCAAATGCCTTTTACCCAATTGCAACCCAACGAACATGGGGATTGGACTAGTGTGAGGAATGATGCCTTTGGTACTTTTATTCCATTAGAACCTGAGAAGAAGTTTGATGAAAGATGTAAAACATTTTTTATTGTTAATGGCCCAGGTATACTTTCTTCGAGAGATGCCTGGGTATATAATTATTCAGGTAAACAAGTTTTAAACAATATGACTAAAATGATTGATTTTTATAATGTACAATTAAAGGATTATAAAATCGCATTGTTAAACAAACCCGAATTAAAGATTGAAGACTTTATTAGCACTGATGATACAAGAATTAGTTGGACAAGATCACTTCGAAATGATCTATCAAAGCAAATTAATCACAAAGTAGATAAATCTAAGCTTACAATTAGTTCATATCGTCCATATTGCAAATTAAATATACTTTTTGAAAAACCTTTCATAGAAAGTCCTGGACTAACTAGTAGGTTTTTAAAGAGCAGTAAAGATAAAATTATAGTTATTACAGGGAATGGTTCAAGTAGACCTTTTTCTGTTTTATTGTCAAATACGTTACCTACTTACGATTTAATTGAAAAAGGACAATGTTTCCCCCTCTATTACTATGAAGAAAACAACAAAGTCCAAAAGGGATTGTTTGACGATGAAAGTGCAGGGCAATATACCCGCAAAGATGCCATCAGCGATTTCATCTTAGAAAGAGCTAAAAAACAATACAATGCCAAAAACATCAGCAAAGAAGATATCTTCTACTATGTCTACGGCTTTTTGCATGCACCGGCCTACAGAGAAACCTTTGCCAATGATCTTAAGAAAATGCTGCCCCGTTTGCCTTTGGTAGAGGAGGTTAGAGACTTCTGGGCATTCAGCAAAGCAGGGCGAGCCCTGGCAGACTTACACCTCAACTATGAGGGTGTTGCTCCCTACAAAGGCGTGATCGTGATGCACGAGCCACTGAGCATTACCGATGCCCTCAAACAAGCCAACCAAGAAGAACTCAACTACATAGATTATCGTGTAGAAAAGATGCGTTTTCCTAAAAAAGACCAAAAAGATAGCATCATCTTCAACTCACGTATTGCGGTGCATAACATCCCAGCTAAAGCTTACGAATATGTAGTCAACGGCAAATCGGCCATAGAGTGGATCATGGAACGTTACCAAATTACCACCCACAAAGAAAGTGGCATCAAAAACGACCCCAACGACTGGGCCAAAGAAGTAGGGAATCCAAGATATATCTTAGACTTGCTCCTGAGCATCATCAACGTCTCCATGCAGACTGTGGAGATTGTGAATGGACTGCCAGAGGTGAAGTTTGAGTAAAAGTTATTTAAAATGGAGAGCCACAAATTTTTATGTGGCTCTCCATTTTAATAGTACATAATTTTTTTACATTTAATACAATCATTATTCTAAATATCAATTCTACCTGAAGCATTAGCTCAATATTCTTGACTTCATTCCTCAAAATTTTGTAACATTAACTTTGAGCTTCATAGTTTAGAAAGAACTCAAAACCCAACATTCAAAACTCAAAACAAACAGAGTTTAAAGAATTGCCATTAAGGAATTGAAATCAATAGAGATATTAGAAGTTAGACATAAGACATTAGAAATTCAATTATTTAAAATTTATAATTCACAATCTCTAATTTTTAAGAAAATAGATTTTTGAAAAGAATAAATCTTCAACTCAAAACCCAACATTCAAAACTCAAACCCAACAGAGTTTAAAAAATTGCCATTAAGGAATTGAAATTCAAATAGATGTTAGAAGTTAGACATAAGACATTAGAACTTCAATCATTTAAAATTTATAATTCACAATCTATAATTCATATTTGTTCTCTATTCTAAGAGTTATATGGATTGAAAATTCAGATTATTGTGTTATCTTTGCACCGCTTATCAAGAAAGACGGAGGGACAGGACCCTATGAAGTCTTAGCAACCACCACCCCATAAGGTATAGGTGCTAATTTCCTTTCAAGTGCACACACTTGAAAAAGATGAGGTGATTTACATTTTCTCCACACTTTCTTTGTAGGCTTTATTTCATGTATCCTTTTGGATACTCTATAATTTTATTTAATAAGTTCATTTATCTAATGACATATAACATAGAACAAATCTTGAAAGAGCGTATCCTGATCCTTGACGGAGCTATGGGTACTATGATTCAACGCTATAAATTGACCGAAGAGGATTTTCGTGGGGAGCGTTTTAAAGATTTTCCTAAAGATTTACAAGGTAATAACGATTTACTTTCAATTACGCGTCCAGATGTGATTGAGGCTATTCATAAAGAATATTTGGAAGCTGGGGCAGATATTATAGAAACCAATACGTTCTCTGGTACAACAGTGGCCATGGAAGATTACGCCATGGAGCATCTGGTATATGAGCTCAACTACGAATCGGCTCGTATAGCCAAAAAGGCAGCTACAGAATATACCGCCAAAAATCCTGCAAAACCTCGTTTTGTGGCTGGTGCCATAGGGCCAACAAACAGAACATGTTCCATTTCGCCAGATGTAAATAATCCGGGCTACAGAGCCATTACCTTTGATCAATTGGTGGTAGCTTATGAGGAACAAGTAAAAGCTATGGTTGAAGGCGGCGTAGATTTGATTTTGATAGAAACAGTATTTGATACACTCAACTGTAAGGCGGCTATTTTTGCTACCGAAAAATATTTTAGAGAATCGGGAAATCATTTGCCTATCATGGTATCAGGCACTATTACCGATGCATCGGGTAGAACACTGACTGGGCAAACAACTGAAGCTTTTTATAATTCTATTGCTCACGCACCATTACTATCAGTGGGCTTAAACTGTGCTTTGGGAGCTAAAGCCATGTTGCCGTATTTGAAAGAACTAGACCGTGTGGCTACTTGCTTTGTGAGTGTGTACCCAAATGCGGGTTTACCAAACGAGTTTGGTCAGTACGACGAAACACCGTCGTTTATGGGCTCGCAGGTAGAAGAATTTTTGCAACTAGGTTTAGTAAATATTTTGGGTGGATGTTGTGGTACTACCCCTGCACACATCAAAGCTATGGCTGAGTTGGCTGCCAAATATCCTGCACGTAAAAAACATACCGTAGAACCCTATTTGAGGTTGAGTGGTTTAGAGCCACTTACGGTAACTCCTGAAATGACTTTTGTGAATATTGGGGAACGTACCAACGTAACAGGTTCTGCCAAATTCTTACGATTAATAAAAGAAGAAAAATACGACGAAGCACTAGAAATAGCACTAGATCAGGTACGTGGCGGTGCCAATGTGATAGACGTGAACATGGACGAAGGTATGCTGGACGGCGTAGCTTGTATGACTAACTTCTTGAACCTCATGGCTTCTGAGCCAGAGATTGCCACAATTCCTTTTATGATAGATAGTTCTAAATGGGAAATTATAGAAGCTGGTTTAAAATGTGTACAAGGTAAAAGCATTGTAAACTCTATCAGCTTAAAAGGTGGCGAAGAAGAATTTATTAAACAAGCACAAATAATTCGTCAGTATGGAGCTGCGGTTATTGTGATGGCCTTTGATGAAGTGGGGCAGGCCGATACCACGGCACGTAGAATAGAAATTTCTAAGCGTTCGTATGATGTGCTAGTCAATAAAGTCGGTTTTCCGCCAGAAGATATCATTTTTGACTTGAACATTTTCCCTGTTGGTACAGGAATTGAGGAGCATAGAGAAAACGCACTTTCGTTTTTTGAAGCTACCAAATGGGTGCGTACACACTTACCTCATGCACACGTGAGTGGCGGGGTGAGTAACGTATCGTTTTCATTTAGAGGGAATAACAGAGTGAGAGAAGCCATGCATGCGGCTTTTTTGTATCATGGAGTTAAAAACGGT
Source organism: Cytophagales bacterium (assembly GCA_046329305.1). Taxonomy (GTDB): domain Bacteria; phylum Bacteroidota; class Bacteroidia; order Cytophagales; family UBA9547; genus CAMFLX01. The sequence goes on from JAXLUW010000002.1 coordinate 446,045, forward strand.
ATGGATATGGGTATTGTGAATCCTGCCATGATGGAAGTGTACGACGACGTGCCCAAAGATTTGCTCGAAAGAATAGAAGATGTACTTTTAAATAGAAGAGAAGACGCTACTGAACGCTTACTAGATTTTGCCGAAGGCTTAAAAGGTGTAGGTAAAGAGGCCGTTGTGAAAGATGAACAGTGGCGTAAAGGTACTGTAGAAGAAAGACTTACACATGCCTTAGTAAAAGGTATGGTTGATTATATAGACGAAGATACCGAAGAAGCTCGAGTAAAATATGTGTCTCCGTTAAAGGTGATTGAAGGCCCACTGATGGACGGAATGAATGTGGTGGGAGATCTGTTTGGTTCAGGTAAAATGTTCTTGCCTCAAGTGGTGAAATCTGCCAGAGTAATGAAGAAGGCTGTGGCTTATCTGATGCCTTTCTTGGAAGAAGAAAAAAGAAAGAACGGAAACGTTGCACAAAACAACGGTAAAATTCTTATGGCAACCGTGAAAGGAGACGTACACGACATTGGTAAAAATATAGTAGGAGTGGTACTGGCTTGTAACAACTTTGAAATCATAGATTTAGGGGTTATGGTGCCATGCGAAAAAATATTGGATGCAGCAGTAGAGCATAACGTAGACGTGATAGGTCTGAGCGGCTTAATCACACCCTCGCTAGATGAAATGGTAACTGTGGCCAAAGAAATGGAACGTCGTGGTTTGAATATTCCGCTTTTGATAGGTGGTGCTACCACATCAAGAGTGCATACGGCAGTTAAAATTGATCCACATTACAGTGGTTCTGTGGTGTATGTGTTAGATGCTTCTAAGTCAGTACCTGTGGCAAGTAGCTTGATTAGCAAAGAATTAAGAACAGATTATCATGCCAATATCAAGAAAGAATATGCTGAGTTTAGAGAAGAATATGCGGCTCGCCAAAAAGAAAAGAACTTAATTCCTTTGGAAGAAGCTCGTAAAAATAAATTCAAGATAGATTGGGAAAACTCTAAGATTACTAAACCTACTTTCTTGGGTACGAGAACGTTCAAAGATATAGATTTGAATGAATTGCTTACGTATTTCGACTGGACTCCTTTCTTTCAATCTTGGCAGTTATTTGGTAAATATCCGAGAATATTTGAAGACAAGGTAGTAGGAGAGGAAGCTAAGAAATTATACGCTGAAGCACAGACTTTACTCAAAAAGATATTGGATGAAAAACTATTGCAATGTCATGCTGTAGTGGGTTTTTGGCCAGCAAATACGGCTCAAAACACCGACGATGTACTTTTGTTTGAACATTCTGGAGAAACTGAAAATAGAAACCAGACCATTGGTACATTTGTAAATTTGCGTCAGCAAGGGCAAAAAGGTACCAATATTCCGAATATCAACTTGTCAGACTTTATTGCACCAGCCGAAACGGGCATACGAGATTATGTGGGCGGCTTTGCGGTAACAGTTTTTGGTGCTGATGAACTTGCTAAAGTTTACGAAGACAAAATGGATGATTATTCTGCTATTATGGCCAAAGCTCTGGCAGATAGATTTGCGGAAGCCATAGCTGAGTACATGCACGCAAAAGTACGTAAAGAGCTTTGGGGCTATGCTGCTCAAGAAAGTTTAGACAACGATGCACTTATAAACGAAGCATACGAAGGTATACGTCCAGCTCCTGGTTATCCAGCCTGTCCAGACCACAACCTTAAGTTGGAACTTTTCAAACAATTGGATGCCGAAAAAGCCATTGGTATTTCATTGACAGAAAGCTTAGCTATGTATCCTGCATCGTCTGTAAGTGGTATGTATTACGCACACCCACAAGCAAAATACTTTGGCTTAGGCAAACTACAAAAAGACCAAGTAAGCGACTACGCCACTCGCCGAGGAATCTCCATAGAAGAAGCAGAGAAGTGGTTGAGCCCGAATTTGGGGTATTGAGATTGTAATATGATCATTTAGTTATATATTTAACAGTTTAAATATTTATAAAGTGATTACTAGAATAAAAATAGACGGTTTTAAGAGTTTGTTAAATACTGAGCTGTATTTTGGGCCATTTACATGTATTGCTGGAGCAAACGCAGTAGGTAAATCGAACTTTTTTGATGCACTTCTTTTTTTATCAAAATTGGCAGATGGTAAATCACTTTTAGAAGCTGCAAAATCAATACGAAGCGAATCAGATAAACATTCTGAGATAAAAGAAATATTTTTCAAGAATGGTGAAGATTTTTATGATAAAATTTCCTTTGAAGTTGATATGCTCGTGCCTTTAAAAGCAGAGGATGATTTAGGTCAAGAAGCTGAAGCTAGCATTACAAGTTTACGTTATATTTTGGAATTAAAATTAAATTTAAATATTGATGAAAAAGAACCAATTGAAATATCTAAAGAAGAATTAAAGCCAATAACACAAGCAGGAATAAAGAAAAAATTGTTTTTTAGCCGAAAAAAAGATTGGGTAGAGTCTGTTGTGCAGGGGAGAAGACCTCAAGATTTAATATCTACGGATGGCTCGAAAATTAGATTACATCAAGATGGTAGCAAAGGGAGAACTACTGAATTTATTGCTGAGAAAATGCCAAGAACGTTATTATCGACGGTAACTGCCGAATCGCCCACTGCATTTTTAGCAAGACATGAAATGAGAAACTGGATAATGTTGCAGTTTGAGCCGAGTGCCTTAAGAAAACCTAATACAACTTATGAAGTTAGAAATGCGGAAATTACGGCTAATGGAAGTAATATGCCTGCGACATTATACAGATTACATACTGAAAAAAAAGAACAAGATGTCTATCAAGTTTTAACGAATAAACTTAAAAATTTAGTAAGCGATATAGATGAAATTAAGGTTGATAAAGACGAAAAGAGAGATTTGTTAACCTTGCAAGTAAAGTATAAAGACGGGCTTATATTGCCAGCTCAGTCTTTATCAGATGGGACATTGAGATTTTTGGGCTTGGCTATCATTAAGGAGGATAGTAAAAGTAGCGGTCTTATTTGTTTGGAAGAGCCTGAGAACGGAATCAATCCTAAGAAAGTGGAAGAGATGGTTAAACTTTTAGAGGAAATGGCAGTTGATACCGATTTTGAAATTGATGACGAAAACCCATTGAGACAAGTTATTATTAATTCGCATTCCCCATTAGTTGTTAGCAAGGTTTCTGATGAAAGTTTGTATTTGGCAATTGAAAGGGAAATGTATTCAGAGGTATTTAAGCGAAAAATAAGATATACTAGTTTCTCTGCACCTAAAGGTACTTGGAAGACTAATAATGAACTTGCTAATGAAACTACACTAGGAGAAATAATTTCATATTTAGATAATTCATATAACTCCTTACCAGCTAATGTTTCAGATTATAGGGTCACTTACTCTAAAAGTAACAATAGTAGAAGAACTTTAGCCGAAAACATTAATCAGTTATATCTATTTAATAATGAATGAGATTAGAGTTACATTAGTTGGAGATGGCAGTTCTGATAAAGCACTTATAAATATAATTAAATGGGTGCTGAATGATTCTTTTTCAGGATTAGCTATAAAATGTGTTTATGCTGATTTTAGAAATTTACCCAAACCACCACTTAAAAGCCAAATTTTAGAACAAATTAAATATGCTGATAAATATTATCCATTTGATATTTTGATTTATCATCGTGATGCCGAGAGAACAGACAATAATGTTGTTCAAAAGAGAAAAGAAGAAGTTTTGAATTCATTATCGTCAGATTATTCAAATAGGGTAGTTTGTATTGTGCCTATAGTTATGATGGAAACTTGGTTGTTAATAGACGAAATGTCAATTAAAAAAGCAGCAGGAAATAGAAATTATAAAGACTCAATTAATTTACCATCTGTTAGTAGTTTGGAAACAATAAAAGATCCAAAAGAACGGTTACATACTTTATTGAAAGAAGTAAGTGGTCTAAAAAAAAGGAGTTTAAAGGCATTTAATGTACATGAGGCTGTGCACTTGGTGTCAGAAAATATTAACGATTTTAGTTTGCTTAGGAAATTAAGTTCTTTTCAAGCTTTTGAGAAAGATGTGAAAGATAAATTAATAGAGTTAGGTTACTAAATAATTAATAAACATCAAAGAAACATAACAGAATATTCCATAAATATATTTTTAAATTACAACACAAAAATTTAATTCATGAAAAATACTAGAGAAATTCCGAAATCCATTATTGAAGATCTGTATTTTACAAATAAGTTATTTTGGTTTGGTGCTTTATTCTCAGTTATTGGACTTGCTTTGATAATTTTTTTGCCATGGAATATTTTTTTGTTTTTATTTTTAATGTTATTCATATCAATAGGTGCTTTCAATTTAATAAGAGAAATTAGAAATATTAAACTGATTATTTCACTTTTAGAAAATGGTAAAATAACAAAGGGGTATGTGAGAAATCATGAAATAGTAAACACGTATATATCTAGAGTTAATTTGGTCAGATATTTTTTTGATTATAATTTAAATGATGGAACTACTATTAAAACTTCATTTATTGCAGGTGAATTTTGGAGATCTATTAATTATAAAGGAGAGCTAATTTTGTTTGATTTGAACAAACCTGAAAATGCAGTAATTATTGACTTACTTAATGATTCTGTTAAAAAATGGATTTCAAAACATATTAGTAATTAATTAGAGATTACATTTTTAGAATTTGTTTGTACATTAACTAACGCATTAATAATTCATACATTTTAATTTCTAAAGCTAACTTTCTGAAAATTTTAAACCAATGAATAATAACAACTTACATACTTCTTTTATTTTTGAAGTTCTTAAAAACCAAGGCAACTTTCTTCCTTCTCAAACGGAGGCACTGTTAACAAGCTTCGATAAGATTTATACCAAGAAAGCTGAAATTGAAGAAAAATATAATCCAGATTGTCTAGTATTTGTTTTAGGTCAAGATGAATGTTGTGTGGACTTTGGAGTAAAATCTAAAGACAAAGAAATGCATATTTTTTATGATCAATACGAGCTTAGCTTTAATGATGGCAGTTCCTTTGGAGCTGCCGACTTGGAGTTTTTAGTTCTAGAACATCCTACCGAAGATTTATTTACAAACTTTAGGTCTGAATTGTTAAACCGAATGTTTTTTATTTGGTTTCTTGAAATATATTGGAAATCAAATCTTTATAAATGGGAAATACCGACAGTTTTTAGTCAAAATTATGAATACAATGAAATGATAGATATGAAAAACGGTTGGTGGCCTTATGAGAACTTTGAATTTCTACATTCAAAAAATTAAAATATCTGTATATAAAAAGATAAAGCACTATCCATTTTATTATGAATAGTGCTTTTTTGTTATTTATTTTTCAAGATAATTTAAATCTGTGCCAAAGGTTTCTTTTAAATAGTATACAGCTATCGTGCTGATTACCATAATAATAGCTAAAAGAATGTAATAGGTTTCAAATAAATTTTCTCCTGTAGCTTTAAATACATATCCATAGGCAATACCTATAAGCGGTACAGATCCTCTAATGAAATTTGGAATCGTATTAGCCGAAGTACTTCTCAGATTGATTCCAAACTGTTCGCTGGCATTGGTTACAAATATGGCCCAGAATCCCACAGAAAATCCTAATAAAGTGATAAACAAATAAAACGTAGTTGTTGATACTGCATTAAGATTTAAATAAGTGAGTATAACAGCGATAGACAAAATATAAAACGTATAAATTACTTTTTTTCTACTACGTAAAATTTGGCTCAATGTACCGCTACTCAGATCTCCAAAAACTAATCCCGCATAGCAAAACAAGATTAATAGATTTTGTTTAATATCGCCAGTTACGTGCATGGCTTTGGCTAATTTGATACCATCTTTTGAGATGAGGAATCCTATTACAAACCATACGGGTAAGCCTATCAATATAGATTTCATAAAACGTGCAAATCGGTCTTTGTTGGTAAAAAACATTAAGAAATCTCCGTGTTTCACATGGTCTGCTTTTGAGTTTTCAAACATACCGCTTTCAAATACTCCAATTCTTAAAAACAATAAACATAAACCTAAAGCACCACCAATAAAATAAGACATTTGCCAAGTGGCTAATTCGGCTAAAATAGCGGCTACAACTGCACCCACAACACCTACAGCGGCCACAATCATGGTTCCAAAGCCTCTTTTTTCTTTGTCCATGGTTTCAGATACCAACGTGATACCAGCTCCCAACTCACCAGCAAGTCCAAATCCGGCAATAAATCTTAAAATGGCATAAACTTCTAGGTTATTGGCAAATCCATTGGCTATGTTGGCTAAGGAATATGTAATAATTGAACCAAAAAGCACAGATAAACGACCTTTTTTATCTCCAATGATTCCCCATACTACGCCACCTATGAGCATACCAATCATTTGTATGTCAAGTAAATAAGAAAAATTTTCGGCAATTAAATCGGTGTTTTGCCACGATGGGTAAATTTCTGCTAAACTTTTTTTACCTATGATTAAAAAAAGTACTAAATCGTACACATCAACAAAATAGCCTAATGCGGCTACAATTACGGTATTGGTAATGATTTTATTTTGATTAGAACTAGTCATATTACTATATAAAACAAAAATATATGGCGAAATTAATTTAATTTTGGATTTAAATAAAAAAATCAAATCATTACCTATGTTTTTTTACAACATAGCCATCATATTTTTAAGTATAGGGGTTAAAATTGGTAGTATTTTTAGTTCCAAATTAAAATTGTTCGTGAACGGACGAGCACATATTTTTAAGGAATTAAAGAATAGAAAATCAGGAGATTATATTTGGTTGCATTGTGCTTCTTTGGGCGAATTTATTTTAGCTGAACCATTGCTGAAACAAATAAAATCAGAAACTGATTATAAAATATGCGTTACATTTTTTTCACCTTCAGGTTATGAGGCTAGAAAAAATACTGAATTGGCTGATTTAGTGGTTTATATGCCCTTAGATTTTTATTCAAATGCTCAAGCGTTTGTTACTGAATTAAAGCCTGTTATAGCTATTTTTTCTAAATATGATTTTTGGATTCATCACATTCAAGTTTTAGCTGAAAAGAAAATTCCAATTGTTGCCATTTCCTCTTATTTCTATCCAGAACAAATTTATTTTAAATCATTTGCTGGCTTTTACAGAAAAGCACTACAAAAGTTTGATCATTTTTTTGTTATCAATGAAAGTTCTAAATCGTTGTTGAGCCAAATAAACATAAACAAAGTTACTGTTTCTGGCGACACTAGATTTGATAAGGTTTTCGAAACCAGTAAATTAGCATACACAAACGCAGTGATTGAAGAGTTTGTAGAAGATGAAAAAGTTTTAGTTGTGGGCAGTGCTTGGGAACAAGATATTGCAGTAATGGCTCCACTTATAAACAAGAAAAATTTTCATTACAAAGTGATTATTGCACCGCATGAAGTGGGTAAAGAAAATATTACTAAATTACTTACCTATTTTAAAAAAGACGTGGTGCTCTACACTGATGCTGCCAACAAATGTTTGCATTGTCATGATATATTGATAATTGATACGATTGGTATTTTATCTAAAATATATAAATATGCCACTGTTGCCTATGTTGGAGGGGCTTTTAAGCAAGGTTTGCATAATATTTTAGAACCACTAGCTTTTGGCAAACCTGTACTTTGTGGTAATAATTTAAATAAATTTCCAGAAGCTTTAATTGCCAAAGAAAAGGAAGTATTATTTCCTGTACAAAATGCTGATGAATTTGAAAAAGAGCTTTTAGATCTATTTAAGCATGAAAATAAGTTGGATATTTGTAAAGAAAAGAGTTATAAGCTTACTAAAGATAATTTGGGGGCTACACAAAAAATATGGGATTATCTTTCAATAAAATTAACTACAAAATTTCAAGCCTAACATGAAAGGACTAATACTTAAAACTACTGGGTCTTTTTATGAAGTAATGAACGAAGAAGGCGATGTGTTCACTTCTGTACTGCGAGGTAAACATAAGTTGGCTGGTTTTAAAACTACCAATCCGCTGGCTGTGGGAGATTATGTAGAATTTGAACTTGAGCCTAAGTCGGTTAAAGGTGTGATTTCTAAAATATTACCTCGAGAGAATTATATTATCAGAAACTCAACGCACAAGGCAGAACACGGTCATATTATAGCTTCTAACATAGATCAAGCCATGTTGGTAGCTACTGTTTCGCAACCCAAAACTTCTCTTGGATTTATAGATAGGTTTTTGGTTACTTGTGAGAGTTATCGTATTCCTGTTTATCTAATATTAAACAAATGGGATATTCAAAAAGAAGTGGACGCAGAACTGGCACAAGCCATAGCCCACATTTATGAAAGTATTGGTTATAAAGTTTTGTTTACATCAGCAACAACGCTAGAAGGTGTAGACCAAGTACAAAATTTGTTAAAAGATAAAAAAACTTTGTTTGCGGGTCATTCAGGGGTTGGAAAATCTACATTGCTCAATGCCATCAATCCAGACTTAGAGCTTAGAACGGGTGATATTTCTGACTTTAGCCAGAAAGGAACTCATACTACTACTTTTGCAGAGATGTATCCCTTAGACTCTTCAACATTTATCATTGATACTCCAGGTATCAAAGAGTTAGGAATCAATGAGATAGACAAATACGAACTTGCACATTATTTTCCGGAGTTTAGAGAACGTATGCACGGTTGTAAGTTTAATAATTGCAGACACATCAATGAGCCTTCTTGTGCGGTGTTGCAAGCATTACAAGTAGGAGAAATTCCAAGTACTAGATACGAGAGCTATTTGAGTATATTGGAGAACAACGATAATAGGAGATAAAATATTGATTTTGAGATTATTGAAATATAAAAATTTTACCATCTCAATCACAGCATCTAAAAATTTAATATGATTCAACAAGAAACCATAGTGGCACTTTCTACGGCATCAGGAGTAGGGGCTATAGCAGTAATTAGGCTATCGGGAATAGATAGTTTTGATATTGTCAATAAAGTTTTTAGAGGAAAAGATTTAAAAATACAGAAATCTCATACAGCACATTTTGGATTAATTGTAGAAAATGAAGCCATTATAGATGAAGTTGTGGTTACGATTTTCAAGGGACCTCAGTCTTTTACTAAAGAAGACGTAGTAGAAATTTCTTGTCACGGTTCTCCATATATTGTGAATAAGATCATCAGACTTCTAATTAAAAATGGTGCGAGAAGTGCCAATGCTGGAGAGTTTACGCAAAGAGCTTTTTTAAATGGTCGTTTTGATTTGACTCAGGCAGAAGCCGTTGCTGATTTAATAGCTTCAGAAAATGAATTGTCGCACCAATTAGCGGTTAAACAACTAAGAGGTGGCTTTGCCAAAGAGATTCAAAACTTACGAACAGAACTTATTGATTTTGCATCACTTATAGAATTAGAACTTGACTTTTCAGAAGAGGATGTAGAGTTTGCAAATAGAGATCACCTGAAAACAAATATTTATAAAATCTTACATGTAATTTCTCCATTGATTCAGTCTTTTGAATGGGGAAATACGGTGAAAAATGGTGTTCCCGTAGTTATTGTAGGCAGACCAAACGCTGGAAAATCAACCCTGCTAAATACACTTTTGAATGAAGAACGTGCCATCGTAAGTGATATTGCTGGTACTACAAGAGATACCATTGAAGAATATTTTGTAATAAATGGGTTAAAGTTTAGGCTAATAGATACCGCTGGTTTGCGAGACACCGTAGATACCATAGAAAGTATTGGTATTAAAAAAGCCTATGAAAAAATTAATGAAGCAGACATTGTAATTTATTTGTACGACAGTACTCAAATGACAGCCAAAGAACTAAAGTCTGATTTAGAAGCATTAACAATTAAAGATCAGAAATTATTAGTTATAGGTAATAAAGCCGATAAGTTAACCGATAAAAGTAAACTTGAACATACACAGCTGTTACTTTCGGCACAAGTAGCTAGCGATGTAGAAGTATTAAAAAATGAATTATTTAAAATTGCTTCCTCACAAAAAGGTAGCAGTGATAACGTAATTACTAACTCAAGACATTATGAAAGTTTATTAAAAACACAAGAAGCTTTAGAACAAGTACTTAACGGTATGGAATTAGGAATTACCAGTGATTTTATAGCCATGGATATCCGCCTAGCATTGCACCATCTGGGACTGATTACAGGTGAAGTAACCACAGATGATTTACTTGGCAATATTTTCGGAAAGTTTTGTATAGGAAAGTAGGTTAAAATTAGATTTTGGTTTCTAATTTTTGTTAAATTTTAGCTTAATAAACATTTTTTTACATGTCATCGAAATTTTTCACTAATAGCAACGAACGAAATCTATTTGATAAGTTCACGGGCATCTTACAAAACATGAAAGACTTATATGCCTTTCATGCCGTAGTGGGCTATTTTCGTTCTTCTGGTTATTTTCAATTACAAAAGCACCTAAAAGAGGTAAAAAGCATCAAAATTCTTGTCGGAATAAACGTGGATCAAATGTTTGCGGAGGCTCAACGCAAAGGAATGATTTTCTTTGGTGACCAAGAACGCACAAAAGAAGAATTTCTAAAGTGGTTTATTCAGGACATAAAGGAAGCTAAATACTCTAAAGAAGTAGAAGGAGGAATACTTCAGTTTGTAAATGATTTGATGGATGGTAGAATTGAAGTAAGAGCACATAAATCACAAGCAATTCATGCAAAATTCTATTTGTTTTTGCCTGAACATCATTCAGAACATACGGATGGTTGGGTTATTATGGGTTCTTCCAATTTGACAGATGCAGGATTAGGCATTAAAAAGTCTTCAAACTATGAATTGAATATCTCCATCAAGGACTATGAAGATGTGCAATTTACCAAACAACAGTTTGAAGAATTGTGGAAGGATTCTACACCTATTTTACCAGCCGATATTCAGGCGTTCAAACAAAAAACACACATAGGACAAACATTCACGCCCTTTGAGTTATACATCAAATTTCTGATAGAATACTTCGGGAAAAACATTGATTACGACCCCGATACTGTAGGAGATTTACCTAAGACATTCAAAAAATTGAGCTATCAGGTGGATGCAGTAAACCAAGGTTTCCAGATGCTTTTAGACCACAATGGGTTTTTCTTGGCTGATGTGGTTGGTTTGGGAAAAACAGTGGTGGCTGCTATGATTGCAAAAAGGTTTTTGATTGCAAACGGTTCACTCAACACCAAAATATTAGTGGTTTATCCACCTGCCTTAGAGAAAAACTGGAAAACTACCTTCAAGACATTCAATATTGACAAGCATTGCAAATTCATCACCAATGGACGATTGGATAAAATTCTGGAAGGCAATAGCCACGATTATTGGCCAAAAGAAGAATACGATTTGGTCCTGGTAGACGAAGCACACCGTTACCGCAATCACACCTCAACCATGTTTGCAAATTTGCAAAGGATTTGTAAGTCTGGCAGGGCAAACGAAGGATTGGTAAAAGGCAACAAAAAAAAGGTAATGCTTATTTCAGCTACGCCTTTGAACAACCGTCCGCAAGACCTATATTATCTTCTTTTGTTGTTCCAAGATGCACGTCAAAGTACTTTATCGGAAACAAACCTTCAGTCGTTTTTTGCTCCAATTATTAAAGAATACAAAGAAATAATTGCCAGTCCTTCACCAGACATTGAGCGAATAAGGGAGATATACACACACATCCGCAAAAAGATTATTGAGCAAATTTCTGTGAGACGTACTCGCAAAAACTTAGATAATTTTCCAGCCTATAAAAGTGATCTAGCAGAGCAGGGAATTATATTTCCTGAAATTGCTGCTCCCAAAGCAAAGATTTATCAGCTTGACCCAAAGTTGGCTAAGATATTCTACAAGACAGTCTTTACACTTACGGAAGATGTTAACTATTTCCGATACCAAGCCATTCGCTTTTTATCGGATGAAAAACAGGACGATGCAGGATATACACAAGCTGAGTTAATTTCTCGTTCCTTGGCTGGTATCATGAACACTTTACTAGTAAAACGTTTGGAAAGTAGCTTTCATGCCTTCAGGATTTCTTTAAAGAACCTGACCACAGCTACCAAGCGGATGATTGAAATGTTTGAAAAAGACAAAGTGCTTATTGCCCCCGATTTGCGAGTGAACGATTTGCAAGAAAAGGGCATGTCAGTAGAAGAAATTGAAGACATTATCAATGAGTTAAGCATCACCAATCCAAGAAACAACATTTTCGAATCTGCTGATTTTGTAGAACGTGAAATAAGCACAGAAAAACCCATTTATACCACCCTAATTGCTGGACTTAAGGAAGATTACCGCTTGCTATCAGAATTAGAAATGATTTGGCAATCTGTAAAAGAAGATCCTAAACTCGATGAATTTTTGAAGGTTTACCAAAACGAATTGCTCCGGGAGGATATAAACCCTACAGGCAAATTGGTCATCTTTACCGAGAGTACAGATACAGCCAATTATTTGCAGGAGAAGCTAGAAGCTTCTGCTAAAATCAAAACGCTATGCGTTTCTTCAGACAACCGTAGCAAGGTATTTGATACCATTCTCGAAAACTTTGATGCCAATTATACAGGTACTCCTAAAAACGACTACAATGTTATTATTACTACAGATGTATTAGCTGAGGGGATAAACTTGCACAGGGCAAATGTAATTGTGAATTACGACACTCCTTGGAATGCTACTAGATTGATGCAACGCATTGGGCGTGTCAATCGAATTGGTTCGGTGGCTGGCGTAATATACAACTACAATTTTTACCCTTCCCAAGAAGGAGATCAAGAAATCAAATTATACAACAACTCATTGGTGAAACTGCAAGGTTTTCATTCTGCTTTTGGAGAGGACGCCCAAATCTATTCGCATGAAGAATTGGTAGAACAGTTTGAACTTTTCAAAAACGATTTGCCAGACGATGAAGACAAACGTTTGAAATACCTCAAAATCATTAGAGAGTTCAAGGAATCCAATCCAAAAGAGTTTAAAAGAATAAAGGCATTTCCATTAAAGGCACGAACAGCTAGAAATTCTAAAAATCTTACTGATAAGGAGCTAAAAAACAATTCGGTAGTGTTCTTGAAATCTCCTTACAAGTTGGAGTTCTATCAGGTGTTACCCAATCAAAAAGTAAACCCATTGACGTTTATTGAAGCAGCTGAACTTTTTGAAGCCACTGCTGCCGAGGTTCCAGCTTCAATACCTAGTTTTCATTTCGAGCAGGTACAAGCTGCCCTTCATGCTTTTGAACAAGATTTCATGAATTCGTCTTCCGAAATGGTCACCAGCACCGACAAAGCAGATGCCATAACAGCACAAGCCCGTAAGTTTTTACGAGACATCAAAGGTATAACGACTAACAAAGCTGTGAAGACAGCTTGTGATAACTTGAATCAATTTCTGGAAAAAGGAACATTTACGCCATTGCCCAATGAACTAAAGAAAATGAAGACTCAATTGGGAAAAAAAATTATTCTCGGAGGGCAACTAGACGAAAAACTGATGACACTAGCTAGGAAATACGATGCACTTGAAAAAGAGCAACAAGGGGAAGAACCTTTAAGCATGATAGAGACAAACATTACGCCTGACATCGTATTGTCAGAAACATTTATTGGATAAAATATGAAAGACAAAGAATATACACAGTTATTGGCTTTTGTAAAAGACCGTATTCAACAAGCTCAGGTCAAAACAGTGGCTGTGGCAAACAGTCAAATGCTTTGGTTGTATTGGCAATTGGGTAATACTATTTTGGCAAGCCAAGCTCGCAAAGGTTGGGGTGCTAAAGTGATTGATCTTTTGTCGGCTGATTTGAAAAATGAGTTTCCTCAGATGAAAGGCTTTTCGGCTAGAAACATGCTTTATATGAAGCAATTTGCTGAAACTTACAATTTGGACATTATCCAAGCATACAATTTCATGGAGGGTAAAATGAAAGCGGCCAATCCTATGTCTCAAACTTTGGCTAAGGAATTGTTAACCATAGAAAAAGGACATGTCCAATTAACACAACAACCTGTTGCGTTAATTAGAAACACAAGTGACCAAGCAATTCCGCAACAACCTGTTGCGGAATTGCAAAATACAGATAGTCAGCATATTGAGTTTACGCAACAAGCTGTTGCACAATTAGAGGAAAGTGTTTTTCTGGCGTCTATTATTTCAAAAATATCATGGTCACATCATGTGGTATTGATGGATAAAGAACCACATTTGGGCAAGAGACTTTGGTATATGCTCAATTCACTAGAGAATGGCAATAGCCGAAATATACTCGCCATGCAAATACAAAGTGGTTTGTTTGAAAGGCAAGTTACCTCTACTAAAATAAATAATTTTACCAAGACATTACCTCCAATACAGTCTGATTTTGCCAATTATTTACTCAAAGACCCATACATTTTCGATTTTGTACAAGCCAAAGAAAAGGCAGACGAACGGAACATTGAAGAACAATTGACCCATCACGTTACTAAGTTTTTGCTAGAATTGGGGCAAGGTTTTGCCTTTATAGGTCGTCAGGTACATTTTGAAATTGGCAATCAGGATTTTTATGCTGATTTATTGTTTTATCATACCAAACTGCACTGTTATGTGGTAGTGGAACTCAAGGCTAGACCTTTTGAGCCTGGCGATGCAAGTCAGCTCAATTTTTATGTCAATGTGGTAAACGACAAAATGAAATCAAGCCACGACAACGACACCATTGGTTTGTTACTTTGTAAGGGAAAAAACGAAGTAGTAGCGGAATATGCATTAAAAGGCTATAGTTCAGCCATTGGCGTTTCTGATTATCAATTTAGTAAAGCCATTCCCGATGAACTAAAATCGGCATTGCCACAAATTGAAGACATTGAAAAAGAATTTGAAGACATAGATAATGGATAAGAAACAATTACAAAATATACTTTCATCTGCCTATTCATTAGAGAATTGGAGAGAAGTATTGACGAATATTTTTAATGTTCGAAGCCTCAATCTCGAACCCAAACCGATACTACTACCAGCCAACAATAAAGCGGATTCAGCTTTTGAGTTGGGGAACTTTAATACTTCTGACGACCGCATTATCGGTATTTATCAGGTAAATGTTACCGTAGATGTTTGGCTGGAAAGAAACAAGGTTGGTTTAAGGGAATTGCTTCGTAATGTCTACAAATATGACGTAGATGGGGCTTTAGTCGTTTTTGTGCAAGAAGACAAATGGCGTTTGTCTTTCATTTCTGAAATCAGAACCATCAACGAACAAGGAGAAATAGAGAAAAAGACAACAGAACCTAAACGTTATACCTATTTATTAGGCAAAGGTGAAAAGACCAAAACGGCTACCAACAATCTTTTTGCCATTTCAGGTAAAAAGCATACCCTCGAAGACATTCGCAATGCGTTTAGCGTAGAAGCCCTCAACGAAGAGTTTTATAAAATCATTGCCGAGCAGTTTTATAAATTGGTGGGTGCCACCGCAGGCAAAGGGGCAAAAGCAGTGAAATACGAACGTGTATTACAACTGCCAAGCGTACCTGAAACCGACCACAAAACCTTTCAAGAATTTGCCGTTCGCCTTATTGGTAGAGCCGTATTTTGTTGGTTCTTAAAAGTGAAAAAGTCTGACGAAGGCATTCCATTATTGCCCGAAAATTTACTTTCAAGCATATCGGTAAAAGAAAACGAAGGCTATTATCACACCATTTTGGAACGATTGTTTTTTCAAACACTCAATACCAAAGTAGAGAAAAGGGTAAAAGATTTACCAAAAGGTACAGAACTGATACCTTTCTTAAATGGTGGTTTGTTTGAACCACAAGACGATGATTTTTACAAACCTAATAAATCAACAGGTCTTTCCGAAAACCTCAACACCTTAGTTATTCCTGACCAATGGTTTATAGAATTTTTTGACAAA
This sequence comes from Cytophagales bacterium, assembly GCA_046329305.1. Lineage (GTDB taxonomy): Bacteria > Bacteroidota > Bacteroidia > Cytophagales > UBA9547 > CAMFLX01. Next base: position 461,953 of record JAXLUW010000002.1, read on the forward strand.
CTGGAGCAATACAATTTTACAATTGACGAAAACTCGGTGGTAGATATTGAAGTAAGTGTTGATCCTGAAATGTTGGGGCGAATCTTTGAAAACCTCTTGGCAGAGATTGACCCTGATAGTGGCGAAACCGCTCGTAAAGCCACAGGTAGTTTTTATACCCCTCGTGAAATTGTGGACTATATGGCTACCGAAAGTTTGGTTCATTATCTCCATAACAAAACAGGTGTAGAACAGGAAGCTCTCCATTCCCTGTTTAAAATAGACCAATCTATTCATTCATCACTCATCACTCATAATTCATCACTCCTTGAGGCACTAGATTCCTTGAAAATTCTTGACCCAGCCTGTGGTTCTGGTGCTTTCCCGATGGGGGTATTGCAAAAAATAGTGATGGCACTGCAAAAGCTAGACAAAGATGCCGTATGGTGGACTGCTCGCCAAGTAGACAAAAACACGGACCCAACGGCTCGCAAAGCAGTAAAAGAAAAATTAGCCAACAATGCCCAATACGCCCGAAAAATTGGCATCATCCAAAACAGCTTGTACGGGGTAGATATTCAACCCATTGCAGCCGAAATATCCAAACTACGTTGTTTTTTGACGTTAATTGTTGACGAACACATCATTGAAACCAAACCCAACAGGGGCATAGAACCCTTGCCAAACTTGGAATTTAAGTTTGTAACAGCCGATACCTTGCGTAAGCTGCCAACCGATTTGGGCGGTTTGTTCAATAACTTTGACGATGACCTCGACCAACTCAAACGCATACGTTTAGACTATTTGCAAAGTACAGGCGATGAAAAACTGGAGCTAAAGCAGGAGTTTAAAACCATACAAGACAGCGTAGTAAAGAAACAAGCCAAAACCAATGCACTTGACCCAAACAGCCGTGCATTTCTAATAAGCACCTGGAACCCGTTTAGCCACGAAAGATCCAATTGGTTTGACCCACAATGGATGTACGGCATTAAAGATTTTGATATAGTAATTGGCAATCCACCTTATGTTCTTCTTCAAAATACGTCCATGGACAAAATTGAACAAGAAGCATTGAGGAAATCATATTTAACAGCCCAATATAAAACGGATTTGTATCATCTTTTTATTGAGAAAGGAATCGAATTATGTAAAGAAGTAAAAGGAATTTTATGTTACATTACTCCGAATACTTTTCTTAAAAATAAGCACAATGATCTTTTAAGAAAATATATTATAAAAGAGACTCATTTGCTAAAAGTGATCCGATTTAATGTGCCTATTTTTAGAAATGCTTCAGTCGATAATTCAATTTTTATAACTGAAAGACAAAAAGGCAAGCTGAATAATAAAATATCTATTGTTGATATATCTAAGCTGCCTTTTAATATCGAGAATCAAACTCCTAAGTCTATTGCACAAGAATCAATTTTGCCAAATGAATATTCATTTGATTTTGATTTAGGAGACAATTTGTTTGAACGACTTAAATATTTTCCAAAGGTAAAGGATCTAGGACGGGCATATTTTGGAATACAAACATTTGATAGGAGTAAATATGTTTCAGGAGTTAAAATAAACAAAGATTATTTTCCTGTTGTGGATGGAACTAACGTAACTAGATACAATTTGAAAAAAAATATTGAATACGTTGAATTTACACCTGAAGCAATAAAAAGTGGAGGTAACAAAGATGTATATAAAAAAGACCGAATTCTTATTAGACAAATTGGTAAATTTCCAGAAGGTTGTTATTGTCCCCCCGATATCTATACACTAAACACTATTTATAATATATTTATAAACGACAAATCATACGATATTAAATATGTATTGGCTTTGATAAATTCAAAGTTAATACAAGCCTACTGGTTACGAACAAATTTTGACAACAAAGAAACTTTTCCCAAAATTAAAAAAGAACCCTTAGAATCTTTGCCTATAGCAAAAGCAAATCAATCACAGCAATTTGTATTCAAAAACATTGTAGAATCTATAATGTTTATTAAGTCTGTTGCTGATATAAACATCAACGAACACGTCCCAAACAGCCATATAGTTCAGCTCTTTGAGGAAGTGATAGATGCCATGGTATTTGAGTTGTATTTTGAAGAGGATTTCAAGAAGGCAGATATTGCCTTTATCAAATACGCAGAACGTGATTTTGAATCCATAGAAGGAAAATCAGAAGAAGAAGCCATCAAAATCATCCACTCCGCCTACCAAAAACTCAGGGAGAAGGACAATGAGATTAGGAATAACCTTCAATTGATGGATTCCCGTTTGCATGATTTGGTAATGCCGATTAAAACAGCTAAATAGTATGAAATTTCAGGGCTTTCAAAAGGGTACGTTTAGTATAGAAGCATGAGCAACAACATTAAACTATTTGAAGACAGGAAAGTCCGTAGCCACTACGACAGCGAAAAAGAAACATGGTATTTCAGCATTGTGGACATAGTAGGCATTTTAACAGACCAACCTACTGTATACAGGGCAAGGAATTATTGGAAAGTACTGAAAAGCAGGTTTTCAAAAGAAGGTAACGAGTCGGTTACAAACTGTAACCAACTGAAATTGCAATCAGAAGATGGCAAATATTATAAAACGGATGTAGGCAATGTAGAAGATATTTTCAGAATTGTACAATCCCAAACCGCTTCCAATCTAGCTACTAAATTCATTTGAAAAACCATCAAAAACATATCATATCTACTCTCACAGAGGCTTTTTATGAAAATGCTTCTGTTAATTTTGTGGTTTCTGGTAAAAGAAATAAGAGAAAAGCTATCCGAAATTTAATGAACTATGCACTTGAATTAACTGAACTATTCCATGGCGAAGTTTTCAGCTCTTCTGATGCAAGATCTTGTGCTGTAGTTTTTTATAAAAACACAGGACATAGTTATTCTAAACTAAAACTCATTTTTCTGGAAATTCAACTACTTCTTACAAGTATATGTTTGGGTCACTTGTTTCGGGTTTTAAATCGTGAAAAACTAAAAGCTAAATTTTATTCACCCAAACCGCATGTTTACATTATGTTTTTGGGTGTGCATCCTTACGTACAAGGACAAGGAAAGGGAACTGAGTTGTTACTACAAATAATAGATAAAGCTAATCTTTTGCAACAAGACATATATTTAGAGACCTCAAACCCTCGAAATATCCCTTTTTATATCAAACAAGGTTTTGAGTTGTATCATACTCTCAATGAAGCTCCCCAACTTTTCTTTTTTCATAAAAAATTTCAAGTAGATAAGTCTTCTGTACAGATTTAAAAGATACTTTTTACGAAATTATCATTGACGAATGAATCATTAGTTCAAAACTTCATTTTGATTCATCTTTGATGCAAAATTTGAGTTAAACCCAAATAAAATAAGCCCGTACACTTGCTTATAAATTTTCAACGTATGAAATCAAGTGTAAGAATAGCAAATAGTAGTGGATTTTGGGGCGATGACCCTGAAGCTATGAAACGTCAAGCTATGCAAGGAGGAATAGATTACATAGTTTCTGATTATTTGGCTGAAGTTTCTATGAGTATTTTGCAAAAGCAACAAGCTAAAAATCCGGAAGCGGGCTTTATTCTTGATTTTATAAAACATTTTACAGAGGCTGCTCCATATTTAGTAGCTCATAAAATAAAGGTCGTAACCAATGCTGGTGGCAACAACCCCAAAGCTTGTGCAGAAGCACTTTTAAAAGCATTAGAACCTCAGGGTTGGAAACCTAAAATTGGAATTGTGGAGGGTGACAATATCATGCCTTATTTAGACGATTTAGTAAAGTCTGGTGAAGAATTTAATCATTTTGAAACTGGTAAAGCCTTAGGCGAAATGAGTGGTCGTATCAAAAGTGCCAACGCATATATTGGTATTCCTGCATTACTTAAGGCTTTGCAACAAGATATTGATGTTCTCATTACGGGTAGAGCCACTGACAGTGCCGTGGCTATAGCTCCAATGGTCTATGAGCTTGGCTGGGAAACTACGGATTGGGATAAAATAGGAGCGGGAATGATTGCCGCACATATTATTGAGTGTGGAGGGCAAGCTACAGGCGGTAATTTTACCGATTGGCATTTGATAAAAGACTGGAATCAAATGGGTTTTCCTATTATTGAAATGCATAAAGATGCTTCGTTTTATGTGTACAAGCACCCCAACACGGGCGGATTGGTGTCAGTAAATACCGTAAAGGAGCAGTTGGTTTATGAAATTGCAGATCCAGCAAACTATTACAGTCCAGACGTGATTGCTGATTTAAGATTTTTGAATGTTACGCAAGTAGAAGAACATAAAGTATTGGTAACTGGTGCTAAAGGTAAGAGTCCGAGCCCGTATTATAAAATGTCAATGTCTTATGAAGCAGGTTTTAAGGCGGTGGGTAGTATCATAATTTCAGGAGAAAACGCTGTTGAAAAAGCACAAGTTTTTGAAAAAATATTTTGGGAAAGAATCCCCTTTAAACTAGACAAAACCAATACAGAAATGGTAGGCTACAATGCTTGCCATAAATCAATGATTACCTCAAGTGAATCCAATGAAATTCTACTCAGATTTCATGCACTAGATACAGATAGGAAAAAAATAGAATATTTTACGTATCAGATAGCTCCTTTAATTCTCTCAGGGCCTCAGGGAGTGGCAGTTACGGGTGGTAGACCAGATATTCAGACTGTATCAGCGTATTGGCCAGCATTGTTACATAAAAAATTTGTTCCACTCAGTGTATATGTTTTTCGAAATAATAGTTGGGAATTTATAGAACAAATAACCGTAGATACGCCTCAGGAGACTGTTAAAGAAGAATCAGAAACCAATATACTACGTACACGTTCTGCAAAACCTATTGAATTTAATGAAGAATACGTAAAAGTAAAACTACATAAGCTTTGTCTTTCAAGATCAGGAGATAAAGGCAATACCAGTAATATTGGGCTTATAGCAAGAAACGAAGAGATATATAATTATTTGAAAGAATACCTAAAACCAGAGTTTGTTAAATATTGGTTTAGAGATTTGTGTTTTGGAGAAATAATAAGATATGAATTGCCAGGTTTAAATGCGTTTAATTTTATGCTGTACGATGCATTAGATGGAGGAGGAACCACTGCACTCAGAATAGATGCACAAGGAAAAACATTTGCAGCAGCACTGTTGGCACAAGAAATATACATACCAACAAATTTAAAAATAGAATAAAAAAGCCTCAGTTTTCTGAGGCTTTAAATTATGGTTTTACAGGACCAGAAGGTAATTTTTCTGTTTTGGCCTTTTCCATGTTTACAGAGTTTGTAGAACTGTTATTGCTTTGGAAGATACCATAAGTAATACAAACTAAAATTAACACAGAAACACCACCCCATGTAGCTTTTTCTAAAATGTCGGTAGTTCTTTGATGACCCATTAATTGAGAACCTCCCATCATTGGGCCAGCACCACCACTTTTAGGGTTTTGCAATAAAATGGCACCAGTCATAAGAGCTACTACTACCGTTGAAATGATTGTTATGATAAGCATGCTTAAATTAAATTTTCTATCTCGGATATTTTGGACGCAAAATAAACGCTTTTTTGCGGATAAACCAACATTAATTTCTTATAAGTTTCAATAGCTTTGGTGTATTTGCGTTGTTTTTCGTAAATCTTTGCCAATGATTCAGAATAAAACTCTTCTGAATTGCTCGTATATTGTTGAGATAAATCAGTTTTCGGACTTTGGTCTTCTTCCAATGGATTTACCCTTTTAGGTTTGTTGAAATTAGAATTTAAAAATTTGTCAATGGCATTATCAAAATCTTCTTTTACCTCAAATAGGTCATTTGGTATTTCTTCTACATTTTCTGTAGATTCTTCTACGTCATTTTTGGGAAGATTAACTACACTAACAGAATAATTTTCTAAATAGGAGTTTAGGAAATCGTGAAATGAATTTTCATTAGTTTCAATATTCTGAATTCTGTAATTGTCGAGTGCAGAACCATGCAAAATACTGCTGTAAGTGTTTTTTGAAGATTTTTCCGATTGAATATCACTATTTATTTCTTCGTTTGTAATAGAAGTAATTTCATCATTTGAAATCTTTTCAACGGTAAACAAAACCTCTTCAGTTGAGTTCGTTTCTAAAGTAACAGGAACTTCTTCTGCATCGGAAGTGAAATCTCCAAATAAATCCTCTTCCATCTCTTCATTAGCAGGTGCAATTTCTGAGATTGGTGTCGCTAATTCTGGTTCTTTGTTTTTTTCTTTGTTTTTATTGATAATTTGAGATTCATGCACTACTTTCAATAAAAACTCATAACTCAACTGACTTTCAATGCTTTGTTCACTGTTGTCTAAACTTGAATCTTTCGATAATCGGTTTGAATCTTCAGAAGTTTCGTTTGAAAAAGATTTGAAAGAACTACCTAATTTGTTTATAGATTGTTCATTTGAAAAAGTATCTAATAAGCTTTTAAGTTTTATTCTACTGTTAGTTCTAAGAGAGGCGTTTCTGAGATGTTCATCGTAATATAAGCTTTTGTTTCTATAGGTCAACAAAGAAAGTAATGTATACGATAACTGAACATAGGGGAAATTATTTTTTATATCCATCAATTCAGCCATGTCACTTTTGTTCATGATTGCTGGATTTTGAATAATTTCTAAAAAACGTCTTTGTTCCATTTTTAAATATAACCCAAATAAAGCAGATTACCAAGAAAATACTTTATTGAAAACTTCAATGGTTATGTTGTCTAATATTTTTGTAGTAAGATCTTGCTCTACCGAAACTAAGTTTTGATTAGCATTATATACTTCAAAGTTTTCAAAACTTGAATTTTGAAAACTTTCAGAAGGTTCTATTACGTTTTCACAGTCGAGTACAATTCTCAAGGTAAGTCTGTTGTTCTCACTTGTGTTGGTAGTACTCACGGCGTTTGTTGAGGTATTATAAAATACAATTTTGCCCGTAATATTTAAATCAGCGTTTTCTGTGACCATTTTCAAACGCGTGTTTTGTAAGAAATAGTTTCTCAGCTTGTCTGTTACTTTGTTTGATAGAAAAGAAGGCCCTCCCGCTTGATCTGTAATCACTCCAATGCTAAAAGTTTTCATTTTGGCCAATGAAGTAGAAGATTTTGCAGGGTTGAAACTGTAGCAACCTGTAAGTACAAAACTTAGAATGATGGCTGTTATTATAGGTAATTTTTTCATTAAATGTTTTCTAAATCGTATTCTTTTAATTTTCTGTAAAGTGTTCTTTCGGAAATCCCTAAATCTTGAGCAGCATTTTTGCGTCTGTTATTGTGTTTTCTTAACGCTTTAATAATCAGCTCTTTTTCTTTATCTTGAATTGAAAGAGTGTCTACTTCCATTACATGGCTAATGTCATGCGTTGTGTCAAAGTAACCCTCATCATGATTTTCTGATTTCGACAGTATGATAGGATTAACCTCTTTGTTTTCAATAATCTCTGGCTGAATAAATCGGGTAGTAGGAGCGGAGGTTTCAACAGGATATTTATTTAACAGCTCCGTAAAATGTTCAATTTGAGGTTTACTGATAGTGTCATTATTTAAAATTTCAAACACTAACTTTTTTAAATCAACTACATCTCTCTTGAGATCAAATAGAATTTTATAAAGTAAATCTCTTTCAGAAAGCCCTTGACTATCAGGTGAAATATCTCTCAATAAAGCTAAAGATTGCCCCGAAAAATTTTCTTTAGGAATATAATTTTGAATGATAGAAGCCGTAATTTCTTTTTCTGACTCTAATAAAGACATTTGTTCAACTAAGTTTTTCAATTGTCTTATATTTCCAGGAAAACGATAATTTTGTAAGGCAGCTTTTGCTTCAGTACTTAGTTTAATGGGTTTAACTCTATTTTTTTCTGAAAAATCAGTTGCAAATTTTCTAAATAATAATTCAACATCTTCTCCTCTTTCTCTTAAAGGAGGCACAAAAATGGGTACAGTATTTAATCTGTAATATAAATCTTCTCTAAACTTTCCCTTCTCAACGGCATCTAGTAGTTTTACATTGGTAGCAGCTACCACACGTACATTGGTTTTTTGAACTTTAGAAGACCCCACACGAATAAACTCTCCGTTTTCTAATACACGTAGCAGTCTTGCTTGTGTGCCCAGAGGCATTTCTCCAATTTCGTCCAGAAATATAGTGCCACCATCTGTAACTTCAAAATACCCTTTTCTGGCTTCGTTAGCTCCTGTAAATGAGCCTTTTTCATGACCAAAAAGTTCACTATCAATGGTTCCTTCTGGTATAGCACCGCAGTTTACAGCTATAAACTGACCATGTTTTCTAGAACTTAATTGATGAATAATTTTTGAAAATGATTCTTTACCAGTACCAGATTCTCCAGTTATCAGCACTGTCATGTCTGTACTTGCTACTTGCAGCGCAACATGTATGGCATGGTTAAGTAGGGGAGAATTTCCTATTATTCCAAATCGCTGTTTAATAGATTGTATTTCTGTAAGATTCATTTTTGTAAAAGTCTTGAGGGTGTTTTTGTAATGTTAATCCACAGCTTCGCCTATGAGCGTTGCAGAGGTACAATCTTTTACCAAAACATTTACATAATCACCTTTTTTGTAGTTTTTCTTTGGGAAAACAATCATTCTATTGGCTGAATTTCTACCACATAAAAATTCGTCAGAACGTTTAGAATATCCTTCCACTAATACTTTATGTACTTGGTTGATGGTCTGCTTGTTACGTTCTAAAGAGGATTTGCCAAGTATTGCAATAATTTCGTTTAACCTTCTATTTTTTACATCTGCCGGTATATCATCTACCAATTTTTTGGCAGCAGGCGTACCAGGTCTTTCGCTGTATGCAAACATGTATGCGTAGTCATACTGCACCAGTTCCATTAATGAAACCGAATCTTGATGTTCTTCTTCCGTTTCAGTACAAAAGCCCGTAATCATATCTGTAGATATACCACATTCGTCACCTAAAATACGTCTGATAGCTTCTACTCTACCCAGATACCATTCTCTATCGTAGGTTCTATTCATCAAATCTAGAATTCTAGAATTTCCACTTTGAGCAGGTAAGTGTATGTATTTACAAATATTTTCATACTTAGCCATCGTATGCAGTACTTCATCGGTTATGTCTTTAGGGTGCGACGTAGAGAAACGTACTCTAAGTTCTGGACTCACCAATGCTACTTTTTCTAGCAACTGAGCAAAATTTACATGAACGCCATTTTCATCGTCCCACTTGTAACTATCTACGTTCTGACCTAATAAAGTTACTTCTTTATAGCCTTGATTTACAAGGTCATGAGCTTCTTTAAGTATAGATTTAGGATCACGGCTACGTTCTCTACCTCTAGTGTAGGGCACCACACAAAACGAACACATATTGTCGCAACCACGCATTATAGATATAAATGCCGTTACTCCGTTTGTGTTTAGTCTTAAAGGTGTGATATCATCGTAAGTTTCTTCTCTAGAAAGAAATACATTTACAGCTTTTTGTCCATTATCTACTTCTGAAATAAGTGCGGGTAAGGTTCTGTAAGCATCAGGACCTACTACTAAATCAACAATTTTTTCTTCTTCTATAAGTTTAGATTTTAATCGTTCTGCCATGCAACCTAAAACTCCAACAATCATGTTTGGATTTTTTTTGGCTGCTTGGTTTATTTGGCTTAATCTAACCCTAACTTTTTGTTCGGCATTATCTCTGATGGAACAAGTATTTAGAAAAACTACATCGGCTTCTTCAAACTTAGAAGTAGTATCAAAACCGGCTGTGTTCATTACAGACGTAACTATTTCGCTGTCAGAGAAATTCATCTGGCATCCATAGCTTTCAATATAAAGTTTACGTTTTTTACCAGTGTCTACATCTTCTGTAGTACGCATATTATCTGCTTGTTCTGGTGTAATATTTTCTTTAGTAATGATGTCTATATCTGAAATAACTTGTTTCATCTAATGAATTTTTTACAAAATTAATAAAAAATATTCATTTTATGACAAAATGGCGTGATTTAGTAGTGAGTAATTTTATGGTTTGACCATTATTTTATAAAGTTTTTCAAATAATAAAATAACTAATTTTATTAAAAGCCATTTAAAATAAATGGGGACCAATAAATTGGATTGTTGTATTTCTTACTTTTAATAAATTTTAATTTTGTTTTTCTCAATGCATTTTCTTTCCTAGTAGGACATTTAAATTTTTTATCTAAAAATTTAAAGTATTTTTTCATGAATATTGAACAAGGTAAATCTTTAATTTTCCATAATGAAACAAGAACGCTTTGTGTTCCAGAGTAAAAGAAACTACGAGATAAACCAATAATTCCTTCTCCTTGTTGTAATTTTCCTACTCCACTTTCACAAGCACTAAGTACAATATTTTCACTTTTGCATTTTAATCCATAGATGTCTCCACTGCTAATTGATATTAAACTATCATTTGAACTAGATACTATAAGAGACGGACTAGGTGTATAATAACCATGTGATGCAAAATGGATATATTGGTAATTATTTTGCATTAAGTTTTCAATAAGAGACTTATTTGCATATCCATATAACAATACACCACTATATTTTTGTTTTTTTATTTTTTTATATACGTTACATACTTCATTTTTAGATTCTACAAGTGGGCTTATTTCTTTGTTATAAACTATTTTTAAACTATCTCTCGTGTTTAGTTGTTCATTTTTAAAACCAATATATTCAGATTTATGATTAACAAATACAGGTGCTATACCTAAGTATTTATTTTTAAATGGAATATTTTTTATATTTTTTTGCTGAAGTAAAAGCGATGCACTATAGTTATATTTTATGGAGTATTTTCTTATTAAATAATTATTTTTTTTAGATTTTAATTGTTTATCCATAAGTACTTCAAAAGGAATTGTTGATAATTCACCATCAGGTATTATCACTAAATGTTTATATTTTAGAAGTTTTTCAATTGGTTTTATAGTATTATTGTATAAATAGTTTGCACATTTTTTAAATAAAATATCATTGTTAAATAAAATAGAATTGATCAAACCTCTACAATATTTTCTTGTATCATTTACATTTGTTTCAATAATTTCAAAATTGTCTTTTGAAATATAAAATATGTAAATTTTATTTTTACCTAAAAAGTATTCAACTAGTTGATATTTATTATTTTTCTTTTTTTCATTGAACAGATTTTGTTGAAAATATTTTATGTCTGGGGTATAATTATCAAATTTAAGTGTATAATATTTTGGAAATTCATTTTGAATTTTATGTTCAAGTAAAGAGTATTGATATTTGTAATTGTATAAATTTTCCTTGTAAAAATATAATTTGCTAGTATCTGCATAAATTCCTTTTTGATACTCTTGTTTTAGTTTTGATTCATAAATTGCTATTTTTTTTATTAACAAATCTTCTTGTTCTAAGATTTCATTTGGCACTCCTGATATTTTTTTTGCATTTGATAATTTTATAGCTGATAATAAAATACCTGCTCTGCTTTTTTCAGAAAAAACAAATGCGAGATTTTTATAATATGTATTTAATGTTGCTTTATATGTACGCATACATAAACTTATTGCATCTTCAAATATGTAGTAAGTTTTATTTGACAAAAACTCTTTACTTTCCTCTGACACATAACCATTTCTTAAAGTTTCTATTACAACCGTTAATGTTGAAAAAGTATTTAATGCAGAATTAAAATATAATAAACTATCAATATTATTGTAAGCTTTTAGAGTTAGAAGTTTTGCTTTAAGTTCCAATGAATTTAGTATATAATAATTAGAAATAGTATTTGAAAGAGGAATTGAATCAATATAATTCATTGATTCAAAATTATTTACATTAGCAAGTATTGATTTTTGAACATAAAATAATGCACTATCAATTTCTTCGTTTTTTAAAAATAAAGAAGAAACACTCAAATATCCGTTAGCTAAAAGCGGATGTTTATCTCCGAGAATATAATGATAAATTTTAATTGATTTTAAATAATTATGTATATCATCTTTGTTGGTATTTTCAGTGTTTTGGTATACTTTACCTAAATCATTAAAGATTTGTGCATATACTTCATGATTTTCGTTTTGAATTTTTCTTTTAAAATCTTGTAAAGCATTTTTTAAATATTTTTCTGAATTATTAAATTCTGAACTATTAATATATGCTTCACCAAGTTCATTTTCTATATATCCATTAATAATATAATTGTTATTAATATAAACATGAGATAAACTGTCTGCATGTTTTAATGCAGTTAAACTTTCTGTAGTTCTACCAATTGCCTTTTCATTTTTTCCTAAATTATATTCTAATAATATTTTTTCAATGTGATTTTTTGTAAGAAATTTGTCTGCAATTATTAACCCTTTATTTATTATATCTTTAGCATTTCCAAAATCACTTATTTGGTAATTAACTTCTGACATAATATCATAATATGGTAATTTTGCTATATGTTCAACTTTAAAATATTTATCTAATAATTTGCATGCATTTATTATTTGAATATTGGCCATTTCATGTTTTCCAGAATGTATATATGCATTTGATATTAAATATAAAAAGTGACAGTATCCAATAGTATCTTTTATTGTTTCTATATCGTTATTTGGAGTGATTAAACTGAATTTTTTTAAATTTTTATAATCAGCATTATTTAAATCAATTAATCCATTTAATAATTCTTTATAAGAAAAATTACCATAGTTATTCTTAATATAGTTAGATTCAATTAAATCAATTTTGTTTTGAAATTCATGAATATATTCTGAAGTTTCTAATATCAAACATCTATGTATTGCAATTTGAATAATGTTTAATGCTAATAAATATTTTTTTTGTTTTATTAGTTTATCAGCTAATTTATCTGTATTTTCTAAGTACAAATTGTATTCTCCTTTGTAATAAGATTCTTCATTAGTAATTAAATATATTTTCTCATTATTCTTACTAACTGTTAAGTTATTTTTTTCAACTAATTTTAAATATTCATTGAAGTACTTAAATGATCTATTGATTTCATTATTTAAATAAAATGCCCATCCTAATTCTAACGTTAAATTTAAATAATTCGAATTTGTATTTTTATATTTAGAAAGATAATTATAAGTTTTCTCTAAATATTTAGGTTGTGGATTTCCATTTTTTTTACTCCATTCATATTGAAGTAATGCATATTGAATAGGATAGTCTTTAAAACCTAATTTAAAAAAATAATTTTGTGCTGTATCTAAAGTCAAAATTGCTTTTTCCTTTTCATTTAATGAATCTAACTTTAAAGCTAAATTTCTATATGTATAAGCTGAATCTCTAACTAAATTTATTTTTTTATTTAATTGAGAATATATTGAAGTTGAAATTACTAATAGAATTAATACTAAATTTTTTATCATGTTATTTAATTTGTCTTTTGAATCTTTATTTAATAATTGCAAATTTATATTTAAATAATTACATTTTGTTGATGATGTAATTTTAACCTAAATAATTACATAAATTTTAAATATGATCGCTTATGATGTTTTCGCCAAATGCAAACTAACTAATTTAAAAATTAATATTTCTTTATAATAAATATGGCTCTTCTCTAAAGTTTGAGTGTTGTTGTAAAAAAGGATACTATTTAATTCAGGTAAAATAATTACAATCTTGAAATAATACAAATTTAATTTATAAAATGAGTAACAATATCTATAGAAGTACGTAATAGTATTTATGAACACAAGAAATATAGATTCATTTATATCACATTTAAGTGTTGAAGAGAAAAGCTATTTATTGAGTAAATTAAAGTCTACTGTTTTAAGTTTAGACAAAACCGTTATTAGTTGCCCGTGTTGTAATGAAACAAATTTCAAAAAGAATGGTTTTTATAAAAATGTTCTTCAAAAATATAAATGTTTAAATACATCTAAGGTATTTAGTTATAAAACAAATACGATATTATCCCATATTCAAGATTTATCGAAGTTAGAACAGTTAATGGAATTAATGGTTGAAAAGAACTTTCCTACATTAAAAGTAATTCAAGAAACTTTGAAAATATCAGCCCAAACAGCCTTTGATTGGAGAACTAAAATCATAACAGCTTTATATAAAGAAATAAATTTAGATAATAACATAATTGAATTTGATGAAACTAATTTTCGTTTATCAAGAAAAGGTAGACAAGGAATGTCTTTTAGTAGAAAAAGAGGTGAAAAATTAGTTGGAGACAATAAATACAATGTTAAAGTATTTATGTCTTATTCAAGAACTACTAAAAAATTAGAATTATTTACTTCTCACATCGGTAGAACAGCTTTTAAAGATGTAGAAAACTATTTAGGCGTTAAAAAAGGATTAGTCGTTTATAGCGATAAACATCAAGCTTATAAAAAATATTTTAATAAAAGCAATGTTAAACATGCCGTTTTTAAATCAGAAAACCATGTATCTTTAACCGATAGAAATATTCATAACCAAACTATAAATTATTTCTGTGGCTCTTTAGCTAACTTTTTAGATATTGACTTAAAAGGTGTTTCCACTAAATATATCCAAGGGTATTTAAATTGGTTTATGTTTATTCAAAATAATAAAAACGAAAATAATTTAAAAGATTCCATTTTAACCAATAAAGTGGCTTTAGATATTTTTAAACAAAAAGAAAAAGAATTCCAATACTTCTTGAAAATAAATGGTAGAAATAATTACGGATATTTTAATGATAAATATTTTTAAATGTCAGCTTAATATAAAACTTAAACAATATCCAAAGCTGAACAAATTGCATCAACTTTAGTTTTTATTTGAGGGGGTGAGAAGGAATGTGATATCTCAGTTCTTAATAAGGCTTGTTGTATATCATCTCTTGAAATTTCGAATATTTTATTTTTCCGAATCTCTTCATAGTTGGTTATAATTCTTTTAAATCTACGCATATAACATTCCCCTGCATGTTTAAAAAAGTTATTATATTTTTCTTTAAACATATTAATTAGTTTTGAAGGGATATGTTTTTTCTGCTTTTTAAAAAATAAATTATATAAAAATAAACGAAATCTAATAAAACTTTTACACTCCTTCATAATACGATTTCGATATTCATATTTTTTTACATAAAAATTATAATTTATTATTAAATCGTTCATTTTATCATCTGTGTCATAGAAAGATTCTAAAGAAGCATTTTGTAAAGATATTGCATCAAAATAAAACACACTATCGGAAAATAAGTACCATAAATAATTAAATTTTAATGGTGTTTCCCATTTATTTATTATATAATGATGAACTAATAAATATGTAAAAAACTCAACTGTGCGAGATTTTATTTCAGCACTTGATGATAAATATAAAGAATGTGTAAATATTTTATATTTATCATCCTTCATTCTTGAATGGAAATAAGTAAGTTGTTTATCTTTATTTATAGGAAATACTTTGGTATTATCGAATATATGATTTAATTCATGAATTAATGTTAAAAGAGAAAAATCATTAAGATGTATTATTATGTCATTATTTTTTCTAGTACAAGATGAATTAATATTTGAATTTATTATTGGATAAATCTTAATTGTATTTATATCCAAATTGATAAAAGGTAATACATCAGAAAACACATAAGATTTAATAAAATATCTTTTAGATATTTTATTATGGTGTTTATAGTCTTGATGAATTTTAATTGCTAAATTAAAAATGGATTCATTAACACCTAACATAAAAAATAAGGCTAAATATGATGATTGTAATTCATCGGTTATCTTATGTGAGTCTAATATAAAATTAAAGTATTCATCTGAACCTAATTTCATATATCCTAATTAATTTAAGATATATATAAACTATTAAATGTTTCATTTTGAAATCTATTTCCCTTCCATCATTTTAATTTTATCTTCAAGAAGTTTGATAGTTTTTTCATAGAGTTCTCTTTCTTTATCAAAGTTACTATTGTTAACAGAGAAAGATTTATCATGAGCAGTTCCGTAGTTATTGAACACATATTTTTCATCAAAGCTAATAATATCTTCAATTTTAACATTTAAAGCTTTTGCTATTTGGTCAAGTCTACTAAATGGAATATCCGTTTCATCTCTTTCAATCTTAGAATATCCCGTTTCTGACATCCCTATTTTATCAGCTAATGCTTTTTGAGTTAGTTTTCTTAATTCCCTAACCCTTTTTATTTTATCACCAATAGTCATACACAAATATAAATAAAACTCTAATAGGGTACAAACACACCTTAATAATATTAATAACTGTAATTAAAGAAGTAATTATAACCAATACCTTTGAAGAACTAATCTTAACAAATAGATAGATGAAAAACTTCACTAAAACTAAAAACGTAATTGTAGCCTTAGTAGCTTTGGCTCTTACATCAGCATCAGTTTCTTGCAGACCAAATAATGCAAATCAACCACAACCACAACCACAGACACAAAATCAAACACCTACAGTGTCTGCTTCTTATAGCAACGGTGTTATAACTGCTAATGCTTCTGATAATGATGGTACTATCACAAAAGTAGAATTCTTCAACGGTGATTCTTTGGTATATGAAGATTTTTCATCTCCTTTTGAATGTCCAGTAAATAATTTATCAGCAGGTACTACTTATACCTACATCGTAAAAACTACTGATAACTCAGGTGCTACTTCTCAGTACAATATAACTTTTACTATTCCTAATACAAATACAGGTGGTGGTAATACAGGAGGTGGTGTAGATACTAGTAACACAGGTAATGGTAATACAGGAGGTGGTTCTGTAGCAAACCCTGTTGTAACTTTAGATATACCAACAATAGTTCAATGTAATACTCTTAACTTCACGGTTACAGCAACTGATGCCGATGGTATAGCTAAAGTAGAAATATTTGAAAATAATACTTTATTACAAACTATTAATTCGACACCTTATAATGTTAGTTTAACTAACTTGTCTATAGGTTCTCATACTTATACTGTAATAGTTACTGATACTAAAAATGCTACTACAACTACAACAGCTACCGTAGAAATACAAAAAACTCCTAAAGAAATAACTATTGAATTAATGAGTGCTTTCTTAAATAAACCTTTAAGAGGTATCGTAGGTAACACCACTTTAACTACATCTACTATTACTACAACGGCTCAAAATCCAATAGGTGGTTTTTTCACAGCAGGTGTTGCATCAGGAACATATAACTATGCAATAAATGATGCAGGGCAAGTAACATTTATAACAGGTAGTATTCAAACTACATACAGTGTTCAAGTAGATAACAACATATTAGTATTCACTGACCAAAATAGAACTAATAAAATTTATAGTTTATTTGAATAAAATAAGTTTAACATAATAATAAAAAGTTGATAATTCAACACCCACAAACATTAAGAAATATTTAACAGTTTTTTAAAAATAAGAAAATGGAAAAGAATGAAGGTAATGAAGTGGTGATTGGAGTAGATGTTTATTCAGAAACAATAAATGGGGACGAGACAATATGGACTAGAGAAGATGGTCTAATTTCAGTTGTTAAAAGACGTGATATACAATTTTTTACAGAAGATGATGTAACAATTAATGAAACTGAAGAATCAAAATCAACTATTGTTGATGTGTTCAAGAAACATTTTGGACTTTAAACCGCATTGTTTTTAAAGAAAGATATAACTTTTTCATATATAAGAGAAAAATAGATTATATATGAAAAAAATGATTAACTATGTAATTAGAATTTGGAAAAAAATAATAGCAATGAATAATATTGTTGATTTTAATAGTTTTGGTAATAAAGATTCGTTTTTTAGTCTTTTATATAACGATATTCATAAAGGAAAAAAATTATATGTAATCAAAAAGAATGAGATATCTCAACATATAGTAAAAAGAATAGAATTAGACACATCTAATCCATATGTGGTAATAGATAACAATGGAACAGATAGTATTATTCTTATGTGTGATATTTCTAAAATCCATTCTAAATAATAATTGAATATCTTGTAAATAACAAAAAAGGAGCTAAAATTCAGCTCCTTTTTTGTTATAACATCTTTCTAAAATCCAATATCACATCTATTTTTTAAAAACATTGAATAATACTATATTTAAACCTTTTATTGTATTATTCTAATCAAAAAAACATTAGCACTCAAACTTTAGAGAAGAGCCATAAATATTAAAAACTTCTTCCAATTCCCACAACAATTTTACTTGTAGGTAGTTTTTGTGAAGTATAAGTTAGTGCAGGCCAATCTACACGTATATACAAAGGTCTGATCTGAAATGCACCAAAATTAAATTTTATAGCACCTCCAAGTCCTACATTAGCTGCCGAATGTATTTTATGATTTATTTGGTTTATATTCACTAAATTATAAAATCCTCCATCAGCAAATGTGTACAAATCAAAACTGAAATTTCTATTCCATTTTTTAGGTTTTAATTTAATAAATTGGTCAAAATCAATTTCTAAATTACCCGAAACACCTGAATAGGCAGCTCCCTCCACACCTCTAATACTTAATCCACCACCCAATTGTGAAGAAATTATGGAGTTAGAATTTTGCCAATCTGTTGGGAAAACACCACGAGCTCTATAATACTTAGAATCATACATATCCTCAACACTTGCACCATTTGTTTGTAGTAGAGATTCGTAAGGAATGCGTCCTCTATTAGAATGAGTTATGCGAGAAAAAAGACGCGTACGGATTTCAAATTTTTTCCAAGCGGTACTATACCAATGTGTAAATTGAGCAAAATTATAATTGTATCTGCTGAGTACAAATGGCGTGCGAAGTTCTATTTTAAATGCTGCTGGTTTGTGATGTAAAATGTATTTTCTATCTGCAAATAGCTGTAAATAGGTATGTAACTGACCATAATTTAAATTTGGATATTGGCTCAGGTATAGTTTATCTATATTTCTAGAGCGGTAAAGTTGTACTACATTACCTCCCAAAACCCAAAATCTAGGATTTTGATCATCTTGTTTCTTTAAAATTTTTTCTATCCCAACGCTGTTTTTAATAACTCCTGCTATCCACATACTATGAATGTTTAAATAGCTGTATTTTAATACTTTATTGAAATTATTTTTAAGTGTAAAATTATAACTTATAAGATTGAATCTTCTCTTGTAATTTTCAGGAATTGCTCCTTGTAGTAAACCTGTGTTTAAGAAAAACTGAAAATTATAGTTGGTGAGATCCATGAAATATTTTTTCTGAAAATCAACACCTACTTGTACTCCATCAAAAGAGTTGTACCA
Source organism: Cytophagales bacterium (assembly GCA_046329305.1). Lineage (GTDB taxonomy): Bacteria > Bacteroidota > Bacteroidia > Cytophagales > UBA9547 > CAMFLX01. The sequence continues at coordinate 481,207 of JAXLUW010000002.1, forward strand.
AAGATCTGGTCTTATGAGTTTATCAGTTTTGTCCCATGTGATGGGGTTAGGAGCAAAAACATTGAGTTTTATTGGATTTTTTTGATGCCAGTGATTGTTACGTAAGTCTATATCTGCAAGTGTATAAGAAGTATCTATTTGTATACTTTTGATTTTGTTTTTTAAGCTAACATTCTGGCTGTAATTAGGTTGTAATAAATCCCAACCATACCATTTTTGTAAAATGGAGTCTTTGGTTGGTTTGATATACCAAGTGTTGGGGATGTAATAATTGTATTTTAAACCTTTCACATCTGTTATAGAAATGTTTAATGGCATGTGCATACGTCCTTTTCTACTCAAATGTAGAGTGTACACAAATTTATTTGAATCAGAACGTATGAGTTTTGGTTTATTTACTTGGTAATCTATAGTTTTTGTGGTTTCAAGCCATTGGTCAAAAAACCAATTTAAGTCTGTATGAGTAAAATGAGTAGCAACATTTCTAAAATCCTCTGGATACGGATGACAGATTTTCCATTTGCTCACATATTCTTTCATCAGCATAAAGAAAACCGAGTCTCCAAGAGTATATCTGAGGTTGTCAAGCATTACACCAGTTTTAAAATATACGAGTCCGTAATTTCCTCCATGTCTGATGGCTCCATTAAAAGCACAGGAATGCGTATTGAGGGGTTCGTCGTAACCTTTGTGAACAGACGCTATGTACGAATTATACAGTCGGTCATATTTTACTTCTGATTTTTTTAATCTTTTTGAGAGCATTTTATTAGGACTATATCTGTTTTTGACAGCACCCGTTATTTTGTTCATAGCCCAAACAGTGAGATACTGAGTAAAACCTTCGTCCATACTGGCTCTATAGGTTTCGTTGCTTCCGAGCATGCCATAAAACCACATGTGACCTATTTCATGTGCGAGCAACTGCTGGTTTTGCGGATAACTCCTATCATCTAAGGTAAGCATTGGATATTCCATACCGTCTTTGGCGTCAGCAATAATAATTTTGGGCCAAACGTATATACCAAAGTCTTCTGAATACACTTTTATGACTTTGGCGGCAAATTGTACTGCACCTTTCCAATTAGGTGCATTTTGTTCTTGAACTAAAGCAATCGCCTTAATTCCGTTCCACTCCGTTTCATCTATTCTATAAAGTGGGTCTGCCGTAAAAGCAAAATTATGAACATTAACAGCTCTGAATTTCCATGTTTTTAATTTATTTGAAAAAGCAATGGGCTGAGAAATAGGGTCACTAGGTTTTCTTTTGAAGAAGTTAGAAAGTTTTATTTTTTCTTTAAGAGAGTCCGCATACACTTCGGCTTCGTTTTGCAAAACACCAGTGGCATCCATGATGTAATGTTGGGGTAAATGAAGCGTTGCTTCATAAGTCCCAAAATTATTATAAAATTCTTTATCAAGGTGCTGGTCGGTATTCCAGCCAAATTTGGAATCATATACGCAAATCTGTGGATACCAATGTACTGCATCATAATGTTTTAAATTTTGTATGGTTTTGAAAACTTTCATTCTTCTTCGCATACTGGCATCTAGGTCAAAATATGTTGCAAAGTCCATAGTTATTACTACACTATCGTTTGGATTTAAATTTTCGTTCATATCAAAACGAAAAACAGTATTGTCATACACAATATTAGATACAGAAACTCCATTTGCTTTGATGTTTTCTACACTAGTTCCTAGGCCTTTAGAAGCATTTTTTCCAAATTTTGCTTTGTTTTTATTGTTTGCATATAAATTGTGGTAATAAGAGTTAGGCGTAAAAGCATTTTCATTCACATGAAAATATATCTGACGAAGAACATCGGGGGAATTGTTGTAATATACAAGTTTGAGATCACCTTTTAAAATATCATTGCTGTCGTCTAGCATGGCATTAATAGAATAATGAACATCTTGTTGCCAATATCCCAAATATGGTTTTTTATTTTGCCAATAATACGGGTTACTTACACTACGATACGTACCTGTATATACTTGAGCGTATGTATTTGATAAAATAATAAAAGTGAATAATAAGTTGTAAATCAGTGTTCTCATCATGCTTTAATATAAAAAAAGGCTTCGTATGAAGCCTTTACTGTTATTTATTTTTTTTCTCAATCTCTTTTAGATTCTCCATTTTTTTGTTTTTTAAGAATCCGTTTATGTCTTCAAAATGTTCTTTTACTTTTTTATTTCCAAATTCAAAAACTTTAGAAGCTAGTCCATCTAAGAAATCTCTATCATGCGATACCAAAATTACAGTACCTTCAAAAGCTTTTAAGGCATCTTTAATAATGTCTTTGGTTTTCATATCTAAGTGGTTGGTAGGTTCATCAAGTATAAGTAAGTTAACGGGTTCAAGCAATAACTTGATCATAGCTAAACGAGTTTTTTCACCACCCGAAAGTACTTTTACTTTTTTGTTAATAGCTTCTCCACTAAACATGAAAGCACCTAAAATGTCTTTAATTTTTGAACGAATGTCACCTACGGCAATGTTGTCTATTGTTTGGAAAATTGTAAGTTCTTCGTCTAATAAACTCGCCTGATTTTGAGCAAAGTAACCAATCATACTGTTATGACCCAATTTTACTTCTCCATCAAAATCTATTTCACTCATGATGGCCTTGATCATAGTAGATTTTCCTTCCCCGTTTTTACCCACAAAGGCAACTTTTTCTCCTCTTTCAATGGTCATGGTGGCATCTTTAAACACCAAATGATCACCATATTTTTTGGTCATTCCTGAAACCATAACAGGGTAGTTTCCAGAACGAGGGGCAGGAGGGAACTTTAGATTTAAGGCAGAAGTATCTACTTCATCCACTTCTATGGGTACTATTTTTTCTAACATTTTTACACGAGACTGAACCTGTAATGTTTTAGAATATGTACCTTTAAACCGGTCAATAAACTCTTGAATATCAGCTATTTCTTTTTGTTGGTCTTCAAACTGACGCTGCTGTTGTTCTCTTCGTTCTTTTCTAAGTTGTAAATATTGGCTGTAGGGCACTTTGTAGTCATATATTCTCCCCATAGTAACTTCTATGGTTCTGTTGGTTATATTGTCTACAAACGCTCTATCGTGCGATATCACAATTACCGCTTTGGCGTTGTTAACAAGAAAATCTTCAAGCCACTGAATAGATTCTATATCTAAGTGGTTGGTGGGCTCATCAAGAAGAATGAGGTCTGGATTTTGTAATAAAATTTTAGCAAGTTCTATACGCATTCTCCAGCCACCACTAAATTCTCTGGTGTTTCTGTGAAAGTCCTCTCTTTCAAAACCCAAGCCTTTCAGTGTTTTTTCTATTTCAGCATCGTAGTTGATTTCTTCTATAGAATAATATTTTTCACTTAGCTCAGACACACGTTCAATAATGGCCATGTATTCGTCTGATTCATAGTCTGTTCTGGTTTCAAGTTGTTTGTTCAGTTCTTCTATTTCATTTTTCATAGAATTAACTGACTCAAATGCTTTTGAGGCTTCTTCAAACACAGTACAGTTGTCTTCAGAAAGTAAATGTTGTGGTAAGTAGGCTATAACTGCACCATTAGGAGCAGTAACTTTTCCACGAGTTGCTTTATCTTTTCCTGCAATTATTTTCAAAAGAGTAGACTTTCCTGCTCCATTTTTACCCATGAGAGCTATTCTGTCTTTGTCATTTATATTAAAAGTAATATCACTAAAAAGAGTTTTACCGCTAAACTCTACCGTTACGCCATCTACTGAAATCATTGAATTAATTGAATGTAAACACAAAGATAAAAGTATAGATTTAAATGCTCACTATCTTGAATTAATATTTATGAAAAGATTTTTAAGTATAAATTTTACAACCTAATCATAGAAAACATAAACTGTGTATAAATTTTATTACTATAATTTGTACTCAATTACCTAAAAGTCATATTTTTGCAACCATAATTGTTAGGTATCCGTATCTTTCGGCAATTAATTACTGTTCTTTATCAAAAATTATTTTTAAACTATTACTTATTATGTCAGGTGAAGGAGAGAAGCTGAAATATTCGGCAGAGGAATTAAAAGAGTTTGAAACTCTTATAATAGAGAAACTTGAGACCGCTCAGAGAGAATTAAAATACTACAAAGAGCAACTGAGCAAACGTAACGACGAAGGTACTGACGATACTTCTGGAGCCTTAAAAATGCTAGAAGACGGTGCTGAAACAGCAGAGAGAGAAAACTACAATCAGTTGGCAGGACGTCAGCAGAAGTTTATTGTTCAGCTTGAAAAAGCTTTGATAAGAATCAAGAACGGTACCTATGGTATCTGTGTGGATACAGGAAAACTTATATCTAAAGAAAGATTACGTCTAGTACCACATACCCAGCAAACTACAGAAGCTAAAATAGCAAGAGACAAATAATTTGGATATATTAGGTAAACACATAGAAGCTATCATATTTTGTACTGAAAAACCAGTAAGTGTTGATGATATAAGAATGTGTATGGCAGATATGTTTGAAGCTGAAGTTTCTTCAGAATCTGTCCAAAATGAAATTGAAAAACTAATAGAAAAATACAACTCCGATGAATATTCTTTTGGAGTTTTTTCTATTGCTGGTGGTTACCAGTTTTTAACAAAACCCGCATACCAAACAAGTTTATCTATTTTTTTAAAAAATACAGTTAAAAAGAGAATTTCGGCTTCTGCTCTGGAAACTTTATCAATTATAGCCTACAAACAACCTATAACCAAATCTCAGATAGAACAAATAAGAGGGGTAAATTGTGATTATGCCATACAAAAACTTCTAGAAAAAGACATAGTAGAAATTAAAGGGAAAGCAGATACCGTGGGTAAACCAGTGCTGTATGGTACCAACCAAAAATTTTTAGAATATTTCGGAATCAACACACTGAAAGATTTGCCATTGCCTAAAGATTTTGTAAACACCGAAAACGAAATAGGCACAGACTTACCAATTTCTGATGAAATATCTGAATAAGAAGAATTGTTTTTAGAAAATAATGAATATTTTTATGAAATTTTTTTCATGGAGATATCTATTGTAGTACCTGTTTATGGTTGTGAAAAATGTCTAGAAACTCTTACAGAGAGACTTACAGATTCATTAAATAAAATTGTTAGTCAATTTGAAATAATTTATGTAGTAGATGCCAGTCCCGATAACTCATGGCACGTTGTAACTCAGCAATCAAAGAGAAATTCTCGAATTAAAGGAATATTATTTTCAAGGAATTTTGGACAACATGCAGCAATTTTAGCAGGATTGAACGAAGCAAAGGGTAGTTGGATTGTAGTGATGGATTGTGACTTGCAAGACAAACCAGAAGAAATTATCAATTTGTATCAAAAGGCTCTAGATGGATATGATCTTGTTTTAGCTCAGAGACAAATCAGACAAGATACTTTATTAAAGAGAACTACATCTAAGCTATTTTATGCTTTCTTTAGTTATATGACTGAAACAAAACAAGACCCGTCTGTTGCAAATTTTGGTATTTATCATCAAAAAGTGATACATGCAGTTTTAGAAATGGGAGATTTTGTAAGATTTTTTCCTGCAAATATTTCTTGGGTAGGATTCAAAAAAACTTATTTGCAGGTAGAACATAATGCAAGATTTGAAGGTGAAACTTCATATAATTTCAAATCACTTTTTAGGCTTGCTAGAAATGTAATTTTATCATTTTCAGATAAACCATTGAGACTTGCAGTAAGATTAGGAGTATATATTTCTATTTTTTCAGTATTTTTTGCGATAATAACTATTGCAAGATTCTTACTTGGTTATATAACAGAACCAGGTTACAGTAGTATTTTTATTTCTATTTGGTTTCTGTCGGGAATAATAATAACAATTCTAGGAATAACGGGTTTATATGTTGGAAAATGTTTTGAACAATCAAAAAATAGACCAAATTACATTATAAACACTAAAATTAATTTATGATATTAACAAAGTTTTTAGATTGGGACAGTAATTTATTTTGTATTTCAATATATGAATTTAAGATATTTTCTCATTCAACATTAAGTGAATTTATTGAAACCTATAATACTTTATATTTTAATTTGGCATACGTTTTTTTTGAAAATCCAAATTTAGAAATTGAAGAGTGGTTAATTAAACATCAACATAAATTATGTGATAGAAAAGTTACTTATTTTAAAAATATTTCATCTAAAAATATAAATTTTCAAAATTTGAAATTTGAATTTGAGTTAATAGACTATGGTACAGAATTTTATAATGAATTGTTAGAATTGTCATATATTAGTGGTGAATATTCTCGATTTAAGATTGATCCATTTTTGACCAATGAAAATTTTAAAATCTTATATCAAAAATGGTTAGACAATTCATTAAATAAAAGTATAGCTAATGAAGTTATTGGTATTAAACTTGAGAATAAATTATTAGGATTTGCAACTATTAATTATAATTCTTCTCCCGCTAAAATTGGTTTAATAGCCTGTAAACCTTTAAATCAAAGAATTGGGGCTGGTAGTAGTTTGATGCATCTAATTGAGAATAAAGTATTAGAAAAAAATATACATGAAATAGAAGTAGTTACACAATTGGATAACTTGAAAGCATGTAAATTTTATGAAAAGAACAATTACGTAAAAAAAAATATAATAGATATTTATCATTGTTGGAAATAATATGATACCATTTAACAAACCATACCTCACTGGAAAAGAAAATCACTATATCTATCAAGCTGTAAATTCTGGTAAAATTTCGGGTAATGGGATATTTACTCAAAAATGTCATCAGTTTTTTGAGTCAAAATATGGTTTTTTGAAATGTTTATTGACAACAAGTTGTACTGATGCACTAGAAATGGCTGCAATTTTATGTGATTTACAGCCAGACGATGAGGTAATTGTGCCGTCATATACATTTGTATCCTCAGCAAATGCTTTTGTATTGAGAGGAGCAAAAGTGGTATTTGCTGATAGTTGTAGTGTAAACCCGAACATAGATGCATCTAAAATAGAATCTCGAATTACTAAAAAAACAAAGGCTATTGTAGTAGTACATTATGCTGGAATTGCTTGTGATATGGAATTGATTAGAAATATAGCAAGTACTCATGGCTTGTATTTAATAGAAGATGCCGCCCAAGCAATAGATTCGTATTACAAAGATAAGCCTTTAGGAAGTTTTGGCGATTTTGCTACTTTTTCATTTCATGAAACTAAGAATATTATTGCAGGAGAAGGAGGAATGTTAGTAATAAACAATCCCCAATTTATAAAAAGAGCAGAAATTATTTGGGAAAAAGGTACTAACCGAGCAGCTTTTTGGAGAGGAGAAATTGATAAATATAACTGGGTAGATATTGGGTCTTCATATTTGCCTAGTGAAGTTATTTCAGCATTTTTGTATGCTCAATTAGAACATTTAGAACTAATTCAATCTAAAAGAATTAAAATTTGGAACACCTATTTTTCAGGACTAAAAGAACTGGAAGGTAAAGGTTTTATAAAGTTACCTAATATTCCAAATTTTGCTAGGCACAATGCTCATATGTTTTATGTAGTTGTGGAAAATTTAATATTGAGAGATCAATTAATCTCATATTTGAAAAATAAAGGTATATATTCTGTGTTTCACTATATAAGTTTACATAAATCTCCATTTTATATTTCAAAATATCAAGAAGAAATATTATTACCTAATAGCGAATATTACAGTGATACCTTATTAAGATTACCATTATTCTATGAACTATCTATAGAAGAAGTAAAGTATATTGTAGATAGTGTCAAAGAGTTTTTTTTTCACAAATAAAACCTTCCTTCCATTTGTTTTAAGTGTCTAAGTCTCTTTAAATATAATATTTGATAAATAGGAGGGATTTTGTATTTGTTTATAAAATTTAAAATTTTTGCAAGTAAAGTGTCTGATTTTAAGTAATCTATAGAAGATTTGAAGTTTTTAGTTTTTACAGGAAAAGGATACGCCAGTTTAATTTTATCTATCCATTTTGAATGTATGTAGTGGTGCCAACAATCGGCAGTTACGTAGATAGGGTACATGTTTTTGTACAATTTTTCTGCTGTATTTCTTGTTAAGAAATAAGCAGCTGCTGATATTGGTTCTTTTATGTTTTCAGGTATATAAATGTTTTTTATTTCTGTTGGTACTAATTTACACTTTCTAAATGATGTAGCATACAGAAGTACAATTTCACAATCTTTTGTTGTTTGGGCTAATTCATTTAAAATTGATTCAATATTTGTAGGTAAAATTACATCATCTTCTATCATCAAAGCCATAGAAGAGGTAGAGTTTATCAGTTTTTCATAAGCCAATCTGTGAGAGAGTGCACAAGCAATAGAACTTTGAGTTAACCAATGGGGTAGTTTTTTTCTTTGCTCTTGGTTACAATGTATATTTAATTTATCTTCTGTAAAAAATTTTCCATCTATAGCCTCAACTATTTCATAATCAACACGCAAACTTTCCAGATGTTGAGTAATATACGTTCTTCTTTCGGTGGCACGAGCAAGTGAAATAGCAAAAATTTTCATAAACAATTAACTTATAAATACTCAAAATTACATTTTTTAGGTTACAATTTAAGAAATAAGTATATTTATCCATGTTCAATAATTTAAATTAACTCAAATGAAAAAACTAAAACTACTCTTAACAATTTTTATTCCTGTTTTACTTTTAAATGCAAAGGTGGTAAAACTAAATCAAAAGCAATTTAAAATTCAAAAAATAGCACCTCCATATGATGGATATAAAATTGAATTTTCTTTTAATGATGTGTTAGTAGCATCATATTTCAGTGGTAGTGAAGTATATAGAGTGCCAAGTATTGAAATTGGTAATGTAATAAGAACAGTTAGACTTACTATGGACAAACTACCCAAACCACTTTCATCTGATCCAATTCAAAATACATTTTCAGGAGTTTGTGACGATCATTTTTCTGCTTGCCAATTTACAATTCCTGACACTATCACAAATATGCATATAATACAAGAGTTTCTTTATTTGACAGGAGGATCTAGTGGGCCAATGTCGTCTATTTTTGACAATTCTAGATTTATTCGTAGTTATGATAATTTGTATTTAAATGATTCAGTATCAAATAAAGTATTTATAAACAAACCAAAAGTTTATGTTGATTTGAGAATTTATGCTTCAACAGAAATTATAACCTCAAAAGGCTATAAGTGTTTGTCGGGAATTTTTCCTAGTCGTCAAACTAGTTATGTTGGATCTTATTACGGTTTTAAAACAACTATAGACAATCAAACATATTACGGCTACATAGATGTTTATAACTACAATCTTTATATAGAAGATGTTCCAGGTAAAGCTATTAGAGTAGGGGATTTAGAAACTATAACTGAAGATGTTGATAATAAAATAGAAACATCAAATTCAATTGTTTATCCCAACCCAAGTAAAGGGCAAGTATTTATAAATGATGACGATATACTGACAGGATATATAAAAAATATGAATGGCCAAGTATTAATTCAATTATCCAATAATACAAATAAATTTAACTTGGAAAAAGGTTTATATATAGTTGAATGGACAAATACTCAAAATCAATATTTTAATCAAAAACTTGTAGTTGAATAAGTAAAGAAATCTTTTTGTGTATTTTTGAATGTTTATACTAAATTAAAACACTTTTAAAGATTATTTATTAAATGCTTGAATCAATCAATTATATACTAATTACATTTTGTTTTTTTATTATTTCTCTATTTATAGGGATTATTATAAACACTTTTTTACTTAAACATGAATATAATTATAGTAATTGGTTGATTCATAGTTTTATATGTATTTTGCAAGGTGTAATAGTGACAGTAGTAGCTTATGCTATTATTGTCTCTAATTTTAAAACAGTAATGACTGTTGCAACAGTGCCACTCATATATTTATTTTATAATCAAAAGTCAAAATTATATAATCTTCATTATGATTGGTTTGTTTTTAAAAAATCTATTCCAATAATATTTGTGTTAATAACCATAATTACTCCTCTGGCATTTATACATTTCTTTGGAATCAATCAAATAAAAGTTATTCATCCTGATTATATATTTTATGCAAGAGCTTCAGATTATATTGGAGAATTTAAAGAAAGTTACTACTTTGATGTATATAATCCTCAATTAATAAGTTACCGACCATATCATTACTTTGAATTATGGCTTACTAATTTAGTTTACAGAATTACAGGTTTAAACTCTCTCAAGTTACTTTTACTATCAATTTATCCTATATTTTTTACTTTGTCTTGCCTTGGTATTTTGAGTATTTGCCAATTTAATAAAATAAATATTACAATTTGGATAGCTCTTTTAAGTATTGTAATATTATTTTTTAATGGTATCACTTATGATATCTACAAATACTTACCGTATGAAATTTTTAAACCATGTTGGGAAATTAATTACTCATTTTTTCTTACGTTCCAGAAACAATCAATCATTTTCGTGTTTTTAGTATTTGTATATTTATTGTATAAGTTAAAGTCAGACACTATATATGCCATAACTTGTTTAATCCCAGTTTTTTATTTTACTACTTATCCTGTAGTTTTTGGGATTTTAGGTTCGATTTTAATTTATAGATTTATAAAAAGTAGACAGTTGAGTATCATAAATGACATAATTATATTTTCTGTTTCTGCATTTGGTATATTATTATTTTATAAAATTGTCAATTTAAAAACAACATCATCTTTCAACTTCTCCAATATACTTACTCAATTTTTAGATTCTTTTGAATTAATTTTAAAAACCGATGTCCACATATTAATACAGTATTCAATTTTATTTTCACCATTTATTATTTTAGTTATAATTTATAGAAAACAATCAGATTTGAAAATATTGATATATGTACTGTTTGGTATTCTGTTTTGGGGACTAAATACTTATAATTTAATGATTCACGTTATAGATAGCAACCAATTGTATAGTAACATACTAACATCTTATACTTATTTATTGGTTGTTGTTATATTCTTAGAATTTTATGTATCAAAAAAAATAATTCCAATTTTGGTGATAAGTTGTTTTATTTTTTTAAAAACTTTTAGTGGCTTAAATAATATTTTAAGTCATAGAAATTATTTACCTGAAAATTTCCAAAAACAATTGATATTTGAAAATAAAATCAAGAATCACATAAAAAACCACTCAAAAGTGACAATCGGGTATGTTTCAAATGAGAATGACTTAGATGGAGAATTTGAGAAAAACACTTATTTGACGGTTCCTTTAGTTCATATCGTAAGCGATATTAATCATTTATCAATAGTTAATTTGTCTAATTTTAGGCAAAAAAATTTATCTACATTTCAAGATTTTGAATTACATGAAAACTCTGTAATCAACAATTTTATAGATAAAAATCATTATGAAAATAAGTCAGAAGAAATTATAATTTCTACATTTATAAAAAGATACAGGATTAAATATGTTCTTATAAGAACTTCAGACCCTTTTTATCAAAAAATTAACTCTTTTGTTGTGAATAAAATTTATTCTCCCTCGAGTGAGTTTACTTTTGTTGAGTTGAAAAATTCATACTTTAATTAAACTTTATGAAATCAATTTCTAAATATATTTTATTGTTTATTTTAATTAGTTTGGTTTTCTCAACAATTCTTTTGTTTTATTTTGGTAGAGAAAAGACCATTTTATATTTTATAGATATTACAAATAATATACGTTATGAAACTAAAATTCTTAATCTAATTAGCTCTTCAAAATTTAATATTTTATTGATTTTATTAAGTGTATTAAATTTAATATTTGGGATATTTTATTACAAATTTGAAATAGTTTTTAGTTTAATTGTTAAATTTTTATCAAAGTTTCAGAATTCTGTTTGTTGTATTTTACAAAGAAATACTATTCAAGAATTACTAATTATTTCGATTATACCATTCACTTTTTCTATTTTTTTGGCAATTTATATGCCTATATCATACGATGAAGCATGGACATTTCTCAACTTTACCCAAAAGGGTATAATAACTTCTTTATGTTATTATCCAGCACCTAATAATCATGTTTTTTTTTCTATAATAACTTGTTTATCAAATAGTATACATTTTATTGATAAAACGTTTTCTTTAAGATTGCCTGTTATCTTAAGTTCTCTTGCGACTTTAATAATTACGTATGATTTTATTAAACGGACACTAAATAAAAATGTAGCAATTGTTATGGTTACTTTAATGAGTGTTTTATTTATGAATATCTATTACAGTTACATGGCTAGAGGATACTCATTTTTATTTCTTTTTTTTGTGATTTCATGTTATGCATCTTTTCAGATTTTAAAAAATTCTTCTAATAAATATCTTTGGCTAATTTTTACTATTTCAAATGTTTTAGGATTTTTTTCAATACCTTCTTTTTTATATCCTTTTCTTACTCTTCATGTATTTGTTTTATTAAGACTTAAAAATGTCTCTTTTCTTCAAATATATTCAGGAGGTATCACAGTTATTTTGACCATACTAGTTTATACTCCAATTGGAGTTTTAAATGGAACAAATGCATTAACTAACAATTCTTACGTTACACCAATTAGTAGGGTATTAGTTGCTCAACAATTACCAGCTTTTTTTACTACAACACTAGAAGAGTTAATAGGATTTAACTTAGGGGTTGTTCTTACAATTATTTTTTGTTCCATGGTGTATATTTCTATATTTAAAAAAGAATATATTTTATTTTATATTTTATTTCTGAGTGCACCATTTATATTGTTAATCATCCATTCTGTGATTCCTTTTCCTCGAACTTTTTATTATTATTCGTTCATTATGAGTTTATTGGTAGTTTTACCCTTTGAAAAAATTCTCAATAAAATGAAAGACATAACTGTGTTTACGATATGTTTTATTATTCAATTTAGTTTTATTTACAATTTTAGCATTAAAATAAAAAATGTTGAATCTTATTCTCTTATAATTGATCAAACTATAAGTAATTTAAAAATTAACCATAAAGACTCAATATATTGCAATTCAGGTTTGGCAGATGCATATCTACTTTATAATAATTTGAATATTGAATATTCAAATCCGCATTATTGTAATTTAGATACATTAATACCTAAATATAATAACAATTACTACCTAATAGATTCACATTTGGATAAAACAAAATTTGCAAAACCATTAAAAAATAATAAATTCTTCAATATTTATTATAAAGAGACTGAAAATAATTTATATTAAATTTGATATAACATTTCTAGCTTATTGATAAATTTTTTAATGGCCATGTATTAATTCAATTACCCAATAATACCCATAAACTTAACTTGGAAAAAGGTTTAAATATAGTTAAATGGACAAATACTCAAAATCAATATTTTAATCAAAAACTTGTAGTGGAATAACAATGGGTATATTTGGACTTAAGGATTAATATTAACTATTTTTGAAAGAATAAATATTTTTATGAATATTGACACCATTGGTTGTTTTGTAACTTTCAACTTGATTTTTCTAATGAGTTTCTTATTACCAGATTTTAAAATTATTGGTTTGAGAAACTCAGTTGTGCAAATTATTAAGATAATCTTATTAATGTTTTTCGTAATAATTTGTATTAGTGTTTATAAAAGTAAGTTTAATACATTTAATATTCTATTATTACCAATTGTTGTTTTCATATTTACATATACCTTAAAAACATATTCAATAAATTTAGAATGGAAGTTTTCAAAAGAGAGATTTAAAGAGTGGATTAAGATTTTTCTTATATCCAATATTATCTTTTTGTCGAACTTTTTGTGGGTTTATGATTTTGAAAACAATATAATTAAAATTCCTCATCCAGATTATATATATTATTCCAAGTTGGCCTATTTTCTAAACGAAACAGGAATTGAATCTATTTCTTTAAGTCCTTATGCTACAATTAACCCATATCATTATTTTGAACTTTGGATTACGGCAATCTTCAATGTATTTAACATAAATTATTATTATTTTTTGCTTTTAGTAACCTATCCAATATTTTATGTGTTGACTTTTTTATTAGCCAAAGAAGTTTATCCTGAAAAGGCAGAACTTGATAAAAATATTTTTGGTGTTTTAATTCTATTGAGTACATGTTTTTGTATTGACAACCTAATTAGAATTAACGATTTTATGCAGGGTAATCTTATATTTTTTAGGAATGCAATTAATTATAAAAAACTTTCTGTAATATATTTTTATTTAATGCTTCTTTTTGTGTCTTGGAGAATCAATAAAGTATACTTTAAAATTTTAGTAGCAGGTTTACCCTTGATTTATCCCTCACTTTTGTTTGGATATATTGGTATTGTCGTAGGTATTAATACATTCAATTTAATCATAAAAAATAAAATTGAATATAAATGGTTGATTTATCATTTTTTAATATTTCTACTAATAGTAATATTTTATAAATTAAATAGTTTTAATGGTGGGGATGTTTTTTCTCAATTTAAAAAGATAGAGTTTTATAAAACCTCTATTAACATAATGGGTGGATCATTAATAAGAATACTAATACTTTTGTTACCATTTTTAGTATTGATTAGATTTAGAAATTTCACAATTGAACTTAAAGAAATATTTAAGCATCAATTAACTTGGATATTATTTTTTGGAGTTTTATTTTCTATTTTAGGTTGGATAGTATTTCAGTTTCAATTAGATAGTGTTCAGATATTTTCTAATTTTTGTGTTTGTGTTTTAGGTATATTAGTAGCACTATATTTAAATGATTTAAAGTACAGATTAGGGATATTGGTATTAATTTTATTAATTTTTTTAAATGACTACAATAATTATAGGATTTCTGATTACAAGATAAAAAATCAATTAAGCATGAAATCTAAAAACTATGCTTTTTTTAAGCCAAAAGAGTCTTATAATAATCCTTTTACTATAAATCCTTATTTTTCAAATCCTATAATTGACATATTTATTTTAAATAATAAAATTAAAATGTATGATATGACTATTGGTTCAATAGAAGAATCAAAAAGTGAAATAAACAAAACAATTGTTATTTTTAAAAATTCCAATGAATTTTTAAATTATAAGAAAAAATATCCACATTCAACCCCAGATGATTTCATGAAAAAATTTAAAATTGATGCACTTATTTTTGAAAATATAAAAGATGTGCCTGTTGAATTTGTTAGAAATTTTAAATTTTACACTAAGATAGATTCCTATGAAATTTGGGTTAAATAAATATTTTATTTTAGCAATAATAACATTAAAAGTAATTTTAATCTATTTATTAAATTCAGAATTGAATTTAGTACCCGACGAGCAAGATGCATATAATATTGCAGAAAATATAGTTAATTTAGGAAAACAAGTTATTCATAATGATTTTAGCAATTCTTTACAATTAACTGCAAGAAGAGGAGCTGGTAATATTTTTTTATATTCATTTTTAATTACGAATCAAATTAAAATATCAGCTTTTGTTTTAGGTTATTATATTTTATATATTTTTTTGTTTGTTTGGTCCGTATCATCATTTAATAAAATATTAAAATTTTATGAAATAGACGATAAGTTAATTAAAATTGCTGTATTGGTTTATTGTTTATACCCTTCATCTTTATACTATATTGGCACAAAACCTTTTTGGGAAAATTTTGCAGTTTGTGTTTTAGTTATTTTTTTTCAGCTTTTCATAACTAATAGTCAGAAATGGTACATAAATAGTATAGTTGCATTATTAGCTTTATTTTCAATGATTTTGAGACCTCATTGTATGCCTATATTTGTATTTTTAAGCATTGTTTTTGTTTATAGAAAGTATTTGACAAAAGCTAACATGATAATTTTAATAATAATGTTGTTTTTTTACAGTATTATAAACTGTTTACTAATTGTTAGAAACCAAAAATATACAGGCTACAAAACATCAACAACTCAAATAGGTTTCGAATTACTACAAGGTCACAATCCTGATGCCAGAGGTAGTTGGCGTTTCTACAATTATCAAACGGATACAAATAATGTAATTCATAAATTTTTCAAAAGTAAAATTCCAAATTCAAATTTTAATAATGAATTTGAACAATCTAAGCTTAGACAAAATGTCGCAATACAATGGGCAATCAACAATCCTATTAAAGAAATAGAAATTACACTTAGAAAAGTGGCAATTTTTTTTCTACCCCAAAACTTTGAATTAGACCAATCTAGTTCATGGTGGAATCCAATAAATTTGGTTATACATATCGGCTTTATTTTTTATTTATTTTTAATGATGATTTATAGAGAAAAAAGAACATTTAACCATTATTTATTAATTGTTCCATTTATATGTTCAATAGCTATTAGTATAATTTTTTTTACAGGATATAGATGGAGATTTTATTGTGAACCATTTATGATTATTTCTGCATTTGTTTTCGTTAATAAATATAAAAGAATTTTATTTCAACTTAGAGCTGTATAATATTTCTAGCTTATTGATAAATTTTTTAATGGTAAATTCTTCTAGCTTATTTTCAGAATTATTTGCCTTTAGATTTTGGCTAAGCTCCGTATTTGTTAAAATTTCCACTAATCCAGTATAAATTTGATCTGTGTTTTTATAGTCGA
Source organism: Cytophagales bacterium (assembly GCA_046329305.1). Lineage (GTDB taxonomy): Bacteria > Bacteroidota > Bacteroidia > Cytophagales > UBA9547 > CAMFLX01. The sequence goes on from JAXLUW010000002.1 coordinate 497,829, forward strand.
CTACGAAAGCATTTTTTTGGTGTTCAATAGTTTCATGTGCTATACCCGATAGTGTAAATATTGAGGGTACATTACTGGCCAATGCTTCTATGTATGTTTGCCCGAATGCTTCTGAGTAGTAGCTGTCTGGCACGTGTACATACACATTAAACAATCTATATATTTCAGATAAATTTGTTTCAAAATCTATTTTAACGAAATTGTTTGAAGGTAATGTTTGAAGTAAACTATTAAGTTCTTTTTCATAATCACCTCTAGCGTTAAACATCATTAAAAGTGCATTTGGATACAATTTTAACAATTTTTGAAATGCTGGGATGATGTACTGAATGCCTTTGTATGCTGTAAATCTGGAGATTACACCTATTACGGGTCTTTGATCTTTTGGATTATAGTTCTTTTGTAAACAATTTAAAATTTCAATGTTATAGTTTGTGAAATAATCTAAATCAAAACCATGTGGAATATACACTACCTTATGTTGAGGAACTTTTTCCCATTGAGTTAATATTTCTTCTACGGGTTTAGAAATAGCAACTATTTGTGTAGAAATAGCATTTAAAAATTTATCAAGATATACACCTTTTTTGCTGTTTTTATAATTGGAATCAGAATGATGTCTGGTATAGATAATTTTTTGAACTCCAGCAAGTTTGGCAGCGGTGAGACCAATTAGGTTTGCTTTAAATAGGTGACAATGTATTACTTGTATTTTTTTATTTTTGAGGTATTTATAAACTTGAAAAATTAATTTAATATAGTCTAATTTTGAAGAAAAATCTAAAGAAATGAATTCTATATTATTTTGTGTTAAAAACTTAATAATTTGAGAATTTTTAGCACAGTTTATTAAAATGAAATTTAATTCAAATTTTTGATGATTGAGGTGCTCAACAATCCATTCAAATGCCAGTGATTTGTTAATATCACTAATGCAATAAGATAGCTTTATTTTTTTTAAATTACTTTTGATAAGCTTTGTGTTTTTGTAATGAAGACAAAATTCCTAATATTTTAAAAGATATAAAATCAAATAATTTATGGTTTGGGATTTTCTTAAAACAAAATCTAATAATAGATTCATATTTTACTAAAAAATTAAAAGTTTTGAATTTTAAAAATGATATTTGATATTTGTTTTCAATATATCCATTTTTAATACTTTCAAATTCTGATTTGTAACCATTAAACTCTCTATCTAAGAAGTTGTTAATTTGGAATCTGTCCAAATGGTTATGATAAACTATTGTGTCAAAAACTGCAAAAATAGGTATATTAAATTTATTTAAACGATTTGATAGTTCAATATCTTCTCCTTGAAAGATTATGCGTTCATCATATCCTCCAATTTCTAGAAAAAGCTTTTTCTTAATAAGTAATGAACAACTACCTATGTTATAAGTTTCATAAAAACCATTTCTGGGTTCTACAATTTTTTTATTTCCCATTCTTCCCCACATGGTATGATAATTGACATTTTGTAAATACCTACCAATTTTGGTGTTATTTAACTGAATTATTAAGTTTTGGGGATAATGCCAGTTAATATTATATACAAAATTTTGACAAATTAAACTCTCTCTATTTTGTAAAAACCAAATTACAAAGTTTGTAGAAATCCAAACATCATCATCAATAAAGAATAAATAGTCACTTTTGGCATTTGCTGCTCCCAGATTTCGAGCATGAGAAACACCATTTTTATTATTGTCTAAATAATATATTTGTTTGTTTGGTGTTTTATGAATTATTTCATTTCCATCATTAACAATAATTATTTCTATGTTGTGATTTTTTATACTTTCCAATGATTTTTCTATACTATGAGTCAAAACAGACTCTCTATTTTTTGTAGCTATTATGATAGATAAAAGCATTAATTTGTATATTTGATAGATTTCAAATATACTGATATTTATTTTAAAAATACATGGATAAAGCACTTATCAAAGTAGGTATTTGTGTGGCTTATGACTGGGAGTATCTTAAAATTTCTTTACCTTTAATATATAAGCACTCTGACACAATTTGTCTTTCATTAGACAGGGATCGAACAAGCTGGTCAGGTAAAAAATATGTATTTGATAATGATGCTTTTTACAATTTCATAAATGAAATAGATACTCAGAAAAAAATCATTGTTTATGAAGATAATTTTTATGTTTCGGACCATTCTCCAATGCACCTAGAAGTATTGCAAAGGAAAAAAATGATTGAGGTTTTGGGTAATGCAGATTGGTATATACAAATAGATGTAGATGAATATTTTATAGATTTTAAGAGTTTTGTTTTGTTTTTAACAACTTTAAACTCTAATAAACCATGTCAAATTCAGAGTTTTATGTTACCCATGTATAAAAAAACTAATGAGGGTTTTTTTGTGGTTAAGTTTACAAAAGATTGGGAAAGTCTACCTATGGCAACCAATTTACCTACTTATGAATATGGAAGGGTTACAAGTCACAAAGTTTATTGGTCAAACACCTATGTATTACATGAATCGTGGGCAAGAACAGAAGAGCAAGTGCGTACCAAGATTGATTCTTGGGGGCACGCAAGTGATATTCCAAACAAAGATAAATATATTCAAGATTGGGTTAATTTAAATAGTGGAAATTATTTGAATTATAAAAATATTCATCCCGTAAGAGGAGAGGCATGGCCTGAACTTGATTTTGTTCCATGCACATCTGTTTATGAACTTCTAGAAATATATAAAACTAAGAATCTGTCAAACACTAGATATACAAAAGTGTTCCTGAAAAATAAACTAAATATTGGAATCTTAAATAAACTAAAGACTTTATTAAGCTTTAAATAATAAATACAAACAGTTTTTTATAAATTTTTTATCAATTGATTTTTTGAAAGTATATTTAATTGTTTCGTATAATCCTTTAATTTTATTTTTGGTATAATACAATTGATAAATTTGGTCTTGTGCTATTAATTTATGAGTACTAAGTTCAACTAATATTTCAGATAAGTTAAGAGTAGAATTGTGATTTTTCAAATATTTTATAGCCATAATATCTACAATTTGTTTTTTTACGTGATACCAATAGTGATATACGTAATCTTCACAATAATTTAAATCGGTGTGTTTTTGCAAAATATATGAAAACATAAATTGCTCCGTAGCATGGTGGTTTGTTAACGGAAATATCTCATCTGTAAGTTTTAAAACACTTTGGATTAAATTTATATGACTCTTGTGTAAACCAATTACTCCGGCGTTTGAAGATGTAAAATTGTTTGGGACTATGGAATGGTCTAGTGGATTCATAAATTTGTTTGCAGAAATTGTTTTTTTAAAATCAAAAGTTGGATTGTACGAGTCAAGGTTTTGATCATTAAAACTAAATTCTTTCAGATGCATGAAACTGTTACGAGTATCAATCTTGCAAAATAGTTCGTACAATTCTTTAGTAATCAATGTGTCCGAGTCTAAGTATAGAATTTTTTCGTATCCTAAATCAAATGCTTTTAATATGACTTCAATTTTAACTCTGTGAATGAAATTGATGTCACCTTTCATTTGTTTTACTTCTGTATTATCAACACCAATGAATTTTAATCTTAAGGAATTATTTGGTAAATTCTCTAAAAAGAAATTTTTATTGTTGGTAAAAACTAGCACATCAAATGAGTTAACTCTATTTAAGGTTAGTGTTAATAAAGAAACTAAAGTTTGTCTTAAATAAATTTCTTCTCCGACAGAGAAATAAACTACAGCATCATTTATTTTTATTGTACCCATTCAAAAAATTTTGTTTGTATTCCTTTTGGAAGCTCAATTCCTGTATTAAAACCTAAAAAGTTTTTAGGGGCAATTACTCTTCTATTGGTTTTTGAATTTAAAAACGCACCCCACCATGCAAATGTACTGTTGCCAATTATACAAATATCTGCATGTTGTAAAAGTAAAAATTGATTAATTACATCGTCATTAATAAAAATATAGTCGTGAAGTGAATTTGAAAATTCCAATTTAACAGCCTCTATATCATCAGAAATAACCAAAATTTTATAATCAGTTATTTCGATGTTCTTTAACTGATTTTCATACCATGTCTGAGGTATTAGCAAACTATTTCCTATATATTCTTTTAAATCAGTAGTATAATAATCACCTCTTCTAATCGACATTACTATAAATCTCTGATTTTCTAATATTTGAGCATATTTATTTTTGAAGTGATTGATATGTTTTTGTTTTACTTTCAATACATTCAAAAGAAATTCCCTACGAATATCTAGTATTTGAGCATTTTGAAAATAACCAACATAATAAGTTTTGGGAGAAAATGTAATTTGATTTTCAATGGAACAATCTAAATCAATGATTTTATTTTTGAATTTTAATTTTTTTTGAAGAAAGTTATAGATTTTAAATAAATATTTTGATTCAAGTATTTTGTTGGAGGTTACAAAAAAACCTAATTGATATTTAACATCATTAGCATCAAATAAATATGTTTCATCAGTTTCATTTTTAATAATTTCAGCAAGAGCTAATTGAAATAACTGATTACCTAAATTTCCTATCAATTTTACTTTGATCATAATACTATTATAATAAATCCTAAAAACTAAAACTGTTATATTTTAGGATCATATTTACATTAATTATATCGAAAAGCCCATTATTTAAATAATGAATTTTCTGTAACTAAAAGTACATCTACCTTGATTATAGTTATTTTAAATATAGATTTTATTATTTTGATTATGTTAGTCTTATATTTAAATTTCAAAGTGTTATGAGTCAAATTCTCTTTTAAGATTATAAATATATTTTGGATTTCGTATTTCAATTTCCTCATAAAATTGTTGATAAATTTGGTTGTTTCTCTTAAAATAAACATTGAAAAATACTAATTTTTATTCAATTGATTCTACATTTTTTCTCAGGTTTAAAACATATTCGTTTATGAGTTGAATGTTTGTTTCTTTGTTAACTAAATGTAAAGAATTTTTATATGATAGATTGAATGGATTGTATTGTTTGAAATGATTAAAATCTCCCATTAATATTATTTTAGGAACTTCAAAACAGTTTGCTATGTGAGCAAAACCACTATCTATACCCATATATAACTTTGAATTTTTAATTAAATGAGCTATTTCAATAAAATTTAATTCTTTACAATAAGATATATAGTTTTGTGGAGCAGAGTTTTTGTCGAATATTGGTTCTAAACCTACTTCAATAAATCTTATTTTACTATTATATGTAACTATCCATTTCCAATTATTTATATCCCAATCTTTTTTTGAATAATTAGATTTTGTGTGTATTATTACGTAATCAGAATCAAAATCTAAATTTTTTTGTAATTTATTTTTGTTTATGTAAAATTGAGAAGATTTGATATTCAAATCTGTAATACCAGCAGATGCAGAAAATGATTCCAATAAATTTAAATGTGACAAATAATTATTGTAATTAATTTCATTTGAATTTATAATCGCAAACCCATATTTTGGACATTCTCGTGAAATATGTAAATCGTAAATATTTAATTTACTCTTTAATAAATGTTTTAAAATAGCCCATTCGCTTATACAAGTTACAGTCGATGTAGTATATATATTTGGATTGTATTTAACTAAATCTAAGTATTTTTCATAGGTTATCCAGATATTTTTTGCATGAATATTTTTGGATAATAAATGACGTGTTACGGGTTCACATGCTACAATATCACCAATATGTTCTGTCAGACATATAATATTTAAGTTTTTCTTGTATTTAAAATGCCAAAACAACAATAAAAAAAAGTTTTTAATAAACGACTTTACAAATTTAAAATCGGTAAATATGATTTTTATCAAAAATTTTATTTTAAATAACATGTTTTAAAATGGATATTTTTTGTTTTTAGCAAAAATACACTCAGCAAGTTCTATTTCTGAAATGTTGGAGTTTTGTGGTATAGCAATTACGTCATAGTGCCAGTCGTCATGAAAAGTGTTATTTAAACAAATATGAGCTAATTTTTCTAGTTGCTCATCTTTTTGAGAAATAAAATGCGAAAAAACTCCATATTTATTATAAAGTATGAATTGGTGATAGCAGCATTCGCTTAATGTTTCAAAAGCTAAATAGATGTCATTATTTGTTTTCTGTAACAAAATTGGGTGCCATTCAAAAATTACCACTGGCGAATCTTTATGTAAAATCTTTTTGGCTCCTTTTAATGCTTTTCCATCAAAACCATCAATATCTATTTTAATTAAATCATATTTGATTTCATTAGTTATCAATTCCTTGTCTAAAGTTTTTGTTTTAACAAGATTACTACCAATTGCCGAAGCTGTACCTGCATGTGTATGAACGAGTTCTGGAATTTCTTCTTCTACATCACTAAGCAAAACATTTACAACATTTACTTCTTTTATGGCTTTAGTATTTTCTTTTAACAATGAAGAAAAAAAAGGGTCTCCTTCAATAGCCCAAAATTGATTTATAGAATTTTGAGGTAAATTTGCTTTGAGAAAAAAATACGTGTCACCAATTCCCGCACCTACGTCTATAATGTTTATAGCTGATTTTTTAGACATATATACAGAATATGCTAATTGTAATAATGGATTGTTAAATTCTGCATGCCATCTTGTTATTAACGGATACGGAAAACCACAATGTGCATTTACTTTAAAAGTATGAAGTTTAGTTTGTATAATTTCATACTTGTTTTTTTGAATATAAGAATTCCATATGTATTTCCAAATACGATTTCTGTTGAATCTAAAAGTCTTTAAAAGTAAATTATATATAAATGTTTTCATAGTATTTCTTCATTCATAGTGTCAATATTAATAACTGGTAATCCTTTGATTTCTAAATATCTATCATTGTTGCTTAGATACGTTAAATTACCATTTTTATCTCTTGAAGACCTAAAGTATGGTTCACAAAATGTTACTCGAGGGTCTGCTTTTTTGATATTTCCAATTTTATCATTTCTTACAAAAAAAGCATTGGAAGCGTTACTATTATTACCTACAAAAGTGTAACCTTTTTGGTTTGCTAATTGAATCTTTGCTGGCAAAGATGCTCCAAAAAATAAACAACTGTAATGTGCTTTTGAATTTACAAAGTTAGCATCGTAAGGAACAGAAATTTTTCTTTCGTTTCCAAATAATGCGTTGTATTCGCAAACAACAATTTCAGGATTGATACAATTGATGCTGTCCCATATCCAATAGTCGTTGCCGTCTACATCTATGCTTAGTATACCTATTTCTTTGTTGAAATTATTATTTATGATGAGTTCGTTTATATTTTCTTTAGTAATAAATGCATGTTCAACAAATAAATGATTGGTAATATATTCTTCGGAATTTTTAATTATATTAATATTCTCTTTACTTCCATCTAAAACCAATCCTTTCCAGTTATTTTTTCTTAACAAAAATCTAGTATTACTTTCTTTATAATTTTCAACACCAAATTCTATAAAGTTTTTGGGCGGATTTACATGATGTATAAGATATTGTATTATTCCGTCTTCTCCCGTTTGTGAAAAAACTTTAAATTCAACTTGTTTTAAGTCATCTACTATACCTTTAGTTAACATTTGTTCTGAAAGTAAATGTCCTAATTGCATTTTAACAATAGCATTTTCACTTTCAATTTTATTTAAAATAGTTTTAGTATAAAATTGAATATGAACAATATTAGAATAGATTTCTTTAAGTTTATTTAGTAACTTCATAATTAAGTTTTATTACACCAATATCTTGGTTTTCATAATCAGTAAGTTTATGATTTACGTTAGCAATATCAAAACTTACCACACTTTCTTCTAAATGGTAAAGCACTTGATGCGGAATATGTAAAGCCGTAGTAACAAAATATTTACCGGGTAATAATTGATTGGGAGAAAATGATAATTCATATTCAGATTGATTTTCAATCAACGTTTCATGTATTGTCCCAACTTTTATTTGTCGGTTATTATATATTGCTATTGCAAATTCTATCCCTTTTGTAAAAGTTTCTAGTTTAAATCTAAGTTTAATTTTTATGGTTTCATCAACTTTAAAAATTTCTTGAGAAATAGATTCTTGATTACAGATTTCTACATGAGTAATGCATGCAGTTTTTTTATTTAATAGCTCTTCTGTGATTTGAAATTTTCCAGAAGTCGATAAATTTTTGCTTAAATATATATCAGTTGCTTCTGAAGAATTTCCATTGAAAATAATTTTGCCATTTTCCAATACAATACATTTTTGACAAAGTTCATTTATCACCCCCATATTATGGCTCACAAAAAGTACGGTTCTGCCGCTGTTGCTTACTTCATTCATTTTGCCCATACACTTTTTCTGAAATTCAGCATCTCCCACAGCTAATACTTCATCTATTATCAAAATTTCGGGCTCTAAATGTGCTGCAACTGCAAATGCTAATCGTAACTGCATGCCAGAAGAATAATGCTTGAGTGGTGTGTCTAAAAACTTCTCTACTCCACTGAAATCCACTATGGCGTCAAAATGTTTATTGATTTCGGCTCGTTTGAGGCCTAGTATAGAACCATTTAAGAATATATTTTCTCTTCCACTAAGTTCTTGATGAAAACCCGTCCCAACTTCTAAAAGGGAAGCAATTCGCCCTCTGGTAATGATCTCTCCCGAACTTGGAGGAGTGATTTGAGATAAAATCTTGAGTAAGGTTGATTTACCCGCTCCATTTTTTCCTATAATTCCTACACTTTCTCCTGCTAAAACTTCAAATGAAATATCGTTCAGAGCATAAAATACTTCTTTGTTTTGAGAATTTTTCTTGAATATATTCTTGAATCCATTGGTTAAAGTATCTCTCAAAGAATCATACTGAGGAGCGTTTTCGTGCCTAATGTTGTATTTTTTCGATATGTTTTTTATTTCTAGAATCGGTTTCATAACTTAGGCTAAATCTGCAAAATAGGCTTCTGTTTTTCTAAATACCACAATCCCTAGCGTGAAAATCATAAATGAAACAGCTAGACTTGTTAAAATTTGAGCGAAACCTATTTCATGTCCTGTCAACGGTGCTCTTATCAAATCTATTGCTGAGGCTATGGGGTTCAAGAATTTAATCCAAGTATAATATTCAAATTTAGATTGGGCATCCATACCCGAATACACAATTGGTGTAAAAAAGAACAAGGCTTGAATGAGAAATGGCAAAATGTATCTAAAATCTCTATATTTTACGTTGAGAGCAGACAATAAAGTTCCTAAACCTAAAGAAGTGAATAAGGTAATAATAAACGCCAATGGAAAATTGAAAATGAAGAGTACGAAATCTATTTTGATTTTAAATGAAATCAAAAGGATTGCATAAATAATCAAACTTATACAAAAATCAAAAATACAAGTAAAAGTAGAAGATAAAGGAATAATTAATCTTGGAAAATATATTTTTTTGATAATTCCTGCATTTGAAACCATGCTATCGCCCGTGCTTGAAAGACTCGACGAAAATAATCCCCACAACAACAATCCTGAATACACAAAAATAGGGTAGGGTACACCGTGCGAATCAGCATTTAAGATTTTATTAAATAAAACGGTATAAACCAGCATCATAAATAACGGCTGTAAAACCACCCAAGCTACTCCTAAGTAGGTTTGTTTGTATTTAACTTTGATGTCTCGCCATGTAAAAAAGTAAATTAATTCACGGTATTTCCAGAGTTCAGGAAAATTCAACGAAAATTTATTTACAGGTTTTATAATATGTTCTTCTTGCATTTGGGTGTAAACAATCAAAAATTAATTTTTGAAAGATTTCAAAAATACAAATTTTATAATCTATTTATACTTTTATTGAACAAATAGTGAATAAAATGAAAAAAAAATATGGTAAATTTTTCTTTCATAGTCTTGTTTATATATTTACATATAAATTTTTTAAAAATGCAATTAGTTGACTTTATCATGCACATAGACGTGCACTTGAAAGATTTTATCATTACTTATGATACTTGGGTTTATGTTATTTTATTTCTAATCATTTTTGTAGAAACAGGCTTAGTTTTAATGCCGTTTTTACCTGGTGATTCTTTATTGTTTGCCGCGGGTATGTTAGCTTCGTTGTCTGGAACTGCGGAATTAAAAGGAAATGGTCTTAATGTTTGGTTATTAATGCTTTTACTATGGGTAGCGGCAGTGTTTGGTGATACTTTAAACTATTTAATAGGTAAATATTTTGGTGCTAAAATATTTGGAAAGTTTTTAAATCCCACGCATTTACAACAAACAGAAGCTTTTTTTGAAAAACATGGTGGTAAAGCCGTTATATATGCAAGATTTGCCCCATTCTTAAGAACATTTGCTCCTTTTGTAGCAGGAATTGGTGCTATGAATTATAAAAAATTTATTACCTATAACGTAATAGGTGGGTTTTTATGGATTTTTAGTATTACACTTTTGGGTTATTTCTTTGGAAATATTCCATTGATTAAAAACAATTTTAAAATTGTAACCTTGGCTATCATTGCTGTATCGTTGATTCAGCCTGCTTTAGAAATTTGGAAGTCTAAACAAAATGCAAGCAAATGAAAAAGTATGACCTAGCAAATATTTCTACTAAAGCACCTAAAGAGCTTGATAAAGAAGAATATAAAAAGAAAACTGAAAAGATTTTAGCAAAACTACCTGAGCTACAAGATAAATTGTATGCTCAAGGTACTTATTCTTTATTAATTATTTTACAAGGTGTAGACGCATCGGGTAAAGATGGTGCCGTAAAGGCCGTATTTAAAGGAGTGAATCCATCGGGCTGTAGTGTTACTTCATGGAAAGCTCCCACAGAGTTGGAGCGTAAACATGATTTTTTGTGGAGAATACACAAAGAAGTTCCTGAAAAAGGAATGATTAAAGTTTTTAATAGATCTCATTATGAAGATGTATTGATTACGAGAGTAGAAAAATGGATAGATGATGCGGAATCTCAAAAAAGATTTACTCATATTAACAATTTTGAGAAATTAATTTCTGAAGCAAACCATACAATCATTTTAAAATTCTATTTACATATTTCTAAAGAGGAGCAATTAGAAAGGCTTCAAGAAAGAATAGACGACCCTACGAAGAATTGGAAATATAACGCCAACGATTTGAAAGTCAATGAAAAATGGGATGAATACAGAAAGGTATACGAAAATGCTTTTGAAAGTTGTTCGGATATACCTTGGGTTATTGTACCAGCAGACCAAAATTGGTACAAAGAATATTTAATTTCTAAAACAATTGTGGAAACACTTGAAAATTTAAAACTAGAATATCCACTTCTTGCAAAAGAAGATACTAAATAAAAAAAGAGAACTTAGTTCTCTTTTTTTATTTAAACTTCGCAACTAATCGTTCTACTGGTTCATCGTTTTTAATGTGCTTTTCTACTATTTCTTCGATGTCTTCTACCTTTAAGTTTTTATAAAAGACTCCTTCTGGGTATACTACAGCTACAGGACCTAGCCCACAAACGTCAAAACATCCAGCTTTTTGTGCTCGCACATCAACTTGTAAATTGTTTTCAACAATAAGTCTTTTAAATTCAGCTACAAGACTCATGCCCATAGCTTCACCACAACTTTTTCTTCCGTCTGTACGCTCGTTGGTACATACAAAAATATGTTTTTTATATTTCATTTAATTTGATGTAACGGGTTCTATTCCAATACTTTTACCTATCGAAATCATTAGTTCATAACCAGACTCTATACTATTTTCAATTGTTCCATCTAAAATAGCCTCTCTGAGTGCATTTTTAATAATTCCCACTTCTTTACCTGGCTGTAAATCAAAGACTTTCATTATGTACGCTCCTGAAATTGCTGGTTGCCAATTGCGTAAATTGTCTTTTTCTTCTACCACCAACATTTTACGTTCTACTTCATCAAAATTTTGAAGAAAACGCTTCACTTTGGTGTCATCTTTAGATGTAATATCTGCCCTGCAAAGAATCATTAATCCTTCAATATCATTACCCGCTTCAAACAAAAGTCTTCTCACGGCAGCATCAGTAATCGTAGATTTTACCAATGCTATAGGTCTCAAATGTAGGCGTACCAAATTTTGAACATATCTCATAGGTTCTCCCAAAGGTAATTTGAGTCTTTTGAAAATGGAAGGAGTCATTCGAGCCCCTCTTTCTTCGTGTCCATGAAAAGTAAAACCTATTTTTTTATCAAATCTTTTGGTAGGCGGTTTGGCTATGTCATGCAGAATTGCAGACCACCGTAGCCACAAATCGTTAGAGACCTTAGCTACGTTATCTAATACTTTGAGGGTATGATAAAAATTATCTTTGTGCGACTTACCATCAATGGTTTCTACACCATGAAGTGCAGCCATTTCTGGAAATATTTTATGTATAATCTTTGCTTGAAATAATAATTTGAATCCATAAGAAGGAGTTGGAGATAAAATTATTTTGTTAAGTTCATCAGTTATTCTTTCTTGTGAAATAATGTCCAAACGATGTACATTAGTACAAATTCCATTAAAAGTTTCTGCTTCAATATCAAAATTTAGCTGAGCTGCAAAGCGTATAGCGCGCATCATTCGCAATGGGTCATCAGAAAAAGTAATGTTTGGATCTAGTGGCGTTTTAATGATTTTTCTTTTGATATCACCAAGTCCATCAAAAGGGTCTATTAAATCACCAAAATTTTCTTTATTTAAACTAATCGATAACGCATTTATGGTTAAATCTCGTCTATTTTGATCATCTTCCAATGTCCCGTCTTCTACAATTGGTTTTCGGGAATCAGTTCGGTAACTTTCTTTTCTTGCTCCAACAAATTCTACTTCCCAATCTCCAACTTTGATCATGGCAGTACCAAAATTCTTGAAAACTGCCAATGAATTTCTTACACCAGCTTTGTGTGCTGTAAGTTCGGCTAACTCTATGCCAGAACCAATACAAACAATGTCAATATCTTTACACGGTCTTTTAAGAATAAGGTCTCTTACAAAGCCGCCCACTGCATAGCACTTAATGTTCAGTTCTTCTGCTGCGGTTTGTACAATATTTAGAATATCAATAGTGGATATATATGTAGCGTAATTCACAAAACAAAGTTAAAAATTTTTTCTCAGTTGTTACTTTTTTGGAGTATTCTACTTGATTTTTTTGTTAAAAAATTGATTTTTGTTTTAAGTTTGTTTCTATAATTAAATATATGAATAAAAATGCAATCATAATTGTTACTGTTGCTGCATTGTTTCTTGGTGCTGTATTCTGGGCGTTAAAACCTTCTAAAAAGTATGTTCTTCCGTTTTATCAATATAACAATCAGACGCATACCTTAGAAAAATTTCCACAACCTTTTACAGAATTGGCAAAAGTGGGTGCTTTTAAATGTCTGGATCAGAACGGTAATACCTACTCACAAGAAAATATTGGTAACAGAATTTTTGTGGCTGATTACTTTTTTGTTACGTGTCCAGGAATATGCAAACAAATGGGTCAACAAATGCAGCGTTTGTACAAAAAATATGAAAAAGATGAAAATTTGGTTTTGTTATCATATACTTCAAAGCCAGAGGAGGATTCGGTAAAAGTTTTACAAGAATATTCTAAAAGAATGAAAGTAGAAGATACAGACAAGTGGAAGTTTTTGGTCGGTGATAAAAATTTAATGTTTGATTTGGCTCAAAAAGATTTTGGTTTGTTAAATCCAGAAGATGCTGAATCAGATTTTGTACACACAGAACGTTTTGTACTTGTAGATAAAAATAAGTACATTAGAGGGTACTACGATGGTACATCACCACAAGAAGTAGATCAACTAATTAAAGATATAGATTTGTTAAAAAACGAATACAGCACTAATGAATAACACAGAAGTAATTATAGATTTAGAAGCAGAAAGAAAAGAGATTATTTCTAGATATAGAAAATTATTACGTTCTGCTAAACCTTTTTTAAAAGATGGAGACGCCAAACTTATAAAAAAAGCATTTTATGTGTCTGCTGAGGCACATAAAGATATGCGTAGAAAGTCTGGTGAACCATACATTTATCATCCGATTGCGGTAGCACAAATAGCTGTAGAAGAGATTGGTTTGGGTACAACATCTATTGTGGCTTCGCTTTTACATGATGTAGTGGAAGACACTGACATCACCCTTCAAGACATAGAAAAAGATTTTGGGCCTAAAGTTGCTAGAATTATTGATGGTCTCACCAAAATAGAAAATGTTTCCGGCAATTCTACTCACATACAAGCAGAGAATTTCAGGAAAATGCTTTTGTCTATTTCTGATGATGTAAGAGTAATACTTATAAAGCTTGCAGATAGGCTACATAATATGCGTACTCTTGGCAGTATGGCAAGAGATAAACAGCTAAAAATAGCCTCTGAAACCATTTATTTGTATGCTCCTTTAGCTCATAGACTTGGTTTGTATGTTATCAAAACTGAATTAGAAGATCTATATTTAAAATATTCTAATCCGCAGACATACAGAAGTATAGCTAATAAACTACAACAGACAAGAGCCGCAAGAAATAAGTTTATTAACGACTTCATTGAGCCACTTGACAAGGAATTGAAGAAAATGAAGATGAAATATCAGATTTACGGGAGACCTAAATCTATATATTCTATTTGTAATAAGCTCAAAAAGGGAAATGTAAATTTTGAAGAAATTTATGATTTGTTTGCTATACGTGTGGTTGTAGATGCTCCGCTAGATCAAGAGAAATCTTCTTGTTGGCAAATATACTCTATCGTAACAGATTACTACAAACCCAACCCTGATAGATTAAAAGATTGGATAAGTACACCCAAATCAAATGGTTATGAGTCGCTTCATACTACAGTAATGAGTAGTACAGGCCAATGGGTTGAGGTACAAATTCGTACTAAACGTATGGATGACATAGCAGAAAAAGGGTATGCGGCACATTGGAAATATAAAGAAAATACGAGCGGTTCTGCAGAAAAAGGATTAGAAAATTGGATAAACAAAGTAAGAGATACTTTAAAAAATGCAGACGGTAATGCAATGGAATTTTTGGATCAGTTCAGAACCAATTTATTCTTAGAAGAGGTATTTGTATTTACACCCAAAGGTGATTTGAAAACCTTACCCAAAGGTGCTACTATTTTAGATTTTGCATTCGAAATACACACCAAAGTGGGTTTAACATGCATGGGCGGTAAGGTAAATCAAAAATTGGTTCCTTTGAGTTATGTGGTTAAAAATGGGGATCAAATAGAAATTATAACTTCTGCTAAACAAAGACCAAGCGAAGATTGGTTGAAATTTGTAACTACCTCTAAGGCAAGAGCTAAAATAAAAGATTCGTTAAAAGAAGAAGTGAAAATTTTAGCTTCTGATGGTAAAGAAATTTTAGAAAGAAAATTAAAAGCCCTAAAAGTTGAATATAATTCTGAACTGGTAAATCAATTGCTGTTAGCGTTTAATGAAAAAAGTGCCACAGAATTTTATTATAAAATTGCCAAAGGAACCATTGAGTCTAAAGACATCAAAAAAGCATTAGAGCCTGAAGTTGAAACTAAACAAAACCTTGTAAAAATTGTTGATAAAAAGACCTTTGAAAAGGAATTAACAAGAGAAAAAGGTTCAAATTCTGACACGTTAGTAATAGGGGAAAGGCTTACAAACATAGATTATACATTTGCTAAATGTTGTAATCCTATTCAAGGTGATGAAGTTTTTGGATTTGTTACCATTAATGAAGGTATTAAAATACACAGAACTACTTGTCCTAACGCTGTAGAACTGATGTCTAATTATGGATATAGAATTATCAAAGCTACATGGGACGGTCAAAAAGAACAGTCTTTCTTGGCAAATCTGAAAATAAATGGAACCGATCGCATGGGTATTGCAAGTCAAATAACTAAAATAATTAGTAATGACCACAAAGTAAACATAAGATCTATTACTTTAGACACCAAAGATGGTATTTTTGAAGGGCAAATGCAGCTACACGTTCACAATACAGATCAGCTAGAAAAAATGATAAAAAAATTAAGTGCCGTAAATGGTGTGAATAAAGTTTATAGAAATGATACAATTTTATAACTTTGGTATTAAAATTGATTTTAATAACTAAAAATAATTCCATGTATCGTTTTTTTTTAGGTTTAGTTTTAACTGTGGGTTTGGTTTCGTGTAAATCTTATTATTCGAAACTTCAATCTTTTAACTATTATTTTGAGTCTGGCAACTACTCTGAAGCTGAAAAAAGATATCAAAATGTAGACAAGCCTAAAGGGCACAATCAGCTCTTGTATTACATGAACATGGGTATGCTTAATCATTTACAAGGTAAATACGAATTAAGCAACCAGTTTTTTGAGTCTGCATATATTTTTACTCAAGATAATTTTAAAAACGTATCGGCTGATTTTGCTAGTGTTTTTGTGAGTAGTTCTGTAAACAAATATTTAGGAAATCCATTAGAAGTTCAGTTAATAAACTATTACAAAGCCCTTAATTACATACAGTTAAATCAGATAGATAAAGCAATGGTTGAATGCAGAAGAGCTATTCAAGTTTCTCAGTTTTTTGATGATAAATTTTCTGGTAATAAGAAATTTCAAAGAGATCCATTTGTATTTTCTATGATTGGATTAATTTTTGAGATGGGAGGAGATTACGACAATGCATTATTTTGTTTAAAAAAATCAATTTCGATTTATCAATCTGAAAATCTTGGTAAAATAGGAATTGGGGTGCCGGATCAGTTAAAATCTGATGTAATAAGGTTGGCTAAAATAGTGGGTGATCAGTCCGCTGTAGAAACCTATACCAATCAGTTCGGTCAGAATTACTCTCAGAGTACCAAACCTAAAAACACTAAAGAAATTATTTTGTTGTGGCACAATGGTCTATGTCCAGTAAAAAAAGAGTCGAATTTAATGTTTAACATTAACAGCAATGGTGGTGGAAATGTTATGTTTTTAAATGATGATTTAGGATTAAATATACCAGTAGTGTTACCTGTTCAAAATTTTAGTGCTTTGAATATAATGTTTATAAGAATGGCCTTGCCCAATTATAAAGAAAGATATTTAGTTTTTAATTCAGCACAAGTGAAAGTAGACTCTAACAAAACTGTAAAAATGGAGTTGGCTCAAGATTTTAATGCTGTAGATAAAAAAATATTAAAAGATCAGTTGTTAACTAACATTACGCAATCTTTAATAAGAGTTACCATGCGTCAAGTACTTGCAGCTCAGGCATCAAAAGAAAATCAAGCACTTGGTATTGGATTGAGTCTGGCGGGAGCTATATTTGAGAAAGCAGATACAAGAAATTGGCAGTCGTTACCACATTCGGTTTATTATACAAGAATTTATGTGCCAGAACATAAAAAAAATCTTGAATTAGAATTTAATGGTACGCAGAATAAAAATATTTCAATAAATATTGAAAAACTTTCAAATAAAAATATTAACTTACTAACTGTTACAACACCAGAGTTTAATAGATACCAGTAAGTATTATGTTTGAAAGTCTAATATCAATTTTTAAGAAAAGAAATTTACCATTTGATTACTCATTTGGAAATTCTGAAATTAATGATTCACTGAAGTTATTACAAAAAGAAAATTTTAATGAATTTTCAAAACTATTTGATAACTTATCTTCAGATAAAAAGCATTATCTGATACAGTCAATTTCTGCTGATTATGAAAACTATGTAGATAAAATAAGTTCCTTTATAGCTACACATAGAAGTCCTTTAGCTTTAACGTTACAAGCAAATAATTTAATAAATGTTGGTTGGAAAATTAGAACAGGAGCTAGGGCAGAAGAAGTATCTGATGAACAATTTAATGAGTTTCATGAATATTTGTATGAAGCAAAAGAATTATTAGATGAAGCTATTGAGATAGATGAAGATTTCTCTGAGGCATATATTCAATTGTTAAGAATATGCGTGGGATTAGGCTTTGAATTTGATAAAGAAGTTGTTTTCAATATTTATAATCACATATTAGATTTAGTTCCCAATCATGTTGGGGCGTATTATTTAATGTCTAATTATTTATCTCCCAAGTGGTATGGTTCTATGCAAGAGTTAGATGAGCTGTCAAATGAAATTAACATTACGGAAATACCGGTTCAAAATTATCTAGTTTTAACTACATTGGCTCAGAAATATAGTTATATGTGGTATTTTGGTGATAAAGATGAAGCTATTGCATTTTATGAACAAGATTCGGTTAAATTATTAATAAAAACAGCTTATAACAACAGTAGAGTTTTAATATCTGATACTTCTTTATTCGTTAATGAATTTAGAAGTGCTATGGCTTTTAGTTTATATATGATTTCGGAAGTAGAATTAGCTAAAAGAGAAATCATGTTTGCTAACAATTATACTACCAAATACCCATGGTATTTATGTGGTATGGAATCAAACAACGAAATAATTAAATATTTTGATAGAATATAATTAAAAAAGGCGTTTTAAACGCCTTTTTTACCATTTTTTATAAGGAAGAAATTTGCCGTCCATTGTAATTTTTACTCTATCTCCTTTGGGGTTTTCTATTTTTTCTATATTCATGGTAAAATCAATAGCACTCATGATACCGTCGCCTACTTTTTCATGAATTACTTCTTTTATAGTTTCTCCATAAATTAAAACCACCTCGTACAGTCTATATATTAATGGATCTGTAGGTGGCATTATTGAAGTAGTACCTTTATGAGGGAATTTTTGAATAGCTTTTTCTACTTCTTCATCAAGGTCTAATAATTCACATATTTTTTGAGCTTCTGGTTCATCAAAAGTATTTTGACCTAAAATAGCCGAGGTTGTCCAGACTATATCTCTCCCTATTTCATCGGCTAATGTTTGATAGGTAATGTTTTTCATAGATTTTGCCTCTAGCAATAATGCAGTACATACTTCTCTTGTCATAATAGTTACAGTTTAAAAATACAATAAAATATAGCTATTAATTGTTTATAAATCAACTTATTAAGAATGAAAAGTGTAGGAAAATTAGAAAGTTTATAAATTTTAGTAAATAAGTTAAAAAAAGCTGCCTTTAGCGGCAGCTTTGGTAATATTAAAATTCTAACACTGTTTTTTCTATTATTTTACAACATTCATCAAGTTGAGCTTCCGTCATAATTAATGGAGGTGCAAATCTTATTTTATCACCATGAGTAGGTTTGGCTAAAAGCCCATTATGCATTAAATTCACACATAAATCCCACGCAGTTTTACCATTTTTATGTGGTGCAATTACTACTGCATTTAATAAACCTTTACCTCTAACTAAACTAATATGTTCAGATTTAGTCTTAAGTTCATTCATTTTTTGTCTGAATATATTTCCTAAATTAAAGGCATTTTCTATAAGTCCTTCTTCAATTAGAACTTTAAGTGACTCCATAGCAACTACTGATGCAAGAGGGTTTCCGCCAAAAGTAGAACCATGTTCTCCAGGTTTAATACACAGCATGATTTCATCGTTTGCTAATACAGCAGAAACGGGCATCGTTCCTCCAGAAAGAGCTTTTCCTAAAATCAAAATATCACCTTTTACATTTTCATAATCACCCGCAAGTAATTTCCCTGTTCTTCCTAATCCTGTTTGAATTTCATCCATCATCAGTAAAACATTGTATTTAGTACATAGTTCTCTGGCTTTTGCCAAATATCCATCTTGCGGAACATATACACCTGCTTCTCCTTGAATAGGTTCTACCCAAAAAGCACAAACATTCTTATTTTTTAACGCTTCTTCAAGTGCTTGAGTGTCATCATAAGGAATAATTTGATAACCAGGCATGAATGGACCAAAATTACTTGTACTATCAGGGTCGGTTGAAGCCGAAACTATAGCCAAAGTTCTACCATGGAAATTTCGCTGTACCGCAACTATAACAGCTTCATTAGCCGGTATTCCTTTTTTTAAATAACCCCATTTACGAGCTAGTTTTAATGCTGTTTCGTTTGCTTCTGCACCAGAATTCATCATCAATACCTTATCGTAGCCAAATAATTTAGCCATATATTCTTCACATACACCTAGTTTGTCATTATAAAATGCTCTAGAGGTAAGTGTAAGAGTTTGTGCTTGGGTAATCATGGCATTCACAATTCTTGGGTGGCAATGTCCTTGATTTACAGCACTGTAAGCTGATAAAAAGTCAAAGTATTTTTTGCCCTCCACGTCCCATACATGTACTCCTTCTCCTTTTGAAAGTACTACAGATAATGGATGATAATTGTGAGCTCCAAATTTGTCTTCCAAATCAATGGCCTGTTGCGACTGACTCAAAGTTTGTATCATTTTGTATTATTATTTAAAAAACGATACAAATTTAGTCATTTTAGATGTGATTGTTACTACTATTGAAATTATTTATTAATCGAATGTATTTTGAGCTTTAAACGAGTGTTTTCTGCAATTAATTCTTTGTTTTGATTTAATAATTCTTGATGATTGAATTTGAGTTCTTTAATTATTTTACTTTGTTCAGTATTTTGATTTCTTAGAATTATTATATTTTCATTAAATTCCTCAATCTTTTTATGATGTTCTTCTCTAAATGCAAAAAACTCATTTTCCATTGATTCAAATTTATTTAAATATTCTTGATTATGAATTGAAATGGCGAGAAGCCTACTACATTCATTTAAATATTTAATTGTAAATGAGTTAATTGGTTTTAAAAATCCAAACTCAATTACTCCCACTACATTAGAATTAAAAATTAAAGGTAAAATATATAAAGTTGAAATTTTACAATGTCCTAAGCCCGATGATATTTCTGTGTATTCTTCTGGAATGTTAGTGAGTAATGTGGGTGATTCGTCTGTAAATACCTGACCTACCAGATTTTCACCAGAAAAAATTTGTTTTAAGTAGTTTTTTTCTGGAATTCCATAACCTGCAACCTGACAAAGATATTCTACTTCATTTTCGGTTTTTAATAAATAAATTGAGGCTAATTGAGCCTTTGAATATTTCGCAATTTTCAACAATGTGTTTGAGCAAAATTCGTTAGTTGAACTTTTAAGATTTTGATTAATAATTTCGTTGAGTTGGTTTATACCATCAGAAAACCACAAATGGTTACTTTCTTTAGTTTTTGAATCTGATAGATTTTTTCTAAAGTTTTCAAAAATTGTATAAATGGAATCGTTTTGAGTGAATTCAAAATTTTTATCATATTCACCAGAATTTAACTTATGTAAATAGGACTCAATAGTTTTAATCCTTTTAGTTTCGTTTTCAGAAATTTCTACAATTCTTGATTCTCTTGAATGAATTATTTTACCTAAAAAATAAAACGTACTACCTAAAATAATTGGAGCCGAAAGTATAATCCATTGGATAGGATTGGTCTTTAAAACTATTTCAAAACTAGAAAATGAAACGTTTAGACTTCTTGTTAAAAAATCTAAATAAAATGAAAGTATCGGAAAAATAACTCCCATACTTATACCTATAAACGTAATACGATTGTGAAATGAAATGCTAATTTTATTCATGGTTTAAACTATTTAACTATATATTTATATGAAAATATACAATTTAAAAGTTTAATTTCAAATAAACTTGAATAAAATTTTATGTATAAAAAAATACCTACCAAAATTTTGTTTGGTAGGTATTTAAAAATCACTTAAACGCCGCTAAGCTTTCTTCTAATGCTTTGATTTTTGCCTCTGCATCAGCTTTTTTCTTTTTTTCGTTATCTACAATTTCTGGTTTAGCATTACTTACAAATCTTTCGTTGCTCAACTTTGCATCTACTGATTTTAAGAAACCTATTGTATATTCTAGTTCTTTTTGCATTTTTTCTCTTTCTGCATCGGCGTCTATCATGCCTGAAAGTGGAACAAAAAGTTCATCACCTTTAATTACAAAAGCAACAGATCCTTCCGCCTTTTCTGAAACAAATTCTATGTTTTCTACAAATGACAGTTTCTTTATGATTCCAGAATATTTAGAATAAACTTCTTTATTTTCAGCTTTAATGTGTAAGTCTACTAATTGTTTAGGAGGTAATTGTTTACTGTTTTTAATATTTCGTATTTGTGCAATTACTTCAAAAGCAATTTCAGCTTCTTTCAATATGGTGTCATTAGCTTGATTTTCTGTAGGATAGCTCGCCACACAAATACAATCAGCATCACTTCTTGTCTCTAACTCATGCCATAACTCTTCTGTAATGAATGGCATAAATGGATGTACGATTTTTAGGATTTCTCCAAACAATTCTTTTGTTTGAGAAAGTGTAGTTGCGTCTATTGGTTTGCCATATTCAGGTTTGATCATTTCTAAATACCAAGAGCAGAAATCATCCCAAACTAGTTTATAGATACCCATTAGTGCATCGGACATTCTAAGAGCTTTGTAGTTTTCTTCAATGTCTATCATAGCTACCGAGAATTTTTCTTTGAACCATTCATAAGCAACTTTATTTTCTGTAGGTTGTTCACTTTCAGTTACTTCCCACATGTCAACAAGTCTGAACGCATTCCAAAGTTTGTTCCAGAAGTTACGACCTTGCTCGCAATATTTCTCATCAAATAACAAATCGTTGCCTGCCGGAGAACTCAAAAGCATACCAACACGCACTCCATCAGCTCCATATTTGGCAATAAGATCAAGAGGATCTGGTGAGTTTCCAAGCGACTTAGACATTTTACGTCCTTGTTTATCTCTCACTATACCCGTAAGATATACGTCTTTAAACGGTAATTGCCCTTTCCATTCGTATCCTGCCATAATCATTCTGGCAACCCAGAAAAATAATATTTCTGGAGCAGTAACCAGTGTATTGGTAGGGTAGTAGTAGTCTAGTTCTGCAGATGATTTTTGACCTTTGAAAATATTGGTATCAAATACAGAAATTGGCCATAACCAAGAAGAAAACCAAGTATCCATTACATCCTCGTCTTGCGACAAGTCCTGAGTCGTTAGTCCTGAGTATTTAGTATCTTTAGCTTTAAAAGCAACAATTGCTTCTTCAGCAGTTTTAGCCACTACAAATTCACCTTCTTTGTTGTACCATGCTGGAATTCTATGTCCCCACCAAAGTTGGCGAGAGATACACCAATCTTTAACGTTTTCTAACCAATGTTTGTAAGTGTTTTTGAATTTTGAAGGATGGAGTTCAATTACATCATTCATCACATCATCAAGCACTTGTGGGTTTTTAGCCATGAATTTCTTCATATCCACAAACCACTGACTAGAAAGCCTACTTTCCACTACGGCATTGGTACGCTCACTATGTCCAACATTGTTTTTTATTTCTTCAATTTTTTCTAATAAACCTGCTTCTTCTAAGTCTTTAGCAATTTGTTTACGAACAGCAAAACGGTCTTTGCCAGCGTAGTTTTCACCACAAACAACAGACATAGTTCCATCGTCGTTCATAGAATCTATAATATCCAGATTGTGTTTTTTACCTAGTTCATTATCGTTAACATCATGAGCAGGAGTTACTTTTAAACAACCCGTACCAAATTCCATGTCTACATACTCATCAAAAATAATATCGACAGCTCTGTTTACGATAGGAACGATTACTTTTTTGCCTTTCAAAAACTGGTAACGTTCGTCGTTAGGATTCACACAAACAGCGGTATCTCCAAATATCGTTTCAGGTCTGGTTGTAGCTACAACTATATATTTTCTTTCATCTTTACTCTTTACTCCTTCTTCAACAACGTTGTACTTCATATAGTACAGCTTAGAGTTTACTTCTTTGTGTATTACTTCTTCATCAGACAGAGCAGTTTTACCTTGAGGATCCCAGTTTACCATTCGGTAACCTTTGTAGATCAATCCCTTGTTGTATAAATCTATAAACACATCTATAACGGCATCGTAAAGGTCAGTATCCATAGTGAACTTAGTTCTATCCCAATCACATGAAGCACCTAGTTTTTTTAATTGCTCCAAAATAATTCCACCATATTTTTCTTTCCAAACCCACGCATGTTTCAAAAAATCTTCTCTAGAAAGTGATTTCTTGTCTATTCCTTGTTCCTTTAGCAAAGCCACAACTTTGGCTTCAGTTGCAATAGACGCATGGTCGGTACCAGGTACCCAACAAGCTTCAAAACCTTGCATACGAGCACGTCTTATCAACACATCTTGAATAGTGTTGTTAAGCATATGACCCATGTGTAAGACTCCTGTTACGTTTGGTGGAGGAATTACAATAGTATAAGGTTTTTTGTTAGGATTAGGGCTAGATTTGAAAAATTTTTTATCGAGCCAGTAACTGTACCATTTGCTTTCTGCTTCTGAAGGATTGTATGTTTTTGACATCTTGATTGAGTTCAATGTTTAAAGTTTAAAGTTTAAAGTTTCGGAGGTTATCGTCGGCAATTCACTTTAAAATCAATAACCAAATTTGGAATGTAAAATTAGGAAATTTTATAGAAGAGACAATATCTTAAGAAGTTCTTAATTTTTGAAGATGCGTTCTGATAAATTCGCAACCAATTGTTTTGTTATTTCTAAGAAATGAAATTAAATTTTGATAATTCTCATTTTCTGCCACATGAGTCTTTTTGAGTTGCTTTTTTAATGATTTAAGATCAATAGGTAAATTAAATTCTTCAATTGATTTACCAATTGATTGAATTTCATTGATTAAAAACATTTCAATAGCAGGTTTTAAGACAAAAACATAAATGTTATTTTCCTTATGTTTTTTAAATGATATATTATCCGATTCATCAACTATTTCAAAATTGTTAAAATAGGGAGGAACATTCTTTTTGTCATTATCTATGAAACCAATCTTAATTAACTCTTTAAAGTGTCCATTTTCTAATGAAACAGATACTTGAGATATTCCAAATGCATGGTTAACTTCATCACCTTTTTCTTTAAAAATAGAATCTATAAAAAAGGTATCTGCGTAACATTCTGGTATTAATTCAAAACAAGGCACTATTTTATAAATTTTGTAAGGTTAAAAAATAAATCCATATTTAATTCAGAAGCTTTTTTAAGTTCTTCAGCAGTCAGTTGCTTTACTTTTGTTTGATAATCTTCATAATACGTAATGTACACGTTCAATTCGGTTTCATCTAAATTTGAAATCAAGTTCTGGAGCATATACGGACTGTGGGTTGTGATAAAAAACTGATTTTCGTCAGAAGCTATTATTCTGTCAGACAATTCTTTAGTATACGGAGGAAATGAATGCACCTCTGGTTCTTCTAAAATCAAAACTGAATCTTTATTGGAATCAATTGCAGCAAAATAAAACACCAATCTTTTAAAAGTGTCAGCTATACTTGAGTAATTATATGTATTTACAAAACCATCTATATTTTTTTGAATTTCAAATTTATTTTCTGACCTGTTTGCGACAAAATTTAAACCATAATGAGTAAATGTGGTAGCAATTTCTTTTCTTAGTTCTGAATTTTGAGTTATGATGGTAAATAAATTATCTCCGTGAGGTGGCAAAAGATATTTTGGAAATTTGTTAGAAATCTCTGTTGATTCTTTATACAAAAAAGGTTTTACTGGGCTATAAAAAAAACTTGATAAGCTCCAATTAGATCTCTGACCTTTGTTTGAAATTATAGAATAAAAGTTAGCATTTGATAAAACATTTTCTAATAATTTATTTATTTCATGTGGTGATTTGTTTTCTAGGTTTAATACACTATCAATAAATATAGAATCACCTACAGTTAAATCTGCAACATCTATATTGTTTAAATGGTATCTTAAATGGGCATTTAGTTTGTCAGATTTTACATTTATAGGAATTGATAAATCGTCGTCGAAGAATAAATTTGAAATTTCTTCATATCTAATAAATTCCTCCATAAATTTTTTAGTTGTCGCTCTAGAACAACATGCACCCAACAAACTAATCGCTTCTAAAATATTAGATTTACCCACATTAGGTTCGCCTATAAAAACATTTACCCTTTTGGGTCTGAGATTCATTTGTTTGATTGACTTGAAGTGTTGAATCTCAAGGGTACTTAGAAAATTTTCCATAATCAAAATTTACGTAAAAATAACAACTTAAAATTCTTTAAAAGAAATTGATATAAAAATTCTTTAACTTTGGAGATAGAATTTTTCAATTGTATGTCGGTTATTGTAAAAGATTTGGTAAAAATATACGGTCAGCAAAGAGCTGTAGATGGTATTAGTTTTGAAGCTAAGCCAGGAACTATTTTAGGCTTTTTGGGGCCTAATGGTGCTGGAAAATCTACAACTATGAAAATTGCAACTTCTTATATACCACCTTCTTCTGGTTTAGTGACAGTGTGTGGAATAAATGTGGTTGAAAACCCTATAGAAGCTAAAAAGAAAGTAGGATATTTACCAGAACATAACCCTTTGTATTTAGATATGTATGTGCATGAATATCTGAGTTTTATAGGTGGTATTCATGGGCTTAAAGGTACGCAACTCTCCAACCGAATTGCAGAAAAAATTGAACTTACAGGTTTGGGGCGTGAACAAAATAAAAAAATCGGTACTTTGTCTAAAGGCTACAGACAGAGGGTTGGGCTCGCTCAAGCTATTTTACATGACCCAGAAGTTTTGATTTTAGATGAACCTACAACAGGTTTAGATCCTAATCAAATTGTAGAAATTCGTCAATTAATTAAAAGTTTTGGCAAAGAAAAAACAGTGATTTTTTCATCGCATATCATGCAAGAAGTTGAAATGTTGTGTGACGAAGTTGTGATTATTGATAAAGGTAAGATTGTGGCTAACAATAAATTGGATAATTTAGCTAAATCTACAATTCAAGTAAAAATAATCACAGTTGAATTTGAAAATGAAATAGAGCCTTTACATTTTGAAAAGTTAAATAATATTTCAAAAATTGAACATATCAGTGCTACTAAAAAACGTTTGATTACAGAATCTACTCATGACATTAGATCTGAGATTTTTAGATGGGCGTCTGACAATCAATTACCTATGCTAGGTTTAACGCTTGAAGAAAGTACAATGGAGGATATTTTTAGGGAGTTGACTGGTAAAAAATAAATAAACGAACAACATTAGCTCAAATATGTAATCTAATGTTGTTTGTTCATTCCAAATTTATATTTTTTCTAATTCTATCACTTTAGGAATCAAAATTTCATCTTCAATGAGCGCATGCAATCTTAATTCTAATTCTAGTGTATCAAGTTTGTTTATAAGTAGTTGATAAGCAAGAGGATTGTGTGCTTTATCTTTAGTTTTTAATATAGTTTCTTTTACTTTGTTTATTTCAGCTTCTACTTGGTCGTTATGTTCACTTTCATATTGATCTATACAATATCCTTTTTCTAGTAAATCTTGAATCAAACGATTCTCAATTCCATTTTCTAAATATAGAATATAGGGAAATAGTTTTTTCTCTTCCATAATAATATGCTCAAGAAGATCCGTCTTCATTTTAGTGAAAAAATCCTGTATAAAAATGCTAAAAACGTCGTTTCCGTACGACCAACCAATGGCTTGTTCTATTTCGGGAAGTTTTTTATTCAAAAAATAACTATGAGTTCTTTTTAAGAAAAAAACTATTTGGGAAGCACTCACGTTTTCAAAAAGCTCGTATTCGCTATGAAAGGCTATAAAATTATTTACTTCTTCAAAAATCCTTGTGTCTAATTCGGTATTAGAATTTCCGTTGATACTAAATTCTTTAAAAATTTGAATAATTTCTTGATAAGAATTTTTTTGTTCCATTACTCTATTTTTTTGAACAAAAGTATCTTTAATTATTTTTTAATTTACTGATGAAGATCAGTTCTTTAGCTAATGTTTGTCAGTAACTAGTTGAGGATTATAGACCTTAAACCAAATCAGAACATTTATAATTCGCCATAACCTAAGGCTACACAGTTTTTCTGGATTTTTCTTGTACAACTCAAATAAATCTTGCAGTTTTTTCTTATCAAAAAATACAGAAACTAGTTTGTGATTGAGATAAGAATCCATTTCAGGAACAATATGTTTGAGCCATTGATGATCCGGAGATGCAAATCCTTTTTTATCTTTTCTCCAAGAAATACTTTCAGGTAGGTAATTTTGGGTAGCTTTTCTCAACAAGAATTTTGAGAAACTATTTTGTACTTTATATAGTTCTGGTATGGCGTTCACATAAGTAATTAAATCAGAATTGTCTGCAAAAGGAATTCTACACTCAATAGATTGTGACATGGATATTCTATCTCCGCCTCTTAATAAAAACTTTAAAAAATGTTTTTGAGAATCATATATCAAACATGAATTTAAGTTATTGATATGATACAATTTATAATTGTAATTAGTTAAAAAATCACTTTCCTGAAAACATTTATATTCCAAATGCTTTTTGAATATGTTTTGAGATATAAAACTAAATTTATTTGCCCATCTTACCTTAAGCCATTCTTTCAAAATACTGTTCAATTTATACCCAGTATTTTTGTGTTTTATTAAGAATTTGAAAAGTAACTTAAATTTAAAATGAGATAAGCACGAATTTATATAAGCACTCAATTGATGCTGATAACCAGCAAAAAGTTCATCGGCTCCTTGTCCTTCCAAAAATACTTTGATTCCATTTTTGGAAACATCTTCTAAGAGAGCTACTTGAGAATACAAATTAACACCCCAAAACGGTAAATCTTGGTCGTAAACAATTTTTTCAAGTTTAGATAATGGTATTTTTTGTAATGGATAAACCTGATGCCAGTTACAATTGCTTTTTTCAGCAACCTTATGAGCGTGAGCTGTTTCATCATTTACAAATTCTGGAAATGAAACCGTAAATGCATGAATATTTTTTCTGTTTTGGGAATAATATTCTTCTTGAGCAAGAGCACAAACGGCAGAACTATCTAAACCACCACTTAAGGAAACCCCAATTGGTACGTCAGATCTTAGTCTTTGTTTAATGCCTTTTTTCAGAATATTTAATATTTCTTTAGAATATACATCTGTTTGTGAGGGACGTGGAGATTCAGAAGAAGTATTATATCCGTAGTTAATGGTTGAATGAAAACTAATTGTATTGTTTTCTAAAGAGTATATAAAATGTGAATTTGCAGGAACTTCTTGAATGTCTGTCCAGAAATTTTGATTTTCATATTCTAAAATTCCAGTATATAAATATTCCCAAACTGCATTTGTATTTAACACTCTTTCTGAAATATTAGGAATATCTACAAGCCCTTTAATTTCAGAACTAAAAGCAAAAAAGTCTTTTTTCTGAACATAGTATAACGGTTTTACACCGAGCAAATCTCTACTACCAATCCATAATTTTTTGGGGGCGTCGTATATAACAATGGCCCACATGCCATTTAGTTTTTCAAATAACTTTGTACCATATTTTTTATAAAGATATATGATTACCTCCGTATCACTTTCGCTTTTAAACTCTACCATATCTGATAGAAGTTCAGCTTTAAGTTCCTGAAAATTATATATTTCTCCATTAAAAGCCACCCAAATCTCTTGAGAGGTGTCACACATAGGCTGATGTGCATTTGCAGATAAATCTATTATGGATAATCTATTGTGAATGAGAGCCGTTTGGAAATTTGAAATAGTATTTAATGGCTGAAGTTGATGTTCTACGGTGCTTTTTATACTTGTGTTTTCATCATAACATTGAAGCAAATTATTGTTTTCATCACGCACTAAATAACCACGATCATCTGGCCCACGATGCTTGATTTTATCAGCCATTTTAATGAGCGTATTGTGATCAAATTTTTGAGTATTCGTTAAAATATGTAAACCTGCAATTCCGCACATAATTTAAAATACTGATTTTAATTTGCTTAAATTTTTATGACAAAACCAAAGCCCAACCAAAGCAAAAGCTGTACCTACAAAAAACGGTGCACCGGGCAAGATTATAGGAGCATTTTTGTTTGTAAAGTAATAGAAAATCTGATTCATCATAAGAGGACCAATAATGTAAGTTAAACTGTGCATTCCATTGATGGTACCTTGTAGTTCGCCGAGTTTGTCGTTATTCACTTGGTTGCTCATCACTCCTTGCATAGCAGCTCCTCCAATTCCTCCAAGTGCAAAAGGAATCAATATGGCAAACATCATCCAATCTTTGTGAGCTAATCCAAATAAAAAGAGTCCTAAAGTTTCAAAAACTATTCCTACATAGATAGATTTCTTTTCTCCAATTTTAGGTATGATTTTTCTAATTAAATATCCTTGAACTATAGCAACCGCTACACCAACCACTGCTAAAGAAATTCCGATGGTTTGTTTGTCCCATCCAAATTTATATTCAGTGAAAAAGTTCCAGTTTGATTCAACAGCTTTGTTGGCAATGAATAACATGAATTCGCCCAGAATTAATCCTAAAATGGGCGTAAATTTTTGAAGATTTATGAGTGTTGCAAATGGATTAAATTCTTTTAATGAAAAATCTCTCCTGTTAGCTTCTGACAAAGATTCAGGTAATATAAAATATCCATAAGCAAAATTTAAAATACACAATATACCCGCAATAATAAAAGAAGCTCTTGTTCCCCAATATTCTCCAACAATTCCACCAATGAGTGGCCCAATTATAAATCCTATTCCAAAGGCAGCTCCAATCAGCCCAAAATTTTGAGAACGTTTTTCTGGTTCGCTTATATCTGCAATGTAAGCAGTAGCTGTGCTAAAGCTAGCACCACCAATTCCTGCAACTACTCTCCCTACAAACAACCAAACAATATTTGGACTTAATGCCTGAAAAAAATAATCTAATCCTAAAGTAAGCAATGATAGTAAAAGTACGGGTCTTCTACCGTATTTATCGCTCAAACTACCAAGTAAAGGAGAACAAATAAATTGCATAATTGCGTATGAAAACATCAGCCATCCACTATATTTTGCTGCTTCACTTATATTTTCACCTGTTAGCTCTTTAATCAAATCAGGAGTTACAGGTATTATAATTCCTAAACCTATTACATCTAGTAAAACTGTTATAAAAATAAATAGTAATGACTTGTTCATAATTTTTATTACGCTTGACATTTTGGACATATTCCTGATATAAGTAATTGCATATCAGTAATGGTATATGTAGGATCTAATTTAATATGTAAATCAGTATTTTCTATACAACTCACTTCTTTGCATTTTATGCAACTAAAATGTGCATGTTGATGTGTGTGTGCATGTTCTGTACATGAACTACATTTTGCATATTTAACAACGCCGTCATTGTTTATTATTTTGTGTACAAATCCTTCTTCTTCTAATCTGTTCAAAATTCTGTAAGTTGTTACTCTATCACATACATCATTTAGTTGATTTTGAATATCACTTTGGCTCAGTGCTATTCTTGAGTTTGAAATGATTTCTCTAATTTTATTTTTACCTACAGTATTTCTCATTTTATAATGCAACATAGTTGCGTTTATTAAAATAAATTGTAAATTTGCAACAATGTTACAATAATACTTTCTTTATATGAACAAAACAATATTAGTTTTAAGTACAGTAATTGGTTTGTTTTTGTATTCTTGCAAAAATAAACCTCAAAATCCCAGTTCAGGTGGGGTAGTCGAAAACGAAGTTATTACTACTTATCAGTGGACACTCATTGATTCTGCAAATATGAATAATAAGGTCCAATTTTCTTACAGAGATTTGACTCCTAATGATAACAATGCAGGAGTGTTTGTAGTGGGAGATTTAGAACCCAACAAAACTTATTTAGGTACAATAGTATTATTAGACGAAACCAAAAATCCTGTTGATACCGTGAGCAAAGAAATTTTAGAATTAGCAGATGAGCATCAGTTTCAATTTCAAAGTTCAAACAGTAAAGTTACTGTTTCATACATAGATAGTGGCGATCATGATAGTTATGGGTTACCATTGGGATTGCAACAAAAAATTAAAGTTGGAAATATTGCAGGTGAAAAAGTGAATCTATCTGCAACACTTTATCATATTCCTCACAATAAATCAATGGATTATCTTTACAATGCAGCTAACGGAAGTATAGATTTACAAGTAAATTTTTACGATGTTAATATTTTAAATCCTGCTAAATAAAATCTATTGAGTACCTACAAATTATTTTTTTTTATTTTTTTTTTAGTAACAAGGTTGGCTTATTTTCAAGTACAACCTTGTACTTTATATATGGATGGAGAAGTTAGTGATGGTGAAAATAAAGAATTACTAATTGGAGCGATTGTAGAAATTCCCAAATACAATATTGCTGTACTAACCGATTCTGTAGGTTATTATAAAATTGAAATTCCATGTGTAGACAGTATTGAAATTAAAGTAAATTACGAGGGTTACAAAGAATTTTCAAGTACCATAAACATCAAAAATCAAAAACATTTTGATGTGCTACTTCATGATATCTATTGCGAAATGCAATCTGTTCAAATACAACATTTTAAAGAGAATAATTCTTATAAATCGTATGAACGTATATTGTTTGAACATATAAATAAAAATGCCCATAAAAGTATAGGAGAACTACTAAAATCTAGTGTAGGTGTAGATGCTATTCAGGTAGGTAATCAAATTTACAAACCAACTATTCAAGGCAATACAGGCAACAGAATTGTTTATATACAAAACGAAGCTAGAATAGAAGGGCAAAATTGGGGTAATGATCATGCTCCTGAAATAAACACATTACTTTCTCAAAACTTAGTAGTTGTGAAAAGTGCATTGGCTCTGCAATATGGACAAGAGGCACAAGCTGGGGCTATCATCTGTGAACCCTTAAAGTTGATAAATAAAAAATTAGCATATACGTATTTGTCTGGTTTTCAAAATAATGGAAAATTATATTCTAATGCTTTACGTTTACAATTGAAATCAAATAATTCCAAATTATTTTCAAATATTGCCTTTTCACAAAAAAGAGGAGGGAATATTCAAACACCTTCCACTTATTTAGATAATACGGGCATTGAAGAATATTTTATAGGTACTAATAATTCGTATAACTATAAAAATATTGAAATAAAAGTTGGGGTAAGTTATTTAACTCAAAAAATTGGAATTTACCGTGGAGCACACATTGGAAATATCATTGATCTAATTAAAAATCTTCAAGGTAAAGGTTACATAAATACAGATACTTTTTCATACCACTTAGAACGTTCTTATCAAAAAGTAGATCACAAAAACTTGTATCTCAATATTGAAAGAAATATAAATAAAAAGTTTAAATTAAGTATTTTAAATAATTTTCAGGTCAATCACAGACAAGAATATGATATTCACAGACCTAAGAATGATAAACAAAATAAAGCAAACGTAGATTACCTTTTAAATACTTTTCAGCAAAAGTCTATTTTAGAATATAAACGCTCGGCAAGATGTACCTATATGTTTGGATATCAGTATATGAATCAAAGCAATGTGGTTCAAACTACTGATATTGTTTCACTTATTCCAAATTACAAGTTGAATAATATTGGTATTTATGCTATTCAAAATATTGAACTCAATAAAACTCATATTGATTTTGGACTGAGATATGACATCCGAAAAAATCAAGTATTTTATTACGATCAAAGTGTTTTGTTGCGTCCATCTCATATCTATCAAACGATCAATTCATCTTATAACATAGAACATATTTTACATAAAAATTTAAAGTTTATTTTGAGTGGTTCTTATACGCAAAGACCGCCCGCTATAAATGAAGAATTCGGAAATGGTTTACATCATGGAGAAAGTATTTACATAGTAAACAACAAATCTGTGTTTAGTTTCAAAAATGAAACTTCGCTTAATCATAATTTTTCATTAGATTTTGATAACGCCAAATTTAAAATAATTACAAATGCTTACTTAAATAAATCACATAATTATATTTATTTGGTACCCACCGCACCAATCATAACTATTAGAGGTGCATTTCCAACTTTTGAGTATCAGCAAGGGGCAGTTGTAGCTTCTGGTATGGATGTATTTGGAAGTTATAGATATAAAAAATGGAAAACTATTTTAAAATCAAGTATCAATTACTCAAAAAAACAAAGTGATAATGATTTTTTATTACTTACGCCTGCACCAAAAGCTAGTGTTCAACAAGAGTATGAAATGGGACGATATAAGTCTTTTATTAGCAATGTTTTATCTGTAGAATATGTAAATGTTTTCAAACAACCATTTTTTCCTAAAAAGTCATATTTTTTGAGTTATAATACAAATTCAGGATCGGAGATTTATACTTTTCAGGGCGATTATATTTCAGCACCTAAAACGTATGGGTTAGTAAATGTGGGTTATACTACCAAAATTAAACTAAAGACTCATCAATTAGAAGTGTACGCTCATGTAGATAATCTATTGAACAAAAACTACAAAAATTATTTAAATATGTTCAAATACTACACTTCAGAAATGGGTAGAAATATTGGAGTGAATTTGATATTTTCTTACTAATTAATAGGTAAAAGAAAGACCAAAATTTACGGTTCTATCGGTATTCTTTTTTTCTGGAGAGACTATGTTTTCATAGTTTTGGCTGTAAGTTGTTCTTAAGGAAAGGTATTTGTTAAAAGGAAATTCCAAGGTTATCAATGTTCTGTATCTGTAGTTGTGGGCATCTAATACGGAAGGTTGTAAAAAAGTTTCATGACTTAAGTTTACTTTGTTTTTAAATAATTGGTGTTTGCCTTTAAATCTGATAGAAAGCCTAATAGTTTCAATATCATTTAAGTA
Organism: Cytophagales bacterium; assembly: GCA_046329305.1. Taxonomy (GTDB): domain Bacteria; phylum Bacteroidota; class Bacteroidia; order Cytophagales; family UBA9547; genus CAMFLX01. The sequence goes on from JAXLUW010000002.1 coordinate 532,502, forward strand.
GAAAAAATTGGTATATTCATACATAAAACCATAAGTTAGACTCAACTGTTTTTTCTTTTGTTTTTTAAGTAAGTTAAACCCCGTACCAATTCCTAAAATACTTCTCCTTGAAAAGGCTCTCAAAAAGCTTTTTTCTTCAGAAATATTTCCCCACAAATAGGTGGGTGATTCTTGCCAAAAATTGGTTGTAATACCATAATAATAATCGTTTTCTGTTTTAATATTATTTTGTTTTCCGTAAGTATTACTTGTGGTTAAATTAAATTCATAAATTTTGTATAAATAATAAAAATTGACTCTGTGAGCAAATAAAAATCTATTCACATTTCCAGAAGAATAGTTGCCATCTACAGAATATTTCAAGTGTGTATGTTTAAGTAGCCAGCTCCAAACAATTTCTCTATTACTAAACTTGGAGGAATCTTTGGTTGTTTCTGCTTTGCTTGACGAAAAATTTAATAAAATCAAAAAAACAAATATTATATTTACATTAGTAAATTGATAATATTTAGTTAATCTGTTAACCATTGGTATATCTTTTGTTATTAATTTAATAAATTTGAATTAGATGTGTAAAGTTAAAACAATACTTGCAATAAGTTTAGGTATTTTAGCTACAAGTGCAGTTTTTGTAGATACCATGCCTAGTAATTTGCCTTTAAGTAACAATACTTTTAGAACTGGTGAAGAACTTAACTTTAAAGTTCATTATGGTTTTATTAATGCCGCTAAAGCATCATTTAGAATAGACAATAACCTTCACAAACAAGGAGATAAAACTTGCTATAAAGTTGAAATAGAAGGCCGTACGATAGGAAGTGTAGATTTTTTTAGCAAAGTACGAGACAAGTGGGGTTCATATATAGATACCGCCACTATGATTCCTGAAAAAAGCTACAGAAACATACAAGAAGGTAAGTATGACCTTAAAGAAGTTGTATGGTTTTATCAAGATAGAGGAGTAGCAGTAAGAAACGTGGATAACGTTAAAAAAGAGCAATACAATACTCCTAAAAATGTTCATGACATAGTTTCTGGGTATTATTATCTTCGTCAAATCAATTTTGAGAAATATAATGTGGGCGATACCGTGAAAATTTTAGCATTCTTTGAAAACAAAAACTTCGATTTTAAGCTAAAATATTTAGGGAAAACTCAAGTAAAAACCGATAATGGAAAGTTTAGAGCTATTCTACTGAGTCCTATCATGCCAAAAAACGATTTGTTCTCAGGAGAAAACTCTGTTAAATTATGGATGAGTGATGATCAAAACAAAATTCCATTATTGTGCAAAACAAGTACGGTGTTAGGTACTATTGATGTAGATTTAGAATCCTATAAAGGTTTGAGGTATCCGTTAACTTCAAAAATTAATTAAGCATATAATTATATATAAATGAATTTATTAAAAGTTTTAAGTTTCGCTTCTTCTGTTTGTATCCTAAATATAGAAGCTCAAAATATTACCATAAAAGGGAAAATACAGAACGTTGTAGATGCTAAAGTTTATATAGCATCTTATGATGGTACAGATATTAAAGTTGTAGATAGTGCAGTTGTTAAAGGAGGTGTTTTTACTTTTAAAAATAAAAATATTGCTAGAGGAATGTACAAGTTTGGTTTGGGGCCGGAAAATTCAACCGATGTAATTTTAGGAAAAGAAAATATTGAAATATCTTTTGATGCTAAAAATTTACAAAAGACTTTTCTGGTTAAAAATTCTCCTGAAAACGAAGGGTTGAAACAATTCAACAAAACCAACGAAAATTTTAATGCTCAAATTCAAGAAGTTGAAGCAAAAGCTCAAGAAGTTTATCTATTGAGAGAGTCAAATCCTGAAAAGTTTTCATCCGAAATCAATAAACTACAAAAGAAAGTAGATAGCTTATCAGGGGTTATGATTGCTGACTACAATAAGATTTTTATAAAAGATAAATCTATGTTTATTTCTAAATATGTTATGGGTATGATCATGACTGATACTACTAAAAGAAATAAATTATTTAAAGATTTTGAACTTAAAGATGAAGAACTTCCGAGAAGTAATTATTATGCTATAAAAACTCAAATGTATTATCAGCGCTACACAAAACCTGAAATACCTGAATATCAGATAGCTGCCGATGAGTTTATGAATAATTTACCCAAATCGATTGGTAAAGCTCAGATTTACAAAACTACTTTGTCTTTATTTGCAGGTGCAAATTTGGATTATTATGGAACGGTGTTAAACAGATTCAAAAAAGAATATGCAGATGATGCTAAAATTCAAGAATATTTAAAAAAACTTCCTAAAAGAGATTTAGGAATAGGAGATGAAGCACCAGATTTAGAATTTTCTACACCAGAGGGTAAACTGTTAAAATTGAGCTCTTTAAAAGGCCAAGTTGTTCTATTAGATTTTTGGGCTTCATGGTGTGGACCTTGTAGAATGGAAAACCCTAATGTGGTTAGAGTTTACAATAAATACAAAGACAAAGGTTTTACTGTTTTGGGTGTATCATTGGATCAAGATAAAAATAAGTGGGTTGGAGCTATAGCTGCAGATGGTTTAAATTGGAATCATATTTCTGACTTAAAAGGATGGGGTTCTGATGCCGCAAAAATATACGGAGTACGTTCGATTCCTCAGACGTATTTATTAGATAGCAACGGTAAAATACTTGCTAAAAATTTGAGAGGAGAAATGCTTGAACAAAAATTACAAGAAATATTTAAATAAATTATATGTCAAAGTTAGTTAAGGTTTTAGCAATTGATGATGAGGAAGATATCTTAGACTTGTTAAAGTATAATTTTAACAAAGAAGGTTACGATATCAAAACAGCTAATAATGGTAAAAAAGGTATTGAAATTGCAAAAGATTTTATTCCTGATGTAGTTTTATTAGATATCATGATGCCGGGTATTGATGGAGTAGAAACATGTAGACAATTACGCGAGATACCTAAGCTTAATAATTCATTTATTATATTTTTAACGGCTCGTGCAGAAGAATATTCTGAAATAGCAGCATTTGATAACGGAGCTGATGACTACATTATAAAGCCTATCAAACCAAGAGCTTTGTTGAGCAGAATAGCTGCGTTGATAAGAAGAGATGAAAAAGAAGGACAAACTAGTTCTGATAAGAAAAATGAAGTGGTTTCTATTGGTGGTCTTGTCATTGACAAATCAAGCTACACAGTAAAAAAAGACAATAAAGATATAGCATTACCCAAAAAAGAATTTGATTTGTTATATTACTTGGCTACCAATCCTAACAAGGTATTTAATAGAGATGAACTGTTGGCAAGTATCTGGGGAACTGACGTTTATGTGTTGTCAAGAACCGTAGATGTTCACATCAGAAAAGTAAGAGAAAAAGTAGGGGAAGACCTTATTCAAACTATTAAAGGTGTAGGTTATAAATTTAATAATTAATTGAATCTTAATTCTCAAATCCCAGCATTTATTTTAGCATTTTTAATATCACTTGTGACTACGGTGATATTAAAGGTAATTTCTGATGTAAATATTTTTGTATTATTTGTTTGTTGGTTGGTTTCATTTGCCATGTCTTTTGTCTTGGTTTATGTAACTCTTGAATATTTTGTGCTAGATGAATTGTACAAACTTGAACAACTCATAAAAGGAATCAATAAAAAAGAGTACAAAAAGGCAATTGTTAAAGCTCAAAGACCGTCAACATTTATTAACCCATTTTCTAAAATCTCTAAAGAGTTACTCAATTTTGCTTACATTAAACAAGAAGAAGTAGAAAAACTTAAAAAACTAGAAACATATAGAAGAGAGTTTTTAGCAGATATTTCACATGAATTTAAAACGCCCTTGTTTAGTGCTCAAGGGTATGTTCATACACTCTTAGATGGAGCTATGGATGATGTAAATGTGAGAGAAAAATTTTTGAAAAAAGCAGCTAAAAGTTTAGATGGTTTAAATTTGTTGGTACAAGATTTATTGCTTCTGTCACAAATAGAAACGGGAGAACTTAAAATGCATTTTTCTTCATTTAACATTTCCAAATTAATCAATGATGTTGTTGAGCAATTAGAACATAAAGCAGAAAAGAAACAAATAAGATTTGTATTAAACTTTTCTGATAATATTATTGTACTTGGAGACAAAGTGAGGATATATCAAGTAATTGTTAATCTGGTAGATAACGCTATAAAATATGGTGGAGATGAAATCAGTATACAGTCAGTAAAGAATAAAGAGAATTACGAATTTAGTTTCAAAGACAACGGACCTGGTATTCCTCAAGAGCATTTAAAAAGAATTTTTGATAGATTCTACAGAATTGAAAAAAGTAGAAACAAAGAAAAAGGAGGTACAGGCTTAGGCTTATCAATTGTTAAAAATGTACTTGATGCACATAATTCTAAGATTCAAGTATCAAGTGAAACAGGAAAAGGTACTATCTTTACATTTAAATTAAAAAAAGGTAATATAGAAGAAGTATCAGATGACGATTGATTTTAAGGATTTGATCATTTTTGAAAATGAGAATTATATAATAGTAAATAAACCACCAGGTATGTCTTCTCTTGATGATAGAGCCACTGGTGGAAAACAAAATATACTCAGATTAGCAAAAAACTATCATGAAGATGCCCAACTTTGTCACAGACTAGATAGAGAAACATCGGGTGCTTTAGCAATAGCTAAAAACCCTGATGCATATAGACATTTGTCTATTAAATTTGAAGACAGAGAAGTTAAAAAAGTGTATCATGCAGTAGTCAATGGAGTGCATGATTTTCAAGATACTGTAGTTAATTTACCCATACATCCACTCAAAGATGGTGTTGTGAGAATTGATAAAGAAGAGGGAAAACCTGCACTTACAGTATTTGCTACTGTAAAGGCTTATTATTCAGCAACATTGGTAAAATGTTTACCAGTTACGGGTAGAATGCACCAAATAAGAATTCATTTGTCATGCCTGAAAGCTCCCATAGTATCTGATAGTTTATATGGAGGGAAAAATTTATACCTTTCACAATTAAAGAAGAATTTTAATTTGAAGAAAGATACAGATGAGCAACCTATAATTAAAAGATTTGCGTTGCATGCAAGAGAATTGGTTTTTGAAGATTTAGATGGTAAAGAACTCAATATCACGGCAGAATATCCAAAAGATTTTGCGGTATTATTGAAATTGTTAGAAAAATATTCTTAAATTTGTGATATGAAATAATTGTTTTCATAGTTGGTTTGTTTAATTAACAGGTTGGGCTGAGATACGTTAATGACGTTTCTCAGCTTTTTTTATTTATTTTCCAATATTTTTTATTCATTTTTTTAGTTCCATCGTATTGTTGCTCATAACATCTTTTTGCGATATGGACTTATTTTGTACAAAACATCACGAACTTATAAGAGCTACTGTAAGAGATTTTGCTGAAAATGTAATCAAACCCCAAGCAAGAGAGCTAGATGATAAAGAACAATTCTCTGTTGAACTCACTCGAAAAATGGGTGAGATAGGATTGTTTGGAATGGTAGTACCTGAGAAATTTGGTGGACAAGGTATGGATACTTTGTCGTATATTATAGCTGTAGAAGAGTTGGCTAGAGTAGATGGATCTCATGCCGCAACTATTGCTGCTCATAACTCATTGGGTATTGGGCCTATTTTGAAATTTGGAACGAAAGAACAAAAAGAAAAATATTTGCCTCAGCTGTGTACCGGAAATGCACTATGGGGATTTGGGCTTACAGAACCAAATGCTGGTTCAGATTCTAGAGCAAGTAACACAAAAGCCGAATTAATTAATGGTAATTGGGTGATAAATGGGTCTAAAATTTTTATTACAAATGCCAATACTGAAATTACAGCTGGAGTTACAGTGCAGGCAATTACCAATTCTAAAGATGGTAGAAAAGAAATATCTACTATTTTAGTAGAAAGAAATACCCCCGGATTTACCGCAACCGACATGAAAGGTAAGCTTATGTGGAGAGCATCCAATACGTCTGCATTATATTTTGATAATGTAAAAGTGCCTGCAAAAAACTTATTAAGCAAAAAAGGAGGTGGTTCTAAAGTAATGTTATCAACTTTAGATAGCGGTAGGTTATCTATTGCGGCTATGGGTTTAGGTTGTGCTCAGGGAGCGTATGAACTTTCTTTAAAATATTCTAAAGAAAGAGTTCAGTTTGGTAAAGCCATACATAACTACCAAGCTATTTCATTTAAACTAGCTGATATGGCATTGAAAATAGAACTAGCCAGAAACCTCTTATACAAAGCCTGTAAGCTCAAAGATGCTCACAAACCTTACGGAATGGAAGCTGCTATGGCAAAACTTTATTGTTCAGAAATAGCAAAAGAAGTGGCTGATGATGCAGTGCAAATACATGGTGGTTATGGTCTTATGAAAGAATATGATGTGGAAAGATTCTACAGAGATCAGAGGTTATTACAAATAGGTGAGGGCACTTCAGAAATACAAAGATTGGTGATTTCAAGATATATTTTAAAAGATTAATGATTAGAATTCACAAGTGAAACTACAAAAAGTATTCACTTGTGAATTTATTTTTTAAGTTTGTATTCTTTTTGGTAAATAAAATATTTACTTCTTTCTCTTTTAATAATTTCCTTGTTAATGAATCAAACATCTTCTGTTGCAGAACTACAAAATCTACTTAAAATACTCAAAATAGAAAAAGAAGAAGACTTGTCCCAATATAAACAATTGGTTCTTAAAGCTTCGTTACAAGAAAGAGTTGCGTCTGGGGTGACTTGGTATCCTATAAAAATTACTCAAACTGGTATAGGTTATGGAGAACAAATTTTTGTAGAAATAGAAAAGACAAACAATTTGGAGCAATCGGGGTCTTTGCAAACAGGCAAAAGAGCAGTTTTGTTTTCTAATTATGACAACAATCCACAAGAAAATAAAATTGAAGGACTTATAGTTTCAGCAACTTCTAAAAAGTTAAAATTTGTAACGCTGGAAGATGAATTGCCAGACTGGGTGAAATTTGGAAAACTAGGAATAGATTTGTTGTTTGATGAATCTAGTTATAAAGAAATGGAAGAAACTCTCAAGGAAGTCATAAATGCTCAAGGGAGAATAGCTGAAATTAGAGATGTATTATTAGGTCATAAAAAGGCTTCATTTAATCTAGAAAGTTCAAATTATGTAAATGAAAGTTTAAATTCTAGTCAAAATGAAGCCATTAACAATATATTGAATGCAGAAGATGTAGCTATTATTCATGGTCCTCCAGGTACTGGTAAAACAACAACTATTGTACAAGCTATTAAAGAAATTGTGAAAAGAGAAAAGCAAGTCTTAGTAACTGCTCCATCGAACACAGCTGTTGATTTATTAGTTGAAAAATTAAGCCAATCCGGAATAGTTGTGGCTAGAATTGGGCATCCGGCACGAGTAAATGACGAATTGCAAGAATATACTATTGATGCACAAGTAGCAAATCATCCGTACTATTCAGATATCAAAAGTTTGAAAAAACGCGCTGAAGAGTTTAGAAATATGGCTTTTAAATACAAAAGAAATTTTGGTAAAAGTGAAGCTCAACAAAGAAAAGCACTTGTAGATGAAGCTAAAGCATTAAGAAAAGAGGCTACCAAATTAGAAGATTACATACAAAGTGATGTGTTATCTAAAGCCCAAGTGATAGCTTGTACGCTCGTGGGTGCAAATAATTACGTTTTAAAAGACAAAGTTTTTAAAACAGTTATCATAGATGAAGCCGCACAAGCACTAGAACCTGCCTGTTGGATTCCAATTTTAAAAGCAAACAAAGTAATTATGGCTGGAGATCATTTTCAATTGCCTCCGACCGTGAAATCTCACGAGGCTGGTAAAATGGGATTGAACATTACTTTATTTGAAAAAACAATTCAACGCCAAAATGTGGATGTTATGCTGGAAGTTCAATATAGAATGAATGAATCTATTATGGCGTTTTCTGCAAATGAGTTTTATAAAGGTAAACTAAAAGCACATATTTCAAATGTGAATGGAGTACTTAATGCCAGCAAACAAGAAATAGAATTTATTGATACAGCCGGATGTTCATTTGATGAAAAACTAGGAGTGGGTACAAGTATATACAACGAAGAGGAGGCAAATCTAAGTTTAAGATATTTGGATCAACTCATACAAACAATTGAACTAGAAGGTTCAGAAAAAATAGGAGATAAATTGAATATAGGAATTATATCTCCATACCGAGCACAAGTTCAATATATCAAAGAAAATATTATAAATTTTGAAAATTTAAAAAAATACTCCAAGTATATAGAAGTTCATTCTGTTGATGGATTTCAAGGTCAAGAACGAGATATCATAGTTATAAGTTTAGTTAGGAGCAACGATAATTCTGAAGTAGGATTTTTGGCAGATACCAGAAGAATGAACGTGGCACTTACAAGAGCCAAGAGAAAATTAATAGTCTTAGGAGATAGTGCAACTTTGGCTTCACATCCATTTTATGAACGATTTTTAGAATATGCCGAAAAAAATAATTTTCATAAAACAGCTTGGGAGTATATGTATAATTAATTAAGTAGTTTAGTAATTACTTAATATTTTATGTTCTAAAATTTAAGAAACAAGGAAATTACTTATTTTTAGATACATGTAATTTGTTAATTACTTATATTTTGTTGATATTTACAAATATTAAGTAATTGTAAATGCAATCAATAAGAGTATTATTAGCCGATGACCACAGTATATTTAGAAAAGGAGTTCGTTCAATATTAGAAGAAGACCGAGAAATAACTGTGATTGGTGAAGCAGCCAATGGATTGGAGGCTTTAGAGAAAGTAAGAGATTTGGCACCAGATGTTCTTCTGGTAGACATAAATATGCCTAAAATGAATGGAATAGAGGTAGCAAAAATTGTAAGTAAACAATTTGCGGGTACCAAAGCATTGGTTTTATCTATGCATAATGATCAACATTACATTTTAAAAGCTGTAGAAAGTGGAGCATTGGGTTATCTATTAAAAGACACTACAAAAGAAGATATGATTTCTGCAGTGAAAACGGTGAATCGTGGCGATAAATATTTCAATGGTTTTGTAAGTAATACCATTGTGGATGGTTATTTAAACAAAGCTGTAAAAGTAAAAGCTAAATCAGGTATTGATGACTCTAAATCTAAACTTTCCAAAAAAGAGAAAGTTATTGTAAACTACATTATTGAAGGACTGAGTAGTAAACAAATTGCAGAAAGAGAAAATTTATCTGTACGAACAGTGGATAACCACAGAGCGAACATGATGCGAAAGCTAGGTGTAAAAAATGCCGCCGAATTAGTAAAATTAGCATTAGAAGAAAAACTCCTTTAGGGAGTTTTTTTATACTTTTTATATAAGATTTAACCTATTTTATTATATTTATGCATTAATATCTTAATATGAATATCAATAATTATATAAAAAACTTAGGTGTAAGCGAAAACAATAGCAAAACTTTAAACTCTAAGATAAAACTTACAAATACACTTTTTATTTTTTTACAGTCTATAGCTATTACAAATTGGTTTATTGCATATTTTTTAACTCCGAATATTTTAACTATTTTAAGTTTAATGATTTTGGTAACATTTTGTGTGCCAATTTTAAACAGGTTTCATTTATATAATTTTTCAAGAATAGTATTGTGTTTGAGTCCTTCGTTGTTAATGTTATTGACTCATGTTGCTACATTACAAAAAGGTGAAAATTTAATGATTGGTTCTCAGATTATTGCTTTTTCTCTCTGTATATTACCTTGGTTAGTTTTTGAATCAAAAAACAAAATTCAAATTTATGTATTGGCATCTGTTATGTTTTTAATGTTATTTTTAGTAGACCCGTTAAATTATTTAATAGAACCTAGTGACATTGAATCTGTAGCATTAAACAAATCTAAACCAATGCAAGATTTTTATACTTTCATTGGAATATTTTTATTGATTGGTAGTTTGTATATTCTTCAAAATGAAAGTACTGAAACTGAATTAATAAACAACAAACTAATAGAAGAGGCAGAAAATAAGAATATAGAAATGCTCGAAAAAGAGCAAAAACTTAATAGTTATATTTCAGAAATTGAGAAATCTAGGATTGAAGATCAAAAAAGAGATTGGTCAAACAATGGCTTAGCCAAGTTTTCAGATTTGTTAAGAAATACTCAACATGATATTCAAGAAACTTATGAACAAATCATAAGCCAGCTCACACAATACATGCAAATGAATCAAGGGGCATTGTTTATCTTGGAAGAGGAAAATGGACATAATTTTTTAGAATTAAAGTCGTGCTATGCGTATGATAGAAAGAAATATTCAGAGGCTCGCATAGAAATAGGAGAAGGCTTACTAGGACAATGTTATTTAGAAAAAGAAGTAATTTATTTAACAGAAGTTCCAAATGGTTATACTACAATCACTTCAGGTTTGGGTTCAGCCACACCTTCGGTATTATTACTAGTTCCCTTAAAAATAAACGAAGAAGTTTTTGGAGTATTAGAAATGGCATCGTTTTATGCTATAGAAGAATATCAAATAGAGTTTGTACAAAAGTTGGCCGTAAGTATAGCTTCTTCTATATCAAATATTAAAATAAATACAAAGACGAAACATTTATTGCAAGATTCAATATCACAAAGAGAAGTTTTGCAGAATCAAGAAGAAGAGATGCGTCAGAATTTGGAAGAATTATCAGCCACACAAGAAGAGATGCAGAGAATAATTATGGATTCTAGCCAAAAAGATAATTTTGTGAAAAGCTTTTTGAATGCTACGGAAGATTCAATGTTAGCTGTAGATAGAGAATTAAAGTTGGTAATATGGAATAGGAATTTTGAGAATAGTTCTAGAAATTTTGGTATAAAAGTAGAAGCTGGAGTACATATTTCAAATTATATGTTTGAAGAAGGAAAAAAATCTCAACTAAATGTATATGAAAATATATTAAATGGAGGTGAACCTGTAAGAATGGAAAAAACATATGGTAATTCAATTGTCGAAATAAATTATACAGCAATTAAAGACACCCAACAAAATATTTTAGGAGTAGCACTTTATACAAGAAAAATCAATTAATATGAGTATATTTTTTAAAATTAAAAATTTAGGACTAAGTCCAGAAAATTCAAAATCGTTGAATAATAAAATATCGCTTAGTAATTCGATATTTTTGTTTTTATTATTTATAACAGTTTCTAACTGGATAATTGCAGTTATTTTTACTCCCTATGTAATTTATTCTTTATTAACTCTAATAGTTAGTTTATTTTTAATACCATTATTAAATAATTATAGTTATAACACATTAGCTAGATATCTTATTGGAATAAATACATCAGTGTTTATGTTATGGATGCATATATCTGTATTAAAAGAAGGCGAGGGTTTATTGATAGGTACTAATATGATATCATTTTCATTATTAGCACTTCCATGGTTATTGTTTGATTATCAAGAAATTAAACATTCAATATTTTTGTTTTTATTAATGTGTTGCTCCATATTCGCAGTTCAGCCTTTAAATTTTTTAGTAGAACCTCAAACTCATGAACAAGTAGCTTTAATCGTTTCTCCTTTTTTTCAAACATTTTATAGTTTTGTTGCGGTTTTTATTTTGGGTGGCTGTTTATATATTTTACAATTAGATACTAAAGAAACTGAATTAATAAACAACAAACTTATAGAAGAGGCAGAAAATAAGAATATAGAAATGCTCGAAAAAGAGCAAAAACTTAATAGTTATATTTCAGAAATTGAAAAATCTAGGATTGAAGATCAAAAAAGAGATTGGTCTAACAATGGCTTAGCCAAGTTTTCAGATTTGTTAAGAAATACTCAACATGATATTCAAGAAACTTATGAACAAATCATAAGCCAGCTCACGCAATACATGCAAATGAATCAAGGGGCATTGTTTATCTTGGAAGAAGAAAATGGACATAATTTTTTAGAATTAAAGTCGTGCTATGCGTATGATAGAAAAAAATATTCAGAGGCCCGCATAGAAATAGGAGAAGGCTTACTCGGACAATGTTATTTAGAAAAAGAAGTAATTTATTTAACAGAAGTTCCAAATGGCTATACCACAATTACATCAGGTTTGGGTTCAGCCACACCTTCGGTATTATTACTAGTTCCCTTAAAAATAAACGAAGAAGTTTTTGGAGTATTAGAAATGGCATCGTTTTATGCCATTGAAGAATATCAAATAGAGTTTGTTCAAAAGTTAGCCGTAAGTATAGCATCTTCTATATCAAACATTAAAATAAATACAAAGACGAAACATTTATTGCAAGATTCAATATCACAAAGAGAAGTTTTGCAGAATCAAGAAGAAGAGATGCGTCAAAATTTGGAAGAATTATCAGCCACTCAAGAAGAGATGCAAAGAATAATTATGGATTCTAGTCAAAAAGATAATTTTGTGAAAAGCTTTTTGAATGCATCACAAGATACCATTTTGGCAGTAGATAAAGACTTAAAACTAGTGATATGGAACGATACATTTGAATGGGTTGCTAAAGAATTTGGTGTTAAAGCAGAAGTGGGGATGCCGATTTCGAATTATATGTTTGAAGAAGGAAAAGAAGCTCAATTAAATGTGTACAGATCCATATTAAATGGAGGAGACCCCGTAATTATTGATAAAAAATATGGAGAAAATACAGTTCAAATTAAATATACAGCCATAAAAGATAAAAATTTAGAAATTTTAGGAGTAGCACTTTATACCAGGACACTAAATTAAAATTATTAGAAATTAAGATTACTTGAAAACGAACTTAATTTGTTTTATTTTTGTAAACTTTAATTGAACAAAATACATAAAATGGTAGATACATTTGTTAAATACAAAGTTAAAGACATGTCTTTAGCGGAGTGGGGCAGAAAAGAAATAAAACTTGCTGAGGCAGAAATGCCTGGTTTGATGTCATTAAGAAATGAGTTTGGTGCTTCAAAACCATTAAAAGGTGCAAGAATTGCAGGTTGTTTGCACATGACAATTCAAACAGCAGTTTTAATAGAAACACTTATTGAGTTGGGTGCAGAAGTAACTTGGTCTTCATGCAATATTTTTTCAACTCAAGATCATGCGGCAGCGGCAATTGCAGCGGCTGGTATTTCTGTTTATGCTTGGAAAGGAATGAACGAGGAAGAGTTTGACTGGTGTATAGAACAAACTCTATTTTTTGGTGAAGATAGAAAACCACTGAACATGATTTTGGATGATGGTGGCGATTTAACAAACATGGTTTTAGATCGTTATTCAGAACTAGTATCAGGAATTAAAGGAATAAGTGAAGAAACTACTACAGGAGTACTTAGACTTAAAGATAGAGAAAAAATAGGTAAACTACCATTGCCAGCTATAAACATAAATGACTCTGTAACTAAGTCTAAATTTGACAACAAATATGGTTGCAAAGAATCATTAGTAGACGGTATCAGAAGAGCTACAGATATTATGATGGCTGGTAAAGTAGCTGTGGTGGCTGGTTACGGAGACGTTGGTAAAGGTTCTGCAGCTTCATTACAAGGTGCTGGAGCTAGAGTTTTAGTTACTGAAATAGATCCGATTTGTGCTTTGCAAGCTGCTATGGATGGTTTTGAGGTATTACCGATGGACAAAGCTGTAAAAAGAGCTGATATTATTGTAACTACTACAGGTAATAAAGATATTGTAGTTGGTCGTCATTTCGAAAATATGAAAGACAAAGCAATAGTTTGTAACATTGGTCATTTCGATAATGAAATTGATATGGCTTGGTTAAATAAAAACTATGGCAATACTAAAGAAAATATCAAACCACAAGTAGATAAATACACTATAAACGGTAAAGATATTATTATTTTAGCTGAAGGCAGATTAGTAAACTTAGGTTGTGCTACTGGTCACCCTTCTTTTGTGATGTCTGCTTCATTTACAAATCAGACTATTGCACAAATGGAACTATGGGCTAATGCTTCAAATTATGAAAATAAAGTTTACACTTTACCTAAACATTTGGATGAAAAAGTAGCAAGACTACATTTGGCTAAAATTGGTGTAGAATTAGAAGTATTATCAGAAGAACAAGCTAAATATATTGGTGTTACTGTTTCTGGTCCTTATAAAGCAAACGAATATAGATATTAATTAAACCCACTAGAGAGCAAATATTGCTCTCTATTTTTTTATATGTTAAGTCATCACGTATTATTCTGGTTGAAACCAGAAACCACAGAAGAACAAAAAAGTGCATTTAAGAAAGGTCTAGAATCTCTCACAAATGTTGAAACTGTAAAATCTATCTATATTGGGACACCAGCACCCATTAGTAGAGCAGTTGTAGACACTACATACACGTTTTCACTTTTATTAATATTTGAAAATTTAGAAGGACATGATGTATATCAGGTTCATCCAATTCATAAAGCATTTCTAGAAGAGTTTAGAGTGTTTTTTGAAAAGGTTGTCATATACGATGCACACTAAAAGAGAACGAAAGTTCTCTTTTTTATTGTAACTTAATCTTAATCTATTCGTTTTTAAACTATAAATTTGTTCAAAAATTTAATTTACAAATATTTATGAATTTTTTATTTTGTACCATACTATTTCTATTCCCATTTTTCAAAGAAGGTAAATGGTTCTTGAGTAACGAACGTGGAGAAAAAATAAGTGAAAAATCTTATGATTATATCTCAAATCCAAATGTGAACGGATTTTATATAGCAGGCAACTTTAAAGGAAATTCAATATTATTAAATAATGAAGGTAAAGAGGTCAGTTCTACAAGTAGCGAAAAAATTTTATTTTTTTACGATAGTTTGATAGCTATAAAAAAACAAAAACATTGGTCTATATATGACGCTGACCTTAAATTGATTTCAGTAGAAAATATCCTATCTATAAAAGACATTGGTTTACAAAACAAATTTAAAGATTCTTTGAGTAATTCAAATTCTCAAAATTCAGTTTATGTTTATGAAACCACAGATGGTAAAAAAGGTTATTTTTCTAAAAGTAAATTTTTGACGCCAAATTATAAATCTCAAAATGTTTTTGATGGAAAGTATTTTGAAATAACATCTGGAACAGGAAAAAATATATACGACAAAGATTTAAATATTATAACCTCATTAAATTTTGATGAAATTAATGTTTTAGGACCTTATTATTTGTTCAAAAAAAACAATTTATTTGGAATTTTAAAAACAGACTTTTCTATTTTGTTAAAGCCTGAATACAAGGATATTAAGTTTAAATCTTTTGAAGGTAGACCTTTTCTGATTTATTCTAAAATAAATGCCACCAATACCTCAATTTATGACATAGAAAACAAAAAAGAAATTTTCAATATTCCTTTTTCTGCAATTTCTGAATTAGAAAATGGTGAATATGTTGAAACTATTTCAGGCTTTCCAAGATATGTTCAAATTACAAACAACGGACAAGTAGGTGTTTATGATATTCAAACAAAACAAACCATATTAACACCCGTTTATAAATCAATAGGTTATTTGAATAAAAATAGATTTGTTGTGTATGATAACTACAGCAAGTTTAAGATAGTCTATAACAATAAAATTATTTCTAAAGATACTATTTTAGGCATTGTACATGTATTTGATTCATTACCAGTGACTTATTTCTATAAAGATATTTTAGAAAACACTAAAATTAATAGATATTATGGTGCTTTTAATATTTCAGGAGAAGTAGTGGTACCTTTTCCGGTATCTCAATTACATATTTATAATGATAAAATTGTATATCTAACTAAATCTGGTCAGAGACAAGCAATTAAATATGATGCGAATGGAAAAATAATAGAATTAATTAAAGAATATAAAATTCAACAAGCAACAGACACCTTAATAAATGAAAATACTAAAAAAATGGTTAAAAAGTGTTTTGCACTTCAAAACGATTTTAATAATGAGTTTCAATTTGTGGTAACAGATAAAAGTATCAATTTACCTAAAGTAAATATGGCTTCTATACCTTTGAGAGCTATCTATTCTTCAAGTTCAAAAGATTGTTTGTTTGGTGGCTTACAAATGATAGATGCAGATTTAAACAATTTAAATCAGTATGGAATTTGTCCCGTTTATACCAAAGATTTTTATTATAAATTGTTGGATACCCAAAAACATAGGTTTATAGAAACTTTTCTGACAGAAGAGGGCAATAAAAACACTAAGAAAAAAATAAGTTTTATATCAAGTTATGTAGATGGTTTAGCAGCCTTTGATGCTACAGTTCCAGACCCCAAACAAGAAATAAGATACGAAATGAACAAATCTTATTTTGGAGGATATTTCAAAGATATCAATAGACTTTACAGTGATCATTTGGTTCCATCTGATCATAAATACCATAAAGGAAACTGGGGTTATTTAGATACCTTAGGAAATGTTGTGATCAGTCCCAAATATAAAACAGTACAGTTGTTTATTAATGGAACTGCAATTGTTGAAGAAATGGGAGGGAAGTTCCTTTTGATAAACAAGAAAGGTGAAAATTTGACTGGTAAATCATTTTCTGAAATTGAAAGATGTAAAAATGATAGTGTATTAATTATAAAAGAGAATTTTGGAGGTTTAGGTCTTTTAGACTCAAAACTAAATATAGTTCTTAAAGCTGATAAAAGAACTCTTACAGATATTCCCACATCTCCGTTTGTAAGTGTTTTTTGTAAAAATAAAAAGTATGCAATTAAGCAGTTTAATGGAAAATGGTTAACGGACAGCACATATACAAATGTTAAAAACTTTAATCAGAATTTTGCAGCTGTGCAAACAGATTTAGGATGGTCATTCATAGATACTTCTGGTATTAAAGTTTCAACAATTAACTATTTTGATGTTACTGATTTTCATGATGATCGAGCATTTGTAAAAGTATCTGAAAAAAGTAAATACATTCTGGTAAATACAAAATTTGAACAAATTGGTAAATTAAATTTTGATAATGTTTCTAATTTCGAACAAGAATTGGCAATAGTACAACAAGATAATTTTTGGGGAGTAATAGATCATACGGGTAATTGGGTTTATGTGAACGAATTTACTAGTATTGAGCCTTTTAACTCTATAGGTGAGGCAAAAGCTGTAAAAAATGGCAAATCATATATTGTTACAACAGATAAAAATATTCAAGAATATAATCCTAAAGAAAATGTTTATGTAGCTAAGAAAGCAGAGAAGTTAAACATAAAAGAAGTTGAAAAATATAACGATATGTTAAACGATCGTACCAAAGGATTGGTGTTATCAACTAATCCAAAATTATATTCAAAAAATACTTTACAAGAGTGTACTTATCTGCCATTTATACAACAATTTAAAGTTGGTTTAATTACTCAAAAAGGTAAAATTAAATTAGAAACTATTTATCAACACATAGAAAAATATAGTGATGACATTTATAAGATTTATAAAGACAACCAAATAGGATATTATTCATTATCGAAAGGATGGATTTATAAAGCATGGTAACAAAAAAGAGGCTTCCTTTGGGGACAGCCTCTTTTTTGTTTCTGAACAATATTATACCGAATTAAAAATATGACAAAATTAATTTAATTATCTTTAATGCAATAAATTAGGTCTTGAATTTCGTGTCTAACATCTTCATGTCTATATAATATCTCCAAATAATCCAGAACTTAGGTATCTATCTCCTTTGTCGCAAATAATACAAACTATTACTCCTTCATCTAAAGTTTTAGATAATTCTACTGCTGCATGTACAGCACCACCGCTACTCATACCAGCAAAAACGCCTAATTCCTTAGCCATTTTTCTAGTCATTGCTACGGCATCTGCTTCGCTTACATCTATTATTTTATCAACTCTTTCAGCATTGTATATTTTAGGTAAATATTCTTTTGGCCATCTTCTAATACCTGGAATTTTAGAACCATCAGTTGGTTGGCAACCCACAATTGTTACCGAAGGATTTTGTTCTTTTAAATACATAGACGTACCCATAATAGTACCCGTAGTTCCCATTGATGATACAAAATGTGTTACTTTGCCATTAGTGTCATTCCATATTTCTGGACCAGTACTTCTGTAGTGAGCCATAAAATTATCAGGATTGGCAAATTGGTTCAACATTAGATACCCTCCTTTGGCAACTTGTGAATGAGCATAATCTATGGATGCTTCTATACTTCCTTCTGCAGGTGTTAAAATTACTTTAGCACCAAATGCCATCATGGTTAGTACCCTTTCTTTTGTAGAATTTTCTGGCATAACTAGCTCAATTTCTACTCCAACCAATCTAGCAATCATTGCTAAAGCTATACCCGTATTTCCACTTGTAGCTTCTATAAGTTTCATACCTGGTTTTAGTTCCCCTCTATCTATTGCACCTTTGATCATTGAATAAGCTGCTCGGTCTTTCACGCTTCCACCAGGATTTTGTCCTTCTAGTTTTCCTAATAATTGAATCTTAGGGTTTGTGATTAATTGAGACAAATCTACTAATGGGGTATTTCCTACTAACTCAAGTAATTTCATATAAAAATTAAAAAATCAAAAATAGCTTTATTGTGATGCAATTCAAATTTAAACGCCAAATTGTTTTAAGTGATGATCTAAATGTTTATAAAACATATTATTCCATTGTACAGCTGTGAGATTTCCAAAAGAGTGCGACTCTTTTCCTTCAAAATAACTAGCCCCATTCTTTTGGGTTTGTAATATGTAATTAATAAGTCTTTCTTTTTCCAATTCAAAATCTTTTTGAGTACTTACTTTGAATACGGGTGCTGTTCCTGAATTTTTCTTGAAAGGTTTGTCGTTGGTAACATAATCTTTAACCAAAATTTTTAAGAGTAATTTCATAAAAAATGATGGTTTGGGATGTTTATTATCATAAACCAATTCGTAAGTTACATTACAATGTGCCAACATTTGTGCTACATTCATGGTACCCCATTCTGGAATACTGGATGTAGTTAAACTATTTATTCGTTGAATAATATCGTCAACTACTTGTTTTTCAAATATGTTTTTCATAATCAATAATAAGTTATTTTACAACCAGGATGATTTTTTGCGTATTTAGCGGCATCACCTTTTGTTATTCTAGTATTATACATTTTAAATTCTTTGATTACATTGAATTTATCAATTGGTGCTAAAGACGCAACTTCTGAACCAGCAATATTTAGATAACTCATGGTACTGGATTTGCTAATAGGTGATAAATCTGTAACCAATGTGTGCTGCATAGAAAACTCAGTAAGGTATCCAAAACCTGACAAAGGAGATAAGTCTTTGATAGGATTGAAATCCATATACAAAAATGCTATTTTAATGTGTTTACGAAGTGGCTCTATACTTGTAATTTTATTATTAAAAAGGTCTAGTTTTATCAATTCAGAAATTCCAGAAAGTGCATCTATTTTTTCAATTTCATTTTTACCCAATCTGAGTTCAGTTAATTTAATTAAGTTTTTAAGAGCATCTATCTTAAATATTTTGTTTACTGATAAATTTAATTTTTCTAAATTTTCTAAACCTGCAAGAGGAGTGAGGTCATTAATTTGATTATCAGAGGCTTCCAATTCTATTAATTTTTTCATATTTTCTATACCAGCAAGTGAAACTATTTCATTTGCATTCATATAGAGTTTTCTCATAGATTTATGATTCTGTAATTTACTCAAATCACGAACTTTGGTGTAAGAGATATTAAGTTCGCCTAAATACTTACAACTATCTAGCACGGATAAGTCCGAAAAGCTTGTGTTAGAAACATTTAGTTTTCTCAGTTCTTTAATTTTAAGGAGTGGAGAAAAGTCGGTAAGAGTACTTTTTGATAAATTTAGGTCAAATATTAAAGCGATGCCTTCCAAATCTTTTGTACTGGGATATTTGGGTAATTGGTTCTTTTCTCTGAATATTTTTTGCCAATCACTACTAAGATTTGCCCACCATGTAACGTCTTTATTTACAGAAACATAATTCGGTTTTACTCCTTGTTTTTCTATTGCAATTATTCTTCCAGCATAACCACCTGTAAACGTTTCATCTAATCTTATAAACAGTGTATAAATTGCTGTTTGAGTAGCTTCTACATTCACAACTGGACCAGAACTGTCTGATGTGAATTTTAGTTTTTCGTTTAATAAACTAAAATCAAGGGCAACTTCATCATGATTTCTTGAATAGTTTTCTTTAGCACTATTAATCTTCAATATTTTGAACGTAGTTCTTGTGGTAGAATCTAGTTTTTGTATTTGCCCCAACAATGCTTTCACTTTCATGGTGTCGTCGTTTGGTAACTGTGTTAAATCTCGTACATATACACTACCAGATTCAAAAATTTTACCAAATTCAGCTACCGCTTTTTTGTTGTTTTTATGTAGATAAATTTCATTAAAATTATCTGAGAAAATTTTAAAAACTCTAGTTGCTTCTTTGGAAGCTTCGTCTTGTTTGATTTGGGCAAATAATGAATGCGTAAAAATTATTGCCAATAATAATTTTATATTTTTCATAAAATAAATCTAATGATTTTTAATGATAATGCAAATGTAGAGCCAAAAACTATAAATAAACTTAACATTAGGCTACGTCAAGTTTTAAATACTTAATTCGCTGAGCAATAGATGATTTAGTTTTATTTAAGTTTTTAGATATGTCATTCATACTTATTCCGCTGAAATACATTCTTCTCAATTCTCTGTCATGAGTGAGGCTCCAACTAGTTTGACTTTCAATTGATTTTGACTGAGTTTTTTTAGTTTCAGTTACTTTTTGAATTTCATTTTTTGCAGATTTTGTTTTAGCGTTTGAAATAACAATAATGTTTTTATGTTCGGGAAAATCTGTTGGTAAATATTCTTCTGGTATAATGAGCGTATTTTTGGTTCTGGTTATGGCAACATACAAAAGATTTATTTCTTCATTTAACTTTATATCAGGTACTTCGCCACTTTGTTTTAAAATTCTGAGCTTATCTTCTGTTAAAAAATCATGCAAAATTTGAACTTGGTCGTATTCCATACCTTTGCATTTATGAACTGTTGAAAATACAATCTGAGCTTTATCTCGCTCGTTATCAGCAACATGTTTTTCTTTCAAAAGCTTTAAGATGTCGTAAATTTCGTATCCATATTCATTTACAAGTTCCAGCATCATTTTAAGTTGAACATCATCAGTTTTGTCAATATATTCTTCTAATGCTTCAAGTGATTGAAGAGACCTTATAAGTGGATCTTTGATTTTATGAATTTTGCCAGCAGATAAATTTAGAATATCATACAATGAAGCTCCCTCATCTGCATACGTGTATGAATTTAAGTTCCCTTCAAAATATATTGCATCAATGTGTTCTTTTTCGTTTACATATTCAATAGCTTTTAGAAGTAAACTTAAATTGGTTCTGGCAATAATTGCTTTTGTTTTTATTTGTTTACTTTTACCTAATCCGTTGATATGTATTTGATTATAACTATTAGACAATAACTTTTTTCTATCTAAAACACATTGTGCCAGAGCAGCAATTTCATTGCCAAATCTATAACTATTACTTAATTGAAATCTAGGATAACTAGCTTGGTTAAGAGAATTTATGGCAAATCTCCAAGAATAAATTTGCTGATGCTCGTCTCCTACAATAATTTTTACTGCATTTTGTTTCATGAAAACGTCAAGCATAGCTGCTGAAGCATCTTGAGCTTCATCAAAAAAAACATATTCATAATTCAAAATAGGGGAGTCTAACTGAAATTTTTTCAAATAGAAATCGTGAATAATCTCAATTTTTCCACTATTCATTTCTGCTAAAAACACTCTGACGTAATGCGTGATTTTATCTTTGTGTTTTCTGTAAAATAACAAGCTTTCTTCTTCATTTATAATTTCTTCATAGGCTAATTCTGCTACCTTTTGCACAATACTATTACAAAACATTAAGGCTATTTTTAACACATGATTTGCAATGATATATTCAGAATGAGCTTCGCCAATATTTTTTATGTGAAGTAATTTAACCAATTCTGAAGTTGAATATCCATTTGGTTTTATTTTATATTGATGTCTATATACAATATTTTTAAAAGCCAGAGAATGAGCGGTTTCAACTTTTACATTATCAAAATTCTTAAATTTATGTTCTGCTTCTAGTTTTACTGTTTTGTTAAAAGCTAAATATAAAATTTTGGCATTGGTTGGTAATTGTGAGATGTAGGCATAAACGGTACTAGTTTTTCCAGAGCCAGCAACAGCATTTATTTTGATAGAACCTTTTGAGCTTACAATGTCTTTTTGTTCTTTACTCAATTCAAAATTTAATGTCATCATAAATGTTGTATACTATATTTATCTATTACAAATGCCATGTTAGATAATTATACCTTCTTGGCTTTTAGATTGTTAATAAATGTTTGAAGTTTAGTAACATCTTTAAGTCCAGGTTCAATTTCAAATTTTGAGTTGATATCTATACCAAACAATTTATGAAAATCGAATTTTAAATTGGCAACTTCAAGTTCATGTTCTGGCCCAATACCTCCAGCCAAAATAAAAGGTTTATCAGAGCCATATTTATTCATGATGTTCCAATCAAAACTCACTCCATTGCCTCCATGTTCTACTCCTTTGGTATCAAATAAAAAACAATCTACAAAAAACTCATACGGAATCAGTTCTTTAAAATTGAATACATTGCCAATAGAAAATACTTTAAATACTTCATAGCCAGCATCTTTTAGTTTTTGGCATTTATAGGCAGATTCATTTCCATGAAGTTGGATTGTATTAAGTTTGTGTTTATCGGCAATTTTAAGCATTTGATCTAGACGTTCGTCCACAAAAACACCTACTTTTTTTATATCTGGCGAAATTTCTGGTATTGAAAATTTATCACCTACATATCTTTTAGACTTATCATAAAATATAAACCCCATATAGTCTGGAGATAAAGCAGCCACTTGTTGTATGTTTTGGGCTTCTCGCATTCCACAGACTTTGATTTTAAGTTGTCTATCCATATATCAATTAGTTTGTATATAAAAAACGGAAACAATTTGTTTCCGTTTTTAGGTCATTTATTAGTTAAACTTTCTGTGTAAAACAGAAAATTAGATTATTTCATTGCTTTGATAACATCTAAGAATTTTCTAGCTTCTAGAGATGCACCACCAATTAATCCACCATCAATATCAGGACAAGCAAATAATTCTGCAGCATTTGCAGGATTACAACTTCCGCCATATTGAATAGTTGTGTTATCTGCTACTTCAGCACCATATTTAGAAGCAATGTGTTTACGTAATACAGCGTGCATTTCTTGTGCTTGCTCTGTAGAAGCCGTAACACCTGTTCCTATAGCCCAAATTGGTTCGTATGCTATCACAACTTTACCAAATTGCTCAGGAGATAAATGATACAAACTTTCAGTGATTTGGTTACAAACTATTTCAAAATGCTGACCAGACTCACGTTGAGCTAGAGTTTCACCACAACAGAAAATTGGATTCATTCCGTTTTCTAAAACTATATTTACTTTTTCTGCAAGAACAGCGTTGCTTTCTGCAAAATATTCTCTACGCTCACTATGACCGATGATTACATAACCAACACCTGCAGATGCTAACATTTCAGCAGAAATTTCGCCTGTGTATGCACCAGATTTTTTTGTGTAACAGTTTTGAGCTCCTAATTTTACTTTTCCTGAGATCAATTTGCTCACTCCAGTTAAATGAATAAATGGTGTACAAAGTACTACTTCTACATCAGCACTTACTTCATCTTTTACCATGTTTGATACTTCTGAAGCCAATTTATAACCTGCTTCTAGGTTATTATTCATTTTCCAGTTACCTGCTACAATTTTTTTTCTCATTATTTTCAATTTTATGAATTACAAAAATATAAATTTCAGAAATATTGTCCTAAAAATAATACAAGAAGATATACTATAAATTGTGTCTAAAACTCATATTTAAGTAAAAATTGGTATTATAATAAAATTAAATCAAATTTGTAAATTGTTAATAATTGGTAGTAACACTCATGAAAGTAGTTAGATATATTTTATCGGTAGCCTTAGGTGCGGTTTTTATTTTTTCAGCTTTTTCTAAACTTTATAGTATTGATGGTTTCGAAATAGAAGTGTATTCGTTTTTAAACTCTCATTTTTTAACATCTTTTGTTACCAAATTTCTTATTTCTTTGGAATTGTTTTTAGGCGGAATGTTTGTACTAAATATTTTAGGACACAAACAGTGGATTCTTAAAATAGGCATGCTCTTGATTATAGGCTTTACTATTTTTTTAATACCGCAACTTATAACAGATCCTACAAAAAA
Source organism: Cytophagales bacterium (assembly GCA_046329305.1). GTDB lineage: Bacteria > Bacteroidota > Bacteroidia > Cytophagales > UBA9547 > CAMFLX01. The sequence continues at coordinate 556,822 of JAXLUW010000002.1, forward strand.
CTGTCAATGTTTTGGGGAGTTATTGCCTATGAATCCTTTGCAATCTGTGCTTAAAAATCTTGCAATTCTTACAGTTATGGTTCTTTTGTTACCACACAAATTAGAACTAAATACTTTTCTGAAACAATGGAGTTTTCCGTTAACATTACTTATGATTTTCAGTGCTTTTGGGGCATTTGTGGCACAATATATTCTTGCAAAAGAAGAGATTATACAAATTGAATTGAAAGATAGATATAGTTTACGATTGGGTGAATTAAAAAATAAAGAATTGTATAAAAATTTACCTCTACAAAAACAAATGATGGTTGCTTTTTTTAGTGCTACTTGTCCGCATTGTTATGAAACGGGTAAACAATTGTCTCAGGTAAAAGCAAAAAATCCAAATTTTAAATTTTTGACCATCATAAATGGAGATGCTAAAGATTACCAAAAGTTTTTGAAAGAAACTCAACTTCAAAAAGACGTATATAACATAAATGGTGAAGATTTTAAATCTAGATACGGCGGTGATGCATTACCAGCAATATATATGGTAAGAAACGACAGCACCATAGCAAAAGTACGTATGTTTGGGGCGTATCAGATTGAAGAAATTATCAAATGGACTCGTTAGTTTTTGTAAACTTTGAAAGTATAAGAATTCTCTTCCGAATTAATTTTTAAGAAGTAAATACCACTCATTAAATCTTGTGCTTCAAGAGTGGTTTTTCCACTTTCGTTTTTTAAATATATAGCAGATTGAATAGTTTTTCCATCTACATTTAGTAATTCAATTTGTACATCTAATGTATGTAAAATTACTATTTTTTCTTCAAAAGGATTGGGATATGTGTTAATTGTAGCTGAATCTTTGCTTTTGATAAATATTATTTTTTCGTTGATTACTAAACCATTATAAGAAATTACTTGAATTTTGTAGTAAGTATCTTCATTGGATGTTTTAGCATCTATAAATGAATTTTCAATTACACTTGTGTTGTATGAAATGTATTCTGTGTAAATATTTTCAAAATTAATTCCATCTAGTGACATAGAAATATTTATTTGATTTGTAACATCATTTGCTTTTACAGACCATAAAAGTTGATTATTGCCCTCCAATTTGTTTGAAACAAAATATAATAAACTTACAGGAGTAGTAGCTCCAGTATAAGTAAGCGATAAATCATCATAGTAGCCATCGTTATCTGTTCCAGAAGTTGATTTACATTTACTAATAAGTCTTATTCTGATATATCTTGTTCCTGATGGTGGATTTCCTGAATAAGTCGTAAATGCTTTCCAACAATTTGTGACATAATAAGTATTCGTACAATATGGTGAATCATTTTTATTTCCTGAAGAATAGGGAGTAGAGATTAAATTTTTTGATGCATCTCTAAATTCAATAATTACACTTGAATATTCTTGATTAGCGTATGTTGCATAATACCCATTAAAAGTAAATTGAGCAGTTCCAGCATCTATTTGACTAGCATATGTATTAACGTCTACATCTTGATACATTTCCGATAAAGGACTTGATGCTTGAGTAGGACAACCTCCACTAATACCAAAATGGTAACCAGTTTTAGTTGTTGAAAAAGTTGTTCGATCAGGGATACCACCATTTGTTTGATTCCAACGTGACCAACCGCTGGTTACTTGTGTCCATTCAGAGCCAATAGGAGCACTTGCATCACCGTTAATAATAAGGTTTTGTGACCTTGAAGTTAGGATTGTGATTAAAAATAAAAGCCAAAATATTGCGAGTAATCGCATAATGTCTGTAAATTTACTTAGCAAATATACGATTATTTTTAATTATTCTTAAAAAAATACAAATTAATGACCCGAAGAGATTTCCTAAATATTTCAGTTTTAACTTTTGGTTTAAGCAATTTAGATTTATTTGCTCTGCCTAATGAAAACGTTTCTATTAAAGTACTTACTGGTAGACAAGAACCTGTATTGGTTGGAAAAAACGAAAGATTGTTAAAACAAGTATCTGTTGATTTTAAAAAAATGCAACAGGCTGCACTAAAATCAAAAATACAATTATTTTCTACTTCAAGCTATAGGGGTTTTGAACATCAATTAAGAATTTGGAATGCAAAATACGATAGATATGTTGAAAAAGGATTGAAAGGTGAAGAGATCATTTCTAAAATTATTGAATATTCTGCTTTTCCGGGTGCTTCAAGGCATCATTGGGGAACAGATTTAGATATTTATGACATCAGTGTTATGCAACCCAAAGACCCATTAAATCCAATCCATTACAGTAAAGGTGGTATATATGAAAAAATGTATTCTTGGATGCAAGAAAATTCTTATAAGTTTGGTTTTTATGAAGTTTACACCAACAATTCTTCCCGATCTGGTTTTAAGTTTGAACCATGGCATTATTCATATAAAGAATCTTCTGTACCTTTTTTAAGAGAATTTGTGAAAGCAGATTTTAAAAAAGATTTATTTAGTACCAAAATAAAAGGGCACGAACTCATTGATACTAAATTTTGGGAAATTTATCTTGAAAAATATGTAAAAGGTATAAATCCAATACTATTATAAACTCAAAAGCCTTCATTTTAACTGAAGGCGTTTTGATTTGAAATTATTTTTTATTTTTTAAGTCTAATGCTTCTGCCATACCTGGTAATAGCTTGTATTCGTTATCCATTATACCAAACCACACCTGCCAAGAAATATCTAGTTCTTTAAATATTTCACCCATTGTTTTAAAATATGCGTTGGAGTCTTCTAGTTTAGCAGTAGTAGACAATGCTCCCCACTCATTACAAATAAGCGGAACATTGTTTTCAAAAGCCCAATTTTTAACACTTATCAATCTATTTTTAATAAACTCTTTATTACCTTCTTTATAATAGTTTTGCATTTGAGATTTTACCCAATCAGGAGTTCCTTTTACTATTCCAAAATCTCTAAACTCTGTAGACCACTTAGAGGTTGAGTACGGAAAAGGTACGTTTTTCATAGAACCCATGTTTGTCCAAGTAGCACCTTGATGTGTAAATACAAATGGATCATACATGTGAAAACAATAAATAACGTTTTTATCTTTAAAAGGCTTATTTTTAATAAGTTCATCCAAACTGTACCATTTGGTATCTCCAAAAATGATAGGCCTAGAAGCATCTACTTTTCTGATAGAATCAATCATACATTTTGCTAAAATGTTCCAATCTGCCTGATCTATGAATTCACCTTCTGGTAAACTAAGTCCTGGTTCATTTGTGAGTTCAAAAAACAAATCGGGTCTTTTTTCTTTTGTAAAATGTTTAGCAACTTCTTTCCATATAGCAGCTGTAGCAGCAATAAAAACTGGATTTTTTGATGCCGCTCGGTTGTAAGTTCCGTCGTATGCGTGGTAGTCAACCGTTAGTGACAATCCATGTTTTTTAGTCCAAAAATTCATAGAATCTAAAAGAGTGTAAAAGATGGGTTCGAATACTATATTTTTTTGAGTTCCATTTAAAACTTTCTCTTTGTCAATCAAATATAAATCAAAATCTAAGGGAAATCTGATTCCAAGTAATCCTTGTTGAGCTTGAAGTTTTATAATTTGTTCATTGTATTTCCATGACTTGGTGTCAGGATTTGTAATTTTATTAGCTTCGCCCCAGCTGGTCAGATTCATACCTTTGGTCAGATATTTTTTAGAAATATCATTTAAAGGAGAGCTTACATTACCTTTTACAACTAGTGGTTTGGGTATTTCAGCAGGTAATATTTTTAAGTCATACTGAGGAGTATAAATAATTTCTGGAACTAATGCTATGTCGTCTATTGAAAAATTTCCTGAACCGTCGTTAAGTTCCCAAACAAATTTTACAAAGTTATCTAAGTTTAAATCTACTCTTTTTCCCCAACCACCTTGGTTAAGCATTTTAAAATCAATGGTTACGAGTGTCCATTCATTGCTCGCAGGAACTGGTATTTGGTAATAATCGTAATCTTCAACTTCGTCGGTATCTATTCTGAACTTATGTGCTACCCCTTTGTGCCAATATTGTACACCCGCAAATTGTGCACAGTTAAAAGTTGCAGATTTGTCTATGTTTGTACCAAAAGCATAATATGGTTGCCACTGATAGGTGCCTTTGTTTAATGTGACATCTACACTTAAAACCCCTTTTGAGTTATATCCTCCATTTTTAGAAAAGCCTTCTTGCCAAGGATTTTGTTTTAAACTGCTGAGACCTCCACTAGAGTTGTCATTAAAGCTGTACCAATAGCCGTTTAAGTTATTCCTTTGGTCATCATCTTCAAAATTGTCGACCATAACTGTTGGTTTAGACTTTATAGACTGAGAAACACAAGCTTCCCATATCCATAATAAGAGTAAGAAAATTGATTTTTTCATATTTGGAATGTTTATAATTATAAAATTATTAAAAAATATTTTAAATTAATTCTTCTCACATGAATTTTTAAATGAATTAAAATCAAATTACTGATAAGGAAAACTAAAAGTGGTTTTTTGTTCAGAATATCTTTAGTTTTTAAAACAACTTTTTGTATTTTTCTTGCGTTATTTTTAATATTTGAAGATTTTTTATAATTAAAACTATATACTACTATGGCTATCAGAACATTAGAAGAATATCATAACGAATACAAATTGAGTGTTGAAAATCCTGAAAAATACTGGGAAACTAAAGCAGAACAGTTTGTTTGGAAAAAAAGATGGGATAAAGTATTAGACTGGAATTTTTCAGAGCCTAACGTAAAATGGTTTTTAGAGGGTAAATTAAACATAACAGAAAACTGCCTTGATAGACATTTGCCAGAAAAAGCCAACAAAATAGCTATTCATTGGGAAGGCAATGACCTAAACGAAAAAAACATCTCTTATACTTATCAAGAACTTTATACAGAAGTTTGTAAAGCAGCTAATATGCTGAAACAAATGGGTGTACATAAAGGCGATAGAGTTTGTATTTATATTCCTATGGTGCCAGAATTACTTGTAAGTGTATTGGCCTGTGCTCGTATTGGAGCCATACATTCGGTAATTTTTGCAGGATTCTCTGCAAATTCTTTAGCTGATAGAATAAACGATGCTCAAGCTAAAGTAATCTTAACTTCTGACGGAGGTTACAGAGGGAATAAAGTACTGGATATTAAGTCGATAGTAGACGAAGCATTAACTACTACTTCAAGTGTTGAAAAAGTGATAGTGGTGCAACGAACCAACAATTCTGTTTCAATGAAAACAGATAGAGACTATTGGTGGCATGACCTTATGGCTACTCAAAATATTCATTGTGAAGCAGAACCAATGGATTCTGAAGATCCTTTGTTTATATTATACACGTCTGGTTCTACTGGTAAACCCAAAGGTGTTTTACATACCACAGCTGGATACATGGTATATGTGCATCATTCATTTACAGAAATTTTCCAAGTAAATGATTCTTCAGTTTATTGGTGTACCGCTGATATTGGTTGGATTACAGGTCATTCCTATTTAGCTTATGCACCTTTATTGGCAGGTGTTACTCAAGTTATGTTTGAAGGTATTCCTAATTATCCAGATTCTTCCAGATTTTGGAAAACTATAGATAAATATAAAGTAACACATTTTTACACAGCACCCACGGCTATTCGTTCACTTATGGCTGCAGGTGAAGCTCAGTTTGAGGGCACATCTCTTGAAAGCTTACAAGTATTAGGATCTGTAGGAGAGCCTATAAATGAAGAAGCTTGGCAGTGGTACTATGAACTTGTAGGTAAAAGTAAATGCCCAATTGTAGATACTTGGTGGCAAACTGAAACTGGTGGAATATTAATTTCTCCTCTAGCCAACATTACACCTTTGAAACCTAGTTTTGCAACGCTTCCTTTGCCAGGAGTTCAGCCCGTGTTAGTTGATAATGAAGGAAATATACTAGAAGGAAATAATGTGGAAGGCAATTTATGTGTTAAATTTCCTTGGCCATCTATCATTAGAACCACTTACGGTGACCATGAACGTTGTAGACAAACCTATTTTGGTGTTTACAAAAATTTATATTTCACGGGTGATGGTTGTAAAAGGGATGCTGACGGTTATTACAGAATTTTGGGTAGGGTAGATGATGTAATCAATGTTTCGGGACACAGAATTGGAACAGCAGAAGTTGAAAACGCCATCAATGAAACTCAAGGAGTAATAGAAAGTGCAGTTGTGGGGTATCCGCATGAAATAAAAGGGCAAGGAATCTATGCTTATGTCATAGTAGAAAGTCATTTGCAACCAGATGAGCAGTTTAAGAAAAACGTTTTAGCAACTGTTACCAGAATAATTGGTCCTATAGCGAAACCAGATATGATACAGTTTGTACCAGGACTTCCCAAAACAAGATCGGGTAAAATAATGCGTAGAATTTTAAGAAAAATAGCTGAAAAAGACATATCAAATTTGGGAGATATCTCTACGCTTTTAGATCCATCTGTGGTAGATACCATTGTTAAAGGAGCATTCCTTAGTTAATAAGTTTATTGTTATTTAGTTGTTTTATAAATAGCTGCTCATTTTGGGGTAGCTATTTTTTTTACATCAAATTACAATTTAGTTAATGCGTTTTAATAAGTGATTAATACAAAAATATGTAATTATAACTTGATTCCCTTTACTTTAAATAAAATTTGAATTTTTGATGATTTAATTTAATTAAACACTTCAAATGCTCAGATTATGAATTTATTGTATTTGATAGTTGCTAGTAATTCTATATTTTTGTTTTGTCAATATAAATTAAGATTTAATAAATGGAAAAAAATAAATTAAACTTTTTGGGATCTGATAAATTATTTTTTAATAATGTAATCACAAAGTTTTTCTTCAAAACTTTAATTTTTATGATTACCATGAATGAAATATTAGCTCAAAAAGAGCTTGTAATTTCAGGAGGTAATACCGTATCTAGTTTGGTGTGTGCTAATAGAAATGTATTTGTATGGGGTAACAATACAGGTGGCCAATTAGGAATTACAGGTGGAAACATTATTAGTTCTCCCACAGCTTTACCAGAAACTTATTTTAATGGTTTAGATATACAACAAGTAAATTCAGGTTCAGGTAATCATTTTGTAGCATTAGATTGTAATGGAGGTGTTTGGTCTTGGGGGCAAAATACACTTGGTCAAGTGGGTAACGGTACTTCTGGAGGAGTAGTAAAAACACCCGTACAAGTATTAGTACCCACTGCTTTAAAATCTAACACCAAATACAGTAGTGATGGAGTACATCTTACTGGTGGAGTAGATGTAGTGTATGCTGGTAATAATAATAGTTTCGCAATTCTTGATGACGGTCGTTTGATATCTTGGGGTTCAAATGGTGCAGGAAGTACTGCCTATGACAATGCATTTGGTCAGTTAGGGCAAGGTGCAGTAGGTTCAGGTACAAGTATTGTATCTACGCCTAATTTTGTTATTATACCTAATGGACAACCATTGCAACCTGTAAGTCAAGTATTTGCAGGAGACAACTCTGCTTATGCATTGGTTAACGGAACTGTGTATTCTTGGGGACATGGTCAGAATGGTACTTTAGGTAGAAATGCTGCTGGTAATGCAAATCCAGCTTCATACTATACAGAGATAGATGGTTATGCAAGACCAGTATTGAAAGCAGATAATTCTATTCTGAATAATATAACTGCTATTTCAGCAGGTGACGTATTTGGTATTGCACTAGATACTGACGGATACGTGTGGACATGGGGGCATGGTGGTTGGAACAATGCTACAGGAAATACTACAATAAATTATATAGGTTCAGACCCTAGAAAAGTGTTAAAAGGTACTACTACAGGTGCTAGTAACGATGGTACATATTTATTGGCTAAAGCTATAGGTGGTGGTCAAGGTTTTGGTATGGCGGTAACAGTGGACGGGAAACCAGTTGCTTGGGGTGGAACAGGTACTTGTGCTGATGGTGGTATGACTGGAACGGGAACAACTACAGCAGGAATTCCTCCAACTTATATTCAATATGGTACAAATCTAGTGCATAACAATGTTACCCTTATAAATAGAGGTGATACTTGGGGCTTTTATGGTACATCTAATAATGAATTTTATGCTTGGGGGTGTAACACCTATGGTCAGTTAGGTATAGGTAATACTACAGATCAAACTAGAGCAGTAAAAATCACACCTCCTACAGGTTGTGGTTTTAGAGATCCATTTCCTACAGTAAAACTTACACCTAGCGATACTTCTGTGTGTCAAGTAGATTTTGAACCAGCAGGAGTTTTATTAAAATCAAATTTTGTGCCTTCTTCTTCACTCGATAAAGCGTATCAAATAACTTGGTACAAAGATGGTGTTTTGGTTAAAGGAAATCCAAATTCTACTATGACCACAGAAGCGGGTGTTTCTGTTAACGGAACCTACCAAGCTACTAAAAATGGTAAATATAAAGTAGTTATGAAATATCTTGGTGCAAACGGTGGATGTGTGGAATATCCGATAGCAGCAGATTCTATAACCATAACTTATTTCCCTAAAACATTTGATGTTCCTACTGATTTAACATATTGTGCTGATACGGCAACTGTTAATGTAACCTCTTCTCTAGCAACTAATCCTATTTACACATGGTATGCATCTGCTACAAGTGATTCACAAGTATTAGGTACAACTTTGGGAAATTCTAAAGGTAAGATTTTATTAAAAAATATAGCAGATACTGCAAAAGGTATCATAAATGTATATGTGGAAGAAAAAAATTATGCTAGTGGAAATATAAATTTAAGTGATTGTGGAAATCCAAAATACAATTCAATTGATTCAACAAAATATCAAACAAGATATACAGCATATGAGCCAATTGTTATTAACGAACTTTCTGTAAATCTTAGAGTTAGCATGTCAAAAATTGGTAAAGAAACAATGAATTTAAAACTTGGAGTATTTCCTGCTTTAGATTATACTTATTATATTTTACCAAATAATAGTTCTCCATTAAGTATTATAACTGTACCTATTTCATTTAGTAGAACATTAGCTTCAGATCCTACTACTCAAATTTTATCTCTTAAAATACCCGTAGAAATATCAATTCCTGGTGTTGAAAATGGATATGTATTTTTTCTCTCAGTTTTAGAATCCACTCCTCCTGTAGGTGTAAAGGTAGAAATAGCTGCTTCACAATGTAAAAATTTTCCATTCTCAGATAATATTTCTACCAAAGATATCCTAACACAAACAGGAATTTCATTAAATTATGATTCTGATTTAATTGGAACAAATTTACTAGGAGGCTATTTTTATGGTATATCATTTAAAGGTGTTCAAAAATATTGTGAAAGAAAGCTTGTAAAAATACCAGAAAAATGTATTTGCTACAAACCAAAGTCCGTTGAAATTTCATCTTCTTTTGAAACATTAAATAAAGTAATTACAGTTCCAACTGGTTCACAAGTTTCATTGAAAGGAACATATAGTTTATGGAGTGGTGATTATACAGATATGAAATATTTTTGGTATAAAAATGGAAAAAAACTATTGACAGATTCACTTTTTAGTGCAAAAAACCCTTTTGAAACAACAAGCATAAATCTCACTAGTAATTCTGATTCAGGTACATATATACTTAGAGTATTTGATAAAAAATCAAATACAAGTAATTGTTATCTTGAAGATTATACAAAAGTACGTTTTGGAAGTGTTACAAATCTAAATGATATTGATATTGTAAATCAACTAAATGTATATCCAAATCCATTTGAAGATTTTTTAAAAGTTGAATTATCTGATAAAATTTCAGATGTTAAAATGATGATTGAAAATATTCAAGGTCAAGTAATCTTAGAAAAAACATTAACAAATGAAACATATTTTGAATGGAATACAAAGCATTTAAAATCAGGAATTTATTTTGTAAAAATTCTTTTAAATGATAAAATTCAAACTTATAAGCTTTCAAAATAATAAAATACTTTTTGTAAAAATTACTATTAAATAAATGTTCTTCATAGAACATAATTTGTATTTTAATTTTTTTATAAAATTCTAAAAGATGCTGACTAAAAATAGCATCTTTTTTTTATTTACATTATTATATGTAACATTAGTCACTGTAAATGCTCGTTTATTTGATGATTATTGTATTATAAATTATACAATATGACACATATAGTTGAAACGCAGTGGATGGGAAAAATGCAATTTAATGCATTGATAAACGGACATACAATTATTATGGATGCTCCCCCAAAAGTAGGTGGTGAAGATAATGGCTCCATTCCAAAACCTTTTATTTTATCTGCTTTAGCTGGATGTACAGGAATGGATGTAATAGCTTTGCTTAACAAAAAAGGTGTTAAAGTTGAAAATTTTGATCTCAAAGTAGAAGGTGAAACTAGTAAAACGCAACCTATAGAATACACGTCTATAAAATTAGATTATATTTTTGAAGGAGATATTGAATCTTTAGATGAAGTTACAGAAGCTGTACACCTATCACAAGAAAAGTATTGTGGTGTAAGTAGTATGCTTAAAAAGATTATTCCTCTTACCTGGAATATTTACTTTAATAACACCTTAATTTATTCAAAATTATCAGTACCAAATATTCAAGTTGTAGATAAGTAAATGTATGTATTACAAGTATTTGCTAATAGTTGGTTTCGTGTTATTAGGTGCAGGTTTAGGATACTTATATTACAAATATATAGGATGTAGTTCTGGGGCTTGTCCACTTACATCAAATCCGTATACAAGTATGCTTTATGGAGCATTTTTGAGTTATTTAATATTAAGTTCAATTTTAAAATTTTAAATCAAATGAAAAATCAAATCATAATAGATGTTCGTACCAAAGAAGAATTCGAAATGGGGCATGTACCTGATGCAATTAATATTCCTTTAAATGAAATACCCAATAAAATTGCAGAAATCAAGTCATTCGATGAAGAAATAATTTTATGCTGTGCTAGTGGTGGAAGAAGTGCCCAAGCCACATCATATTTAAAAAGATTTGGGCTTAATTGTACCGATGCTGGCAGTTGGACAAATTTAATGAAATTTAATAATTAATATAGTGATATTATTATACTAATATTAAATTTTACTTTTTTAAGTAGTTAATAATGAGTTTAAATATTTTTGTTGTATATTATTGTTGATGTAATTTTTAGTCATTAAATTGCACTAAATAAATTACGTAATCATGAATATAAAAATTGTAAAAACGACATTATTATCTACTTTTTTATTAGTAGCTCTATCTGCTTGTAAGAAAAAGTCTTCAACTTCTTCTACTCCATCTGCAAACACTTCAAATGCACAAACAATTGATTGTTCTAAAAAAGAAATTACTACAAATACAGTTTGGCTTGATAGAGGAGAGGGTATAGATTACATTGTAAATTGTACTATAGAAATTAAATCTTCAGGTTCATTGACTATTAGTCCGGGTGTTACAGTACAGTTTACCAATGGAGAAGCAGGTATATTAGCTTCTGAAGGTTATTTAAATGCCGTAGGTACTGCAGACAAACCAATAGTTTTTCAAGGAAAAAATGGAATTAAAGGAGAATGGAAAGGTATTTATATATTTTCTAATAATTCATCAAACATACTTAATAACGTAACTATTAAAGATGCTGGTTCTGAAGCTTGGGATTATGATTTAATGCCAGCTGGACTTACATTGGCAAACTATGATGGTACCGCTAGAGCAAGTTTACTAAATTCTAAGTTGCAGAATAACAGTGGTTATGGTATGTATTTGAGAGATTTTAATGAAAACATTTTTGAGTTCTCTAACAATACCATAGATAATAATAGTTCTTATCCTATTCGCCTGTTTTTTGACCAGTTGGGTAAATTAGATGTAAATACTGATTACGGTAAGACGAACGGTAACAATTTTATAGATATAAACGGAAGTCAATCAATTAATACAGCACTAACCATTAAAAAATTAAACGTACCTTACTTTGTAAATGATTATTTTAATTATTTCGATTTTAAACAAACAGTAACCATAAATGCTGGTGTTACCATGGTAATGGAAGCTGATTATTTAATAGAAGTATCGGGAACAATGATAGTACAAGGAACTAGTACAAATCCTGTTACATTTAAAGGTCTAAACGAAAATACCAAAGGTACTTGGCGAGGAATTGTCTTAAGAAACAACAACAACAATTCTTTCACAAATACTATTTTTGATGGAGGCGGTTCATCAACTATATCTTATGCTGCTAAAGCAAACTTATGTATTGGAGAAACACTAGGAAGCATAGGAAAAGCAACTTTAACAAATTGTACTTTTAAAAATAGTGATGGTTATGGATATGCAAAAAAATCAACTGCTACTGTTACCGAATCAGGAAGTACATTTACTAATAATACATCTGGTAATATAGGAAGTTATTAAAAAATTTTAGTAACTGCTTTAGTTTATGTTTATAAAGCAGTTACTAATTTTAGTTATTTTTAAAATTTTAACACTATAAAACTTTAAACTTGTTTTAAAAAATCTATAATTTCGCATTATGATTAACAAGAGTTTTGTAGAAGAATTAAAATGGAGAGGTATGATACACGATATCATGCCCGAAACAGAAGCATTACTAAACAAAGAAATCGTTAAAGGATATATAGGTTTTGATCCTACAGCAGATTCTTTAGGTGTGGGTAATTTAGTTCAAGTTATGACTTTACTACACTTTCAAAATGCTGGTCATAAACCCATTGCACTAGTTGGTGGAGCAACAGGCATGGTGGGGGATCCATCAGGGAAATCTCAAGAAAGAAATTTACTTGATGAAACAACACTCAACCACAATTTATCGTGTCAGAGAAAACAACTAGAAAAGTTTTTGAATTTTAACTGCGGTGAAAACTCTGCAGAAATTGTAAATAACTATGATTGGTTCAAAAATTTTGGCTTTCTAGAATTTATTAGAGATGTAGGTAAATACATTTCCGTAAACTATATGATGGCAAAAGATTCGGTAAAAAGCAGACTTGAAAATGGTATGTCTTTTACAGAGTTTAGTTACCAACTTGTACAAGGCTATGATTTTTATTATTTATGGAATAACCACGGTGTCAAACTACAAATGGGTGGTTCTGACCAATGGGGTAATATAGTAACAGGTACCGAACTTATCAGAAGAAAAGGAAATGGTGAAGCGTATGCACTTACTACCCCTTTAATTAAAAAAGCTGATGGTACTAAATTTGGTAAATCTGAAGGTGGTAACGTGTGGTTAGATAGAAATAAAACGAGTCCGTACAAATTTTACCAGTTTTGGCTCAACTCTAGTGATGCTGATGTTAAAAATTACATTAGAATATTTACCTTATTCTCTAAAGAAGAAATAGAAGCTCTTGAAAAAGAACACGATGTAGCTCCACATCTGAGAGTTTTACAAAAAGCTCTTGCAAAAGATATTACTGTAAGAGTTCACTCAGAAGAAGATTACAACGCAGCTGTTGAAGCATCAGAAATTTTATTTGGTAAAGGAACATTGGAAAGCTTACAAAAATTATCAGAAGATGATTTCTTAAGTGTATTTGATGGCGTACCAACTATTGAAATGAATAAAAATGACCTACAAGCACAGGCAAATATTACCGATTGGCTTTCTGTGGGTACAGGAAGTTCTATTTTTCCTTCAAAAGGTGAAGCTCGTAAAATGATTCAACAAGGAGGAGTGAGTGTAAACAAAACTAAAATAGATGATCCAGCTCATGCAGTGGACTTTAAACTATTGAGCGACAAATATTTGTTGGTACAAAAAGGAAAGAAAAATTATTTTGTTGTGAAGGTTATATAATTTATATAAACTTTAAAGTTCTACCTAAAGTCAGGTTTTTATTAAAAGCCTGACTTTTTTTGTATATTTCAAAGAAAAATTATGAACTAATTTTTGGTATATGCGTATTTGCTAAAAATATTTTTTTTATGAATGCATCATACATTGTAGCCGGTTACAGAACAGCAATAGCTAAAGCTCCTAGAGGTGGTTTTAGATTTATGAGACCAGACGACCTAGGTATAGAAGTCATAAAGCATTTGATGGCCTCTGTGCCAAGTCTTGATAAAAATTTAGTAGATGATGTAATAGTAGGTAACGCCACTCCAGAAGCCGAACAAGGTCTAAATATTGGAAGAATGGTGTCATTATTAGGTTTGGATACTTACAAAGTTCCAGGCATGACGGTAAATAGATATTGTTCATCAGGATTGGAAACCATTGCTATCGCCGATGCTAAAATTAGAGCAGGTTATGCAGATTGTATCATTGCTGGTGGTATTGAAACGATGAGTTGTATTCCTTTTGGTGGTTGGAAGATTATCCCAAATTATGATATCGCAAAAAATCATGCCGATTATTATTGGGGAATGGGTCTAACAGCAGAAGCTGTTGCTAATCAATACAATGTATCAAGAGATGAGCAAGATTTGTTTTCGTATCAATCGCATCAAAAAGCAGTAAATGCTTTAAAAAATGGATATTTTAAAAATGAAATCGTACCTATAAAAGTAACGGAGACCTATCTTGATGCGAATGAAAAAAAGAAAACTAAAGAATATATTGTAGATACAGATGAAGGACCAAGAGCAGATACAAGTATAGAAGCTCTTGCAAAATTAAAGCCTGTATTTCATGCTAAAGGTTCTGTAACAGCAGGTAATTCTTCTCAAACATCTGATGGGGCTGCATTTGTTATGTTAATGTCTGAGAAAATGGTGAATCAATTGGGTATAAAACCTATTGCCCGAATGGTGTCATACGCTGTGGCTGGTGTTGAGCCAAGAATAATGGGAATTGGACCAGTTGAAGCTATTCCTAAGGCCTTGAAAATGGCTAACTTAAGCAAAAATGACATCAATTTATTTGAGCTTAATGAAGCATTTGCTTCGCAGTCTTTAGCTGTTATTAAAGAATTAGATTTAAATCAAGAAATTATAAATGTGAACGGCGGAGCTATATCATTGGGGCATCCACTTGGGTGTACAGGAGCTAAGTTAACGGTTCAGATTTTCAATGAATTACAAAGAAGAAATCAGAAGTATGGCATGGTTACCATGTGTATAGGTACTGGCCAAGGAGCTGCAGGTGTTTTTGAGATGCTTTAATATTACTTTACTTATTAAAAAGCCATTTTGAAATTCAAAATGGCTTTTTTTATGATATTTTATGTGTAAAACTGAGAGATTATTACTTATCTTTGTAAGCTAAAAAATTCAGTACATACCTAATAATTAGGTTCTCAGTCTCACAAAATCATGAGTTTTAATTCAGAAATAGAAAAAAGAAAAACTTTTGCTATCATAAGTCACCCAGATGCTGGTAAAACAACTTTAACAGAAAAATTCCTACTTTTTGGAGGTGCCATACAAACTGCTGGAGCTGTTAAATCCAACAAAATTACCAAAACAGCAACCTCGGATTTCATGGAAATAGAAAAACAAAGAGGTATTTCTGTTGCTACATCTGTAATGGCTTTTGAATATGATGGTGTAAAAATTAACCTTTTAGATACTCCTGGTCACAAAGATTTTGCAGAAGATACCTACAGAACACTTTCTGCAGTGGATAGTGTTATTTTGGTGATAGACTGTGTAAAAGGTGTAGAACAACAAACTGAAAAACTGATGGAAGTTTGTAGAATGAGAAATACACCTGTAATAGTTTTTATCAACAAACTTGACAGAGAAGGTAGAGATCCTTTTGATTTGTTAGATGAACTTGAAGAAAAATTAAATATAAAAGTAAGACCTCTCAGTTGGCCTATCAGTATGGGGAGCACTTTTAAAGGTGTTTACAATTTGTTCAACAAGAGTTTGTATTTGTTTAATGTAAACAAAACGCAAGTTGAAAAAGATATTCTTCAGGTTAAAGATTTAAATGACCCCGTAGTTGATGAAAAATGTGGGAAATTTGCTCAAGAATTAAGACATGATGTAGAGCTTATAGAAGGAGTTTATGAACCTTTTGATAGAAATACATATCTAGACGCAAGCATAGCACCAGTGTTTTTTGGATCGGCAGTGAATAATTTTGGTGTAAAAGAACTTCTGGAATCATTTATAAAAATTGCTCCGATGCCCGCACCTAGAGAGTCTAACAAAAGACTTGTAGAACCTACCGAAAAGGCATTTTCTGGTTTTGTATTTAAAATACATGCTAATCTAGACCCAAGACATAGAGATCGTATTGCATTTTTGAGAGTATGTTCAGGTAAATTTGAACGTAACAAAATGTATACACACGTTCGTCTTAATAAAAAACTAAGATTTGCAAACCCAGTAAATTTCTTAGCTCAGGATAAAAGTTTGGTGGAAGAGGCTTATCCAGGAGATGTAATTGGTCTATACGATACTGGTAATTTTAAAATTGGAGATACACTTTCTGAAGGCGAAGACTTAATGTACAAAGGTGTTCCTAGTTTTTCTCCAGAAATATTTAAAGAATTGGTAAATGCTGACCCAATGAAAGCTAAACAACTTGAAAAAGGGATTTCGCAGCTTACTGACGAAGGTGTTGCTCAGCTATTTACTCAACAGCCGGGAAACAGAAAAATTGTAGGAACAGTGGGTGACTTACAGTTTGAAGTTATACAATACAGATTGTTAAATGAATATGGAGCATCTTGTAATTTTTATCCTATGAGTTATTATAAAGCTTGTTGGGTAGATTCTGACGATCCTAAAGCTCTTCAAGAGTTTTTAAGTTTAAGAGCTTCAACTATTGCATACGACAAAGACGACAGACCAGTCTTTTTGGCAGAATCGGTATATTTATTAAACAGAATGATAGAAACATACCCTAAAATTAAGTTTTCGTTTCTTTCAGAACATAATATTGGTTCTTTTGTTTAAGATTATTATAAGATATAATTTTTAATGTTTGCAGATGCTGTTTACCCCACGTATTTATCTAAAGATGAATTAGATAAGTATTTAGAAAATGCCTGGTTCAGGATGGGGCAAACAGTATTTACAACGCAATTTCTAAGATTTAATCAGATTTTTTATGCTGCTCTGTGGTTGAGAATTCCTGTTACGGATTTCAGTTTAAGTGATTCCCAAAAGAAATTATTTAAACAAAATTCACGCTTTAGCATTAAGATAAAACAAGCGGAGATCAATCAAGAAAAAGAAGATTTATATGCAGAATATAGAGAACACGTTTCTTTTGATCCGTCACCTTCTATTCAACATCTGTTATTTTCTGACGGACTCAATAATATTTTTGATACACTAGAAATTTGCATTTACGATTACAACAGATTGATAGCTTGCGGTTTTTTTGATTTAGGAGAGAAAACTATTGCGGGAATATCTTGTTTTTATGATCCAGATTATAAAAAATATAGTTTAGGCAAATATCTCATGTTGCAAAAAATGCTCTATGCACATCAGCAGGGTTATGAATATTTTTATCCTGGATATTTTGCACCTGGATATCCTTTATTTGACTATAAACTGAATCTTTCAAAATCTAAAACGCAATATTTTGATGTTTTTTCAGGTAGTTGGCAGTTAACATCTGAACAGTTGTTGTACGGCAATCATCTAACCAAAATGCTCACTAAATTAAGACAAATGGTTGAATATTTAGATGCACAAGGAATTGTAAATAAATTGTATCAATATGAATATTATGATGCTAATTTAATTCCACATTTAAACGATAAAGGACTTTTAGATTATCCATTGTTTATTTTTTGTTTTGAACAAAATAAAGATGAGATTAATCCTCTGATAATCTTTGACATATATACTGATACATATAAGTTGATTTGGTGTAATAGTGTGTATAGAGCAGCCGTAGAAGAAAACACGGAAGTAAATTTCTGTACACATTTATTAAGACCACATTTTGAACTTTTTGAATCAGATACACCAGAATTAATGGCTCATGTAATCAAATATGGTCTAAAGATGAAAGAAGAATAAAACATCTTCTCAAATAAATATTTAAATATTCATTTAATTTCATAATTTCGCATAATTAATATTTTAAAAATGAATTTTCCAGCAGAATTAAAGTATACAAAAGATCACGAATGGATTAAAATAGAAGGAGATACTGCATTGGTTGGTATCACAGATTTTGCACAAAGCGAACTTGGTGATATTGTATTTGTGGACATTCCGACTGTAGGGTCTGAAGTATCTCAAAATGACGTTTTTGGTACAGTAGAAGCCGTAAAAACAGTTTCTGATTTGTTTTTACCAGTATCTGGCGAAATTTTAGAAATAAATCCATTGATTGATTCAAAACCAGAACTAGTAAATTCTGATCCTTATGGTGATGGCTGGATGGTTAAAATAAAATTGACTAATGCAGTAGAGAGTGCTTCATTAATGTCTAATGAAGACTATAAAAAATTGATTGGAGCTTAATTTATAAGTAAAACAATTATGTTTTTACTTCTATTAAAAAATTTCAATTGTTATTGTAAGAAAATGCAAGTTTTAGGACTTGCATTTTTTTTGACATTTGCTGTGTTTTCGCAAGATACTACTAGTGCCAGAAGTATTATAGATTCTTTGAGTTCAAAACAAATGTGGGGGAGAGGATATACTCAAAATGGTCATGTGATTGCGGCAAACTACATCGCAGATAAATTTGAAAAAATAGGTTTAGAAAAGTATTCCTCTCTAAATTCTTATTTTCAATATTTCAGCTTTGAGGTAAATGTTATTAAGAATTGTGAAGTAAAAAGTAAGAAAAAATTAATTTTAGGAATAGATTACCTACCTTCTGCTTCTATACCAAGTGTAAATCAGACTTTTAAGGTTTTGAAAGATTCTATCTCTTATAAATCTAGCAAGAATTGTTTCTTCTTAAATTCTAACAAAAAAAACAACTTCAATAACTTATATACTTCAAAATCTAAACTTACGCACACATTTTCTCAACATCAGTCCAATAATTTTGATTTGAATATCACAGAAAATGCTCAAGAAAAAATTGGTAGAAAATTAAAGTTAAACATCAATTCAGAGCTTCAAAGCGTTACGAGTCAGAATGTTATAGGATATATTTCAGGAACAGAATATAGAGACTCATTACTAATATTTTGTGCACATTATGACCATTTGGGAGGAATAGGAGAGTCTTGCTATTTTCCTGGAGCAAATGACAACGCCTCGGGAATAGCCATGTTGTTACAAATTGCTGAATATTACAAAAAAAATCCAATTAAATATTCCGTATTAATCATAGCTTTTGGAGCTGAAGAAGTTGGACTAATTGGTTCAAAATATTTTGTTTTTAACCCTATTTGTGATTTGAAAACTATAAAATTGGTTACAAATTTAGACCTTATGGGTTCAGGAAAAGAAGGAGTAACAATCGTTAATGGAAGTATTTATAATCATGTATTTGATGTGTTCAAGCAAGTAAATGAATCTCATAATTTATTAAAAATTGTTAAACCAAGAGGAAAAGCGGCCAATTCTGACCATTACTTTTTTTCAGAAAAAGGGGTTCCTGCAATATTTATTTATAGTTTAGGAGAAATTACTGCTTATCATGATATAAATGACACTTCTAAAGTAGTTACATTGTCAAAATATAATGAAATGTTTAAATTAATAACTTATTCAATATCAAAACTTTATAAATAAAAGCTTGCTTGTTACGCAAATACATCATATCAAAATTTTATAATAAAAATGGATTCGATGACAATGAATCTCATTTATTGTCTTATGATGAAAAACAAAAATCAGATATATTAATAATTAAAACATTAATAATTTCTGCAATTATAGGAGCATTTTCTGCCATACTTTTATACGCTCCTCATCAGTTTTTTCCACATTTTTTTCCTTTACATGAAATTTCTCACCCCATATTTGGGAAATATACATTTAAATGGGGCTTTAGTTTGTATGGAACCATTGTGGGATTTATAGAATTATTTTTTTTGATCACACTCAACCTAATATCGGTTGGATATCTTTCAAAAATATTTCATTTCCCTCAAAAAAGTTATAAAAACAAAGAATATCAAATCTATCAGCTTATTGATGTTAGTTTAGGAAAAAAACCTAGTCAATTACTTGATTTGGGCTTCAACCCTCATCAAGGTATGAGTAATTGGTCCATTTCATTATTCATTTTAATCACAGCAACGAAAGCTTCTTTATCAAACATAGGCTTAAAAGCTCTTTTAGAGGGGCTTGCAGAAATACCATATTTGGACTATTTAGTTGGCATACCCGTTTTTGCTTTTTGGAATATATACGGTACTCGTATCATACTTCAAAAAGCTCGATTAAGAATTTTAGCTACAAATGTGATCAATAATTTTGTGGAAGAAATACGAGTAAAGCATATAAAAAATCCCATTTCAACTTTTTTATTTAAGGAAGTTTTACAATTTGTTAGTTATACCAAAAAAGGATTTGACCACAATCATTTGTACCTTATGCTAAGAATGCAAGAAGTTTTATGTTTTACTAGACAAAAAGTATATTGCGATGAACAAAAACTTATACATAGACTTCAAAATGTAGAAGAACCATATAGATCAGATTTAATTTCAACTTTAATCTTAGGTTTTACCATTGATGGTCAATTGTCTAAAAATGAAATCAAAACACTAGAAAAACTTAATCAGTTACATCTATGTCAAATTTCAATAAATGAAGTAAAAAGAATGGCTTTGAATTTTAAAAAAGGCGAATCAAATTAAAATAATTTTTATAAGTTTGTTATTCATAATTAAACAAAAATATGTTTCAAAAAATAGTAACATTATTAACACTTTCTTGTGTTACAACATTTGCTCAAAACTATTACGACACCACTTTAGTGGGTGAAGCTAGTATATACAAAGCTAAAAAAACTAAAACTGAAATTGTGATAGATGCACAAGCTAATGAAAAATCATGGAAAAAAGCTAAATGGGCTCCAATGCCACACGTTTGGCTAGGAAATAAACCAACTCCAGAGGATATTTCAGGTAAATATAAAATGTTATGGGATGAAAATTACTTATATTTTTTGGTAGAAATAACTGACGATTCATTGTCAGACCAACACAAAAGCCCGTTTGAATTATGGTGGGAAGATGATTGTCTAGAATTGTTTATTGATGAAGATAACTCAAATGGAAACCATCAGTTTAACCATTCTGCATTTGCTTATCATATCACACTAGATTACGATGTAGTTGATATGGGTCCAGATAAAAATCCGCATTTGTACAACGAACACTGTAAAACCAAAATGGTTAAAACAGGAAAAAATACCTATGTATGGGAAGTAGCGATGAAGGTGTATAATAGTTCATATAAAGATGATGCTCAAAATACAGCTGTAAAACTTTATAAAAACAAAAAAATGGGTTACGCTGTTTCTTTTAATGATAATGATGGTAACAACATTAGAGAAAACTTCATAGGTTCAGTATTTATACCTTACGAGCCACAAACAGGTAGAAATAGAGGTTGGATAGATTCAGGTGTGTTTGGTACTGTAATTTTGAAATAATATGACAATCAGTGGATTTACAATTATAAGAAATGGAATCAAATTAGATTACCCATTTATAGAGGCTATTATGTCTGTTTTACCTCTTTGTGATGAATTTGTAATATCTATTGGTCAATGCGAAGATGAAACAGAAAAATTAATTCAAAGTATCCAAAATGAAAAAATAAAAATCATTCATAGTCCTTGGAATTTAGAAAATAGAGTTAAAGGTACCGAACTGGCTATACAAACAAATATTGCTCTTAAACATCTAAAAGGAGATTGGTGTTTTTATATTCAAGGAGATGAAGTATTACCAGAAGGTTATAATGACGTTATAATCAATGCTTGTAAAGAATATTTAAACAATAGTTTGGTTGAAGGATTTGTTTTTAATTATGTACATTTTTATGGTAATTATGAATACGAAGCTATTGGAAGAGATTGGTATAGAAACGAAATAAGACTTTTTAGGAATTTCAAAGGAATATATTCATACGGTGATGCTCAGGGTTTTAGAATTGATAATAGAAAATTAAATTGTAAAAAACTGGAAGTACCAATTTATCATTATGGGCATGTACGAAAACCTGAAGGCTACAAAAATAAAAACTTGGAAATGAGTAAAATGTGGCATTCTGACTCAGAAATTGCTGCAAAATTTGATAGTAGTAAGCCATTTATTTATGAAAACAAACAACTTTTGAGAGTATTTAAAGGGAAACATCCTGAAATTATGAACAAAAGAATTTCAGAATTAAACTGGCAGTTTGTATATGATCCTAAAAGTGTTAGACAAAGTTTAAGAAAAAAGATTTTAAATCAATTTGAAATCTTAACAGGTATAAGACTTTTTGAATACAAAAATTTTAAGATTATTTGAATGCTGAGTTTTATTCTCAGCATTTTTATTGAAATATTTTTTGAAGTTTTTCTACAACTGTAAATGAATTTTCAGACTCTGTAATTAAAGTTGAAAATGCAATACCATGAACTCCAACATCTTTTAAACTTTGAATATCTTCAAGATTAATACCTCCAATTGCTATAATCGGAATCTTGATATTTTGTTTTTGTAAATTATTTATAATTTTTTCATAACCCACTAATCCTAAAATAGGACTTAGATTGTTTTTGGTATTGGTAAATTTATAGGGACCTAAACCTACATAATCAGCTCCATTAGACACATGATGTACAACATCATCAAGAGTATTGGCAGTACCACCAATAATGTATGAATCGCCTAACTTATTTCTTACTTGATTTACGGGTGTATCATTTAAACCCACATGCACACCATCAGCAATTATGCTCTCAGCTACATGCCAGTTGTCGTTGATAATCAGTTGAGCATTATATTTTACACAAATGTTTTGTGCGTTTTCTGCTAGTTCTATATATGACTCTAAATCAATATTTTTGGCTCTGAGCTGAATCCACTTTAATCCAGCTTTACAAGCCAATTCTATATTTTGTATATGACTTCTAGAAAAATCATTACTGATAAATTGTAATGTAGAAATCATTTAGTATTATGATCTTTTATTCAGTTCATCTCTAATTCTAGCAGCCAACTCATAATCTTCATTGTTAAGAGCATCATCTAGCATTTTTTTCAGTTGGTCTTTACTCGTATTGCCCAAAGAATTGTTACTTTTAACAGGTTCAGAAACATTGGTTTCTTCCACTTCAGATTCATCTTCCATTTCTTCATCTTCAGAAGAAACAATACCTGCCTCAGACATTACTCTTTCATTGGTAAAAATGCTAACTCCAAAGCGTAATCCAATTGCAATGGCATCAGAAGGTCTTGCATCTATTTCAGATTTATTTACACCATCATTGCAAATAATTTTGGCAAAGAAAATTCCTTCTCTTAAATCTGAAATTATTATAGATTCAACTGTAATATCAAAATTCTCAGCAAATGATTTAAATAAATCATGCGTCATGGGTCTACTAGGAACAATTTTCTCTAGTTCAAGAGCAATTGCTTGTGCTTCTGGTATTCCTATAATTACAGGAAGTTTTCTGTTACCTTCAGCTTCTATTAGCATTAAAATACAAGAACCTGTTTGTGTCTGACTTGACTGCAAACCAAGAATCTCTAATTTAATAGTATTCACTTTATGGAATTATTTTTAGTTTATTACTCTTGGACCTTCTGAATTTACTTCTGAAATATAACTATCAGAACCAATATTAATACGGTCAAAAACACTTTTCATGGCTTCATTAACTTTGATAGCTGTTTCTTTGCTTTTACATAAAGCAAAAATAGACGGGCCAGAGCCTGAAATACCGCCACCAATTGCTCCAGCATTTAATGCAGATTCTTTTACTTGCATAAATCCTGGTATAAGAATAGAACGTACTGGTTCTACGATTACATCTTTTAATGAACGACCTATAAGTTCATAATTGCTTTCATACAAACCACTTACAAGACCAGCCACATTACCCCATTGTGTAACGGCGTCTTTCAAAAATATTTGCTTAGGTAATATTTGTCTAGCGTCTTTTGTTTGTACTTCAATATGCGGATGCACCACAGAGCAATACATATCTTTAGGAGTTGGAAGTTTAACAACATCTAGTGGAGCATAACTTCTTACTAACACAAAACCACCTAAAAGTGCTGGGGCTACGTTATCAGCGTGTGCAGAACCACAAGCGAGTCTTTCTCCTTCCATAGCAAATGGAAGTAATTCTTCTCTTTTTAGTGGGCTTCCGAGTAATTCGTTTATTGCAAAAACACCAGCAACAGTACTTGCAGAACTTGAACCTAATCCACTACCTAATGGCATATTTTTAATAAGCTCAATTTCCACACCTTGGTCAGAACCAATGTGTTTAAGGTAATTTATAACTGATACACCTACTGTATTTTTTTCAGGATCTAGAGGTAATCTGCCATTGTCACCTTGTATACTTTTGATTTTTACACCAGATTGATTCGTTTTTCTTATAATTACTTCATCTCCTGGGTTGTGTAATGCAAAACCCAACACATCAAAGCCACAAACCACATTGGCAACCGTAGCAGGAGCAAATACTTTTATTGAAGACATCTAAAAATTGTTTGATAACTTAATGCCAAAACTGACATGCTTGCAAGTTATATAAAAAAAAAGAGTTTTGAAACATAAATATACTTCCATTGGTATTTTACTCACTAAAATCCGCCATAAATGTAATTCTGTAACTCCTAAATTTTGTTTAACTACTTTAGGTTATGAAGTTATTTTATCTTTTTAATTAAATTAAATGTGTCCGATTGTAAGGTATAAGCAATAATGCCTAATCCTTTTTGTATGTAAAATCTATTTCTATTATTGTATAATTCGCTTTTAATGAACACAGTACCTTTATAAACCGTATCATTAATGGTAACTGATTGTACAGAATTACTTGGCTTAGTATATGTAATAGAATTTATGTATAATGAATCTGAATTAATATTACAAGAAAGTAAAGTGTCTTTTTGGGAATCTGTAAGAGTTATAAAATTTTGAAAATTGTATAATCCAGAAATTTCCCCCATTTGGGTAGATTTAATTTTAAATCCTTTTTGGTCGTTATATGTAGTTGGTTTACAATTAGATTTAGAAGAATTACTCGCAGTATTTACCGTTAATATTGTAGTATCAATAATTTTAAAAACACTAAATGTATCAGTTTGGGTTTTAGAAGTATTTTGAAAAACCCATTTAGTACCCACGGTATCATAAACTCCAAAATATCCTTTTAATTCAGTAGAAATAGAAATTTTATTGAAATACTGATCTTTTTGATTTTGCTTACAACAAGATGTAAACTTGATTACTAATATTGCTAAAGTTAAGAATTTAAATATTTTGAATTTATTTGTTTGCATTTACAAAAATCTAATGGTTTGAAAAGTGATTTAAACTATAGTAAATATTTTCAAAGATAAATAAAATGATTTAATTATCACCACTAAAACAAAAAGGAGCAAAGCTCCTTTTTATATCAGAACCGTCAATCCTCTAAAGATAGATACCAGTTTGATAGCATCATAAATTCTTGCAGGACTTGTACCTAGTTGTATGAGAGATGATTCATGTGCATTCACACATAATTCGCAACCATTTAATGCAGAAATAGCTAAACTTAAAAGTTCAAAAAACTCTTTCCCCAACACGGGATTCATCATTATACTCATTTTGATACCAGCTGGTGTGGTTTCATAATACTCTTTTTTAATAAAATGTCTGAATCTGTAAAACACATTATTGGTACTTAACAACGACACACATGATTGAATTTCAGCTATTTCTATATCAGAAACACCTAATTCTTTACATTTGATTGTTAATGATTTAATCAATTCTGGTTTTTTATCATTGATGGCGGTTGCTAAAGCAAGTATGTATCTTTCAATTTCTGTTAAATTGCTCAACAACAAAGCATTCGTAATATTAATCTTTAAGTCTTTGATGTATTTGTAGTCTGACAAAGCAATTTGCTTGATACCATTTCCAACTTGAGATTGTTCTAGGTTTAATACGCTCAACAAACTGTCGAGCGTATCATTTTTTACTGAAATTTCCATAATTATGCTTTTATGGTCTCTTCACCTTTTTTCCAATTACACGGACAAAGTTCATCGGTTTGTAATGCATCTAATACACGTAGAACTTCTGGAACATTTCTACCCACAGACAAATCATTTACAGTTGCCCATCTGATAACACCTTGAGGATCTATGATATGCGTTACTCTATATGCTACTTTTTCGTTTGCTTCTAAAATGCCCAATTCTTCTGCCAATGACTTTGAAGTGTCTGCCAACATAGGAAATTTTAGATCTTTTAAATCTTCATGATTTTTTCTCCAAGCCAAATGCACAAATTCAGTGTCTGTACTAGCACCTACAAGAACAGCATCTCTATCGTTAAAATCTTGAAAATGTTTATTGAATTCAGCAATTTCTGTAGGACATACAAAAGTGAAATCTTTAGGCCACCAAAATATAACAGCCCATTTTTCGCCATTAAAAACTTCTTCAGATTTTAAATCGTAAAACTCTTTGCCTTTTTCTGTTGAAACAACTGCTTTTTTGTTAAATTTAGGATACTGAGATCCAACTGATAATACTCTGCTCATAATTATGTGTTTTATTATGTTACAAAGTTGCAGTTAATAAACATATATATCAAACTGATAATATCTATTAATAATATTGATGTTATCTATATTTATTTTAGATTATTTAAAACTTTAAGAATTTTTTCAGCTTTTAATAGACATTCATCATATTCTTGTTCAGGGTTAGACATGGCAGTGATTCCACTACCCACAGCAAAACTAATTTTACAGTTATCTGCATTCCAAAAAATACTTCTTATAACAACGTTAAAATCAAAATTACCATTGGGCTCTATGTACCCGACAGAACCTGCATAAATATTTCGTTTGAAATTCTCATATTTTTCGGTGAGCTCCATAGTTTTAAGTTTTGGGGCTCCAGTCATACTTCCCATTGGGAACGTTGCGTCTACTATATCTTTAAAAGTAACATGGTTATCTATTTCTGCACTAATAGTTGAAATCATTTGATACAAATTACCAAACTTATAAACTCCAAAAAGCTCGTCTACTTTTACCGTTCCTGCTTTTGCAATTTTGGATAAATCATTTCTAACCAAATCTACAATCATAACATTTTCGTTTTGTTCTTTTAAATTTGATTGTAAACTAAAAACTTCCTGTTGTGTATTTTCAACAACAGATTTAGTACCTTTGATTGGTTGAGATATTAATTTCTTATCTTGTTTTTTTAGAAATCTTTCAGGAGAAGCACACAAAAGAAAATTTGTATCAAACTTTACAAAACACAAAAAAGGAGTAGGAGAGTTGGTAGATAAATTCTTAAATATTGTAATAGGATCAATATGTATTTCTGAAGTTTCAAATAAAATGCAGTAATTCATTTCATACACATTTCCTAAATGAATCTCAGATTTAATTTTATTTAATGTATTGATATATAATTCTTTAGTGGTATGTTCATTCAAAAATATATGGGTTGTATTTTTTATTTCTTCAAAAACAAAATCCTTTATTTTTTCTAAAATTTCTGAAGAATTTACAGCCAATATTTCAATTTCTTCACCTTTGAAAACTATAGAAAGTTCTGGTTCGAAAAAACCAAAATCTGGAAAATTTATAGATGAAGTATGTTTTGAATGAAGGGGTTCTATGTGGTTTTTGTAGTCGTATGACAAAATTCCTACTAAAAACTTATCATTTGGAATAGAATCTGGACTTTCAAAAATTAATGGATAATTTGAGGCATGAATAGATACATTAAAACCATCAGTATACAAGCCTGAATAGTTGTTGAAAGCTACACAGTGTGAGTAGTTTAATTCAACCCACTTAAGAGTTTTATAGTAATTTAAATAATTGAATTTTAATGATTCTTTTCTCAATTTAAAATGCTTTTTTATGAGTTTTTTTACTTACTACAAACATTAAAACAAACATAATAAATGCATTTATCACCAACAATTCAAAACTGAATTTATATAAATCTTTGTATTTTTCTACATAATAAAATATTCCATAAGTAACTGCCGGACTGATTAAACTGAAAATTGGAATTAGTTTATCTTGAGTGTTTCTCTTAGTTAAAATACCAAAGCTAAACATACCCAAAAGTGGTCCATAAGTGTATCCTGCAATTGTGAAAAGAGCGTCAATAACAGCTTTGTTTGAATAAGCCCTATAAACCAAAATTACAATAAAAAACAGAATTGAAAACCCGATATGAACCCATAGTTTTTGTGTTTTTTTAACTTCTTCAGATTTGGAACTAAAATTTAAAAAATCAATACAAAAGGCTGTTGTGAGCGACGCTAATGCAGAATCTGAACTAGCATAAGATGAGGCTGTTATCCCAAGTAAAAAGCAGATGGCAGTTACACTTCCAAGATACTTCAAGGCCATATTTGGGTACATGTCATCAGTATCTGTAATGTTTAAACTTATATGATTCACATCTATGTACATATATAAAAGTGCTCCCAAGCTCAAGAATAATAAGTTTACAAAAAGCATTATAAATGAAAAAACCAACATGTTTTTACGAGCTTCGCTGTAATCTTTACAGGTCAAATTTTTCTGCATAAGATCTTGATCTAGACCAATCATAGCTATGGCTAAAAACAAACCACTGATGAAATTTTTAAAGAAATAATTTTTGGCTTTAATATCGTCAAAGAAAAATATTTTAGAATAATTACTTTTGTACACTTCCGTAACTAAGCCTGTAGTACCCAAATGTAATTCATGACTTAGGAAAATGATACTTACAACAAGTGCTGTAATTAAGAATAAGGTTTGTAAGCTATCAGTCCAAATAATAGTTTTGATACCACCTTTGATGGTATATACCCAAATTAATAAGATCGTAATAAGAACTGTTACATAGAAAGGAACATTGAATTGTTCAAAAATAAAATCTTGCAAAACTTTTGCAGCTAAAAACAAACGGATAGATGCCCCTAAAGTTCTAGAAACAATAAAAAACATAGAACCAGTTTTGTAGGAGAACTTTCCAAAGCGTTTTTCTAAATAGGTATATATTGAAATTAGATTTAATCTATAATACAAAGGTAAAAGTACATAAATCACAACTAATAACCCTGTAAATTGACCTATAACAACTTGATAATAACTAAATTGAGATAATGATACTTTACCTGGTACTGAAATAAATGTTGCACCAGATATTGATGTGCCAATCATTCCGAAAGCAACCAAATACCACGGAGATGATTTTTTAGCTGTAAAAAAATCGTCAGTACTTGCGTTTTTACTAGTGAAATAAGATACTACTATGAGTAATAAAAAATAAGCTATTAAAATACCAGAAATAAGTGATGCTGACATATCTAATTTTTATGTTTATATGTAATTTACTTCGTTTTGTAAATAGATTCCAAATATATTAAAAATATCATTTTGTATATTTTCTGCCAATAATTTGATTTCCAAACCTTTGGCACTGCCATAATTCACAAGAACAAGAGCTTGGTTTTTATGTACACCACAGTCGCCTATAGTTTTACCTTTCCATCCAGCTTTTTCTATTAACCAACCAGCAGGAATTTTTACTAAATTGTTGGCGGCGGGGTATGAAGGTACTTCAGGATATATCAATTTAATTTGTTCAAAAACAGTATATTCTACTTCTGGGTTTTTGAAAAAACTACCTGCATTACCTATTTCGTTAGGATCAGGAAGTTTACTTTTTCTGATTTCAATTACTGCATTACTAATATCTTTAATAGTAGGGTTAGAGATTCCATTTTTTTCAAGCGTTTCTTTTATTGCTCCATAACTACTATTGATAGCAGATGTTTTAGTTAATGAAAAACCCACTTCTAATATAATGTATTTGTTTTTGAATTCATTTTTAAATACACTTTCTCTGTATCCAAATTTACACTCTGAATTACTAAATATTTCTATATTTAAAGTATTTATATTTAGAGCTTTAACATATCTTATTTTATCTTTTACTTCAACACCATAAGCACCAATATTTTGTATGGGTGCAGCCCCAACTGAGCCTGGAATTAAAGATAAATTTTCTAAACCTGCCCACTCATTATCTACACAATACATTACAAAATCATGCCATACTTCACCAGCGGCAGCACTTACTACTATGATATCATTTTCTGTAGAAAATCTTATTCCTTTAAGATTTATTTTTACGACAAGTCCTTCAAAATCTTTGCAAAGTAACATATTGCTACCACCACCTAAAAATAGCTTTGGAATAGTTTTCCACTGTGGATTTTTAAGTAATTCCAAAAGCTCATCCAAATTTTTTATTTCAACAAAAAAATTAGACTTTTGATCTATCTTAAACGTATTGAGATACTTAAGTGAATAATTCTCTTTGATTTGTAGCATTTTGTTTAATTACGTGCATTGTAAAGTTCAAAAATATCATATTTTATTTTAATTTAGGACAAAAATATTTTTAATAAATATCATGACAGAAGAATTACTTCAAGGCCTTATACGATTGTTTGCAATAATCTGCAATGCAGATGGTAAGCTTGTTGAGGGTGAGGCTTTGTATGTGAATGCCTTTTTAGAAGATTATCTCGGTAAGCAAAAAACCAAAAAATACAGAACTTTATTTATTGAATATTTCAAACAAATAAATGAAAATGCGGATGTGTCTAACCAGCTAGATGAGTTGGCTGACTTGATTAATACTAATCTTACTATCAATCAGAGATTTATAGTTCTTGTAAGATTGCTTGAGATTTCCATCTATAACTCTGAATACCTTGATTCTAAGAAAAATTTAATTAGAAAATTTGCTGACTTAATATATATCAATCAAACTGAATTGTTTTTTTTAGAGTCTTTTGTGTTTGCAGAAAACATAGACGAAATTGATTTTCATAATTGTTTTTATAAATACCCAAACGGACATTCCGTAAACACACAAACGAAAGATATAAAATTTAATATAGCTAGTAGTGATATTAGTTTTTGTATTTACCATTGTAGCACATATGATTTGTTTTTTATTAAGTTTTTTAACACAACAAAATCATTAACAATCAAAAACACTCAAGTAAAAGCATTTTTGATTTATGTGTTAGAATGTGATAGTATAATTAATTTTGAAAACAACGAGAAACTATATTTTAATGAAATTACGTATTACTTCACTCGTTTTAAGTTAAAGCACCAAATTTATTACCAATGTAAACATGTTGAATATAAATTTCCAAATGGTAAAACAGGGATACATGATTTTAATTTAACAGTACCACTTGGGCGTTTAGTTGGAATTCTTGGTGCAAGTGGTGCGGGTAAAACAACCTTAATGAATGTACTATCTGGTAAACACAAAGTAAATTCTGGTAGTATCATGCTAAACAACAGACCTTTAAGGTCAGAAGAAGTTAAAGGTTTGATAGGATATGTAACACAAGAAGACGTGTTAATAGAAGAACTCACAGTTTATGAAAATCTATTATTGGGTGCAGAATTATGCTTTAGAGATTTAACCAAACTAGAAATTCTTTCTAAAGTAGAAAAGACACTTCTTGAATTGGGACTCTATGATATCAAAGATTTGAAAGTTGGTAATTTTTTAAACAAAGAAATTAGTGGTGGTCAAAGGAAACGATTAAACATAGCACTGGATCTTGTTAGAGAACCTGAAATATTATTTTTAGACGAACCAACTTCTGGACTTTCTTCAAAAGATGCAGAGATATTAATGCATCACTTAAAAAGGTTAACCTTAAACGGTAAACTTATAATATTAGTAATGCATCAACCCACACTTGAGCTTTTTAACATGCTTGATACAGTGGTTATTATAGATAAAGGTGGAAGACAAATTTACAACGATACACCACTAAAAGCAATAGATTACTTTAAGGAAAATTCTAAAAATTTAGTTCATAGCAAAGGAGGGGTTCTTATGGCAGAATCTGCAAATCCGAGTCCTGATTTGATATTTTCTATCATAGAAGAGAAATTTGTAGATATTTATGGGAAACCTACCAAAGAACGAAAACACGACTCTAAATATTGGGAAAGTATTTTTAAAAGTAAATTCAAACCTTTTATACCCGCAAGTGAACTTGAAAATCTAGAAAATATAGAAAGAGAAATCCTTCCTCCACATTTTTGGAAACAAGTTTATATTTTTATTCAAAGAGATTTGTTAGCTAAAACAAAAAATACACAATATTTACTTGTTAACTTACTTATAGCTCCAATATTAGCATTTATAATTTCTGGTGTAATAAAATATACAGCACTCAATTCGGATACCTATAAATTTATAAACAATGATAATATACCTTCATTTATATTTATATCCATAATTGTATCGCTGTTTTTAGGACTTAGTCTTAGTATTGGAGAAATAGTAAAAGAAAAACCTCTTATTAAAAGAGAAAAGTTTTTGCATCTGAGTAGGTTAGGTTATTTGCTCTCTAAAATATCGGTATTATATGCTATTATAATTTTTCAAATTGTACTTTTTGTATATATCTCAACTTATGTTTTAGAAATCAAAAACATGGATTTATACTATTTTGCAGTATTATTTACCATGTCAAGTTTTTCTATCATTTCAGGATTAATAGTTTCTTCATCTTTTACTTCATTAGTTGCAGTACATATTATGGTTCCGTTGTTACTAATTCCTCAAATGATATTAAGTGGTGCCGTTTTTGAATATGATAAATTAAATTCAATTATTTCTGATAAAAAAAATGTACCAATGATTGCTGATTTCATAGTGGCAAGATGGGGCTATGAAGCTTTAGCATTGGCACAATTTAAAGAAAACAAATATCAGAAACCTTTATTTTATATTGAACAAGAAGAAGCAGAAGCCTATTATGTGAGCAGTTATTGGTGCAAAGAGATATTAGACGAAATAGATTATTTAACTTTAAACTATGATCAATCTGAAAATAATAAACGCAGATTTGAAACTCTTCTTAATAATATACGATATGCTGATTGGTGTTATCATAATGTAACATTTGCAAAAATAAAAAAATATGATCTAGAATCATTGAAAATAATAAAAAATGAAATTTCATATATATTAAAATTTTACAATCATAAAGCTAGACAATTAAATTTTGTAAAAGATGACATATTGATAGATGTTCAAAAGTATAAGGCTACGCATTTCAATACTTCTCTTTCTAATTTATTAAAAAATAGACATGGATTGGTAAAAATTACTCAAACAGAAAATGACGGACTTATCAGGAAATATGAACCTGTATTTGAGAAACTCCCGAAACATTTAAAATGGTATCAGATGAGAGCACCTTTATATAGCCCTGTAAAAAACATATTTGGAGTAAAGATAAAAACGTTTTGGGCTAACCTATTGATGGTTTGGTTTTTTAATGTAATTTCGTTTACTTTGTTGTATACCGATTTGATCAGAAAAATTACCAGAAAATTAATTTTAGCCGTTCTTAAGAAAAAATGAAAGTAATTTATTTAAGCATTTTTATATCAATTTTTATAGTTACATCCTGTAACGATTTACCACAAGAAGAAACAAAATATGTGGAATACAAAGACTCTGTAAGTTCTATGGTTGATATTTCTTCTGAAATGGCACTAGATATTTTAGAACAAATGCCTTCTCCTCTTGAGATAGAAAACATGATCAAAAAGGCAGGAGCGATGTACAATTCTAGACTTTTGTTACCAGTAGAAAATGCTGATAAATATGCAACTAGTTCACAAAAAGCTATCACTTTTGGGGTTTATAGTGCCGATTTGGGCTACGCTAACATGTATAATTCCACACAAGATATAGTTAAGTATCTAGATGTTGTAAGTAATGTTTCTAAAGATTTAGGCGTTGAAACCTGTTTTGACTATAAATTACTTGAAAATATCATTTTAAAAGAAGGAGACAACGACTCTCTTATGCAAGTAAGTACAGACAATTTTGAAAAAATATATCAATATTTGGCTACTACTGAAAGAGGTGAATTAGGAGCTCTTATGGTCACTGGTGGATGGCTAGAAGCTATGTATTTGGCTTCTATGGTAGATAGTAAAAATAAATATTCAAAAATTGAAGCTGAAATAGGAGATCAAAAACTGGCACTTGATAAGATAATAGAGTTATCAAATTTATATAAGGCAAATCCTGCGGTAAAACCAATTATCAAAAGAATGTTATCTTTAAAAATACTTTTCGATAATTTACATATTAAAGAAATTGTACATGATGCTAAAATTGTAGAAGAAGACGGTATGCCTGTTTACGAAGGTAAAAAAGAAGTTAAAGTTGAAATTTCTAATTCACAATATAAAGAAATTCAAGATTCTATTATTTCAATAAGAAATAGCTTTGTAAAAGTAAACTAATAGAAAAATTAAACATGAAAAATTTATATAAATTATCGCTAATATCAGTGATTACTGTGTTTGTGTGTACTTCTGCATGTGTTTTTAATAAATATCATGATGTTGCTGTTAAAGAACTTGGCGACTATATCTATTTAAAAACCTACAACCTAGAATATAATACAGATGATCATGAAGTATCCTATGTTTTTACAAAGAATACTCATTACAAATTTGTTTTTGCTAATGATGTTTTAACGGAAGATGTTAAAATGGTTCTTTATGATAACAACAGAAATGAAATATGTAGTAATTACGTACCCAAAATGCAAAAAATGTACAATAAAGTAGGTTTTAATTGCACTGCAACTGGCGTTTATTATATTACTTTTAATTTTGTGAATCCCAAAAAAACAAAATGTGCTTCTGTAGCCTTAGGATTTAAAAAGCTTTAAATATATGCACATGAAACTAAATACATGTGCATATTGTAAACAATTTATAAATTTTTAATTTTACCAAATTTATTAAGATAGAATTTAGTATTGTCCTTAACTAAAATTCTATTTCCATTTTGTTCATAGATTTCGTCATATTCTATTGGAACAATTGTTTTACCCATAAAATCTATTATTCCATATTTATTTCCTTGTTTTACAACTGCTGTTTTTGATTTAAAATCTTCAACTTGATCATAAACAGGTTGTATAAAAAATTTACCACCAAGAGTTATATAACCCCATTTATCGTTCTTTTTTGCTTTTGCAATTCTGTTAATAAATTCTCCAATTTGTTGAAACTCTTCTTTGTTTATGTTTTCACCTTTGTGGTTGATTATCTTGACTTTTCCATTTTCAGACAAAGCATATAAATTTTCACCTATAAAGTTAATACTACCTTCTGTGGTTACAACTTCATCACCTTTAAGGTTTAACAGTCCAGATTTTTTACCTTTTTTATATACTAAAGGCTGATAAAAATTATTTTTCTCTTCCAAAATGTTACTTAAATAATCATATTTAAAAGGAATAACTATTTCAGATTTTAAATTAATCATACCATAATTATCTTCTAGTTTAGCTATTAAATTTTTGTTGTTTGCAGGTGCTAGCAAATCGTATTTAAGTTCAACTACCGTTTGATTTTGATTATTCAACAAACCAACTTTTATATCTTTTTGTACATAATAATATACTTTACCATCAATAGAATAATAATCTATAAAATCATATTCACAAGGAATTAATTCTTTGCCTTCTGCGGTTGCTATTCCTTTTTTATCGTTTTTAAATATCTGATATTCAACAACTCTAAAGGTAGAGATGCTATCGTAAATAACTGGTAGTATGATCTTATTATTTAAAATATTGAAAGCTCCCATTTTATTATTTTTATAAAACAAAATCCCTTCTGAAGCACTATTCACGAGTAATTTATCAAAATCAAGATTTTGCTTTATGCCAAACGTATTCAATAAGTAATTGTTTGCTTGATTTTTTACCCAAAAATATCCTTTTGAGCTATCTCTTCTAACAAACTCAAAACTTTCGTTAGTCAAATTTTTACCAGACATATTAATAATTTGATAACCTGATTTTGATTTAACTATAGCAGTATTGAAATAAAAATTAGTTGCACTAACATAATTTGGTTTCACAACCAATGTTGCTTTCTCGTTTATATATCCAAATTGATTTTGATACATACAAATGGCTCTGTTATTTACTACTGGTCCAATAAAGTCATAAGTACTAGAAATAGATTTCCCTTTATCATTCAATATTTTGAATTTGTTACTTTTTTGTGCCAAAATGAGACCGTTGTTCCATTTACTTAATTTATCGTATTCACAAGGAATATTTTTATCGCCCAAATGACTCACTGCTCCCCATTTATTGTTTAATTTATACGCAAAACAATGATTACTAATTTTTTCCATATCAGTAATTTTAGGTTCTATTACCAACTTACCAGTATAGTTTTCTATTAAACCAAGACTATCTTTAAGTTTGACAATACTGATTTGATCTGAAGCCACAGTAAAATCTTCGTAAATATTTTTTACAATTGTTTTAGAGTTTGATTCATCTATTATTCCCCATAAATCTCCTTTTCTTACCCAAGAAACAGAATTTTCAAAACCAATTTTTTGAACATCATCATATAGATGAGGAACCAAAATTTGACCTTTCTCAGATAGCAATCCCCATAAATTTCCTTTTTTAGCCCAAATTTTATCTCCTGAAAAATCTTTTATTTCTTCATACTCACAATTAATAATTAAATAACCGGTACAATTCACTACACCCCATTTATCGCCTTTTTTCACTTTTGCTTTTCCACTAGCAAACTGACCTGCTTCCACATAGTTTGCAGGAATTACCCATTCGCCCTCAAAACTTCTATATCCCCACAAACGAGTTTGTTTGTCTTGAACATTAAATAAATCTTCTTTGCAACCTTGTCCATGCTTTCGGTACGGTTGGGTATTTTGAGCATTTATGTTGGTAAAAAACACCAACATACCCAGAGCTAGTATGAGTTTTTGCATATTCAATTGTGAATTTATGTTTTCTTCATGCAATTTACATAAGCTATGCCAAAATTCAACTTTAATCTAAATGATTACTCTTTTTTATTTGAGCATTACGTTTAAATTTGCATTTACAAAGGTATACTACATATAAAATGTCTACGATATTAATAAAACAAGGAATCATCATAAATGAAGGCAAACAAATAGTTGCAGATATATTTATTAAAGATGGATATATTGAACAGATTGATTCACAAATAGATAAAAAAGCCGATAAAATTATAGATGCGGAAAACATGTGGGTAATGCCTGGTGCAATAGACGATCAGGTGCATTTTAGAGAACCTGGATTGACTCACAAAGGATGCACAAGAACAGAAAGTAGAGCTGCCGTAGCTGGTGGTGTAACTACTTTTATGGAAATGCCCAATACCAATCCACCAACTACTACACTTCAACTATTAGAAGAAAAATATTCCAAAGCCTCTGTTGATTCTCTAGCAAATTACAGTTACTATTTAGGTGCGACCAATTCTAATGCCGATGAGGTAAAAAAAGTAAATCCATTAACTGTTTGTGGCGTTAAAATTTTCATGGGTTCTTCTACGGGTGATATGCTTGTGGATAACGAAAAAACGCTAGAAGATATTTTTAAAAATAGTCCAACATTAATTGCAACTCATTGTGAAGATGATGTGTTGGTAAAATCCAATTTGGAGAAATTTAAAGTTGAATTTGGAGATAATTTAAATCCAAGTCATCATCCATTAATTCGTTCAGAACAAGCTTGTTACAATTCTTCATCTAAGGCGGTTGCTCTAGCGGAAAAAACTGGAGCAAGATTACACATTTTGCATATATCAACCGCCAAAGAATTATCTCTTTTTAGAAATGATATACCTTTAAAAGACAAAAAAATAACTGCTGAAGCATGTATTCATCATCTTTGGTTTTCTGATAGTGATTATGCAACTAAAGGAAATTTTATAAAATGGAATCCAGCTGTGAAAACAGCTCATGATAGAGATGAAATTTTAAAAGCAGTGTTAGACGGTAGGATAGACGTAATAGCTACCGACCATGCACCACACACTTTGGAGGAAAAATCATTACCATACGTTTCTGCACCGTCAGGAGGGCCTTTGGTACAACATTCTGTTTTAGCTATGATAGATCTACATAGACAAGGAAAAATTTCTTTAGAAATGATTGTTCAAAAAATGGCTCATAACGTTGCTGATTTGTATCAAATAGATAAAAGAGGATATATCAAAGAAGGATATTGGGCAGATATAACTATAATAAATCCAACACAAAAACTTACTGTAGAAAAAAGTAATTTACTCTACCAATGTGGTTGGTCACCTTTTGAAGGACATCAATTTTCTTCTAAAATAGCTTTTACTATTGTTTCTGGAAATCTAGTTTATGAAAACGATTCAATTATCGAAAACCAACCCGGTAAGAGATTGAATTTTAACAGATAATGTCATTTGAAATTAAACTTCCGCTCTTTGAAGGTCCTTTTGACCTTTTGCTTTTCTTCATAGAAAGAGATGAGCTTGATATTTATGACATTCCTATATTCAAGATAACGACAGAATTTCTAGAATATATTCATCATCTAGAAAAACTCAACATGGAAGTGGCCAGTGAGTTTATTTTTGTCGCTTCAACTCTAATGAGTATCAAAGCCAAAATGCTTTTGCCAAGGCAAGAATTAAATGAAGCAGGGCAGGAGATAGATCCTCGAGAAGAGTTGGTGAAACATTTGTTAGAATACAAAAAATATAAGTCTGTAGTTGAGGATTTAGCTATTCTTGAAAAACAAAGATTAGACAAAGAGGCGAGGGGAAATATTAAAAATGAACTCAAAATTATTGCTGAACAAAATGATTTGGAGGTAGAAATGCAAGATGTTACTTTATTTAGAATGCTTCAGGTTTTTAATAAAGTGATGTCTAAATTTTCATTGGAAGTTGAAAAACCCATACATCAAGTAGTTCAGTATCCGTACACTATTGAGGAACAGAAAGACTATATCATTCATTTGTTAGATTTGTACGATTCCAAAAAATTAAGTTTTGTAGATATTATTTCTGTAAACTCAGAAAAAATTGCAGTTATATATAATTTTTTAGCAGTTTTAGAATTATTACAACTTAATAAGATTCAGATACATATAGGAGAAGGATATAATAATTTTTGGCTAGAAAAGAATAACAACTATTCAAACGACGACCAAAATCAACAATCGGAATAACATTTTATAATAATTTAAGTATATTGCATTACATTTTTTATATATGAGAGAGAAATTCAACATCAATGGAATCACCATCATAATAGATGCTACTAAAATTGAATATGATAGCAAAAAAGCTCATATTCATGCTGTAAAAGAAGATGATGAGTTTACTTTTGAAGCTATTAGTTGTGCTGCAAGACCCGTAGAGTTTTCAATTGTAAATCAATTATACAAACTTGATAAAGAGTTAGTTAAGAAAACTTGTGATGAGTGTAATCAAAATAAAACATTAGGTGTTTTATCTACAAATAATTACTATTTAATCTTAAGTCCTTTCGTAGATAGATTTACGTTTTTTGGAGAAGAGCAAGCAGAAGCTCTTACAAATGGAGTTATTGAAATTTGTAAAGATAAAAATATAAGTTCCTTGAGAATTACACAATTTTGTATGTTGCGAAGCGACGTAATGCCTGCATATTTACAGTTTAAAGGGATTATTAAAGCTCTTACAGAACGTAAAGACAGTACCTTAAAACGTGTATTCTTTGATATTCCAGAAGATCATTTTTACGACCTTAAAATTTTATTCAAAACATTTGAATAAACTATGATCATAGAAGAAAAATTATCTAAAAGGCAGTCATTATATTTAATTCTCTGCCTTTTTTTTGTTACCAATGCCATAGTAGCAGAAGTGTTAGGACCTAAAATTTTTTCATTAGATAAATTAATAGGTACTCAGCTTAGTAATGGTTGGATGCAATTCAATCTTTCTGGTGGAGTTATTATTTGGCCAGTAGTTTTTGTAACCACAGATATTATCAATCAATATTTTGGCAAGAAAGGAGTGATAAAGATAAGTTTAATCACACTAGGTTTGTTGGTGTTTGTATTCACTGCTTTTTCTATTGGTGCATATTTGCCACCAGCAGATTTTTGGCTGTCATTAAACAACAAAGACAACCTCAACAATACCTTTAATCCAGATTATGCTTTTAAGTTTTTTTTACTTCAAGGTGCTAATATCATTATCGGCTCATTAATTGCATTTATTACGAGCCAACTTGTTGATGCAGTGGTGTATCACAGTATAAGAGTGTTAACAAAAGATAAATACATTTGGTTAAGAGCTACCGGTTCCACTATAGTTTCTCAGTTTGTTGATAGTTTTACTATTTTATTTATTGCATTCTATTTTTTAGGTAATTGGAGCTTAACACAAGTTATTCAAGTTGGAATCACTCAGTTTCTGTACAAAGTATTGATGGCAATTTTGCTTATACCCATTATCTACTTTGTACATAACAGAATCGAACGTTATTTAGCATAAAAACCTTTCCACCAGTTATTTAATTCAAGATTTGTTTTAAAGGTGGTGTAGTTTTTTGTTTTAATATATTCTTTAGATTTTGAAATTCTATCATCAGTAAGTGGGTGAGTACTTAAATATTCAAGCTGACTATTGAGGTCTGTTTCTTCTTTTTTGAGATTCTTAAATAAATCTATCATCGCTTGAGTATTTAAGTTGTTAGTATGTAATACTTCAATTCCTGTAATATCAGCCTCTGTTTCTAGTTCCCTAGAATAGGACATATTCACAATATTTGAGCTTAATGAGGCCAAAACA
Organism: Cytophagales bacterium; assembly: GCA_046329305.1. Taxonomy (GTDB): domain Bacteria; phylum Bacteroidota; class Bacteroidia; order Cytophagales; family UBA9547; genus CAMFLX01. The sequence goes on from JAXLUW010000002.1 coordinate 597,606, forward strand.
CCAAAATCTCCAAAAAACCAAAAACTTAACATCGAAATCACACTACTTCTACCTAAGTTTCTTGTACTGTGTCTTTTAGAAATATGCGTACTTTCGTGCCCAATTAGTGCTGCGAATTCTTCAGGGGAATTCATATCTTCTATAATTTTACTATAAACCACAATATGCCCTCCAGGAAGTGCGAATGCGTTCTTAACTTCAGAATTTACAACTGTAATTTGTAGTGGATAGGTGGTGTCGTATTTTACTATTTTTAAAAACTCTTTACACTTATTCGTTCCAGCGGTATCAATGTGTGCCGTAGAAATAAATGATTTATAATATTGTTCACCCATTTCAATTTCCGTTTTCTTAGGAAGTAATAAAGCCACTTTTTCACCTAACCATGGTAAACCAAAATACAATAAACATCCTAAAGCAACTAATCCTACCAACCAAGACAACAAAATTGTTTTATAGGCTTTATTTTCGTTAGAAGTACGTATATTCAGATGAGAACATTTAGATTTGATTTTAGATATTAATAATGGATCTGCTATTTCTAACACACTAAAAGGGAATTCTTTCCCTATTCTTAAAATCAAAGTATGGTCATCTCTTGTTTCTAAAGAATATATTTCCTGAATAGAAATAACAGTTTTAAAATCAGAACTATATACTTCAATGTTAATATCATTTATTTGAAGATCTACAGAAAATTTCTTTTGTAAATACTTGTCGTAATATGTAGAGTTATTGCTCATGTTAAAGAATTTGTAAGTAAGTGTTTCATTTTTATGGCAAATTATAAAATCTCATAAATTAATTATATAATTTTGTAAAATTTTTAAATTGGTACATACATGGTTAAAGTAGGAATAGCGGGTGCAGCAGGGTATACTGGTGGTGAATTGTTAAGATTATTAGTTCATCATCCATCTGTACAAATTGTATTTGCACATAGTAAAAGTAGTGCGGGAAGCCCTTTATACAAAGTTCATAGTGATTTATTAGGAGACACGGAATTGTCGTTTGCATCAGAGTTTTCAAAAGATATAGATGTATTGTTTCTTTGTCTTGGTCATGGAGATTCTGTAAAATTTATGGAAGAAAATAAAGAATACATCAATTCTGTTCCAAATTTGAAAGTTATAGATCTTAGCACAGATTTTAGACATAAAGCAAAATCAAAGATTGAACTTAATGGTATAGAACATTCATTTATTTACGGACTTCCAGAATTAAACAGAGAACATATTAAGAAAGGAATCAATCACATTGCAAATCCGGGTTGTTTCGCAACTTGTTTACAATTAGGTCTATTACCTTTGGCTGCTGCTGGTAAACTGCAATCAGAAATCCATATCAATGCCTTGACAGGTAGCACTGGTGCAGGTCAAAAACCAACAGATACTACTCATTTTAGTTGGAGAAATGATAATATTTCTGTTTACAAAGCATTTGATCACCAGCATCTTAAAGAAATTACTGAAAGTGTAGTGCAATTGCAATCAGATTTTGCGAAGAACATAAATTTTGTACCTTATAGAGGTGACTTCGCTAGAGGTATATTTGCAACCATATATATAGATTCTGATCTTGATGAAGCTACTGCAAAAGATATATTTAAAAAATATTATGCAAATCATCCATTTACTCATGTATGTGATGAAAATCCTGATATGAAACTAATTGTTAATACCAATAAGTGCTTTATACATATTGAAAAACATGGAAATAAATTAATGATCCTTTCTATGATAGATAACTTATTAAAAGGTGCATCAGGACAAGCCGTTCAAAACATGAACTTATTATTTGGTTTGCCAGAGAATGAAGGATTAAAATTAAAGTCAATTGGATTTTAACAATATTTTGTATTAAATTAATGATGGCTTGGGTTAAAATAATAACTTCAAGCCATTTTTTTTTATATTTTTTAAATGATTTATTAGAAATAATTTGCTTAAATCACTGATAATTATCACTTTTGTATCATAACGAATGAGAATTATTGGTTTAATACTATAAAAATAAAAAATTGTATTATTCTAATAAAAAAACTAAATACAACAAAAAGTATAAAATATAACCGAAATGAACAAGTTATTTAAAAAATCAACCACTCTAATATTTATTGGTTTATCTATATTAGGATATTCAAAAGGAACTTCAAATGATGTAGGATCTTTGAAACATAACAACACTTATGATTATGAGAATAATATCAAAAATTTACTTGTTAATCATGGTAGTTTAGTTGGTAATGTTGTAAGTTTTTCTGACAAAATCTGCAACCTAGAAGGGAAAAACAAGCAAATGCTTACCCAAAAAGAATCTGTACTTAAATTAATTAATTCTGAACAATCACGTATAAAGTCCTTTGATACAGTTAATTACGACAGAGCCCTAGTAGATTCTATCTTAATATATTATCAATCATTGAAAAATTTGATAAATAATGAATATGATATAGCTGTAAGATATAAGCTAGAAATGAAACAAAACCACGATCATATGATGCAGTTTTTTGAACTATTATCAAAAGCTGATAGCTCTTTTGTGAATGGAGAAAAAAAACTTTATAGTTTAGAAAATAGATATGCTTCAAAATACAAATTTAATATTCCAAGTTCTGAAGAAAAGATTATTAAAGATGTGGTATCTAATGATTCATTGATTCGTTACCATAATATTGCTTATTTGCAATTTGTTAAAGTTACATATAAAGAAATTGAATATTTTGATGCATATTACAACACTCACAATGCTGAATTTTATGCTCTTAGAAAAGATTTTATCAAAACATTATACAATGCTGAACAAATTTTAAATAAACTTGGGTCATATAATAATGATCCTACTTTACAAGGAAACGTTAAGGCTTTTGTAAATTTTGTTAAAAAACAACATTGTAAAGATGCCACATTTTTTACTGAATATGTGGACTATGTAAATGAAATGAATGGTCTAGATAAATCTAAGAATGCTGCTCGTGTTTCTAAAACAGGAACATCAAAAGTTTCAGAATATGATAATAAAGGTAGAGAAGTATTAATGAATAATGTAGAAACAGTTTCTTATCATTTTCTTAAAGTAAATGCGCCTAAATTCGAGTATTAATTACCAAATAATTCTTTACTGAATTTTTCAATAAAATTTTTAACCACAACCGGTTTAGGAAGTCCATCTGATTCTGATTTAGAGAAAAACTCTAAACTTATTTCAGATGGATTTTTTATTTGAACAATACTAAACGATATGGTTAGATTTTGATGTGATAATTTATGTTTTACTGAATATATTATATCTAATTCATTTTCATTATTTTCAACTTCAAAGAAATCATACAATCCAAGCCATATGTCTTGAGTAGATCTTTTTTTAAAAGCAATTTTATGATCAAATTGATATACTCTGTAAAAGATGTTTCTATGAACAATTTTTACTTTATTTAGTTTTACAGGTAATTTATCTGTTTCATTATTCAAATACGCATAACAACTTGAGGCTAATTCACAGTGCTCACAAAGCGGATTTTGAGGTTTACAGTGTAAAGCACCAAATTCCATTATTGCCTGATTATAAACTGCTTTATTTGATGAATAGTTAATTATTTCATTTGCTAATATATCAAATTTCTTTATTCCTTCAGTAGTGTTTATTGGCTCAGAAATCCCCCAAAACCTCGACAATACTCTATATACATTTCCGTCAACTACTGCTTTATTTTCGTTTATAGAGAATGAACTAATAGCAGATGCTGTATATTTCCCTATACCTTTTAATTTTATAAGAGTGTCATAATCAGACGGAAAAACACCATTATGTTTGTTTTTAATTTCGTTAGCAGTAAAATGCATATTTCTTGCACGAGAATAATACCCTAAACCTTGCCAAATTCTAAGAATTTCATCTATGGGAGCATCTGCAAAGTCAGAAATTGTTGCATAAGTTTCTACAAATTTCAAATAATAGGGTAGACCTTGATTTACTCTCGTTTGTTGTAATATAATTTCTGATAACCAGATTAAATATGGATCAGTTGTGTGTCTCCATGGTAAATCTCTTTTATGAATTAAATACCAATCAATTATCTTATTTACAAAAATGTTATGATCAATCATACTTGTAATATTCTCTCAGTTAGCAGAATTAATTTTTTATTGTGAATGCTTGAAGTAGCAATAATTGTTTTGTCTCCTCCGTCTTTGAGTTTCAATTTTTTTCTAATTTCTTCAACTGATTCACCAAAATTACGGGTAGTAATTTGAGCTTTTGAATCAGTAATATACTTCTTTACACTTTTTTCTGAATAAGTACATTGAGTAATTACTTTGTATATTCTTCCTGGAAAGTTTTTTATTAAAAATTCCGAAGTAAATAAATGTGTATTTGGATGTAATTTGGGTAAATTTAATTCTTTTGCTAGTTGGTCCACACAACCAGATTTCATTATAGAACTATTGGGTTCATAAATATAAAGTTGAGGTTCTTGGTAGTTAATATTTAAATTTTCATTTTTATATTCAAAACTATTCATTTGAATAAGACTAGAATGGATATTAATAGTATCAATGAAAGTTTTTTCTTGTTCAGTTTGAAAATCCCAATAAACAAGAATTTCTTTACATTCATTTTTAACACTAACAATGAATATTTTTTGAGGTTTAAGTTCAGATATTATATGATGAATATCTAACATTGGAGAAAACTTTGCTAAAATTTGTTTAGATTTTGATTTAAACAATTCAAAGTTTTCGTATAAATTTGGTTCACAATGGTTTACAAGAACTACTTTATTGTTTTCACTATCTCTTCTGGCAGGATCTACATATAGTAAATCAAAATTTACTTTACAAGATTTTAAGTATTCAATTGAATCATCAATTACAAATTTGCAATTTTCTACATTTAATTTTTGAAAATTATGTTGGACTATTTCTGACAACTCCTTATTTCGTTCAACATGTGTAATTTCTCTACATTTTTGCGATAAATAATAAGTGTCAATTCCAAAACCACCTGTAATATCAATAATATGATTACAATTTTCTTTTAAGATTGAAGATTTAAAAAGTGCAGTTTCAGAAGAAGAACATTGTTCAAAAGAAACAATACTTGGATAAATGAGTTCTGGAATATCTGTCCAAAAAGGTAATTTATGTTTTAATTTTTGATAAGCATTTATTTGGTTGACGATAAAATCTTTATGACCAATTTTTTTATTATGAATTTTTAAGATAACATCAGCTATTGGTAAGCTTTTATGGTCTTCAATAAATTTTCTAATTTCTAAATTTTCAAAAATCAAATTTGACATAAAAAAAGTCGAGATAACTACCTCGACTTTCAAAATTACTCAAAAAAATTTAGATTAATTTCTTATATCTTTTTTAATTTCTTTTTCACCAATCCAAACAATTTCATTTGACTCAATATCAGTCAATTCCATGTTTGTTTTATAGTAGTTTATTTTTCTTTTCTTGTATTGGTCATTCACTGAGTTAATTGTACCAAACATCATGTAATCAGCACCCAATTCCTTACCCCATTTTTTTGCAGTTTCTGGAGAAGTAAATTCTTGTTGATCCGCACGCTCTTGTCTTATTTTTTCTCTAAATTCAGCATTAGTAACGACTCTTACCAAACCAGTGTTAATAAATTCTCTTTCGATGGCTTTAATAAACACCTCTGGTTCTATCTGATCCACAGTCTTATTTTGTACCATACCTACAATAACAACAGGTTTTTTACCGGTTTTTGCAAAATGGTTACTATGCCATTGGCGAGCCATGACATCTTTTACCATTTCTTCTGCTACGAGCCTAGAATCCACGTCGTTCCATCTACCACTTAGGTCAACTTGTTTGTTAGCATTTATTCTTTTTACAGATCTTCTACAAGCCGAATTTGTAAAAATTAAACCTGCTGCTAAACTTAATAATACTATGGGTTTTAATATAATTTTCATAATTCAAGAATTTAATATAAATATTCTAATTTCAAAAAATGTGCCAAGTTTATATGTGAGCTATTCTTTCTAAAAATGCTTCTTTTTTTCGTTTTGAAACATCTAAATCTGTACCGTTAGACATAGTAACGTATCCACCATCACCTCTAGTATATTTGCTAATTTCTTTCAAATTCACCAAATAACTATGATGAATTCTACAAAACTGATGATTACTTAGTATGTTTTCATATTCTTTCAAAGTTTTGGAAACAATATGTCTTTTGCCGTTTTTCAAAAAGAAATATGTGTAGTTACCATCTGCTTCACAGTAAATGATTTCGGTTGCTTTTACAAAAACCAATCCATCGCTGCTTGGTATTGCAATTTTGTATTCATCTACTGAGGTTACTTTTACGTTGTCAATTAAATTTCCTAAACGTTGAAGTAAATCAGGTGCATTTCTTTTTTCTCTTACTCTATTTACGGCTTCTTGTAATTCGTTAAAATCAATGGGCTTTAATAAGTAATCAATAGCAGAATATTTTATAGCTGTAATAGCATAGTTTGTATGTGCTGTAGTTATGATTACGTCAAAATTAACTTTGTTGAATTTCTTCAAAAGATCAAAGCCAGTTTCGTTTTTCATTTGAATATCAAGAAAAACAATATCAGGATTCAATTGAATAATTTTATTGTATGCATCATTAACATTAGAACAAGTATCAAGAATACTTATATCGTTACAATATTGCTCTAAAAGTAATTTTAAATTTTCTCTACCTTTTAGTTCATCATCTACAATTATTGCTGTTATCATGTGTATTTAGTTTAATTTAATATTTAAAATTGTCTTTGTTCCACTCGGATTATTGTATTCATCATGTAAATCTATCACTTTTACGCTTACTTCGTCAAATTTATTTATAATTTTTAATCGTTCTTCTGTAACTTTTGTTCCTATAGACTTGTGATCCATTTCTTTAAATTGTTGTGATCGGGCACGGCCTACACCATTATCTTCTATAATGCATTCTATGTAATCTCCTTTATCGACAATCTTTAAAGAAAGTTTTCCAATTCCATCTGTTTTGTGTATTAATCCATGTATAATGGAGTTTTCTACATAAGGTTGAAGAATTAGGGTAGGAATTTCAACTTCATCTTCTAATAAACTATCGTCAATGTCGTAATCTACTTCAAATCTATTTTCTAATCTTAAGTTTTCTAAATCTATGTAGTATTTCAACATAGTTATTTCTTCGTTAAGTGTGATTTTGCTTTTCAACGAATTTTCAAGTGTTTTTCTTATCAATTTTGAAAATAAAGATAGATAAGTTAATGCTTGTTCTTTATCGTTGGATGCTATAAAGTATTGAATAGAATTTAAAACATTGAATATAAAATGTGGATTCATTACGGCTCTCAAAGCCACTAGTTTATATTCAGAAAGTTGTTTTGTTGCCTCAAGTATGTCTTTTTGTTTTAATTCTAATTCTCTGTTTTTTAATACATTATCTGTAATATCTATACCCAAATATACTATATAAAGTAGTTTCTTGTTGTTATCAAATATTGGGGTAAAAAGTGAATCCAAATATTTGATTCCTTTTGCATTCTCCATACCTTTCCTACCATACACTTTAGTTAGGTCTACTTCTATATCTTTTAATACCACATTTTCTCCATCGAATGCTTTTTTTATGTAGTTTATATTTTCTTCTCCAAATAGTTTAACATCTTTTGTGAGGTTATATACGCCTACAGGAGAAACAGAACCGTCAAGTTCAAAAAACTTCTCTAATTCTTTGTTTATTCTTCTACTAACACCTTTGTTGTCTAACAAATTAAAAATAACAGGTAAGTTATCAATTATTGAATTTAATAATTGTTCATTTTCTCTAATTTTCAATTCAGACTGTTTTCGTTCATTAATATCAGTGAAAGTAAATAAAACGGTTTGTTTTTGTTTAAAATATGTATTAATCAAATTAAGGTTAAAATGGGACTTTATTTGATTCTGTTGATTTATAATTTCTATATCTCTTGACCAAACAGTAATGTTGTAATTAAATAATTCTTCAATTTTTTCTGCTATCAACACTTTATCTTCTTGTTGAAAACAGTTAAGAATAGAAAAATTTTCAGCATTAATATCTAAACCCGTATATTTTGAAAAAGTTGAGTTTGCAAAATTGTCTCCATCAATCAATTGAGCATAAATTCCAACTTGAATGTTGTTTATTAAGTTTTTAATATTGTTCTCGTTATTCTTGGCAGAAATTTCTATCTTTTTTCTGTAGGTAATATCTCTTACAGTAAAAATTATAATGTTTTTATTTTGATGAAAGTAATGTTTAGATTGTAATTCGCCGTAAAAAAGCTTTCCGGTGTTTTTAATCAGATTAACTTCAATATTTTGTGCTTCTTTATTATTTGATATAATTTCTTCAATTTTAAGACGCTGACTTGGTACAATAATAGAACTAAATGGCGTGTTAATGATTTGATTTTTAGCTTGTTCTAGAAGTATCTGAGCAGTTTCGTTAAACTGAGTAATGAGTCCATTGGTAGTTACAAAAATAGCTTCGTAAGTAGCACCCGTAAGCATTTTAAAGATTTCTTCATTTTCTTCCAGTTTTTTATTCTGCTCAGATAATTTAAAGTTTGTATTAGATAATTCTTTTTGTTGTTGTTGTAAGAAATTTTCGCGTTCTTCCAGCTTTTGAGATGCAAATTCTAATTTTTTAATAATTTCTTGTTGTTCTGATTTTATGTTTGCATTTTCAGAGTTATCTAAACCTACTCTTATAGTTAATTTATTATCTGTATATATTGTAGTCCATTCAGAGCCAATAACTTCACCTTTTTTATTGAGCATTTTATAGGTTATCCACTTACCATTTTCAACTTTGAGTGATTTTTGTAATAATCCATAATTAATAGGATCGGGAGTTGTAACATACAAAGCATCAATTGTAGGAATGTCTGACAAGTTCCAGCCAAATTTTTTAGTAAAAAACTGATTGTGTAAAATAGCCTTATTTTTATGATCATATATACTCAGCATCACTGGTAATTGATCCAAAATTGTATAAAAAGTTTTATGATGTATATTTAAATTTTCTGTAGGCTTTGCAGTTTCATATCCAACAGATTTATTAAATAACTGATTGATTTTATTTAAGTTACTTTTATAGCTTTCTTCATTCTTATGTTTTTTATACAAAAAAAATAAAAGGCAAAAAAATACCCCAGTACATATTCCTATACTTAAAACGATAAGAATTAAATATTCTGATATAAAAAATTTTAAGTTCATTAATTACTCCAATAAAGCATATAATTATTCTAATGTCAAAAACAATTCCAATTTTTTATAAATATAGAATCATCAAAAATTAAATCCTATATTTGGTTTATTTTTTAAAAGATTGTTATGAAAATTAGACCTTCAGCACTCATATTTTCTTCAGATGATAAAGTTTTGACTTTAAAATATAATTATAATGGTCAGTTTCTAAATGCAATTCCTGGTGGCAATTTAGAAGAAAACGAAAATATTAAAGATACGCTTATACGTGAACTTGAAGAAGAATTACAAATACAAATACAAGTAAATGAAATAGTTGCCATAGCAGAAACTTACAATAACGTTAAAAAATCAAAAGTTTTACATTTGGTTTTTAAAGCTACAATTGTAAATGGAATCCCAATACCAAATCCAAAAGAAACCACAACTTTAGGAGTAGAATGGGTGAGTAAAGAAGAAATTTTACAGAAAAATTTGTATCCAAATGTTTGTGAGAGTATAATAAATATTTTTGAAGGCACTGAAAGTGAGATATATTTAGGCAATATTCTACAAAAATGGATTTAAATAATTTGAAATACCTCAGCTTTATGTAATTTTGCAAGCTTGCAAAAATTAGAAATCGACTCAATGAATAACAAGAAGATACATTTAATAGCAATTGGCGGTAGTGCTATGCACAATTTGGCTATTGCACTTAAAAATAATGGAAATATTGTAACTGGTTCTGATGATGAAATATTTGAACCATCAAGAACGAGATTATCTAATGTGGGAATATTACCAGAACAAACAGGTTGGTTTCCTGAAAAAATAACTTCAGATTTAGATTTTGTAATTTTGGGTATGCATGCCCGAAAAGACAATCCTGAATTGATTCGTGCTCAAGAACTTGGTTTGAAAATATATTCGTATCCAGAATTTATATATCAACAGAGTTTAAATAAACAAAGAATTGTAATAGCTGGTAGTCATGGTAAAACTACTATAACTTCCATGATTTTACATGTGTTAAAAAACACGAAAAAGAAATTTGATTATTTGGTGGGTGCTAAGATAGAAGGTTTTGAAACAATGGTTCAATTGACCGACGAAGCCCCAATTATAATTATCGAAGGTGATGAATATTTATCGTCTCCATTAGATCCTACTTCAAAATTTATTCATTATCAAGCTCATATAGCAGTTCTGAGCGGTATTGCTTGGGATCACATGAATGTTTTCCCAACTTTTGAAAGTTATAAAAAACCTTTCGAGACTTTTATTTCAAATTTACCAAAGGCCGGTTGTGTCATTTACTACGAAAAAGATGCAGAGCTTAAGAAAATGTTGAAAAAAGATGTGGAAGATTTAGTAAAAATCCCATATACTGCTCATTCGCATAAAATTAAAAATGGTAAAACTTTAGTAAGTTTTGAAGGAAAAACATACGAACTACCGTTTTTTGGGGAACACAATATGATGAACATGTCTGCTGCTCTTGAAGTTTGTGGTAGAATAGGTGTTTCTAAAGAAACCTTTTATGAGTCTATTCAATCATTTAAAGGAGCAGGAGGTAGATTACAACTGTTAGCAGAAAATTCTTATTCTACTGTTTTTAAAGATTTTGCGCATGCACCTTCTAAAGTTAAAGCAACTACAGAAGCTGTAAAAAAACAGTTCTCTGATCGTAAAATTGTTTCCGTTTTAGAGCTACATACCTTCAGTAGTTTAAATAAAGATTTTATTTCACAATATAAAGATACTTTAATTGGAGATATAGGTATTGTATATTTTGATCCACATACTTTAGAACATAAAAAATTACCAGCATTAACAATTACTGATGTTCAAAAAGCATTTAATAGTTTTAAAATAAAAGTGGTGAATTCAAAAGAACAATTAACACAAGAATTAAATACTATAGATTTCAAAAATAAAGTATTGTTGCTGATGAGTTCAGGAAATTTTGGAGGAATAAATTTAACAGAACTAGCAAACCAATTAATCTCAAAATAATGAACTTAAATTTACGTAAACCATTAGCTTTCTTTGATTTAGAAACTACGGGTATCAACATAAGCAAAGATAGAATAGTTGAAATCTCCATAGTTAAAGTACATATAAACGGTACAAAAGAGATTAAAACAGAACGTATAAATCCTGGAATGTCTATTCCAAAAGAATCGAGTATGATACATGGAATATATGATGAGGATGTTGCGAACAAACCCAAATTTGCTGAATTGGCTAAAACATTTGCTAACTATCTAGAAGGCTGTGATTTGGCTGGATTCAATATAGTAAAATTTGACGTACCCATGTTGGTAGAAGAATTTTTAAGAGCAGATGTAAATTTTGATATCAAAAATAGAAACCTTGTAGATGCACAAAAGATATTCCACATGATGGAACCACGTACCCTTTCGGCAGCTTATAGATTTTATTGTAACAAAGATTTGGACAACGCACATAGTGCTGAAGCTGATACGCTTGCAACTTTTGAAGTACTAAATGCTCAAATGCAACGTTATGAAAACAAAGAAGTTGTAGATGACAAAGGAAATAAAACAATTCCTATAGTTAATGACATGACAGCTCTTCATAAACTTACAATTTCAAAAAATGTGGATTTAGCTGGAAGAATGGTTTACAATGACAAAGGAGATGCTTTGTTTAATTTTGGCAAATATAAAGATAAATTAGTAACCGATGTGCTTCAAAAAGATCCTGCTTACTATGGTTGGATTATGGATAATGATTTTGCACTAGATACTAAAAGAAAACTAACTGAGTTAAAACTAAATATGCTTAAAAAATAAGCTACTATGAACTACAAAGAAATAAGCTTAAAAGTAAAAGATTTAACAACTAAAGTTGGAGCATTTATTCAGAATGAAGCACAAAACTTTGATATTCAAACAAGTGCAGAAAATAAAGGATCTAACGAGCTCGTTTCTTATGTAGACAAAGAGTCTGAAAAAATGCTTGTGAAAGGCTTAGAAGAAATTTTGCCCGAAGCAGGTTTTATAACAGAAGAAGGTACTATAAACAAAACTAATCCAAATCTAACGTGGATTATAGACCCACTAGATGGTACCACGAATTTCATGCATCAATTGCCAATATATGCTATAAGTGTGGCATTGAAACATAATAACGAAATAGTGGTAGGGGTTGTTCACGAATTAAACAAAGATGAATGTTTTCATGCCTCTAAAGGTAATGGAGCATTTTGCAACCAAAAGAAAATTTCTATTTCCAAAGCTACTAAAATTTCTGATTCATTGGTGGTTACGGGTTTTCCATATTCTATGGACGACAAAGCCGATCAATACATGAAAGTAATTAGAGATTTTCAGCTTTCTACTCATGGAGTAAGAAGATTAGGAAGTGCTGCTACAGATATGGCTTATGTAGCGTGTGGGAGACTAGACGGATACTTTGAGTTCAACATAAAAATCTGGGATATTGCTGCTGGTATATGTATTTTGAACGAATCAGGCGGTAAAACAACAGATTTTCATGGAGATTTAGATATAAATAAAATTTCAGGACTAGAATGTATAGCAGCTGGGCACATTCATTCTGAAATGCTCAGTATCATACAAAGATATTGGTAAACAAAATGTTCCATCTCACAAATGGAACATTTTTATTTTAAAATAAATTAAATTTCACATCATATTACAAGGAATCAAATGAATATTTTACAATTACAAAAAGGAAAAGAAAAAGCACTTAAAAACAAGCATCCATGGATATTTTCTGGTGCCGTTTTAGGTAAAAAAACTTTTACTTGTGGAGAGATTGTAGAAGTTCAAAGTTTTGATAGTAAAACTTTAGGTTTTGGTATCTATGATACAAATTCACAGATAGTTTGTAAAATGTTTTGGTTTGATAAACAAGTAGATTTCAATAAACAATTTTGGTTTGATAAATTTCAAAATGCTTGGAATCTGAGACAAAATGTTATAAATTTTGAAACTACGAATGTGTATCGTTTTTTGCATGCAGAAGGTGATTTTGTACCTGGAATCATCTGTGATATTTATAACAACACTGCCGTTATTCAAAAAATGATGGAAGGTATTGAATTTATACAAAATCATTTAATTGAATTTCTAAAAGCTCAAAATATTCAATTCTTCTATTCAAAAACTAATAAAATTGCAGGCAAAAATTCAGAATTACACGAAGAATGGATTGGTGCAAAAAATCCTGAAAAAATTATTGTAAAAGAAAATAACGTTTTGTTTGAAATAGACGTTGAGAATGGTCAGAAAACAGGATTTTTTATTGATCAGCGAGAAAACAGATCTTTGTTAGAACAGTTTTCAAAAGGTAAAAAAGTATTAAATACTTTTAGTTTTTCGGGAGGATTCAGCATGTATGCATGCCGAGCACAAGCTGCTAAAGTAATTTCTGTAGATATTTCAAAACCAGCAAATGATGTTTGTGATAATAATTATGATTTAAATAAATTTAACACTCCTCATTCTGCTATTACCAAAGACTGTTTTACATATTTGCGAGAAGTACAAGAACAGTTTGATGTAATTGTTTTAGACCCACCTGCTTTTGCTAAATCTGCGGCTAAAGTAATGAACGCTTCAAGAGGTTACAAAGATTTGAATTTACTTGCATTCAAACTCATAAAAAAAGGAGGATTTTTATTTACTTTTTCTTGCTCGCAACACATTGACAAAGTCTTATTCCAAAAAATTGTTTTTGGAGCGGCTGCTGATAGTGGTAAAAATGTAAGAATAATAAAATGGCTTTCTCAACCAAGTGATCATCCTGTAAATATTTATCATCCAGAAGGTGAATATCTAAAAGGATTACTTTTATATGTAGAATAACTTAAAAAAAGTAATTACTTAATTTAAATATAAAAATTTACATTAAACCTGTTTGATAACTCGTAAAATAAACTAAATTTGCAATAATATATTAAAGTATTTGCTTTTAATTAAGTATAAATACTTAGTGAATCAATATAATTGCAATTATTTATGAAATTATCAATCACTTTATCATTTGCACTAATGTTTTTTTTAGTGCATGTAAAAATAGTAATCAAAGTATTACTGAAGACAGCAGACCTCCTTACAGGATATTTGTTCCACAAGTTTTAGACACCACGTATTACACAGACTACGTAGCAGACATTAATTCTCTTAAGAACGTAGAAATTAGAGCTCGCGTTAAAGGTTATCTAGAGAAAATTTTTGTTGACGAAGGTGCCTATGTTAAAAGTGGCCAAATATTATTCCAAATAAGTAGCCAAGAGTATAAGGTTGAATTATTAAAAGCTAAAGCAAAATTAAAAAACGCAGTTGCAGATGCCAAAGCTGCTGAACTTCAACTATCTAATTCACAATTACTTTACGACAAATCAGTAGTTTCTAAAACTGAATTAGATTTAGCTCAGTCTAAATTGGTAGCCTTAAATGCCATGATAGAAGAAGCCGAATCTGAAGTAGAAAGTGCATTGTTGAAATTATCATTTACTCAAATAAGAGCTCCGTTCGACGGAATCATTGATAGAATTCCTAACAAAATAGGGAGTTTGATAGATGAAGGTACTTTGATGACCACCATCTCTGATAACAGTGAAGTTTATGCATATTTTAGTGTATCTGAAAAAGAATATTTAGATTTTATAAACAGTAACGACAAATCTAAAGCTAAAAAAGAAGTAGAATTGATTTTAGCAAATGGAGAAAAATACGCTTACAGTGGTTATGTGGAGACTATAGAGGGCGAGTTTGAACAAGGTACAGGAAACATTTCGTTCAGAGCAAAGTTTCCTAATCCTAAGAAAATTCTCAAACATGGTTCTAGTGGTAAAATAAGAACAGCTCAAAAAATTGAGAAAGCTTTAGTTATACCTCAAAAATCCACTTACGAAGTTCAAGATAGATTGTACGTTTACACTGTTAATCAAAAAGGTATTGTAGAAACCAAAAGCTTTGTACCTAAAATGCGTATTCCACATTTATTTATAGTAGATTCCGGTATAGCACAATCAGACTCACTCATATTTGAAGGTATACAAGAATTAAAAGTTGGTTTACCTATCAAAACTCAAAAAGTTAATTTTAAAGACCTAATTAGAGAATTAACCCAAAAGTAAAATTCATTATGGTATCTACTTTTATCAGACGTCCTATTTTATCAATAGTGATTTCTATTTTCTTTTTGTTTTTGGGAATATTGGCAATGAAAACCATGCCCGTAACACAATACCCTGACATTGCTCCACCAGCAGTAACCGTTACTACAAAATATACTGGAGCTAACGCTCAAGTTTGTGCCAAAGCGGTAGTAACTCCCATAGAAAGAGCCATCAATGGTGTTTCTGGAATGACTTACATGACATCTGTTTCTGGTAACGACGGTACCAGTATTATTCAGGTATATTTTGAAGTAGGAACAGACCCAGATGTAGCCGCAGTGAATGTTCAGAATAGAGTAACCACTGTATTGGATGAACTACCAGAAGAAGTAATTAAAGCTGGTGTAGTTACAGAAAAAGAGGTTAATAGTATGCTGATGTATTTAAATATTTTAAGTACAGACACTACTTTAGATGAAAAGTTTATATACAATTTTGCAGACATCAATATTCTTGCAGAACTGAAACGTATCAATGGGGTTGGCTTTGCAGACATTATGGGGCAAAGAGAATATGCAATGCGTGTATGGCTCAAACCAGACCGAATGACAGCATACCGTTTGTCTGCCATGGATGTTATTTCTGCCTTAAAAAAACAAAACGTTGAGGCTGCACCAGGTAAAGTAGGAGAGAGTTCTGGTAAAGCATCTCAATCGCTACAATATGTTATCAAATATACAGGAAAGTTTACAGATAAGACGCAATATGAAAATCTAGTTATCAAATCAAACTCTGATGGTAATATACTGAGGCTAAGAGATATAGCTGATGTAGAATTTGGCTCATTAGATTATGATGTACTTTCTAAAGAAAATGGTAGACCTTCTGCGGCTATACTTCTCAAACAAAGACCAGGATCTAACGCCACAGAAGTTATAGCCAATGTTAAAAAACGTATGGAAGAGCTTAAACAAACAACTTTTCCGGAAGGAATGGATTACACCATTAGTTATGATGTATCCAAGTTTTTAGATGCTTCCATACATGAAGTTGTAAAAACACTCATTGAAGCTTTCATATTAGTAGCCTTGGTTGTATTTATATTTTTACAAGATTGGAGATCTACTCTTATTCCGATTCTCGCAGTTCCAGTTTCACTCATTGGTACTTTTTTCTTTATTCAACTATTCGGATTCTCTATCAATCTATTAACCTTGTTTGCTTTGGTATTAGCCATAGGTATAGTAGTTGATGACGCCATTGTAGTTGTAGAAGCAGTGCATGCTAAAATGGAAAAAGGTTTTTACACTCCAAGAGAAGCTACAAGTGAATCCATGAAAGAAATTTCTTCAGCTATTGTTGCTATCACGTTGGTAATGTCAGCGGTGTTTATACCAGTAGCGTTTTTAAAAGGACCACAAGGAGTGTTTTACAAACAATTCTCTATTACAATGGCTATTTCTATTGTAATCTCTGGTATCAATGCCTTAACACTTACTCCTGCTTTGTGTGCTTTGATTTTGAAAAAACATGATGCTCATCATGAAAACTTTTTAACTAAATTTTTCCATTCATTTAATGCTTGGTTTGATAAACTTTTAGGAAAATATAAAGGAATATTGACACTCATCATCAACAAAAAAGTAGTTATTTTAGGTACACTAGTAGTATTTTTAATTGGAACTTTTGGATTAAGTGAAATTTTACCTTCTGGGTTTATACCTACTGAAGATCAGGGTACTATATATGCCAATGTTACAACACCATCTGGTGCAACACTTGAACGTACCGATAAGGTAATGGATGAAATTCAAAATGCTACTGAAGGAATTGAAGCCATAAATTCTGTATCTACTTTATCTGGCTTTAGTTTGATGACAGACGGTTCTGGTGCATCCTTTGGTATGGCCATGGTAAACCTAAAACCATGGGAAGAAAGAAAACAAACCGCTGATGATATTGTTAAAATATTAACAGATAAAACAAAAAATATTAAAGATGCTTCGGTACAGTTTTTTCCTCCACCAGCAGTACCCGGTTATGGAAATGCCAGCGGTTTTGAGTTTAGAATACAAGATAGAACTGGTACGGGCAATCTGGAACAGTTACAAGATGTAAGTAAAAAAATGATTGAGGAATTAAATAAACAACCTGAAATATCAGAATCGTTTACAAGTTTTGATGCTTCTTTTCCTCAATATATGATCAAGATAGATTTAGATAAAGCTGCTCAAAGAAAAGTGTCAGTAGAAGAAGCTATGGATAATTTGCAAACATTACTTGGCAGTATGTATGCAACCAATTTTATTAGATTTGGGCAAATGTACCGAGTTATGGTGCAGGCATTACCCAAATACAGAACTACTCCCGAAGATATCTTGAAATTGTACGTAAAAAATAACGACGGCGAAATGGTTTCTTATGCTTCATTTGCTACGCTTAGCAAAGTATATGGTCCAGAACAACTTACAAGATTTAACATGTACACTTCTGCTATGATAAATGGAGAAGCAGCCGAAGGATACAGTAGCGGTAAAGCTATAGAAGTTGTGAAAAAAGTGAGTAAAAAAGTGCTACCTAAAGGCTATACTTTAGAATGGTCTGGTATGACTCGTGATGAAGTACTATCTAGCGGACAAGCAATTTTTGTATTTTTAATATGTATAAGTTTTGTATATCTGATTCTCTCGGCTCAATATGAGAGTTTCTTATTACCACTTCCAGTGTTACTTTCTATTCCTACAGGTATATTTGGAGCATATTTCTTGTTATTAGTATTAGGATTGCAAAATAATATTTATGCACAAGTAGCATTAGTCATGCTGATAGGATTGTTAGGTAAAAACGCCATCTTAATTGTGGAATACGCAATTATTAAGCAAGAAGAAGGATACAAACCAATTGAAGCAGCTATGGAAGCAGCGATTTCTAGGTTCAGACCTATTTTAATGACCTCATTTGCATTTATTGTGGGTCTTGTTCCTTTGATGATAGCTACTGGAGCTGGAGCAATTGGAAACAGAACTATTGGTACTGCCGCTCTAGGAGGTATGTTATTTGGTACATTATTCGGTTTGTTCTTAATCCCTGGACTTTATGTAATTTTCGCAACAATTTCATCTAATATTAAACTTTTTAAAAGTAAATAATGAAGGCATTTTATATTTTAATTATATCGTATTTGTTGTTTGGTTGCAAAACGGAATCTTTTAATACTTTCAATAATTCAGCAAAAAAAGAATTACCGAACAAATTTCATTTGGCAAAAGATTCTGCCACAACTAGCACACTTCCTTATCAGAAAATCTTTAGAGATAGTTTACTGGTAAACCTCATTGATACAGCTTTGGAAAGAAACCTAGATTTAAAAATAGCTTTACAGAGAATAGAAATTTCAAAAGCTCAATTGTTGGCAAATAAGGGCAAACTTTTTCCGTACATTTCTGGAAATGCAAGTGCAGGAGTTACAAAGTTTGGAAAATACACAAGTGACGGTGTGGGTAATTATGACGTTCAATATTCAACAAATATTTCTAAAGCTGAAATTGTACCTCAAGTACTACCAGATTATTTTGTGGGATTGCAAGCCTCTTGGGAAGTAGATATTTGGAAAAAATTAACAGATGCTAAAAAATCTAGTTATTACAAATTGTTAGCTTCTCAAGAATTTAAAAATTACTCTGTGAGCAGTTTGGTAGCAATTGTTGCAGACTTATATTTTGAACTACAAGCTTTAGATTTTGAATTAGAAATTGTCAAACAAACGGTAGAACTTCAAACCAAACAGCAAGAAATAATTGAACTGGAAAAACAATCGGGTAGGGCAAATGAACTAGCCGTACAGCAATTTGAAGCTCAAGCACTGAATTTCAAAACCATTGAAACAGAACTTAAGCAAAGAATTATTATTATAGAAAATACTTTAAACACATTAATGGTGCATTATGACAAACCAGTTAAAAGAACCTATACAAAATATCTTGACAATGAAATCATAGAGTCACAAGTGGGTATTCCTACAGATTTGTTACAAAACAGACCTGATATTAGACAAGCAGAAATGAATCTCCAAGCACTGAATTTCAATGTAAATGCGGCAAGAAAAGCTTTTTATCCTAAACTTAACATTACGGGTCTTGCTGGTTTTCAAACATTTAATTTCAAATATTTAATAGATCCTGCTTCTGTTACCTACAACTTAGTGGGTGGTTTGGTAGCACCACTAATCAATAGATCTGCCATAAAGTCTGATTTTAAAATGGCAAAAGCTATGCAACTTGAAGCACTTTATGAATATCAAAAAACTATTTTAAACGCTTACAGAGAAGTAAATACTCAAATTGCTATTTTAAATAATTTATCTACTGCATTTGAACTTAAACAGAAAGAAGTTAATAAGCTTTCTGATGCAATTGTAACTGTTTCAGAACTTTACCAAAGAGGAAGAGCAACATATTTGGAAATATTATATACTAGAAAGTCAGCTTTTTTAGCTAATATAGAACTTATACAAATAAAGAAAAAACAATACGAAGCTAGTGTGCTGTTATACAAAGCACTAGGTGGCGGTTGGAAATAGGATTTTATGAAGAAAATATATTTAACTGTAAGCTTATTTTTATTTCTTGTGGCATTCTCGCAAGAAATAAAAGTAGTAGCTGCTGCTGATTTAAGATTTGCTTTTGAAGAAATCAAAACTGAATATTTAAAAAAGCATCCAAATGTTTCTTTTGAAATAACTTACGGGTCGTCGGGTACGGCGTATCAAAAAATAGTAAATGGAGCAGATTATGATATTTTCTATTCCGCAGACATTTCTTACCCTCAAAAACTTGACAGCCTTAAACTTACAGCCTCAAAACCTAAAGTTTATGCATTAGGACACCTTGTTTTATGGAGTAGTAATTTGGATGTGTCCAAAGGAATAAAAGTATTAGAAAATCCAAAAATTTCTACCATTTCAATTGCCAACCCTCGCCACGCTCCTTATGGTAAAAGAGCTGTTGAATGTCTGAAATATTACCATTTATATGATAATTTGAAGACTAAAATAGTTGAAGGAGAAAATGTATCGCAAGCAGCACAATTTGCTCTTACAGGTAATGCGGAATTAGGGATTATTGCCCTGTCTTTGGCTCTATCACCAGAAATGCAAGCCAAAGGAAAATTTTATAAAATCGATCCCAAATCATATAATAAATTGGAACAAGCCTATGTGTTAACAAACAACTCAGTTAAAAACACAGCTGTAACAGATTTTATTACGTTTTTTGAAAGCCCAAAAGCAAAAAATATTTTAACTAAATATGGTTTTGGATTACCTTTGTCAAAAAAATAAAAATGCAAGAAGGTTTCGTTGAAACACTTTTATTATCTACCAAATTAGGAATTTGTGTTACCGTTTGTTCACTCATAATAGGTTTACCGCTTGCATATTTTTTTGCTTATTCTAATTTCAGATTTAAATCAATATTTCAGGCATTACTCAATCTCCCTTTGGTGTTACCACCCACAGTATTAGGTTTTTACCTTTTAGTAGCTTTTAGCCCAACTAACATAATTGGTAAATTTTTAATCGAAAATTTTAATATAAAAATTGCATTTTCTTTCATGGGCATATTAATAGGATCTGTGATTTACAATCTCCCTTTTATGACCAATACTCTATACAATGGATTCACTCAATTATCAGAATCGTTGAAAGAGGCTGCGTACACACTTGGCAAATCTAAATATGAAACCTTATTTTATGTTTTAATTCCCAATATAAAATCGGCAATCATAACGGGTATGTGTCTCACTTTTGCACATACTCTAGGCGAATTTGGCATAGTTTTGATGATTGGTGGTAACGTTCCAGGAAAAACCAGAGTTGCTTCCATAGCTATTTTTGATGAAGTAGAATCATTGAACTATTCAGTTGCCAATCAATATTCATTAGTACTTTTAATAGCAAGTTTCTTACTCTTGTTAATAATTTATTCATCACAAAAAAATAGTCGTAAATGGATAAATTAGCTTTAGAAATTGATATCACAAAAATTCTGAATACTCAAAACGGTAAAGAAACATTAAATTCAAAATTTAATGTTAAAAATCAGGAACTGATTTCATTATTTGGGAAATCAGGTACTGGTAAAACTACACTATTGAGGTGTATGGCAGGGCTTACTAAACCCGATTCAGGAATAATTAAAATCAATAATAAAACTGTTTTTGATTCGTACAATCAGATTAATATAAAAGTGCAAGAAAGAAATATTGGATTTGTATTTCAAGATTACGCACTTTTTCCGCACATGTCAGTTTTTGAACATTTATATTTTGCCCAAAAAAATAAAAATAAAGAACTTGTAAATCAAACGATTAAAGACTTTAACTTACAAGGTTTACAAAATCACAAACCCAATAAACTTTCTGGTGGACAAAAACAAAAACTTGCTCTTTCAAGAGCAATTATAAATCAACCAGAGATTTTGTTATTAGACGAACCCTTCAATTCTTTAGATTGGGAAACTAAACTAGAAATTCAAGAACAGTTACTAAATATTCAAAAGGAGCGAGGTATAACTTCTATTTTAGTAAGCCATGATATCTATGAAATAGAGCAACTTACGAGTTCAATTTTTGTAATAGAAAAGGGAGAAATTGTTTTTGAAGGCGAAACTCAAAAATATTGTGAACAATTAAAATCTAAACTTAATGCAACTTCACGATTTTCTAGAATCTAAATATCAACAATACGCAAAACCCAATTTTATACCTTATGACCCCATTTGTATTCCACATCGGTTTTCTGTTAAACAAGATATTGAAATTTCGGCTTTTTTTGCGGCTATTTTAGCTTGGGGACAACGAAAAACTATCATAAACAAATGTACCGAACTGATGAATTTTATGGATAATTCACCATTTCAATTTGTTACTCAACATACCGAATCTGATTTAAAGGGTTTAAGTAAATTTGTTCATCGCACCTTTAATGCTACTGATTTACTGTATTTTATAGATTTCTTTAAAAGACATTATTCTCAATATTCAAGTTTAGAAGATGCATTTCTGTTTCATTCAGATGCTTACACTATAGCTCAAGGTCTCAGTAATTTTAATACCTATTTTTTTGATGCTGACTATGCACCACATAGAACACAAAAACACATTTCAACTCCACAAAAAAAATCTGCCTGTAAAAGACTAAATATGTTTTTAAGATGGATGGTACGAACAAACAAGGAAGGAGTAGATTTTGGAATTTGGAAGCAGATTCCTCCGCATCTGTTAGTTTGTCCATGTGACGTACATGTAGACAGAGTTGCCCGAAAATTAGGACTTATTCATCGCAAACAAACAGATTGGCTTGCAGCTGTAGAATTAACAGAAAATCTAAAAAAATTTGATGCTGAAGATCCTGTAAAATATGATTTCGCCTTATTCGGATTAGGCATTGAAGAAAAATTTTAAATAAAAAAAGAGGCTAATCGTTAAATTAGCCTCTTTTTGTTTTATCCATTCATTGAAATCAGGAACTCTGTATTGTTTTTAGTTCCTTTCATTCTATCTAGTAAGAACTCCATAGCTTCTATAGAATTCATGTCATTCATATACTTACGCAAAATCCAAACACGAGCAAGTTCATCTTTGTCAAGTAACAAATCTTCTTTTCTTGTGCCAGAATTAGGTACATCTATTGCCGGATAAACTCGTTTATTAGACAATTTACGATCCAGCTGAAGTTCCATGTTACCCGTACCTTTGAATTCTTCAAATATTACTTCGTCCATTTTAGAACCAGTATCTATCAGAGCCGTTGCTATAATAGTTAATGAACCACCATTTTCAACATTTCTTGCCGCACCAAAAAATCTCTTAGGTTTGTGTAACGCATTGGCATCCACACCTCCAGACAATATTTTACCTGATGACGGTACCACCGTGTTATATGCTCTAGCTAATCTTGTGATGGAGTCTAAAAGAATAACTACATCATGTCCGCATTCCACCATTCTCTTAGCCTTTTCCAAAACTATTGAAGAAACCTTAACGTGTCTTTCTGCTTGCTCATCAAACGTAGAAGACACAACTTCACCTTTTACACTGCGAGCCATATCAGTCACCTCTTCAGGTCTTTCATCTATCAGAAGCACAATTAAATAACATTCTGGATGGTTTTCAGCAATTGCGTTTGCTATATCTTTTAATAAAGTAGTTTTACCAGTTTTAGGCTGAGCAACTATCATCCCTCTTTGTCCTTTACCAATAGGTGAAAACAAATCCAGAATACGTGTAGAATAGTTACTTGCAGACGTACTTAAATTTAATTTTTCTTGAGGAAATAAAGGAGTTAAATATTCAAAAGGAACCCTATCTCTAATCTCTTCTGTCGTTTTACCATTGATGGTATCTACTTTAATAAGGGCAAAATATTTTTCACCCTCTTTAGGAGGTCTAATTTGTCCTTTAACAGTATCACCTGTTTTAAGACCAAACAGTTTTATTTGAGAAGGAGATACGTAAATATCATCAGGACTTGCCAAATAGTTGTAATCTGATGAACGTAAAAAACCATAACCATCTTGCATTATTTCCAAAACACCATCGTTAGTAATGATGCCTTCATAATCTCTTACATTTGGTTGAGGCTCTCTTTGATTGCTAACATACTCGTCACGTCTTCTTCTGATAGGAGCTTGTTCTTTCTTTTCGTTTTGCACCAAGTTTTCATAAAATGCCAACGGGTCATCTTCAGCTTTCTTGTTTTCTGCTGGTTCAGATTCTATCACTGACTTCTCTTCAAATGAAAAATCGTTTGAAAAAGTATCATCTTTTGGAGCTATTTGTTCTAAGTTAGATTCTGTTTTAGTAGTTTCCGTAACATTTTGTCTTCTGAAACGTTTCTTAGGTTCTTCTATTGTAAAACCTAATTCTGCATCTAGATCAAAAGTTGCAGCACTTGGAGCTTTTTCTTCAGATTTTTCTACTGGTTTTTCAGCAGGTTTTTCTACAGATCTTGGTCTTTTAGGTTTTTCTAAAGGAGTAGATGGATCTATTGCCTGTTTATCTAAAATTTTGTAGATTAATTCTTCTTTAGTGAGTTTTTTAAAGTTGGTTACATTAAGTTTTTCAGCTAATTCTCTTAATTCAGAAATTAACTTAATGTTTAAATCATCAATAGTATACATTTTTAAAAAAATTGTGAGATATTTTTTGAAATTTTTGTGGAGTGAAATAATTGTGAATTCCTTCACTTTAATTAAAGGTTCACAATTATAGTATCATTTTCTTATAAATACAAACAATACTATATAAATTTATAAAATACTAACTATTATAGACTTAAACATAGTATTTAAAAATAATTTGATAATAATTATATTATTCATTAATATTGTATTTATCAAATATTATATAGTATGATTTTAAGAGTAGCAACTCAAATAAACGCTCCATTAAATTTTTGTTGGGAATTATTTTCGGAGGCTATTCATATAAGTAAGTGGTATTCAGCTTCAGCAGATTGGTTTGTGCCACAAGTGAAACAAGATTTTGAGATTGGGGGGGAATTTTCATATACATTATCCGCAAAAGACCATTCATTTTCATTTGACTACAAAGGCTATTTTACTGAAATTGTAAACAAACAAATTATTGCTTATAAATTAGCTGATGGTAGAAATGTTCAAATTGATTTTAAATATGAAGATAACCACACAGAAATTATACAAGCATTTGAGCCTGAAAAATTTAACACTCCTGAAATGCAAATAGCGGGCTGGCAAGCTATTTTGAATAATTTTAAATCATATACAGAACATCATTATGCATTAAAGTTTGTGAATTAATACCTTGAAAAGGACGGTAGATTTTTATAGATTTGCCTCAAAATATGGTTTATGCAACCTAGAAATCTTAGTCCTACAGTTACAAAATTACTTATTGCAAATGCGATTTTTTCATTAGTATTTAACTTTTTATATATCCCAGCATTACAAGGAGTTTATTCTAAATTATCTTTACATTTATTCAACTCACCAGAATTTATTCCCACTCAGCTAGTTACATATTTGTTTGTACATGGAGACATTGGTCATTTCATATCAAACATGTTAGGGTTAATAGTTTGTGGAACTCTTTTGGAAACATTTTGGGGTGAAAAAAAATTTATCATCTTTTATTTAGTTACGGGAATTGGAGCGGGTATAGTGTTCAATTTAGTGAGATATTATGAATATCACGATATATTTTCTATGATAGATGCATTTTTAAAAAGCCCAAATCCAGATAGTTTTGATTTAGTCTGTAGAAAATATTATACCATTAATTCTAGTTTTGAATTTACAGGTTATGTGCAAAATTTTTACAACCAACCAACACAACTCTCTGCACCTGTCAAAGTAGTACATTCTATGCAAGATACTTTATTATCAGGCTCTTGTGTTGGAGCATCAGGAGCTATATTCGGTCTTTTATTTGCTATAGCTTATTATTTTCCCAATACAGAATTTAGCCTTATGTTCATTCCTATAAATATTAAAGCTAAGTATATGGTGTTTTTACTTGGTTTATATGAAATAACTTCTGGTGTCTACAAAATTCCAGGAGACAAAGTAGCACATTGGGGACATTTGGGTGGTATAATTTTTGCATATATTTTGATACATTTTTGGCAAAAATCACGTAAAAGCTTATATTAAATATTAGTTATGTTTGAAGATCTTAAATTCAAGTTTTTAAAAGGTGATGCTCTCATAAGAGTAATACTCATAAATGCTTTTATTTTTATACCCTTATTAGTTTTAAAAGTAGTTTTAGTATTACTTAATAGCAGACCTACATTTAATTACGTAATGAGTTATTTTGAAATGCCCACCAAGTTAGATTTGTTACTATTAAGACCGTGGACAGTAATAGTATATGGTTTTACACAAGTAGATGTGCTTCATTTTATATTTAACATGTTGGGTATCTATTGGTTTGGTGGTATCATTCAAGAATTTATAGGAGAAAAGAGATTTGTTTCTATTTATGTTTTAGGAGTAATATTTGGTGCATTGGTTGTACTTATAGCTTATAATGTTTTTCCTTATTTCAATAATACCATTGAATTTTTAATAGGTGCTTCTGGTGCTGTTTTTGCACTGGCAGTAGCTGCAGTTACATTATTACCAAAGTATACTATTTCATTTCCAATTTTCGGAGAAATTAAATTGTTGTATCTTGTGTTATTGTATTTATTGATTTCATTTGCAAGTACAATAGGTCAAAATGCAGGAGGGAATATTGATCATCTTGGAGGAGCTTTTTTAGGATTTGTTTTTATTAAACTATTACAAAAAGGATACGATTTAGGTAAGCCTATAAATTACATTACTTCGTTATTTAATAAAAAACCTAAAACAAAACTTCGTGTTAGTCATAGATCAGAGAAGCCTATGAAAAATAATAGTGAAGCTCCAGATCAAGATGAAATAGACAGAATACTTGATAAAATGAACCAAAAAGGTGGTTACAATTCATTATCTCAAGAAGAAAAAGAGAAATTATTTAAATACAGTCAAAAATGAAAAACTTCAGCAATCTTTCTGTGAGTGTAGATGGATATGGTATTTTAATAATTACCATTAATCGTCCTGACAAACTTAACGCTCTTAATTTTGAGACCTTGGAGGAGCTGGATGAAGCCATTTCTTTAGTTTACAACGATAACTTAATTAAAGGGGCAATCATAACAGGGGCAGGAAACAAAGCATTTGTAGCAGGAGCAGACATTAAAGAATTTATTAATTTAAATGAATTTAATGGTAGAAAAGCCGCAGAAAGAGGACAAGAGATTTTTCAAAAAATTGAAGATTGTTTCAAGCCAATTATAGCGGCGGTAAATGGGTTTGCATTAGGAGGGGGTTGTGAGTTAGCTATGGCTTGTCATTTAAGAATTGCGAGTCCCAATGCAATTTTTGGACAGCCAGAAATAAATATAGGAATTTTACCAGCTTATGGTGGTACGCAAAGATTACCTAAGTTGATAGGCAAGGGGAGAGCTCTAGAGTTTTTATTAACAACAGATAATATTGATGCAGAAAAAGCATATCAATTTGGATTAGTCAACAAACTTGTAAATGCAGATGTATTGATTGAGGAAACTAAAAATATGCTCATTAAAATTTTTAGCAAAGCACCTCTGCCTGTGGGTATGATTATTGAAAGTGTTAACATTCATGATGATAACGAAAGAAATGGTTACAATGCAGAAGCCAATTTTTTTGGACACTGTTGTGAAACCAAAGATTTCAAAGAAGGAATTAATGCCTTTGTTGAAAAACGAAAACCAAGCTTTAACGGAAATTAAATTACATAAATATATTTACCATGATGAAAAAAATTTGGAATACTTTTTTAAGAATATTTGGAGATATTAAAGTTTATAATTACCCATTTTTCTTAGTATATGATCCTGGCAGTTATAAAATAAAGGGTAAAGAAGTAAGAAAAATACTTGAAATAATAAAACCTGGAGACATTTTGGTAAGAGGTTATTCTAATTACTTAGATGGACGATTCATCCCAGGATTTTTCTCTCATGTAGGTTTATTCGTAGGTGACACCACAGATATTGATATAAAAAACTTAAAAAACAATACCTATTTTTACTCTTCCTCACAAGCAGTTATACATTCTATGGCCGAAGGTGTATTTATGGAAGATATCTTAGATTTTACAAGATGTGACTATATCTGTATCTTGAGAAGAAATATAAATCTTGAACAAAATATAGACTTTGACAATGATTTTAAACAAAATGTATTACCCAATGCCTTAAATAATCTTGGTAAAGGTTATGATTTTGATTTTGATTTTTCAGATTTAGGGAACATGTCATGTACAGAGTTTGTCTTTGATTCGTGCAAAAATTTCATAGACTTATACAATGTTAAAATTAAGAAACATAGTATGTTATTTCTCAAAAGAATGTCCATAATACCTGATGATTTTATTACTGATAAATTTAATATTATATATACATCAGAAAAAATACCTACTAAAATTATTGATCAAATAGTTAATAGAAATTTAAAACACACATAATATTACAAGAATAATTTGTTCTTTAGGGGCTATTTCACGAATTTTGCAAAAAACAAAGTCATGATAGAGTTACCAGTTGTAGATCCTAGCAATACTTCTAATAATAGACCCAAAAAACCAGACTGGTTAAGAGTAAAATTACCTATTGGACAAGAATATGCAAATGTTCGTAAAATTGTAGATGACAACAAGTTGCATACTATTTGCCAAAGTGGTAATTGCCCAAATATGGGCGAATGTTGGGGTGCAGGTACTGCTACATTCATGATTTTAGGTAATGTTTGTACTAGAAGTTGTACTTTTTGTGCAGTAGCTACAGGCAAACCTAACGAATATGACGCCGATGAACCTAGAAGAGTAGCTGAGGCTGTGAAACTTATGGGAGTAAAACATGCAGTAATTACTTCTGTAAACAGAGACGAACTTAAAGACAGAGGTGCTGCTATTTGGCACGAAACTGTTAAATTAATCAAAGAATATACGCCATCAACTACTATAGAAACTCTAATTCCTGATGTAAAAGGCAATTGGGAAGCTTTAGAAACAATGATATCTCCTGGCCAAGAAGTAGTTTCTCACAACATGGAGACTGTAGGTAGACTTTATCGTATGGTAAGGCCACAAGCAAAATACGAACGTAGTTTAGAACAAATAAAAAGAACCAAAAATTATGGCAAAAGAACCAAATCTGGCATTATGCTAGGTTTAGGAGAAACTGATGAGGAACTTTTTAAAGCAATGGATGATTTGGTTGAAAATGGTTTAGATGTATTAACACTTGGTCAATATTTACAACCCACCAAACTGCACATTGAAGTAAAAGAATTTATACATCCTGACAAATTTGCATATTTTAAAGAAATTGGAATGTCAAAAGGATTTAAATATGTTGAATCAGGACCGCTGGTAAGATCGTCTTATCATGCAGAGAAACATGTTTAATTTAATAATTTAAAAAAAAATCAGCATTTTTAAAAATAAAATAACTATTTTTAAACCCCAAAATTTATAATTGTGAGCAATATTATTATAGAAAAAGCAAGTACGACAAACATTAAAAATATAGATTTTAAAAATTTAGGCTTTGGTAAAGTATTTACTGACCATCTTTTTGAGGTTGATTTTATAGATGGTAAATGGCAAA
This sequence comes from Cytophagales bacterium, assembly GCA_046329305.1. Classification (GTDB taxonomy): domain Bacteria; phylum Bacteroidota; class Bacteroidia; order Cytophagales; family UBA9547; genus CAMFLX01. Next base: position 627,175 of record JAXLUW010000002.1, read on the forward strand.
CACCTAAAGTTGTACCTTTTCATAATTTAGTGCTTCATCCTGCAACTAATTTCATTCATTACGGTCAAACAATATTTGAAGGCTTAAAAGCTTTTAAAGATGATAATGGAGATATCTTGGTTTTTAGACCAAAAGACAACTGGAAAAGAATGAATAAGTCTGCTGAAAGAGTATGTATGCCTGCTATACCAGAAGATATTTTTATGGGAGGTTTAGATGCATTACTAAAAACAGATGCAGATTGGTTTCCTACTGAACCAGGTACTTCTATGTATATCAGACCTGTAATGTTTTCTTTAGATGCAGAAATTAGAGTGAGACCATCAGACTCGTACAAATTTATGATTCTCATTTCACCTTCTGGAGCTTATTATTCAGAACCGGTTAAAGTAAAAGTAGAAAAACATTTCGTACGAGCTAGTAACGGTGGGGTAGGTTTTGCCAAAACAGCGGCAAATTATGCAGCATCATTATTACCAGCAAAATTAGCCGTAGAAGAAGGATATCATCAATTGATATGGACTGATAGCAAAGAACATGCATACATAGAAGAAGCAGGAACTATGAATTTCATGTTTGTTATTGATGGTAAACTTATAACACCTCAACTTTCCGATTCAATTTTAGCAGGTATCACTAGAGATAGTATAATCCAGCTTGCAAAAGATTTGGGAATGTCTGTTGAAGAAAAAAGAGTAAGTGTAAACGAAGTTGTTTCTGCAATTGAACAAGGAAGATTACAAGATGCATTTGGAGCTGGTACAGCTGCTACAGTTTCACAAATAAGCCATATTGGTAACGATGGTACAGTATATGAACTACCTAAAGTATCAGAAAGAATATTTTCAAACAAAGTAGCTCAAATACTAGATTCAATTAAACTAGGAAAAACACCAGATCCACATAATTGGATACATAAAATATCAAAATAAAAAAAGGGGTGAAATAAAAATTCACCCCTTTTTTATTATCATTTGTTTTTTAAAATAGACAGACTCTCTAAAAAAAATAAACACACTGGAAACCCAGTGTGCCTAATTCATCTAACACAACCTAACCTAATTAACTATGAGAAATTTTTAATTTCTTTCAATACTTCAAAGTAAATATAATTTTATCAGAAATCCAAATTTTGTTATAAAAAAAATTAGAATTGTTATAAAAAAAGCTCGTCAATTTTGGTTGACGAGCTTTTAAAATAATTATAAAAATATATTATTTTAATTTAGCAACAATAGCTTTGAAAGCTGCTGGTTTGTTTAATGCTAAATCAGCTAATACTTTTCTGTTTAAAGTAAGACCTGCAGCATTTAATTTACCAATGAATTTAGAGTAAGACAATCCTTCTTCTCTTACTGCAGCGTTGATACGCTGAATCCAAAGGCTTCTCATTTCTCTTTTCTTAACTTTTCTATCGCGATAAGCGTAAGTTAAACCTTTTTCTAAGGTGTTTTTAGCAACGGTATATACGTTACCTCTTGAAAGGAAATTACCTTTCGTTTGTTTTAGAATTCTTTTTCTTCTTGCTCTTGAAGCTACGGAATTGACCGATCTAGGCATGTTTTTGAAATTTTAGTATTTCGGCGAATCTTATTTACTTATAAACCGAAAACTTGTTAAACTTATTAAATTAAAAATGGTCGAAATCTAATCACTAGATTTTCAACAAGAATTTTACTCTTGACATATCGGCGTCGCTTACTAAACCGAATTTAGCCAAATTTCTCTTGCGTTTTGTTTCCTTCTTTGTAAGAATGTGGTTTTTAAACGCATGCTTTCTTTTGATTTTACCCGATCCGGTAAGTTTGAACCTTTTTTTTGCACCGGAGTTGGTTTTTACTGATGGCATACTTACTTAATTATATTTATGTTAAACTATTGATTACTTTTTTGCACTAGTTTTTGGACTAACTATTAGAAGCATTTTTCTACCTTCCATAGTTGGTAATTGTTCTACTTTTCCAACCTCAGAAAGTTTCTCAGCAAATTTTAACAACATTGCTTCACCTCTGTCTTTATATGCTATCATACGACCCGCAAATTGTACGTAAGCTCTAACTTTTGCTCCTTCTTTTAAGAAAGCAATAGCGTGTTTTAGCTTAAATTCAAAATCGTGATCATCAGTATTAGCTCCAAATCTAATTTCTTTAACTACAACTTTTTGAGCATTACTCTTAATCTCTTTTTGCTTTTTCTTTTGTTCATATTTGAACTTAGAATAATCAACTACCTTACACACTGGAGGATCTGCATTTGGAGAAATTTCAACCAAATCTAGCTCTTGTTCTTTTGCAATTTTTAATGCCTCCTGAATAGGATATACTCCCACTGTGACATTCTCACCTACAACACGCACATTTTGTGCTTTAATACGTTCGTTCACATTATAAGGCTCTTCTTTAACCCTATTTCTATTAAATGAACCACGGTTATTATTGTTATTTGAGCTGTTGTTTGGTTTCTTAAAAGGTAATGCCAATGTTTATTTAAATTAAATTTTCCGCAAATATAAACTTTTATAACATATAATAAAAGTTATCTATTAAATATTCTCTCTTTAATATTGATTATTGAGTTGTGAATACATAAAAAATAGATACTCTTACTTAAATTTGAAATAGATATTTCAGTCACTTCTTTATTAATGTTTTGATTATATAACTCAAGTACTTTTTTCCCAGTCATATCATATAACGAAATATTTACAGGGGAAATGTTAATTATATTTTTGTTGAAAATATGAATTGAATTATTTATTGTACTAGTGTAAATATCTAAAGTATAATCATTTCTTTCACTTCTTTGTCCATAATAAGGAACTCCATAGCCAATTAAATTATTAGGTAAAACGGAATTTGACGATATTTGTTTGATATAATTTATTAATTCTTGAGATGACTTATCAGGGAATTTTTGTTTCATACATGCCGTAAAACCTGCGACTAATGGACATGAAAATGAAGTTCCACTTGAATAACTGACTTCTCCATCGTTGTATATGTTAACAAGTGTTACATTTTCTCCCAACGCAGAAACATCTGGCTTTGTTCTATTATCAAAACTAGGTCCTATACTGCTAAAATCTGTCTTTTCGAAATTTAAATTAACGGCACCAACAGCAAGCATACTGTCGGCATCTGCTGGTGTACCAATATATTTGAATTTAGACGAGTTTCCACTATTGCCTGCACTGTTAAGTGCTATTACACCCTTTCTTGATAAATTTTTAATGGCAACACTTGCAATGGTAGTTTGTCCATTCATGTCAGAATACCTATAATTCAAATTGGAATTATCAAAATCTTGATACGATAAAGAAGCAGTACAAATATCTGCTCCTACACTATCAGCTCTTTCAGCAGCTAAGACATACAAAACTTCTTCAAGTGGAGATTCTGAAGAAGAATTTTCGGTGTTATAGAGTAGGAATTTTGAATTGTAACAAGCTCCAATAAGTTTATTTGGTAAATAGGCGGCCATAGTAGACATTACAGACGTTCCATGTTCACCGTCATCATAAACATTAGTGTTTTTATCTACAAAATTGTAGGTATCTAAAATTTTGGAAGAATCCATCAAATGTTTAAATGCTTTTAACTCATTTAATTTAAAAAATCCTTCATCTAAGACTGCTATTAAAATATTCTTACCCGTAATACCTTCAGAATGTAGTGAGTCTACATTCATCATATTTAATTGAATAAATGATGTTCCATAAAAACTATTAGATATTCTTTGGTTTGAATGATAATCAGATATGGTTTCAAGATTCTTTTTTGTTGGATTAGTTCTATTTATAGCTTTGGTGGATTTTACAGTTTTTGTATCAAAATATTTAGAAATAGAATCTACATTACTAGTGGTTACTACCGCGTTGAGCCATTTAGAAACATATTGTATATCAATGTGTTTATTTTTAAGAAGTTCTAGATAAGTTTCACTTACAGGTAAATCTGTACTATCTATTAAAATATTATTTTTTAATCTTCTATCTACACTTCTCTGAGATAAAAAACTCAATGGATCCGAAATATCGTATTTTGTTCCTTTCTTGTTTGGGAAATAAATTAATGTATAATTCTGTGAAAAAATTTTACAGTTAATGATCAATAAAATCCCAATTAAAATTAATCTACTCATTCCCATTTTCCACATATCTCATCACTCTAAATAAACCAACCTTTTCATTTTTGTTGATAATTGAATCTTGTTGACTGTATCTGTATTCGTTAAAATATTTGTATATCAAACCAATGTTTTTGGCATAAACTTCATATTTGTAACTATAACCTATGGCATTGTCAAAATCTTGATTTTGCATCACAGTTACTGTAGAATCAAACAATGAATAACTAGCCGAAGGATATGGTTTCTCTATGTTTTTGTATGCATACAATTCTTCATTTAATGTATTATATTTATTACCGTTCCATTCTGTAGACGACTTTATGGGACTAATTAGTTTTACAAATGGTTTATTGGCTTCATACATTATAATTTCCTTCTGATTTGAATAGGAAACAAACCAAAGTGAATCCAGTGTCCAAGAATCTGTAGTACTATTTCTTTTATATCTTTCTATGGTATATTTTGCAAGCACTGATTTATCAACCAATTTTTCAGCAATTTTTACTTTAAGTTGGTATTTTTTACCTTCTTTACTATTACCAAATAAATATGTAGTATCAATTACATCATATACAACAAAATCTCCAACATTTAGCGGAAAATACCGTTGTGCATCAGGATATTGCAGCTCAACATTTTTGGTTTTATTACAAGACAATAGTCCAACCAAGATGACAAAATAAAACCAACGCAAGCTCATATTTTTCAAAACCATGATATTATATTCACATTGTGATGAAAAAGTAATTATAAATTATAACTACGATCTATCCAACCTCCACCTATTACATCATCGCCTTCATAAAAAACTGCCGCTTGGCCAGGAGCTATTGCAGATACGCCTTCGTTGAATTTCACTTTCATAACATCACCTTCTTGAGTAATTAGAGCAGATGTACCAGGATCTTTGTATCTTACCTTGGTAATTGTCTCCATAGTAAGATTGTTTAAATCAGCATATTTTTGAAGATTTAATTTAGAAACATCCATAGCGTTACGATTAAGATCTTCTAAATTACCAAGAACAACCCTGTTTTTATCTTTCTGTATTTCAGTAACATATATTGGATAACCTAAAGCTATTTCTAAACCTTTTCTTTGACCTACAGTATAAAATGGATAGCCTCTATGTTTGCCAACTACGGTTCCATCTTGCAAAACAAACTCACCGCCATCTACTTGTGCTTCTAGTTCTGGTAATCTTCTTTTAAGGAATCCCCTGTAATCATTATCTGGTACAAAACATATTTCATAACTCTCTGATTTTTTGACAAGATTTTCAAATCCCATCTCAAGAGCCATTTGTCTGATTTCTGTTTTATGTAAATGCCCAAGAGGTAGTTTGGTTCTACTTAAACTTTCTTGGCTTATGCCCCAAAGCACATACGATTGATCTTTTAAGTTATCTTTTCCTTTAGAAAGATAAAATCTATCGTTAAGACTGTGAATATTAGCGTAATGCCCCGTAGCAATGTATTCACAACCCAATTTATCTGCACGTCTTAAAAGAGCATCCCATTTAATGTGCGTGTTACACAACACACACGGATTAGGTGTTCTCCCGTTTAAATATTCTCCTGTAAAATGATTGATTACATAATCTCCAAATTCATCTCTTATATCTAAAATATAATGAGGAAAACCTAAGTTTACAGCTATTTCTCGAGCATCATTTATAGAATCTAAACTACAACATCCAGTTTCTTTTTTTGACCCTCCCGAACTTGCATAATCCCAAGTTTTCATAGTCATACCTATAACTTCATACCCTTCTTCGTGTAACATAACAGCTGCAACAGAACTGTCTATGCCACCACTCATCGCCACTAATATTCTTCCTTTTTTGCTCATTTATAACTATTTGGCTTATTGTAACATTTAAAATCAACAATAAGTTTTAAGGATTTTCACTTTTAATTTTATCTACTAAATCTCTTCTTTTAAGTCTTTCGTAAATTTCGATAAGTACTCTTCGCACTTCATCATCTTTTGGTCTTAATTTTCTATATTCTTCAAAATATTTTGAGGCGTTATTTAAAGACAACTTGTACGAATTATCAATTTCTTTACCTTTAGTTTCACGCTCCTCAGGCTTTACGTTGTCTTTTTCTTTAAGAAATTTTAGAGCATTTTTATATGACAAAACTCCAGCGTTGTAAAATGCAGTAGTACTTTTAGTATCAATTTTCAACACTTCATCATATTGTGATATAGCTTCATTGTATTTATTTAGGTTTTCTAGAACTATTGCATATTTTAATCTAAGTAACTTATTGGTAGGGTCTTGTGAAATTGCTTTATTTAAATAAGGTTCCGCATTGCTATATTTTTTTGCAGCTAACATATCTTCGATATAATTAATTGAAAATATTTTATTGGTTGGAAATTTTTGTAATCCAGTTTCTAACATTTTTTTAGACAACGTTGTGTCTCTTTTAGAATAGTAAAAATAACTCCAATAGTAATATTCAGCTTTTTCTTGCCCTTTATCAATTAGTTTTTTGTAAGAATTTATTAAACACAAAGTATCTTTTAGCTGTTGGCAAGCAATAAGTACATTTTTTTCAGCTAAACTATCTGTAGGTTTAGCTTGCGAAGCTGCTTCAAAATTAATCTTAGCAAGTTTAAAGTTTTTAGAATCAAAGTTTTTTACACCTTCGTTTATACTTGCAGCCCAAATATTTTCTACATAGTCTTTCATCATTTTAGTGTAAAGACCTTTTTCTTTGTTTTCTAACTGCTTGCACTTATTAAAAGAATGTATAGAAACCACATTTGCAGAATCACAGAGCATCTTTACAGCAGGATCGGCAGATCTGAATATATCTGAATAAATAACTCCTTTGTAATAGTATGTTTTAGGGTCATTTATAGTTTTTTCATTTACAGAAGCTTTATCAATTTCATCTTTAGCTTCTTTTAATTTTCCTTCTTGCTGATAAATGCTAGCATTGGTGACCGCTGAGTTCTGAGACCAAATGGATATAATCGGGAAAAACAAAACTGATAATGAAAGTCTTATTGGAAACATGATTATTTGCTGATTAAAAACTATTCAAAGTTAAATTAAAAAATTTATGCAAAAAAATGTAAGTTAAGTTTTAAACAAATATTGTAAATTTTCGTAACTTTAGTACTTATTACAAAAAACTTAAAAATGAAAACATTTCTATTCACAATTATAACCTGTGTACTTCTTTTTTCATGTTCCAAGAAAAATATAGAGCTTAGCACCAATGTGAACGAATCTTATCAGAGAAAATATATAAACATTGGAATTAGCTACGAAAACAGAAAAGGATTAAAAAAATCTACAAAAGGCTTGTTAAATGGTAAAGTTCCTTGGTTGTTTTTCGATATAACTACTCCATTTGGTACAGTTAAACAAGGCATATTAAAATACAACTATGCCGCCTTAGAAAAATATAATTACATTTTGCCCGTAAAAATTAAATATAACAATGGTTTCAAAACTGATTCTATAACAGAAAATATTTTTTTCTCTAAAATTCAAAACATAGAAGGAATACAAAATCAGAACATACTAGTTGAGAAACAAATTAATCTAAACTTTAAAATATCATTAGATAATGGAACTAGTTTTTATTGTAATCAACATGAATTGAAAAATTACATTAAAAATTTAAACGTGGTTCTCAATGATAAAGAAATAGATATCAAAAGTTTAGAAACTTTTCCTTACCACTGTGATATGCTTGATTCAATTCAACAAATAAAAATTACAAAAGATCAAAAAGTATTATGTGAATTTGATGTAAAGCTGATTTATCCAAATCAATATTATTTTAATTTCACTGGAAATCATGGTTTTAATGGCGGAAAAGGCTATTTAAGTTTAGTTGATCTATTTTTTATTAACGGTAAATCTTATTACTACAATAGTTCTGGACAAAACGGAGTTTCGGCTTCGCCTTTTAAAATATATTTAAGTAATTCTGCGAAAGACACCAATTTTGCAGTTGCGATAATCGAAAGAAACAATGAGGTTTTTTCAGCTGTTATTAACAAAAAGTTGAATACAAGTAAGATAACTATAGATGCTTATGGTGGGAATGGCGGAAATGGATCGGATGGAATGAGAGGAAATGATGGATCAAATGGTACCGACAAAGCTTCACCCACCAATGGAACCGCAGGTGGTAATGGTGGTAATGGAGGTAATGGAGGACATGGAGCAGACGTTACTTTTATAATAGAAGAAGGATTAGAATGGATGGCTTACAGTTGTTTTACTATTAATAATAACGGGGGCTCTGGAGGATCAGGAGGTAATGGGGGAAGAGGAGGAAGAAACGGTTCTCCTGTAAATCCTAAAACTCTGGATGTGATAAGTGATATACTTGGAGCTAACAGGGCAAACTCTGGTAGTGCTGGTGCTAACGGAATGTATGGTACAAACGGGCAAATAAACTACCAAACCATTTCTAAGACAAATTTCAATTCATTAAAAGTACGACTTGCTCAGAAATTTTAAATTAACTACTTAATTCTGTTAGGATTATCTTTTAAAAACGCTGACCAAGATTTAGATCTATTACCAGTAATTACACCATTTTGATAATGATGACACAAAGCTACTGCTAAAGCATCTGTAGCATCGTAAAATTCTGGGTTCTCGGTAAGTTTAAACTGGTTTTTTAACATTGCAGCAACTTGTTCTTTGGAGGCGTTTCCATTACCTGTTACAGATTGTTTCACTTTTTTGGGTGCATATTCTACCACTGGTATTTGTTTGGCCATAGCTGCTGCTATTGCTACCCCTTGTGCTCTCCCTAGTTTGAGCATTGCTTGAACATTTTGACCATAAAATGGAGCTTCTACAGCTACTTCTTCAGGCATAAACTCTTCTAGTAGCTGACTTACCTTTTCAAATATTTTTTTTAATCTTAAAAAATGATCATCAAATTTATCAAGCTTGATTACGCCGTATTGAATAATATTAATTTTACTGTTTTGTACCATTATAACACCATAACCCATTACATTTGTGCCTGGGTCAATTCCAAGTATAATTTTTTCAGTAGCAACGTTTACTTTATGAATATTTGTAGAACTCATCATTATTAATGCAAAAATATCTAAACATATTGAGCAAAACAAAAATCAATAATTTGTTAAAATTGATTTTACTACTAGCCATGGTAGTTTATATTTTTAATAAAATAAGTTATTTCAATCATACCTCTAACATAGTAGTCTATGTTTCTAAACTATTTAAAAATCCACTAATACCTATTATTATTATAGTATTAATGGTTTTAAATTGGTCTTTAGAGGCACTAAAATGGAAAATTGCAGTAGAAAAAGTAGAAGAAATTACATTTTTAGATGCCTTTAAAGGTGTTTTGAGTGGGCTTACTATTGCACTTTTTTTACCACAATCTTTGGGAGATTATGCAGGAAGAATTGGTCAATTACACAACACAAACAGAACAGATGCTTTAATTTCTGTTTTTTTATGTCATTTCACACAATTTACAATTACTTGCAGTCTTGGATGTTTTGCTGTAATTTATTTTTGGATAAACGATATAACTATTCCCATTTTCAGTTATTTGCAATTTCCTGAAAAATATTTTATAATTTTTGTTGGAAGTATATTCATAGGGTCACTAGTCATCACTATTTTGTTTCCTAGAATTATAAGTTATGCTTTCACTAAATTGGTATTTATGAAAATGTATTTACATAAATACTTTCATTATTTTAAAGTAATTATCAATCTAGATATCAATGTTTTATCATACATAGTATTTCTCTCTTTTATCAGATATTTATGCTTTTTATGTCAATATTTAATTATATTGTACAGTATTGGTTTCAAGTGCGATAAATTTATTGCCTCTTTTGGTGTTTGTTTAATTTTTTTATTAAAATCTATCATCCCATCATTTAATTTTTTGTCAGATTTAGGAATAAGAGAGTTTTCAGCACTTATGGTTTTTGACTCTCAAACATGTCAAAATTCAGAGTTAATTGTAGTCACGTCTAGTTTAATATTATGGTGTTTTAATATTTTTGTTCCCTCTATTTTAGGAATTTTAACATTTAGAACTTTAGAATTTACAAGAAATGATGCAGATAAGTCTTAAAAAACACATACTAAATTTTACTTTTGATGCGGGAACCTCTAGAGGTGTGTTAAAGACCAAAAATACTTGGTTTATTAGATTGCAAAATAAGGAAGGAGTAACAGGAATAGGAGAGGCGGGACCTTTACCAAAATTAAGCATAGATGATCAGGAAAATTTTGAAGAATTTATCAAAGAGAAATCTAATGATATTTCATTAATTAATTCATTACATGATATTTACGAAATTGTTCCTTCAACTTTACCTTCTCTAATTTTTGCTTTAGAAACCGCATATCTTGATTTAATCAATGGTGGTAAGAAATGTATTTATAATACTAAATTTTATTCGGCTCAACAAGGTATCCCTATTAATGGATTAGTTTGGATGAATACGGCTTCTCACATGTACCAACAAGCTTTTGAAAAAATAAATAGTGGATTTAATTGTCTAAAATTCAAAGTAGGAGCATTAGAATTTGAAGAGGAAGTAGAATTATTAAGAAATATAAGAAAAAACTTTCCATCTATTGAGATTAGACTGGACGCAAATGGAGCTTGGAGCTATGAAGAAGCACTTGAAAAATTAAAAATATTTAGTCAATTTAACATCCATTCTATAGAACAACCTATAAAAGCTGGTCTTACAGAATCTATGGCTAAATTATGTAGATTAAAAATAATAGATATTGCTTTAGATGAAGAACTTATAGGAATTCATATATACAAAAGTGAATTATTAACCCAAATAAAACCTCAATACATCATTTTAAAACCAACTTTATTAGGAGGATTTACGCAATGTGATGAATGGATTGATCTCGCCCAAAAACTTTCTATCGGCTGGTGGAATACTTCTGCATTGGAAAGCAATATAGGTTTAAACGCTATATCTCAATATTCCCATTTCAAAAATCCTCATAAAATGCACGGATTGGGTACTGGAAAATTATTTGATAACAACATTAACTCTCCACTTGAAGTAATCAATGGAGAAATTAAATATGTTAAAGATGCTTCTTGGGAAGAAATTATTTTTTAAGAGACTTATTTTTTACTATTTTTTGTAACAATTCAGAATCATAAGGTTTGGTTAAATAATCTACAATCAAACCTTTTTTTTTAGCGTTTTCACTTTGTTCATTTTCTTCGTAACCAGAAACTAACAAACAAGGAATTTCAGGATTCTGACTTTTAACATTATTAACAAACTCATAGCCATCCATTTGGGGCATATTAACATCGCTTATTACAAAACTAACTTGAGGATCATTTTTTAGAATTTCTAATGCTTTCTCACCAGAATCAGCAATCAAAATATCAAATTTTCTTCTAAATGCCATTTTAAAAACATCAAGATTGATTTGTTCATCATCCACATATAATATTCTCTCAATGGTTCCACACATAATAAATCAAATTAACTTAAAGGCAATTTAACAAAAACTTTTGTAAACTCATTTAATTTCGACTCAAAATTAATACTACCTTTATGCTCTTTGATGATATTATAGGTTATAGACAAACCCAGACCAGTTCCTTTACCGGCTTCTTTTGTGGTAAAAAAAGGATCTAATATTTTTTTCAAATTTTCTGGAGCAATTCCGCATCCATTGTCAGTAATCACTACAACAGCAAAATTATTTTCTTTGTATGTTTCAATATATATAATTCCATTATTTGTAATAGCATGAATCGCATTTGTTATTAAATTAATAAAAACTTGATGAATATTATCTTCTACAGCTTTTACATATAATTCTTGACCATAATATAATTTTTCGACTTTACATTTATTTTTAATTTCATGGGTAAGTAAAAGTAAAGCAGTATCTAAAATCTGATGTAAATCTACATTCACAAAATTGTTTGTACTTTTTCGTGACAATTTATTTAAGTTTTTAACAATTCCTGATGCCTTATCTACACCTATAGACATACTATTTAACATTTCAGAAACTTCATCTTTATTTAAATGATTTGTTTCTGAAAGTTCTTCTTTTAAAGCATAAATAGCTGTTTTAATGTAATTTAACGGATTATTTATTTCATGTGCCACACCTGCAGCCATTACCCCCAAAGAAGCCATTTTTTCTGAATGCACAAGTTGAGCTTGAGTTTCTTTTAAAGATTCAAGTGTATTGTTTAATTCTAATTTATTGCTTTCTAGTTCAGCAATTACAAAACCCAACTGTTTTGTATGTTTTTTATTTAATATAAACAGAAATGTAAGAGCAATAGCCGCTATCAAACAAGCAACTAAAATCCCAATTGTTAAAACCAATTTACGTTTTTGACTTGAAATAAAAGTTTCTTTACTGATCAACACATTATTTTTTGTATCTAATTCACCTTTTAATTGTTTAGTAGTGTTGTGTAGTTTTTCAGATTCTTGTCTTAATTGAATAATTTTATTCATTAATTTACTCTGTTCCTGTCTATTAAAATTAATTTCATCATGGATTTTTTTTAAATTTTCTGTTTGTATTGCAACTTGATTTTCTTTTTCAATTAAATCTTTTTGTTTGTTTTCTACTTGTATTTTAAGAGAATCAGATTGGAGATTAAGCAACTCAAGTTTACATTGGTGAGCAATTATCTCAGAATTTTTTTCATTAATTACCGCATCTTTATATTTTACTTGGTTTTCTAAAGACTTCATAATTAATTGAGTTTGTTTTAATTTTTCATTACTCAAATTAATTTCTTCTTCAAAATTTTCATACGCTTGTTTAATATCGATATTACTACCTCCATTTAATAATAGATTTGTTTTAGGTTTAAGCCCCGCTAACGTGAGATTAGGTAAATTAATCTTAAAATTTATTTTATTAGTATGATGTATTAAATTTACATAACAAAATAGCAAATTGGGAAATTGATCTGTAATAATTAATACATTATTATTTTTAGCATTTTTTAAAAAATGATTTACAGTCTCAAAATTTGAATTATTTATATAAATAGCATGATACTCTGAAATATTATCTTGATGTGAAATTTTTTGAATTACATAAGGTTTACCATGTATCTTTTTTTTGTTACTATTTATTTTGAGAAAATTATAAATATCTTGTTGCTCACTGAAATAACCAATTTTAAACTCGTTATTTATAGGTTTTGACCACTCTATATTTTCACAAATATGATAAATCATTGTTGATTTTATTTGGGTTTCAGAATATTGAGCTTTAGCACTTTGAAAGCCCCACAAACAATATAAATAGAGTATTAAATGTGAAATATATTTCATTTTAATAATTAAAGTTTTGAAATAATTGTTAAAAATAATAAATATTACGACTAAGATTTTAAATTATTTAGTTGTTTTAATATTTTAGCTGAAAATTTGTAACTGATGCAAAACTCAAAAAGTAGAATTGATTATCTCACTGATAAACTACATTATTATAATCAACAATATTATCTTAATAACACATCAGAAATTACTGATTTTGAGTTTGATAACTTACTAAAAGAACTTCATGAACTTGAATTAAAATATCCCGAATTTAAACATATAAACAGCCCTACAGAAAGAGTAGGAGGTGGCCTTACAAAAGAATTTGAGACTGTATTTCACAAGTACTCAATGCTTTCATTATCAAACACATACAATGAAAACGAATTGAATGATTTTTCTGAAAGAATTAGAAAAAATTTAATTGATGAACCTTTTGAGTTTGTATGTGAACAAAAATTTGATGGTGTAGCTATAAGCTTATGGTACGAAAACGGTAAACTCATAAGAGCATTAACAAGAGGAGATGGAGAAAAAGGCGATGATGTTATCAATAATATTAAAACCATCAAAACAATTCCTTTGGTTATTCAATCGACTGAAAACTTACCCCGTACATTTGAAGTAAGAGGCGAAGTGTTTTTACCAAGAAAAAACTTTGAGAATATAAATATTAAACTTGCTCAAGAAGGGAAACCCACATTAGCAAATCCTAGAAATGCGGCAAGTGGTACTGTGAAGATGCAAGATAGTAAAGTGGTGTCACAAAGAGGATTAGACTGTTACATTTACAGTTTTCTATGTGATGAGCCTATTGTAAACTCACATTCAGAATCTCTTATAATACTTCAAAAATGGGGATTTCAAATTTCGCCGACTTGGAAAATTACGAAAAATATTGCTGAAGTATTGGATTATATTCATTTTTGGGAACAAGACCGAAAAAAATTACCATTAGACACGGATGGTGTTGTGATAAAAATCAATAGTTTTTTACAACAACAAAAACTGGGCATGACAGCCAAAAGTCCTCGTTGGGCTACCGCGTATAAATACAAACCAGAAAACGCTTCAACACGTTTAAAATCAATAACATATCAAGTTGGAAGAACAGGTGCAATAACACCAGTAGCAGAGTTAGAAGAGGTGGAATTGTCTGGAACAAAAGTAAGAAGAGCTTCTTTACATAATGCTGATGAAATTGAAAGACTTGGATTACACCTAGATGATTATGTTTTTGTTGAAAAAGGAGGAGAAATTATACCAAAAGTTACAGCAGTAGATCTTTCAAAACGAAACGCAAATTCATCTGTTATTCAGTATATTACAAAATGCCCTGAATGTGGTACCGAATTAGTTCGTAAACCAAACGAAGCGGTTCATTATTGTCCTAATGAAAAAGGATGTAAGCCTCAAATTTTAGGAAAATTTGAACATTTTGTATCAAGAAATGCATTAAATATAGACAGTGTAGGTTCTAAAACCATTGAACAACTTTATAATGCAGGATTAATTTCACAACTAACTGATTTATATGTACTTCAAAAAGAGCAACTCCTAACACTTGAGGGTTTTAAAGAAAAAAGTGTTGAAAATATACTTATAGGAATAGAAAATTCAAAATCAATTCCATTTCACAAAGTTTTATTTGGACTAGGTATAAGATATGTAGGAGAAACTGTTGCAGAAAAGCTTGTATTTCAGTTCAATACTATAGATAATATGATCAATGCAACATTTGAAGATTTCCAAAACACTCCTGAAATTGGCGATAAAATTGCAGCTAGTTTGGTTGAATATTTTAATAATGAATCAAACTTAAATGTAATACATCAGCTAAAAAGTTTTGGGGTGAAATTTGAAGCAGAACAAAATCAAATGGAAATTGTAGATAAATTAAATGGACAAACATTTGTTATTTCTGGTGTTTTTAAAAACTACGAAAGAGATGAACTGAAAGGTATTATTATTAAAAATGGTGGCAAAGTTTTAAGTGGTGTTTCTGGTAAACTAAATTATTTGGTAGCTGGAGAAGGAATGGGACCTTCAAAATTACAAAAAGCAATTGATTTGGGTGTTCAAATACTATCTGAGGAAGAATTTGAAAATATGATAAAATAAAAGGTCTAACTAAAAGCCAGACCTTTTACTAAATAAATTAATCAATCCCAAACTTTATCAGTTTATAATACAAAGTTAAAAGCATTATTCATAAATAAAATATTTAAATTAATTATTATACTTTTCTTTATATAAATAGCTAGTGATTTAACGTGATATATTAACATATTACACACTTAACTACTATAAAACACTATTTTATATATTAATATATATTATTTACAAAAATTATTCAAAAATTTAAATTTACCAATTATAATAAAATTATTTTACTTTTAAAATATTTTGCATTTCCAAGACATATTTAAAAAACTACAATTGATTTTTAAATGTTTTATTAATAAGTTAGTAATTTGTTAAACACTAAGAATTTTATGAATAAAAAAGCTGAAAAATTTTTACATGAATACATAAATAATTCTGCCCCAACTGGTTTCGAGTCATCTGGACAAAAAATTTGGTTAGAATATTTAAAACCATATGTAGACAACACATTTACAGATAATTACGGAACAGCCGTTGGGGTCATAAACCCAGATGCACCCTATAAAGTTGTGATTGAAGCACATGCCGATGAAATATCATGGTTTGTAAACTTTATTTCAGCAGACGGATATTTATATGTGAGAAGAAATGGTGGTTCTGATGCTCAAATTGCTCCGTCTATGAGAGTAAATATTTTCACCAAAAAAGGAATTGTGAAAGGTGTATTTGGATGGCCTGCCATTCACGTTCGTGAAAATGAAAAAGAACCTGTACCTACAGTTAAAAACATTTGTATAGATATTGGAGCTAAAGATAAAGAAGAAGTTGAAAAAATGGGTGTACACGTTGGTTGTGTATGTACATTCCAAGACGAATTAATGGTTCTGAATGATAAATTTTATGTAGGTAGAGCCATAGACAATAAAATTGGTGGCTTTATGATTGCTGAAGTTGCTAGAAAACTTCATGAAAATAAAAAGAAATTAAACTTTGGTCTCTACATTGTAAATTCAGTACAAGAGGAAATAGGATTGAGAGGAGCAGAAATGATTGCTCATCATATAAAACCTCATGTAGCAATTTGTACAGATGTTACACACGACACCCAATCTCCGTTCTACGATAAAAAATCTCAAGGTGATTTAAGTGCTGGTAAAGGTCCTGTACTCACCTATGGACCAGCAGTACATAATAATTTGTTAGATTTGATAATTGAAACATCTGAAAAGAATAAAATACCTTTCCAGAGAGCAGCAGCAACTAGATCTACTGGTACAGATACAGATTCATTTGCTTATTCTAATGCCGGTGTACCGTCTGCGTTGATTTCATTAGCACTTAAATACATGCACACAACAGTAGAAATGGTTCATAAAGATGATGTTGAACATATCATAGACCTTATGTATCACTCTGTTTTGAAAATCAAAAACAATCAAGATTTTAGATACATTCAATAAAAAAAGGGCTTTAAGCCCTTTTTAAAATATTGCGTTTTGTTTTTGTTCTGCCAAATCAAATTTCTTTTTAAACTCTAAATATTCATTACTAGGTAGTTCCAATCGCAATTCTTCTAACTGCTTGTCCAGATACATACCTAATCCTTTATAAACAGCTAGTAAACAAGTCTTTTTCTTCAATTCCAAATTCCCAGGATTGATGGTTAAACACTTGGAAGCCAAGTCATAAGCTTTATCTTTTTGATTTGAATTCTCTAAATAATTTACAGCGAACAAAACAGATTCAGAATATAAAGGTAAAGATTCAACCAACTCTTCTAAATGGCTATTTACAAATTTGAAATTTTTAAGTCCATTTGCTGCTAAAATTTTAAAATATTTCCTGTAAACTTCATCTTCTTTGTTGAGTTTTGTTTCGTCAATAACTTTCCATATTTTTTCAAATTCACCTTTATTAGCCAGAATATAAAGTTGATTTAAATTGGCTTTGTAACTCATCTGAGCCACATTCATTCCATCTAATTTTATAGTTTCTGCCAAAGAATAAGATTTTCTAGCAATCAACTCTGTTTGTACTAAAAGTGAAGCGGTCAATCTGTAACTAGGATTTTCTATTTTTGAAATCAATCCTACTAAGTCATTATCAGAAATATATTTTTTATTAATATTTATATATTTTATAATATCTTCAGGATTAGTAAAAGTAAGATTTGCATTTGAAAATTTGGCTATTTCAGAAGTAAAATCTCTAACTGTTACATCTGTATTATTGATTAATACATCTAAAAAATCTTTCCTAGCGATCAGATCTTTAAACTCTGTTAAAGCTATTAATCCATTAAGTCCACCCACATTATATCTATCTGCATAACTTTCCTTAAAATACTCAAAAGCCAATTTGGGTTGTTTTTGAACTAATGAAATAATTCCCAACGAATTTGCATATACTCCAGATTCTGATGTATAGTAATTTTTCAAATAATACATATCAGTCATGGCTTTATTTATGTTACTTTTTTCAAAATTATATATGGCATTAGCATATATTAAGTCTTCTTTATGGTCATCCAAAGAATCTTGAGCAAGTAAAATTTTAGTATTTTTGTTTAAAACGCTGGTATCTTTTTTAGAAAGTTTATTTCCTTGATAATTAATATGATACATCCAAAAGGCATCGTTATCAACTTCATTTTTATAGTTTAAATTACAAGCTTCGCCTTTTATATTTTTTACTGCGATGTAATTTATAGAATATGGCAAATAATCTAAATTTTCAATATTTTCGTCTAAAATTTCGTTGATATTTTTACTTATTGCTAAACCTAAAATATTAGTTTTTGCCATTTTTTCTGATTCAGTAAACTTTTCTGCCAACTTATAATAATACAAGGATGAATCGTAAAGTTTAGTTTTAGAGAAAATGTAACCTATGTTTATAAAAAACTCTGGTGAATTTGGGTACTTTTTATTTCCTTCTTTGAGGACATCCAAAGATTTTAAAAAATTCCCTTGTTTATCATATATAAAAGCTTCGTTTATATATGCTTGTTTGCAATCAAAACTATAGTGAATATTTTCATAAAACTTTAGGGCATTTTCATAATCTTCGTTGTTCTCGGCAATATTAGCCATACCCATATTTCTTTTGTAATCATAATCTTTGTATTCGGCAACTTTATTATAATACTGAGTAGCAAGACCATAATCTTTTTCATACATATACACATCAGCAATATTTGAATAATATCCCGCCATTAAATACTTATAGGCCAAATTGTAATTGTTTGTAATTAAACTTATAGATACTATCAAACCTCCAATTCTCATATAATGTATTGGGCCTTTCTCCGCATTGAAAATGACCGCAAAAACTGGTAAATTTTGATTTAAATAAACGGTATAGTTGTATAATAAAAATATTACAAATGACAACCCAAATCCAAAATGTATAAATAATATTAACTCTTTCAGTGCTTTTGTGAGAGAAACGTTATCACTGATTTGTACATACCCAATACACGCCCATGCCAATGTAGCCATCAAAACATAAAACATAGCTCCAAATGGTTGAAAAGCTATAACAGAACCCGTGGCTTCTAAACGTCTTCTATAAACCCAAAATCCGGCAATTGTAGCAATGAATAGTATAAAATATTCATCTAAATAAAAAAGATCCCAATCTATTACATTCATTTTTTTAAGAACTGTAAGTAATAGATTTCCCAAATACAAAACACTAATTGCTATAAAATTGAAGGTATTGTTTTTAGGATTTGTACTTTTAGAAACTGTAGTTATGTATAAAAATATATATTCAACATCAAATGCAACTAATGCCGTAAATACTATGCAAATGAAAATAGGAGCAAAGAGGCCATAATTACTCAGATACAATTGAGGATAAGGCAGTTTAGTTCCTAAATTTAAACATACAGCAAATACTGTAACAAGAAAAAGATTAACTAGTAGTCTTTGAACAAATGGAGTTTGAGGTTTGATGGCGTGAAAAAAATAGCCAACTCCAACAAAACAAATGAGTGTAGCAATGGTAAAAATATTTTTGGTATCGCCAAAGACCATAAACAAATCTAATCTCAAGCCAACAATAGTTAAAATTATTAAAGTGTTAGCAAAATAAAACCACCAACGTTTAAAATAACTAATGATGGAGGTTAGGAAAATAAAAACAAGAACAAATAATGTGAAAAAGATATTAATCAAATTAATATGTAATTGAAGAGGTGCAGCTTTGTAATGTTGCGTAATAAAATAAGTAAAGTTTTCTAATGGAATATTAAATACTCCCATTGAAATATCAAGGTAAGAGTACGATTTTTTATCAATATAATTTACTGTTTGCCAAGGAGTTGAAATCTCTTCTACCTGAATTAAACCATACAAAAAAAACACTAATGAACAAACAAATAATCCAAGAAGAAAAAAATATATATTTTTAAATAGTTTGTTCCAGTTTTTCCAGAATAAAATTTCATTTAACATTTTATAAAAATTTAGTTATGCCCTAATAGTTAGATTATTAGGGCAAATTATTATGCAGCTTTGTTTGAATTAAATCTAGATTTTTCAAATTTTTCTTTTGCATAAGCTAATGTTACTTTGTAAGCCTTCAAATCTGTCATACTAGGTATGTCAAACATGATGTCTGTCATTATGGCTTCACAAATAGAACGTAAACCTCTAGCTCCAAGCTTGTATTCCATAGCTTTGTCTACTATAAAATCTAAACAATCTTCATCAAACTCAAGTTTAACACCTTCCATTTTAAACAATTTTGCATATTGTTTAACTATAGCGTTTTTAGGTTGAGTTAAAATCATTTTAAGAGTACTATGATCTAAAGGATCCAAAAACGTTAGAGCTGGTAATCTTCCCAAAAGTTCAGGTATCAAACCAAAAGATTTTAGGTCAAGAGCGGTCACATATCTGAGTAGATTTTCATCATTTACGTCTTCTGTATTATCGTTTTTAAAACCTAAAGGTCTGGTATTGATACGTCTAGATATTACTTTTTGAATACCTTCAAAAGCACCTCCACAAATAAAAAGAATATTTTCAGTGTTAACCGCTATCATTTTTTGATCTGGGTGCTTTCTACCACCTTGCGGAGGAACATTTACAACAGAACCCTCAAGCAATTTTAATAAACCTTGCTGTACCCCTTCACCACTCACATCTCTGGTTATAGACGGATTATCAGATTTTCTTGAGATTTTATCAATTTCGTCTATATAAACAATTCCTTTTTCTGCTGCTTCTACGTCATAATTAGCTGATTGCAAAAGTCTTGTAAGAATACTTTCCACATCTTCACCTACATAACCTGCTTCTGTTAACACAGTTGCATCAGCTATACAAAATGGTACTTCAAGCATTTTAGAAATAGTTTTTGCTAGGTAAGTTTTACCAGTACCTGTTTCCCCAACCATAATGATGTTTGATTTCTCAATAACAACATCATCATTCGTGTTTTTTTGCATCAATCTTTTGTAGTGATTATAAACTGCAACAGAAAGTACTTTTTTAGCATCATCTTGCCCTACAATGTATTGATCAAGATATGCTTTCATTTCTACAGGTTTTATCAAAGTAAATTTACCTTCTTTACTTTTACCTTTAACAGTTTGTTCTTCTGATAATATCTGTTGAGCTTGCCCAATACACACATTGCAAATATGAGCATTGATTCCAGAAATCATCATTGAAACATCTTTTTTGCTTCTTCCACAAAAAGAGCAAGTGATTTGTGCCATAAATATTGTTATTTAATAAAAACTATAAATGGGAGGCAAGAAATTCTCGCTCCCATTTTCAAAATTATTCTGATATTTTAAATATATTAACTTCTTGTCAATACTTCATCTATAAGACCATATTCTTTTGCTTCTTGTGCAATCATCCAATAATCTCTATCACTGTCTTTCCATATAGTATCATAATCTTTACCCGAATGTTTTGCCAAAATGTCATAAAGTTCTTTTTTCAACTTTTGAATTTCTCTAGCAGTAATTTCAATGTCAGATGCCTGACCTTGAGCACCACCTAGTGGTTGGTGAATCATAATTCTTGAATGTGGTAATGCAGAACGTTTTCCAGCATGACCAGCACACAACAATACGGCACCCATAGAAGCTGCCAAACCTGTACATATCGTGCTTACATCTGGTGTTACAAAGTGCATAGTATCATAAATTCCCAAACCAGCGTATACTGAACCTCCAGGAGAATTTATGTACATCATAATATCTTTTTTAGCATCTGTAGATTGTAAAAACAACAACTGAGCTTGAACTACATTGGCAACATAATCATCAATTCCAGTACCCAAGAAAATGATTCTATCCATCATCAATCTAGAAAATACGTCAAAAACGGCCACATTCATTCTTCTCTCTTCAACTATGTTTGGTGTAAGATTGGTGAAGTTTGACTTGGTCGTACTTTCGATATAGTTATCTAAAAAAACACTGCTAAAACCGTGATGTTTTACTGCGTAGTCTCTAAATTCTTTTCCGTTCATTTCTCTAAAAATTTATGTTTTATAAATCTCAATAATTATTCCTCTTTTATATACCTGACTTTTTGTCTTATTCAGTTTGTTTCATTCCTATTATTTTTGCACCTTCTATTTTATGAACATGCACAGAATCATATACATCTTTTGAAGTTTGAGTAAAACTAAAATCTCCAGAAAAACTTTTGACTTTCTTTTTCTCTAAGATTAGCTCACTTATGTTCAAATCTCCGCTTACTTTTTTATTCATTAAATTCACGGTATCAGTACCTGAATTATAATAAGCCTCATATTTTTGAGGAACATTTAATTTTGTTTTAACATTATTCAACGACACATCTGTATAAACCAAAAGTACAACATCATCTTTTGTTTTTCCATCTTTAATGTTTAGAGACATTAAATTTTTAAGTGTATCGTAATACAAGGTTACAAACTGTCCGCTGTCAGACGGGGTAGTTTCACTTGTGTTTAATGTTTTACCGTTTACGGTAACTTGTGCTGTGGGTTGTGTAGGAGTTACTGTTTCTTTTTTACAAGCAACCACTACACCTAAAATTACTCCTAAGTAAATTAATTTATTTTTCATGTTAACTAAAATGTTTCACTACTTGTTCATGTTCTAATATTTGTTTTTGAACAATCTCAACCAATTCTTCAACCGAAAAATTATTGAAATCCAAATCTACACCATTTTCTGAAAAATATTCTTTAAAAATTCCAAGTTGTAAAATAAAAGGTATTTTATCTAGTTCTATTACTTTTGATAATTCACTTGCATTTTTCTTATAACATTCGACTATATCTAACCAAGCTTTAGGTGCTTCTGATTTGATAATTTCAATTTGTAACTCTGTGTTTGGCATAAAATATGTTAATAATTAAAATAGTAATGTAAATATAATATTCAGTTAGTAATATTTATTATAAATTAGCATTTTCAAATTTTAAAACATGAATTTTAAATTAATTGTAACATCAGCAATTTTATCTGGTTTATCATTATCTGCACAAAATGCGGAAGAAGGTCTGAAATTTCTTGATAACGAACAATATACGAAAGCAAAAAAACTTTTTTCTAATTTACTTTCTCAAAAACCTAATGGTGATAATTATTACTATATGGGTAATTATTACAACAAAATTGAAGAATATGATTCAGCTAAAGTTTTCTTTAACAAAGGTATTGAAGTAGACAGTAAAAATGGACTTAATTATGCTGGCTTAGGAATAGTACAGTGGCTAAAAGGTGATACTAATGCTGCAAAAACAAATTTTGACCAAGCTATAGCTATAAGAAAAAAAGATGCTGAAGTGTATTTTGAAATAGCTAAAACTTTAACATATAACGAAAATAAAAGTTTAAATAAAGCCCTATCATACATAGACTTAGCACTAACATATGCAAAATCTAACAAAGATAATTATTTGCTAACAAAAGGGGATATATATTTATACAAAAACAACGGTACTGCCGCTGTTGAAAATTACAATGAAGCCTTAACTATCAATTCTAAGAGTGTTGCCGCTTACATTAAAAAAGGAAAATTGTATTTGAGAGCTAATAATCCTGACGAAGCTCTAAAACTTTACAAACAAGGAATGGATCTAGATCCTAATTATGCACCCGCATACAGAGAAAGATCAGAAGTATATTTCAACACCAAAAAAATAAACGAAGGTCTGGCAGATTATAAAAAATATCTTTCTATCACTGATGATAATTTTGAAAACAATTTAAGATTTGCAAAATTCTTGTACAGAAACAAAGAATACGCTCAAGTAGTGGAAGTTTGTTCTAAACTTGAAAGTCAAGATCCTAAAAACGTTGGTGTAACAAGACTTAAAGTTTATGCACAATCAGAATTGGGTAAATCTAGCGATGTAAAAGCTGGTTTTGAAAAAATTAAAACTTTAGTTTCAGAAAATAATCTAATTGGTTATGATTATGATGTTTATGGTACAGCATTAATTGCTTCTGGAGATACTATGTCTGGGTACGATGCTAAAATAAAAGCTGCTGAATTAGATAAAAGATTTAATAAAAATATTCCTACCATTGCAAAAGCTCTGTACGACAAAAAACAATACGAAAAAGCTGCTAGTTTGTACGACAAAGCTTATCAATTAAAAAACATTGATTTTTATGGTAAACTAAATTGGGGTAAAGCTTATTATCTTGTTTCTAACTACGCAAAAGCTAATGAAACATTCACTAAACTAGCTACAGATGAGCCAAATATACCAAACTGGTTTTTGTGGAAAGTTAAGTCAGAAGTTATGTTGGATCAAGATTATAAAACAGATAATGTAATGAATGCCGTAAATTCATTTGTTGCATCAACAGAAAAACTAAAAGACAGAACTCAATACAATAAAAATCTTGCAGAGGCATATACATACTTAGGTTCTTATTATTGTATCAACAAAAAAAGTAAGTTAGACGCAGAAAACAGTTGGAAAAAAGCTTTGGAATTTGACCCTAACTATACTGCAGCCAAAAATGCATTAGCAAATGTGGCTGGTTGTAAATAATTCATCTCTAAAACCAGAAAAAGGTTCACTCAAAAAGTGAACCTTTTTTATTAAAATATTATAAATAATGCCAAAAGTAAAAGAAATAATCAAAGTTTTAGAAGACTTTGCTCCAAAATATTATCAAGAATCTTATGATAATTCTGGCTTGCAAGTAGGAAATGTTGAAGAGGAAGTTACTGGAGTTTTAATTGCACTTGATTGTACAGAACTAATTATAAGTGAAGCAATAGATAAAAATTGTAATTTAGTTATTGTTCATCATCCTGTGATATTTAAAGGACTTAAAAAACTTACTGGTTCTAATTACGTGGAACGAACCGTAATAAAAGCAATTCAAAATCACATAAACATTTATGCTATTCACACCAACTTAGATAATGTTATAAATGGAGTAAATTTCAAGATTGCTGAAAAAATAGGTCTTTCTAATATCAAAATACTAGACAGTAAAGCTCAAACTTTAAGAAAATTAAAAACATTTGTTCCTCAAACTCACTTAGAACAACTATCAAATGCTTTACACAAAGCAGGAGCGGGGCAAATTGGTAATTATAAAGATTGTTCTTTTAGAACAGAAGGTATTGGCACGTTTACACCAAATGAATTCTCACAACCATTTTCAGGAACAGCTCATACCCAATCATTTGAAAAAGAAATGGCATTAGAATTAATTTACCCAGCAGATAAAGAATCTGAAATTTTAAATGCTTTAAAG
The DNA here is from genome assembly GCA_046329305.1 of Cytophagales bacterium. GTDB lineage: Bacteria > Bacteroidota > Bacteroidia > Cytophagales > UBA9547 > CAMFLX01. The sequence goes on from JAXLUW010000002.1 coordinate 652,487, forward strand.
CGACACCACCCATACGAAGAAGTAGCATATTATCTAACTAATCTAGAAAATAAAAATCAAGAAATAGGAGCAGGTGCAGTAGGAGACTTAAGTTCAGAATTGACTCTTCATGATTTTTTACATCATTTAAAAAAATCTATGAACTTAAATACGATGAAGTTCACACAAGACTTAGGTAAAAAAATCCACAAAGTAGCAGTATGTGGAGGTAGTGGTAGTTTTTTACTTAACAAAGCCAAACACTCGCAAGCAGATGTGTTTATAACTTCTGATTTCAAATATCATGAGTTTTTTGATGCAGAAAATCAAATAGTTATCATAGATATAGGACATTATGAGAGCGAATTTTTTACAAAAGAATTAATTTATGAGGTTATCTCAAAAAAAATACCTAATATTGCAATCGTTTTATCCGAAATTAATACAAATCCGATAAATTACTTTTAGTAAATGGAATTTACAACAGCACAGAAACTCGATTCATTATTAAAGTTACAACAAATTGATTCGCAACTAGACGAAATCAAAAGAGTAAGAGGTGACTTACCTGAAGAAATCAGAGATTTAGAAGATGAAATCGCTGGTCTTGAGACTAGAATTTCAAAGTTCAAAGGTGACATCGACTCTTTATCGAGTGACATTGATGCAAAGAAAAATGGCATTAAAGATGCTGAAAAGTTGATCAAAAAATATGAAGATCAACAAGGTAATGTAAGAAACAATAGAGAGTTTGATGCCATTAGCAAAGAAATGGAACTTCAAACCCTTGAAATTGAACTTCTTAAGAAAAAAATTAAAGAAGGTCAAAATCATATTGAACTTAAGAAACAAGATATCGAATCTATAAAATTGTTGGTTGACGACAAAAAGAAAGATCTTGATGGTAAGAAAAATGAATTAAAAGTTATTTCTGAAGAAAGTAAAAGTGAAGAAAATTCTCTGATAGATCAAAGAGAAAAAGCTGCTTCTATTATCGAAGAAAGACTTTTGAGCTCTTATAACAGAATTAGAACTAGTTCTAAAAACGGTTTGGCTGTTGTATCTGTAAGAAGAGATGCTTGTGGTGGTTGTTTCAACACAGTTCCTCCTCAAAGACAAGCAGATATCAAAGACAAAAAGAAAATCATAGTTTGTGAACATTGCGGTAGAATACTTGCAGATGTTGAGATTCCACAAATTGTTGAAGAAGCTCCTGTAAGAAAAAGAACTTCAAGACTTGCTCAATAAAAAAAAAGCCCTCTTCAAACGAGGGCTTTTTTTATGCTTCTTTAAATAAGTTAAGCTTTACCAGTTTATCAACTTCCTGATTGATAATCGTGCTCAAGGCAGTATCTTTACCTTCCTTATTTTTGAATAATAACCTATGATGTAACACTGGAGCTGCAAGCATCTTAATATCTTCTTCGGTTACAAAGTTTCTTCCATCTATTAATGCATGTGCTTTTAAACATTTAATAAATATTATACCACTTCTGGTAGAAGCACCTAGTTGTATTAATGAATGATTTCTTGTAGCAAAGATGATATTCTTTACAGAATTGTATATTTCATCATGAATAAATACCTGTTCTGCTTGTTCTTGTAATTCTAGCAAAGTATTGTAATCAATAACTTGATGTACATTTTCGTTTACTTTATTTATAGAATTATAATTTTTATAGATTTCAATTTCTGTCTTTTCATCTACATACCCTAAACTTATTTTCATAAAAAATCTGTCTAATTGAGCATGAGGTAAAGGATACGTACCTTCACTCTCAATTGGGTTTTGAGTAGCAATTGTAAAAAACAATTTATCTAAACTATATGTTTTGTCACCAACAGAAATTTGATTTTCTGCCATACATTCTAACAGTGCAGACTGTACCTTAGGAGAAGCACGGTTTATTTCATCTGCCAATAAAATGTTTGTAAAAAGTGGACCTTTTTTAAAGGTGAAATCTTTTTTCTGATCATCAAAAATATGGGTTCCTAATAAATCCATAGGAAGTAAATCAGGAGTAAATTGAACTCTTTTAAAACCTAAATGATTTTGTTCACTATTTAATGTTGAACTGGAGATACTATTAGCTAAAGACCTAGCAAGCATGGTTTTACCACTACCAGGATTATCTTCAAGTAAAATATGACCTTTGGCTAAAAGTGTTGTTAAAACTAATGAGATTTGTGATCTCTTTCCCTTTATAGTTTTTTCAATATTCGTTAAAAGTAATTCAATTTTATTTTCCATTCTAAAAAATATGTATATTCAAATATATCAATTTTTGACTATTTCAAAGAAAAAAAGACTTCTAATTAGAAGTCTTTTTTTCTTTGAAAATTATTTAAGTGTATAATCACTAATTTTCTTTGATTTGGACAAATATTTTTCTGGACCACCAATGCCGTTACTCCAATCATTTTCTGATATATTTCTTGTCAGAACATCATTATTATCTATTGTTGCTGCTTGAACAATCATAGGTTGTTGGCTAGGAGTGTTCACATTCGTTTGTGGATTTGAATAATTATTTGGCTGATACATATATGGTTGAAACATATAAGGATTGACATTATAAGCATTGTAATAAGGTTGGTTATAAATATTTTGATAGTAACCAACTGGCGAATTTACACCCCAAGACATTCCATTTTTAGGAGACCATGTTATTACAGATGAAGGCAACCAAGGATTTCTATTTCCAACTACAACACCCATTAGAGGATTCCAGCCATTTCTACTATTCCAACCATAGGATACTACTGGACTTAAAAACCAACCTTTGGGTCTATAATAGGATGGTTGTGAGTTAGCTCTATTTCTTGATGAATGATTTTTAGTTTTAGTTTTTTTCTGTTTTACAGAAACTAATTTTAGACCTTGGTCTTTTCTAATCCCTTCCCAGTCGGTTGGATATAGATTTACGTAAGTATTATTGTTACGGGATCTGCGATATTTTTCTATCAATTCTGGTTTTACCAATCTTTGATTGGGTTCAGAAATTTCATAAACAGCATACTTGCTTATCTGAGTATTGGTATTATCAGAAATATTGTTTTGAGCAAAACTCATACTTATAAAAAACACCGACACAAAAAAACCTATTTTTTTCATAACTGTTTCAAATTTATATGATTATTAAACGCAACAAGTATACCAAACGTTTATTTTGAGATAATTATTTTTAAAAAAATAATACAATCAAGTGTTTTAATGACATTCAAATTTTAACTTTTTAAAACATTAACTTAAATTGCAAATCAATTGAGAAAAATTAATTTGATTACAGAATTAATCAAAAAACTCATAAAAATAAAGTAATGGGTGTATTACCAAAAAGAAGTGACGATTATTCTGCGTGGTATAATGAATTAGTTAAACACGCTGATTTGGCTGAAAATTCAGCTGTAAGAGGATGTATGGTTATAAAACCGTACGGATATTCAATATGGGAAAAAATGCAAGCAGCATTAGATAAAATGTTCAAAGAAACAGGACATACTAACGCTTACTTCCCACTGTTTATACCGAAATCTTTTTTAAGTAAAGAAGCTGACCATGTGGATGGTTTCGCCAAAGAATGTGCTGTAGTAACGCATCATCGTTTAATGAACTCGCCTGATGGTAAAGGTGTAGTGGTAGATCCTGCTGCCAAGTTAGAAGAAGAACTTATAGTGAGACCCACATCTGAAACTGTTATTTGGAATACCTATAAGTCATGGATTCAATCTTACAGAGATTTACCTTTATTGATTAACCAATGGGCAAATGTCGTAAGATGGGAAATGAGAACTCGAGTATTTTTAAGAACTGCTGAGTTTTTATGGCAAGAAGGTCATACAGCACATGCAACTAAAGACGAAGCAGTTGTTGAAACTAAACAAATGCTTGAAATTTATGCAGAATTTGCAGAAAAGTTCATGGCTCTTCCTGTTGTGAAAGGTGTAAAAACAGCCAATGAAAGATTTGCAGGTGCTGAAGACACCTATTGTATTGAGGCATTGATGCAAGACGGTAAGGCATTACAAGCAGGTACTTCTCACTTTTTAGGACAAAATTTTGCTAAAGCATTTGATGTAAAATTTTCTGACAAAGAAAATAAATTAGAATATGTATGGGGAACCTCTTGGGGCGTAAGTACACGTTTAATGGGTGCATTAATTATGGCACATTCTGATGACGATGGTTTAGTTCTTCCTCCTGTTTTGGCTCCGATACAGGTAGTTATAGTACCTATTCCTAAAGGTGAAGAAAGCTTAAAAGCTATCAATGCAAAAGTTGAACCTTTACTTAAAGAACTAAAAGCAAAAGGAATATCTGTAAAGTATGACAACAGAGATACGCACAAACCAGGTTGGAAATTTGCTGAATACGAACTTAAAGGTGTGCCTGTAAGAATTGCAATGGGGCAAAGAGATTTAGAGAATGGTACTGTAGAAATTGCCAGAAGAGATACTAAAGAAAAATCTACTCAGAATTTTGACGGAATCGTAACTTATATTGAAAATTTGTTAACAGAAATACAAGATAACATTTTCAACAAAGCTCTAAACTACAGAAATGAACACATCACAGAAGTAAATTCATTTGATGAGTTCAAACAAGTTTTAACAGAAAAAGGAGGATTTGTTGCGGCACATTGGGATGGCACTACAGAAACGGAAGTTAAAATAAAAGAATTAACTAAAGCTACCATTCGTTGTATTCCAATTGGTAATAAATTAGAAGAAGGTACTTGTATACTTACCGGTAAACCTTCTACACAAAGAGTACTGTTTGCTCAAGCATATTAATTGTTAATTGTTAATTGTTAATTGTTAATTGTTAATTGTTAATTGTTAATTGTTAATTGTTAATTGTTAATTGTTAATTGTTAATTGTTAATTGTTAATTGTTAATTGTTAATTGTTAATTGTTAATTGTTAATTGTTAATTGTTAATTGTTAATTGTTAATTGTTAATTGTTAATTGTTAATTAATTAGATATAAATATATTAAACTAAAACTATTAAATAAATACTTTAATTAAATTTCATAAAAATGAATAAGAAAGTAATCTTAATGATTCTTGATGGTTGGGGAATCGCAAAAAATAAAGAAGTTTCAGCTGTAGACAAAGCAAACACTCCATTTATAGATGGACTATATACAAAATATCAGCATAGTAAATTACAAGCTTCTGGTTTGGCGGTAGGTTTGCCTGATGGCCAAATGGGAAACTCAGAAGTAGGTCACATGAATTTAGGTGCTGGGAGAGTAGTTTACCAAGATTTAGTTAAAATAAATCTTGCAGTGGAAAACAAAACTTTAGCAAACGAACCTGCGTTTGCTAACGCAATTGATTACGCAAAGAAAAACAATAAAAAAATTCATTACATAGGGCTAGTTTCTGATGGGGGAGTTCACTCACATATTAACCACTTAAAAGGTTTGTGTGAAATGACAGCAGCTGCTGGTATCAATAATTTCTTTATACACTTTTTTGCTGATGGTAGAGATACAGACCCTAAAAGTGGTTTAGGATACTTAACAGACCTTCAAAATACACTAGATATAACTGGTGGCAAAATTGCTTCTGTTATTGGTCGTTATTATTCTATGGACAGAGATAACAGATGGGAAAGAGTAAAACTTGCTTATGATTTACTTGTTCATGCAGAAGGTACTCATTTCAAATCAGCTGAAGAAGCTATTAAAACTTCTTACGAAAAAGACCCAAGAGGTGATGAGTTTATACTTCCTTCAGTTATTGTAGATGCGAATAATCAGCCATTGGCAAAAATAGAAGAAGGTGATGTTGTGATAAGTTTCAATTATCGTACAGATAGAGGTAGAGAAATCACTATAGCTCTTACTCAAAAAGAATTCCACGAACAAAATATGTATCCACTTAATTTGCATTATGTTACAATGACAAATTATGATGCTACTTTTAAAAATGTTCATGTTATTTTTGATAAAGATAACTTAGTAAATACTTTGGGTGAAGTAGTTTCAGCTGCTGGTAAAAAACAAATTAGAATAGCTGAAACAGAAAAATATCCACATGTTACATTCTTTTTCTCTGGTGGTAGAGAAGCTGAGTTTCCAGGAGAAAAAAGATTGCTTTGTCCTTCTCCAAAAGTAGCTACTTATGACTTACAACCAGAAATGAGTGCTTTTGACATCAGAGATGCTATCATTCCAGAACTAAAGAAAGGAGAGGTTGATTTTGTTTGTTTAAATTTTGCAAATCCTGACATGGTTGGTCATACTGGTATTATGGAAGCAGCTATTAAGGCTTGTGAATCTGTAGACCAATGTGCTTCAGCAGTTATTACAGCTGGTCTTGAAAATGGTTATTCTACATTAGTAATTGCTGATCACGGTAATGCGGATTGTATGCAAAACGAAGATGGCTCTCCAAATACAGCTCATACTACTCAGCCTGTGCCTTGTATTTTGGTAGATAAAGAATACAACAAACCATTAAAAGACGGTAAATTAGGTGATATTGCTCCTACTATTCTGGAACTTCTAGGTGTGAAGCAACCTGCAGAAATGACTGGAACTTCAATTTTATCATAAAAAAAGGGCTTTAAGCCCTTTTTTTATATGTATTTAGGAACCTCCAATAAATCTTCTGGTGTGTCTATCGACAACGTATCTATGTCAGTGAACCCAACATACATTTTATAATTATCAAGCCATCTAAGTTGTTCCAAACTTTCTACTTTTTCCAATTCTGTTTGTGGTAAGTTGCCTAACTTTAAAAGTGTTTGCTCAGCAAAACCATAAATGCCTATGTGTTTATAATAATTATAATGATGTATCCATTCGTTTGGACTGATACCTTTTACAAAAGGTATGGCACTTCTGCTCATTAATAATACCTGATTGTGAGAATTAAAAACTACTTTTGCTTCTTTTGGATCATGAATTTCATTAGGATCCGTAATTTTCTTTACAAGTGTGCCTATTTCAGCATTTTCGTTTATTCTAAAAATCTGTATCAGCTCATCTATTTGTTGAGGATCCACAAAAGGCTCATCTCCTTGAATGTTTAGAATTACATCAAATTTTTCATTTAGATTTAAGTAAGCTTCAACGCATCTATCAGTTCCTGTTGGATGTTCCGATGAAGTCATAACTACATTACCTCCAAAATCTTTTACATGATTAAAAATTCTTTCGTCATCAGTAGCTACTACAACTTTTGTAAGTAATTTACTTTTACAACATTGGTCATAAACTCTATTTATTAAAGATTTACCAGCTATATCAACTAAAGGCTTACCAGGAAATCTTGTAGATCCGTATCTTGCAGGAATTATTGCAACAATTTTTTTTGTACTCATATATTCTTTAACAATTCTAATTTTTTTATGTCTAAATTTTTATAAATATTTTTAAAATTCTGAATAGAGATTTGAGAATCAGAAGAAATACTCACTAGTAATTCATTATTGATCACACAAAACATTATAGATTTATTTAACTGTTTAGAGTAAAACCCTTTAGCATTGGATTTGTTATCTATTTTGATTTCAAATATTTCACCTTTTTTACTTTTGTTTAGTTTATCTAAAGAATGATAATGGTATAAAAAAACATCTTTTTTTTCAGAATCATTTAACTGAGAAAAATCTGTAACATTGATTCCTATCATTTTATCTAATTTTCTGTAAACTCGAACCACAGATCGTAGGGTTTTACCATCAGCAGTTTTATTATCAGAGTTTTGAATTTCTTCATCAGCTATATAATCATAAATTTTAACAGGTAAAAAATCAGATAAAACACTATCTGCTTGTGGTTTAGGAGCAATTACTTCAGGCATTTTAGGTTCATCTATAAGATTTGAATCTACAGGAGTCCATCCTTTTTCGTTATTTTTTGAATTATTATCGCAAGAAGATACTATATGTATTGCAAATAATAATAAGGCACAACAGAAATAGTTATTTATAATTTGTTTACATTTTGCCATTTTCTCAATATGTTTGTAACATTCACAAATTAATAAAGAATACATGAACAAAAGAAATGTATCAAAATTTTATAATAAGTATAATGTTATTTTTGATCAATTCATTCATTTTGTAGTAGTTTTGAATGTTATCGTTCTGTGTTTAGCAACGTTCCATGAATTAAAACATTATTCAAGATATTTTATAATTTTCGAATATTTTGCAACTACAGTATTTGTAATTGAATATATTTTTAGAAGTATACATGCTTACTTTAGAGGAAATATTAAGACATATACATTTTCTATTTTAGGTATCATAGATTTGTTGGCAATTTTGCCATATTTTGTTCCAATTCAAATACTTAAGCATACCAATTTTATAAAAATGATTCGATTGTTCAGATTACTTACTATGTTTAAAATGTACAGATATAGTGATCATGTAAAAACAATTTTGGATGTAATTTATCATAAACGTGCAGACCTTATTGCAACCTTTATAGCTATTTTCTTCGTCATAGTTTTGAGCTCGTATGCCATGTTTGTACTTGAACATGAAATGCAACCACACAAATTGACCAATATTTTTGACGCAATTTGGTGGGGGATAGGCACTATTGCTACCGTTGGTTATGGAGATATCATACCTGTTACAGCTGGTGGCAAAATAATAGCTTCATTTTTAACATTATTAGGAATGGGATTAGTGGCAATTCCCTCTGCTATTTTAAGTGCAGGATTTATTGAGCTTCAGAACAATAAAAAAAAACACAATAAATAAAATTGTAAAAAAATAATTCTAAATTTAAAATTTAAAACAACAATAGTATAAGTATGAACAAAAACTTGATTTATGCTGTAGCTTTGTTTTCATCTATTATTTCTTGTAAAATAAAAAATTTACCAGAAAATTTCGGATTGAGAACTAAACCGCTAATAACAGCACCTTTACTAGACGTGGATTTAACACTTAGAGATGTGGTAAATTCGCAAGATATCCAACCTACAGTATCTGTGAGAGCAGATAGTGTATATGTTTTATCGTATAGAGATACCATAAAAGATATTCTTGTTTCTGATTATGTTACTTTGAAAGATCAAAGTTTTTCGCAGTCATATCAAATGCCAAATGCAAATGTTAATACTTTTAATGCAGCAACTTCTGGCTACAATCCTATTTTTACTAATTCTGGCGAACTAGATTTTTTAGTAAATAGTGATCAAAAACTAACTAAAATAGATTTAAAATCTGGAACTTTAAACATATCTGTAGTTTCTAGTTTTCCTGAAAACGTACAAGCCGTAATAACTTTTCCTGATGTCACTAACAATGCTGGTAATTCATTAGCAAGTAGTTTTACAATTGTAAAAAATTCCGGTTTGAACAATTTTTCTGTAGATGTTGCAGGATATGAAATTGATCTTACCAAAGGTTCTTCCACTTCTAATAAACTAAGATATATTATTGAATATTCAGTAATCAAACCTGCGGGTTCAACCTCTAAAGTTACTGCATCAAACAATAAAATAACATTTACTTGTGGTTTGTCTTCTCTAAAATATTCATATTTAGAAGGTTATTTAGGTGAAATTAATCTTGGAAATATTACAGACAGTGTTGTGGTTGAATTATTTAAAAATTCAATAAATGGAGATATTACTTTTTCTGAACCAGTTGTAACTCTTGGAATTGACAATTCTGCAGGTATCAGTGCTGGTGTAACCATAGACCCGTTGAAAGTAAAATTTGCTAATAGAAACAGTAGTAATTCTATTACCAGAAATGGTTCTGCTACATTTTTAGATACTGTGATTTCTGGAGCTGTGATTACTGCACCAAACACAAAAGCTACTACCAATGTTAATTGGAATGCTGCAAATTCAAATGTTCAAGAAGTTTTCAAACCTTCACCTTTTACTGTTGGATACAATGCCTCAGTAATTTTAAATAAAAAATCTAGCGTACCAGTTTCTACTAAAAATTTCATTACTGATCAAAGCACCATTGTGATTCGAGCAAGTGTTGATTTACCAATGATTGGTACAGTAAATAACTTATCTATTGTGGATACTGTTGATTTAGATGTTAATTCTACTGCTTTCCAAAATGAAAAAGACTTTGAGAAAATAGAATATATCGTTTTCAAACTAAACACTGACAACGGTTTCCCTATAGATGCAGTAGTTCAAGCTTATTTAATGGATTCCTTAAATGTGAAAAGAGATAGTTTAATAACTAAAGATAATTTTCAAATCCTTCCAGCTTGTAATGTAGATGCAGATGGTAAAACGGTGTATCCTTTGCCACATGTGTATTATGAGCGAAAGTTTACACGTCAAGAATATTTGGATAGAATAAAATACACCAAAAAACTATTACTTGTAGGTAAATTTAATTCTAAAAAAGATGCAGGTGTACCTCAAAAAATAAAAATTTATGGTAGCGATCGAATGAAGTTCAAACTTGCTACAGATGTGAAGCTCAACTTAAATGTAAGCACTAAAGATTCACTATAATTTTTCAAAGAAATGCTAAAAAAAATATCAATTATATGTGCAAGTGTACTGTCATCCGCAGTCACTATTGCTCAAAATGAAATTGGTTTGTATAATATGAATTATGTACACCAAAGTTCATTTCTCAATGTATCTAATCAAAGTGATTATAAATTCAGCTTAGGACTTCCAGGAATTGGAAGTGTGTACTCGGCTGCAGGTAATTCTGGTTTTTCACTTGTTAAAGATTTAATAGATTCTACCTCTGCTGACAAAAAAGACTGGTATACAGATGCTTCTTTTGTTGATAATCTAAAGAAAAAAAATATTACCTATGTTGCAAGTAGTGTAGATTTGTTAAGTTTCAGATTTAAAACAAGACATAGTTTCTATTCATTTGCAATAACAGAGCAAATGCAGTGTAGATTCATGTATCCAAAAGATTTATTTGGAGTTTTGATAAAAGGAAATGGTGAATATATTGGCAAAGATATAGTATTTGATAATCTACAATTGAATGCTCAATATTATAGAGAATATGCATTGGGATATCAGAAAGAGTTAAAAAACAAATGGTCTTTTGGTTTTAGACTTAAATTACTACAAGGTTTAGCAAGTGTTCACACTTCTAAATCTGTTACAAAATTACACGTAGATTCAAACGAAGAAGGAAATAATATTACTGCTTCCTCAAATATTGTAATAAATACATCTTATAATAAAATATTTGAGAAAGATTCTGGCGTAAGCAATGATGAATACATAAAAGCACTCACAAGTTTCAAAAACTTAGGTGCGGCTGTTGATCTGGGTGTAACTTATAAATTAAACAAAAGATTACAAATTGCGGGTTCTGTAAACAATTTAGGTTTTATTTCTTGGAAAGACAATCCAAACAACTATAAATTAGCTGGTGATGCTAAGTTTTCAGGTGTAGTTATTAGAGATTTAACTGCTGGTGATTCTGTAAAACTTACACTTGATTCTTGGGCTGACTCATTAGGTAAAAAATTTAAATTTGATACTTCTCACAACAAATATTCAAGTATGTTGGTTGGAAGTTCGAGTGTTAATTTGAACTATCAAGTTTTTAGAAATACATATTTAAATGCTTTGATACAAGCAAGTTTTTATAAGGGAGCCAGATTTGCATATTCAGTAGGTATAAATCAGAAAATTGCAAGATGGTTTGCTCTAACAGGTTACTGGTCAGCTCAGTATGGCAAATATGACAACATAGGTGCAGGATTTATGATAAAACCAGCATGTTTCCAAATATATGCTATTTGCGATAACCTCATGCCTTTGTTGAAATCATTAGATGGTAACGAAATAGACGCTACAAAATTTGATTTTAGAAATTCAAATTTAAGATTTGGAGTTAATATAGCAATAGGAAGATTTAAGACACCAGATATTCAAACATTTGAAAAATAATTATATGAAATTAACATTTTTAAAATACATAAGTTTCATTTGCTTGAGCATCAATAGTTTATTAGCTCAAGATGACACCACAAATAATTTTTTACCTCATTCATTAGGCACTAATGTAAACACAAGTACTAATGAGATTAATCCGGTTTTAAGTTACGATGGTAAAACCTTATATTTTTCTAGAGAAGATTCTAGTAAAAATTCATACTGGCATGTGAGACCTCAATATATTTATCAAAGTAAATTACAAAAAGATAACACTTGGGGCCCAGCGGTAAAACTACCAGATAATGTGAATGCTGGATTGTACAATGCAGTTGTAGGGGTTTCAAAAGGAGGTGATACACTCTATATAAGTGGTCATTTTACAAAAAAATCAAACCGTTGGTTCAAAAGGGGGCTTTCTACAGTGGCTAGAATAGACAGTAATAATTGGGCTAACCCAGAAAGATTTTATGTAAGAGGTTTGCCTAGAATGAACAAAGGTACTTACTCAAATATGAGTGTTTCTAAATATGAAAATGTGTTGTTTATAAGTATGTCTAAAAGATTAGGTAGCTCAAACAACAATATTTATAGATGTGCGAAATACGAAGATTTCTATTGGAGACCTAGAAAGCTAAAAAAACCAATAAGACATTACAAAGGTGATGAAGCTCCGTTTTTAACAGCAGATGGTAAAACATTGTATTTTTCTTCAAACAGAAAATCAGGAGATAAAAATGCTAAAAGACAAATTTACAAAACTACTCCCTTAGACACTAAATTATTACGTTGGACAGAACCTGTGGCACTTTCAGACACCATAAATTCTGCAGTTTGGGATTCGTATTTCATTACTAATACTAAAGGAAGTTGGGCATATTTTTGTAGTAAAAACAAATCTACTGGTGGATCTGATATTTTTAGAATCAAATTATTCGAAGAGAATCCATTTGTTTTAGTTAATGGTGTGGTAGCATCTTTAAAGAACGGTGTGGAGGAGATTCCAAATGGTAAAATTAATGTATACAACAATGGAAACTTAGTAGATACATTAAAAATAAATTCAGACGGTACATTTAAATTACTTCTTCCTCTTGGAGCAAGTTATACTTTGAAAGCAGACATGAAAAACTACGAATCTGTAAATGAAGAAGTAGTTGATGCAAGTAAACTAAGAGAATATAAAGAGGTGAGTCGTAAACTTTTAATAAAACCATCTAATGCATTAATCAATGGTAAAATAGCTACTTCAGAAAACAAATTAATTGAAGCTAGTCAAGAACCAAAGTTTTTTGTTAATGATAAAGAATTAACGGCTGAAACAGCAAAAGAATTCGGTATTGATACTTTTAATGTAGATTTCGCAAAAGGAACTTATATGTTTAAGGCTCCTCTGAAAAAGAAATACAAAATTGAAATTAAAGCAAAAGAAACTAATCCAATTCCTGCAACTGTAGATTTAAGTAATGTTTCTGATTACAAAGAAGTGAGTAAAGATGTTTTTGTAGCTCCTATCAAAAAAGAAGCTCCGAAACCTGTTGAAGCACCAAAAGTTGCTACTATGACAGGAAGAATTATCAACAAGAAAACATCTAAACCACTTATTGGTAAAGAATTTGTTATTCAAATAAATGAACAAGATATATCTGGTGTAAAAGTAGATACTTCAAAAGGTACTTACGAATTTACTTCTGATCTAGGTAAAAAATTTGTAATGAATGCAAAAGTACCTAATTACTATCCAGAGTTTGACATGGTAGATTTAACCAATGAAAAAACAAATGTTAAAATGGTTAGAGATTTGTATGTTTCACCAATTGAAGTAGGGCAGTCTATCAAATTGAAAAATATATTCTTTGACTTTGGTAAATCAACACTTAAAAAAGAATCATTCCCTGAGCTTGATAAATTATTTAAATTCTTAAGTGACAATCCAGATATTAAAGTTGAAATAGCTGGACATACTGATAACAAAGGTAAGGCTGATAAAAACCTTCAACTTTCTAGATGGAGAGCAAGAAGTGTTCAGCAATATATAGTTCAGAAAGGAATTGATATAAGCAGAATCAAGTTTAATGGTTACGGGATGACAAAACCTGTAGCAGACAATAAAACAGAAAAAGGTAGAGCTCTTAACCGAAGAGTAGAGTTTACTATCTTAGATAAATAATTATAATAAAAAAGCCTCGAAAGAGGCTTTTTTTATGTACTTAATGAAATAAAAGATTTATGTAAATTTTTAAAAATGTCGCTTGCAAGCATTGATTCTTTAGAACATAAACCTTCTTTTATTAAAATATCTGCTGTGTGAGCATGTAAATAAACACCCAAAATTGCAGCTTCATTTGAACTATATTTTTGAGCAAGTAAGGCTGTAATAATACCTAATAATACATCTCCTGAACCACCTTTTGCCAAGCCAGAATTTCCGATTACATTCACGAAAATTTCACCATTGGGTAGATATATTGTTGTAAATCTGTCTTTTAAAACAATGATTATGTTTTTTTCAGCGGATACTTTTTGAGCTGTCTGAAATCTACAACAAGAATCTTCTTGCTTTCCAAATATCCTATCAAACTCTTTAACATGAGGAGTAATAATACTTTGGGGAGGAATTAAATTTAAATAGGAGGGACTTTCACTAAGTATGTTTAAAGCATCTGCGTCCAATACCATTGGCTTGTCTCTATGATTCAGGTAAAATTCTACGGCTTTTACTGTTTCTTTTTCTGTTCCAATTCCTGGACCTATGCCAACAGATTCAAAGTTATTTATACTATCATAAGTAGTTGTAATACATTCTTTTGTATAATCTGCCCAAACCATAGCCTCAGGAACACTGGTCTGCATAATATCGTAACCGCAGCCTGGAATATGGACCGTAGTTTTACCTGAACCAGCTTTTACACAACTACTTGCTGCTAAAACTGCGGCTCCCATCATTCCATAACTCCCAACAATAAGTAATGAATGTCCAAAATGTCCTTTATGTGAAAAATCTTTACGAGGCTTATAAATCTGTTGAATATCTGATTGATCCAAAATGTTCATAAATGGAACAATTTTTCCTTCATGTTTAGATATTCCTATGTCTAGTATATGAATTTCACCTAATTGTGGGGCAATTTCTGGAAAAATAAATGAGAGTTTGAAATATTCAAAAGTTAAAATATAATCAGTTTGTACAATAGGGGAGTCGTCTTTGCACAAACTATCTGAAAATAACCCAGATGGTAAATCTACTGAAACTATTGTACCTGAATATAAATTGATTTTATGAATACATGCTGCCACAAAACCATTTACCGGTCTGTTTAAACCAATTCCAAAAATGGCGTCAATTACAACAGAATCTTTTTCGAAAATTAAATCATCAACTGTGTTAATTATTTGAATATCTGCAAGTAAGCTTAATTTTGTAAAGTTAAGTTTCGCATTATCACATAAGAATTCTTGAGAATATATTGAATAACACGTTACTTTTTTTGAAAATTTTGTAATTAAAATTCTCGCAATAGCCAAACCATCACCCGCATTATTTCCTTTACCTACAATAATCGTAAAATGCTCTGATTCTGGAAGAAGATTTAAAAGTTTTTCAGCAAATTTCAAAGATGCACGTTCCATCAGTTCTATTGATGAAATTTGTTCAGCATCAAAAGTTTGCTGTTCTATTTCACGAATCTGACTAGATAAATAAATTTTTTTCATTGAAGCCTTTCCTTATTGAGGTTTACAACAATCTGGTAATTCAGCAATTACAGAAGGTTCTGAAGCCACATTTTTGGTACCATGACCGGTTTCTGCAACAGAATTTTCAATGAATAAAATTGAAGTTTGAGTAGAATCAAATGTAACCTTCAGCATAGATGTATTTACGTCCCAATGTGCCTGACTTATATGTTTTAAATTTTTCAATTTAGTTTCAATTCTTTCCTGACACATTTCACAATTACCTCTTACCCAAATAGTTTTAGTAACCAGATTTTTATTATTTTCTGAATTCTTATTACAAGCACCTAAAATGCCCAATACCAATAATAATGTATATTTTTTCATCTTGAATAAATAAAAAAGCATGAACAATTTACAAATTATTCATGCTTAAAAAAAGTATTTTAAAATATTAATGTCTAGCTAAATAATCCGCTACACTTGCAGGAGTATCTTTCATTGCTTCGTCACCTTTAATCCAGTTTGCAGGGCAAACTTCGCCATATTGTTCATGATGATGTAACGCATCCACCATTCTGATTGCCTCGTCAATATTTCTACCAAGAGGTAAATCATTTATTACGCAATGACGAACAACACCATTTTTATCTATTAAAAATGTACCTCTGTAAGCTGCAGGAACACCATTAAATTCCATTTCACCAAATTCATTATAGCCATATTCACCAGCTAAAACTCCATAATTTGAAGCAATTGATTTTGCAGTATCAGCCACTAAAGGATAAGTAACACCTTCGATACCACCTTTGTTTTTTGGAGTGTTCACCCACGCAAAATGAGTATGTTCGCTATCAATTGAACAACCAACAACAGCTACGTTTCTTGATTCAAACTCAGATAATTTTTTTTGAAATTCTAAAATTTCTGTTGGACACACAAATGTGAAATCAAATGGATAAAAAAAGAAGATTACATCTTTTTTACCTAAATATTGAGTTAACGAAAAATTTTCTACAACCTGTCCGTTCACAACAGCTGTTGCTGAAAACACTGGAGCTTTTTTACCAACTAATGATGACATATTAATAATTTATTTAAATTCTAACCACAAATAAACAAATTTATATGAATTGAAGTTTAATTTATTCTTATCAATTTTTAAAAATATATTTGTTATATAATTTATATTATGTTAAATAGAAAATTTAATCTAAACAATATTTAGATTTACTATATTTACAAAAAAAATAAACGATGAAAAAAAACACATTAGTTATTCTAATCTTAGGTTCAGTTTTGAGCTATAGTCAAGGTTCTTTAAAAGACAGTTTGGAAAAAAATTTCAAAGAAAAACAATTAGAAATTTATAATAAAGAACTTGATATCAAATTAAAGGAATACGCTATTAAAGAAAAAGAATTTAAAATACTTGAAGAAAAAGCTGAATACGAAAAACAAGAAAGAATTCAAGAAAAAATAAAACTTGAAGAAAATCAAAAGAAATACGAAGTAATCAGAAAAAAACGTGAAGAAGAATTACAAAAAAATGAAGAAATTAAATTGTGTTACAGAAACTACAACACAAATATATTTTTTGAACCATTACCTATCTTGCTAGGAACATTCACAGTTGGTATTGACAAAAAATTGTTTGACAAAAAAACTGTAAGATTATCAATTGGATATACAAATACAGAAAATAGTCCATTTTATGAATATTCAACCTTAGATGGTTTTAAAATGGAGTTACAATATAGATCGTTTATTCAGGAAACAAAAGGAAACGAAGGTATATATATAGGCGCCTACGGATATTATAAATCACTAACACGAAAATATAATGATTCAACAAGTAATTACAACAGCAATTATAACTATACTGTAAAATATACTACTCAAGGCTCTATTGTTGGTTTTGGTGTATTACTTGGTTATCAGGCATTTATTATTAACAAACTCACTGTTAATGCATATTTTGGAGCTGGAATGAACAAAAGAATCAGTACATTTAACAAAACTGATTTACACGTACCTGTTATTTCTCCATTTGGAAACGGCACACTTTTAAGATTTGGATTCGATTTTGGTATGCCGTTTAAAGGTTCAAGTAAACCAGGAACTGTTAATTAGAATTTAAAAAATTGTAGAATTTCTCTAAAGCTCTTGCTCTGTGAGAAATTCTATTTTTTTCAGATAATATCATTTGTGCAAACGATTTATCATAACCTTTTGGTTTAAAAATAGGATCGTAACCAAACCCCTCCTCTCCTATTTTTTCATGTAAAATTTCACCATCTACTTCCCCTATAAACTGTTGAATTTCACCATTCAAATTAATGTAGGTTATTACCGTTTTAAAAACTGCTTTTCTATTTTGAACATTTAACATTTTAGTTAAAACTTTATTCATATTATCAGCAGCATTTCTTTGTGGACCTGCATAATGTGCAGTATCTACACCCGGCAGATTATTTAATACTTCAATTTCTAGACCACTGTCGTCTGCAATACAAGGAAACTTGTATTTATCAAAAATAAATTTAGCCTTTTGAAGTGAGTTTGCTTCAAGTGTATTTCCAGTTTCAGGCAACTCCTCTACAATATTTAATTCTGCTAGAGATTTTACAACAATATCGTTATTAAAAATACTTTTAATCTCTTCAATTTTGTGAAGATTATTGGTAGCCAAGCAAATAGGATTCATAAAAATATAATATTTAAAAGTTCAAATTTAACATAATTAGTAAAATAAACATAAGTAACATTTAGGTATAAAAATTTAAGCACTTTTTAAATAAAAATATTAGTTTTTCTCATTTATACCCATAAATTTGCAGTGAGTTAGAAAAAAAAATTGTTTAATTTATAATTTAAGCTTAAAAACAATGTCTTACGCAAAATTAGAGTACATTTGGTTGGATGGTTACAAACCAACACAAAGTCTTCGTTCGAAGACTAAAATCGAGAAAGATTTTTCAGGTAAATTAGAAGACTGCGGTATGTGGTCATTCGATGGTTCATCTACAGAGCAAGCACCAGGTGGTTCTTCAGACTGTTTATTGAAACCAGTTTATATCTGTAAAGACCCTCAAAGAAAAAATGGTTACTTAGTAATGTGTGAGGTTCTAAATGCAGACGGTACAGCACACGAATCTAATGGTCGTGCTACTATTGATGACGATGATAACGATTTCTGGTTTGGTTTTGAACAAGAATATTTCTTGTGGAATCCTGCAACTAACAAACCTCTAGGTTTCCCAGAAGGTGGTTATCCAGGTCCTCAAGGTCCATACTACTGTTCAGTAGGTGCTGCTAACGCTTTCGGTAGAGAAATCGTTGAAGAGCATTTGGATGTTTGTCTAGAAGCTGGTCTTAACATTGAAGGTATCAACGCTGAGGTTGCTGCTGGTCAGTGGGAATTCCAAGGTTTTGCTAAAGGTGCTAAACAAGCTGGTGACGAAATGTGGATCGGTCGTTATTTGTTAGAAAGAATCGGTGAAAAATACGGAGTATCTATCAACTGGCATTGTAAACCACTAGGTGCATTAGATTGGAATGGTTCTGGTATGCATGCTAACTTCTCAAATACTGTTTTGAGAACTTGTGGTTCTAAAGAAACTTATGATGCAATATGTGAAGCTTTCCGTCCGGTAGTTAAAGAACATATCGAAGTTTACGGTGCTGACAACCACTTACGTTTAACAGGTAAGCATGAAACTGCTGCTATCACAGACTTCAAATATGGTGTTTCTGATAGAGGTGCTTCTATCCGTATTCCTGTTCCTACTGTTGTTAAAGGCTGGAAAGGTTGGTTAGAAGACAGAAGACCAAACTCTGCTGCTGATCCGTATAAAGTTGCAGCTAGAATTATCAAAACTGTAAAATCAGCTAAAATTTAATTTTATTAAATTTTAAACATATTAAAGACTGTAGCAAGATTTTGTTACAGTCTTTTTTTTAATTATGATCTTACAAAATATAATACCAAAAATTGAACTTGCTCCCTATATTGATACTTTTTGGGTGTTTGAGCATGATTTTGGAGTCCCAGTAGAGGATAGCAGAATCATTGCACCAAACGGAAAAGCTAAGTTTATTTATACTTATAAGAACGCACTTTCCACTATAGAAAATGGTATACAAACTGATTATCCAGAAAATGATATTTTTTTCATCGGAATTTGGGATAAACCTGTAACATTATATTCAAAATCTAGAACTACGGGCACTATTGGTATTGAACTGACTGCTAGCGGCTTACATAGATTTACCAGATTTTCAGCATTCGAAGTTTTCAACAAAATATATAGTTTCAAAGATATTTACGGTACTATAGGATGTAACAAACTTGAAGAACTATCTAACACTGAAAATGTTTTTAAGAAAGTAGAAATTTTACAAAATTTCTTGATTGAAATAGTTCGTTACAATAATAATCACATTTCTCTAATAGATTATGCCGTTGATATTATTTATTCTAGCAAAGGTTTGATATCTATAAAAGATCTTGAATCCAAAATGGGTTATTCTAAAAGATACATAGATTCTCTATTCAAAGATTATATAGGAATATCTCCTAAAAAACTAGCATCCATAGAACGATTTCAATCTTTCTATCATTTATGGGCTAACGCAGATACAACAGATTTTTACACCAATAATTTAGTTGATAATTACTACGACCAAGCACATTTTATAAAAGAATTTAAAAAATATACAGGGCATTCTCCTTTACAATATGCAAAATTGCAAAATGAATTTGGCAAAATATTCTACAAGAATAAATAACTAGTTCTCTTTTTTACAATTTTACACATATTGATTTGTGTAATTTTGTAAAAAACAAATATATGGATATTAAAACTGAATTAGTAATGGCTGAAAACTTGTTGAAAAACACAGGTAAATCATTGACAGATTGGGTAAAATATACAAAAGAAAACTCCCCCTTCTCTAAACATAGTGAAATAGTGAGTTGGCTTAAGTCTGAACATGATTTAGGTTTGTTTTTTGCAGATTTGATTGTACATAAAGCTAATGAAACAGATGCTAACTCGTTTTCAGAAGAAGAACTTATTGAAATGCAATATAAAGGTAAAGAAAATCTAAAACCTATATATGATGTTTTATATAACTTTGTAATTCAGCTAGGTACAGATATTGAAGTAGTTCCTAAAAAAGCCTATGTGAGTTTAAAAACAAAGAAACAATTTGCTTGTTTTAAGCCTAGCACTAAAACAAGATTTGAATTAGAATTAATTTTAAAAAATCAAGAACCAGTTGGTATTTTGGAACATATATTAGGTAAAGGAGCCATGTGTACTCACAAAATAAAAATAACAGATATTTCAGATATAACAGATGAAGTATTAGAATGGTTAAAATTATCATACAATAAATCAAAATAGAAATATGAAACCACAAATTTTACTCAAAATTGCGTCTTTTTCAACAGCTTTTTTTGCTCTTGGGCATTCTATAGGGCATTTTACAAGGCATCAAGTAACTGATCCTAAAGCTCTTGAAATTCAAAAATTAATGATAGAAAATAAATTTGACATGTTTGGTGTTTTGCGTAGTTACGATGAAAATTATACAGGTATGTCTTTTAATCTTATTTTTACTTTAATTGTATTTACAATTTTACTTTGGATTCTTTCTAATAATACCAACAACGAAAATTTAAAACTTGTAAAAAGTACTTTGTTTGTAATAATGTTGTGTTTAATTGGATTTACAATTACAAGCTACTTATACTTTTTTATGGTTCCTACCTTGACTTGTTTAATAGCTAGTTTACTTTGTGGAATATCAATTTATAAGTTAAAATAATTTTCATAATGCAGATTACAGCATAGTCTGCATTATGCCCATAAGTTATCTGAATATCTAATAACAGATTTTTTTAAGGTATCATTATTTAAAATAATATTGAGCTTTTCGTTATAGGGTTTATAGAAATCATCAATTATTGATTTTGTATCTTCTTTAACTGGTTCGTATAAATTTTTGCTTTCATTAATTTCTTCAATGGTTCTACCAAAACTCAAAAATACTTTATAGGGAAGAATCTGTTTTAATAAACTTTTTAAATAATACCCATTTTTTGATTTTAGTGAGTGTAAAATTTTAGCTAAAGTATTAGATTTGGGTAAATGTGTTTGGTTGTAAATAATATCAACTTTGGTATTGTGTTCAGCTAATTTAAGCCAACTATAAATTTCATTACATATTTCAGCAGAATGATTTTTCATATCTTCATAAAAAAATATTTTTATTTGCTCTGCTTTAAAATATTTTAATAATAAGTCCAATTGTTCTGCATAAAACCCATATCTTAAAAAGTAAGTATAAAACTTAGAGCTTTGGTCGTTTTTTTGAATAACCTCTCCTATTGTCTCAAACTTTTCATTGACCCAGCCATCTTTTACTGCCATGTGGTAATCTGAATATATTCTAGACGTAGGATTCCTCAATACAAAAACTATTTTACATTCAGGATTATGAGAATATAGATTCGAAATATTTTGTTCATGTTGAACTATTGCTACATTTTTTGCTAATAAATATTTTGACTGTTCCTTTATAACAAATTGTTTATCAATAACTTTTTGAATAGGACGAGCAAATAGTTCTGGATCTGAAAAATATGAAAATTCTATATTAATATGACCTGATATATTGGGATGGCTTTTTAAATATTGGTGTAATGACGTAGTTCCTGCTTTCTGTGCTCCTACTATCATTACATCAATTTTATCATTCATAACTGCAAATATTGGTACATCAAATATACAAATATTAACAGAATATTACACCTTTGGTTCTGCTAAAACATAGGGAATTATAATTTCTTCTAACGAAATGCCCCCATGTTGAAAGGTATTTTTATAATAACTTACATAATAATTGAAGTTATTGGGATAAGCAAAAAATTTATCTTCCGTGCAAAAAGCAAATGTTGTAGATATGTTTCTTTTAGGCAACAGTAATCTTTCTGGTTTTCTAGTAAAATATATGCCCTTCTCATCAAAGGTTAAATTTTTACCTTGTTTGTATCTCAAGTTATCGTTTGTAGTTTCTTTATCACCTATTACTTTATGAGCCTTTTTTACAAAAACAGTACCGTGATCAGTTGCAAAAATTACTTTTACTTTTTTGGTAGCTAAATTTTTCAACAATTCATAAAATGGTGAATGTTCAAACCATGATTTTGTAATGGATCTATAAGCAGACTCCGTTGATGCCAACTCTCTTATCATGTTCATGTCTGTTCTAGCATGAGACAGCATATCTACAAAGTTATACACTACAACATTTAACTTATTGCCCAGCAAGTTATTATATTGTTCTGTAAGAGTTTTTCCTTGAGAAATATTGACTATCTTATGATACGAAAATTTGTAATCGCATTTATTATTTTTTAGTTGATTACTTAAAAGTTCCTCTTCATGTAAATTTTGTCCTTCTTCGTCATCATCATTAACCCATAAGTTTGGATATTTTTTTTCAATTTCAGCAGGCATCATTCCTGCAAAAATCGAATTTCTCGAGTAAGCTGTGGTGGTAGGCAAAATACTGAAAAATGTACTTTCTTCTATAACAGAATACATTTCTTCTATTATAGGCCTCAGAATTCGCCATTGATCAAATCTTAAATTATCAATTAAAAAGAAAAATGTACATTCGTTTTCTGCCACTACGGGTAGTACTTTCTTTTTAAACAATTGATGAGAAAGTAATGGTCTTTCTATTTTAGAATTATTCAACCATTCTTCATAATTTTCAGTGATGTATTTACAAAAAAGTGAATTGGCTTCAGTTTTTTGGTTTTCTAATATTTCACTCATACTACTATCTTCAGACTTTTCAAGTTCTAAATCCCAGTATATAAGTTTTTTATAAACGTCTGACCATTCGTTAAAATCCAAATTATCATTAAAAGACAAACTGATATTTCTAAAATCTTGTTGATAGGATTGATTCGTTTTTTCGGTAACTAACCTCCTATTATCTAAGATTTTCTTAAGTGCAATAATGATTTGATTTGGGTTGATAGGTTTAAGCAAATAATCGGCAATTTTGGAACCAATTGCTTGTTCCATAATTCGCTCTTCATCGTTTTTGGTAATCATTACCACTGGTAAAGTCGGTCTTATTTGCTTTACTTGTTCTAGAGTTTCAAGGCCAGTGATACCAGGCATATTTTCATCTAAAAATAAAACATCAATGGTCGGGTCTAGACATTTTTCTATGGCTTCATTTCCACTGAAAACGGGAATTACCTCATAGCCTTTGTTTTGTAAAAATATGATATGTGGTTTTAATAAATCAATTTCATCATCAGCCCAAAGTATGGTGTGTTTTTGCATATTTTCAATTTTTTAAAAAACGTTTTTTGAAACAAAGATATTATCCAAAAATAAGTCTTAATACTCTATTAAACATAAAAAAGGGCAATTATATTCTAATTGCCCTTTTTTATTATTTATTTAACAGATTTTATTTAGAAACCTTAGATATTTTTGATATTAAAGTTTCATTTTTTGTAATGATCTTTAAAGTATAAACACCATTCATTAAGTTACTCATTTGCAAAATGTTATTATTTAATTCTCCAAAATATTTCTCATCTACTTGTATTCCGTTTGAATTAAATATTTCCACTTTTTCTATATTATTGATTGTTCCCAAATTAATGTAATCAACACAAGGATTTGGATAAATATTTGTATAATAAGTAAAAGTTTCATCTTTGACTTCGTCTAATATTCTGTTACCTAAAGCATAAAAAATACCCCATTTGGCACCATTAATGATTGGACTTGAGTCAAAATCTGAACTAATCTTATCTGTATTTAACTGAGAAAAATTAATCTTATAATCCACCAAATTGTTTTGTAACTCTGAAAACAACACAAATTTATCATCTTTGCTATACGAAGGCCATCCTAATGAAGTATTTACCGCTATTATATTCAAATCATTGGTTTCCATATTTACACCTATTACATAATTTTCGTTGGTGTTGGTATTTTCGTAATCAAAAGCCATAATATATTGTGATGTTTTTGAAAAACTAGGATTTCCTATACTTTCTCCTGATTCTAGATTAGAAATAAGTTTAAATACATCTCCTGAGCCAAAAGTGTTGGTTTTATTGTTCCACACATTCATAATATTGATATCCCAATATTCTAGGTTTTCTGTTGATGTTGTACCATTAATTTTATTAAAAGCATCGTAAACCAAATTTTCACCAGTATAGTCCCAATCTAATCCATCTGCATAAACAGGACCACTTGATTTAGAACTTCCAAATGTTGGGTTATAAATTTCAAAACGACCAATTTCATTTGTTTTAAGATTTATAATATAAATAGATGTATCTGAATATATACTCACAGCCGCCAATTTTGATCCATCTTTAGAAACAGCAACATTTGACCACATGGCAGTACCATTGACTACTTTTAAAGTATTTTTACCAATATCTGCCGGATTTGTACTTATAGAATAAATCTTCTTGTTTGTGTGTACAAAATATGCTGTTTTACCGTCATCAGTAATACTTGGCTTATTAGCTACTATCAGTGAAGAAATTGCCTGAAAGTCAGTAAGATCAGTTATATACAATCCATTTGCATCGGTAGATTCTGTATTGTAACATAAAATAAATTCTTCCCCAGGGTTTGTTTCCAAAGTTGAACCGGTAGTTTCTTGTGAACTAGTTCCTGTAGACTTAATACCAACATTATCAAACGCCTGGCCTGCTTTAGTGTATTCATTAGAATTTTCACCATATAAGTCTTTAGCGGCTTGCAATACTGAAACTCTTAAATCATAAAAATTTGAATTTTGAGTTAAATAAACTGTTAAGGCTCTGTAAAAAATTAAAGATGCTCGGTATCTGCTATTGATACTTGTTGCAAACAAATAAAAAGCATAATTAGGGATACCACTGTTAATATGAACTCCTCCGTTATCGCTACTTCCAGTATATTTTTCATTCATGTGTTTGGGCTGGTAACCGTTATCATTCAAAGAAGTGCCTCCATTATGAGGATCAGACAAGGATCTTAACGCACCTGAAGGAAAATACAAAGTTTTTACTACATCTTCACCTATAAGCCAATCGGTAGAATCCATCATACAGCCAAAAATATCAGCCATAGATTCATTTATAGCTCCAGATTCATCTTGATAAGCCAAATTTGCTGAGTTTTGAACTACACCATGAGTCATTTCATGCCCACCCACATCTAAACCACCTGCCAGTGGCTTAAATGCTACGTTTCCATTTCCATAAAACATAGCTTTCCCGTTCCAGTACGCATTATCCATGGAACTACCATCCTCTTCTAACACATTTATAAAAGAATAAATACTTCCTCCTTTATTGTCTATAGAATTTCTTGAATGTACGTTTTTAAAATAATCATACGCTGTACTTGCATTAAAATGTGCAGAAACAGCCGTTGCAGACCAAGTGTTTGTAGTACTCGTTATTTTATTTGCTTTAATAGCACTTCCGTAAGTATTTTTTGCATCGTAAGTTATTATAGCTCCATTGCCTGTAGAAGCAGAATACATTGATTTGGTAATGTTTGCTAGTTCATAAGTGGTTCCGTTGTTATAGGAATTTACTGTTCTGGTTACATTATTTAAATCTTTAGCTGTAGTAGTGGCTGGTCCTGCTGCATGGCAACTTGTTTTGAACGAATTAACAATTTCGCCCGTTGAAGTTTTTATAAAATACTCCCAATGCTCTGACATATTAGGATGTAACTCTAAATGATACACCAAGTTAGCATTCTTACTCTTTTCATCAAATAACCAAACAGTAGAAATTTCTATTTCTCCCCATTTAAGTATTTCGCTTATAGAATCATTGCAAGTAGTAATTTTAGTCTTTGTTGCTAAATCTTGAAAAGCAATTTTGGTTGCTTGTGCAGAATCTATAGAAACTTTTTCGTCTGTTGAACTAATAGATTTCACAAAACCATTTATAGATTTTTGTACACCATCCGTATGATGATGTGTATTTAACTCTGCTCCATATACTGGATAGTTTTTATAATATTGTTGAAGTTTAATATGCTGAATTCCAATATTATCTGTAAAACTTGATTTGATTTTAAATTCACCATTTATTAATCTTTTGTTACCCGTTTTTAGTGATATTTCACTTAAATAAGAGTTAATCTGATTTTCAGTTGACAGTCTTGAGTTGGAAAAATTTTGATTAAATGATTTAGATGAAATATGCACATACCCATTTGCATCATTTGATACACTAGAATTAATTAAGGTATAAGGTTTTGAATTTTTAAAAGTTTGAACCGCTTCTCCTATTTTTTGGTCTATTTGGACGTCAGATTTAAACATTGAACTTTTAGAAACATTGATTTTTCGAGTTTTAAATCCTGATTTAATTAATGAATCTTTCTGTTCGGGTGTAGCTTCAAGTTTATTTTTATGAAATTTTGATTGACCGTAAAGCCCGAAACCTAATATTAAGATAGCATAAATTGTTTTTCTATTTTTCATCTTTTGTAAATTTCTTATTAACTTTTAAAATTCTACTAATCAGTTTTTTATGGTTATCAGATAAAGTAGTTGTTGAATTCCATTTATAAGTTTTTAGTGTACCGTCTGTGTATTCTATTTGTAATAATTGATATAAGTTGCTCACTTCATTAATTTCTTTATTTTCATTTACGAATTTTTGAGCTGACTTTGAAATTTTTTTAAAAAATCTTTTCGGATAATCAACTGACTTGTTGTAGATAAATCCAGTGAGACCAGAACCAAATTCTATTTTATCATTTGAGAATTTCTGAACCAATACTCTACCCGTAATTCCACCTCCAGAACCGTACAATACTGACTTTATTTCCTGTGAAAAAGTTGTATTTAAACTTATTAACCAAAATATTAATACATATAAAATTTTCATCTTATTTAGCTTTTTTCATACAATGTTCTTTTTTAAGCTCGTCCAATTCTGTGCCATATTGTTTTTTGAATCCAAGTGTTAATGCCTGATTGATATGCATACACGCATCTTCGGTTTTATTTTCTGCAAGATCCACTAAAGCTATATTTCGATATGTCCAAGGGTTTTGAGGCCAAAGTTTAACAGATTGTTCCAATAAATTTCTAGCATCTTTTATCTGATTTTTTTTCAATTTAATAAATGCTAAATTGTTAAGAAAATAGGTGTTTTTCTTATCGTTTTTAAGCAATTCAGCATACAATGCTTCTGCTTTATCATAATTTTCTTGTCTGATATAGCTGTAAGACAAATGCATTTTCACGGTTACATCATTAGGATCTATGCTATTTGCTTTTACAAGGTCTTCGCTTTCTAAATCAAATTTTTTAACATCTGCATATACCAATGATCTCCCAAAATATGCCGAAGTATTTTTATCGTTAATACTTATTGCTTTTGTAAAATCCGCAACTGCTTCATCGTATTTTTTTAGCATATACAAACTATATCCTTTATATTGATACAATTTATCATCGGTATTATTGTATTTTTCTGCCTTAAGTAAATCTTTTAGTGCGAATTCATACTTTTTTTGCAAATAATAGGAATCTCCTCTGAGTAACAAAGCTTCATAATTTGTACTATCGGCTTTAATTAATCTTGAAAAATCAGCAACAGCCCCCACAAAGTCGGGAATACTCTTTTTGGCTTTTGCTCTTAACATTACTGCCTCTTTATTGTTTTTTTCGGCAAGAATTATAGGATTTAGTAATTCTATACAATCAGCAAATTTACCTTTAGTAAACTTTTCTTGAGCTTGCTCATATTCCTTCTGATATTTTGTTTGTGAAAATGCCGTTCCAAACATTAATAAACTTGAAATAAATACAAAAAATCTGTTTTTCATTATGAATATATTTTTATAAATATACAACTTTTCATACATTTTAAAATCTATCAATTCAGAATCAGAAAAAAACAATAAAATAATTGAACATTTGATAGAAAAACCTATCAATATTTAAGAAAAAATATATTTTTGCAGTTTGATTTTTGAAAACATTCATATTTATCAAAAAATAGCTATTCTAAAAAATATCTGGTATAGTTTATGTGAAATAAATATAGGTTTTTAAAAACTATTTTCTTTTAAATTGATATTTTTAAGACATTGACAAGCAACGATTTTAACATATTAGTAGCTAATGCTGATCACCAGAAATTCGCTGAAGCCATTTGTAAAGAAATGGAAGAAAGTGCAAAGGCGAGAGGCACAGGTATTGCAAAACGTAATCCTGAATATGTAAAACAAAAAATGAAAGAAGGTAAAGCAATCATAGCACTTACCAAAGAATCAGAACCTCACTTCGCAGGTTTCTGTTATATCGAAAGCTGGGGACACGACAAATTTGTGGCAAACTCAGGATTAATAGTTGCTCCAGAATTTAGAAAAGCTGGATTAGCTACAGAAATCAAGCATAAATCATTTGAACTATCTAGAAAAAAATATCCTCAAGCAAAATTATTTGGTCTTACCACCAGTATTCCGGTAATGAAAATAAACCAAGAACTAGGTTACAGACCTGTTTCTTTTTCAGAACTAACAGACGATGAGGAATTTTGGAAAGGTTGTTCTAGCTGTGTCAATTATGACATACTTACAAGAACAAACAAAAAACACTGTTTGTGTACCGGTATGATTTACGACCCTGCAGAGAAACATCCTGAAGAAAACAAATGGGAACTAAAATCAAATCTTGAGAAATTTTTAGAAGTTTTAACCTTAAAAAAAGGTTTTTTAGCAAAATTAATAGGAAGAGAAGTTTAATATTACAAACATAAAAATGAAAAAGAAACTCGTTTTAGCTTTTAGTGGTGGTCTTGATACTACGTATTGTGTTAAATACCTGTCTGAAGACTTAGGCTATGAAGTTCACACTGTGATAGTAGATACTGGCGGTTTTTCAAAAGAAGAACTTATAGATATTGAGAAAAAAGCTTATGAACTTGGTGTTACTAAACATTTGTGTGTGAACCAAGTACCTAAATACTATAACGAATGTATCAGATACATGGTCTATGGTAATGTGCTTAAAAACAACACGTATCCATTGTCTGTGTCTGCAGAACGTATGTTTCAAGCTTTGGCAATAGCAGAATATGCTAAAGAAATAAAAGCTGACGCTGTAGCTCACGGCAGTACAGGTGCGGGTAATGACCAAGTTAGATTTGATGTTGTTTTTCACATACTTTGTCCAGGTATAGAAATCATCACTCCTATTAGAGATAACAAACTTTCTCGTGAAGCTGAAATTGAATATCTTAAAAACAAAGGAGTTGTGAGAGATTGGACAAAAGCTGCATACTCTATCAACAAAGGTATCTGGGGTACATCTGTAGGTGGTAAAGAAACTCTTACTCCACATCAATATTTACCAGAAGAAGCTTGGCCTACTCCTATTACAAAATCTCAAGGCGAAGATTTAATCTTAGAATTTGAAAAAGGTGAATTGGTTGGAATCAACAACAAAAAAATGTCTCCTGTAGATGCTATTTTAGCATTGAGAGAAATGGCACAACCATTTGGAATAGGTAGAGATATACACGTGGGTGATACTATTATTGGTATCAAAGGAAGAGTTGGTTTTGAAGCTGCTGCTCCTTTAATCATCATAAAAGCTCATCATTTGCTAGAAAAACATACGCTTACTAAATGGCAAATGTACTGGAAAGACCAAATGGCTAACTGGTACGGTACTTTGTTACATGAAGGTCAATACCTAGAACCTGTAATGAGAGATATTGAAGTTTTCTTAGCTAATACTCAAACAAGTGTAAACGGAAAAGTATTTGTAAGACTAGAACAAAGAAACTTCTACCTAACAGGTATAGAAAGTACTAATGATTTAATGTCTTCTAAATTTGGTACTTACGGCGAAATGAACAACACGTGGTCTGGTGATGACGTGAGAGGTTTCTCAAAAATACTTGCGAATCAAGCCATGTTCCATGGTTTAGTAAATGAAACTACTTCTAAATAATATTAGATTTTTCATAAATAAAAAAGACATGCACACAAAATGCATGTCTTTTTTATTTTGTTATTAAATTGACATACAAATACTTAATAATTAATTTTTAAAGTAAAATATTAACATAAATTAAAATATAAAAATTAGTAATTTATTAAATTAGTATATTGCACAATATTTAAGATATGCCTGTAACAGATAAACTTCAATATAAATATTCATCAGAAAATTTAAATATTTCTGAACCCACAAAATATAAAGTAGAAAATCTTAGAACAGAAGAAATGATACTTAATATGGGACCTCAACACCCATCTACACACGGTGTGTTGAGATTAGAGGTAATTACAGATGGTGAATATGTAAAAGAAGCTGTACCACATATTGGATATCTACATAGATGTTTTGAAAAACACGCTGAAGCTTTAGCATACAATCAAATTATACCTTACGTAGACAGACTTGATTACGTAACAGCCATGAACAATGAACATGCATTTGTTCTGGGAGTTGAGAAGATGCTAGGCATAGATGGTACTCTTCCTAAACGAATAGAATACATACGCGTATTGGTTGCTGAACTCAACAGAATAGCATCACATTTTGTTGCAGTAGGTACGTATGCAATGGATATTGGTGCTTTTACCCCATTTCTATGGGTTATGAGAGACCGTGAACACATTTTAAGATTATTAGAATGGATTTGTGGAGCCAGAATGCTCTACAACTATATATGGGTTGGAGGATTGTACTATGATTTGCCTGTTGGTTTTGAAGAAAGATGTACAGAATTGGTTACATACCTCACTCCTAAACTTATAGAGCTTGAACAATTGGTGATTGAAAACAGTATTTTTGTAAACAGAACTGCGAATGTTGGTATATTACCATTAACCACAGCAATTGATTACGGCTGTTCAGGACCAGTTTTGAGAGGTTCAGGTCTTAAATATGATTTGAGAAGAGTAGACGCCTATTCAGTATATCCAGAATTAGATTTTGAAATTCCTGTAGGTTCAGGTTCTATGGGAACTTTAGGAGATTGCTGGGATCGCAACTATGTACGAGTTTTAGAATGTAAAGAATCTTTAAAGATTATTTCTCAGTGTATTACAAAACTTACTTCAGAACATAAACGCACAAAAGATTTTGATCCTCAAGCTTTGTTACCTAAAAAAATAAGACCCAAATCTATGGATTATTACGTTCGAGCAGAAAGTCCAAAAGGAGAATTAGGTTTTTATTTCAGAACAGACCCAGAGGAAAAATCAGATAAACCTTTTAGATGCAAGGCTCGTTCTGCTAGTTTTTCCAATATTTCAACTATACCCTACCTTTCTCATAACATATTACTTGCAGATTTAGTGGCCATTATAGGTTCATTAGATATGGTGATGGGAGAAGTAGATAGATAGAAAAATCAAACTTTGTTCTAATCACAATACTCTAATGGAATTGTGTATAGATGATTTTTATACTTGCAAAAAACAGAACTTAATTTCTTAATTTTTTCAGGAGAAGGAACTGAAAGTTTATGAACTTGTCCATCAACAATTATTTCGTATATTTTTGATTCAGAGTCATTTATTAAATAATACTCGTTACCTTTTATTGGGAAAAATCCGTTTTGATTTTGAAAAATTATAAACTTTTCTTGATTATACATTTGATGATGCCTCACAGCATCAGGCATATCCATATGATATGTTGATATAAATATTTCCAAAGTAAAAATATTTTCATTGATTTCATTTTTATGTATCCACATTTTATATGTATCCTCTTCCCCTTTGGTATAAATCACTTGAATATGTTTTTCTTCGTTTTTTACAATTCTATGTTGAGCTTTTAAATCTCTTTCAGGTAAGTACGCATAAATCACTTTCATTTTGTCTTTGATAGATGATAGGCTCATTTGAGAACTAAAAAATAGAGATATAAAAAGTAGTAATAGTTTGGTTTTCATAATTTGTTTTGATTCCGCATTTTCAATTTAGTAATTTTTTAATTTAAATAAAACAAATAGTGATTAATTATATCAATTGTACAACTTAAATTAAACATATAATCAAATAAATTTGTAGTTTTGCGAAAATTTTATCTAAACTTTACAAATGTTTGAGAATTTAAGTAGTAAACTAGACAAGGCAATAAAAACCCTTAAAGGGCAAGGAAGAATATCTGAAATCAACGTAGCGCAAACCGTAAAAGAAATACGTAAAGCCCTATTAGATGCCGATGTTAACTACAAAGTTGCCAAACAAGTTACAGATTCTATCAAAGAAAAAGCTATTGGTAGAGAAGTACTTATTTCGGTTTCTCCGGGTCAGTTACTCGTAAAAATAGTTAATGAAGAACTTACCGACCTTATGGGTGGTGAGAAAAAAGACATTAACTTAAGACAAGACCCAAGTATCATATTAATAGCTGGTTTACAAGGTTCTGGTAAAACTACCTTTTCTGGTAAACTTGCCAATTTGATTAAAAAACAAGGAAGATCAGTGATGCTTGCAGCCTGTGATATTTACAGACCTGCTGCTATCAATCAGCTTCAAACACTTGGTGAACAGCTAGGAATTGAAGTGTATGCTGAACCTGAAAATAAAAATGCAGTTCAAATTGCAAAAAATGCAGTAGAATATGCAAAAAAGAATAGCAAAAAAGTTATCATAGTAGATACTGCAGGGCGTATGGCTGTAGACGAAGCCATGATGCAAGAAGTAGAAGACATTAAAAACACTTTAAAGCCTTCAGAAATCTTGTTTGTGGTAGACTCTATGACAGGTCAAGATGCGGTGAACACGGCTAAAACATTTAATGATAGACTAAATTTTGATGGTGTTGTTTTAACTAAACTAGACGGTGATTCTCGTGGTGGTGCTGCATTATCAATAAAATCGGTAGTTGATAAACCAATCAAGTTCATCAGTACTGGTGAAAAAATGGATGCTATCGACTATTTCTACCCAGATCGTATGGCCAACCGTATTTTGGGTATGGGTGACGTGGTTAGTTTGGTAGAAAGAGCTCAACAAGCATTTGACGAAGAAGAGACTAGGAAGATAAATCAGAAAATCAGAAAAAATCAATTTGATTTTGAAGATTTCTTAAATCAACTCCAACAAATGAAAAAACTAGGTAGCGTGAAAGACATCATGGGAATGATACCTGGTATGAGTAAAATGACTGAAAATGTGGACATTAACGATGATGCATTTAAACCAATAGAAGCAATCATTAGATCCATGACTCCTAAAGAACGTGCAAACCCAGAATTATTAAACGGAAGCCGTAAAAATAGAATTGCAAAAGGTAGTGGAACATCTATTCAAGAAGTGAATAACTTACTGAAGCAGTTTGAACAAATGCGTAAAATGATGAAACAATTTAACAACATGAACCCTTCTATGATGAAAGGTTTGTCAAAATTAATGGGTAGATAATCAACTTATGCATTTATTTTATTCTAAAAACATTCAGGAAAATAATATTATTTTACCAGAAGACGAGTCTCTACACGCTGTTAAGGTTTTGAGATTAACAGAAAAAGAACATGTGGGTGTGATTGATGGTAAAGGAAATTTTTTTTTATGTACCATAGAAAAGGCTCATTCTAAAAAATGTGATTTAAAAATTGTAGAAAAAAAGAGTTTTCAAAAATCTCGCAATAAATTTGTTCATGTAGCCATTGCTCCTA
This sequence comes from Cytophagales bacterium, assembly GCA_046329305.1. Taxonomy (GTDB): domain Bacteria; phylum Bacteroidota; class Bacteroidia; order Cytophagales; family UBA9547; genus CAMFLX01. The sequence continues at coordinate 686,741 of JAXLUW010000002.1, forward strand.
CAAAAAATTCTGACAGAATTGAATGGTTTGTAGAGAAAGCAGTTGAAATGGGAATTGATAAAATTTCGTTTCTACATTGTGAACATTCTGAACGCAAGTCTATGAATATGGACAGAACCGAAAGAGTGGTTTTGTCAGCCATGAAACAGTCTCAACAGTATTTTCAGCCAGAGCTAGAAGATATGTTAAAGTTTTCTCAGTTTGTTGAAAAATACAAAGAAACCGAACATAAATATATTGCTCACTTAGAAGAAGGAGATAGAACAGATTTCTCAAAGGCTATTCAAAATAAAGAAAATGTGCTTATTTTGATAGGCCCAGAAGGTGATTTTAGTAAAGCTGAAGTTGAGGTGGCTATTAAAAATAATTTCTTACCAGTAACATTAGGGCAAAATAGATTACGAACAGAAACAGCAGGACTATATGCAGTAGCTGTTTCAAACGCATTATAATTTACAATAAATTAATATTTTAAAGGCAGATTTATCTGCCTTTTTTTATTTATATCTGTTATATTTATTTTTTTAAAAATTCTTATATATGAAAAAGTGTTTAGTTAAACTTATAATTCTACTGATTCCCATTTCTTTCAATGGACAAATCCTCAACAAACTTGATGCTTTAAAAAATTCTGATCTTTATGACATCGCTAAAGAGAAAATTGGAGAAAAATATTTAAAAGCAAAAGAAGATTACGAATCAAAAACTTTTAGTTATTCAATCATAATAAGCGACAATACAGGTCTTTATGAAAATGAACAAAAATACAAGAAGTATTCAAAATTAATACTTGATAATGCACTAAACGATCCCAAATCTACAGATAACTCTTATAAAACAGGAGCGAATACAAGTAATAATAGTGGTGAATTATTTTTTGCATCTAGAAAATATAAATGGGCCGAAGCGGCCTTTTTAGATGCTAAAATGAAATTTGAAACCTTTAGTGTAACTGACGATATTGGTTACTCTAAGACCATTGCAAATCTTGGTCAATTATACAGTTCTATGGGGAGCTATGATAAATCCCAAGAATACACTCAAATGGCATTAGAAATTAGAAAAAAAGAATTTTCTGATACAGCCTCCTCTTATGCAGCATCTGTAAATAACATGGGAGTTTTGCTTAAAGATTTAGGGAAATATCAAGAAGCTATAGATTCATTAGACAAAGCTTTAGCATTAACAGAAAAAATGTTGGGTAAAAACAATGTTGGTTATGCAATAATATTGAACAACTCGGCCATGCTTTCATATGTGTTAGGCCAATATACAACTGCCGAAAAAAAATTAAATGAAGTTATAGCTATTTCAGAAAACACTTTAAATAAGTCTTCAAATACATTAATAAGATTTCAAATAAATCTTTCTATGGTTTATAGAGAATCTAAAAAATATGAAGAAGCAGAAAAAATACTACTAAAGTGTATTAAAATTAAAGAAAACAAATTGGGAACATCGCATCCTGATTACGCGAATTTACTTACCAATCTTGCTTCATTGTACATGCTGATGAACAAAAAAAACGAAGTTGAAAATCTGTTATTAAAATCATCTAAAATTTACAAAAAAGAATTTGGCGAAGAACATCCAACGTATGCACTTTCGCAGCATAATCTAGGTTCGTTCTATAGAATTAATAAACGTTTCAAAGAAGCAGAACCATTGCTTACAAATGCACATACTATTAGATTAAAAACTTTAGGAAATCTTCATCCAGATTATATGAATTCTGTAGAAGAACTGGCTCTGTTGTATTGGGATGTGAAAAAATATGACCTAGCAAACGAAAATTTTCAAAATTGCATCAAATTCAATTTAGAATTTGTGAAAAAGTTTTTTCCTGCAATGAGTGAAAATGAAAAATCGAAATTATGGTCAAAAATACGAGTGAGTTTATTGAAATACTATGCCTATGTTTCTGATGTTCAAGACGATAATAATCTAAAAACACTTTACAACTTACACATTAACACAAAAGGAATTTTGCTAAATTCTTCAAACAAAATAAAAAACAATATTCTAAATTCTGGTAACAAAGATTTGATTGTTACTTATGAAAAATGGCTCGACCAAAAAGCACAATTAGCAAAATATTACACCTTTAGCAAAAAAGAACTTACAGAAGAAAAAATAAACTTAGACTCTTTAGAAACTGAATCAGAAAAATCAGAAAAAAAATTAAGTCAGCTTTCTAATTTATTTGTACAAGAACAAAATTTTTGGCAAGAAACTGATTTAGAAAATATAATTAAATACATAAAAACTGATGAAAAACTTGTAGATATACTTCATTTTCAGAAATATAACGGAACACTTACTGATAGTAGCTCTTATGCGGCATTTATTGTTGCTCCATCAGGAACTTTAACCTTTAAATTACTTCCAAATGGACATGAACTAGATAAAAAGTATTTTAACTATTACAAAAATTCTATAGCTAGCATTTCAAAAGACAACTATACCTATCAAAAATTTTGGAGTAAGATAGATTCTTGTTTAGTTGGAGCTAAAAGAATTATTGTATCAACTGATGGTGTCTATAATCTAATGAATATCAACACGTTTAAAGATTTTAACAATACATATTTAATAGATAAATACAAAATTTCATATTCTACAAGTAGTAAAATAACTGCAAATACAACATCAAGTGTTCAAAATAAAAAGTCGGCAGTTTTGTTAGGTTATCCAAACTTTGGCAAATCTGATGCTATTGAAAATTTACCAGGAACAAAAGTGGAATTAGAAAAAGCTAATCTTCAGCTTAAAACCGCTGGATATTCTACCAAACTACTTACACAAAACAATGCAAGTGAAAAAGAAATTAAATCTGTTTCAAATCCTTACATTTTACACATTGCCACTCATGGATATTTTCTGCACGATGTAGACCAAAACAATGAAGGATTAAGTTTTGGTATTGAATCTCAAAAAGCAAAAGAAAATCCTATGTTACGTGGAGGATTGTTATTAGCTGGAGCAGGCGACGCATTTAACGAAATTGATACTTTAGAGTCAAAATCTGCCAATAATGGAATATTTACTGCCTACGAAGCTTCAAACTTAAATTTAACAGGCACAGAATTGGTTTTTCTTAGTGCTTGTGAAACTGGCAAAGGTGAAATTAAATCTGGCGAAGGTGTTTATGGTTTACAAAGAGCTTTTCAAATTGCAGGTGCAAAAACACTGATTATGTCTTTATGGAAAGTAAACGATGAAACCACACAAAAATTAATCAACTCGTTTTACAGCGAATGGTTAAAAACAGGCAACAAAGTGGAATCGTTTATTAAAGCACAAAAACAAGTGAAGTTAGCGTACCCAGAACCTATCTATTGGGGAGCATTTGTATTACTTTGATCTGTAAGTATTTCTTTTTTTGTTTTTTCTGTTTCAAAAATTGAATTTGGAGGATTCCCCATTACATACCCCAAAGGATGTAATTCTGGAATGTGGTCAAAAATGACTTTCAAGACTGCCGTAATAGGCAATGCAAGCACCAAACCTGACAATCCAAAAATAAAACCAAAAAACAGAAATGATAAAATTGCTACAAATGAATTGATACTAACTTTTGAACCTACGATTTTGGGAGTTATAAAATTCCCTTCAATGATTTGTACTCCTATAAAAACTGAAAATACTGCTACGGCATACCAAGGTGAATCGTTTGTAACCAATGCTATCAACGTTGGCGTGAGTGCTCCTATACTAATTCCAATGTAGGGAATTAATAGCAATATAGCCGCTAAAAAACCCCAGAAAATGGCATTTTCTAAGCCCAATATTAACAAACCAATGCTATTTAATACTCCTACTATTAACATAACTAACAACACACCTTTTAAATAATTATGAATGACATCGTAAACACCCTGCATAACACTTGTCATGAAAGCATCTGACTTAGCACTAAACCATTTGAAAAGAAACTCAATAAAGAAGTTTTTATACAAAAGCATGAAAAACACATACAGAGGCATTAACAAAAGATTGCTAATTACTGAAGTAGAATTCGTTAGTAAATTGAAAATAGTATCAATATTATCTCTTATCTTTTTTTCTAAAGTTTCTGATTTTAAAATAGACTTATGTACCAACTTGAAACCAAACTTTGAATTGATATAATCTATTGATTTATAAGCTATATCACTAATCTTAGTTACATATAAGTCTGATTTCTCAAATACCGAATAAATGTTATTTCCAATTACAAAAAACAACAATGCTACTAAAACTCCTATACCTATTACCGTAACAAAAGCTGAAATTTCTCTGTTTAATTTAGTTTTATTAACTAAAAAATCTACAATTGGAGAACTTAACACTGCTATCAAAAAAGCAATTATTAAGGGAATAAGAATTGTTTGAAATAACCAAGAAATACTAAAAACAATAACTAGTATAAATAAATATCTATTTCTATTCGTCATTATTTTTTGTTTTAAAAATATCTACAATTTTTTTAATGTTCGTACTCACATCTTGTACCAATTTAAAGTTTTTAGAACTAGCATAAAGTTCTAAAAATGTAAATAGTTTAGGAACAATAAATTGAGCAATGTCTGATACTTGTTCTACTCGAGAAACATTTTTATCAGAAATTGACATTTTTATAATATTCCAAAAAGATATTTGGTCTTTAACTACATTCAATTGTGTTTTCAAAGTAGATTTATGTTGTATCAACTTTTCTTCTAAAAGTTTTTCTTCAAGAAGTAATTTTTCATAACTATCAATTTTCATGATGAATATTTTTGATTATATTTCTTCTAACTATATTGAAAACTAATTTCTTAGACATCAATATAAATATCACAATCATTAAAAAAAACAGGAAACCTACTATCAAAAATCCAACAAACTGGCTTTCCAATATTTGATTCAAATATTTTGCTAATGCTATACCTAAAAACAACAAACCAAAACTACTGAGAATACTTATAACCAAAATATTAGCTAAGGATGCACCCGCATTCACTATAATTTTGGTAGCTTTTACTTTTAATAAATCGAGATAGGTTGAAGCATAGCTATGTGCCTGTTCAGTTAAAATCTCAATTTCCTCTTTTAATTTCTCTGACATCAAACTTTAATTCAAAATTCTAATATTGACCCGTTTGTAATAAAACCAAAGTACATGCTTCTTCATGAGGTATATGTGCTTCATTTAATAAACGGTAAAATTCATAATTTTCTGTACCTGGGTTAAATATAACTCTTTTAGGATGTATTTTTAAAATAAAATCAAACCATAATTTTTGAATTTCTTCACCAACATACAACGTTACAGTATCTATTTCTACTTTAGGAAGTTCTTGATTATTAATAATTTCAACACCAGCAACCATGCCTTTTTTAACTCCATAATTCAAGATTTTATGACCATGTGCAACTAATAAATGTGCCGCTCTGTAACTATATCTATCCTGATTAGTGCTTGCCCCTATTATTAAAGTATTTTTCATAACAAATTATTCTATACCAAATTGTAAACGAATATTTTTGATTTTAAATTCTAGTTCATTTATTTCTGTTTTCATGTTTACAATCGATTCTAGTTCTAAACATTGAGCTAAACACCGTTGCAAATGTTGTAAATAAACTTCAGAAAATTCATTAAAGGGCCTATGATTGATACTTTGGTTCAGTTTAAAAAGTTGATTTACATACTTTTTAGTTGATTCTTCAAAATATACATCTTGAAATTTTGACCAAATATAGGCAATAGCAGAATTGTTCGGATGCAACAAATCGTCTGTATAAAATCTGTAATCTCGTAAATCATCCATCATAATTTCATATGCAGGAAAATAAGATACATCATCAAATTTTTCAAACTCAGAAATACAATATCTTAAGATAGACTTACTTAACTGATTTTCAACAATTCCATCTTTTATATGTCTTACAGGACTGAGCGTAAATACTATTTGAAGTTTTGGATTTATTGTTTTAAGATAATTATGTAACTTCTTAAAGTTTTCAATAACATCAGTTGGATTTTCTAAAATTTTAACAAATTCTTTTGAGTTTTGTTTATGACAATTGGCTACACGAGTATCCGTTTTCGATATTTTATATACAAAAGCAGTTCCTAAAGTTATAAACAAATAATTTAAGTTAATTAATTGATTATTAATATTATGATTTATATTATTTAAAGTTTCACTTAATTCTTTTTCCGAATGAGCATTAACAGAAGAATGACATTGAAATGTAAAAAATTGATTTTCTCTTTTTAAAAAATCATAAGTAGCATTTTGAGGAAACACACAATTATTCAAATTATTAAAAATAGAATACGGATCATACAATGTTCCAAATGGATTAATAGTAACGTTAAATTTGTGTGAACTCAAAAAATTACCGAGATTTTCAGAAAAACAAGACCCTAGTAATAGAATATTACTATTATGAGAAATATGAGTTTTTGCAGATGGAAGTATTAATTCTGTTCGGAATTTCATTAAGACTTTTCTACAAAAATATAAAAAGGATTGTATAAATTATAAGGTAATAAAAAAGGCTAGTGATTTGCACTAGCCTTTACTAATTATTTTTCGAAGTTGATAGCTTCCATACCTTCTAAGCCATCTCTTACTCTATATGCTTTAGCAATATCATAAACATATATTTTTCCATCGCCCACTTCACCTGTTTTAGCATTTTTCAAAATAGCTTGAATAGCTGCATCACAAAATGCCTCTGATGAAACCACAATTTCAAGTTTTGTTCTAGCGATATAGCCTATATCGTATTCATTTCCTCTGAAACTTTCTTTTTGATGGCCAGAAGCCTTCAAATCATAAAATGTAAAAAACTCAATACCTTCTTTTACTAAGGCCTCCTTCACAGCGTGGAACTTTGATGTTCTAATGATTGCTTCAATTTTTTTCATAAAATAACATTTACAGTTTTTAATATTTAAGTATTTATACTTATTATTAGTAAATCAATACCTCAAATTTAAACCCAAAAATACAATTATAAAAGAATTAAGTAATATTTATTAACAAGTATACTTTTTGTTATATAACTAACAGTAACTTTCCTACGAAAATATTTTAAAAAAGTTTTTAGTATTCATTTTTACGGATAAACTAATTGCTTATTTTTGTAATCATAATAAACATGAGCAAAAGACTAATTTTTGATAGTGAACATCTTCAAATTGTAATAGAAAGGTTGTGTAGGCAACTGATAGAAAACTATGACAATTTTGAAGATACCGTTATCATGGGTATCCAACCAAGAGGTGTCTATTTGGCATCTAGAATCAAAAACAAATTGGAAGAAATTTTAGAAACTAAAATTCAATTTGGCAAACTTGATATTTCTTTTTATAGAGACGATTATAAAAGAAGAGAGATTTCAGAAATATTTGAAATGGATGTTCCTTTTGTAATAGAAAACAAAAATGTCATTCTTGTAGACGACGTTTTATTTACGGGTAGAACCATCAGAGCATCTTTAGATGCCATGGTAGATTTTGGTAGAGCAAGAAAAGTTGAATTACTGGTTTTAGTAGATAGAAAACTTACTAGGGAACTACCTGTATATGCCCAATACGTTGGGAAAAAAGTAAACACAATCCTTACAGAAAGAATAGTAGTAGAATTAAAAGAACAAGGCCACGCACAAGATGGTGTTTGGATTGTTGACAAAAAAGTAGATATATAAAATGCAAAAACAACTGAGTGTAAAACATTTACTTGGAATCAAAGATCTAACAAAAGAAGATATTGAGTTAATCTTTGAAACTGCAGATAATTTCAAAGACGTTTTAAACAGACCTATCAAAAAAGTTCCTTCGCTCAGAGATGTAACTATTGCAAATGTTTTTTTTGAAAATTCCACTCGTACAAGACTTTCTTTTGAGTTGGCTCAAAAAAGACTTTCTGCCGATGTGATCAACTTTTCATCTTCATCAAGTTCCGTAAAAAAAGGAGAAACACTGCTCGATACTGTTAACAATATTTTGGCTATGAAAGTAGACATGATTGTTATGAGACACGCAAGTGTTGGTGCTCCGCATTTCTTATCTAAACATGTGAACTGCCAAATTGTGAATGCTGGAGATGGCACACATGAACATCCTACGCAAGCTCTCCTTGATTCATTTTCTATTAGAGAAAAACTAGGTGAAGTGGCAGGTAAAAAAGTATGTATTTTTGGTGATATTTTACATAGTAGAGTTGCATTATCAAACTTTTTTGCACTAAAAAAACTAGGTGCAGAAGTTATGGTTTGTGGCCCTATCACGCTTATACCCAAATACATAAAAGACCTTGGTATCAAAGTTGAATTAGATGTTAGAAAGGCTCTTCAATGGTGCGATGTAGCAAACGTACTTAGAATACAATTGGAACGTCAGCAATTGAAATATTTCCCATCTCTAAGAGAATATTCTTTGTATTATGGTATTAATAGAGAAATTCTGGATAGTTTAAACAAAGAAATAGTTATTATGCACCCAGGTCCTATTAATAGAGGTGTTGAATTAACTTCTGATTTAGCAGATTCTTCTCATTCTATTATTTTGGATCAAGTAGAAAATGGTGTTGCCGTAAGAATGGCAGTCATGTATCTTTTAGCTGGAAAAATTTAAATGATTCCTCATCAAATTAACTGATGAGGAATTTTTTTGCAACCATATATGTTATAACATTAAAATAATTTATGAGTTCAAAAGAAATTAAAATAGACATTGTATCTGATATTGCCTGTCCATGGTGTTATATTGGAAAGAAAAATTTAGAAAAAGCATTGAATGCAACTTCTAATGAATTCAAATTTAATGTAAACTTTCTTCCATATCAGCTAAATCCAGAAATACCAACTAAAGGTGAAAATTTTGAACAATATTTTACTAAAAAATTTGGGAGTATAGAATATGCTGAGCAAATTTTTGATAGAGTGAATGTTGCGGGTGCAAAATCTAACATAAAATTCAATTTTAATAAAATTGAAGTAATTCCAAACTCATTAAAACTACATATTTTAATAGAAAAATGTAAAAATGAGCATTTTATCACAGAATTAATTGATGATTTATTCAACGCATATTTGGTTCACCCAATAGATTTAACACAAGACAGCAATCTTGTAAAGATTATGGAAAAATATGGCTGGAATGAACAACAAACTCTAGAATGCCTGAATGACAGTTCTTTACTTATTATAGTTCAAAACAAAATTAAAGAATCTCAAAACTTAGGAATTTCTGGGGTACCATTTTTTATAATCAATAACAAATATGGTATTTCTGGAGCTCAATCATCTGAAACATTCATAGATGCTTTTAGAAACATAAGCATAAAAGAACAAAATGAATCAAACTCTTGTAACATAGATCAAAGTAACTGTTAAAAGTCTAAGACTTAATTTGGAGATTTAAGACAAACTAAATATTTTTGCACACTTCAATTTTTTTTAAAAGATATTTATGGCAGATACTGGTGATTTATTCAGAGGTTGTTTTATAAAACATAATGGTGAGTTAGTTCAAGTTATTGAATATGAACACAGAACTCCTGGTAACTTACGTGCATTTTATCAAGTTAAAATGCGTAACGTTCGTACAGGTAAACTTGCTGAAGATCGTTTCAGAGCGGGTGAGTCGCTAGAATTTATACGAGTAGACGTAAAAGAATTTAACGTTTTGTATCGTGAAGGAGAAAGTTTTGTTTTGATGGATAATGAAACTTTTGATCAAATTTATGTGGATACACATTTGTTTGGTGAAAGTGCTAACTTTATCAAAGAAGGCGTAACTGTTCGTGTTTCTTTAAATGGAGAAAACCCCGTTTCGGCAGAAGGTCCTTCAAGTATCGAACTAATGATTACTTACACAGAACCGGGTGTAAAAGGTGATACAGCTACAAAAGCTATGAAACCTGCTACCGTAGAAACAGGTGCAACTGTTATGGTGCCTCTTTTCTGTAATCAAGATGAACTCATTAGAGTAAACGCAAACACCGGCGAATACATTGAAAGAGTAAAATAATTTATTATTTATAAATAAAACACTACCAAAAACGTTGCAATTGCAACGTTTTTGTGTTTTTTACCAATCTTGTTTTATGAATATTGGCTTTGATGCAAAAAGACTTTTTAACAACCATACTGGCTTAGGAAATTACAGTAGAACTCTTGTTAGAAATTTATTAAAATACAACCACTCAGATTATTTTCAATTATATACCACAAAAATTCATTCAGATTTTGCAAATGAAACTTGGATAAATAACAATCAAATTTCAGTACATACTCCTCAAAATAAATTATTTAAATCGTATTGGAGAAGTATTTATCTGCCAAGATTACTAAAACAAAATAAAGTAAATTTGTATCATGGCTTGAGTCATGAATTACCTCTCGGAATGAATGATGTCCAAATCAAATCTATTGTTACAATGCATGATTTGATTTTTAAAATTTATCCAGAAACCTACTCACCTATAGACAGATACATCTACGATTCAAAATTCAAAAGAAGTGCTGAACAAGCTGATGTGGTAATAGCTATCAGTGAAAACACAAAAAATGATTTAATAAAATATTATTCATTACCAACACAAAAAATAAAAGTACTTTACCAGTCTTGTGATGAATTGTTTTTTGAAAAATCAATTTTAAATCACCAAGATGTATTAGCAAAATATGGTATTCCTCCTGAATACATTTTGTATGTAGGTTCTCTTATGGAAAGAAAAAATATTATTAACTTAATTAAAGCTTACCATTTATTAAATCTCAATATACAAATTCCTCTAGTTTTGGTTGGAAATGGGAAAAAATATAAAGAGGAATGTTTAGAATTAATTAATGAATTAAAACTAAACAATAAAGTATTTATAATAAACAACTTATATGACAATCACGAGCTTAAATGTGTTTATGAAAAGTCAGTATGTTTTGTGTATCCTTCTCTTTATGAAGGATTTGGAATTCCAATCATAGAAGCACTATTATCTAAAACAATTGTGTGTACTTCTTCTACATCTTGTATGCCAGAAGCAGGAGGAAAATATAGTTTATATTTTGATCCTAACAATGTAGAATCTATAAGCCACACTTTAGAAAAAGCATTACAATTATCTCAAAATGAAAGAATTAACAATATTTCTGATTCTTTTGATTTTGCATACAAAACATTTAATTCAGAAACCACTAGTACTCAACTTTTAGCGCTTTATAAATCTTTGTTATGAGTCAACAAAAATGTAAAATTGGAATTTTAACAGTAAGTGACAGAGCATTTACGAAAGAATACGAAGACTTGGGCGGACCAGCAATTCAAACATGGTTAAATGAAACCTTAAGTACCGAATATGATTGGATTGCAAAAATAGTACCCGATGAACGAGAAATAATTAGTTCTACTTTGAAGAATTGGGTTGATGAACAACACTGTCATTTAATATTAACTACTGGAGGCACAGGACCAGCACCTAGAGATGTTACACCTGATGCAACAATAGAAATTGCTGATAAAGTAATGGATGGCTTTGGGGAAAGAATGCGTCAGATAAGTCTAAAATATGTACCAACTGCTATATTATCTAGACAAGTTGGAGTAATTAGAAAACAATGTGTAATTATAAATTTACCTGGTCAACCGAAATCTATAAAAGAAACATTAGATGAACTATTTGAAGCTATACCTTATTGTATAGAATTAGTTTCTGGTGTATATATTGACACGGATATTTCAAAAGTTAAAGCATTTAGACCTAAAAAAAAATAGCGAGTTTCTCAACTCGCTATTTTACTTTTTTTTAAAAAATCTGGTCATTTAACTACAAAAGTACCAGAACCTATATTTTTATTTTCACATACAACCTCTACCCTATGCAATCCTTTTTGCCATGTTCCTTGATTGTGATATAGGAAAGTTACATTTTGTTTTTTTCCATCATACAACAAATCTTGTTTAGAAGTATAATTAGTTTTACTTCCATCTTCGTCAAGTTCGCCTCCACCAGTACTTTCATTATAAATTACAGCACCATCAGGTCCAATAACTTTCAAATAAAATGACTTTGTTTCCGCAACAGCTACTTTATTTTCCATTACCTGAAAAGTAACCTTTACTTTATCTATGTTTTTAGCTTTGTATGCCATTGCATCATCATCTTTCTCTTTGCCACTTTTCTTTAAAACAGAAACATGAAAATTATCTGCTTTCAACACTTGAGCAACTTTAACTGTTTTCTTTAATTCTTCTTTTTCAGAAATTATTCTATTTAAAGAATCTAACAATTTTGCTTTTTCATTTTTAAGAGACATTATATCAGCATACATGGCATTTTTTAATGAATCTGAGTTATCTACTTTACCTTGAAGTTCTTCAATTAAAAGTTTAGCCTCTGCTAATTTTGCTTCATATCTAGATTTCATAGCAGGAACGCCAGCTAGTTGGCTTCTCAATGCTTTCTTAGATTCTTCCAATTCTGCATTCATTTTATTTAATGAATCTATCTGAGATTGTTGCAAATTTCCTTGCTCAATCTGCTCTTGAAGACTTTTTTGGACAGAATCAATCTTTGAAATTAATGCTAAATTTTCTTTAGATATTGTGGAAATAGTGTCTTTTTGTGCAGTAACAGTTTTGTTTTTATTAAAAATCATGAATCCTTCAATACCGCTAACACCTAATAGTGCCACTAGTATACCAATCAAAACAGCTCTTCCTGAGCCTTTTTTGTTTTCTTGTACGTTATCTGACATAGTTTTTTAATTGACAATAAATTGATTTAGAATTTAAAAATACGCAAATATTTATAATTTCAAAATAAAATGTTGTTTGGGTTGATTCTTTCTAAAAAAAACAACACCAAAATCATAAAAATCTACAGAAATTGTCACATGAGTATTTTGAACAATTTGCTCCCAGGCTTTCAACATATCTGGCGACCAATAGATATCATCAAAAATAAAAACTGTGTCATTATGTATTTTTTCTAAACAAACTTGAAAATATTCCAAAGTAGAATGATAAGAATGATTTGCATCAAAAACCACTAAATCTAAGCTTGGTAATTTGGATAGAAAATTTGATAAGCTATTGTTAATGTTTCCTAAAACGGTGGTTATATTCTCAATATTATTTTTTTTAAAGTATGAATCAGCAAACTCCAACGTTTGAGTACAACCTTCAAATGTATAAATTCTACTTTTGGTGTTTGCCATTGCCAAATATTGAGTTGTTAATCCTAAAGAAGTACCAAGTTCAATAATCACAGATGATTGCATAAAATTGACCAACTTGAACAAAAACTCTGCTGATTTTTGTCCTTGAAGAGAATTCTTGGCAATTTCAGAAATTCTTCTATTTTTTTTACTTGATACAACTGATCCAGCACCTAAATCATGAATTTCAATACTTGATTGATTTTTCAAAAATTCATTTCTAAGTTCAGATAACTCTTTAAAACAATAAAACTCTTTTCTATAAGCAACAGTTTGATTATAAAATTCAAACAAAAATGGAGAATGTATTGAATACTGATCTTTTCTATTAAAAAGATATTTAAAATAGGTTTTTAATCTAAAAAAATAAAGCAAATTAATTTAATATATAAGGTGCTACAAGCTGAAATTCTGGAATTAAAACTTCAAAATTATGTCCATCAATCTGACGCTCCATTAAGTAAGTACCTTTCATGGTGCCCATATTGGATCTTAAATTACAACCAGAAACATACGTATGTAGTTGACCTGGTTCCAAAACTGGTTGTTGACCAATAACTCCCTCACCTTCCACTTCACGCAACTCCCCAATAGAGTCAAAAATAAACCAATGTCTTCGAAGTAATTGAATTGTATATTCGCTGTTATTTTCGATAGTAATTTGATACGAAAACACAAAATGTTCACGATCAGAATTAGTATATCCTGGTAGAAAAGAGGTTTCTACTGATATTTTAACGCCGTTTGTTATTTGAGTTACCATATTTTGCATATATAACGACATTCAAAATGATTTAGTTTTAAATGTCGTAAATTTTTAATTAATAATCAACAATTAAACAATCTTTAAATAAAACTGTTAATTTTACTAAAATTTAAAAAATCTAATTTCTACTCATTTTTATGAATAAAATTGATTATGTATTATCAATTCCATCAGACATAGGTGCTCAAAAATTTGGTACTTCTTTGGCTATGGAAGCTCTAATAGTGGCTGATATTGAGAGAAATGCTCATATATTCAAACCGTATCCTTTTGAAAATCTTAAAACAAAATCTAAGTTGAGAGGCAGTTTTGGGAAATTTGAATACGGTAAATATATAAATGATATTATTGAAATAAATAAATCAACAGCTCAATCTGTAGAAACAATATTATCAAACAATTACACTCCATTAGTTGTAAGTGGAGATCATAGCAATGCCATAGGAATAATGGCCGGGATAAGAGAATTTCTAGATAAAGGCAAAAAACTTGGAGTAATCTGGATAGATGCACACGCAGACATTCACACTCCATATACTACGCCTTCTGGTAACTTTCATGGTATGAGTTTAGCTACCAATTTAGGATTTGACAATATAGAACTTGGAAGAAATGATGTTTCTGAAGAATTTTTACCCTTATGGAATCAGTTAAAACATTGTGGAAAAAGTGAAATCTCGCCTAAAATTAACCCTGAGGATGTCTTTTTTATAGGATTGAGAGATTTTGAAATTCAAGAGTATCAACTGATTAGAGATTACAAACTCAAACATAGTAGCCCGTATGATATTAAAGCTAAAGGTATTTCTCAAATAGCCGAAACAGTAGTTGAATATTTTACAGATTACGACGCAGTTTATGTTTCTTTTGATGTAGATGTATTGGATACTACAGTTTCAACTGGCACGGGCACTCCCGTTTACAATGGTTTAATGCTTGAAGAAGCAAAATCATTAATAACAACTCTTAAAAAGCTTCAAAATATAGTTTTGTGGGAATTTACTGAAATCAATCCGTTGTTAGATAATCAAAACAGTATGGCAAAAGCTACATTAAAATTAATAGATGTTTTAATGAAAGATTAAAATGCATCTTCAAAATGACAAATATTTTCGTCAGTGATAGCCACAATATCAAAACGAATATGACCAGTCCAAGATCTTTCTTCCACAAAGTTGATAGCTGCAGCGTGAATAAGCCTTGCTTTTCTATCATTCACAGCTTCTTCTGGATTACCAAATAGACCATTTTTACGTTTTTTAACTTCAATAAAAACCATAGTATCGTCTTGTTTGGCTATCAAATCCACTTCAGATTTTTTAAATCTGTAGTTTTTTCTAATAATCTCGTAACCTTTCTGTGCCAAAAATGAACCCGCATCAGTTTCACCTTGTTGACCAATTTGTACTGTATTTAGGTTTTTATTCATTAACTTTGTGATTTAAAAAATATTACACAAATATAGTAATTTTACAACAAAAAATATTACAATTTTATTAGAATAAAATGCTAAAAATTGCAGATAAAATATTCAATTCACGATTATTTACAGGTACAGGAAAGTTTAGCTCTTCTTTATTAATGGAAGAATCTTTACTTGCCTCGGGTAGTGAATTAGTAACTGTTGCTCTTAAAAGAGTAGATGTAAAAAATGATACCGATGATATCTTAACCCATTTAAAACACGAACAATTTAATTTGCTACCTAACACCTCAGGTGTTAGAACTGCCAAGGAAGCCATTTTTGCAGCACAAATGGCCAGAGAAGCATTAGAAACAAACTGGTTAAAACTTGAGATTCATCCGGACCCAAAATATTTACTTCCAGACCCTTACGAAACTTTAAAAGCTACTGAAGAATTAGCAAAATTAGGATTTATTATCTTGCCGTACATTCATGCGGATCCAGTACTTTGCAAACTTCTTGAAGATGCAGGAACAGCTGCGGTAATGCCTTTAGGTGCACCAATTGGTAGTAATAAAGGTCTCAAAACTAAAGATTTTTTAGAAATAATTATTGAACAAAGCAAAGTTCCAGTTGTTGTAGATGCAGGTATTGGAGCTCCTTCACACGCTGCTGAGGCTATGGAACTGGGAGCAGATGCTGTTTTAGTAAATACCGCTATTGCTGTATCTGAAAATCCAATTCAAATGGCAATCGCTTTTAAACTTGCAGTGGAAGCAGGTAGAATGGCCTATGAAGCTAAATTAGCAAAATCAGTTAAACACGCTTCTGCGAGTAGCCCACTTACCTCTTTTTTAGACTAATTTAACTTGTAATTAATTAATATTTTTAGCTCATCAATAGATGAGCTATTTATTTTATCTAGACCAGTGCCTACTTCGCTCCTATTTTCATAAGACGTTCTTACATATTTAATCCATAGTTTTACTTTAGAATTTATAGGATAACTTACATAAGCAAAATATCTCATACCAACTCCATAATACATTGGAAACGAAAACACATAAGGCATATCTTTTTCGTAAGAATAAATTCTATATCTGTAATCTTCAATGTCAAAATTGGCAATTCTAAAATTTAAATTAGTTTTTTTTATTTTGTAACCCAAGTCCATCATTCCAACAAAACCATATTTTGTCGTATGATCTCCAAAGCAATAAATAAGTTTACTTGAAAAAGTAATATTATTTTCAAATTCTTTACTTATAAATAATTGTGTTTGTGATAGGGTATTTCCTACAACTTTATACAATTTATAATAATCATATTTAATGTTAACATTTTTATTATCAGACTTATACAGTAATCTAAATCTTATTTTTTTATTTGGAGTATATAAAATAGACATACATTTTATATTAGATATATTTGGAGAATATTGATTGTATTTAAAGTATGAATTCTCAAAATAATCATAAAATGCATTTATAGTTATCTTCTTATTATACATATATTTCAAACCTATATAAATTCCTTTTTCATCGGAACAATTATTGAAGCCCGAAAAAGCATTTGCATACATATTTTGAAATTCTTTAGAATAATTTCTGTATAAAACCGCCACATCAACATTTTTACTTAATGAACTTTGGATTCCCAAGATAAAAGCTTTATGATTTTTATTTAATGCTAATTCACCAAAAATAGTATTGTTTTGTAACTGATATGCACTATTTACTCCCCAAACAAATTGATTTAGAGTATTATAAATAGGAATAATACTTTTATTAAGTTGATTTTCATTCAAAACAACATTAGTTTGATTACGAGATTTATATAAAGTTTGAATACAAGAAAACCCTAAACTAAAATTTTTATTTTCTACCAAACCAATGCAACCAAAATCATGTTTGATTAAGCTTCTTTTAGAACTCAATTCATTCATATTTCTGTGCAAACCAGAATAATAAAATGAATTAACCATTAAATCTTGAGTTGAAGTATCTACTGTAAGTTTAGAATCTATTGGTTTGTACGAATAAAAAGTATTCATTTTGAATAACTTAAAAAATTTGTTTTCTATACTAACACCATTAAATCCACCATTTTCAAATAATGAAAAGTAAGGTCTTGAACCATTAATATTTTTTTTAACAAACAAAACAGCATCAGACATTAGTGGCATAATATAAGAATTAGAAAGTATTAAACCTTGCCCTGCTCCCAAACTATAACTTCCAATAATTAACTGATCAAAATATTTCTTATTTTTAATTTGAAGAAAAAAAGAATAATAATCATATCCATATCTTTTGCCGTCAAATTTAAATTTTTCCCCTTCATCTTTTTCCGCTAAAACACCCCAAGAAATATCATTATCAAATTGACTTTTATATCTTAAAACATGTCTAATTGGATCCCCTTCAAAACCATTGTTAGAAATTGATTTACTAAAACCTATTTTCTTCTGAAAAGGAATTTCAACTCCATACATCAAATAGTGTGTTTTAAATTTTTCTTTTTCTTGAAAAAACTCTTTAAACTTAAACCTATTATTTTGATCAAAACTAAAATACTGTACTAGAATTTGTATATCATTAGCATCAAGTTCTGAAATGGTTTTTAACTCATACGGATTTATGATAGCACCATATTGTCTAATATGATCTATAATTTTATTAACTTTTGAAGAATCTATTTTATCAAAGGTGTTCCATTCAAAAACTGAAAATGTGTTGATATTTGGTTTATCTTTAAATTGATTCCAAAAATTATCTTGTTCATTCTGTAAGTTATTTGTATTGGTTACAGCATCTTGTAAATCAATGCTTAACGAATCTTGAGAAAATAATAAACTACCCCAAAAAAAAGTAGAACAGTAAATTAAGAAAAGTATATATAATTTCATGATAAAAAAAGGGGCTTAAAGCCCCTTAAATTTATACTGAGTAAGTATTCAACATTACTGGCATTACCAGCATGAGTACATCTTCATTTTTTGTATTTTCTGGGAAAATCAAACCTGCTCTATTAGGTGCAGAAAGTTTCATTTGTACTGTTTTTGAATCAAGATTTGTTAGCATCATAATTAAAAACTTAGCATTAAAACCTATTTCAATATCACCACCTTCATATTCACAAGCCAATCTTTCGTTTGCTTCATTTGAAAAATCAAGATCTTCGGCAGAAATTTGCAACTCACTACCTGCAATTTTTAATCGTACCTGAGAAGTAGTTTTGTTAGAATAAATTTCAATTCTTTTCAGAGACGCTAGTAATTCAGATCTATCTATACTTAAAATATTAGGATTATCTGCCGGTATTGCATTTTCGTAATCTGGATATCTTTCGTCAATTAGTCTACAAATCATTTTAGTATTGTCAAAACTAAAAAACGCATTGGATGGATTAAACTCTAATGTTACGTTTGTATTACTAGAAGGCAATGATTTTTTAAGTAAATCTAAAGCTTTTCTAGGTATAATAATTGAAGTATCTGCATCAGAAACTACGTCAACTCTTCTGTATCTTACTAGTTTATGACCATCAGTAGCAACAAAAGTTGTATTAGTATCAGAGAACTTTACATACACACCTGTCATGTTAGGTCTAATTTCGTCTGTACTTGTAGCAAATATGGTTGAAGTAATTGCTCTTAAAAGTACTTCAGAAGAAATATTTGCAGAATATGACTTATTTACTTTTGGAACTCTAGGAAAATCAGTCGCATTTTCACCTGCAAGTTTATATTTCCCATTGTCAGAACTCAATTCAATACTATAAGTTTCTTCATCTATAGTAAATGAAATGGGTTGTTCTGGTAAATTTTTTAAAGTATCCATCAATATTTTAGACGGAATAGCAATATTTCCAGATTCCTTACAGTCAATCTGCATTTCGGTTATCATAGACGTTTGCATGTCAGAAGCCGTAATGGTTAATCTGTCTTTTTCTATTTCAAACAAGAAGTTTTCTAGAATTGGAACAACTGGATTCGGAACTATTACTCCGCTAATCGAGTTGAGCTGTTTTAACAACGTAGTTGATGATACAACAAATCTCATATAAAAAAATTATGAACTATATGTGTAATACAAATATATAAATAAAATAACTTATACTTAGTATTTTTATAAATAAATTAAAAATGTTACTATTTTATTTCAAAATCTAACATTTTCTGTGCTTCTATATATGCTTCTAATCTATCTCCAATTTTTATAGGGCCTACTCCACTAGGAGTACCTGTAAATATTAGATCACCTTTTTTGAGTAAAAAAAACTTTGATACATAAGATATTATTTCGTTTACTTTGAATATCATATCGTTTGTATTTCCTTTTTGAACAGATTTTCCATTTTGAAAAAGTTCGAAATTCAAATTTTGTATATTTTCAAAATTTGAGATATTCATAAAATTTGAAATAGGTGCAGAACCATTAAACCCTTTGGCTATATCCCAAGGTTGCCCTTTAGCTTTAAGTTCTCTTTGTAAATCTCTTGCTGTAAAATCTATACCCAAAGCAATTTCATCATAATATTTATGAGCAAATTGTGGTTCAATATACTTACCTTCTTTAGATATTTTAATCACTATTTCAGTTTCATAATCTATCTCATTAGTAAATTCTGGAAAATAAAAAGGCTCATTATTTTTTAAAATAGCAGTTTCAGGTTTAGAAAAAACCACGGGTTTCGAGGGAATTTGCCCACCAAACTCTTTTACATGTTCTGCATAATTTAAACCTACACAAAAAATTTTCATATTAATATCCTTTAATAAATGCTGTCAATAGTACCAAAACTAAACTTATGGGAGTCAAATATTTCCAACATAAACTCATTAACTGATCCATTCTTAATCTTGGAAAAGTCCATCTCACCCAAACATGAGTTGTCATTATTAATAATGATTTAGATAGCAACCAAAATATAGAAATCACATCTGTTAGTATGGGTATTCCTCCTCCAGAAGTCCAAAAATTAAATTGCAAATTTCCGATATTGGGAATTGGACTATTCCAACCTCCAAAGAAGAATATAGAGGCCATTAAACTTACTAATAGCATCATGGCATATTCTGCCAAAAAGAAAATTGCAAATCTAAAACCTGAATATTCGCTATGAAAGCCAGAAATTAATTCAGATTCAGCTTCTGGTAAATCAAAGGGTGCTCTGTTACATTCTGCCAAAGTAGCTATATAGAAAACTACAAAAGCTATTATTAAAGTTGGATATTTAAAAATATTCCAGTTTAAAAAACCACCGTAATTTCCCAATTGTAAATATTCACTTTTTATAGAAAAAAAGTATGACTCTACTCCCGTTTTTTGTTGAATACATATTTCTTGCAAATCTAAAGTTTGTGTAGCTATCACAACACACAACACACTTAAACCTACTGGAATTTCATAAGAAATTATTTGTGAAATAGCTCTCATTGCACCCATTAATGCATATTTGTTGCCAGAACCCCAGCCAGCCATTAACAAGCCTAACACATCTAATGAAACTACAGCTAATATAAAAAACACCCCAGTTTCTAAATAAGAAGCTTGCAAATTTTCAGACAATGGCACCACCATAAATGCAGCAAATACAGCAGACATAATTACAAAAGGAGCTAATTTAAATAAAATCCTATCTGAGTTAGTGGGAACAATATCTTCCTTTTGAATCATTTTTAATAGATCGGCAATTGCTTGAAACATTCCATAAGGACCTGTTTCCATAGGGCCTAATCTGTCTTGAATGATCGCAGGCAATTTACGTTCTATATAAAATATAACAACAACTGTTAAAAGAATGATACCTAAATATAAGGGAGCTAATATCATATACGATAAACAAAAAAGTTCAGGATGAAACCTGAACTTTACTAACATTATTTTTTTCTATTTTTCTTGGCTTCTTCACTTGCTT
Source organism: Cytophagales bacterium (assembly GCA_046329305.1). GTDB lineage: Bacteria > Bacteroidota > Bacteroidia > Cytophagales > UBA9547 > CAMFLX01. The sequence goes on from JAXLUW010000002.1 coordinate 708,034, forward strand.
TAATCGTATCTTCCATTCTTTGCTGAAAACGTGATTTTTTGATTACACCATCTTTTACTTTTAGTTTATATTCATCTAGTTTTTCTCTAACCTTAGCCTCGTCCACTTGAGTTCTGATAATAAACTGTTGTACAATAGTGATAACGTTTGATACAAAGTAATAATATGTTAAACCTGACGACATTGAGTTTAATACAAACAAGAATATTATTGGCATTACATATTGCATATATTGCATTGGGCCAGACATAGCAGAAGACTGCATTTGACTGTTATACCAAGTATAAACCAAAGTAGAAATAGTCATCAAAATTGTGAACATACTCACATGATCTCCATACCCAAACGGAACTGAAAAAGGCAATTTCATGAACGTATCATAAATTGACAAGTCATCTGCCCACAAAAATGATTTATGTCTTAATTCTATGATATTCGGGAAAAAGTTAAACATCGCTAACAAAATAGGCATTTGTAACAATACTGGTATACAACCAGATAACGGATTAACACCTACCGATTGATACAATTTCATTTGTTCTTGTTGTTGAGCGGCCATGTCGTCTCCTACTCTAGATTTAATTTCATCTAGTTCTGGTTTTAAAACTTTAATTTTAGCCATTGAAACATAAGATTTATAGGACAATGGAAATAATACAGCTTTTACAAGAACTACCAACAACAATATGATTAGCCCATAATTACTAAAAATTCCTTCTAAAAAATTAAATGCTGGTAATATTATCAACTTGTTGATAGATCTAAAAACAGGCCATCCTAAGTAAACATTGTCTTCAAAACCTTTTACACCTAATTCAGATACAGAATTACAAACATCATATTTATTAGGACCGAAATAATAAGTAACTTGAGTCTTTCCACCATTAATAGGTAACGCTGTAGAAGCACTTAAAACTTTAATAGTTGTTGTATCAGTTTCATCTGCAACTGTGCTTGTTTTTAATTTACTTACCGCATTTTGTGGAATAATACCAACTAAGAAAAATTTCGTTTTCATGGTAAACCAATCCACATTTTCGTAGTCAGCCTCTTCTTTTTCTAATTTTGTTTCAGAAATACTCTCAATTCCATCTGGAGTATGAGCATTAATAGTAGTATGAGTTTTACTCACTTTTGGATCTAACTCTGTTCTTCTTACAAAATCAGTAACTACATAGTTGATATTGTTGTTCTTCAATTGAACAGCAGATAAATCTAATTTCTTTTTGAGCAGATATGAATCAGTTGCCAACTCATATATTTGAGAAACTTTTTGTCCATTTATTAAAGTTTCAAAAACAACTTTTGAACTATCTTTTACAAAAACATTATCAGGAGAAGAAGTTGAATAACTTAAAGCATTCAGATTTTGTAATCCATTACTTACACTTATTTCATATTTCTCTTGTAAAGAATTTTCATCAACTAAAACTAATTGATTTCTCTTTTGATCTTTAAAATCTTTTAATTCTACAGATTTTACTTTTGCACCAACAGATGATAAAACAACTTTAATTTTATTGTTTTCTAAAACAATATTTTTTTCTGGATATTGTGCCACAGAAGAATCTGTACTATTAGAAGTACTTGATTGAACTACAGGCTTAGTAATTTCTTTTTTAGGAGCTATTTCTTGAGTTTCAAGTTGAGGCTTTGGACTAAAAAATTGAAAATAAATTAATAATATAGCCCCTATTAAAACAAGGCCAATGGTTGAATTCTTATCCATCTTTCTATTCTTCTTCGTTATTTATTTTATGTTTTGAATATTCTAATGCAGCATTTATAAATCCAACAAAAAGTGGATGAGGTTTTAACACCGTACTTTTTAGTTCTGGGTGGAACTGTGCCCCTACAAACCAAGGGTGATTTCTAACTTCAACTACTTCAACTAATCCACCGTCAGGGTTAATACCCGTAATATCCATACCTGCAGCTTCAAAATCAGAAATATATTTGTTATTAAATTCGTATCTATGACGATGTCTTTCTGAAATTCTTGAAGATTTATAAGCTTTTAATGCTAATGAACCTTCTTTCAAATCACATTCATAAGAACCCAATCTCATAGTACCACCTTTAATTGTAATTGCTTTTTGTTCAGCCATCATATCAATAACAGGATGTGGAGTATGAGGATACAACTCTGTACTTGCAGCTTTATCTAGTTTTAATACATTTCTAGCATATTCAACCACTGCACACTGCATACCTAAGCAAATACCAAAGAACGGTATCTTATGTTCTCTTACATATTTTATAGCTGCAATTTTACCTTCAACGCCTCTTTCACCAAAACCTGGTGCAACTAATACACCGTCTAGTTTATTAAGAACTATAGAAGCATTGTCATTATTAATACTCTCAGATTGAATCCACTTAAGATTTACCTTACAAGTGTTTTCAGCTCCAGCATGTATAAAAGCTTCGACTATAGATTTATAAGCATCTTTCAATTCTACATACTTCCCAACTAATCCGATATTAACCTCATCAGTAGGGTTTTTTAATTTCACTAAGAAACTTTTCCATTCTTCTAAATCCGTTTCTTGTTTTGATTGTAGCTTAAACAAATCCAAAACTCGGGTATCTAAACCTTCTTTTTGCATTAAAAGAGGTACATCATAAATAGATTCAGCATCTATAGACTCAACTACCGATCTAATGTCTACATTACAGAACAATGCCATTTTTCTGCGAATATCCTCTCCTAGAGGATGTTCTGTTCTACAAACAAGAATATCTGGCTGCACACCAGATTCTGAAAGCATTTTTACGGAATGTTGTGTAGGTTTAGTTTTAAGCTCACCAGCAGATTTTAAATACGGAACCAATGTTAAATGAATAACAATTGCATTTTCTTTTCCTAACTCCCAAATTAACTGACGAACCGATTCTATAAATGGTAAAGATTCTATATCTCCCACACTACCTCCTACTTCTGTTATTACAATATCGTATTTACCTGTTTCGCCAAGTGTTTTGATACTTCTTTTGATTTCATCAGTAATATGTGGAATAACTTGAACTGTTTTTCCTAAAAACGCCCCTTCTCTTTCTCTTTGAATTACTCTATGATAAATACGTCCTGTTGTAACGTTATTAGACTGTGAAGTTGGAGTATTTAAGAATCTTTCATAATGACCCAAATCAAGATCAGTCTCAGCACCATCTTCTGTAACATAACATTCACCATGCTCATACGGATTCAGTGTACCTGGATCTATATTAATGTATGGATCTAATTTTTGAATAGTAACTCTAAAACCCCTCGCCTGTAACAACTTTGCAAGTGATGCGGATACAATACCTTTTCCCAAAGAAGAGGTAACACCACCTGTAACAAAAACATATTTAGTTAATCCCATATTCATCAATAAACACGAAAGACAAAGGTATATGTATTTTTCATTTATTTAAAATATTTCGAAATTTAGTTCTTAAAAATTTACTAATCAGTAAAAATTGTACTTATCTAATTTTAAATATATATTTTTTAATACAGAATTATTTTAATTACTTAATTTATTAAAAATATTAAGTAATATTAATCATATAATTTATTTATTTAACACACAAATATTGACTCATATACTGATTAATAGTATTTTATGATTAATAAATTTTAAAAATTGTTAAAATAAATGATGTAATATTTTTGATTACAACTAAAATAATATTACTTTTGTTTAAAATTCTAAACCTTATTAATATGAAAACTGTAAAAAATAATAATCCTATTATTATCTAAATAATAGATTAAGGAACGAAATTATTGGAGAACTGAAAAGTTCTCCTTTTTTTTGTAAAATGTTAGTAGAAATACACCCCGATAATCCACAACCAAGAATAATTAAACAAATTGTTGACTGTTTAAAATCAGGAGGTATAATTATTTATCCTACAGATTCTTTATATGGTATTGGTTGCGATTTACATAATCCTAAAGCTGTTGAAAAATTGTGTAAATTAAAGCAAATCAAACCTAACAAATTGGATTTATCCTTTATATGTAATGATCTTTCTCAAGTTTCAGAATACACCAAACCATTAAATAGTACAGTTTTTAAACTGATAAAATCTCATACACCAGGTCCTTATACATTTATTTTAGAATCTAATACTAAAGTACCCAAAATTGTTGGTTACCCTAAAAAAACAGTTGGTGTCAGAATTCCCAATTCAAAAATTATACAAAGTATAGTACATGAATTTGGTAGTCCTATTGTTTCCATGTCAGTTAAAGATTCAAGCGATGAAATAAATCCATACATCACTGATCCTGAAAACATTTTAGAAAAATATGAGCATTTAGTAGATATAATCATTAATGGTGGTGTAAGCGGAAATATTCCCACATCCGTTATAGATTGTACAACAAATCCTCCTGAATTAATTAGACAAGGTTTGGGTGAAGTAGAAATTTTTTAAAATGGAATCACTAATTACAAGCACTACTTTTTTAGCTCCAATTTCTTATTTTGCTAAAATTATAAATTATGATGAAGTATTAATTTTTTCAGAAGAAAAATTCCAAAAACAAACTTTCAGAAATAGAGCCAATATCAAGACTTCTCAAGGCACTTTATTATTATCAGTTCCTTTAAAAAAATCTGAAAAAAATTCCACCTATAACCAGATTGTTTTAGACAATGATAGCAATTGGAATACTTTATTATCTAGAACAATAACTTCAGCTTATGGTAAATCTCCTTTTTTTGAATATTATTTCCCTTACTTTGAACCCATATTTAAGAATCCTCCTCAAAAATTACTTGATTTAAACACAGAAACACTGTCAATATGTCTTAAATTATTAAAATCTAAGACAAAAATCAAATGTATAAGTAATTTAGATTCTGATTCACATGAAGTTTTGGCATTAAATACTGTATTTTCTGAAAATTATAATTCATTTCCGTATATTCAAGTATTTGGTAATGAATTTGCAAACAATTTAAGCATATTAGATTTGTTGTTTTGTGAAGGTACAAATGCAACAAATATTTTAAAAAGAAGTATAACATTTTAATTAGCGTATTTCAGATTTTATTTATTCATAAAATTACATAGATTTACGCATTGAAAGATATGGAAGCGAGGTTTTCAAATAAGGTAAAAGAAGTCTTAGCTCTGAGTAAAGAGGAGGCTTTAAGACTTGGTAATGACTCTATAGGTACGGAGCATATCTTGTTGGGTATGATAAAGAGTGGAGAAGGACTCGCTATAACTATGCTTAAAAAACTAGGAATATCGTTACCTGACTTACAAAAAGATATTGAACATGTATCTAAAGGAGCTACCACATCTGTTCCTGTAAGTAACACACAAATACCACTTACTAGACAAACAGAGAAAATGCTTAAAATCACTTATTTGGAAGCAAAAATTTTCAAAAGTGATTGGATTAATACTGAACATTTATTGCTTTCATTATTGAGAGATAAAGATAATTTATCTGCTCAAATTTTAGAAAAACACGATATTACTTACGAAGTTATAAAAGAGATGTTAGAGTTCCATTTTAAGAATCCGTCGGCTTCACGTAATGCAGACGACGACGACGATATGGAGAGTGCTTTTGAAAGTACTGGTTCCTCTTCAAAAGATACTTCTAAAGCTGGTACAGAAAAATCAAAAACTCCAGTGTTAGACAATTTTGGTAGAGATTTAACCAAGTATGCTGAAGATGGCAAACTTGATCCTATTGTTGGTAGAGAAAAAGAAATTGAAAGAGTTGCTCAAATTCTTTCAAGAAGAAAGAAAAACAATCCGATTCTTATTGGTGAACCTGGGGTAGGTAAAACAGCTATTGCAGAAGGTCTTGCATTAAGAATAGTTCAGAAAAAAGTTTCTAGAGTATTATTTAATAAAAGAGTTGTATCGCTAGATTTAGCTTCATTGGTGGCAGGTACTAAGTACCGTGGCCAGTTTGAAGAAAGAATGAAAGCTGTAATGAATGAATTAGAAAAAGCGGGTGACGTTATTCTGTTCATTGATGAAATCCATACAATTGTGGGTGCTGGTGGTGCATCAGGAAGTTTAGATGCTTCTAATATGTTCAAACCTGCATTAGCACGCGGTGATATACAATGTATAGGTGCAACTACTCTAGACGAGTACAGACAATACATAGAAAAAGATGGTGCTTTGGCGAGACGTTTCCAACAAGTAATGGTAGATGCTACTACTGTTGAAGAAACTATTCAGATTCTTAATAATATCAAAGATAAATACGAAGATCATCATAACGTAAACTACACTAGCGAAGCAATAGAAGCTGCTGTAAAGCTAAGTGATAGATACATTTCTGACAGATTTTTGCCGGACAAAGCAATTGATATTCTAGATGAAGTTGGGGCAAGAGTTCACATTGGTAACATTCAAGTTCCTGCAGATATCATAAAGCTTGAAGAAGCAATTGAGAATGTTAAAAAAGATAAGAATGAAGTAGTAAAAAGTCAGAAATTTGAAGAAGCAGCTCAGCTTAGAGACAAGCAAAAGAAACTTCTTGAACAACTAGACTTTGCTAAAAATAAGTGGGAAGAAGAAAGTAAACAAAAAAGATACGCTGTTAAAGAAGAGAATGTTGCTGAAGTAATTGCAATGATGACTGGTATTCCAGTAAATAAAATTGCTCAAAACGAAGGTAACAAGTTACTTACAATGGGTGATGATTTAAAAGCAAAAATCATTGGTCAAGATACAGCAATTGAAAAACTTGTTAAAGCAATTCAAAGAACTAGAGTTGGTTTAAAAGATCCTAAAAAACCAATTGGTTCGTTTATATTCTTAGGCCCTACGGGTGTTGGAAAAACTGAATTAGCTAAAGCTTTGGCTACCTACTTATTTGACAAAGAAGATTCATTGATAAGAGTAGACATGAGTGAATACATGGAGAAATTTTCAATCTCAAGATTGGTTGGAGCGCCTCCAGGATATGTGGGTTACGAAGAAGGAGGTCAACTTACAGAAAAAGTAAGAAGAAAACCATACAGCGTAATCTTACTTGATGAGATAGAAAAGGCACATCCAGATGTATTCAATCTTCTATTGCAAGTGTTGGACGATGGTATACTTACCGACGGTTTAGGACGTAGAGTAGATTTTAGAAATACTATCATCATCATGACTTCAAATATTGGTGTTAGAGATTTAAAAGATTTTGGTGTAGGCATAGGATTTAGTACTAAAACTAGAACTGAAAGTATAGATGAAATGCAAAAAAACACTATACAAAACGCTCTAAGAAAAGCATTTGCACCAGAATTCTTAAATAGATTAGATGATGTAATAGTGTTTAATTCTCTAGAAAGAGAAAATATTCACAAAATTATTTCTATAAATCTTAATAAATTACTAAGCAGAATAACTTCACAATTAGGGTTTTCTTTAGAACTTACAGATAAAGCAAAAGACTTTTTGGCAGAAAAAGGTTATGATCAACAGTATGGAGCAAGACCTCTTAACAGAGCAATTCAGAAATATCTGGAAGATCCTCTTGCTGAAGAAGTTTTGAAAGGAGGATTAACATCTGGTGATGTTATAATTGCTGATCATGCTGAAAATGCTGAAGAATTAAATTTTGAAATTAAGAAAAAATAATACTTTTATTTTAAGTATACAATGCAAAAAGCAAATTTAGTACTGTTGGTAGATGACAACGACACTGACAATTTCATAAATAAAAGAATAATTGAACTGGCAAACTTTTCTAACAGTGTTATTGTAAAAAACTCAGGAAAAGAAGCTTTGGAATATTTACAAAGTGAAGAAAATAATCCAGATAATTTGCCAGACTTTATATTCTTGGATATTAACATGCCAATTGTTGATGGATTTGTCTTCTTAATTGAATTTGAACAATTGTCTGAAACTGTAAAGAAAAAATGCAAAGTTTGTGTACTTTCTAGTTCTGATAACAGTAGAGATATTGAAAGAATCACAAGTAACGAATTTGTTATTAATTTTATTACAAAACCATTGTCTGTTGAAAATTTAAACTCATTATCTTATTAATAAGTGTTTGAGGTTTTTGAAAGTGAAGCATCTAAAAGAAAGAAGAACCATTTAAAAAATTTAGTTTCTTTAGCTAAATTAGATGGGAAAGTTACTTCTGAAGAATTCCAATTTTTAATTAAAGTTGGGGAAAAAAATGCTGTAAGTAAGACTGACTTAGAGAAAATGTTATCTAAAAGTGGGTCTATAACTGTAAAAAAACCTGAAAATGATGATGAAAGATTCCAAGTAATCTATGAATTGATTGAAATGGTACTAGCAGACCATGTTATGGATGAAAATGAACTTGATTTTGTAATAGAGTTAGCTCACAAATTGGGTTTTAGACCAGCGATTTGTGGTTTACTTACTAGAAAAATTGCTTTAGATATAATTCAAAAACAATCTAAAGAGGTTATTAAAGAAAAAGTTACAAATTTTCTTAAAATAAATTCTTAAAAATTTAGAGGTTTTATGCAAATAAAACCTCTTTTCTTATGTATAATCTTATCGTTATTCTTGGCCCTACTGCCTCAGGAAAAACTGCACTAGCCGTAGACTTAGCTAAATATTATAATACTGGTGTAATAAGTGCTGATAGCAGACAAGTTTACAAGTATATGGATGTGGGTACAGGTAAAGATTTGTCTGAGTACGAAAATGTGCCATATCATTTGATAAATATTCTAGAACCAGGAGAAAAGTATAATGTAGCGAGTTTTCAAAATGATTTTAATTTAATTTTCAATACTTATACTTCTGAAAACAAAATTCCAATTTTATGTGGAGGTACAGGTTTATATATTAATGCTGTTTTGAATAATTATTCTCAGACACAAATAAAAATTGATTCTTTTTTACGAAATGAACTTGAAAATCTTACTCATGATGAATTGATTTCCAAATTAAAAAAAATCAATTCTTTAGAAAATATAGATTATTCAACTAAAAAAAGAACAATTAGAGCTATTGAAAAAAATATTTTTTCTGAACAAAAAAATATAATTCATGAAGTTATAGTTCCTCTTAAACCATTTGTAATTGGGTTAAATCCTGAACGAGAAACTAGAAGAGCAAATATAGAAAATCGTTTACAATACAGATTAAAAAATGGTTTAATAGAAGAAGTTGAAAATTTACTTCATATGGGAATTAGCCATGAAATGTTAAACTATTACGGATTAGAATATAAATTTGTCAGTGACTATTTGTTAAAAAAATTTACGCTCCTAGAGTTAGAAACTAAATTATGTGTAGCCATTCAACAGTATGCTAAAAGACAAATGACTTATTTTAGAAACATGGAAAAAAATGGTATCACCATAAACTGGATAAACTTCTAAATCTCCTGTACTAATTTTTCATTTTTCTTAATTTATCTTCATTTATAATTGTTATTTTACTTCCACTGATATCTATCAAATTTTCATCTTTAAAATCTGATATTGTACGGATAACTGTTTCTTTAGATGCTCCTGCTATAGAAGCCAAATCATCTCTAGAAATCGGCATTGTAAATTTTGAACCTGAATTAGAATTAAAGTTATCATTTAACATTAGTATAGATTCTGCAACTCTCTTTCTTACAGAATTATATGCTAACTTAATAAGCCTATCTTCATTTTCTTTGACATCATTGGCAAGTAATTTTATGAATTTATTTGCTATTGAAATATTACTATTTACCAATGCAAAAAATTCTTGTTTAGGTATCATACAAATTTCAGATTCATCTAATGCCATAGCAGATTCTGAATATGCTTGATCTTCTAATAAATTGAAATACCCTAAAAAATCACCAGCTTTATGTAATCCAATAATATATTCTTTGGCGTCATCGTTAGTTTTAAATGTTTTTACTTTACCAGATACTATAAAGTATAAATAATTGGCCGAATTTCCCTCTGTGTATAATTCTTGTTTTTTCTTAAACTTATTAATTTTTCTTTTATCAGCAATTAACTGATCTAATTCTTTTTGTGCTTTAGCTTCAGATGCAATTTCGTTTATATGCTGAATGGTCGTATCAGAATTTTTCTTGAACAATTCTGTTTTTTTCAATCTAATTTCAACAGCATCAAGCAGTTCTACATCATCAAATGGTTTAGTCAAATAATCATCTGCACCCAGATTCATACCTTTTCTTATATCAGACTTTTCTGTTTTTGCCGTAAGAAAAATAAATGGAATAGACGAAGTATTTTCTATTTTAGATAAAATGTGTAAAACCCCATAACCATCAAGCTCAGGCATCATAATATCACAAATAATTAAATCTGGTTGATTTGATTTTGCCAACTCCACTCCTATTTTTCCATTTTCTGCTGTTATCACTTGGTAATTAGCCAATTCTAATATCTCAGCAGTATTCTCTCTTACATCAAAATTATCTTCTATAAGTAATATCTTTTTCATTATAAATTATTATTGGGAATTGAAATATAAAATTCTGTACCTTCGTTCAATTCACTTTTGTACGAAATAGTACCGTTAAGTAAATCAATATATTTTTTAACAATGTTGAGCCCCAAGCCTGTACCTTGAATATTACCTGCATTATGAGCTCTAAAAAATCTGTTAAATAAAAACGGTTTGTCATCGTCAGGAATACCAATTCCCTTATCTTTAACGTAAATATTTAAGATATTTTCAGAAATTTCTGTGTTAAAAATTATTTCTTTGCCTTCAGATGAATATTTACTGGCATTTGAAATAAGATTGATAATGATATTTTTTATTATGTTTTTATCAAGATTTAGATCTTTGTTACCTACATGTTGATATTTAATTTGTTGACCATCTTTTAAATATGAATTTAGCTCATCCATTATTTCTGAGGAAAGCTCTTCAATATCAAAATCAGATGGATTTACCTGAACCATACCTTCTTCTAATCTACTGATAGAAAGAAAATCGTTTAAGATATTAGTAAGAGTAGCAACAGAAGATTTAATTCTATTTATATGCTTGATTCTCTTCTCATTATCTTCAAGAGAAATATATTTACTTATTAATGATGCTGACGAAAGAATTGCACTAAGAGGTGTTCTAAATTCATGTGATGCCATGGTAACAAATCTAGATTTCAACTCATTCAGTTGTTTTTCTTTTTGAAGAGCATCTTTTACTTCTCTCAGTTCAGAAATATCATGAATGATACCTGTGAATATCTTTTTATCTTTAATTACTATTTCACTAATACTCAGTAAGAATGGGAAAGTAGAACCGTCTTTTCGTTTTCCAAGTACTTCACGTCCTTTACCAATAATATTAGCTTTGTGTGTTTTTTCATACTTGTCCATATACATATCGTGCCTTGAACGGTCAGGCTCTGGCATTAGTATAGAAATATTTTTACCAATGAGTTCTTGTTTACTATATCCAAAAAGTTTGGTAACTGCCGGATTTATAGATTCAATCAAGCCCCTATTATCTATGGTAATAATTCCATCAACAGCGGTATTTATTATGGCATTCAAACGGATTTCCTTATCTAAAGTATCTTCTAAAGCTTCCATTAATAGATATTTGATTCTACAATGTAAAGCTACTAAATTTTCAAAACTGCTTCTATCAAAATTTTTCCTATCCACATTTTTTTTTCAAAAATATGGTTAGGAAAATTACTTACATGTAATTCAAATCATTGTTTGGTTTCAACTTTATAATATGTAACATGTTTAAAATTAAAATTATAGGATATGCAGGGTCAAATTCATGCCACTTTACACCAAAATTTGCTCTACCTCCTAGTTTATGATGGTTATTATGATAACCTTCACCAAACATTAGAAAATCAAATGGTAACAAGTTTTTAGCGGTATCATTTACTTTAAAATTAACATACCCAAATTTATGAGCAAACCAATTTATGATAGCTCCGTGAACAGGCCCCATAAGATAATGAATAGGTAACAATAAAAACTCCCACCAATGTGTAGCAAAATTTATATAAAATAGAGTGTATGCTGTCCCCCAAGCTATTCTACTAAACCAGTTGTCTGCAATTTTTTCCAAAGCCAACCATTTAGGAACATTTTTCTTATATTTTGCTTCTACTGGGTATCTGTCATGTACAATGTCGTTGTAGATATTTTTTGTTTTCCACATCATATCAAACAAATTATCAGAATATGATGGAGAATGTGGATCGTTTTCTGTGTCTGCATAGGTGTGATGTAATCTGTGCATTACGCCATACGCATACGGACTCAAATAAGAAGACCCTTGAAATACCCATGTTAATATATAAAATACTTTTTCCCAAAACTTGTTCATTGTGAACATCGCATGAGCTGCATATCTGTGTAAGAAAAATGTTTGTGCAAAAAGAGATAAATACCAATGACAAACAAAGAAAATTAAAATCGCCATACTTTTTTTCACAAAAATATATGGTAGAATACTTAATAATAATGACAAAAATCATTATTGAAAATATTTAAAAACAGATTTTAAAAAACATCAATTGTTGAAATTTGTACACAAATCAATTACGTTATTATTTATGAATACATCTAATGAAAATTTAATTCAAAAATATAATATTCCTACACCCAGATATACAAGTTATCCAACAGTGCCATTTTGGGATAAAGAATCATTTACACCACAAAAATATATTGATTTATTAGCCTATAAATTTGAAAATGAATCAGATAAAAACGAATTAAGTTTATATATACATTTACCATATTGTGAAAGCTTGTGTACATATTGCGGATGTAACACTAGAATTACAGTAAATCATAGTGTTGAAATACCATATATCAATGCCATTCTTAAAGAATGGGATTTGTATTTACAAATTTTCAAAACAAAACCACTGATTAAGGATATACATTTGGGAGGAGGAACTCCTACATTTTTCAGTGCTCACAATTTAGAAAAACTAATAAATGGTATATTATCAAAATCCATTATTACAGAAAATCCACAATTTAGTTTTGAAGGCCATCCTGCAAACACAACCAAAGAACATTTATCAACACTTTATAATTTAGGTTTCAGAAGAGTAAGCTTTGGTATTCAAGACTTTGACGAAAAAATACAAGAGGTTATAAATAGAAAACAAAGTGTAGAACAAGTAGAATATGTTACTCAAATTGCTAGAGAAATTGGGTATACTTCTATAAATTATGATTTAGTTTATGGTTTACCCTTACAGAATATTAAAACTGTAAATGAAACTATTCAGACTATAATCAAATTAAAACCAGACCGAATTGCCTATTACAGCTATGCTCATATACCATGGTTAAAACCTGGTCAAAGAAAATTTACTGAATTAGATTTACCTGATAACGAAACCAAAAGAAATCTTTATGATTTGGGTAGAAAAATATTTGAACAAAATGGGTATGTAGAAATAGGTATGGATCATTTTGCTTTAAAAACAGACTCTTTATACAAATCTATGATTAACAATTCATTACACAGAAACTTCATGGGATATACAGACTGTAACACAAACACACTCATCGGTTTAGGTTGCTCATCTATTAGCGATATTGGCAGTGCTTATGCACAAAATTTAAAAACTGTAGAAGCCTATTTAGATAGTGTTAATTCTGGCAAACTACCTGTTTTTACTGGACATATTCAAAGTGAAGAAGACATTTATATTAAAAATCACATTACGGAACTAATTTGTAAACTAAAAACTGAATTATCTTATGAAGCTAAATACAAAGAAATTTCAGAAGTGATACTTTATGACTTAAAAGAAATGCTTGATGAAAAACTAGTAGAAATAGACAAAAACATAATTTATGTAACTAGTAAAGGAAAAACATTCATACGTAATATTTGTTCAAAACTAGATTTAAAACTAAAAACAAAAGAATTAAAAGAAAATACCTTTTCTAAAAGTATTTAACTATTTAAAACGAGGCGAATGAACGTATAAGAACTCGTATGACGCCTCTTCTACCCCAAACAATACCTCACCTCTATGTAATGACTGTTCTTTATTTTCATTTTTAAGTATTTTTTCAGCTCTTTTAATTTCACTCAAAAATCTATCATGATATTGAGTCTGTATCTTATTCTGCGTTTTTCTTTTTTCTATGTCTAGTTCATACTCAGTATAAAAATCTATATTAGTAAAGTACTGATTTTTAATGTATTTTATATATTCATCTATTGATTTCTTAAATGAAAAATCGCCTTCAAAATCTTTAGTTTTTTTAATTGAATCTTCTGCTATCAACACCGCATCAGCAAAGTCTATTAACATTTTACGTTTTGACATATTAGTATCTGAGCTTGAAGCTTGTAGGATTCTATTTTCTTGCTCATATAAATTATAAAATAATAGTAATAGATTATCATGATACGTAATTACGTGTTCGTTTTTCAAAATATTACTTTTAAGATCATCTTGTTTTTTATCAAAAGTTAGTTTGTTTTTAGTGGCAAAACTTTTTTCTAGATTATATAATTTTTGTTCAAAACTAATCACTTCTTTATCTGCCTCTTCATGTGAACTAACAAAAGAATGAATTTGTTCATAGGTAAATTTAATTCCTACTCTCAAAAGTATGGCTTCATTATATTCTGTAGAAATGGTGTTTTTAAGATTTGAAAAACATTTAAATATACTATCAGACATCTGACTGTCGTAACCTACAAAGTAATCTTTACATTTAGCCATTTCAGAATCAATATCACCTAGTAGTTTAGTTTTTTTATGTAATAATGTTTTATTTCCTTTATCCAAATTACCTATATCATCACTAAACTTTATTGTTTGAGTAATAATATCATCGTGAGAGCGGATGAGTTTATCTAATAAGCGTTGTGTTTCTTGGTTTTCATAATTTTTTCCAAAACCAATAAAATTAATCAACAAAAGAAACAACATTAATCTATAATGCTCCATTTGCAATTTCATATAACTTAATAATTATCACTATAAATATATACGCAATTATACGTATTAAATTTAAGTATGTTAACTAATTTCTAGTAATTTTTCACCATATTAACAATATATTATTCTATAAAAATATTTTAATTAAATTTAAGATTATAATAAATTAAAATCGTATAAAGTGAAATGGAAACCCATTTAACAATAGCACTTATTAGAGAAGAAGGAAGAACACCTCCTGACAGAAGAGTGGCTCTGACTCCATTACAATGCAAACAAATTATTGAAAACAATTTACATGTACGTATTATGGTACAGCCCTCTGGTAGTAGATGTTTTGAAGATGATGAATATACACAATTAGGTATAGAAGTTACCGAGAATATAAATGAAGCAGATATTTTTATAGGTATCAAAGAAGTTCCCATTCAAAATTTGATTGAGAATAAAACCTATATGTTTTTTTCGCATACGCTTAAGAAACAAGCACATAACCAAAAACTACTTTCAAGTATTCTTGATAAAAATATTAGATTGATAGATTACGAATGTATTGTAGATGACCAATCAAATAGGCTTATTGCATTTGGATATTATGCAGGATTGGTGGGGGCATATAATGGAATTTTAACTTACGGCAGAAAATTCAATCTATTTAGTTTAAAACCGGCCTATTTATGCAAAGACCTCGAAGAACTAAAATCTGAATTTAAAAAAATCAAATTACCTCCTATTAAAATTGTGCTTACAGGTGGTGGTAGAGTTGCTACGGGAGTGATTGATATGTTTGAAATGATGGGAATCAAAAAAGTTCTTGCTAAAGATATTTTAACAGAAAACTATTCTGAACCCGTTTATGCTCAGTTACATTCAAAAACCTATCATAAACATAAACTTGGTTTACCATTTGATAGGGACGATTTTCATCATGCACCACAAAACTATGAAAGTACTTTTGCTCCATATTTCAAAGTTGCAGATTTATTAGTAGCAGGAGCTTTTTGGCACATGAATGCTCCCGTTTTGTTTACAAACGAGGATGTAAAGAAAAACGATTTTAATATTAAAGTTATTGCAGATATTACTTGCGACATAAATGGCTCTATTCCGTGTACAGTGAGGTCATCTACCATTCCTGACCCAATCTATGATTATAATCCGCTATCAGAACAAGTAGAATTACCTTTTGTAAACAAATCTAACATCACTGTTATGGCAGTAGATAACCTTCCTTGCGAACTTCCCAGAGATGCTTCTACATATTTTGGTGAACGTATGATGCAGAATGTATTACCTTATCTGACGAATACAGAAACATCTTCTGTAATAAACAGAGCCACAATTACTCTAAATGGTAAACTTACAGATAGATTTAATTATTTATCTGATTATGCAAGTGGTAAATAACCTTTACCACTTGCATTTATTTCTGTTCCCAATCTCCACAACATGCAGAATTATGGACTTTTTCAATCCATTCAGCTACATCATTTTCTGTAGAATTATCTAAAACAGAATTACTTTTTATATGGTCAATCGAACACCAATCACAATCTTCACCATTTTCTTTAAAACCTCTTCCTTCACATTGAGGACAAAGATAACCACATGTTGTTGCCATAACTTATGAATTACATCTTAATTAACTAATCAATTTCGTTACAAGTATGAATAAGATCAGCAATGAGTCCCGTCCAACCAGTTTGATGAGAAGCTCCCAACCCTTTACCATTATCTCCATGAAAATATTCGTAAAACAAAATCAAATCTTTAAAATCTGGATTAGAATTTAAGAAATCAACTTCGCCATTTACAGCCCTTTTTCCATTTTTATATTTAAATATATGAATGAGTCGTTCCCCAATCATATCAGCAATTTGTTTCAAATTTTTCATTTGACCAGAACCCGTTGGGTATTCTATGATAAACACATCACCGTAATAATTGTAAGCTTTCAGTAAACTTTCTATGAGCATATAATTTACTGGAAACCATATAGGACCTCTCCAGTTGCTGTTGCCTCCAAATAATGATGATTTAGACTCTCCAGGAGCATATTCTACAGAATACACTTTTCCGTTGTAATCAAATTCATAAGGTTGTTTTTCATGAAATTTTGACAAAGCCCTAATACCGTATTCCGACAAAAATTCGTTTTCATCAAGTACTTTTTGTAAAACACTAGTGGTTCTAAACCATCTACTTAACGATAAAATTCTTGCGTTATCTTTCCCTTTCTCATGCCATCTAGAAATCAATTCTGCAAGATCTGCTTTGTTTTGCAAAATCCATCCTACACGTTTTTTAAAAACGGGTAATTTATCTAGAGTTTCTTGATCTATGGTTTCAATAGCAAACAAAGGAATAATTCCTACCATGGATCTTATTTTTAATGGAAAACTGTATCCATTATTCATATGTAAAAGATCATAGTAAAACTTGTCTTCATCGTCCCACAAACTTTGACCTTGTCCCATTTCGTTAAGTGAGCCCGCAATAAACAAGAAATGTTCCAAGAACTTAGAAGCCATATCTTGATAAACTGGGTCTACTAAAGATATTTCAACAGACATTTTTAGCATGTTCAAAGAAAACATTGCCATCCAACTGGTACCATCTGCTTGTTCTAAAAATCCACCTGTAGGTAACGGT
The DNA here is from genome assembly GCA_046329305.1 of Cytophagales bacterium. GTDB lineage: Bacteria > Bacteroidota > Bacteroidia > Cytophagales > UBA9547 > CAMFLX01. The sequence continues at coordinate 725,558 of JAXLUW010000002.1, forward strand.
TGGCTTCTGTCGAACACTCCAATATTATCTAATCCCAAAAAACCACCTTCAAAAATATTATTTCCTTCCGAATCTTTCCTATTTACCCACCAAGTAAAGTTTAAGAGTAACTTATGAAATATCTTTTCTAAGAAAGCGATATCGCCCTTTCCATTGTTCAGTTTTTTATCTATTTCATATACTTTCCATGTTGCCCAAGCATGAACGGGTGGATTCACATCATTAAAATTCCATTCATAAGCAGGAATTTGGCCATTAGGATGCATGTAATATTCTCTGAGTAAGATCTCTAATTGCCTCTTTGCAAATATTGGATCTACCCTACACAAGGGTATAGTATGAAAGGCCAAATCCCATGCAGCAAACCAAGGATACTCCCATTTGTCTGGCATAGAAATTATATTCGCAACATTAAAATGCTTCCAATTGTTATTTCTGCCTTTCAGTCTTTGTTCTGGAGGTGTTGGTTGTTTAGGATCTCCCTTTAACCATTGTTTAATATTGAAATAATAAAATTGTTTGCTCCACAGCATACCCGCATATGCTTGCCTCTGTATATTGAGCAAGTCCGCATCTTTAATTCCATTTTGTATAGAATTATAAAACTCGTTTGCTTCAGAAATTCTTTTTAAAAATATTGATTCAAAATTTTCAAAAGGTTGATTAGTAAGCTGATGACTCATACGAACTCGCACTTCAGCTTTTTGTCCAGGTTCTAAATGTATCGAATATTGAGCAGCAGTTTTAGTACCAAATTTATTAGGATTTAATTTATCTTTTTTACCATAAATTATGTAATCATTAATGCCATCTTTAGGATAAGGATTACTATTTTTTACTTGATAAAGGCGTTCATAATTAGTTTCGTTATTGCAAAAAAGTACATTTTTGGGTGAATCAAAATAAATATATAAATTATCAAGTTCTTCATTTCTAACGCCAACTACATTTGAATTGAGTAGTTCTAGTTTTGGAATTTTTCTATTAGGGTCTGCTTGCCAATAATTTCTAAACCAAAATGTTGGCAATACTTCAATATTTGCAGCTTCAGAATATTTATTTTCAACGGTAATTTTAATCAAAATATCGTTTTCATCAACTTTGGCATATTCACAAAATATTTCAAAATATTTATTTTCATGAAAAGGTATATAATCATATATCTCAAACTCGCCTAATTCTTTAGATCTGTATTGATTCTCTTTTACAAGAATAGAATAAGGGTACTCGTCAATAGGATATTTATAGAGAGCTTTCATGTAAGAGTGCGTAGGAGTACTATCTAAATAGTAATACAACTCTTTCACATCTTCACCATGATTTCCCTGATTACCAGTAACACCAAACAGTCTTTCTTTTAATATGGGATCTTTACCGTTCCAAAAAGCAGGAGCAAAACATAAAACTTGTTTGTTATCGCTGATACCCATTATTCCTTCTTCGCCCCATCTGTAGGCTTTTGATCTGGCCATATCATGCGTGGTAAACTCCCATGCAGAACCATCAGGACTGTAATCTTCTCTCACAGTTCCCCATTGTCTTTCTGTAAGATAAGGTCCCCATTTTTTCCAACCTGTATTGTCCACACAGGCATTCAAACGAATTTGTTCGATTGTCATAAAAATTATAAATAAGTATAAAGATTAATTAAATATATAAAAAAAATGGCTGTGATTATATATTCACAGCCATTACTTTTTCTATTTCTGGCACTTCTCGCCTAATCGCATCTTCAATTCCCGCCTTCATGGTCATAGTAGACATAGGACAAGATGCACAATTACCTTGAAGTTCGAGTTTCACTACTTTTTCAGATGTTACCTCCAGAAGCCTTACATTGCCTCCATCAGCTTCTAAATAGGGTCTTATGGTATCTAGGGCAGCTTCAACTCTTGAATTCAATTCAGACATATTATTTCCATTTATCAATTCCACAAATATACTAAATTACTGTGTTTCTATTATACAGTTACTTCTACTTTTTGAGTAGCACCTATACTTGCGTTTCGTAAAGCTACTTGTTGAGCCAAACTTTCAGCAATAGCTTCAAATGCAGCTGCCGTTATGTTATCTTTCATCACGGCGGGGCTACCCTCATCTCCAGATTCTCTAATTCCTTGAACAAGAGGTATTTGACCCAAGAAAGGCACGTCAAACTTTTCTGCCAATTGAGTTCCACCATCTTTACCAAAAATATAATATCTATGATCTGGTAACTCTTCAGGAACAAAATATGCCATGTTTTCCACAACGCCCAAAATTGGCACATTGATAGGAGCTTGCTTAAACATAGAAACACCTCTTTGTGCATCTGCCAAGGCTACTTTTTGAGGAGTTGTAACTATAACTGCACCAGTAACTGGAACGGTTTGCACCATAGTCAAATGGATATCGCTCGTACCAGGAGGTAAATCTATTAACAAATAATCTAATTCATCCCAATCGCAATCCGTAATAAACTGTCTTAAAGCACTACTTGCCATAGGTCCTCTCCATACAACTGCACTATCTGGAGGTGTTAAAAAACCAATTGAGATAAGTTTAACGCCGTGTACTTCTAGCGGAATGATAACATTCTTGCCATCTCTTTGTGCCATGAGAGGCTGTTCATGTTCACAACCAAACATAACAGGAATAGATGGTCCAAAAATATCTGCATCTATAACCCCAACTTTTGCTCCAGCTCTGTGCAAAGCAACAGCTAAATTTGAAGTAACTGTAGACTTACCTACACCGCCTTTACCAGACGCAACGGCAATAATATTTTTAACTTTTGGTAGAACCGGACCATTATTTCTTCCCCAAGTAACGTCTGCAGTAAGATTTACCAAAACAGTTACATGCTCTCCAAGTTCTGCTTTTACAGCATTTATACAATTATTCTTTATTAATTCTTTTAACGGACAAGCCGGTGTAGTTAATACTACTGTAAAAGAAATGGTATCGCCCTTTATTTCAACATCTCTAATCATGTTCAAGGTTACCAAATCTTTTTTCAAATCAGGTTCTTGAACAGTGCCCAAGGCTTTTAATACTTGTTCTTTTGTAAACATATTTTAAATTAATAAATATCAAACTTAACATTTAAAATTAATACAGGGTTCATTGGGTCGTTGTTATAAACAACAATTGTTTTATTGTTTACACCCAAAAGTTCTTGTGTATTAATTTTAAAACTTAACAAAACACTTTCATCTTTATGTATAAGATCTGAGTTCATTGTAGCACTTACACACGGACAATTCGCTTTTATCTTATTTATTTTCAAATCTTTAACGCCTATATTGCTTATAGTAACCGAACCTTCTATTTCTGTTCCTTTACTGTATCTCCCCAAATAAACTTCCTTTTTAGAAATATTAATCTTTGGTGCTTGTTCTAATTCCTTTTCTGACATTTTGGGAAAATATTGTTCTATATTTCCAAAAACACTAAGAGGAATCATATTATTGGATGTTTCGTTTGTATAAAGCTCCAGATAATCACTTACATAGCCAAAATCATTTTTGAGTTTGGCATCATAAGTAAACTTGAGATCTGTTACTTGTTTAGACTTAAAAACCAAATACTTGTCTGATAGTTTTATATGCGAAGGACACACAATTTTGTTCACTAAAGTAATATCATGATCCAAATCATTATATACTTCAATAGTTCTTTCTGCTGGTTTGTCAGTAGTTACGGTACCTATGTTTATACCATTAGTTTCAAAATATAAATTTCCTTTTTTGACAGGAAATTCAATACTTAAATTTCTTGGTTTCGCTCTTACAACCCCTTTGATGGTAAGGACAGTAATGTCTGGTTGAGTATTTGCATTTATAGTTATGGATTTGTTGAAAAATCCAGGTCTATTTTTAGTATTTACACTCACTTTTAAAACTCCTGAAGAATCTGGTTTAATCTTATTCTCAGGATAACTAACAAGTATACACCCACAAGAAGTTTCTACATTTTCAATTACAAGATCTTTATTTCCTGTATTTTTAAAATTAAATACTATGTTAGTTGGTGTCTCTGACTCATTAATTACACCCAATTCAATTTCTGATTTTTCGAATTTAATAACAGGATTTTGTGCCCAACAAACCCCTAAAGTAAAAATAGAAATAATTATGTTTAAAACTTTCATTATTAACGCTATATACTAATACTCTTTAACCCCTACTACAATATATTCTGTTTCACCTTTCCAAGGTAATTTTACACGTTTTTGATGATACTCCAATGTAACTCTTTTACCTTTTCCCATGTAGTAATTCAATTTTTCTATCAAAGTATCGTTCGGTGCTACTGAAAATTCCCAAATATTATTTCCAACATTGGTAACGTTTTCTGAATGATCAACTACGCCTTGTCCTAAAAAAAACTGTCCTTCCCACGTTTTGAAAATCAAACCTTTTTCGCTTAATTTTACTATGGATCCTGCACGCATACCGTGGCTTTTATCTGATATAAACACAAACCAGAAAGATAAAAAAGCAAGTAGAGCAATCACGAGTATTGAAATCAATATTCCTTTTTTCATATTATTTTTCTTTTTCTATAGTTGTAATTTCGTTTAATTTCTGAACTTTATATTCAAAGTCACCTTTTAATTTACTTCTAATTTGAGTAAGATTTTCTAAAATTTGTTGTATACCCTCAGGCAATATTTCTTCTAATATTTCTCTAAATCTTTTAGCAAATGTTGGTGACTTACCGTTGGTAGAAATTGCTATTTTCAGATCACCTTTTTTAACTATTGATCCTAAATAGAAATCACATTCATCAGGAGTATCAGCAACATTTGTGAGTATTTTTTTTAGTTTAGTTTCGGCTCTTACTTGCCTATTAAGTTCATGGTCGGCAGTTGCAATTACCACCAAATCTATTCCTTCTAAATCAGATTTTTCAAATGGTTTGTAAAAAAGCTCTATATCAAAACCAGATTTTGAAAGATGAACTATTTCATCAGAAATATAAGGTGCTACAACTTTAATGTGAGCATTAGGACTACTTTTATGTATGGCAGTAATTTTTTCAGTACCCACCATTCCACCTCCTACTACCAGCAGCTTGAGTTTATCTAATCTAAAAAAAACAGGAAATAATAAATTGCCTTCCATCAAAGAAAATTAACAAGGGCTGTAGCCGTTTTTATCAAAATTTGGTTTTCTTTTTTCCAGAAAGGCATTTCTACCTTCTTTGGCCTCTTCGGTCATATACGCAAGCCTTGTGGCTTCACCTGCAAATACTTGCTGCCCCACCATACCGTCATCTGTCAAATTCATTGCAAATTTCAACATTTTTATTGAAGTAGGAGATTTTGCCAATATTTCCTGTGCCCATTCATAGGCTGTAGATTCCAATTCATCATGCGGGATCACAGCATTCACCATTCCCATATCATAAGCTTCTTGTGCAGAATAATTTCTACCTAAGAAAAATATTTCTCTGGCCTTCTTTTGGCCAACCATTTTAGCCAAATATGCAGAACCGTAACCTCCATCAAAACTGGTAACGTCAGCATCAGTTTGTTTAAAAATAGCATGTTCTTTACTAGCAAGAGTAAGATCACATACCACATGCAAGCTATGCCCACCACCTACTGCCCAGCCAGGCACTACAGCAATCACAACTTTTGGCATAAAACGTATAAGTCTCTGAACTTCAAGAATATTCAATCTATGTCTTCCGTCTTCGCCAACGTATCCTTTCTGCCCTCTTGCCTTTTGGTCACCACCACTGCAAAACGAATACACACCGTCTTTAGTAGAAGGTCCTTCTGCCGACAACAAAACTACACCAATAGAAGAATCTTCGTAGGCATCATAAAAAGCATCGTAAAGTTCTGAAGTAGTTTTGGGGCGAAATGCGTTGCGAACGTTGGGTCTATTAAACGCAATTCTTGCAACTCCATTACATTTTTTATAGGTAATATCTTCGTATTCTTTGGCAATTATCCAATTAATATTTTCCATTTACGATAATTAATTCTAAACAATAAATGTACCCATGATATAAAACTTGGGCAAATACAAATTTACCAAATATTAACTAAAAGCCAAGAAGTTTAATTTTTATAAAAAAGTGAAAATTATTTAACCAATATGGTAGTATCGGCACATGTAACAATCATTCCTTTTCTAATTTTGTTACGTTTACGAGTTTCCACTTCACCATTCACCAATATTTCACCATTATCAATTTTAGTATTAGCATCACCACCCGTTCTAACCAAATTCATGATTTTGAGTAATTTGTTTAACTCTATAAACTCATAACCATCCAATTCAAATTCAAGCTCTTTCATAATTATTATTTACAATGCTAGTGGTTTTTAAGAGATTAATCAAGAGGTAAAAATTTGATATTACTTAATAATTTATCGAAATATTAAATTATTTAAACTGTTGATTTGGGTATTAGCTTTGTTAAAAAACTTATTAAATCTTTATTATTATAAATTAATGGAGAATGTAAATTTAACACACCCATTAAACAAATTAACAAGCTAAAAATTAAATTACCTAATAAAAATCCATAAAACAACTCAAGTATATTTTTACTGTCATAATTCAACAGACAAATAATAAAGTTTAAAGCTAAAATTACTATTAATTGCCATTTCAATGAAACAGTAACATAAGCTTCCACTTTGGTTTTACCATTTGGTAATATATAAAATAAACCTTTAACTAAGTTTGAATTAGGAGTTACATACGCAATGTGATAAAAATAAGAAAAACTATTTTCAGTTCTTTTAAATACAATACCGTTTTTATTGTGGGTGAGTTTAATATAACTTTTAGAACTCAAAATTGTAAAACATTCTTCAATGCTTAAATCAGTTTCGTAGTTAATTTGATGGTTTTTGAACATGCGAAGTTATTTAGCAAATAAAGCAAAAATAATAACATAAGACAACGAACCGCTTCTAATCTCACCTTTTCGGGTTAAAAGGTGATAAGCCTTTGGCTATTTCATCTGCATTTACAAACTTCCTTACAATCAAGAATTTTAGGTAAAATAGTAAACGATGCAGTTGTTTTTCCTGCCACATTACAACTTGCTATGATATATAAGTTTTTTTGCGTTCTTTTTTCTAATCTCCAATCTCAAAAGTCTTGACTCTTGTAACTAATGTCTTTTTTCTTAAAACCCTACTCAGGCTTAATCCTAACAATTTTATCGTTTTGAAGTACGACCAATTCACTGTTCATTCTTTTTTTAAAAGCAATAAGATTTTCGTATACCTTAGGCATGGCTTGAATAATCTTTTCTTGATTCTCTGTTCTTGAATTACTTTTCATAAAGTTATGATTTAAGTTCATTAAACGTATTTTTATCAATTATTTTAATTGGTGATTGATTTACTTTTTCCGCTATTAGTCTAGGAATTCCAAATGAATTGTCAAATATTAATAGTTCATCAACAATATCCATATACAACTCAAACAGGTTTTTGATTCCATTTTTGTATCTTCTACGTATTACGCCTTCTTCAAAGTTATGACCACCTTCTTGAACACGTATTTTTACCCTTTCTACTGCCAAATCTACAGTACGTAGCCAAAAGAACAAAAGGGTTACTTTATTTCCTTTTTTATGTGCTTCATTGATGAAAGAAACATAACTTTTAGTAGCTAAAGTTGTCTCAAATGCAAATGTTTCATTTGCTTCTAAAAGATGTTTCACTCTTTGCAACATCAAACGACCCGCTTCTAAACTCACCTTTTCTGGTTGAAAAGGTGATAAGCCTTTGGCTATTTCATCTGCATTTACAAACTCCTTACAATCAAGAATTTCAGGTAAAATAGTAAAGGAGGCAGTTGTTTTTCCTGCCCCATTACAACCTGCTATGATATATAAGTTTTTTTGCATTCTTTTTTCTAATCTCCAATCTCAAAAATCTAGACTCTATTGTCTAGCTTATTGAGTCTTTACACCAAGGCCTCCCAAAGTACCTCCACTGGATGTTTAGCTGAGCGGCCAGTACCGTCGTGTATTTGGTGGCGGCAGCTGGTTCCTGGTGCGGCAATGATGGTTTCTGCATCGGCCTTACGCACACTTGGGAACAACACCAACTCCCCTACACTCATAGACACATCGTAATGTTCTTTTTCGTAGCCAAACGAGCCCGCCATTCCGCAGCAACCACTTGGTATCACTTCCACTTTGTAGTTGGCTGGTGTGGTCAATATCTTTTGCGTATGATTCACACTCGACAATGCCTTTTGGTGACAATGCCCGTGTAATTTTATGTTTTTAGCATCTTTAGTAAACACCTCAGCAGTAATGTTGCCTTTGGCTACTTCTTTTGCTAAAAACTCATCTATCAAAAACGAAGTTTTAGCGAGTTTTTGTGCAGCAGCTTTGTTATGAGGTTCTGCCAGTCGCAAATATTCATCTCTAAAACTCAAAATCGCCGATGGCTCAATACCCAAAATTGGAGATTCTTCGGTAACTACGTTTTGTAAATATTCTATGTTTTTGTTGGCAATCTTTTTTGCATTTTTCACCAATCCCTTTGAAAGATGCGTACGACCACTTTCATCGGTTTTAGGTATTTCTACGGCATAACCCAATTTGGTCAGCAATTTAACTGCGGTAATTCCAATTTGAGTATCGTTAAACTCAGTAAACTCATCGGCAAACAAAAACACCTTACTTTTCGGGTTTTTAGGATTCAAGCTAGGTAAGTTCTTTTTAGCCCAAGCTGTAAATGTGGTATTGCCCAATGTTGGTATTTGGCGTTTTGGTGCAAAACCCAATACATTTTTAATAATTCCACTCGTAAAACCGTTGGTAAAGAAAAAGTTAGTAACTGAAGGGAGAATAGCTCCCAGTTTGTTATAACGAGTGATGTTGCCTATCATGTGCGTACGCAAAGGCACGCCATTGGCTTCGTAATAGTGTTGCAAAAACTCGGCTTTCATAGTAGCAACATCCACATTACTAGGACATTCACTCTTACAGCCTTTGCACGACAAACACAAGTCGTACACTTCGTATACCTCTTTGTGGTCAAACTTGTTTTCTTTAGGAGAACGAGTGAGATATTCACGTAAAATATTAGCGCGAGCTCGAGTCGTTTCTTTTTCGCTACGGGTAGCCATGTAACTTGGACACATAGTACCACCAATTACGTGCGACTTACGGCAGTCTCCAGAGCCGTTACATTTTTCGGCCATACGTAAAATACCGCCCGTCTCACTAAAGTCGAAAACTGTCTTAAACTGATTGGTTTGTTGGTTTACCTCGTAACGCAGATTTTCAGTCATTTTAGGCACATTCACCACCTTGTTAGGGTTGAAAATGTTTTGCGGATCCCAAGTTTTTTTCAAATCTTGGCACAATTTGTAGTTTTTGCTACCAATCATTTTTTCCACAAAAAAACCACGTACACGTCCGTCTCCGTGTTCTCCACTCAATGAACCTTTATATTTCTTCACCAAAGTAGCTACATCGTCAGTAATCTTAAAGAATAGCTCTTGGTCTTCTTCTTTTTTCAAATCCAAAATTGGACGTAAGTGCAATTCTCCATCGCCAATGTGGGCGTAGTAGACACTTTCTTTTCCATGTTTTTTCATGATTTGCTCAAATTCCAACACATATTCAGGTTGGTCTTCAATAGCCACGGCAGTATCTTCAATACATGCCACGGCTTTTGGGTCTCCAGGTACGTTTGCCAACAAGCCCAAACCTGCCTTACGCAAAGCCCAAACTTTGTTTATATCTGCTCCAAATAATCTCGGAAAATGATAACCGTATCCGTTGGCTTTAAGCTCATTTTCTACCGCATCTAGCAATTGATCAATCTCTTCTCTAGTTTCACGAGCAAACTCAATAACCAACAAAGCTTTTGGGTCGCCTTGTACAAAGAAGCGATAAGGCCCGTACTCTATACTTGTTTTGGTACACTGCAACACAATATCGTCCAATAATTCTATTGCCCCTGGCAAATGTTTTCTTGCCAAAATGGTTGCCTTACATGCTTCGTACACACTTTCTAAATGTACTGCCAAAGCTCCCACCGTTTTTGGAGGTGCGGGCACTAAGTTTAATTTTATGCTTGTTGTAAATGCCAAAGTTCCTTCTGAACCTGTAAGCAATTTACACATATTGAAGGCTTCTTTGCCTTCTGTGAATACTTCAGTTTCTAAAAGTTCGTCTATGGCGTAACCTGTATTTCTTCTACGAATACTCGGTTTCGGAAATTCAGCACGTATTTCGTCTTGGTTTTCTTTTTGTGAAAGAATGTCTTTGGCAAACTTATATACACTTCCTTCTAGCGTATTAAGACTTGCCTTTTGCTCAAATTCATTTTTAGTAACTACGCCAAAAGTAACTTCGTTACCGTCAGCCAAAATGGTTTCAAGCTCCAAAACATGGTCACGCGTAGTTCCATAAATAATTGAATGTGAACCACATGAGTTATTGCCCACCATACCGCCAATCATACAACGGTTTGAGGTAGATGTTTCTGGACCAAAAAATAAATTGTAAGGAGCTAAATACTTATTTAACTCGTCCAAGTTTACACCTGGTTGCACACGCACCCATTTTTCTTCTTGGTTCAGTTCCAACACTTTAGTCCAGTGAACAGAAACGTCCACAATAATACCACTACCAACCACTTGGCCTGCCAATGAAGTACCTGCGGTACGAGGAATCAATGAAGTGTTGTTTTCTTTAGCAAATTGTATTAGCTTCTTGATATCTTCTTTGGACTTAGGACGTGCTACAGCTTGAGGCATTTCACGATATACTGAGGCATCAGTAGCATACAGCGTACGATGCACGGTGTCGGTGAAAAATTCACCTTCCAAAGTCTTTCCGAATTCTATCAGTTTTGCTAACATTATATGAAAATTATAAATGTTGATTTATGAATTGTAATTGAGGTGCAAATTTAGGTATTTTTGAATGAAAGAGAATATAATTATTCTATGAAATTACATTCCAACTCTATATCGTTTTCCTGGCAAGGGCTTTACTATACCCATAAATTCCAAGTTTAATAATATTGTTGCCGTTTCGTTTATTGATATTTGAGATTTCCAGCTAATGTCATCAATCATAAGTTCTTGTTCTTTAGACAATAACTCAAATATGATTCTTTCTTTTTCACTCATCATTGGCAACTGTATTTGCTTAAATGCTGATTTATTTATTTTCTGGTCTGTTTGAATATCCCAGTTCAGTAATTCTACAATATCTTTAGGGTTCGTGTAAATGTGTGCTTTGTGTTTTTTTATTAAATTATTGCACCCTTCAGAATATAAATCACCTAATTTACCAGGTACAGCCATTACGTCTTTACCGTAACCATTGGCGAATTCGGCAGTAATAAGAGCACCACCTTTAGCTGCTGCCTCTACCACAATTGTGAGATCAGACAAAGCCGCAATAATTCTATTTCTTTCTGGAAAATGAGGAGCATCTGGTTTAGTCCCAGGTGGATATTCGGTAATCAACCCGCCATTTACCAACATTGTTTGTGCGGTTTTTTTGTGTGCTGCCGGATATATAGTATCCATACCACTTGCCATGCAGCCAATTGTTTGTAAATTATATCTTAAAGCTGCTCTGTGAGCAATAATATCAATCCCATAAGCTAATCCACTAACTATTAATGGATTATATGGAGTAAGTGCCGCTACAATGTTTTCAGTTATTTCTTTTCCGTAGTTTGTACTTTGTCTAGTACCCACAATTGAAATACTTTTACTTGCATTTAGATTGGCATTGCCTTTAAAATACAATAAAACTGGTGCATCATATAACTGTTTAAGCCTTGAAGGAAAATCAGGAAATGTATAAAAAAGAATTTTCACTTCTTCTTTTTCACATTTCTTTAATATTTTCTCTGCTTTAGTAAATGCATCTTTATGATTAATGATTTTCTCCGCTATAGATTCGCCTATATTGGGTATGGACATTAATTTACCTTTATTTTCTTTGAACACATTCTCAGCAGAACCACAATAACTTACCAAATGTTTGGCAAGAGTATTCCCAATCCCGTGAGTTTGTGTAAGTGCTACTTCGTAAAACATTAATTAATAGGTTGTTATTATATTTCTAGTAACATCTTCTGAATCAGAAAAATGTTTTTCATAGAGTATTTGTATCATACCATCTTTAAGGGCAACATCGGGCACAATCATTTTAGTAGCTCCGCCCCATTTCATGGCACTTAGATATATTTCAGAGGCAGGTACTATAACATCAGCTCTGTCAGGATTCAACATGAGAATATTGATACGTTCTTCTACTGAATATTTTTTTATAAAATTTATAGTTTTTTCTATAGCAAATCTAGAAATCTCTCTATTTTTTGACTTTACTTTACTTAAATCAAAAATCTTGTCTATGTTACCTCCTGTGCCAATTGCCGTGATTGGTCCTATATCTCTAGGAATGTGACTATTCAACCAATTTTGCATTTCGTTCCACATTTCTGGGGTATCTGCTTTGTTTAGAGACCTCACAGAACCTACTTTAAATGAATTTGAAGCAATATTTTGTTTGTTTACATATAAGTTTATTTCTGTGCTCCCCCCACCCACATCTATATGCAAATAGTTGTGTTCATCTAAATTACTGTATACGATTTTATTGATATATTCTGCTTCAGTTTCTCCATCTATAATATTGATTTCCAAACCTGTCTCTCGTAAAACTTTGTCAGCTATTTGTCTTCCATTTTTAGATTCTCTCATTGCAGATGTAGCACAGATCATGTAATCTTCAACATCGTACACATCAAATAGAAGTTTTAGAGCTTGCATCAGTTTATAAAACTTCTGCTCTTTTGACTTACCAATTTCTGCAATTTTAAAAACATCTTCCCCGAATCTAATGGGATATCTGATATATTCTATTTTTTTAAAATTCACCTGATTACCATTACGTAATATCTTGGTAATCTGACATCTAATGGCGTTTGAACCAATATCTACAACAGCTAATCTCAAAATAAATAAATTTAGGGTGCAATATATGAAACTTCTACGGCTATTTTAGTATCTGAACTTTGCAGACGCTCCATAGCCTTTGGGGACAATTGGATAATTAATTTATCATCAGAATTGTTCGTTAATTTCCCCACAACTTTTACAAAAACTCTTTCGTCATTTTGTAAATTTTTAACGTTTATAAACTGACCTACTTCACAATCATTATACAATGCTTCGAAACTATCTCCTTTGTCATCTAAAATTACAGAAGCTATACCGGTCTGAAAATTTTTATTATTTCCTCCTTCAAATTTTTTATACTTTTTAACATTAAGAGTATCAATTAGTTTAGAAGAAGTAGATTTAGATGGTTTAGAAACTTTTACAGAAGTATTTTTTATTTCTTCATGAAGAGTTGGTTTTGAATTTACCTCTTCTTTTGGTTTGTTGACTTTTAGTTTTTGCCCTATTTTAACATTTTTGTCGGTAAGAGAATTAAGCTTCATTAATTCATCCAAAGTCATGTTATATTTTTTGGCAATTGCGGTGAGACCTTCACCAGATACTACCGTATGATAGTTATCATTTTGAGAAATTTCACTTTTGGTTTCAGCTGATTTTGAACCTGTATTTTTAGGAATTCTAATTACACTACCCAGTTTTAGTCCTTTTTCAAGCTCTGGATTTACCTTTTTTAATTCATCAATACTTACACCATATTTTTTTGTTAATCTGAAAAGTGTTTCACCACTCTCAATTTTATGTTTGATGTATTTTTTTCCATCTTTAACTTCAATACCAATACTGTCAAAAGGCTCTGCTTCTGATGTAAATATTCCAAAGAATATTAACAGAAATAAAGTTTTAATAAAGTTTATATGTACACAGTGTTTGTTCATCACCCAAAAATAGGACTGAATTTTGAAAAATAAAATAAGTATTATCAACCAAACCTTGATTATTTTTCAAAATATCAAAATTCAAGGATAAACTTTTGTCGCTTTCTACTATTACAATTTTATATTTGATATCTTTTGCATCTAAAAAATCATATGAAAAAACCAATGAATCTTTAATCTCTAAGTATTGAATATTCTGATAAGGTGTAGGCAAATTCAATTCTTCAATCATGGTTTTGAATTCCTCAAAATACAATCCTTGTTGTGTAGTAAAAAAAGTTTGTTCAAAATCTATTTCTAGCTCTGCAAATTGACTTTTATTAAATGTATTACATTTATTATCAATACAATAACAAATATTTAATTTATCATAATATTCTATTCCATTTCTAAAAAAACTGATACGATTTATTTTAGAAAGTTCAAGTAAGATTTTTTTGTTTTCTATATCAAAAAACAAATATCGGCTTGGTTTAGGTAATTGAACATCGTCGTAAATACTACAGATTATTAGATTTTCATATACGGCTTCTATGTTTGTGTGCCAAGGAAAAATTATTGATTCCAATACAATTTTCCTGTCAGCACCAATAAAATTTAACGTTATTTCTTGGGTGTTTTTATTTCTAGTTTCTACACAAAGCTGATTTTTGTCTAGAATTTTATGAATTTTCCAGATGGCATTATCGAACCTTGAGTAGTGTAATCGCGTTAAATTATTCATATATTTACAAATTAAATATTTTTGAAAGATTAATAACACGCATCCCAATGAAAAGACTCATTTATTTTTTAATTTTAAGTTTATCAAACCTAGTTTTTGCTCAAAAATCTAAGAATATATATGTTATTGACATAAGAACAGACATAGACTCTTATTCTTACGAAATCATAAACGAAGCTCTCAAACAAGCAACCAATTCAAAAGCTGACATAGTTTTGTTTGACATGAATACTTATGGTGGCGAACTTGAAGCCGCTGATAAGATAAAATCATTAATTTTAAATTATCCTAAAACAACATGGGTGTATGTAAATGATAATGCGGCGTCTGCGGGTGCATTGATTTCACTAGCTTGTGACAGTATTTACATGAAACCTGGGGCAAGTATTGGGGCTGCCACAGTTGTGGATGGATATGATGGATATGCACTTCCAGATAAATACCAGTCATACATGAGAGCCAAAATGAGAGCAGTGGCTCATACCAACGGACGAAACCCACTTTTAGCAGAAGCTATGGTTGACCCTCAAGTGCAACTACCCGACAGTATTAAAAAAGATTATCAGGTTTTAACATTGTCTGCAAAAGAAGCCTACAAATATGGCTTTTGTGATCTTATAGTTAACTCAAAAGAAGATATAATTACAGCAAACAAAATCATTGATTATAAAATACTTACTTACAAACCAACTGTTACACAAAAAGCAAATTCATTTCTAATGAACAAAGTAGTAACAGCTATTTTGGTCATATTGATTTTCATTGCATTATTTACTGAGTTTGCAACCTTCACTGGTATACCAAGTATCTTTTTAATTATTTTTGGGTTCTTATTTTTCTATCCACATTATCAATCTGGATTGGTTCAAAACTGGGAAGTAATGACTTTGTTTGTAGGTATAGTATTGTTGTTGTTAGAAATATTTATTATTCCTGGATTTGGAGTTGTGGGTATTTTGGGAATCATTTGTATTTTGGGCTCTTTCGGATTTATGATGATTAATAATGATTATTTAAATCTAGACTTGGTAAGTTCTGATGCCTTAATATTCACCATGTCTATCATAATGTCAGTGTTACTTTTGATGGGATTATTGTTTTTTATATTTTCTGAAAAAATCATTTCTAATGAAGCATTTCAAAAACTTACACACAAGGAAAGCTTAAAAACGACGAATCAACTTACACATACACATCCGCATACATTTACACATCAGGATATGATTGGTAAATTTGCTATAGCTCATACAGATTTACGACCAAGTGGAAAGATTATTTTCAACGATCAAATTTACGACGCAATAACCAGAGGCGATTTTATTAGTAAAAACACAGAAATAGAAGTTATTTCAATATTTAATAGTTCATTGGTTGTAAAAGAAAAGTTGAAAGGATGAAATATATGATTGATATAACCCTACCTACACAATTATCAGACGATTTTCAATCTAAAATTCCTCTGCAAATAGATTGTGTTTCTTCCATGATGCAAACAGGCACAATGATTTCATACACGTTATCTATGGACAGATCTAAATTATGGATTGTATTGAATGCCAATTCAAAAAATGAAGCAAAAAGCTTATTAAAGGCAATGCCTCTGTATCATTATTTTGAATATGCCATAACAGAGCTCATGTTTAACAACATCAATATTACGCTTTATACCCAATTTTCTTTAAATTAATTTTTACAAATTGCATCTGTAATAAAACATTGAATTCATTATTTGACAATTCAGAACCCATAGCATTATTCGCTGAAGTTATTCTCCCACTTCCTTTGAATGGAACATTTACTTACAGAGTTCCTATGTCTCAAGAACAAGAAGCTGATATTGGGAAGAGAGTAGTTGTACAATTTGGAAGCAAAAAAGTATATACAGGAATTGTAAAATCGCTTCATAATCAGCCACCTCAGAAATATAACGCCAAACCAATAATTGAATTTTTAGATACTGTACCCATCATCACGAAAGAACAGTTTAAACTATTTGAAACTATTTCCTCCTACTATATGTGTTCTGAAGGTGAGGTTTTGAGTATTGCATTACCCTCTGCACTTAAAATAAGTAGTGAAACCAATATATTTCTAACACAAAATCTTGAAGATATTGCTATAGAACTTTCAGAACCTGAAATTGAAATTGTAAATATCTTAAAAATCACAGAATCAATCACTTTTAACGATCTTACCAAGAGTTTACCAAACAGAAAACATCATAAAACACTTAGAAGTTTGGTAGAAAAAAACTTAATTAGTCTCCAAGAAGAGGTTAAACAAAAATACAAAGCTAAAATAATTTCTAAAGTCAAACTTAATGATCTTTATAATTCTACTACTGAACTTCACAAACTGTTAGAATCTATACAAAACAAAGAGGCTCAAGCAAATTTACTTTTGCATTATATAAATGCTTCTAAAAGTAATCAAGAAGTTGGCATGTTAAAATCTGAACTTGCAAAAGTGAGTTCGTCAGCATTAAATACGCTCCTAAAAAATAAAATTTTTATTGAATACAAAGAAGAACAATTTAGAATTCTAACAACTCCCGATCACCAAATTCAAGGATTACCAACTTTAAGTGATTTACAACAAAAAGCCTATGAAAAAATTAGAGACTTACATCAAATACACGACCAAGTTTTATTATATGGTATAACAGGTAGTGGTAAAACAGAAATATATATAAACCTGATAGACAAATATTTAAATAACGAATCAACCGTTATTTATTTATTACCAGAAATTGCATTGACTACACAAATAGTTGAAAGATTAAAAAAATGTTTTGGCAACAAACTGGCAGTTTATCATTCAAAATTCTCAGAAAATGAACGAGTTGAAGTATATAATGGTGTTTTGGAAGGTAGATTTCAGTTGATTGTAGGTGCACGTTCAGCATTGTTTTTACCCTATCAAAATTTGGGATTAATTATTGTGGATGAAGAACATGAAACTTCTTACAAACAATATGATCCTGCACCGAGGTATCACGGGCGAGATATGGCGTTAGTTTTAGCTAAATTACATCAAGCTAAAGCTTTGTTAGGTAGTGCTACGCCCTCCATAGAAACTATGTGGTTGGCACAAAATGGCAAATACGGACTAGTGGAATTAACTGAAAGATATGGAACTGCCAAACTTCCTTATGTACATATTATAAAACCAGAAAAAACTGAAAATAAATCACTTATACCCATAAGTAATGAACTTTTACACGCTTTAAAACAGAGATTAGAGAAAAAAGAACAAAGTATTTTATTTTTAAATAGACGTGGTTTCTCGCCATCTATAATTTGTGAGACCTGCGGCTGGACTCCCACCTGCCCTAGTTGCAATGTAAATCTTACTTATCATCAATACAAAAACTCCCTCAATTGTCATTATTGTGGATATGCTCAGAAAATTGCAAGTAACTGTTTTGCTTGTAGTAGTGTACAACTAAAAACTATTGGCTTTGGTACTGAAAAAATTGAAGACGAACTCAAGCTCATTTTGCCTGAAGCTAAAATAAAACGAATGGATTTAGAAACCACAAGAAGTAAGTATGCTTTTCAAGAACTTATAGCAGAATTTGCTAAAGAAAAAATTGATATACTCGTTGGTACTCAGATGGTTTCTAAAGGATTAGATTTTGACAACGTCACGTTAGTTGGTGTCATAGATTTAGATCAGATGTTATATTTTCCAGACTTTCGAGCACAAGAACGTACCTTTCAGTTGGTTACACAAGTGAGTGGGCGAGCTGGTAGAAAATTAAAAGAAGGAGAAGTAATTATACAAACCCATAGTCCCAAAAATCCATTTAATAACTATTTGATTACACAAAATTATTATGACTTTTACAAAAAAGAAATAATTGATAGAGAGGTATTTAACTACCCTCCTTTCTCTAGGATTATAAAAATATTAATCAAAGACAAAAATAAAGATTTGAGCCTAAAAGCAGCTATATTTTTAAATAATGAACTTATTCAAAAAATAGGGAAACAAAGAGTAAAAGGTCCCATAGCTCCCTCCATTGATAAAATAAGGGATTTATATCTTCAAGAAATAATAATAAAATTTGAAAGAGAAAAAGTAGATGTTTCTAAAATAAAAAACTTGATAAAGCTAGCCATAGAAGAAACTTTAAGTGTTTACAAATCAACATCTATAGTAATTGACGTTGATTGTATATAATTTAAAAAATTACAGCATTTTTTTATAACTTAATCTTTAAAAAATATAAATTTTTGTATATTTTTGTATTTAGAAGTAACTTAACTAAAGTTTACTTTTTCACAATAAGGAGTATTAATCAACAACACGAGCAAAATTGTTATGTTTAAAAATATCACATACTTAATTTTATTGGTTATTTCAACCCACATATTTTCACAAAGTTACCCCTCAGATACTATTCATCCACAAATCAATACGAATAATCCAAACTTTCCTTTTCCTCAATTCTTAGAATATAGTCATGGTAAATCATTAGCACTTTATAATGGTGTTGGTGTTACACACGCAGATATGGAAAAAGCTACAAGAGAGGCTTATATAATTATGATGCGAAGAGCATTATATACACCCAAAACATTAAACGGCAAAAAGTATATAGTTTATAACCACCCAACAGTGCCACAAAACTATGGAACATTTGTATCAGAAGGTGACGGTTATGCTATGCTTGCAGCTGCTCATATGGCTGATAAAGAGACCTTTGATGGCTTATGGCTTTGGGTTCACGACAATAGACTTTCGGGTGTAAAAAAATATTATGATTGTACAGATTTAAGACCAACCTATACTTACGGAGCTGGTTTTGCTGGTTGGGATTGTGATGAAAATACGAGTATTAACTCTACTGGTATTAACTCTGCTGGAGACGGTGACGTAGATATTGCTTTGGGTTTATTGATGGCCTATAAACAGTGGGGTGATAATATGGGTATAAAAGATGCTTGTGGTAACAATATAAGTTACAAAGATGAAGCATTAAAAATGATAAAATTAATGGTGGACACTTTGTATTATTCAAAAAGTCCTCAAGGAGCTCAAGCGGGTATTAAAGGTTTTTTAACTGGAATAGTGGGTGTAGATGGTTACATGAAAAGTGGTAACACTTGGGGAGAAGTAACTAACTGGAGAACTTCTGCTGCAAACACATTATACGCTTGGGCGAATTCTAAACCAGACCCTATTCAAGTAAAAAGTAAATATGTAGATTATCATGCCCCTGCATATTTTAATTCATTTGCAAAATTTTTGAAAGCTAATGGTGGTACCAAATGGCAAATAAATCAATATAAAAGAGCAGAGGCATCCTCCGATTGGGTAATAGGAGAAATGTACAAAAAAGGATATATAGCAAGTGCCGGAGACTTTACATTAAGCGACGACGGCTCCACTTCTACATTTGGACCCTTTTCTGCTGGTGAAGATTTTAGATGTTCTTGGCGAACTATATTAAATTATGTTTGGCATGGAAACCCCGACTCCACATGGAATCCTAAAACTCATGAAATAGGTACTGGTGGAAATACTTTTGAATATTCTATGGGGCTGAGACATAAAGAATTTTTAAAATATCCATATACTTTACCAAGTTCCAAAGCAAATGCATATTGTAGTAAATTAGGTGCTAGTCCAGACCCTGGTCAACCAAACTGGCGTGGAGTTGCTCAAATTAAGCAACAATATTCTCCCACTGGAGCTGTACTAGCAAATTATGGTGTAAATTGGATGGCTGGAACAGGTATGCCAGCCGCTATAGCTTCAGAAGATACTGATTTTTTAGCAGAACTTTACAGACAATGTGAATTGAGCTGGGACGATGCTTCTGGACTTGCAGATTTACCAGATAACACTACAAGATACATCAACTCTACACCAAAATATTTTCATGGTTGGTTTAGATTGCTAGGTATGCTTACAGCTACAGGAAATCTTCATGCACCCGAAAATATGGTTGCAGCAGCAAATATGAAAGTATATATGTCGGTTGATAAAACTTTTGCTTATGAAGGTGATATTCTAAACTACGAAGTAAGCTATAGAAACTATGGGAAAATAACAGCCACAGGCGTTACAATTTCTACAGTTGTTGCACCAGAATATGAAATTGTTTCTGCAAGTAACGGTGCTACAATTAGCGGACAAACCATCACTTGGAATATAGGCTCAGTAACAGGATTTTTAACAAATGGATTAGCTGCTACAAAAGGAACAAGAACATTTGTTGTAAAAGTGAAAACTTTAACCGCTAAAACAACCGTTTGTTTGACTAGTACATTAACTTCTACCAATGGAGGAACTTGGGTTAGTAACGAATATCCCAACAATGCATCTTACACAATGGAAAGAAATTGTGTAGATTTATTAAAAGATAGAGTTTTAAGTATAACTAAAACAACCGACAGAAATACGTTTAACTCTGGCGACATAGTAAACTTTAAATTAAATTTTGAAAATAAAACAGGTTCTAATCTCTGGCTAGATGGAGGTAGAGATAGAGTAGTGGTATCTTACGCTAACTATCACCCAACAAACGGAACAAGTTTTTATCAATTTTATAGAATATGGAACACAGCTCATGAAGCATATATAAATCTTGGTAATTATCGAGTATCATATTTTATGAATGATGGTGCTGCTATTGGGATTTATAATGCTACAACCAATCCCACTGGCTGGTCAACTTATGTAGATAATCAAAACGATTTAAATAAATATGGATATAATCCACTTACTTTACCTACAGATAAACAATTAAAATTTACATATCAAAGAATTCCATGGGGAACAGATGCAAACGGTGCATGGAATCAAAGATTTGTAACACAATTTGCACATGTACTTACGGCAACATCTACACACGTATTTGACAAATTAGATAGTGATTATTTAATTCATAAAGGTGTTAACGGTCCTGGATTTTTCAGAACAAGATTTGAATCAAACCCATCTACTGATTTAACAAATAGAATATCTGACGACTGGTCTTATGATGCAGCTGCAAAAAGTAGCAATATGGACGGTCAAGGAGATTATTTTTATCCAATTTCTCCAACTTACACAAATGCAGCTACAAATTTTGCAGCTACAACGATAGACAATTACAGCAAAGATGCTTGTGGTGGTCCTGTAAAAACATTTTTAAAAGTATTAGTAGAAGAATTTGATGGATATACTTGGAGGAGAATTGCTGGTAACGGCCCCTTACCAGGCAGAGAAACTTATAATGTTATTGTAACAGATTCTATACCGATAGAATTGGCTTGGGTTAAATTTACAGATTCTTTAGCAGTGGGTATCACTGCAACTTATACTCCACTTACAGGTAATTCCAAATTCTCTGGTGTTGTAAAATGGTCTATTCCTGTAATGCTTACAGGAGAAAAAGGGGACTTATCCTACACTACCACTGCAAAAAGTCCATGTAGTGAAAAAACTTTTGTCAATACCGGTTGGATTCGTTCTGATGTAGATTCACCACTTTCTTCAAGTGTTGATTTAACTTTAACATGCAATCCTGTCCCACCTACAGCATTAGCAGAAAGCTCATTAGATAAAACAGCCAACAAAACCAATGCATCTGTTGGTGATAAAATTACGTATACATTGACTTTTACAAATAAAGATGGTTCAACAGGTACTTGGACAAATTCTGCATCGCTAAGCACGGATTGGCAAGCGGCAGGTACTGCACAAGTTCCTAGTCCAAAAACAGCAAGTTCAATTATATCATTTGATCAAAATAATAATTCAAATTCAGGTCCTTATGGCTTTGAACATAAGAAAGTACACGGTGTAAATGGTTGGGTCGAATCTACAATTGCACCTACCAACTCTAGTTCTTTTTCATATTTCTTTAGACATAGTGCTGGCACACCTGGTTCTAGTGACTTTAAAGGTATAAGAGTAGAAGTGGTGCCAAACGATGGAGGTAATAACTTTATGACCTTTAATATCTATAACGATGCTACATTGGTAAAAACTACCAAAATGTCATTCATGGGTACTCCAAAACCAATCAATATAAGATTTGAATTATTAGATGATAAGTTATATATTTTTGTAAACGATTTCACAGGTGCACCATTACTTATGGTATCTGGTCTTACAGAACTTACTGCTGGATACTCTGGTATGTACGCTAATGGTTCACAACAAGCAGTATCCGCTTGGAAAGGGCATTTTGATTCTGCATTTGACTTAGTAATGACAGATGAAATTCCAGCTCAATTAGGAACAATATCAAATATTTCTAATAGTGGAACTAAATCAGGTACTACTATTACTTGGCCAACTATTGCTGGTCCTATTTTAGCAAATACAATTTTTACTAGAACCTTTGATGCAACAGTTTCTTCTTGTACTGATTTTATAAATAATTTAGGAAAAGCATCAACATACGGTATTAGTAATATTCAATCATTGAATACTGTAAGTTGCGGAACTACTACACCATTATATTTTGTGAGTTTCTCTATATCAGATGACCACAAACAATTAAGTTGGATAGTAAACTCTACAAACATTGATAATGGAAAATATTACATTACAGCTTCTACAGATGGTATCAATTTTGAAACCTTAGGGTACATTGAGGAAAATCAATTCAATAGTTATAATTATACTTTGAAAAAAAGTGAGTCAAATTATACGTATTTCCAAATTATCTATCAAAATGTAAGTATAACGGAATATTCAAATAAGTTAAAATTAAATAATACAATTGAAGATTTAAATATTTCACCAAATCCATTTACTTCAAGTTTCCAAATAGAATTTAAAAATGATCAGAAATATACGGTTAAGTTGTATGCTTCTACTGGATTATTAATTTCAGAACATATTTATTCAGGAATTCAAACTTTAGAATTAGGAAATGAATTGCCGACAGGCATATATCTTTTACAAATAAATTCTGAAGACGAATCCAAAACTTTCAAAATCATTAAAAAATAACTTAAATCTAAAAAGGGGCTTTGCCCCTTTTTTATTATATTGATTACATTTTTATGAATATTACAATTTTAGATGCAGAAACTTTAGGTCACGATTTAAACCTAAACATCTTTCAAGAACTTGGAAATTTGCAGATATTCGCTACAACTTCTCCAGATCAAATCATTTCTAGATGTTTAAATGCAGAAATAATTATCACGAATAAAGTTATTTTAAACGCAGAAGTACTTGGTAAATTACCTCAATTAAAGTTGATTTGTGTAGCCGCAACAGGCACCAATAATATAGACTTAGCATATTGCTCACAAAATAATATTCAAGTAAAAAACGCTGTTGATTATTCCACAAACAGTGTTGCACAACATACTTTTACTTGCCTTTTGGCATTATTAAGTAATATTTCTTATTACGATAAGTATGTTAAAAATTCTGAGTATTCTAAAAGCTCAATTTTCACACATATAGATTTTCCATATGAAGAAATTTCGGGTAAAACATTTGGAGTTTTAGGTATGGGAAATATTGGAAGAAAAGTAGCTGATATTGCAGCAGCATTTGGAGCAGCAGTGATTTATTCGTCTGTGAGCGGTGCTACTAGAGAAGAAAAGTATAAACAAACTAGCCTAGAATATTTACTTTCAAATTCTGATATTGTAAGTATTCATTCACCTCTTACAGATAAAACAAAGAATTTAATTACTCAAAGAGAAATGAATTTAATGAAACCCAATTCAATTCTGATTAATATGGGAAGAGGAGGAATTGTAAATGAAATTGATTTATACAATGCTCTAATAAATAATCAAATATCTGGTGCTTGTGTAGATGTATTTGAAAAAGAACCTATAACGAAAGACAATGTTTTAGTAGATTCTAAAATTGCTCACAAATTAATTTTGACACCACATATTGCATGGGCAAGTGTAGAAGCTCGAAAAAAATTAGTAAACATTATTTACGAACATATAAAATTGTACAAATCAACAAAGTCATGAATATAGGTTTGTTTTTTGGTTCATTTAATCCTATCCATATTGGGCATTTGGTTATTGCAAATTCCATAATTGAGATGGAATATGTAGAAGAAATGTGGTTTGTAGTTTCTCCTCAAAATCCATTTAAAAAAATTGAAGGACTGTTAAATGAAAACGATAGATTACGTTTGGTTGAATTAGCAATTATGGACAATCCCAAATTTAAAATCAACGATATTGAATTTAATCTAGAAAAACCTAATTACACTTATGTTACGTTACAAAAATTAAGAGCAAATTTTCCGCAATATACCTTTGACTTGGTTATGGGAGCAGACAATATTGCAGATTTTTCTAATTGGCACAACTATGAAGAAATTTTAGAACATCATCGCGTTTTGGTGTATCCTAGACCTTATGCTCGTAAAACAGACATGGTGTATCATCCACAAGTAAAGTTGGTACAAGCACCATTATTTGAAATATCAGCTACTTTTATTAGAGAAGCTATTAAGAAAAATAAATCAGTAAAATACCTATTGCCAGAAGAAGTAGAAAAATATATCAAATTCAAAAGCTTATATCAATAAAAAAGGTAGCTTAAAACTACCTTTTTAAAATCTTGTATATTTCTTTTTTCTATATTGAAATTTTAAAACACCTAATATCAATACCAAAACTAAAGGCACTAAAACATTAAGTATTTGCCACTTTTTCTTATCTTTTTCTATCTTAATTTTATCAAGAGGTCTCAAACTTATTTGTTTGTTTCTAATATGAATCAATCCGTTAGAATCTAACATATAATTGAGAGTATTTACTACAAAATCTTTATTTGCATGTGATTCTTTAGTGTATTTATTAGTTCCTAATGGTACAATTTGCTGTTTTACAGGGTCATAATCATTTGCAATAAAATCTCCATCAGCAAAAAACAAAACTTTAGAGTCATTTTTAGTTTGTACAATTCCTGGATATTGTTCTTTAAATAAAGGTCTGTATGCATACGATGAAGAAAATTTCCCTTCAATTAAACAAGAAATTATTTTATTCTTTTGTTTAAATTCTTCAGGCTGAGGTTTTTCTTTCATCTCATCTAAACTTACTTCTACAGGAGCTCCAACTACTTTGGTATATTTGGAGGTAAACGCCAAAGGTGTTTTTACTAAATCTTTAGTTTTTAAAGTATCTAAAGTACCTACAAAATTACATAACAATGCATCCATATTTCTAACTATAGAACTATTTTCTGCAAAATTCATTATAACAGGACTGAAACGCCAAGGCATTAAAACAAATTTAGGTTGATTCCCCACATTACCAACATTTACGGGAAGTCTGGTACAGCTTATATCCTGAACCAAATCTTGGTTGAAACGAATACCCCATTTAAAAAATAAATCATCTAAATTTAATTCATAAGGATACGCCAAAGAACCATTTTCTTTTAAACTATCTAGTTTAATATGTATTGCATCTATAAAAAATAAAGCTTTACCGCCATTTACAACAAATTGATCTATTTTTAATTTATCTTCATCATTAAATTTCAAACTTGGTTTAGCCATAACCAATGCATCAAAATTGTCCAAATTAGGTACTCTACCCAAATCTACTTGCTTTACTTGATAATATTGTGAAAGTTCTTTTCTAATATCTAAAGTTTGTAAAGAGTCAAGTTCACCATGACCATACAAAAAAGCAATTTTCTTTTTTTCCATAGTAGAAACTTCTTTTATGGCAGTAATCAACTCATATTCAATATTTTCTATTGATTGATTAACCATTTGTTCCTCACCTTCACCCCTATTTCCTTTTAGAAACATTATAGGTATTTCCCTACTCCCGTAAGAAACTATGGCACCCGGAAAAACAATTTTATTTGTCTGAGCATCTTTTTCATTCGAAACCAATTGTGTTGGTTGTATACCTTTCCTTACCAATTGGCTTAAAAATCTATTTCTTTTGGCTTCATCAGTTTCAGACATAGGATCTGTATACCTAACCTGAATATTTCTATTATTATAAATTTTTAATTCATTAATAGTTTCTTTTACAGCTTTTTGCAATCGTTTATACATTGGAGGAAAATCTCCCTCTAAATAAACATCTATAAAAATCTGGTCATCTAATTTTTTTATAACACTTTTACTAGCATCAGAAATGGTGTATCTTTTTTCTTCAGTTAAGTCAATTCTAAAAAAATAGTTAGACGCAATTATATTAACTAATACAATTCCAATAAGTAAAGCAACAAAATAAAAAATGGCGTTTTCTCTAAAATAATTTTTCATTTATAAAATTCTTAAATTAAATATTAGTGTCTATGTATATTACCATTTTCTTGTACTTAATAACAAATGAGTACTTTTGAGCATAATAAAAATTATACTTAAAAAATACAATATATCTCTACTATCTAGCAAGCCTTTACTTATGGTATAATAATGATAATCAATACCAAAAGATTCTACAACACTAGAAAAAGTACCCCATATTTCTAACTTGCTTAATGCACTAAAACCTGTATGTAATAAGAAACAAAGGAAAACACCAACTATAAAAGAGATTATTTGACTGTCACTGATAGAGGAAGTAAAAATTCCTACAGAAGTAAAAACTGCTCCTAAAAATACCAATCCAATGTAAGAACCCACAACACCAGCACTGTCTACATTTCCTTTAGGAAATCCCAATTGATAAACAGAATAATAATAAACTAAAGTAGGTGCTAATGAAACCAAAACAAGACTTAATCCTGCAAAATATTTACCAAGTATAATTTGCCAATCTGTTAATGGTTTGGTTAATATCAACTCCATAGATCCCCCTTTGAGCTCTTCCGAAAAAGATTTCATTGTTATTGCTGGAATTAAAAACATATATATGAAAGGAGTCATCGAAAACAATGAATCCAAATCTGCATATCCATATTCTAAAATACTTGTGTCTGGAAAAACCCACAAAAACAGGCCTGTCCCTAATAAAAATAAAATTATAACGACATAAGCAATTGTACTGTCGAGAAAAGAATTAAATTCTTTTATTAAAATGCTTAACATAAATTTATATACAAAAATCTATAGATTGAGATATCAAAAATAAGAAGATTAACGCCCTTGAACAATAATATAGATACAAATTTAAAATTTAATCAATAAAAAAGCCGATTTGTGTAAATCGGCTTTTTTATAACTAAAAACGAAAACTAGGTAATTTCTTGTAATTCTTTTTCAAGTTCTTTTAAAACAACACCTTTCATATAAACACGTCTTTTCAACATGTTCATTTTAGAAAGAATCATTTTATCAGTTATTTTACCAAAGCCACCGTTTTCAATTTGAATTTTTTTATACTCTTCTTGATCTCTACCAAGTAAATATCTCATTTGAGAAATCTGAATTTTGTATTTTTCTATTTCAGGCTTATCATCAAAATTAGGGAATCTTCTTAAGATAGAAGCATACAAATGGCCATATTCACTTACTTTCTCACAAGCTTGTTTAAATCTTTCGTTTAATTCAAGTTTTTTATCAGCAGGCGGATTACCCAATTTTTTCCAAGCTTCTTGAAGTTTCTTCATTTTAAACTCCGTAGTTGCCGGATGCTCATATGCCAATGCCTCCGCATATTCACAACATTTGTAGAATTGACTTACATCTGCAACAGGTCTTCTTCTGAACTGTTTAGACTTATCACTAATTTCTTTTTTATATTGCTTATATAATGCAAACAACTCAGAACCTTTATTACTTGGAACAACTCCAATTTTTTTCCATTCTTCAACTAAAGCTTTTACTTGAGACATAGTTGACTCATTCGTATTAGCATTTAGTTCTTTAAGTTTGTCAACAATTTCTTGATATTTAATCAATCTTGCTTCAAACAGAACTTCTCTATCTTCAAAAAACTTACGTCTTCTATCGTAAAAATAGTTGATAGATTCACTAAATTTTGATTCAAGTTCCTCTTCATCTTCTTTTGGAACAGAACCAGTTTTAATCCATCTATCTCTTAATTCTTTTACACGAATACTCGTGTCTTTCCATTCTAAACTATCTTTGATAGTATCTAATTCGGTTAATAATTCGTTTTTGATTGTTAAATTCTTTTCACGATTATTTTCAATTAGACCAAGCAGAAACTCTTCATTTTGTTCAAGAGTTTTAATTAGTGGTTCGAAATCTCCGAGAGCATCAAATTCAGACACATATTTTTTCATGTGTTGAAGTTTCATCATGTAAGAACCTTTGTTATCAGAAGTAGCAATAGATTCTACAAGTTTCTGTACTTTTGATTCTACTAAAGGAAATCTGTTCACAAAATACAACAAAGAAGCCTCTTCGTTATTGTCTTTTACTTCACCAATTTGTCTGTCTGGATAGTTGAGATAAGCTTTTAGGTAAATTTTGCCGCTTAATACATAGCCATATTGGCTCGCGACATCCATAGATAATACTGACATAATTAAATAAATAAATTTAGAATGTTTAAAACTTTAAGCAAAATGCCCTTAAAAAAGATTATTTGCTCTTTATTATTGCAAAAATACAAATTCATAATTGAAAAATCAATTAATATTCAATGTTTTCATTTTTGAATTCATATTAATAACGTATAAATTGCGTTATTATTTTGAATATGGCCAATTATAGTATAAATCAACAAAAATTAGAAAATTATGCCAAAGAATTTTCTAAAAAAGCATGTGATTCTTTCTTTTCTCTGTTTAAAACAAATATAGTTGGAACAGAAATCATGAAAATTACACCAATTGAACAAATCAATTATTTTATACTTTTCAATTTATTTGAAAATTGGAAACAAGAAGTAAGTAAACTAGAAAGTCCATATTTTGATTATTCAAAAATCGAAGTTAAAGATGCTCTAAAAAATTTCATGAATACACTTTCTATGAATATCAAAATAGAAAGAAAAGATTTCGAGCCATTATTAATACAATCGGTTATATATACTGTTAACTTATCAGTTTTACCAAAAAGTTTTTTTGTAAACTTTTACAATAAATTACCCGAAAAAATATCATTAGAACACCTTATTTCGTTAGAAAAATATTTTAAAATTAATAATCATTTTTACAAATGTATATTAGAAAAATCTAAAGAATTAGGTAAAGATGAGATTACAAGAACATATATTTTAAATATATTATCAGAAAATTTAGATACGCTTAATGAAGATACTTTAAACAAAGAAAATATATTGTTTAACTTAAACAATATACACAATTATGATTTTGAGAGTTTATTGATTCCTATAAATTCTTCTAATATTTCAAATGACACTCCAGAAAATATAGAGGAAATAATACAAGAAAATATTGAATCTGAAGAAATCTCACACAATATACAAGATGAAAATATTGAGAAAAATATTGATAATCTAAAAAAAGAATCTTTTAAAAGTGATCCTTTATCCAACAAGGTAATCAATATGGATTCGGCTATGTCAATAAACCAACGTTTTATGTTTATTGATCATCTTTTTAAAGGTGAAAAATGGGAATTTGATGCTGCGCTAACAAAATTAGAAAATATACATACATACGAAGGAGCTATACAAATGCTCCTGCAAGAATATGCTATAAAATATGACTGGGATACAGAAAATGATCAAGTAGCAGAATTTTTTGAGTTTGTTGGTAAAAAATACACTTCTTGATTCAAAATCAAAAAGTGTATCCAACTAATATTCTCGGAAATGGTAAAGGACTTATTCTTTTTCCTGATGACATATCATCCAATACCATTTCTCCCTTTTTATAAATATAAATCATTGCTCCAAATCTCAGAAACAATCCAGGATCAGTTCTAAAAAGATTATAACCTATATATATATTATTCCAAGGACCGGATCTCACATAATCGCTTGCATTAGGTTTAGAAAAATCTGCAAATGGTGATGTTTCTGGAAAATTCCATAAATGAAAATAACCAATTTCTAAATAACCAACTTTATTAGATTTGTTTTTAGCAATTCTTTGAATATTAAAAATATCCCATATAAATTCTTTTCTTAACATGACAGTTCCGCCAAGTACAAGTTTAGAATGATTAATTTCTCCTGGAACGGAAATAGTTTTAATAAATCCTTTATTAGAAGTATCTGATTTACCTAAGATATAAGTACCTCCAAAAGTACCAGATAATGCAATTTTTTTATCCTTATACAGAATTCTATCATAACCAAAAGCATAAAGACTTGTATATGCGTTTCCAACACCTTCAACATATATTGAATTTTTGGTAATGTTAGGAACTGTAACCACTGAATCTTCTTGAGCAGTAGCCGTAAATAGACTAAAAATGAAAATTAAATAACAAACTTTTTTCATACAAATAGATACAAAAAAAGGGAGAAATGTAATTCTCCCTTTTATAAAATATTTTATTTTAAATTTAAATCAAATTCAAAAATAAGTCTGAAAACAAACCTGTTCCAATAATCATTAATACTAAAAGTATTAATACAACGTTGTAAATTGTGCTATTTTCGTAAGTTTCGGTTTCATCGTTTGATTTAAAATACATGGCAATTATTAATTGTAAGTAATAATAAGCCCCTAAAATAGCGTTAACTACACCAACAATAGCTAACCAAACATAACCTTTAACTACAGCTAATTTCAACACACTAAATTTAGCAATAAATCCAGATGTAATTGGAATACCAGCCATAGATAACAAAGCTATTGCAGCAACAAAAGCTAAGAAAGAATTATTTTTTGCTAAACCATTAAATGCACTTATATCCATTATAGATTTCTTATTTTCTACAGACATCAAAACAGCAAATAATGCAACTGAGGCTAGAGTATAAGCTAATGAATAATAGATAACAATTGATTTACTAGACTCTTCTAAAAAAACAATAGTCATAAGCATATAACCGGCATGAGATATACTTGAATAAGCTAGTATCCTTTTAATATTTGTTTGATAAATTGCAGAAATACTTCCTATAGAAATCGTAAGAGCAGAAATAACAGCTAAACATAAAATAATATTATGAGTTAAACCTGTAGTAGCAAAGAAGAAGTCAAATAATCTATAAAATGCTGCAATACCAGAAACTTTAACTACAGTAGACATGAAAGAAGTAACCCATGTAGGTGCTCCTTGATAAACATCTGGCGTCCAAATATGAAATGGAAATGCAGATATTTTAAAACAAAAAGCAAAAATCATAAAAAACACTCCTAAATATAATAAGGTTGTATTTTCTGTTTTCATTGAATTGGATGAAATAAACTCTCCAATTTGTACACAATCAAAAGTATGAGCACCACCATAAATTAGAGCAATACCCATTAACAAAATACCTGTTGTAAATGCACCCATTAAAAAATATTTCAATGAAGATTCATTAGAATGTAAATTATGTTTAAAACTGCCAGCTAAAATATAAAGAGGCACAGACATGATTTCAATACCAACAAATAACATTGCAAGATTCTTAAATGATACCATGCAAATCATACCAACTGCAGAAAAAAGGACAAGACTAATAAATTCTCCTTGAAAATGGGAAATTTTATCCAAATAGTGTTCAGAAATCAAAAGAACAACTATAGTTCCGAAAATGATAACAGATGAAATACCTAGAGAAAATTTATCAAAACTTAACATTTGATCAATTAAAGTACTAGAAATTTCTAAATCACCAGAACTAAAGTAAAAACCAATACAAGCTGCTAAGATTAATATCGCAAATGCAATAACTCCACGTACATTTATATTAAATATACCAGAAATCATTGAGAATAGACCAGCAAGAGATAAAGAAACTAAAGCTAACATTAAATATTATTTATTTGGTTAAACAAATTGCAAAATCAAACTAGGGAAAATACCTAAAATTATTACTAATGCAGATATTATAGACAAGACTACTATTTCAGTTGAATTTAAACAGGTAAACTGTTCTGTTAAACTATTTGTTTCACCTAACATTACTCTTTGATAAGTTCTTAATGAATAAACAGCACCTAAAATAACTGATAAACCAGCAGCAAATGCTAACCAAGCACTATAATCAAATAGAGATTTTAATAGTATAAATTCCCCAACAAAGCCGTTTGTTAAAGGCAACGCTACATTACCTAGCATAATTATTACATAAAAAACGGCAAACAATGGTGCTTTGTTTATAATACCTCCTAATGAAGCAATTTCTCTTGTATTCATTCTTCTTTCAATAACATCTAGTACAAAGAACATACCCACCACATTTATACCATGGTTAATCATTTGAATAGTAGCACCTTCCAAACCTGCACTAGAATTTACAAATACACCAGCAGCAATCAAACCAACGTGTGCTATAGAAGAGTAAGCAACTAATTTCTTAGCATCTGATTGTTGAATTGCTAATATGGAAGCATAAACAATACCAATTACAGACAATATCACCACTATACCAGAATATTGTTCAAATGCTAACGGAGATATTGGTTTTAACCATTTCATAGCTCCAAACACACCCATTTTAAGCATAATACCCGACAACAACATTGTTCCAACTGTAGGTGAAACTGTATATGTATCTGGTTGCCAAGTATGTAAAGGAAAAATTGGCATTTTAATAGCAAAGGCTAATAAAAACATTATAAAAACAAAAGTTTGTTCAGTTAAACTTAAACTAACACCTGTTCTTATCATAGATTCTATTGAGAAATCTGCATGAATTCCCATTTGTGAATACACATACAAAATTCCAACTAACATAAACAACGAACCTAATATAGTATAAATAAAGAATTTTAAGGTAACTCGTTCTTTATCATAGCCTCCATATATACCACAAATAAAATAAACAGGTATAAGAGCTATTTCCCAAAAGACGTAAAATAAAAATGCATCATTTGAAAGAAAAACACCTAACAAACCAAACTGCATTGCTGAAATTAACGCAAACAATCTAGATTCATTAGAATAATTGTAATTAAAACCAGTTAAAATTATTAAAGGAATTAATGTGTTTGTCAACAAAACTAAAAGTAATGATGTACCATCAAGTTTTAAACTAAAATTAACACCTAAAGATTGTATCCAAACTTTGTCAAATGAAGACATTTCTGCCATGCAAGGACAAAAACTATTTGCTGCTAAATATATAGATATACCCAATGGTATTAACGACAATAATAAAGCAATCTTTTTTACAAATTGTCCACCTAAAATCTGCAAAAATATTGCAGAAAATAATGGAATAAATAATAACGCTAAAAGTAACATATATCTTAAAAATTACTTAACAACAAAATTTAATGCTAATAATAAAACTGAACCTAAAACCATTACAAGTAAATATAAACTAATATTACCTGATTGAAGACGTCTTACGTAATTACTACCATTGTAAAAAATTGAACCAAATAAATTTACAATACCATCTATAATTTTATTGTCAATAATTACTGAACCAACTGAAGACATAAAGTATAAAGGTTTTACAATTGCCAAATCATAAAGTTCATCTACGTAGTATTTATTGTAAACTAACTTTACAAAACCACCTATTTTAGAATCTTCTGAAGGAACATTATTACCTTTACCGTAAATTACAAAAGCAGAAATTATTGAAACAATAACCAAAGAAACAGAAATTCCCATTAAAATATATTCTGTAGAATGAGACAGCACATGAGTTTCTGGTTTGTATCCATAAGGAGTCATGAAAACTGGTTTTAAGTAATTTTCTAAAGCTGCATTACCATGAAAAATTTCACCAATATTTAAATAACCACCCGCAATTGACAATATTGCTAATATGATTAACGGTAATGTCATAGCAAATGGAGACTCATGCAAATGATGTTCTTGTTCATGTGTACCTCTAAATTTACCCTTGAAGGTTAAGAAATATAATCTAAACATATAAAATGCAGTCATTACTGCACCTAATACTCCTAAAGCCCATAAAATAGGACTTTTAGCAAAAGCATGTGCTAAAATTTCATCTTTAGAAAAGAAACCTGAAAACAAAGGAATACCAGCAATAGCTAAACAACCTATCAAAAATGTTAAATGGGTGATTGGCAATTTTTTAGATAAACCTCCCATATTTCTTATATCTTGTTCGTGATGCATTGCATGTATTACAGAACCAGCACCTAGGAATAATAAAGCTTTAAAGAAAGCGTGTGTCATAACATGGAACAATCCTGAAGTAAATGCACCAACTCCTAAACCTAAAAACATGTAGCCTAACTGACTTACAGTTGAGTAAGCTAATACTTTTTTGATATCATTTTGGAATAAACCAATTGTAGCCGCAAATAAAGCAGTTGCAATACCCACAACCGAAATTACCATCATAGTTTCTGGAGAAAGTAAGAATAAAATGTTTGATCTTACAATCATATATATACCCGCCGTAACCATGGTTGCAGCATGTATAAGTGCTGAAACTGGTGTTGGACCGGCCATAGCGTCTGGTAACCAAACATACAAAGGTAATTGAGCACTTTTACCAGTAGCACCAATGAATAACAATAAAGTTATTACAGTAACAGTACCTGTTTCTACACTGTTATTTTGAAAAAATGAAAAAACATCTTTATAATTCAAATTATCACTCTTAGTAACGTACATTAATAAAAACATACCTAACAAGAAACCCAAATCACCTACTCTGTTTACGATAAACGCTTTTTTTGCAGCATCATTATAATTTTGATTTTTGAACCAAAAACCAATCAATAAATAAGAACATAATCCAACTCCTTCCCAACCAATGAACATGATTACGTAGTTAGCACCTAATACTAACAATAACATGAAAAACACAAATAGATTTAGGTAAGCAAAAAATCTATAAAATCCTTCATCGTCATGCATATAAGAAGTAGAATATAAATGGATCAATGTTCCTATACCAGTGATAATTAACATCATGGTGATTGATAATGGATCTACTAAAAATTCAAATGGAACTTTTAAGTAAGGAGTATCAATAAACGAATATAAAGTTCTATAGTTTTGTCCTTCAGTAGTGAAAAATATAGATACTACTAATGCAAAAGCTAATGCCATAACGGAAGTACCAATAACACCAACTAAGGATTTTGGCATTTTTTTACCAAATAATCCATTTATGATAAATCCTATAAGCGGAAGTAAGGGTACTATAAATATAAAATCTGTCATATAAATTAATTATTTACCACTTTAATCTTTTCAACACATTGATATCTACTGAGTTTGTATTTCTGAATAGAAGTACAATAATTGCTAATCCTACAGCAACTTCAGCTGCGGCAACGGCCATAATAAAAAATACAAATACCTGACCAGAAGAATCACCAAAATATGCCGAAAAAGCCGTTAACAGTAGATTAACAGAATTTAACATTAATTCTATGGACATAAAAATAATGATGGCATTTCTTCTTGTGAGTACACCTAGTATACCTACAGAAAAAATTGCAAAACTCAGAAACAAATAATAGTTGAGCGGAATTAGTTTGATTACACTATCCATTTTATGCTTATATAATTCAAGCCCCAAATATATAAAAGAATATATATAGTAAGAACTTTTTTATGGAAGTTTATAAAACTAAAGTTATTATAGATTTATTCTAAATAGCGAATTTTAACGATTCCAATTTTAAGTTTTTAAATTTAAATAACTTAATTCTTCTTCTGTTTCAATAGAAAAGGTATCACATATATTTTTTATGTTAAAAGAATTTTGATTACCGTAATCTATCAGTTTACCTTTTTTGATAAACATAAAGCTATCTCCTAACTTTTGTGCTATTGTTAGATCATGTACAGTAACTAATATTGTAAAACCCGCTTGCCTTAATTCTTTAATTTTTTGTATTAATTTGGGTATAAATCTCATATCTAAAAAATTAAAAGGTTCATCAAGCAAAATATAATTACACTTTTTATTTTTATAACTTAATGCATGTAAAAAAGTTCGAACCAATAAAATTCTTTGTTGCTCTCCCCCACTACAATTTATAAAGTTTTTATCTAACAAATCTTCAATTTCAAAAAATACTTTTAGACTTTCAAAATGTTCTGAATTTCGAAAATCTAAACCAATAAAAATAAGTTCCTTACAAGATATTGATTGATAAATTTGATTTTTTTGAGAAAATACGGTTCTCAAATATTTTAATTCAGAAGCCTTAAAATTTTGAATATTTACATTATCTATATAAACAGAATTTGTTTTATAATAACCAGAACAACATTTTATTAATGTAGATTTTCCTGAACCATTTTCCCCTAAAATACAAGTAATTGTGCTTGGAAATAATTCAAATGATAAATTAAATAATATATTATTGTATGTTAAGTCTTTAACTATCAAATTTTTGCTGTTTTTGATTTACAATTTTCAAAAAAATAGGTACACCAAAAATTGCTGTAAAAATACTTGTTGGTAGTTCTACAGGATAAAATAAATATTTTGATAAAAAATCGGTAAATAGCAATAAACAAGACGCAATTAAAGGAGTTGACAAAATTAATGATTTCCTTGATGTAGTATTTAGTGACTTGGCGATATGTGGTGCTATTAAACCAATAAAAGAGGTGATTCCACAAATAGAAACTGTTATACCTATTGACACGGATACAGAAAGTAAAACAAATAAATTTAATACTTTAGTGTTTATGCCATAATAATACATATTTTCCGAATCAAAAATTAATAATTCAAATGTCTTTCTCCATCTGTAAATGACTACAATAAATATAAGTGCATTAATTCCTAATATTATTGACAAAGATAAATTTATAGTTGCAAAGCTTCCCATACTCCAAAACAATAATGATTTCAACTGTACATGATTGATTAAACTGGTGACAATGGTTAAAACAGAACCATTGAAGCTATTTAATGCAATTCCTATTAACAACAAATCACTCAAAGAATTGTTTTTTAAACCCCAAAAAAGTAAAAAAAACATAGAAAGTATAGAGAATGCAATAGCAAAAAATGAAATAGAAATATACTCTAAATATTCTGGTAAAAATTGATTTGCAACAACTATTGAAACACATGCTCCTAAACTTGCTGATGAAGAAATCCCTAAAACTGCGGGTTCAGCTAAATCATTTTTAAAATAGGATTGCAATATAAGTCCACTCAAACTTGTAACTACTGCTACAGAAACTACCGCAATTACACGTGGCAGTCTTAATTGAAATATAGAAAAAAAAATATCAACGGAAGTAGGTAAATTATATATAAGATGTATAAATAAAAATGAACATAAAATAAATCCTAAAATAAGATAAATTTTATGTTCATTAAATATTTTCAAAATACATTAATAAGCTCTAACTCCTTTACCTTCCATAAAGTAAACAAAAGCCTTATTTACAACTTTTATACCACCTGGCGTAGGATAATCGCCAGTAAAATACCAATCTCCTAGATTATCAGGACAAGCAATATGTAAATTATCAACTTTTTGAAACACCACTTTTACTTCTGCGTGTAAGTCTGAAGGTGTAATTATTTGAGCTACTTTATTTGAAATTTGTTCATCTGTAAATTGATCATACAATACTTTAACAAAGTTTTCTTTGTCTGCAGTGTTGTTTTCTAATGCCGCTTTACATTTTTCATAAACTTCATCAAGCATATTTTCTTTACCTGTTTCTTTTAAAAGAGCCATCATTGCTCTAAAAGCAACAAATTCTTTCATTTTAGACATATCTATGCCGTAACAATCTGGATATCTAATTTGAGGAGCAGAAGATACTATGATTATTCTTTTAGGTTTATGTTTATCAAGAATACGTAAAATACTTTTTTCTAATGTAGTACCACGTACTATGGAATCATCAATAATTACAAGATTATCAACGTCTTTTTTAACTAATCCAAAAGTTGAATCATAAACCATAGAAACCATAGAATCTCTATTGTCGTCATTAGTAATAAATGTTCTTAACTTGGCATCTTTTATTACTAATTTTTCAACTCTAGGTTTTAGATTTAGGATTTCGTTTAATTTCTCAGGATTATTAAGATTTGCTAAAACTTCTTTTTTTCTATGTTCAAGTAAATATTCTTCAACACCTTCCATCATTCCTAAAAAGGCAACTTCCGCAGTATTAGGAATATAAGAAAACACCGTATTTTTTAAGTCATAATCTACAGCATTCAAAATCTGAGGGATGAGTAGCTTTCCTAGATTTTTTCTTTCCTTGTATATATCAGAATCAGAACCTCTTGAAAAATATATTCTTTCAAAACTACATTTTTTAGGTTCTTTAGATGCTATAAACGGATATTGATCATAATCACCATCTTTGTTGATGATTAATGCATGACCAGGTTTAATTTCTTGGATTTGATCATTGTCTATCCCAAAAGCAATTCTGATTGCAGGTCTTTCAGAAGCCACCACAACTACTTCATCATCTGCATAAAAGAACGCAGGTCTGATACCATTTGGGTCTCTCGCTACAAATGTTCCGCCATAACCAGTAACACCCGCCATGGCATATCCACCGTCAAAGTCTTTGCAAGACCTTTTAAGTACTCGTTGCAAATCAAGAGTTTCTTCTATTAATCCAGAAATCTCTCTGTTTGTGTACTTCTCTTTAAACCTGTTGAATAATACTTGATTTTCTTCGTCAAGGAAATGACCAATTTTTTCCATTACCGTAACGGTATCTGTCATTTCTTTGGGTGCTTGTCCTAGTTCTATTAACTTGGCAAATAACTCATCGTTGTTGGTCATATTAAAATTACCAGCCATAACTAGATTTCTGCTTTTCCAGTTATTTTGTCTTAAAAAAGGGTGGCAATTTTCTATACTATTTTGTCCGTGAGTACCATATCTTAAATGCCCAATCAGAACTTCGCCCATAAAAGCTACATTTCTTTTCAACCATTCAGGATCTTTGGCTTTATCTTTAAATCCTTTTACAGATTTTTTGTACTTTTTATTAATTTTTTCAAAAATACCTTGAACCGCATTTGATTCTATAGATCTATATCTGCTTATATATCTATAACCTGGTGGGGTATCCATCTTTATAACAGCAACGCCTGCACCATCTTGGCCACGATTTTGCTGTTTGTCCATCATCACATAGAGTTTACTCAATCCATAAAATGGAGTACCGTATTTTTGAACATAATACGAGAAACTCTTCCTCAACCTAATTAATGCAATACCGCATTCGTGCTTTATTTCGTCACTCATAATTTGTTAATTCAAGGATTGTAACCAACCCAACAACCAATCAAAGCTAAAGAATCCTATAATCAAAGGTAATACTAAAAAGGCAGAAAATAATACCTGATTGTATCTTAATTTATCAACAATGGAATTGTTATATTTTTTCACAAATAAATAATACGGAATTCTTAAGTAATAAAATAAAGATATGAATGTGGTTAATAATACTACAAGGCCAACCCATGAGGAGATGTAATAAAAACTAAAATTTTGTAATAAACTTTGAACCACTAATAGTTTTGCTGTAAATCCTGAAAAAACAGGAATACCTATTAATGAACCCATAGTAATTAAATAACAAATTCCTAAAAAAGGTTTTTTAATACCCAATCCTGATAAACTCTCCAATTCTTCTTGCTTTTCGCCACATAATGTTTGATGAATAAATAAAAATGCAAAATTGGCAAATATGTATATGATAAAATAAAATATAAAATTAGTTTCAGAATTCATAGGAATTAATGACAAAAACACACCCGATTGAGCAATACTAGAGTACGCAAATAATGATTTAAATTGGGTCTGACGTATTGCGGTAAGATTTGCCAAAAGCATGGTAGATATACTCACAAAATATATAAGTATTTCTGAAAAAATATTTAAAAACGGAAAATCTCTAAAAGACTCAAGAATGTGAAATAAAGCTACAATTCCAACTAGTTTTGGTAACAAAGAAATTACAGACAAAATTGAATTATGTACGCCTTTATATACATCTTCTGTCCACAAATGAAAGGGTACTACTGCAATTTTAAAAAACAGTCCAGCATATAAACACACCAATGCTAACACTGAAAATATATATGAAAAATGTGTGTCTGTTTGCTCAAATCTACCCAGAAAAATATTTCCTGTGATACCGTAAATCCATGAAATACCATAAATCATTAAAGCAGACGAAAATGCTCCAAATAGAAAATACTTAAGTGCTGCTTTTTGAGAAGATATATTAAAAGAAAAATACACTAGAAAATATGAAGTAATAGACACAATTTCTAAGCCTAAAAATAACGTCAAATAACTAGATGCTTGAATTGCAATATACGCACCTAATAATTGAGCAATAATTACTAAATATTTTTCAGCAAACTTATCACTTCTTTTAATACTAAAATTTCTAATATACAAGGCATATAAAAGTATAACGAATGTAGCTAAAATCTTATAAAAAATTCTTGATGATGAAAGTGTAAGATGCTCAAAAAATAAATGTACTGGTTCCTCGTTTTGAAACTCTAAAAACTGATTAATGTTTACGAACAACAAAAATGCAATACTTGCTGTAAACAAAGGTTTTAAAACTCTATTTTTCTTTAAAAAAGCTGCTAAAATTATCCAAATTACGAATAATATTACTGCAGCTGTTTCAGGAAAAATTATACTTAAATCGTTATTTATCCAATCGGTAATATTCATTATTTAAGTACTAAATATGTTTTAACAAAAAGTTCTACACTTTGATTGATATCTTTCAATATCAAATTAGGATACACTCCTAGTAATATTGTAAACACGGCAAGACTAAAAAGCATCAACTTTTCTCTTGTAGTAAGATCATTCAATTGAGAAGACCATTTATTTCCTTCTTTGAGCCAGTATTTCCCAAAAAACATTCTTTGTAAAGTCCATAAATAATATGCTGCACTCAAAAGTATACCAAAACAGGCCGCTATTACTAGCCATGTACTAAAGGCTTTTGTACTCGAAGCAGCATCAAATGCTCCCATTAAAACTAAAATTTCTCCAATAAACCCACTGAAACCAGGTAAACCTAAAGAAGCAAAAAAAGCTACGGATGTAACCAAAGTATAATTTGGCATCTTGAATGCTAATCCTCTAAAATTATCTATAGATCTGTTATGTACTCTTTCATATATAACCCCTACTACCAAAAATAAAGCCGCCGAAATGATACCATGACTAACCATTTGAAAAATTGCTCCATTAATACCCGCAGTATTACATGCCGCTATTCCTAATAACACAAAACCCATGTGAGAAACAGATGAGTAAGCTATCATTTTCTTCAAATCATTCATAGCCAAGGCATTGAATGCAGCATAAACAATACTTATCACTCCTATTATTGCCACAAAATAGCTATATTCTTGTAGTATTTGAGGGAAAATCCCTAAACAAATTCTGATGATAGCGTATCCACCCGTTTTCAATAAAAGTGCCGCTAAGATTACTGAAATGGGTGTTGAAGCTTCTACGTGTGCATCTGGCAACCACGTATGAACAGGAACACTTGGTAACTTTATAGACAAGCCAATAAATAATAAGAAAAACATCAGTACTGCATAAGGTGCTGAAGCTATGTTTTTGAAATTAGCTTGTAATTCAATAATATCAAAAGTTTGAAAATTTAGATATAGCCAAATAAAAACTAATAAAATAAGTAATGACCCAAATAATGTAAATAAGAAAAACTTAATAGCAGCATACTCTCGTCTTACTCCACCCCATATTGCTATTAAGAAATACATAGGCAGAAGCATAAACTCAAAAAATACAAAAAACACAAATAAATCTAAGGCTAAAAAACAACCTAAAGTAGTACATGCTAAAATTTGTAGTAAAACAAAATAAGCCATAGGTTTTTGGCTCACTTTCCAACTACTTAAAACACTGATAATGAATATAAAAGATGACAATACAACCAAAGCCAAGTTTAAACCATCTATGCCTACTTTGTAATTAGAAATAAAACTAAAGTTTTCTGTTTGTAGATGTATCCAATTGATATTTTCCACAAATTGTATGGAAAGATTGTTTGAATCATAGTTTTTCCACAAAACCAATGATAATAATAATTGCACCACAAAAGTAATCAAAGAAACGATTCTCAATTGTTCAACCTTATTACCTATATAAAGTAAAAACGGTATAGTACAAATCGGTAAAAAAATAATTAGCGATAGAAGATACATTCCGAATTATAAATGAATTGCGAATTTAGACAAATATCGCAGAAATCTCAATAATTAATTACTTAATAACAAAATTGTAAGTGCAAT
This sequence comes from Cytophagales bacterium, assembly GCA_046329305.1. GTDB lineage: Bacteria > Bacteroidota > Bacteroidia > Cytophagales > UBA9547 > CAMFLX01. The sequence continues at coordinate 768,324 of JAXLUW010000002.1, forward strand.
TGAAAACTTTTGAAAATATCAACCGTAAACCCTAAAAATTTTTCAAATCTTTAATTTTTAAGAAAATGAGCACCGTTAAAACTGTAGCGGAGATGTTATCTGAGGGTAAAAATCCGGATATTTTATTTTGGGTTGGATGTGCGGGGTCTTTTGACGATCGTTACAAGCGTGTGACTGTGGCTGTGGCTCAAATATTAAATAAAGTGGGGCTGAATTACGCAATTTTAGGCAATGAAGAATCTTGCACGGGTGATCCAGCAAGACGTGCTGGTAACGATTTTGCTTTTAACATGATGGCATTGAGCAACATACAAGTTTTAAATTCTTACAATATTAAAAAAATTGTAACGGCTTGTCCACATTGTTTTAATACTCTTAAAAACGAATATCCTGCACTTGGTGGCAACTACGAAGTTATTCATCATTCAACTTTGCTACAAGAACTTTTAGATTCTGGTAAATTAAAAATTGCAGGTGGTGCATTTAAAGGTCAAAAAATCACCTATCATGATTCTTGTTACCTGGGCCGTGCCAACGAAATTTATGAAGCTCCGAGGATTTTGATTGAAGCATTAGATGCTGATTTGGTAGAGATGAAACGCAGCAAAGCTAAAGGCTTATGTTGTGGTGCAGGAGGTGGACAAATGTTTAAAGAACCTGAAAAAGGAAATAAAGACATCAACATTGAGAGAACTGAAGAGGCTCTTGAAACCGAAGCAAATACTATAGCTGTTGCTTGTCCGTTTTGTATGACCATGATGAGTGATGGTATCAAAAACAAAGAAAAAGAATCAGAAATAAAAGTTTTGGATATTGCCGAATTAATCGCAAAAAATATCTAAAAAATTAAATGAGGTTGTTAATTTAAGGCAACCTCATTTAATTTTGAATTTATACTTTCAATTTCTGAATAATATCGTTCAGCATTTCTATTTGTACTTTTTGTATTTCTATGAGTTCCTGTTGCTGATTAATCATCAAATGATCCATTTTTTCGTGCAAAGTTCTGATTTCTAGTTCAGATTTTAAGTTTACCATGTAATCATTCTGAGCTCGGTCTCTATCTTTTTCCTCTTGTCTGTTCTGACTCATCATAATTACAGGTGCTTGAATAGCCGCAATACATGATAAAATAAGATTTAATAAAATAAAAGGATACGGATCAAAGCCTTTGTTTGCCAACCAAACTACGTTAAAAGTTATCCAAACTAAAATAAAGCTGATGAATATAATTATGAAAGTCCAGCTTCCGCCAAATGCTGCAACTTTATCGGCAATTTTAGCACCAAAAGAGGTTTCAACTTCTTGACTTTCTTGCAATTTAGAACTTATGGATTCAGAATTGCTTATAGTTTCTAAAACTTGAGTTTCTAATTTGGTAAGTACTTTGTTTTCATTAAATAAATATTTACTAATATACTTCTCTCTGTATTTGTTTAATTCTGAAATAGAAATATTGGAATCATCCGTAAAATCGGGATGTTCTTCTAAAATCAATTTAAACAAAGGTTCTCTTATGGTACTACCTTTTACTAATTCAGTAACGTTGTATGTTTTTTGTGAAATATCACTTTTAAAGGTTTTTTCTTTCATTGTTTAAACTTCAGATTTTCTACAGAATTGCTACAAATTTATTTCAATTTATAAAACATAAATTGCGTCATAAATTCAAGCTGAAAAGGTTGGATTTAGGGTTATATTGGTTTAAGGTACAAAAAAGGCCGCAATTTTTTGCGGCCTTTTTTTATTCAAGTACTTTGGGTACTCTAAAATAATCTGAATCTTTTTTAGGAGCATTGAGTAGTGCTTCTTTATGACCTATAGGCTCTCCTACTGTGTCATCTCTCAACACGTTTACCTCCATAGACATGTGTCTGATAGGTTCTACATGATCGGTGTCTACTTCATTTAGTTTTTCCATCCAATCAAGTATTTTATTCATACTTTCGATCAATACGGTTTCGTCTTTTTCGTTAAATTCTAGACGAGCCAGATGTGCTATCTTTTTTACTTTTTCTTTGTCTATAATCATCTCCTAGATAACTAATTAATTCTTGTTCTATTATATTTTTAACGTTTTGTCTCAACGTAACGGTATCGTTTTCAACGAGACCTTCCGTGCTTATGGGTTTGTGTATAGTAGCCTTACACATATGCCAATGCACTGTAAACGACTTATCGTCTGGCAAAATTAACCAATTGTACGGAATTGTAATAGGTATAACTGGAATTTGTTTTTCTATAGCCAACTTAAAAGCCCCATCTTTGAAATCGTTGAGTACGGGAGCGTCTTTAGGAATTGTCCCTTCAGCAAAGATTATAATTGAAAATCCATTATCGAGCTTTTCTCTGCATTTTTCTACTGCTTCTATTTTGCTATCTCTAGTTTTTCTATCAACCAATATGTGGAGACGCTTATACAAATAACCAAAAAGCGGAACTTTGCCCAAACTCGATTTCCCTAAAAACGAAACATTTCCCCTCGTTAATAAATACATAACGGGAATATCTAAATAGGAACCATGATTGGCAACAAACACATAAACCTTGCCTTTTTCTTGTTTAAATTCTCTTTTAACAAGCAAAGGAACACCACTAAAAATAAAAACAACTGCTCCCCAAATTCTGTAGCACAAATGACCTAACCAATTGAGTTTTGGATGCTGAACGGAAATAAAAAAAAGTGGGTATAAGGCCAAAAATGTACAAAAAAACCACAATGCTACCCAAATAGTAAATATTCTTAAGAGAAATTTCATGGATACAAAACTATTAAAATTCAAGTTAAAATTATAAATGTTTAAATAAACTTTTAATCTTATATTTAAGTTTAACAACTACAAATGTGTGTTATATTTGTAAAATATGAGCTCGAATATTTCTGATCATGATTTAATTTTATTTGATGGAGTTTGCAATTTCTGTAACTCCTCTATTAATTTTATTCTCAAAAATGATACAAATAATCGATTTAAATTTGCATCTATTCAATCTGACACAGGAAAATTGTACATTAAAAAATACCAATTACAAGAACTTGACAGCGTAATTGTGATTACTCGCAACAAAGCTCTTATAAAATCCGACGCTTTCATACATATTTTAGGCAAACTGGGTAGTATTTATTCAGTTTCAAAAATATTCAAGCTTGTTCCTTTAAAAATTAGAAATGCTGTGTACGACTTTATAGCCCAAAATAGATACAAATGGTTTGGTAAAAGTAACACTTGCCGCATTCCTACTTCAGAAGAACGCAGCAAGTTTATTAGTTAAATACCCAATATCTTAGCATCAACATGAAAAACCATGTTGGCATCTACACTGTATTGTTCTGTAATTATTTCGTCGGTGGTACACGAAACTTTTAACGAAATTTCGTCTTTTTTAATGTATTCTTTTAAATCTTCATTTGAAACATCCAATGTCAAAGAACCACCCACATTATCTGGAATACTAGTTTTCCAAGCTACTTTTTTTTCTGCTAAACCATTAGCAGATATATAAACTTCCATATCTTTTAAAAAACTAAAATCTCCCCCACTAGGTGATTTTACCACAAGAACCAGTGAAGACAATTTTACAGACTCAATTAAATCTGCTTTGGTATTGTATCCACTAAATTTAGTACTTGAATTGGTTTTGATTGCTGGTGTAGCTATAGTGAGTGGTATATTGGCTACGGTACTTGAAGGAATGCTAACATTTTGAGTATAAGGTAAATCAAACTGCGTATATTTGTCTAGTTTTTTACATGAAAAAGTAAGCAAACTCAAGCAGAAAAGTAATAAAATATTTTTTGTCATAATTAAATGTTTTGGGGTTAAACGAAAATATACTTGAAACGTTATACAATTTTGAATTCTAAAAATCTATTTCCAATATCATCTACTATTTCTATAATCTCGTCTGAAATATGATGAAAATACTCATAAATACCATCATCAGGAACAAGAACATAATTGCCACCTTTCAGATGTTCTTGTTTATGAGTCTCATAATATCTTTGTAAATATTCTTTAACAAATTCTAAATTTTCTGGAATTGTATCTAAATTTACTACTCTATTTGAACTCTCCATCAGCGTTTTAAAAGATTTTTTCTTATTATTTTGCGATTGTAAGGTTCTGTAATGCGGAGCTTCTATTCTTGTTAAATAATCTGCATGTGCTGGTAATTGATGATCTGCTTCTTGAACAAAATATACAGCCACAGCCACGTTTTCCCAAGGTTTGGTGTTTTTTTCTAAATGAGTGATAACCGCAAAAATACTTAAAGCCTTAGCATCTAACAATTTACTAAGCACATCGTTTGTTTCTCTAGGAATGAACCCAATTTTGTGTCCCTTCCAGTGCAAAGCTATGGCACAGTCATCATATTCATTTTCTGGCTCTCTCATCATTTCTAACAAATCACCCTCTTGCATTTCTTGTAGATATTTCATTCCAGAATAATGCCTAAAACCAGCCACAAAACACTGTAACAGATATATTTTCCTAAAATCTTTGGTAATAGAAACGGGTAATTTACCCACAAAAACAGAAGCCAAAAGCTGTTGAAGAAATTCGGAGCGATGCATGGTAATTTTTTGTCTACGTATATTCTTTAATTTTGAAATTTTATTTTTCTTAGGTTTAGATTCTATGGATTTACTTTCTAAGTGCTTAGTTTTTTTAATTAATTCTAAGTCCCATAATCTACTTTTCCACTTTGACCCTGTTGTTTTTTTTTCAAGTTCCCAATCAAATTCTTTTGTAAAATCAACTGTTTCTCTGTTTATCAATATTGAATTTGACTTTTCATAGGGAATATAAAAGTCATCATCTTTAAGAATAAAATGTGCTTCTGGGTATGTGTGTTTCAATAAACAATATTTATTCAAGTCACTTTCTGCTCTTTCAAATGAACCATCTACCCAGTTAACACCTTCCATGTCAGACATTATGTAACATTTGTCGCCACCCAGTGCCTCTGTAAGAGTTAATAATATTTTACTCCACTCTTCTCTGTAAGCCCAATTTTGTTCAAAAGAACTCCCAAACGAATCTATATCAACCGTTTCTATATCAAACCATGCGTGGTATTTTGTATCATAAATATCAAATTTATAATAAACTAAGTCGCCAATAATTTGAAAATTCAAGTCCCAAGTATTGCGAATATAAACGGAATCATCATAATCATCTGTAAAATATTCCCACTCAATATTACTATTAAAGGCTGCTTGATTATAGGATAAGTTATAATAGTTTTCTAGAAAATCAATATTGGGTATTTTGAAATTTAAGTTTAGTTGATTTACAATTAATTCTGCAAACTCAGTAAGAGATAAGTTTCCTCTATTGAGAGAATGATTACCAATAATTGTTAATCGTGTGGACATATTTGGTTAAATTAATAATTTTCAATTCTAATTTAACAAATTAACTTAAAATCAATACATTATAATTGATATAAGTAAGAAATATTTTTCTTAAAGAATACTAAATTAAAGATTTCTCTTATAAAATTGATAATTGGATAATTTTTATAAAAATTATCCAATTATCAATTGATTTATAAACAAGCTATGCGGAGCTGAAACCAAATTAATATCAAATTTTAGTGATGGTTCTATTCGAGAACTTGCATTGTGAATCCGAAATGAAATCTGCCAACCTTCATTCAAAGTTACTAATAAAGTTGTTTTAGAATTTTCTTGATAAATGACTTCAATCAATCTATTTGGCAATTTTAATTTAGGAACTTTTGCTTTTGGTTTCACACTATCGAAAGGTAAATTTAAAGTTCCGTGTAAATTGTAAGCTTGTATTTCAACTTTTGTATTTCCTTTTATGACTTTGTAAAAGTCTTGATTACCAATTAAATATTCGACTAAACGTTGAGCAACAATACCTTGATTTTCAGAATCAAGACGAATTAATTCTTTCTTAAACGCATTTAAAATTGGAACATAAACTGATGTATGATAATCACCAAGTGTGTCCCATTTTTGAGTTCCTTTACTTGCAGTTCTCAGTTTTGCTAAGTTGTCAAATATTGGTTTAATTTCATCGAAATATTCAAAAGCACAAGGAAACCCGAGCCATTTTTGACCAAAATCTATATCATTTGACAGTCGAGAATGCTTAACTGCTCTATGATTGTTCTTTGCTGAAATTCCGATTTCCCATTTTTGTGATGACCTAATTGCTAAAACATCACGAACGTCACCCTTTTGACCTTCTTTATCTGATACAATTTCAAGTTGCAAAATATCATTATTGCTAATTCCATTTGATAAACGAGGCTCAATGTCTAATAGAAAATTTACAGCAAAACTCGCAACAAGTTTGAATTGACTTTGATTACTTTCGTTAAAACTTTCAAAACATTTGAGTGCGGTTTTATAAGGATCACTTTCAACAACTAAAACTTTAGTAACCGTTGCTAGTCTTTCTAAAAATTGATTTAATAAAGCATATTCAAAAGCCTTACCATTAATTGTTTGGGTTGCAATCTTTGCCATTAAACATTTATTGTACTGATAATTTCATTCATTTTTTGAAGAACTACGCTACCATTCATCTGATTATCTACTGTTTTGTTTTCTGTTTTATCTAGAGTATTTAATGTTCTTAAATCTGAAATAATTTTCTCTGCAAGGACTTTACCCATTCTGACTGGTACTGCATTGCCAATCATTTTATAACCAGCAACTAAGTTATTGTAATAAAATTCAAAACTATCTGGAAAAGTTTGAATTCTAGCACATTCACGAATACTTAAACGCCTGTATAGATGTTCTTTACCTTTTACAAATTCACGAACATTCTGCTCAATAAATCTCATGGGTGGAGCTTGCGGATAAATTGGTACATGACGACCACCAGCTTGTATTGTAAATGAAACTTCATCCCAAGTACGAACTCGATTTCGAGACATAAATATAGATGAGAAACTAAAAATATTAAGGCGTGTCCCTGAGAGTCGGGCTATCTGTTCCAATCTTTTTGCTAAAAAAGCAAAAAGGATTTCCACTTCTATCCCTCACGCAAAAAAATGAATTAATAACCGATTAATAAAATACCTTTTAAAGGAAGATGAAGGCGATTAGAGATGTAAAGTGTTTCTAAAAATGTGTGTATAATTTCAAAATCTTTATGTCCTCTATAAACATTGCGAACAACTATTACTAGATATTCTACTTCAAACATCATACTGGCTTGAAATATATCTTTTAAAAATTGATTATTTTCTGTTGCTCTACCTGCTTCAATTTCTATTACAATTTTACCGTCATTACTAACGGCATCAGCGTTAAAAGCTTTGTCAATTTTGTTATCGTAACCAAAAAGAACGGGAACACTTATTTTTTTCTCTTTTGTTTTCCCTGTTTCACAAGTAAAATCAATTTTTTCTAAATGAGGGCGAATTACTTCTAAAACTTCATTACTTGATAAATTAAAATCTGGTGACTTTATTTTATCGACTTCTTTTTCAAAACAAGCAATAACATCTTTTATAGTTTTGGTTATTCCTTGTGATCTGGGAAAAAATTGAAATCTTATCATGCTGTTTGTTGACTAACTAATTTGATTAAATCTGCTTCATTTAACTCAATTTCACTTTCTTCTATATAATAAAAAATATTTTCGTCTATACTTTGTGCTTCTTCTGAAACATAATCATTACCATTATTCATTAAGGCATCATTCAAAGTTGAAGTTGAAATAAAGACATTGCCTAATTGGGGAAGTTCGATTTCCCTGACTTTGTACTCTACATTTTGAAATTTAATTGTATTCATTTTAAGCAGCGTTTTGAAATTTTAAACCTAAATATTTCCTGTAATCGATAAAGAATACTCTTTTTCTATCTAGTGGCACTCCGCAGTCAGATACATTTAATAATTTAAAAGATAAGTCATAACCAATATCTGTAAACATTTGCTTTATGTTAGCCAATGCTACTTTGTGAGCAGGAAGCAACATGCCAGACACATTTTCGGCAAGAAAAAATTTTGGCTTCTTGTCTGCAAGTATTCGCATAAACTCATAAAACAACTGACCTCTTTTGTCAGCTATTCCCTTTTTTGAACCTGCCTCAGACCAACTTTGACATGGAGGTCCACCTATAATCCCATCACAATCAGGAACTTCTTGAGACAAAACATCAATTATACTTCTTCTATCTAAAATGGTGTTCTTGTGATTTTTCTCGTAAGTTTCCCAAATATCTTTATCATACTCATTTGCCCAAATGACATCAAAACCAGCTTTTTCAAAACCCAAATCAAGACCACCAGCACCAGCGAAAAACGAAACTACTTTCATTTTGATATATAATTTATTGACGAAAAAGAAATTTAATTAATTTCAAGGGTTAAATTCATTTTGTAAACTCTAATACAAAATAAATCTCAAAAAAGTTTTACATATTCGTTTAGATTTTAGCACTAGCCCAATCATTTGAAAATGCTATTGCTCTTTCTTTAATTTCATTAAGACTTAGTGCCAAGTTAGTTAATAAATATTGTTAATGTACAAAGTAAAAATTGTTTAATATCATAAAAGCCTTATCTTAAAGCAAAAGCTACTAAAATATTTAATCTTTGCCAAAGTTTAAATCTTTGGCAAAGATACATTTGTGGTTATTTTCTTATCACTGCACCCAACTTACTTTCAAAATTGGTAATCAAGTTATTGAATACCTTATTGATTTCTTCGTCTGTAAGGGTGCGGTCTGCATGTTGCATGGCAAAGCTTACCGAATATGATTTTTTACCGTCTTCTATTTTGTCGCCTTCGTACACATCAAAAATGTTTACGTTTTTGATCAGTTCTTTGTCGGTTTTCAAAGCCACTTCTTTTACTTCGGCAAAGCTAACTTTCTTATCTAATACCAAAGACAAATCTCTTCTTACTTCAGGAAATTTAGGTACTTCTGCAAACTTATATTCTTTTCTGTAGATTTTCAATAAAGTATCTATGTCAATATCTGCAAACCAAACCGCTTGTTTGATATCCATTTTTTTCAAAATGTTGGCTTGTACAGCTCCCACTTTGGCTAACACTTTACCGTTTGCAAAAATCTCAACACCTTGCGCATAGATACCATTAGAAATAGGTGTTAATTTTAGATTTTTCACATTAAATCTCTCAAAAACAGCCTGAACGGGTGCTAGTGCATCGTAAAAACTAACCGTTTCTGACTTTGCCATCCAAGACTCCGCATATTTGTTTCCTGTCAAAAATATCCCTAATGAATATTTCTCCGAATAGCCCGTGCCATTTATATCTTTTTCGTTGGCAGAAAGTTTTTTGTATATTTTTCCTAAGTCAAATATTTTCACATCTTTTTGACGACGATTGATGTTATGGCTGATCACTTCTAGCCCAGAAAACAACAATGTCTGACGCATCACTCCAAGCTCTTCGCTAAGCTTATTTAGTATTTCAACGTTTTCCTCACTATTAATCTCGTTTAATTTTGCCCAATATTCAGGTTTAGTCAGAGAGTTGGTCACCACTTCATAAAAACCATTGGCAGAAAGCAAGTCACCAATTTGCTCATATACGTGGTCACGACTATTTTCATCATGATCGGCTAAAAACTCAGTACCTAAATACGGCGACAAAGAGATTTTATCAAAACCTACAATTCTCAAAATATCTTCTGCAATATCCGCTTCACGGGTTACATCTACTCTGTAAGGGGGAACAGATAAAACTTTTTGTGTGCCATTTTCAAAACTAATCTGTATTTCCAAATTAGTTAATATTTGAGTAATTTCAGAATCAGAAACCTCAACACCAATCAAATCTCTTATTCTTTGATAGTCAACTGTTACTTCAAAATTTTGTATTTTTTCAGGATATACATCGTAAAACTCAGAAGCAACTGCACCGCCTGCAACGTCAATAATCAATTCTGCAGCACGTTTTAAAGCGAACAAAGGCATGTTTGGATCTGTGCCACGTTCAAAACGGAACGAGGAATCCGTTTTAAGAGCATGTACCTGAGACGTTTTACGTACCACATCAGGGTTAAAATACGCCGACTCTAAGAAAATATCAACAGTAGCCTCAGAAACGCCCGATTCTTTACCGCCAAAAACTCCCGCAAGACACATTGGTTCGTTGTCGTTACAAATCACTAAATCACTAGCTTTGAGTTTTCTTTCTGTACCATCCAAAGTAACAAAAGGTGTCCCCTCTGCCAAAGTCTGTATGGCCACTTTTCCAGAAGTTATTTTACTTAAGTCAAAAGCATGTAATGGCTGACCTAAATCATGCAAGACATAATTAGTAGCATCTACCACATTATTGATAGGATTAACACCAATAGCTTTGAGGCGATTTTGTAACCATTCTGGAGATTTTTCTACTTTTAATCCTTTGATAACTACACCTGTATATCTAGGGCAAGCCTTGGTATCTTTAATATCTATTACTACAGATGCAGATGAATTAGACGTTAAATTTTTAACTACGGGCAAATTAACTTCTTTAGATATCAAAGCTTTTAAATCTCTCGCCACACCCAAATGCGATGCCGCATCGGCACGGTTTGGAGTAAGCCCTATTTCAAAAACATAATCATTTTCAATTTTGAAATATTCAGATGCTGGTGTACCTACGGGCAAGTCTGTGTCTAAAACTAAAATTCCTGCATGAGATACTCCCAGTCCAAGTTCGTCTTCTGCACACAACATGCCTTCAGAAACTTCACCACGTATTTTTGCTTTGGCAATTTTCAAAGGCTCTTCGCTACCTACAGGATACAATACTGAACCCACTGTAGCCATTATAACTGTTTGGCCAGCAGCTACGTTAGGAGCACCACACACCACAGGTACAGGATTCCCCGTGCCGTTATCTACAGTTGTAACTCTTAATTTATCTGCATTAGGATGTTGCTCACAAGTAAGTACTTTAGCAATTACAACACCTTTAAGACCACCTTTTACGGTTTCAAAAGGCTCTATAGCTTCTACCTCTAAACCTGAACTTGTAAGTAATTTTCCTATTTCTTCAGGAGACAAATCAGTTTTGATAAAATCTTTGAGCCAATTGTATGATATTTTCATTATTAAAAATCTAATTTAAGAAGGCAAATATAAAAAAATAAGTAGATATAGAACAAAAAAGCAGAACCTTGTGAGTTCTGCTTCATAAATTTTTAGTCTCTTTTGTTATTTAAAACCTGGAGCTAAATTTAATTTTTTCTTATTTTTATGAGCTTTCTTACAGCTTTTACTTGATCTTGTGCAAGATACAGCTACCAACATACCGATAAGTGAAAAAATAACAAATTTCTTTAACATTTTAATACAGTTTTATATTTATACAGATTGAGTGAAAAAAGTAACCGATAATTTTATTTTTTTATAATAAAATCACGTTCAAATCTTTGAATACTTGGGTAATTCATAAGTGTGAAACAAAATGCTCCAAAACTTACTCCCAAAAAACTTATATCTCTACTGAGTACATAAAAATAAGTACCCAAAACGAAACATATCAAGATACAAATCCACACCATGGTGAGGGCTGCGTCATACTTTTTTAATTTTTCTACTTCCTTTTTCTTTATATTATTTTCTATAGTTTTCTGATACCAGACTTTTCCAAAAGCAATGATGAACACCACTAATACAAAAAGTCCAGTAAGCATCATACCCGTTTTTGAACGTTCTTTAGTTTGAATATTACCTACTAAATTGAAAAAATAAATTAAGCTAGTGATTTGAATAGCAACAACTACCAAAAACTTAATTAATGATTTTCTGATTTTTAAATCGAACATTATTTACAATTACATTTTTGCAAATTTACAAAATATCGCTTCAAATTAGATAAAAATAGCAGTAGAAATATTTTAATTGTGAAATTTTAAGACATTTTGTAGCTTTACAGACTTTTTTCAAAAAAAATATGCGTCAAAGATTATTAAGCGAAGGAGCCAAAGAATTAAGTTACGAAATTAGAGAAATCGTAAAAAAAGCTACGCTTATCAAGCAAGAAGGTCAACAGATTTATTGGGAAAACATAGGTGATCCCATACAAAAAAATTGTGTTGTACCTCAGTGGATGAAAGACATTTTGTCGCAATTATTGCAAGAAAATGAAACTTACAGTTATTGCCACTCAAAAGGTGTAGAAGAAACAAGAAAATACTTAGCAGAGGTAAATAACGCCAGAGGCGGTGTACAAATTACTTCTGAAGACATTTTGTTTTTCAATGGACTTGGCGATGCCATAGCTAAAGTGTATCAATATTTAACGCATACGGCTAGAGTTATTGGTCCGTCACCTGCATATTCAACACATTCGTCTGCAGAAGCTGCTCACGCAAACACGCAGCCAATAACTTACAAACTAGACCCTAACAATAAATGGTATCCAGACGTGGATGATTTGTATTTGAAAGTAAAATACAATCCAAACATTGTTGCTATCCTCATCATCAATCCAGACAACCCAACGGGTATGGTTTACCCGCTAGAAACGTTACAAAGGATAATTGAAATAGCAAAAGAGTTTAAACTTTTTGTAATCAGTGACGAAATCTATTTGAACATTACTTACAACGGAGCTAAAGCTTATTCATTGGCCGAAGTAATTGGCGATGTACCAGGGATAGCAATGAAAGGAATCTCTAAAGAATTACCATGGCCTGGAGCAAGATGTGGATGGATGGAATTTTATAACAGAGACAAAGATTTGGAATTTAACAGATATTGTTCGGCTCTAGAAAATGCCAAAATGATAGAAGTTTGTTCTACCAAACTACCTCAACTTTCTATTCCGAGAATTTTAGAAGATCAGAGATTTAAATCATACAGAAAAGAACTTAACGAAAGTATAGGTAAAAGAAGTAAACTCATCGCAAGTATTTTATCAGAAGTACCTGTACTTACCTTCAATGAAACTTATGGAGCTTTTTATAATACCATAATTTTCAAAGACGGTGCTCTAAAAAAAGGTCAGAAACTAAAGATAGAAAACCCTAAAATTGCTCAAATGGTAGATTCTTGGGTAGCAGATGAAACCATGCCATTTGACAAACGATTTGTATATTATCTGCTAGGAGCTAAAGGCATTTGTGTAGTACCAATTTCTTCATTCTGTTCTGATTTACAAGGATTCAGGGTAACACTTCTCGAAGAAAACGAAGAATTACTGAAACATATCTTTGAAGGCATCAGAGATGCTGTTTTAGAATACGTTGCTAGTTAAAAATGAATATACCAATTCTGGTAATTATAGTAGGCCCAACGGCAGTAGGAAAAACTGCTCTTGGGATACAATTAGCCAAAAAATATAATTCTGTTGTTATATCTGCTGATAGCCGACAATTTTACAAAGAAATGAATATTGGCACAGCAAAACCTACTGATACCGAACTTGCGGAAGTAACACATTTTTTTGTAAACAGTCTTTCAATTACTGAATCATATAATGCGGGAGATTTTGAAAGAGACGGAATCAATTTGCTAACAGATTTATTTCAAAAGCACCCAGTAGTATTCATGGTAGGCGGATCAGGAATGTACGTTAAAGCACTTTGCGAAGGTCTTGACGATATGCCAGAAATAGATGAAGAACTAAGAGAAAGTCTTAACCATCAATCTATAAACGATTACGAATCTCTATTAAACAAACTACTTTTACTAGATCCTGAATATTACAACCAAGTAGATAAAGCTAACAAACAACGAGTTGTTAGAGCCTTGGAAATGTGTATTTTAACCGGTAAACCATTTTCAGAATTTAGAACTTTAGAAAAAAAAGAAAGAAATTTTAAAATCATAAAAATAGGTCTAGAAAGGGAACGTGAAAAACTCTATCAACTCATAGACCAACGCATGGATTTGATGCTTCAAAATGGTTTAAAAAAGGAAGCTGAACAATTATTACCTTTTCAAAACGAATACGCTTTACAAACAATAGGCTACACTGAAATTTTCAGACATCTGGAAGGTGCATACGATTGGGACGAATGCGAGAGGTTGTTAAAAAGAAACTCTAGAAGATATGCCAAAAAACAACTAACGTGGTTCAAAAAAGATACAGATATACATTGGTTAAACGTAGACCAAACAGACTCGTTTGAGGCAAGTGTGCAACTTATAAATTCTCAAATGAACTATACCATTAAATAATTTGTAAAAAAGAAAATCAAAATCTTATGAAAGTAAATTTCTTAAAACACATTATTTTCTTTTTTACAGCCCATATTTGCTCGGCTCAATTTGTGCTACCTCCTCTACCCTATTCGTATGATGCACTAGAACCGCATTTTGATAAAATGACGATGGAGATTCACCATTCTAAACATCATGCAGCGTATGTGTCTAATTTAAATGCAGAGTTAGCAAAAGACAGTAGTCTGAAAAACAAATCATTAGAACAAATTGTAAGCAATATAAGTAAATATAACTCCGTAGTTAGAAATAACGCTGGAGGACATTATAATCACAGCTTTTTTTGGCAATTATTAACACCAAAATATACAGAACCTTCAAATACATCATTATTCAAAGCCCTAAACACTGAATTTGGATCTTTTGACAAGTTCAAAGAACAGTTTTCAAATGCTGCTAAAAACAAATTTGGTTCAGGATGGGCTTGGTTGATTTTAGACTTTTCTGGGCATTTACAAATATGTTCTACATCTAATCAAGATAATCCATTAATGGATATTGCTGAAACTAAAGGAACACCCATTTTAGCACTTGATGTATGGGAACATGCGTATTATTTAAAATTTCAAAATAAAAGAATAGACTATATCAATACTTTCTGGAATGTTGTGAACTGGAGCGAAGCAGAAAAAAGATATGTTGAAGCTTTAAAAGTTATTAAAAAATAAATGTTTAAACATTATAAAGTAAAACAATAAACATATAACTAATTACATTTTAATAAGTTATATGTTTATTTCAGATCTACTTATTTGACACACCTCCCCTTCCTTTAATCCTTCCAGATTGATATTTATCATTCTTATTCTTTTTAAATTAAGTACATTATACCCAAGTTTATAACACATTCTTCGTATTTGTCTGTTCAAACCTTGAGTTAAAACTATACTAAATGTATACTCATTAATTATACTTAAAGTACATGGCCTAGTTTTTTCACCCATAATCACTACCCCTTGTTGCATCTGAAGAATAAATTCATCCGTAATTACGGAATCTACCTCCACAAAATATTCCTTTTCTTGGTGTTCGTTACTATGAATAATTTTATTATATATTTTTCCATCATTGGTAAGAATCATAAGTCCTTCAGACTCTTTATCTAACCTACCAATGGGGAATATTTCAAAATCAAAATTAAGAGTAGACTTTAAATTATTGGGAATGTTTTCGTTCATAGTACACTCTACTCCTCTTGGTTTGTAGTATTTAAAATACAACAAAGGTTTACTTTCTTTTATAACCTCTTCATTTACAACTATTTCATCTTCATGATTAACCTTTTGTTTAGGATGAGGTAATTTTCCATTTACGAAAATTTTATTTTGAGCAAACAATTCATCTACTTGTTTATTAGACAATCTGAGGCTTGTGACCAAATAAAATTTGACAGAACTAAATATCGAACGCAACTTATAAAATTAAATTTTAATGAAAATATAATAAATTTTGTATTACATTTGTACCGTTGACGGTTTTCTTAATAATTACAAAATTAAGAAATTAAAAGGGAAATAGGTGCAAAACCTATACTGTTCCCGCAACTGTAAGTCTAAAAAAGTTTGAGTCACTCTATGTCACTGTGAAAACGGGAAGACGACTCAAAAACGACAAGTCAGGAGACCTGCCCCAACGTTTAGATTCGTTAATTCGGTGAAAATTAATTGAATAACAGTATTTAATTTTTCCACAAGAAATATTATCTAAGGTTATTATTTTTATTGGGTTACGATTCATTTTATACAAAAAATGATTCGTTATACACATTATATTATTATTTCGTGTTTATACATAACACTTTCACTTTGTGCTCAGGATGATACCTTAAGCTTAAGTGAAGTACGAATGCATTTCCCTAAATCGCTGATTTCTTATGCTTCTGATTCTCTTTTCTCAAAACAAAATACCACAAATAATATTGATCAATCACTTGCTTTATGTATGCCAATTACTTTTAAAAATTATGGTAGTGGCAATGTAAGTACCTCTTCTTACAGAGGAGGCACCTCTACACAAACAGTTTTTTTATGGAATGGACTAAATATCAATAATTTAAATTCAGGAAATACAGATTTTTCTTCTATCAACAACAATCCATTTCAAAAAATTACGCTTCAAAGTACAAATGAAAATTATCAAAACGGATTTGGATATATAGATATAAGTACTAAAAAGCCACAACTTAATGGTAATCAAATAAATATAACAAATAGCTTTAATACTAATCATCTACAAGATGTAAGTATAAACTCACAAAAGAAAACTAATAGATTATTCATTTATGCTAATTATTTTCAAAAAAAAGGATTGAACGATTATACATACGACAGCTTAAATGAACTTAAAAAACAAAAACACTCCAAAATACACCTCAGAAATTTCACATTAGGTCTAAGTTATAATTTTAAAAAATCCCATATTTTAAGTATCCATACTTGGTTTAACTCCAATTCTCGTGAAGTTCCTCCTTCGTTAGGAATCATTTCAAACGCAAATCAATCAGATCAATTCACAAGATTAATATCTGAATACCAATACCTTAAAACCAAATTTAGCCTCAACTTTTATTTAGTTTATTTAAAAGATTATTTGCGATATACAGATTCTATAAAAAAAATAGATTCAGAAATAGCCTCTGAAACCTATAAAAACATAATTCGCCTTCAATATGAAATCCTTAAAAATCTGTTTATTAAATTTAACTCAGAACTTGAGTCTCAAAAAGCAATATCAAACAATTATGCTGAAAAATTTACGAGAAACATCTTGTCTAATAGAATAAATCTAGAATATAACTTTAGAAATCATTACAACCTATTTTTATGGTCTAGTAATCAAATTATTAACAGTTCTAAAACTCCACTTACTTACGGTATAACTTCAAAAATTAAAATTAATTCAAATCTTTTTTTAGAATTCACCAATTCAAAATACACAAGAATACCTACGTTTAATGATTTATACTGGAAAGAGCTAGGAAACAAAAACTTAAGTCCAGAAAACGGGTACTCTAATGAACTTAACTTATTATATACTGTTAAAATAAATAAAAAACTTTCATTTAAACTCACCAATTCATTTTACACAAAAAAAATAAATGAATTTATTATATGGCTGCCCAACGAACAGAACATTTGGACGCCCCAAAATGCCAGAAAAATATGGTCAAGAGGTCTTGAAACTAGTTGGAATCTATCTTACAACTGTAAGAAAATCAATATAAAATATCAAGGATATTACACATTTACAAGATCCACTAATAGCAAAGTAGACAGTAACACTCCTACATCTATTCTAAATAAACAACTGATATACATACCCATACATACTTTTAGCAATGGTGTAAATGTAATCTGTAAACAATTGTATTTTTCACTCTATGCACAATATACCAGCTGGAGATTTACCAGTACAGACAATAAAAACTTTTTACCTATGTACACCACATTTCAATTTGGAACAGGTTACACCATGAAGCTAAACAACTCAAATTCTGTTACATACGAAATACTCATTGACAATCTATTTAACAAACGATACGAATCGGTATTAAACTACCCAAGTTCATTACGAACCATAAAATTTCAACTAAGTTATAATTTAAATTCAATCACAAATGCAAAGTAAAAAACTACTTTTAAAATTTTCATTGCTATTTTCAGTTCCAATATTTGCTCAGGAAGAAGCAACATTTGATCAAAAATTAAATGCTACTGAAAGCTACAACGACGGAAAAACTTCTAACTCTCAACCATTTACTGACGGCGATTTTAAATTTGACAATTCTTATTCAACTTATTGGTCAAAAGGATTTGCAATTTCAAACATTACTGACAACCAAACAGAAGGTTATTTGAATATGTACAGTGCTGTAGCCGGACATGGGGCTTTAAAAACTACTACTTATGCTATAGGAAATGGCTATTCAGCTGCTGGTGTAAAATTGCAAAACAAATCAGCATCTGTACTATCTGGTTTATATGTAACTAATTCTACTTACGCATATTACAGTATGAAAAAAGGAGATTCTTTTGCTAAAAAATTCGGAGGAAGTACTGGGAATGATGCAGATTATTTCATTTTAAACATAAAAGGATTTCTAAATGGCACAGTAAAAGAAAATGAAATAGACTTTTACTTGGCAGATTTCAGATTCCAAGACAATACTAAAGATTATATTGTAAATACATGGAAATGGGTTGATTTATCTTCTCTGGGAAGTGTAGATAGTTTATCATTTAGTTTAAACTCTTCTGATACAGGAGAATGGGGAATGAATACACCCGCATTTTTTTGTATAGACAACATAAATATGCCCTATTTTGCTGATATTGTGGGCTCTGCAAGTTCAAATGCCATACATAAAGATTCTTCTATTATAAAAACATGGGCAAATTCTGCCACCATCACAAGAGGATATAAAGACATCAATGTAAAAGAATCAGGACTTGCTTCGGTAGGTACAGAAGAAAGCTGCTACGGAATTGCAGATGGAAACGTTTTAAGTCTTGGTGACAGCGGAAGTGTGGTAGTTTCATTTCAAAACTATGTAATTAACGGTACAGGCCCAGATTTTTGTATATTCGAAAACAGTTTCAATAACACTTATTTAGAATTTGCAACCGTTGCAGTAAGTTCTGACGGAGAAAAATTTGTTCAATTTCCAGCCATTTCTAACACTAGTGATACCGCTCAAGTAGGAAGTTTTGGAAGTGTAAACACAAAATTAATTCATAATCTAGCGGGTAAATATAAAGCAAACTATGGTACTCCTTTTGACTTAGAGGAACTTGCAGATAGCACAGGTTTAGATATCAACCAAATCAAATACATTAAAATCACAGATGTGGTGGGTAATATTAAAAAATATTCAACTTTTGATATTAATAACAATCCTATCAATGACCCATGGAATACCCCATACACATCTAGTGGTTTTGATTTAGATGCAGTAGGTATTTTAAACGAAGGTGGAATTATTTCAAGCATTACAGATCTGACAACTTCTAACACTGTAGAACTATTCCCAAATCCAGCTAAAAATCACATTAAGATTTCAAACTACGACGGTTTGATTTCAATATACAATACAACGGGTGAAATTTTAGCATCAAAAAATATAAATAACAACGAATCAATAGATATCTCAAACTTAGAAAAAGGCATCTACCTAATTAAAACAAATATTTCTACACTGAAATTCAGTAAAGAATAATATAATTTAATCTAATTATTTTTATATTCTACCCATATATTACCTCTAAGGTTAATTATATTGGGTAGAATATATTTTATATATCGGAAAGTTTATATATTTTTGTTCTTTGCCGAAAGTGGGAGTACTTGTACTCTTAGAAATATGATATTTTTTTTCAAACCATATAGATTACTTTTAATAAGCTTGTTTACATTGCTTGTGCTGAGTGCATGTAGCAAAAAAAATAAGCCATCGGCTGACAATCCAGAAGATGAAAGTTCTGCTACAGGAGAAAAATATGGTGGAGGTAAAGAGTCATTTGACTTAGCCGAATTTAAAAACCAACCTATTTGCCCAGGTTTAGTATATATAGAAGGAGGCAAAACTACATTAGGAGTATTACAAGAAGATTTTTTATTTGAAAACGACCAAATAGAGCGCACCGTTACGGTAAAATCTTTTTACATGGATGAAACAGAAGTTGCAAACGTTCATTGGAAAGAATACATGTTCTATTTAAAAAGAGATTCTTCCGAAGAAATTTACAACGCGGCCGTTCCAGACACTTCTTGTTGGTCAAGAGCATTATCTTTTAACGATGCTTACGTTGATCATTATTTTAGTTATCCTGGCTTTAGATTTTACCCAGTTGTGGGAGTGAGTTGGAAACAAGTTATAGGTTTTTGTGCTTGGAGAACAGAAATGGTTAAAATGAAGCTTTCTGGTAAAAGCCCCGCAGCATCTGGACCAAAAGACAGTTGGAGAAAACAGAACTTTTATCAAAATACGGATGCTGTAAAACCAAAAGAAGAAGAAAAAGTAGAAAAACCTAAAAATAATCAAGAAGAAAACTCTAACGAAATTCCTGGCTACAGATTACCAACAGAAGATGAATGGGAATATGCTGCCATGGCTGTAATTGATGTTTGGGCTAAAGATGAAAATTCTCAAAAACGTATTTATCCTTGGGATGGTACAAACATTAGAAATCCTCATAACAAAAAAAGGGGTATATTTTTGGCTAACTTCAAAAGAGGAAGAGGTGATTACGCTGGTATAGCAGGACAAATGAATGACGGTGCCATGATTACTGACTATATTTATGCCTATCCACCTAATGATTTTGGACTTTATAATATGTCTGGGAATGTAAATGAATGGGTTTATGACAAATACAAACCTAAACTTTTAGATAAAGATCCAAGCATTGATCCTAATGCTCCAGCAGAAGAAAATCCTGAAAACGAAGAAGAAAAAGATGATGAATATTACACTTTGTTAGGTTCTGATGTAAGAGTCTACAAAGGTGGTTCATGGAAAGATGTAGCATTTTGGTTAACTCCGGGTTCTAGAAGATTTTTAGAAGAAGATTCTAGTACCGCAACTATCGGGTTCAGATGTGCAATGGATAAACTTGGTGGTAAAGGTAAATAAATGAAAAAATACGCTATCATTGTAGCTGGTGGTTCTGGCAAACGTATGGGTTCTGAAATACCCAAACAGTTTTTAGCACTTCAAAAAAAACCAATTCTTTTTCAAACTCTTCACAAGTTTGAAAACATTTGTGACGATATTATCCTTGTACTTCCCGAAAACCAAATAGAATATTTCCATAAACTTTGTAAAAAATTCAAATTCAACACGAAAGCCAAAATTGTAACTGGTGGTATTGAAAGATTCCATTCTGTTAAAAATGGACTAGACCAATTAAATTTAGACAATGAAGCTGTAGTAGCTGTTCATGATGCCGTAAGACCATTAGTGAGCAAAGAACTGATCATAAAATCATTTGAATGTGCTTATTCTCACGGTAATTGTGTTGTGGCGGTACCGAGTAAAGACAGTTTAAGAAAAATATCTGAAGGTAAGAGTAAATCAGTTACAAGAAGCGAATACTTTATGGTTCAAACACCTCAAGTGTTCAATTTAAATATTTTAAAAGAAGCCTATCAGCAAGAATATAATAATTTTACTGATGACGCCTCAGTTTTGGAATCTTTAGGATTGAATATCCACCTTCTTGAAGGCGAATATTCAAACATTAAAATTACAACAAAAGAAGACCTCATCATTGCAGAGGCCTTACTTAAATCAGGATTTTGTGAGTGATTGCTCCCACTTCCAAGCATTTTTTAGAGATTCTTCTAAACTTACTTTACAAGACCAGTTTAACAAAGTATTAGCTTTATTTACTGTTGCGTAAATTGCTTCTACGTCACCTTCTCTTCTAGGTCCTATTTTATAGTTTAATTTCAATTCATTTGCAGATTCGAAAGCCTTAATTACTCCCAACACAGTAGCACCTGTTCCAGTACCCACATTTATGGTATCAAACAAGTTTTGAGTGTCTTGGCTTAGTAGATATTGAATAGATTTAACATGAGCTTGAGCCAAATCATTTACATCTATAAAATCACGTACATTAGATCCATCTGGAGTGTTGTAATCAGAGCCAAAAACCGTTAACATTTCACGTATTCCTGCTGCTGTCTGAGTTATAAAAGGAACCAAATTAGTTGGAACACCTTTAGGTAATTCACCAATCAATGCTGAAGGGTGTGCCCCTATTGGGTTAAAATATCTTAATGCTAAGGCTTTTATAGAACTCACTTTTGTATAGTCCACTAAAATATCTTCACATATTTTTTTAGTATTTCCGTAAGGTGAAGTAGCCGGCTTTTGCGGAGTTTGCTCTGTTACAGGATATTTATCGGGTTGCCCGTAAACTGTACAAGATGATGAAAAAATCAAATTTTGAATTTTATGATGATTCATTAATTCTAACAAAACACATAATGAATTGATATTTTCTGTATAATATTTTAGAGGATTGCTAACGCTCTCAGGAACAGACTTATTAGCAGCAAAGTGAATAGCTCCCACTAAATCTTTTTCGATGTTAAAAATTTGAGACATAGCATGTTTATCCGTGCAGTCTACTTGATAAAACTTTACTTTTTTACCAATAATTTGTTCAATTCTTTGAACTATAAAAGGTTCAGAATTTGCAAGATTATCTACAATAACCGCTTCAAAACCAGATTCATGAAGAGCAACAACCGTGTGAGAACCAATAAAGCCCGCACCTCCAGTAACTAAGACTTTTTTCATATTATAAATATATTTTTTCGTTTTTCATTAATGACTCAATAGCTAATAATACTGTTTGAGTAGAATTATAAATTTCGTCAAAAGAAATTAATTCTTTACCACCTTTATTTAAAAAATTTAAATAAGCTTCAAATTGTTCCTTGTGACCTTTATTTTGAGAAGAGCTCATGCCTGAAAATTTAGAAAATCCATAGGTTTCCATCTTCCTAAAATTATCAATTATTATATTTCTGCCTTGAGAAAAAATTTCAATTCTTTCTTTAGAATAAGATTTATGTCCATTACTAAAGTAATTAATAACCGCAACTGATCCATTATGAGCTTTTAAGTGTATACTTACGTTGTCGGTTTTAGAGTCAGAAAAGTTGCCTAAACTAGTTGCAAAAACTTCTTTTACCAAACTTCCAGACAAAAACTGAAATAAGTCGACATAATGACAAGCCTCACCCACAATACGTCCACCTCCTATTTCTGGATGATGTACCCAATGATTTTCAGGAATAAAGCCTGCATTAAAGTTCATGATCAGACTTATAGGTTCTGCTGAGTTATTTATGAGTGATTTTGCCTTTTGTATATATGGTGAAAATCGTCTATTGTAACCCACCATTACAGATTTTTGAGATTGCTGAACTTGATTTTTTACAAGATCTAGATCTTGCATATTCAATGCTAATGGTTTTTCAACAAACACATGTTTATTTGCCTTAAGAGCATCTAAAGTCATGCTAGCGTGCAAGTTATGTCTGGTGGTAATGATTACTGAAGAAACAGATTGATCCTTTAAAACATCAGCAAAATTTGTTGAGCTATTGGGTATCTGATATTTTTTGGCAAGAAAAGAACCAGAAACACCCGTATTACTCACTATATATTTTATAGCGGCTTTGCTTTTAAACAAAACAGGTAACATAGTCATTTTGGTAAAATTGCCAGCTCCAATAATTCCTATGATAGAGTTAGATTGTTCAAAAGTTTTGGGTTGAGCAAATGTTACCGTATTTTTTAAATCTATTTGTTCACTGTACTTAAGAATACTCGCTATGGAACCTTTGGTACCTATATTTCCATAAACTTTTTGATAATCTTCAAGAAGAACCTCTTCCGTAATTAGTTTTTTAACATTTAATCTATTCTTAGAAATTGCTTCAAGTATGGTTTGAAAATTTCTTTGTTCCGTCCATCTCACAAAAGGTAATGGATAATCAATTCCTTCTTTTTCGTAGGCTTCATCATATCTGCCTGGTCCATAAGAACAAGAAACTTGAAAACTCAATTCTTTTTCATAAAAGTCAGATCTGTTCATGTCTAAACCAATAACCCCAACCAAAACTATTCTACCTCTTTTACGGCTCATTTGAGCAGCCTGACTGATAAGTTCATTGCTTTTGGTAGAGGCCGTAATTAACACGGCATCAGTGCCAATTCCGTTTGTAAGCTGCATCACGTTTTTAACAGGATCGGTACCTGTAGCTAGATTATAAGCTTTAACGCCTATAGAATTAGCTAAATCTACTTTTTGTTGGTCAAAATCAAAACCAATTACATTGCAGCCATTAGCAATCAACAATTCTGCTGTAATTAAACCTATAAGACCTAAACCTGAAACCACTACAGTTTCGCCAAGAGTAGGATTGATAAGTCTGATTCCTTGAAGACCAATAGAAGAAATAACTGTAAAACTTGCTTCTTCAAAAGACACATTATCTGGAATTTGAGCCACTAAATTTTTGGGTACGCATACAATTTCAGCATGAGGTCCGTTACTTATAACTCTATCTCCAGGTTTTAAATCAGTGATATCGCTACCTACAGCTAGCACCACACCTGCATTGCAATAACCCAATGGTAAAGGTTCTTCCAATTTTCTAAAAACAGCATCTAGCGTAGGAAATAAACCATCAGATTTTATTTTATCTAAAACTTGTTTTACTTTTTCTGGTTGTTGGCGAGCTTTTGCTATTAAATTTGATTTTCCAAATTCTACCAGCATTTTCTCTGTACCAAGAGACACCAAAGATGCTCTTGTTTGTATTAATACATGTCCTTTTTTAACCAATGGTGCAGGTACTTCTTCAAGAAGAGTTTCGCCTGTTTTTAGATTTTGTACGAGTTGTTTCATAAAAAAAAAGCCCGCAGTTTCCGAAGCGGGCATTAGTCACAGTCAGAAGCTGCAAAAAATTATTTATTTTCTTTTGTTTCTTTCTTGTCTTTCTTTCCAAATAATGAGAAATGTACGTATCTCTTTGGATTTTTATTTAAGTCTATCAATAACTTATCTAAATCGGCCACCGCACTGTTCAGATTGTTATACAAAGAATCATTTTTAGACAATTTACCCAGAGTACCTTCTCCTTTATTCATTCTTGCAAATAAATCTTTGGTTTCTCCTAGTGTTTTGTTGGCATTATCTATAGTTTGTGCCAAGTGAGCTTTATTTACAGAATCAGCCATAGTTTTTAACGAAGCCGTTACCGAATGTAAATCTTTCTCTAAAGCTTCTAATTTCTGAGTTATAGAACCAGAAAGTTGTGAAATAGAGGCTCTAGAAGTTTTCACTGTTACTACCAACTCTTGAGATGCCAAATCTAAATTACCTAAAATTTTATCAATTTTTTTAGAATCTATATCTCTTAATTTCTCTTTAACAGAATTCAATGACGTGTCAACGTTTGCTATAAGTGGAGCAAATTTTTTACCTGCCGCAGAAACCATTCCTTCTTGAATAAAACCATTTAGTTGAGCTCCGTCTTCCAATTTTGTTCCTTTTTCTGACATTACCAGTTCAATGGCTTTACCATCTAACAAACCCAATTCTACTATGTCTGCATGGCATTCTGATGTCAACTGATACGATTTATCTACTTGAATGATTACTTCTGTTTTAAAACCATTTTCTGGTAAAGAAATCATGCGTTCTACCCTACCCACGTTCAAGCCTTTGATCATTACGGGTGTCGATACTTTAATACCTCCCACATTCTCATATAAAATGTGGTATCTTTTGATTGACGAAAAAAAATCAGTACCTTTTAGGAAATTAAAACCACTGTACAGCATCACGCCGGAAATGATAGCTAATAACCCTACTTTTACTTCTTTAGAAATCTTCACTTTACTTAATTATTTTTTCAAATATATAAAATTTACTTAATCTATGTATTAGTTTTTGTTGTTGGGCTTAATTTTCTCTTATTTTTTTATAAACTTTTATTGCCGTCATTAATAAAATCACAAACAAGAATAAACCAAGAAGTGCATATACAAATGAAATAGCATTTTGAAGCTCAATAAGAAATACAATTGCAACCAAAAAAACAGTAGCTACTTCATTTAAAATTCTTAGTGTGTTAGGTTTAATAATGATTTCGTTGTTCTGAAATTTCAAATATAAGTAATGTGTGTAAAAATGGTAACTGTATAACAGCAACAAAAAAAACAGTTTTATTTGAAAAAATGTCTGTGTTAAAAACCAAGGATTTATGCACAACAACCACGTTCCCATAGACATAACTAAAAGAGCGGAAGGCCATGTTATACCTAACCACAATCTTTTTTGCATGATCTTGAACTGCGAACTTAAAATACTTGCTTCTTCTGCTGATTTATCTTGTACTTCAGCATGATAGATAAACAACCTATAAATGTAAAATAAACCCGCAAACCAAGTTACTACAAAAATAATGTGGAGCGATTTTACAACCAGATACAAATTCATACTCACATTACAAATTTGGCTTGACTCATAATTTCTGGCAAGTTAATGTCCATATGGGAAGTATCATATATACTTTTTCCTTTGTAAATTAACAACACTTGCGGAGATTGATGCTGCACTCCAAATATATCAGCAATAGCGTTGGACACCTCTCTATACGAAATCAAATCTAAGTAATAGGGTGTAATTTGATTCAAAAACTTATCATCCCAATTTCTCTCCACTCTGTTTAATGCAGAACTGCTTATAGAACAACGGGTACTATGTTTGAAAATTAATACGGGTTTTTCAACTGAGCTTTCTTGTATTTGTGCCAATTGATCCGTTGAGGTTAACTGATTCCAATTCATAACGTAAAATTATCTATTTTTTAAACAAGTATCAGACAATATTTGTTCTAAACATCCTAAATTTGTGGGCAAAGTTAACAAAACATGGTTCACAAAGAAACAATAAATTATATGGAACTCATGGTAGCCAAAGCAACGGAATTGGCTATTTCATACGTTCCCAAAGTGGCTGGAGCTATATTTTTATGGGTAGTAGGCTTCTGGATAATCAACAGACTCACGGCATTTATACACAGTGCCATGGAAGGTCGAGAGTTTGATGTTTCTCTTAGAACATTTTTAAGAAGTCTAATCTCCATATCTTTAAAGGTTCTGTTACTTTTCTCCATCGCTGGAATGTTGGGTATAGAAACCACATCTTTTGTTACCATTTTAGGGGCAGCAGGTTTGGCAGTAGGTTTAGCCTTACAAGGAAGTTTGTCTAACTTTGCTGGAGGAGTACTCATTCTCACCTTCAAGCCATTTAAAGTAGGCGATGTAATAGATGCTCAAAGTAAAATAGGTAAAGTACAAGAAATTCAGATATTTAACACCGTTCTCTTAACGCCAGACAATAAGTCCGTAATTATCCCTAACGGTCCGTTATCTAACGGAACCATTGTAAATATTACTAAAGAAGGAATGTTGGAGTTTGAGATTTTATTAGACTTGAGCAACAAAAATAACTTTACCAATTTAAGATCGATCATAGAAAATCTTTTATTGGAAGATTCAAGAATTTCAAACGGACGAGTTGGTGTTAAAAAAATTGGCGTTAATCTAACCCTTTTTGTTAAAGGTACAACACAATCAGAAATATGTGCGGCAGTTGCGAACGAAATGACTACCCTGATTTACATAGAATTACAAAAACATAAAATAGAATTTTCAATAAACCCCATAGGATAATGAAACCACTGATATTGATTTCAAATGATGACGGTATTACCTCAAGAGGTATCAGATTACTAGTAGAAGTAGCTTCTCAAATAGGCGAAGTGGTAGTGGTAGCTCCAGATAGTCCACAATCTGCTATGGGACATGCCATAACTATTGCAGATACTTTGAGACTTCGTAAATCTGATATTTTTCAGAATGTATTGGCTTACGAATGTTCTGGTACACCAGCAGACTGTATTAAGATTGCCAAACACCATGTACTGAATGGTCGCAAACCAGATTTGGTGTTAAGTGGTATGAACCACGGTAGCAATTCGTCTATAAGTGTTTTATATTCAGGAACTATGTCTGCGGCTATTGAAGCTGCTATTGAAGGCTTACCAGCCATAGGATTTTCTTTGTGCGAATACGCTCACGAAGCAGATCTGTCTCACTGTGCCGTATGGATAGAAAAAATAATTTTAGAAGCATTAGCAAAACCATTTCAGAAAGGACTGGCTCTCAATGTAAACTTTCCTGCTAAAAAAGAAGAAAGCATTAAAGGAGTGAAAATATGCAGACAAGCTGCGGCCCGATGGGAAGAGAAATTTGAAGAACGCAGAGACCCTCTAGGACGTAATTACTTCTGGATGAGTGGCTTCTTTATAAACGAAGACAAAGGAGAAGATACAGACGAATGGGCTCTCGCAAATAACTATGTTTCTATAGTACCTTGCCAGTATGACCTTACGGCACATCACGCAATTTCTTCGTTAAATAAAGACTGGAGTTTATAAGTAATTAAACTTAGTTTTTTACGAATTAATACTCAATTTTATAAGTTAAAACTTCAAATATTTTGATATTATTTTAATAAGTTTACTTTTGTGCAAGATTTATTAAAATATGTTAAACACTTAAACAATTAATGCAATGCCTATTATTTAAAAAGTAGAAAAATGAATGAGTTATAGTGATGATTGGCAATTCTAAATCTTGAATAAAAACTAATACCAGTCAGCTATAGGCTATGATCTAAAAAGACCTTTTGCAAGCAAAAGGTCTTTTTTTATGTATAAGGTATTGAAAATCATTTTTTAAGGCAATAAGAAACTTTTTTTCAAAAATATTAGTATATTTAGAAAAAGAATCTTATGGCACGGAAAGTTTTAGTACTCAATCAAGACTACAGAGCATTAACCATATGCAATGTAGAACGAGCTTTCTTGCTCGTATATCTCCAGAAGGCAGAAATGATAGCTTCAGATAAATTGAGGACACTGAGATCAGTGTCCTCTTCTTTTTCTATGCCCTCTGTGATAAAGCTCAACAACTATGTAAACATACCTTACAAAGGTGTGGTACTGAGCCGCCAGAATATTTTTAAAAGAGACGGCTATAAATGTGCCTATTGTGGGAGCAAACACAGCCTCACACTAGACCATGTGCAACCTCGCTCCCGAAAAGGACCGACCACTTGGGAAAACCTGATTACAGCGTGTAGCCCATGTAATGCCAAAAAGGGAGACCGCACACCAGAAGAAGCAGGAATGATTTTACCTTACAAACCGTTTAAGCCCTCATTCATTATGTTTTTAAGAGAATTTACCGAAAACGTAGACGAAGAATGGACAACATTTTTAGGTAAAAAAACTAAATGGTAGCCTAGAAATAAAGCGATATATATTTTATATTTAACTCATGTGTGTGTATATATTCTGAGTATATTTGAGTACTTAGATACACACACATGCAGTTAGTTTACGTCTGGATAGAAAAATACAAAAACATAGAAAAGCAAGGGTTTAACTTTTCTCCTAAGTACTTTTTTTTGAAATATTTAAAAAAATATACAATCTGTAACTCTCAGCTATCATACAATTTGATTTTTTTATTTTAATGGATACTTACGCTCCCCTATTCTAAAATTTTGATTCTTATATTTTTTTAAAATTGAGTCTAGAAGGCTGTTTATTAAGTATTTGTAGTATTTTAATTTATTCAAAATAGTGCTATTTATAGGTAAAATCTATTTAAAAAAAGAAAATATTTCACACTCCACTCCACAAATAAAATCGTGGGAAGATGTAAAAAGTTAATTAAGACATCTTTAATAAATAAAATTACAACCTTGATTTTACACTCTCAATAACTCCTGAGTTTATTTCTACTCATAAGTTATATCCAAATAAGTTTTTAGGATTCTTTACATTGGAGAGTTAATTAACCCAATCAAGTTTATTTCAAACAAATTCTTAATATTTAGGAACGTGTTTGTCTAAAAATGATTGAGCAGTTTTATTCCACTTATCTATCAACTCATTATTTTTGTTAGTTAAGTTATTGTTGATATTGTTAAAATCATTTACGGCTTTAATAAACTCAAGTTTCTTATTATTTAATTGATTGTCTAGTAAGAGTTTATTTTTAATTAACAAATCATAATCAGATTTTGTAAAATAATAATGATGTTCATCAAGAACGTTTACAAAATCATTAAACAATTTCTCAGAAAATGAATCATCTAATACTTTATTTTCAATGTGTTCGTTCTTTACAGCGTCAAGTATTGCAAAAATATCTTGTTCATTGGTTAAATTTTGTGAAAAAATTTGAGTAAATCGAATAAAAAATATAAATATTATAACAAATCGCATTTGTGTAAGATAAGTTTAAATTCTGTCTTAAAAGTAATCAAAATATTCTATTTGAATACATCATTCACACACTATTTCATAGTTTTCATTTAGTTTCAACTTTGCCTCTGTAGGACTACCCTCCGTCTCCAAAATCAACCCTTTCAGCTTGCTAGTTTTACCTTTTTGTACCAACTCAATTACGTTTTTGTCGGTCAAGGTTTTGCCATAAATTTGAAAAGGAATTTTGAACCCACACTCTTTGAAGTTCGCACAACCAAACGCCGATTTAAAACCAATGAAAATCAATTTGTCATAATCATTTAAATTTATCTTTCTAAAATCCATTTAACTTTATATGTATAGTTATTCCGAATAACTGAAATAAAATAGATCCCGTTAGTCCAATGTTGTGGTATTACAAAATCAGTACCATCAAGTTTACCTTTAAATAACAAAACTCCACTTTGGTTAGTAATCTCAATGAAATCAGATGTAAAATTAGTTGATTTTGTAATTTTAAAACATTCATTAACAGGATTGGGATATAAAAAATTTAATTCTTTTTCATATAAATCATCATCATGATTATCAATAAATGAATTTAGTCTCTTTAGAACAATTGACTCATATGATTTAAGTATATAATTATCTTGTAAAATTTCTCCTGACAAAAACCTGTATTTATTCTTTACATTAAGTGTTAATTCTGTATTAGATAAATTTTTAAACAATACTGTTTTGTAAAATGGTAGACTTAGAGTAGTGTCTTCTTCTATTTCAAAAAACTGAACTTTATCCATCCAAAAATTTTTATCAAAATTAGTACTATTGAAGGTCAAGGAAGCATTATCATTAATGTTACCCTTAACTAGAATTGTATCAGAAATCATTTCCTTATCAAATTGTTTGTAATGACTTGCAGGAAGCACTACGCCACCGTATGGATCATCACTAGAATTAAGATTCACTCTAAACCCACCTTTTGTTTGACCAAGAATTTGATATGTCAGCATGTATTTTTTTCCTGATTCTATTTTAAGAGGGGCAGTACCCCAATTGCCTTGTTTTATATTTAAACTATCAGAATATACCCCTTTTAAAGTTAGTTTTTCGAAGCCTGATTTTTCTTGAGTTGTAATTAAAAAATTTTCATTTTCATAGGTCCACCACCATCCAGTTCCCTTTTCAAAATTACTATTCTGAATCATGTTTGAATTTTTCTTTATATAATTTGCATACGATGATAAAGAATCGAAAGCAGATTTAGCATCCAAATCATATTTAAACATATTTTGTAATTCTTTTAAAGAAATTCCAATATATCTATTTGAATATTTGGTATCTGATTGATCTGGCCTATATATTAAACCAATATGATTTTTACGGTATGTATTAGAATAATAATTCCCAGAAAATATCCCAAAGGAATTTAAATTATTTTTTTCGGAAGATAAAAACAAAGTCATTTGAGAAGGATGCATTGATTGAAAAATATTATTTGAAATTAAATTATCATATACTTCTAACTTTGAACTGAATGGTGCCCCTTCTAGTAATTGAAGTTGAGCTTTAAAATTATTATAAAAAACATTAGCCTTAAAAATTATATTAGCCGAATTATGTATCATAGCACCTATTTCATGATTTTCTATTGTATTGGAGACAAAAGTGTTGTGATGTGAATAATCGTCGCAATACAAACCTACATTTAAAGTATTATTCTGATAAATAGTACCTTCTCCATTAGAATAACCCAGATTAGCAAAATTATGTGAAATTACATTATCGCTACTTTTCCATCCATAATATGCTCCGCAATCATTTTTGGTTTGTCCAATATTACTCACTGTATTATAGGAAATAGTGTCTTTTTCTTTGAAAATTATTCCACTGTAACCTACACTGTCAATTGTATTATAATATACTTTCGCCTGAGTACATACAATACCACTATAGGCTTCATCATAACATTGACCTAGTCCTGCAATCAAACCACAACGTTTAATTTTGTTGTTTGTAATTATAGTTTTTTGAGAATTAGGTACATTTATTCCAACATTTGATATATCACTAAATTGACATTTTGAAATATTTAAATATTCATTTGAAGTATTGTAATCTTCAAATGCCCCAACTCCATCTCTACCCGTTTGTTTTATATTACAGTTATGAATACTCACAAATTCAGTTTTATCAAGAAAAAGTGCATCTTTTAAACTTTTTTCTAATTGAAGGTTTTCAATTTTGATATGTTTAACTTTAGGAGCAATTGTAACACAATTAGTATATATACTTATTTCAGCACCCTTATTCAGTAAACTTTGATTATTCTTGGAGATTATATAGATTTTTTTATTGTTGTAATCAAAATAAAATTCACCAATGGTATCTAACGCCGAAATTTTATTTGATAAAAAAAACCCGAAATTTTCTTTTAAGTCGTAACTTTTGTAAAAAGATTTTGGTTTTGAATATTTAAAATTTTTCCCCTTTTGAGTTATAATTAAAAATTTATCTATAACCCAATGTTCAGTTCGTACGTGCATATATGCACTATCCCAGTTGTTAAGAATATCAGACCATTCAGGAACATTAAAACTAGAATCGGATATATTCTTAATTTTCATATAACTATTATTTGGGTATCGTGCGGGTATGTGAATTACTTCATCAATAAAAATTTGAGTTATTTCTTTTAAATTAAATTCAAAATTTGCGGTGTAAATATTTTTATTTAGCAAAGTCCAGTTTTGAATAGTAATAGCT
Source organism: Cytophagales bacterium (assembly GCA_046329305.1). Classification (GTDB taxonomy): domain Bacteria; phylum Bacteroidota; class Bacteroidia; order Cytophagales; family UBA9547; genus CAMFLX01. The sequence continues at coordinate 801,151 of JAXLUW010000002.1, forward strand.
GCTGAAATAATTGGAAATTCACCTTGGCCATAAGCGCCTAGTACTATTTCTGAGTTTTCATCTCCAGAATTTGTTATTTTTATATTCCCTACAAATTTTTCCCCTCTTTTAAACAAAATCGAATCACCAGGGAACAACTTAAGAGAGTTGACTTTTACAATACTCTGTATAGGAGACATTGGACTTAAACCATCGTCTAAATCATTTCCATTTTGAGATACATAATAATTTTTCGCAAAAATTTGTCCGCAAAAAAATACTATTGAAAATAATAGATTAACTTTTATATTCATATTTAAATTAATTTTTCATGAATTTAAATAACTCAAAAGAATACCACTTTGCAAAAATCAAATAAAAGTATGCAAAAACACAATTAAATGATATTCAATATATTAAAAAACTAATTTCTATAAAAAGAAGGGGGATTTCCTGTATATTCTTTAAAAACTCTGTTAAAATTTGACAAATTTCCGTAACCTACATTATCAGAAATTTCATTTATAGGCAGATTTGTTTCCTGTAAAAGACGTTTTGCTTCCGCAATTCTAATTTGATTTAAATATTGTTTAAAAATTAATGAAGTTTGTTCTTTTATTAAGGAAGATATTCGATGTTTGGAGATTCCTAACTCTTTCTGAATTCCATCCAAATTAATGTTATTCATATAATTCTCAGATATATATGATTGTAATTTTCTCCAATCATCCTCAGGCTGTTCTATTATATTTGTAACCACATAGGGGATATAAACAGATTTAGATCTTTTAGTTTTCCATAAAAAGTACAAACCACCAAAAATGTACCAAAAAAATGTAAATATTAGGTAATTATACCACCAAATATTAAAATCTTTTGTAAATATAATTTCTTCAACTTTTATAGTATCTTCTTGGTTTTCTTGAATAAAAATACAATTTTGTATGCAAACTCCTCGTACATTGTTTAAATCAAGTGCATGAAAGTCACTTTCTCTTTTTTTATTGTTCAAATACCACCACGTTGGAACTTTAAAGTCTGAAATTTTCAACAAATACGTATTCATCCCCGACTTTAACTTTATATTGTATTGCCAAATTCGATTTAATGTATCATTCTTAAAATTTACAAATTCATTAAAAATTATTGGTATTTCTGTAGATTTAGTTGCACTAATTTTAATTTTTAAAAAATCATTAGAACTTATCTTATTTATTATTTTGTCTGATAAATTAATGTGAATGCCAACATAAGGATATTGAAAACCTTTCAATATCGTGTATGAAAATTTAAAACCTTTTTCTTCAAGCTTTAAAAATCCTGTAGAATTTCCATTAATCTCTTTATCAGAATAAACACTTAAATTATTATTATACAGAACATTAACCTCAAAATACCTATAACTAAAATTCAATATAAGCAGAGTAATTGAGACCAAAAATGGAATTATTAACCAGATTTTAATTTCTAATTTATATTTATTTATTGAAAAAATATTACTAATAAAACCCATTGAATTATCTTATATTATGATAAAATACAAATTATAAACTTGTATCCAAAAAAAATCTACCTTAAATGCTATTCAAAGCCTATTTCGTATTTGTCTGACAAAAAAATTTTGGCATCTGTAGGCTTTTCAGATGCTGGTACAATCAACCCTTTCAGCTTGCTAGTTTTACCTTTTTGTACCAACTCAATTACGTTTTTGTCGGTCAAGGTTTTGCCATAAATTTGAAACGGAATTTTGAACCCACACTCTTTGAAGTTCGCACAACCGAAAGCTGATTTACCTTTTAAGAGTGAATTTTCTTTACATTTAGGACATTTCAAATCGTCTAGGCTTACTTTATCTTCTTTGGGTTTAGAAGACTTTTCCGCTTTGGGTTTTTCTGTAGGTTTAGCTTCTTCTATACTTATAGCTCTGAAAGCATAACTGTTTTTTACTTCGTTGGTGAGCTCAACCACCATTTGTACCAATTCATTTTTAAAAGTTTCCATGGCATAGTCGCCACGTTCTATCATACGTAGTTTTTTTTCCCATACCCCAGTAAGTTCCGCACTTTTAAGTAAGTCGTTCTGTATGGTATCTATCAGAGCCATACCTGTTTGTGTTGCAAACAAGTTTTTTTTCTTTTTCTCAACATAAGACCTTTTGATGAGCGTTTCAATAATATTGGCACGAGTAGACGGCCTTCCTATGCCATTTTCTTTCAAAAACTCTCGCATTTCATCGTTATCTACTTGTTTACCAGCCGTTTCCATAGCCCGTAACAAAGTAGCTTCAGTATATGGTTTTGGCGGAGACGTTTTGCCTTGGTGTATTTTGGGTATATGAGGCCCCTTTTCTCCTACTTCAAACACGGGCATTGTTTTATCTTCGTCTTCCTCTTTGTCTTCGTCTTCAGAGCTTTCTTTTTGAGCAGGTTTAGGATATAGTTCTTTCCAGCCAGGTTCAAGTATTTGTTTACCAGTAGCTTTAAACTCAATCTTACCTACCAAACCCAAAACGGTAGTATTTGAAATTTTACATTCTGGATAAAAAGCCGCAATAAATCTGCGTGCAATCAAATCATAAACGCGTTTTTCTTCAGGTAACAAACCTGTAGGTAATACTTCGGTAGGAATAATGGCGTGGTGATCTGTAACTTTTTCATTATCAAATACAGATTTAAGCTTAGGAATAGGTTTTTGTAAAAGCGGGGCAGTGAATTGAGCATAATACTGCATACTTTTTAAAATATCGGGTATTTTAGGATACATATCATCTGGAAGATATGTAGTATCTACTCTGGGATAGGTTACAAATTTCTTCTCATACAAGTTTTGAACAAAACGTAATGTATCTTCTGCCGAATACGCATATTTTTTATTTGCTTCCACTTGCAAACCCGTAAGGTCAAACAACTTTGGATTACCCTCTTTACCTTCTTTTTTTTCAAATGAAGTAACCTCAAATTCAGGGTGTTGCTTAAGATATTCTAAGCCTTTGTCTGCCCTATCTTTTTGAATAAGTCTTTCTATATTAGCTGTAAATTCTGTTTCTCTATAAAGAGTTTTTAGTTCCCAATAGTCCGCAGATTTAAAAGCATTAATTTCTTTTTGTCTCTGTACAATCATAGCCAAGGTTGGCGTTTGTACTCTACCAATAGACAAAACTGCTTTCCCTTGAGCATATTTTTTGGTAAATAGTCTGGTGGCGTTCATGCCCAATAGCCAATCACCTATGGCTCTGGCACTACCAGCAGCATACAAATTGTTATATTGAGTGCTGTCTTTCAGCTTTTGGAATCCTTCTTTAATAGCGGCTTCTGTTAATGAGGAAATCCACAATCTTTTAACTTGAACTTTACATTGAGCTTTATGCAAAACCCATCGCTGTATCAATTCCCCTTCTTGGCCAGCATCACCACAGTTGATTACTTCTTCACAATTTTCACTAGTAACTAGAGACTCAATAATCTGAAATTGCTTTTCAACACCTTTATTTTCAATAAGTTTGATACCAAAGTTTTTAGGAATAATGGGTAATTCTTCTAGTCGCCACATTTTCCATTCAGGCACGTAATCGTGTGGTTCTTTAAGAGTACACAAATGCCCAAATGTCCAAGTTACTTGATAGCCGTTTCCTTCATAATAGCCATCTTTACGAGCTTTGGCTCCTATTACCTCTGCTATATCTTTGGCTACACTGGGCTTTTCTGCTATACAAACTTTCATTACTCAAAAATAAAATATATTGTGGTATAAAAACAAAAAAGGAAGTTTTAAAAACTTCCTTTTTTGTTTATTTGTTATCTATAAGTCCCCTACCAGACTTTTTGATGACTTCTTTGTCAACCAGATCCACAGATATTTTATCTAATAATCCGTTTATAAAATCTTTGCTTTTGGGCGTACTGTAAACTTTTGCAATTTCCAGATACTCATTGATACTCACTTTTACAGGAATAGACGGGAAATTAATCATTTCAGCGATGGCCACATACAATATAGCCAAATCTATTTCAGCGATACGAGATAAATCCCAATTTTTCAATTTTTCGTTAATGTATGTAGTATATTCTTCTTTGTTTTCTACAGATTTCAAAAACAACTCTTGCATAAACTGCTTATCATCGTCCCAATTTGCAGAAATACTAATTAAAATTCTACTAGGTTCTGAATCTTCAGAAATATTTTTTAAAGTCTTGTTAATTAAATCTTTAACAGCTGATTTGTTTTCAGACCAATCAAAATCTTCTTCTTCCATGATAGACTCATACAAATCATTTTTAAGTAATTCAATTTTAATTAAATCCTTAACAACTTCTTTTTCAGCATCTATTTGTCCTAATTTATTTATATAAACAGATTCCAGATTTTCGTTTAACGAAAACACATCTCTGTACAAAATAAAAGCCAAATCACTTACTTTTTCTTCTGTTTCTTCGCCTAGCTTAGTTCCAGCAACTTCAAAATTTCTAAAAATTAATTTTTTAATTGCAAATTCTTTATCTGGAGTGTTGTATTTTTTATTAAAAGTATCCTCTATAAAACTAAGTACTTTTACAAGAATATAGAGTGAAAGCACGTAACTGTTATGTACCTCTTCTGTTTGATTCACCAAAGAAGTGGCAGAAAATTTGTTGTCACGAGCTATGGCATTTTTTAAAAATAGCTGTGCATTAATTACAGACTTTTTGAGTTTATTTTCGGTATGAGGATCTACCGGAGTTTTGTGAACCACACTTTGTTCAAAAATCTCTATGGCTTTTTGAGCATCTTTTGCAAGCTGAATGCGGTCTTGCGGCTCCATAGAATTTAAATCTGGAGCAAAATCATCACGTATGTTTTCAATAGCTAATTCGAAATTGGCGTTATGCGATTGCAATAAACCGTATAAATATTGTACGGCTTTTGCTCTGAGTATTCTTCTATTGAGCATTTATATAAAGAACTATTTTTTACAAAGGTAGTCAAATATCTGCTCAAAAACTATAAATTATCTTTAATTTCGATTTTTGAAGCCTTATAAGATGGCACTATAGATGCTAAAAAGGTGATAAAGAATACAGTAAATGCTGCCCAAAATACATCCGTCCAGACGATTTTTACAGGATAAGCATCTAGAATAGCGGTTTCCGTTCCTAAAGTAAGCAATTGATACTTTATCTGAACCATACAAATGAGTACACCGAGAACAATGCCACCAATACCACCAATAAACGACAAAATGTAGCCTTCAAAAGTAAAAATCTTGAATAAGGTAGCATTGCTCATACCAAAAGATTTCATTATACTCAAGTCATGTTTTTTCTCTATCACCAACATGGTTAAACACAGAAAAATATTAAGCGATGAAATAAGGATAATGACAGATAAAACAAAAAACACAAACAGTTTCTCCGACTTTACCACTTTCAGATGCATCTTGTTCTGCTCATCTCTGTTAAGTACTTCAAAATTTTCTCCTACAATCTGAGAAATTTTCTCCTTTATTTCATCTTCATCAGAGTTTGTTTTTAGTTTCAGCTCCAAGCTAGATATTTTGTTTTTCGCAGAAAACACTTGTTGTGCAAAATCTAAGGGTACAAAAACATATTTTTCATCATAGCTTTTTTCTAGAGCAAATACTCCAGAAGCTTTTATTAACTGCTGATTAAAAGAGTTTTCTATGACTGTTTGAACACTTTTGGTTTTTTTAGGATATATTATTTGTAGAGGATAAAAAGCATCCGCAATAGAAACACCTAGTTTGTGCTGAATTCCAAGTCCTAAAACTGCATAAGGTAGACTATCGAGCTGTAAAAGTGCCCTACCGCTCACAATAGAGCTGTCTAATTTATTTTGTTCAAAAAAATAATCACCTACACCTTTAAGAGTAGCTATGGTTCTTTTGTCTTTGTATTTAATGAGTACTTTATCTTCCAGCACAGGAGTTATGCACTGCACACCTTCTACTGACTTTATTTTTGAAGATAATTCTGGATCAAAATATACCATTTTCCCTTTTACGGGTTGTATTCTCAATTCTGGATCAAACGACTGAAAAAGACTTCTTAAAAAATCTTCCATGCCATTAAAACCAGACATAACAATGATCAATGCAGCAGTGGCCACACATAAGCTACCCATAGAAATTAAAGAGATTATATTTATAAAACTCTTTTTTTTCTTACTGTAAAAATATCTGCGGGCAATAAAAAATGCTACATTCATGAGATGAGTTATTCAGATTTATCTGAAGGAGGAATATCTAGACCTCTAAAAATTTTATCCATTTTAGACGCATATTCTGTAGAATCGTCCAAATAAAAAATAATTTCAGGAATAATTCTGACATCTTTTTTAATTTTCTGTGCTAGAAAATTTCTAATGGCTTTTTTGTTTAAATTTATTTTATCTAAAGCTTCGTTTTTGTTTGGAGCCAACATAATACTCAAGTACACTTTAGCCACACTCAAGTCAGGACTCATATTCACATGTGTAATGGTGATGAAAGTATTCGAAAAAAGACTTTTTACATCTCTTTGAAATATTTCTCCTAGTTCTTTTTGTATTAATCTTGAAAATTTTAGCTGACGTTTCGATTCCATATTATCTACAAAATTATTGATATTTTGTGAAAAACCCTATCTTTTTATAACTTGACACAAATTTGATAATTTGTGATTTCACTTTTTAAGCCAAACGACCCCATACGTTTGTTTCTGGGGATTCTTTTATTCCTATTAATGTTTGTTCCATTGATATGGTTTCAACTACCTACAACTGAAAACGACATTCTTTACAGCCTGATAGGCAACAAGATAAACGAAGGTAGTTTTATGTATAAAGACATCTGGGACTATACAGGATTATTTACATCGTTAACATACAGTGGTATTACTTATTCGCGATATACCTCATTATTGGCGTCCCTAATTCCTTTGTTGGTATTGATTTTTGTGGGTGTTAAAATCACCTTAAATTTCAACACTATTGAGGTGTATCCAAGAAAAAATTTCTTAACAATCTATTTTTTCATCATTGGTATTTTTGGTTCATTTTTAATTTTAAAATTTTCTTCTCAGTTATTTTCTGTATTATTCATTAGTTTGGGACTAAACATAGTTTTGAAACATTTTAGTAGCCATATTCATGATGAGGAAAGAATACTTTTGGGTTTTTGGCACGGAATAGCCAGTTTATATTTTTTCCCTTCCACATTATTCTTTGTTTTGCATTTATTGTTTTTCGCGGCATATACCAAACTTAGATTTTCAAGTTATCTATTAAGTTTGTTCGGATTTATCATACCTTATTTTTTTATAGGAATAGTATATTATACACAAGGCTCACTAGCTGATTTTATAAACAGAGCTATCATTTATTATTTTCAATTCAATTTTAGAACTGGACTTAGTTTTGAAAATTACTTAATACTTATAGCTCCTGTAGCCGTGAGTATTCTTATAAGTTTTTTCTGTCTACTTTCTCAGTTTCATAATAATATAGAATCTACAACCAAAGCACTTATGATGATGTGGTTTGTTTGTTTTATTATCATCAGTTTCTGGACAAATTTTGATGCCTACAATTGTGTATTTTTATGCATACCTTTTGCTTATTTCTGTACTTACATGTTTTTGGTACTCAAAAACAAATATATGTATAGGTTTTTGGCATTTTGTATACCAGTTTATATTGTAGGAAGTTTCTGGTTAGATTTTAGCCATAGTATTCGTCAAAGACCCGAGAAAGCAGTAATAGTGGAGAAATCTAAATTTGAATTTTCAAACAAAAAAATCTTAATTCTAGGAAATGATTTGGCAGGATATTACAATCAAAAGTTAGCCACAAAATATTTGTATTGGCCCATGGCACAAAAACAAATTCGAAAAATTAATTCTTTTGCGGGTCTAACTATGATCTACACGAGTATTTCAGAAGATTGGCCAGATGTTATTGTAGATGAACTACATTTAATGCCGAAATTACAATCTCAAATCCCTGTATTAGGAGAATTATACAAGCAAAACAAAAACAATATATACTATTTAAACAAATGAATATCAAGCATTTAAAAATTACAGCTCTTGCAAGTAGTTTATTTTTATTTTCATGTACAAAATTTGAAAATTATCAAAAAAAAGAAGATTCTACTAGTACCAAAATTGATTCTACTGTTTCAAAAACAGTGTTAGAGTTTATTTCTGGAGCAACCAAAATGACTATTGACCCTAATAATGGTTGTAGAATAACTTCGTTTACCTACAACGGAGAAGAAGTTTTGATTCAAAAAAATGAGTTTGAAATGTACGGCTCTACATTTTGGACGGCACCTCAAAGTGCATGGGGTTGGCCACCTATTACGAGCATTGATAGCGAGCCTTATGTCAAACTTTCAACAAACAGCTTCGAAAGTAAAAACGCTGATACTTTAGGCGTAAATATTATTAAGAGTTTTACAGTTAATCCAGATAGTTCTATCAAAGTAACCTATTCTATTGTAAATAACTCTGATAAATCTATTAAAATTGCTCCATGGGAAATTAGTAGAGTCGTTTCTGGTGGAACTACCATTTTTCCTTATGAAAAGGCAACTTTTAAAGGTAAAAAACCATTTGGTGAGGTTAAAATTACTACTAAAAATGGCATAGCAACGTTCAAATATGATAGCTCTGCTATAAACGACAACAAAAAATCATTTGCGTATGCCTCTGAAGGATGGCTTGCTCAACACAGTGGTAATTTACTTTTAGTGAAAAAATTTGAAAATATTAATGCAAGCAACTGTGCACCAGACGAATCAGAAATAGAAATATATGCCAACCCTAATAAAATCTACATTGAGATAGAACAACAAGGAGCATACAGAGAAGTAAAATCTAAAGAAAGCTATAATTGGTCTGTAGATTGGTATTTGACAAAAATAGGTACCAAATCTTATACAGAAACTGAATATAAAGCGATTATTGAAAAACTCATCAAATAAAATAATAAGGGTTTGAAATATGATTTCAAACCCTTATTTATTGAAATATTTTCAGAATTTTAGATAATCATCATTGCATCGCCATAAGAGAAAAACTTATACTTTTCTTTCACTGCAATTTCGTATGCTTTCATGATCAAATCATAGCCACCAAACGCACAAGTCATCATCAATACTGTTGATTCAGGCATGTGAAAATTAGTTACTAAAGAATTCGCAATTTTGAAGTCGTATGGAGGGAAAATAAATTTATCTGTCCATGAGCTAGTGATTGGCTTTAATCTATTGTTAGCCGAAACCGAAGATTCAAGCGTTCTCATAGAAGTAGTACCAATAGCCACTACCTTTTTCTTGTTGTCTAAAGCGTTATTTACTTTATTACAAGTATCTTCAGGAATAATAAAATTCTCAGAATCCATTTTATGTTTAGTTAAATCTTCCACGTCAACAGGTCTGAAAGTGCCCAAACCTACGTGTAGTGTAACTGGCATAAAATCAACGCCTTTTATTTCTAATCTCTTAATTATTTGTTTAGTAAAATGAAGACCAGCTGTAGGAGCCGCTACTGCACCGGTATGTTCTGCATACACAGTTTGGTATCTATCTCTATCTTCTGGTTCAGCCTTACGTTTGATATATTTAGGTAATGGGGTTTCACCTAATTCATCAATTACTTTATAAAACTCTTCGTCAGTTCCGTCAAACAAAAATCTGATTGTTCTACCTCTTGAAGTAGTATTGTCAATAACTTCTGCTACTAAATCGCTATCACCAAAATACAATTTATTTCCTACACGAATTTTACGAGCAGGATCTACAAGTACGTCCCACAAATGATGTTCTTTGTTTAACTCTCTCAACAAAAAAACTTCTATTTTGGCACCTGTTTTTTCTTTATTTCCATACAATCTTGCAGGAAATACTTTAGTGTTGTTTGCTACAAAAACATCGCCTTCGTCGTAGTAGTTAACAATGTCTTTAAAAATCTTATGTTCTATCTCACCAGTTTTACGGTTCACAACCATTAAACGTGCCTCATCACGATTTTCTGCTGGATAAAGAGCTAAAAGCTCTGGAGGAAGTTCAAATGAAAATTCTGAAAGTTTCATAATAGAATTACGGTTCTAAATTTTTTATAAAATTTAAATGAACGCGAAAATACGTAAATTTTCACATTTATATTAATTTAGCATCGAAATATATTTACTCATATGAATTATTGGCTCGTAAAATCAGAACCTTTTAAATATCCTTGGGATAAGTTTGTGGCAGATGGAAGCACCTTTTGGGACGGTGTCAGAAACTATCAGGCAAGAAATAATCTCAAAGAAATGCAACTTGGAGACTTAGTTTTGTTTTACCATAGCAATGAAGGAAAAGAAATTGTAGGATACGCAGAAGTTATAAAAGAACATTACCAAGACCCAACCACAGACGACACCAACTGGGTGGTTGTAGACCTAAAGCCAGTACGTAAGTTTCAGAATACGATCACTTTAGACTATATAAAAAAAGACGAACAACTCAGTAAAATGGAGCTGGTTCGTCTTTCAAGAATATCTGTAGTACCCGTAAGAAGGGAAGAATTTGACAGAATAGTAGCTTTGGGAGAGAGTTAGTTTATTTTCTCCACAAGAATTTTATTACATCTCAAAATAATATTATCCTTTTGTATTACAATAAATTCATGTTTGGCATTTTCATCAGTAACTTCAAATTCTAACATAAAATCGTAATATTTATTTGTGTCACTCATTTCTAAATTTGTCACATCTTTTGATGCTATAATATGATTTATAGCATTAGCTACGTATAAAGTTGTTGCGAATTCAGAATTAAAATTATTCATTTTTCTGAGATAAAAATGAACTTTATATGTACCTTTTACTAAAGACAAATATGGTCCAAAACAAAAAGCACCATCTGTGTGATTTGAAGCAGTTTCTATAGAAAATTTTGGATTACCTAGTGTATCAGTTACTACATTACCGTTATTATATGGAATTTGGCGAGCATTATATTCAATATTTTTCTGTTTACCTACCAATTTATATTTACACATATTGTAATAATCTTTAAATCTGAAGACCTTTCCTGATTTTACAAATTCATATCCAAATTGTGAAAATTTATCTGAAAAAAAAGAAGTATCTGAAATAGGATTATGATCACTATTTAAGATGTAAATATTATCATTTTTAAGAGCTAATTCTACCTGATGTTTATTTCTTACCAATCCATTTTGAAACGGAATTGAGTATAATTCTTCAGGATTAGCTATTGCCACCAAATGATTGTCGTACCAATCTCCACCTATTATTGTTGCTTTACCAAATTGTCTAAAATCACACATAGATGAATAATTGCTTTTTGATTTCAAAAAATTATTAATTTGTTCATAACCTAAAAATAAAGACAATGAAGAAACAATAAATACACACAATCTTAATAATTCTGAGTTAATAAATTTTAATTCAATTACGTATAATAAAAAAACAATAAACCAAAAATACATTGGTGAAAAATATCTAGTTGGAACATCCCAAGAATACACCCATCTTGATAAAACACAAATAAGAAAACTACCAATTATATTTAAAATCATGAATACTTCGATATTATTTAATTTTAAATAAAACTTTTTAAAGAATATAGTTATAAACAAAATTAAAAGACCATAGACTACTATTGATGATTTATTTGTTTCATGACCAAAAAGTAGTGTTTTTATTATACCGTATTTTATTGCAGTTAAATTATATATAAACTGGTCACTATTTACTAAAAACACTCCATAATCCTCTCCTATTGCAAATTTTTTTGCTATATAAATAAAAAATATCCCCAAAAAAGATGAAATTAAAATCAACAAAAGTATTCTATAAAAAACAATACTAATTTTTAATTTTGTTAAAAAATGAGACTCAACTCCTTCAATATAATTTGAAAGTTCTATAAGACAGCTTTTGATCTGTAAACGAAATTTATATGTAAAAGTCAGAAATAAAGATATGGGAAGAATTACTGCAATTTCTGAGCTCCAAATAGCTAAAAAAACGCTTATCACACCCAAGCCTATTTTTATATAATCTTTATTATTTGTTATTAACCAATTCTTATTTTCGAAATAATTAAAAAAATTGAACAATATTGCACTAAAGAACAATTGACCTACATAAGGATGAGCTACGCTCAGCATAGTATTAAAATATATTATCGGGAAAAAATATAAAAGACAAAATGAATATCTAATTGTTCTACTTTTGAATATATTCACTATCAACAAAAATGTAGATATTATTAACAAATATTGACTTATTGCCAAAGAAACAATAGCTGATATACCTAATTTATAAAATGGGATAGCTAACATAGGCATTATACTTCCTAGTCTGTTTTGACCCCAATAATATAAATCTTCTGGAAATCTAAACGACGGAACCATAAGAATATGAACCGCTTGATCTCTATTGAAATAGAACGAAAATCTCGCTGAATAAATTAGAAAAGATAAAAAGATGACAATTATATAAAACAAAAAATCTTTGTTGAATTTTTTCATAGAAAAATAAATTATTAATTTTGACCAAAAGTAACAAATATGCTTAATATTCTAAATTTTTTAAAGACTAAAATTTATTTTTTAATCGTCGTTTTGTTAGTTAGTATACCTATCTTTTATAATTGTAATTTGATTCCTCTTAACCAATGGGACGAAACCAGATTAGCAATTAATAGTTTAGAAATGTGGGAAAAAGGAAATTACCTTGTTACTACATTTAACTATCAACCAGATATGTGGAACACCAAACCACCACTTATGATTTGGTTACAGAGCTATTGTATAAACATTTTTGGGCCTAGTTTATTTGCTATTAGATTTCCATCATTACTTTCTGGTTTAATTACCGCTGTATTATTATATGTTTTTCTTAACAAACAGACAAATAATAAAATACTTGCCATAATAGCACCTATTATTTTAATTGGTAGTTTAGGATTTATGAATCCTCATAATGTACGTTCAGGTGATTACGATGCCTTACTTACTTTATTTATCACAATCTATATTTATCATTTTTATCAATTCTTACAAAATGATTCGTTAAAAAATCTACTATATTTTGGACTATTTTTCATACTTGCTTTTTTAACAAAAGGTATAGCAAGTTGTATGATGTTGCCTGGTTTATTTCTGTTGACTTTATTTAATCGTAAATTTTTAAACGTTGTAAAAAATAAATATGTGTACTTTACAGCTTTGTCTTGTTTGGTAATTTTCATATCATATTATGTATTAAGAGAATTATTTAATCACGGGTATATTGAAGCTGTAATCAAAAATGAATTTTCGGGCAGATTTTTAGAAGTAAATGAAGGGCATTCAGAACCATTTTATTATTATTTATTGAATATATGGCAAGACCGATTTAATAAGTTTCTATTAATAATTATTGTAATTTCTATTCCTTTTTTAATAAAAAGTGAAAATATCAAACTAATAAAAAATTTAGGTATACTTATCATTACATTTCTACTTGTAATTTCTATCTCTAAAACAAAATTATACTGGTATGATATGCCTGTATATCCTTTACTTTCAACATTATCTGCAATATGTTTATATAGCATAATAGAAAAGTTTAGTAAATATTATAATTCAAACAAATATTTATCTATTCTGATAATCTGTATTTTTGTTTTCCCAGGATATTTCAATACACTAAACTTCAGTTTAAGAAATCAACTTTTTGAATATGAAAGAAATGATAGTTTCCATATTAACAATTATTTACAACAATTATCAGAAGGAGAGGTCTCTTATGACCCTAGATTTGTTGTTTATGTAAATGATTTTTACAATGCAGACCAAGAATTTTATTTTCATATTTTAGAAAAAAAAGGCATAAATGTAAAATACGCAATATTTAGAGACCATAAAAACTTTGACCCGTATGTAATTACCAGTTTAAACTCAATAAAATCAGATTTGGAAAATAAATACAATGTCGAAGTTTTAAAAATCGATAAAAATCAAGTTTATTTTTTAAAATTAACAGAAAAATCAAAAAATGATGTATTGAAACAATTTAAAACTGATTTATCTAAATATAACAGTAAAGGCATAAAATTGGTTACTAGTCAAAAAGACAGAAAAAAAATTATGTTAATAATTGATAAAAAATTATTTAATACTTCTTTACCAATATCATTTCATACGGTAGAAACTATAAATAGCACTGAAAAATTCTTGATTAAAGACATAGGAAATTGGGATGGTGAAGATCTAAATCAAAACGAATCGTATAAAATTATCACATTAGAAGGCGATTTTGAAAGAGTTGCTATAGGTCAAAATTCAACAGAAAACCCTAGTTTAAACTGGGAAGAATGGTTCAATAAATATTAAAAAATGCATTTATCAATAATTATTCCGATATACAACGAGAAAGATAATATTCATAACATTTTACAACGTCTTACTCCTGTATGTGAAAAAATTAGTACTGAATATGAATTGATTTTTATAAATGATGGCAGTAAGGACAATTCTTATGAAATTATTAAACTATTAGCGGAAAGCAATCCTCATATAAAGTACATAAATTTCAGCAGAAATTTTGGTCATCAAGCCGCTGTTTCTGCAGGTTTAGATTTGTGTTCTGGGGAGAATGTGGTTATCATTGATGCAGATTTACAAGATCCGCCTGAGTTGATTTTAGAAATGTATGCTAAAGTTCAAGAAGGATATGATGTAGTTTATGCCAAAAGAAACAAAAGAGAAGGTGAAAGTTTTTTTAAATTACTTACTGCTAAATATTTCTACAGAACGCTAAACGCTATTACTTCTGTGGACATACCTTTAGATACTGGTGATTTCAGGATTATGAAAAAATCGGTTGTGAATGTTGTTAAAAACATGCCAGAAAAAAATAAATTCCTTCGTGGACAAATAGCTTGGGTTGGTTTTAAACAAACGTATGTAGAATATAATAGAGACCAAAGATTAGCTGGAGAAACTGGATATACGCTCAAAAAAATGTTAAAATTGTCTATGGATGGTATTACATCTTTTTCTGCATTTCCTTTAAGAGTGGCTACTTGGATGGGTTTTATTGTATCTTTTATTTCTTTTATACTTATAATTTATGCACTATATTCTAGATTTATTTCTAAAGAATATCAAAGTGGTTGGGCTTCTATAATTATTTCAGTATTGTTTATTGGAGGAGTGCAGCTTATGTGTATTGGTATTATTGGAGAATATATTAGTAGAATCTTTGACAATGTAAGAGATAGACCTCTGTACATTATCAAAGAAAAAAACTTCTAATAAATTATTTTTGAATCATTAAAGTACTCAATTGGTTCTCGTCAAACACTTCGTTGGCGAGTTCCATTAATACCGTAGAAGTTATGGAATCAGTTTGTATGAACAATTCCTCCAGACTGTCTATTCTTCCTAAGTCTAATATACTTCTTGCCATCATTAACATGAGCCCACTGTTTCTTTCGTCTGCTATTGCTAACTGTCCTTTCAACTGTTCTTTATACATTTTTAACTGAGAAGAACTTATGGTTTCGTTTCTCAACTTTGCTAATTGTTTTTTCACCAAATCAAAACATCTATTAGCTTGCTTTTTCTCAGTTGCAAAATAAATTGCGAACAAACCTGTATCAGAAAAAGGATGAAAAGATGATTCAACAGAATATACAAAACCGTATTTTTCTCGTAATTCCAGATTAAGCCTTGAGTTCATAGCTGGTCCACCAAGTATGTTAGTCAGCATAAAAAAAGGAACTCTTTTAGGATTATTTAAAGAATAGGCAACGTTTCCTAAAGCACAATAGGCCTGAGTAAAATCTCTATTTTTAACAATATTTTGGGGGCTGTACGTATTAAATGTGTTTCTATTTTTTTGATTAGTTACTGAAGATATATCAGAAAAATATTTCTCTACTACTTTCTTAACCGTTTTAAAAGGCAAAGACGATACTGAACTAAAAACTATTCTTGAAGTATCTAAATTTTCGTTAATAAAATTTATAAAATTTTCTCTTTTGAAAGATTTAACACTAGTTTCATTCCCAATAATATTTACACCAAGTTGGTGATTATTAAATATTTGAGAGTCAAAATCATCTTGTAAATAATCATCAGGAGAATCATAATACATAGACATTTCTTCCAGAATTACACCTTTTTCTTTTTCCAATTCTTTTTCAGGAAAAATAGAATTGAATGTAATATCCACCAATAAGTCTACAGCTTTATCAAAATGATTGTCGGTTACTGAGGCATGAAAGCAAATTTTTTCTTTAGTGGTGTAAGCATTCAACTCCCCTCCTACGCTGTCTAATTTACTTATGATATGAAAAGACTTTCGTTTTTGAGTACCTTTAAAAGCCATGTGTTCCCAAAAATGAGCTATACCTTCTTGTCCAGGTTTTTCATCTCTAGAACCCACATCTAACATAATACCACAATGAGAAATTTTAGTATGTGAGACTTGTTTATGTACTACTGTAATTCCGTTTGGAAGTGTAAATCTATCGCATTCAAACATGGTGCAAATTAACTACATTATTGAAAAATAAAAAGGCTCTATTTACTAGAGCCTTATATTCTTTTATTAAAAGTTTTAAAGTTATGCAAATGCACAAATTACTCCACCCATTAGCATCATAGATATTGTCCAATAAGCAACGTGTATCAAAATATATTTAAAGCTTTTAGCTTCAAAAAATGCATTAACACCAATCAGTGGGAAACCTAAAAAGATACCCGACAAAAAGCCATGAAATGCGCCGTGTTTGAATGTTCTATACAATGTACCGTATTTTTGCAAGAATAAATCTTTGTCG
Organism: Cytophagales bacterium; assembly: GCA_046329305.1. GTDB lineage: Bacteria > Bacteroidota > Bacteroidia > Cytophagales > UBA9547 > CAMFLX01. Next base: position 817,955 of record JAXLUW010000002.1, read on the forward strand.
GCCATAGCTTCAGTGTTATTTTTCAAATCTGCAAAAATTGAAAAAACTGCACTTTGATGCACAGTAATACCAAATAACATAAATGCAAGAAACAATGAAAACAAATACATTAAGCCAAAAACCAGTGGCATATTCATATTTTTTCCTTTTTCAGGAGTCATTCCAGATTCTTTCATCCAGATATTACCCATCGTTTTAGGATTATAATATAAAAAACCCATAACCAGCGGTATTAATGCTGATCCCAACAAAACAAATAAAGTAGTTGATGTCATATTTTTAAAAATTTTATCAAAAATAATAAAATTTTTAAAAATTAAAATATCCTAATAAGCTGCATTATGATTAACTTTTAATACTCATAAATATTATTTTAGAGTATTTATACTTATATTTGTACAAATATAACTCTTATAAATATGATTTCGTACCAACAAATATTTGATAATAATAAAGATTGGATAGAAAACAAACACAATGAAGATAAAAGTTTTTTCGACAAATTATCTCAAGACCAACAACCAGAGTATTTGTATATAGGCTGTAGCGACAGTAGAGTTTCGGCAGAAGAAATGGCTGGATTTAAACCTGGAGAAATTTTTGTTCATAGAAATATTGCAAATATTGTTAGTAATAATGATTTAAACTGTATATCTGTAATAACTTATGCAGTGCAATACTTAAAAGTAAAACACATTGTAGTTTGTGGGCACTATCAATGTGGGGGCGTAAAGGCGGCTCTGAGTAAAATAGACATGGGAATATTAAATCCTTGGCTCAGAAATATTAGAGACGTAAACAGATTGCATGCAAACGAACTATCTTTAGTAAATGACCCCGAAGAAAAATACGATAGACTTGTGGAGCTAAATGTACAAGAACAGTGTTTAAATGTGATGAAAACGGCTGTAGTTCAACAATCGTTTCAAGAAACAGGCTATCCTCACGTACACGGATGGGTTTTTGATGTTAGAAGTGGAAAACTCAAAGATTTAAATCTAGATTTCAATAAAATCTTATCTGAGTACAAAGATATATATACACTATATCATTAAGAATAAGAGGCGTAAGTTTCGCCTTTCATTTATTATATTTTTGTAACAACTTAGCTACTTCCATTTTAGAACTTATTCTAAGTTTCTTATAAATATTTTCTATATGTTTTTTTACCGTTTTATCGCTGATAAATAAATTTTCAGCTATTTTTTTATAACTCAACCCATCAGCAATCAGTTTTGCAATTTCCACTTCTCTATCGGTCAAATTAAATTCAATTACAAATTCTGAACTAGTATTTTTATTGATATCTAAATTGCTCTGCTTCAATAATTTTAAAGTTTTATAAGCAATACTTGGCGACATGGGAGCTCCTCCTTCCAGAGCATCGTGTATACTTTGCACAATTTTCTCAGGTTTTTCATCTTTTAACAAATACCCATTTGCTCCGGCTTTTATTACATTAAAAATTTTCTCATCATCATCAAAAACCGTAAGTACCAACACCTTAACATCATCACCATATTGATTTCTTAGTTCATAAGTAGCCTGTATACCATTCATTTCTGGCATGTCTATGTCCATCACAATAAGTTCTGGCAAACCTTCTAGTTCTATTTTTCTTAATAATTCAACTCCATTTTTAGCAGTAAATAACACTTCTAATTCTTCAAACATAGAAAATGTCATTTTCAAAGACGCTAAAATTTGTATGTGATCATCTACGATAGCTATTTTAAATTTTTTCATGATTGTTCTTAATGAGTAAAGTTATTGTTGTTCCAAGTGAGTTTGATTCTATATCAAATGTTCCGTTAATATCATTTGCTCTATAGCTCATATTTTTAAGTCCGTTAGAGTCTTCTCTGTGATTTTTTTCTAAATTAAATCCAGTACCATTGTCTTTAATTTTTATCTCAACACCATCCTTAGTTTTATTGATGTATACATCTACAAATGAAGCATTTGCATGTTTTAATACATTCACTATGGCTTCTTGCAGAATCCTGAATACATTGATAGTAATTTTGTAGGGAATTTCTTCTTTTGAGAGGTTTTCTGACAAATGGATTTTGTGAACTAGTGTATTATTTACACCTGATTGTTCTATGAAATACGAATGTATTTTACTTACAAACTCTTCCCAAGTGATTTTTTCTTTGTGTAAAACCCAAATTGCATTTCTTAATTGCTGCAGAGACATACGAGTTACTTTTCGCATGTGATCTAAATGCAGAATAATGGAATCATATTTGAGTTTCTTAGACATAAGTGTAAGAAAATCAATCTGATATATAATGTTTGATAATTCAGAACCCATACTATCATGCAGATCTCTACTCAACCGTTCTCGTTCTTCTTTGGTTTGAGCTTCCGCTTGCATTCTTGCAATTTTTTCCTCTTTAAGAGAATTTTCTTGATGGTAAATTAATCTATCTTTTACGTTAATTTCTTGTAGTAGCAATCTTCTTTGAAGCATTATATTTTTAAATTCAACTCCCAAGGCAAAGGTTAATATTACAATTTCAAAAAATACTGACCATAACAAATTATCAAAAAACAAAAAACTATGATTTACAAATCCATTATTTGCTAACGATGTATAAGTAGAAGTAAGTAAAAATGGAAGAGTACTTAATGCATATACTAATGCATTGGTATTTTTTTGTATTAATCCATGAATCAAAGTAAAAAGTAAAGAAAGAGTGATAATAGCACCAAACGAGTAATAAGAATAATACAAAATTAAATACATTTCATATTTACCTTTGCTAACAAAAGATAAGGTTAACAAAAGCACATCTGTTATAATTATATATTTAAACCATTTTTGATATACACCTCCATATTTATTGAATGTTTTAAGAACAAACTCTCTATAAAACAATAGTATACAAATAATGGTACACACCATAGGTATATTTCCATAAAACGGATACACCAGATCTGGAAGTGAATCTAAAAACACTTCTTGTAAGATTCCTTCAATCCAAAATCTCCATATCAATACAAAAAATATATACATGGAATAATACAAAAATTTAACATCTTTAATATTGATAAATATAGAAAATGCTAAAATGGTTATGATGACCATCACACCTATTATAAATCCATAATATAATGATCTGTAATATTGACTATGATAAAATTCTTGAACATTCCACAACATAAAAGGAAGCTGTAGTGACCCGTTGTTTTTAAATGTTTTCACGTACATGGTATATTGCCCAGATTTGGGCACTTGTATAGGGAATACATTTCTCCACGTACGAATGCTCCTTTCAGAACTTTTAGAGTTCCATTTAATCGTATCTGAAGCTATAATTTTGTTTTGAGCATCCAATAAATAAAACTCAATATATTCTACCATTCCAGAATTACATTCCAAATATCTTAAATCATTGGCTTTCAAAAGAATAGGAAATTTCACCCAATGATTATTGTTTGAAATTCTATACGAAACAAAATAGTGCGGATTGGGTATAAAATTGTTTTTAAACTGCCCTAAACTAACATCTTTTAAGGTTAATTTTCTGGTAGAATCATCTAATTTTTCAATTCCTGATTTTATCAAAAAAATATGTTCTCCGTCATAGTTCGTATTAATCTCATTGGGTTTACAAGATATCAATACAAACAAAACAGTTACTAATAAACTATATATAACTTTAGGAACAGTCATTTCACAAAAATATCACGTTATTTTGTAAAATTACATACGGCATTTTCCGTAAAATTCATAAATAGTTTAAAAAACAAAAAAATATTACATTTTTGTATTCAAAAGTTCACTAATTACATTTTTTGAAATAAAACTTTGTAATATCGTAATTTAGAAAAAGCTGTAAACTTTTAGGATTGAACAATTTCTTCATTTAGATTCTTGATAAATCTTAGTTGTTCATTTTTTTGAACTTTATGAATATTAAAATGTTACATAATCATGGATACGTTAGTTTCAAAGCAATATAAAAATACCTTTGTTGATAATTTCACAGGTGATCACAGTAAAAATCAACAACCCAGACAAACACCTGGCTATTTGTATGCTTTATGTAATCCAAGTTCAGTAAAAAAGCCCAAATTATTAGCTTGGTCTCACGAGCTTGCTCAGGAAATAGAAGTTAAATTCCCAACCACAGATGCTGAAATAGATGTTTTAGCAGGTAATCTAGTCACAGAAAGCATGAAGCCCTTTGCGGCGTGTTATGCTGGACATCAGTTTGGGAATTGGGCAGGACAACTCGGAGACGGAAGAGCTATTACTTTAGGAGAATATGTAAATTCACAAAACCAATCAGTTGAACTACAACTAAAAGGTGCAGGTCTTACTCCATATTCACGAAATGCCGACGGTAGAGCCGTTTTAAGATCTTCTGTAAGAGAGTATTTAATGAGCGAAGCCATGTATTATCTTGGCGTACCCACAACTAGAGCTCTTAGTTTAGTAGCAACTGGCGAACCTGTTTTAAGAGATATGTTTTATAATGGCAACCCTGCGTATGAACCCGGTGCTATTGTAATGAGAGTTGCACCTAGTTTTTTACGTTTTGGTAATTTTGAAATGCTTTCTGCAAGAAATGAAATTGCAAACTTAAGAAAATTAAGCCATTGGGTTATAGACAAATATTATGCACATATTCCTGAATCTGAAGACAGAATATCTATTTGGTTCGAAGAAATTTGTGATAAAAGTATAGAAATGGTTCTTCATTGGATGCGTGTAGGTTTTGTACATGGTGTAATGAACACAGACAACATGTCTATATTAGGTCTTACCATTGATTATGGACCTTATTCGTTTTTAGACGATTATGATTTAAATTTCACGCCAAACACCACCGACCTCCCTGGCAGAAGATATGCTTTTGGAAACCAACCATTTATAATTCAGTGGAATTTAATTCGACTTGCAAACGCTTTAGTACCTTTGGTTCAGGACTCAAACACGCTTTTAAAATCTATTAATACTGTAAAAGAAAAATACTTAGAAGGTTTTTATCTGATGATGTCTGACAAATTAGGTTTAGAATATAACGGAGATTCTGATAATGAACTAATTAACGAATGGCTAGAACTTATTGAAAATTTAAAAGCTGATTATACTCTTGTGCATAGATTATTAATTACATTAAATTTAAGTGTTAAAGATACTAATGAAATTATAAAGCACTTTGAAGCCAGTTTGTATACACAAATTACTCATGAACAAAATGTTATGCTTAGTGAATTTATACTTAAATACATTAACAGAATTACACAAAACAAACTAGATGATTCTATTAGAATTGCTAAAATGGAAGAAAGTAATCCAAATTTCATTTTAAGAAATTACATTTTGCACGAAGTCATAGAGGAATTACAAAATGGAAATCCAAATAAATTTCAAAGGCTTTGTGAAGAAATCAAAAATCCGTACTACAACACATCGTTAGATTTAATGCAAAAACGACCAGATTGGGCTCAAAAAAAAGCAGGTTGTTCCATGTTGTCTTGCAGTTCTTAATTAGAAACCATAAGATTACATCCTCGAACATCAGATGTATCAAATCTGCCCAAAACTTCAAATGTATTTTCGGACAGTTTGAGTCCTAAATCTTGAGTTGCAATAAAAGAACAGGTATCTATATTAGCCAAATCTATGATATTGATACCTCCTCTTCTACCAATTTCTAAAAAATTAAAAGGATCATTTGCTTCTCTGATAACAACTTTTAAAGTGTTAGGTTGGGTAAATATTCCATTTTGTGAGGAATAAGCCTGAGAAAACAACTCCGTCATTCCATATTCAGAACCAATAAAGCTAGCTCCAGATTTTTCATTCAAATACTCATAAACTTCTGCTCGAATCATTTCTTTTTTTCTACCTTTCATCCCTCCCGTTTCTATAAGCATAACATCTAACAAATCAGGCGAATACAGATCCACAAAATCCAATAATGCATACGTAACCCCCCACAACAAAAGCTTTTTATCAGATGGTTTGTTTTGAATAAAATGATTTAATTTTTCAAAATCAGACAAATAAAAAGAAGATTCAGGTGCACTGAAATTCATAAAATAATTTACCATTGCCACCAAAGAAGAATTTCCTCTTTCTAAATAATTGGGTAACAATGCCAAAATTATATATTGATTCAAATCTCCAAATTGGGCTTCGAAAATACTTTTAGAAACTTTAAAATAGAAGTTTTCATCAACAACATAATTTTTACTCACCACACTTCCGGTAGTTCCGCTACTTTCGTAGATTTTTTGAATTGGTAAAGATGTATTTGAAACTACTTTATGGGTTTTATAAAACTCTATAGGTAAAAATGGAATTTGAATAATACTTTCAACTTTAGATACATTTACTTTGAGTGCATCCACAAACTGCTGATAGATACTATTATTTGTGTATTGAAATCTAAATATATCAATTGCCAAAGCCTCAAATTCGGCATCGTTTACACTTAAAACTCTTTCTTTTAGAATAACAGATGTATCCATAATTATATCAGCAAAAATACGTTTTATATTTAAATTTATACTAATTTTACTATTGATGAAAAGTGTTACAATATTTTCTATATTACTAAGTATACTTATAATTTCTTGTGAACGACCACCAGAATATCCAGACGCACCTTCTATCGAATATAAAAGCTTAAGCGTAGACAGCTTGGGAAACGATCATTCTGAATTTACTATCCAAATACTTTTTAAAGATGGAACTGGCGACTTAGGTCTCACACAAACAGACACCTCAAATGTAAAGTATCAAAATATTAACAAAACATTTAAAGAAAACGGAATTGAATACGTTACATTCAATAGATTTTCCAAAAACTACTGGTTAGATTTTTTTGTAAAAAAAAATGGGAAATATGTTAGAATGACGACCCCAGATTCGTCTAAATTATTAAAAAATCAAAGTTCTAGTTTTTATATTAACGATGGAGCCTTTGTTCCATTTACTGAAAATTATAAAGATGATAAAACCCCTATAGAAGGTTTATTAAAGTACCAATTTAGTTTCGATTACACATACGATTCAATAAATACAGCTTACAGACCCATCATAGAACCAGGTGATTCTGTGCAATTTAGAGTACGAATTCTTGACAGAAAACTTAATATAAGTAATGCCATTTATACTGACAAAATTGTAATGTTTAGAAAATAAATGTTAAAAAAAGAAGAATTAATTAGGTACAACAGACATATAATACTTTCAGATTTTGGTATTGAAAAGCAAGAACTATTAAAAGCTGCTAAAGTATTAGTGATTGGTGCTGGAGGGCTTGGATGTCCTATTTTACAATATCTCGTAGCTGCTGGCGTAGGAAAAATCACAATACTTGACGGGGATTATATTGATATAAGTAATTTACAAAGACAGGTTTTATATTCTGTTGAAGATGTTGGATATCCCAAAGCAATAATTGCAGCACAAAAACTTCAAAAACAAAATCAGTTTATAAACATAATAGGTATTCAAGAAAATTTAAATACCTCAAATGCTCTCAAATACATTTCTCAACATGATTTAGTAATAGACGGGTGCGATAACTTTGCTACAAGATATTTAGTTAACGACGCCTGCGTTCTAAGTAACAAACCTTTCATTTATGGTTCAATTTTTAAATTTGAAGGACAAGTTGCTGTTTTCAATTACAAAAATGGAGCTACGTACAGATGTGTGTTTCCAGAACCTCCCTTACCCAATGAAGTTCCCTCCTGCTCAGATGTTGGTGTAATTGGTGTTTTACCAGGAATCATAGGAGTTTTGCAAGCTACTGAAGCAATAAAATTAATTTGTAAAATTGGCAATACACTAGATAACAAAATCCTGATTTATGATGCTTTGACAAATCATCAGACAATTTTAGAACTATCTAAAAACGAATCTATTAAAATAGATAAACTAGAAGAAGATTACAATGTATTTTGCGGTGTACTTCCACCAAAAAACATTTTAGAATCCAATGAAATTTCTGCCATTGATTTACAAAAATTCATAGATAACCCTGATTTGCAAATAATAGATGTAAGAGAAGACTGGGAATATGAAATTTGTAGAATACCAAATTCAATTTTAATTCCGTTAAAAACACTTCCTTATCAATTGCACAAAATTGACACCGATAAAACTAAAGTGTTTGTTTGCCATCATGGAATACGAAGCAAAAATGCAATAGAATATTTAGAATTAAACGGTTTTAATAATTTATTGAACCTTACGGGAGGAATCCACGAATGGGCCTTATCTGTAGATAAATCCATGAATAAGTATTAATAATAAATCTCAACTTTCAAAACAATAAACTAAAAGCATATTTATTACAAATAAAAAAGGGACATTTAAATGTCCCTTTTTTATTTGTAAAAGATTAATCACAATATTTCTTTTTCATTGCATCAACACTCTTGTCGACATCTACATATCCAAGTTTTAAAGCTTTCTCCACATCTGCACAAATCAAATCTTTGTTTTTAAGTTGTTTGTTAATCAACGCTCTGTAGTAGAACACATATGGATCTTCTTGATTTAAAGATGCTGCTTTGTCTAAATCCGCTTTTGCATCATCATAATCTTTAATATTGTAATAAAACACACCTCTTTGGTAATATGGCTGATAAGCACTATGGAATTTATTTACTGCTTCATCATACATTTTATGAGCCGTAGCTTCATCACCTTGAGTAAACTTCACAGCAGCTATTTCATAATAAGCAACCTCTAAATTTGGATCTAAATGTATTGCTTCTTGGAAATCTTTTACAGCATCATTTGGTTTTTGAGCTAATGATAATGCTTGACCTCTCAATAAATAACAGCTAGCATCATTAGGTTTTAGTTCTAATGATTTGTTTAAGCTAGAAATCGCATCTGCAGGTCTCTTTAAGTGAATATATGCATATCCCTTATTAAAATGTGCTTCTGATAGTTTTGGCTCAATTACCAAAGCTTTATTAAAATCAGCAATTGCTTCATTATATTTATCCATTTGTAATCTAGCAAGACCTCTATAGAAGTACGGGAAGTGATAATTTGGATAAGAGTTTATAACTTTCGTTAAATCATCATTTGACTGTAGTTCTTCGCCAATGTCTTTTCTCACAAGACCTCTTTTATAAAAAGCAGCCATATTAGTTGGCTCATACTCAATACACTTGCTGTAAGCTTGAACTGCACCTTCATAGTCACCCATAAAATCTCTTGCTTCACCCAACATGTAATAAGCTTGACCATAATCAGTTTTAACACTTACTGCTTTTTCAAGAGTATTTACTGCTGCATCATAATTTGCATTTTCTAGCTCAAGAACCCCTTTTTTGTATAATAATTCAGCATCATTAGAATTTTCAGACAATTTACTGTTGATTCTTGTCATTACTAAATCCACTTTTTCTTTTTCATAAATGATAGGCTCGTTGTTTTGAGAAAGTACCTCATTTATACTTCTTCTCTTCAACAATTGATTTTCCAATTCATCAATAGCATCTGTTTTCTTTTTAGGATTTGTATGAACTATGTTATAACCTTTTTCTTTTGAAGGAACAATAATTGTATATTTCTCGTTTGGCTCTAGATTTTCAAAATTAAAACCACCTGTTTGAGAAGTAATAACTTCATGAACAACTTTATTTTTAGAATTCAATAATATCAATTTACCTTCATCTTCAGGCTGACCATTTTGTGTAAGAATACCTTTGAATGCACCTTTTTCAACAGAGTCTGAGTTAAAAGTAAAAGAAGTGTAAGATTTTATCTTAGTAACATCCACTTCATCTCCTAATTTAAAGTTATCAATTTTACTTATTTCTTTTTGTACATTAGGCACATACTTAACCTTCATAGTTGTACCTGTAGGAATAGGATCCATAGAGATTATTTTGTAATCTTTTGGATAAAGTTGAGAAAAAGTAAGATCTACTGCAGATGCCCACTCAACTCTTCTAATGATGATGTTTTTTGAATCAATTAATAGATAAGTTAAAATTTTAGGCAATTTTTGTTTACTTGAGATTTTAGCAACAATTTTATTAGAGTTGTTTTTAATCAAACTATCTTTATAAACATCAGAAATAAATCTTGTTTTGATGTCGTTTAATGATACTTTTTTACCAACGGTATAGTGATCATCTACTTCATCTTTAACATAATCTTCAGTTTTAGTTATTTTAATTTTATCTAACAATGACATCATGGTTGCGGTGTCAATTGCTAATTTGTAATTGTGAGCTTCAACTTTGAAGAAAGTAAATTTACCGTCAGGTCTTACAGTAGCTCTTCTGATAACGTGATTTAAAGAATCTTGAAGCACTAACTCTATGTTTTTAAAGTCGGTGTTATCATTTTGATCTTTTAATCGACCTTCTAATTTGAATGATTTACCAGCAGGGAACTCTTTTTGCTCAATTTTTCTGATCAGATAATAATCTTTTTGAGGTAAAGTTACTGTTGGGTTTTCAGTACTAGCGCTAACTTGCTCTGTTTGAGAGACCTGCTTTTTACACGCTCCTATCATTACTACAAGAGCAATTGCAGCTATCAGTTTTTTCATACAAAATATTATTTAAAAAATACTATTCTGCAATTTTAACAAATTATTTATTTTTATCCTACTATTTTCTCAACGGCTTGAGATGTCATACACTTAAAGTGTGTTTTAGGGCATTTGTCAAAACCAATTTTAGAACATGGTCTACAACTCAAGTCTTTAACTTCAAAATTTACATGTTCTGTCAAATACGGATACATTCCCAATTCCGGAACTGTATTACCCCAAATAGCCAAAACTTTTTTCTTCAAGGCAGCAGCAATATGCATGAGACCCGTATCGTGAGTAATGAGGGCGAGGCTTTGTTGTACTACAAATGCAGATTGATTCAAATTTAACTTACCACATAAATTTATACATTGTGTATCATTAAACTGAGAAGTTATTTTTTCGCCGTTTTCAAAATCTTCTTTACCACCCAATAGCACAACGGTATAGTTCTGATTTTTAACTATTTCTATGATTTTATCATTTGGTAGTTTTTTAGTAGCGTGTTGCCCTCCAATAGCAAAACTTATATAATTTTCAGGTATATTATAAATATTCAAATCAATTTGGTCTTTATCTGGAATAAAATAATCCAACCCTAAACCATCATTAATAACTCCTAAAGCCTTTGCAGTATTCAAGTATCTATCCACAATATGAACATTAGGCATTTTATTGATTTTCATATTCACCAAAAGCCATTTCTGAATATTTAATTTATCAAATGAATAAGCTTTAACTCCTAATGCAAGTTTTAATTTCAAGGTTCGCATATTTTTATGCAAATCTAAAATCACATCAAACTTCTCGTTTTTCAATACATTTACCATTTCTGAAAAAGAATCGTCTAGTAAGTGTAATTTATCAATATATGGATTATTTTCAAGAATATTTTTAAATGATTTTTTGGTAACAAAATGTATTTCAGCATTTTGAACTTGATTTTTAACACATCTTATTACAGGAGTTGTAAGTACAATATCCCCTATTGATGAAAATCTAATTATTAATATTTTCATTATTATCTATTTCATTTTCCCACGCCCCTACTACAACCGTTGCAAAACAATTTCCTAGAACATTTACACTAGATCTTGCCATATCCATCAACTCATCTATCCCAAACATGATCATCACGGGCCATTCTGGAATTTGAAAGTCTGCTAAAGTTGTCACTAAAATAACAAGAGATGCTCTCGGCACACCCGCAATACCTTTACTAGAAAGCATTAAAGACAACATAAGAGCTATTTGTGTACCTATACTTAGCTCAATACCAGAAACTTGTGCTACAAAAACAGAGGCTAGTGATAAATATAGCGTTGTCCCGTCAAGATTAAAACTATAACCTAAAGGCATCACAAACGAAACAACTTTTTTAGAAACTCCATATTTTTCCATGGCAAGCATTGCTTTGGGTAATGCACTTTCTGAACTAGTAGTAGCAAATGCCAAGGCAACAGGATCTTTTATGGAATTCCAAAATTTGATAAACTTTAATTTAATAACTACTGCTATTGGAAGTAAAGTAATCAAAATAAATATCACTAAAGAAGCATACAACAAAAACACTAAACTGATTAGTTTTTTGATAACCTCCAATCCAGCATGTGATACCGCAAAAGCCATTGCCGCAAAAACACAAATAGGTGCTAAATACATAATCATACCCGTAAGTTTGAACATAACTTCAGAAAGAGAATGAGCAAATTTAACCACAACCTCTTTTTGTCGAGTAGGTATTTTATTTAAAGCAATTGAGAACAAAATTGTAAATAAAACTATTTGTAAAATCTGTCCTTCAGCCAATGCTTTGATAAAGTTTTCTGGTAATAAATTAATGATGTGCTCTTGCCAAGATTTTACATTTTTTACAGCCTCTAAACTATGATTTACATCTACTTTATTTGTCAACTGAATACTTAAACCAACTGGAAATGTATTTATCATAAATAAACCAATGGCTAGAGCCATAGTTGTTGCCATTTCAAAATACAAAATAGATTTCCAAGCCATTCTACCTAATGCTGTTTCATCTTTATGACCTGCAATCCCTAAAACAAGTGTAGAAAACAATAAAGGACCAATTATACATTTTATAGATCTAATAAATAATTTGTTTACAATGTATAAGTTTGATGAAAACTCGGGTAAAGTATATCCAACATAACAACCTAAAAATATGGCATATACAATCCACAAAATTTGAAGATTCTTATATTTATAGATAAGTAAACTTACCAGTAAAAAGAAAAAATATCCTATATAAATTTCAATATTCATATCTAATACAAATATAAAACAAAAAGAGACCTAGTAAAGGTCTCTCTCAAAATCTATTTCAAATTATACATTTTTATATGTATTGATTCATTTTTTCGAATAATTCTGTTTTGGTACACAATCTCACCACCTCACCTATTATAATAATGGACGGATTGTCAAAGTTTTGTTCACGAGCAAGAGAAGAAATGTCTTTTACAGTGGCAATGATCTCTCTTTGATTTGCTGTAGTACCATTTTGAATAATTGCAACAGGTGTATTTTCTTTATTTTCACCTTTGAAAATATCCATAATTTGTTCAAGTTTTGCCATACCCATCAAAACCACTACCGTTGCGGATGATTTAGCGGCATGTGCAATATCCTCGGACAAACTACCATCGCTGAGAGTACCCGTAGTTACCCAAAAACTTTCGTTTACACCTCTAGTTGTAACAGGTATTCCAATACTAGCTGGCACTGATATACTTGAAGAAATTCCAGGAATTACTTCAACTTCTACCCCATGTTGTTTGGCAAAAGCTAACTCTTCATACCCTCTGCCAAATACAAAGGAATCTCCACCTTTAAGTCTGACAACATTTTTATATTTAAGAGCACAATTTACGATTAACTCATTAATTGCTTCTTGCTTATTGGTTTTGCAACCTCTTCTTTTACCTACGTAAATTTTCACTGCATCTTCTTTAGAAAAATCTAATAAAGACTCATTAGATAACGCATCATATAATATACAATCTGCGTTTTGTATAGCTTTCAAACCTTTAACTGTGATTAGATCTATATCACCAGGACCCGCACCTACTAAAATCACCTTAGCCATATGCAAATATACTATTTAAGTGGTTAAAAATAAATTACATCACAAATATACACAATAAGTATTAGTACTTACACCTATTTTTAAGTATTATTCAATAAAATTTACATTTTAGCCTCTATTTTGAAGATAAAAATAATTTTTTTATTCAAAAATAAGTATTAATACTTAGTTATTTATTTGTATTTTAATTTTTTACTTGTACATTTGTATCAGAAATCAGTTAAAGAATAAAAAATATAATACTTTTAGCTGACTACTTAAAAATTATTACTTATTTATTATGTCATCCAAGAAGAACATTGTTGTAATCGGCAACGGAATGGTTGGTTACAAATTTTGCGAGAAATTCATTGCTAAAAAGGGTGCTGAGGGGTTTCAGTTGATTGTTTTTGGAGAGGAGCCGCGTCCTGCATATGATAGGGTGCATTTGAGCGAGTACTTTACTACCAAAGACGAAAGCTTACTAACTATGGCTCCGTTGAGCTGGTATGCTGAAAACAACATTAAGCTCTTCTTGGGTGACCCTATCTCCCAAATTGATAGAGAAAGAAAAACAGTTACTTCCTTAAAAGGAGAAACAGTAATCTATGATAAACTAGTTTTTGCAACGGGTTCTTCTGCGTTTGTTCCTAAAATTGAAGGTGTTGAAAAAGACGGTATTTTCGTTTACAGAACTATTGAAGATCTTGAATTAACCATAGATTATGCAAAAAAATGTAAAACAGCAGCAGTTATTGGTGGTGGTTTACTAGGTCTAGAAGCTGCAAAAGCAATGGTTGACTTAAAACTAGAAGCTCATGTTATTGAGTTTGCACCTAGATTAATGCCAAGACAAATTGATGAAGAGGGTGGCGTAGTTCTAAAAGATAAAATTGAAGAATTAGGTGTTAAAGTACACTTAAACAAAAATACTTCATTTTTTGGTGGTGATGCTGCAGTAAAATCAATGAATTTTGCTGACGGCTCCGTACTTGATGTGGACATGGTGGTAATCTCTGCTGGTATTAAACCTAGAGATGAATTAGCGGTAAAATATGGTTTACAAGTTGGTCCAAGAGGTGGTATAGAAGTAAATGACAAACTGCAAACCTCTGACAAAGATATATTTGCAATAGGCGAATGTGCACTTCACAGTGGAATGATATATGGCTTAGTAGCTCCTGGTTACGAAATGGCCGACATTGTTGCTGAAGAAATATTAGGAAATTCTGAAAAAGAATTCAAGAGCTTTGACATGTCTACCAAACTTAAATTAATGGGTGTAGACGTAGCAAGTTATGGTGATGCTTTTGGCATGTCAGAAGAATATGAAAGCATCGTTTATAAGGACAAACTTAAAGGTGTTTACAAAAGAATAAATATTTCTAAAGATAGAAAGAGACTTATCGGAGGTATTTTAATTGGCGATGCAGCTGATTACAACATGCACCTTCAGATGGTAAAAAACAAATTAGTTTTACCTCCTAATCCGGAAGATTTAATTTTAGGTCCAAGAGGTGGGGACGGTGGTCACGCTGGTTTGGCAGTAACAAACTTACCAGACGATGCTGTAATTTGTTCTTGTGAAAATATTACCAAAGGTCAAATATGCCAAGCTGTTGAAGAAGGTAATCTTGAAAAAGTAGATCAAGTTATTTCATGTACTAAAGCTGGTTCAGGATGTGGTGGTTGTAAACCTATGATTGTAGATTTACTGAAAGACACCATGAAAAAAATGGGTAAAACTGTAAAAAACCATTTATGTGAACATTTTGCTTATTCTCGTCAGGAGCTTTATGATTTGATTAAAGTAAATGAGATAAAATCATACGGTGAGCTTTTACAAAAACATGGCAAAGGACATGGATGTGAAATTTGTAAACCAGCTGTTGCATCTATTCTTGCTAGCACATGGAATGAAATGATACTTGCAAAACCTCATCAAACTTTACAAGATAGTAATGATAGATTCTTAGCAAATATACAACGTGGCGGTACCTATTCGGTAGTTCCTAGAATTCCTGGTGGTGAGATTACTCCAGAAAAACTAATCGTAATAGGTGAAGTTGCTAAAAAATATAACTTATACACAAAAATTACAGGTGGTCAGCGAATAGATTTATTCGGAGCAAGAGTAGATCAACTACCTGATATTTGGGAAGAACTTGTAAATGCAGGTTTTGAATCAGGACATGCTTACGCTAAATCTTTAAGAACTGTAAAAAGCTGTGTAGGAAGTACTTGGTGTAGATTTGGTGTGCAAGATTCTGTAAGTTTCTCAATAGAAGTAGAAGAACGATACAGAGGGCTTAGAGCTCCTCACAAATTAAAATCTGCTGTAAGTGGCTGTACTAGAGAATGTGCTGAAGCTCAATCTAAAGATTTTGGAATTATAGCTACTGACAAAGGCTGGAACTTGTACTTGTGTGGTAACGGTGGCACAAAACCTCAACATGCCGTATTGTTTGCTTCTGATATAGACAAAGAAACTTGTCTAAAATATATCGACAGATTCTTAATGTTCTATATAAAAACGGCAGATCCACTTACAAGAACCGCTACATGGTTAAACAAAATGGAAGGTGGTATAGATTACTTAAAAGATGTAATCATTAATGATAGCCTAGGTATTTGTGCTCAACTAGAAAAAGAAATGGATTTTATGGTTGAAACTTACAAATGCGAATGGAAAGAAGTTGTGGAAAATCCTGAGTTAAGAAAAAGATTTAAGGCTTTTGTAAATTCAGATGAATCTGCAGAATCTGATATGGCTTGGTCTGAAATGCGTGCTCAAAGATTCCCACAAGGTTGGGGTTCTGTGCAAAGTGTGGAAGCTAAAATTAAATAATAAACTAAAGTTACTATTCAAAAATAACATAAAAGATATTTAAACATGGGTGCAGCAGTAGATACTTGGGTGAAAGTTTGCAAAACAGATGCAGTACCAGAAAACGGTGGAGCTTGTGCAAAAGTAGAAGGTAAAGAAATTGCTATTTTCAACTTTACACTTACCAACGAATGGTTTGCTACAGACAATCTTTGTCCGCATAAACAACAAATGGTACTTTCAAGAGGAATCATCGGCTCTCAGGGAGAAGATTGTGAACCTAAAGTGGCTTGTCCTTTTCACAAAAAGACTTTTTCTCTTAAATCTGGAGAATGTTTAAGTGGAGATAATTACAAAATTTCTACATACCCTATCAAAGTGGAAGATGGTTTCATCTTCTTAAAGGTATAGTACTTGTAAATTATCAAAACAACCTAGCATTTCTTTTTTGAAATGCTAGGTTATCTATTTTTATAGCAATCAATACTTTATAAATACATTTATGGAAAAACAAGAAAGCTCGGTAAAAAAACTTACCATATTATATATCACCGCTCTTTCTTTAGTTGCATTTTTAACAATCATAGGTCAAATGTTTGTTCAAAAATCTCTTAAAGATCACATGCACGATGCCAAAATCATCAACCTTGCTGGTAGACAACGTTTTCAAAGTCAGTCTATTGTAAAAAATATTCTCATACTTACTGACACCACCAACCACATTACAGACTCGTCTAGAGCATTGTATCAAGAAAGATTAAATACTTTACTCAAAACTTGGCAGCATTTTCATGAAGGTTTAAAAAACGGATATTTACCTGAATATGAATACAATGTAAAAAATTCTGATACCATTAATTTATTATTTTCTAAAATAGAACCACATTTTGAATTTGTATACAGCTCTGCGGTAACCATAAAATTTCTTCAAAGAGAAAATATGGCCAAAAACTATAAAGAAGTTTTAAATCTGAGAACGAAAATCCTAGACAATGAATATGAGTTTTTATTGATTATGGATAAAATCGTTAACAGATTCAGTAAAGAAAGCGAGTTAAAAGTATCTAAATTAGAGTTTTATGAAAAACTATTAATGTATATGACACTTGTAATTCTAGTAATAGAAGGCTTTTTTGTGTTTAGACCAGCTGTTACACAAATAAATAAGTATGTACATGAACTTGTGGACACCAAAAACACACTAGAACTCACAAACATACAACTGAGTACTACCAACGAAACCTTAAGAATTACGCAAGATGAACTACAACTGGCCGAAAAAGAAAAATATCAAAGACGCTTTGAAGAACAAATGATACGTTCTGCATCTCTTATTAAAGGGCAAGAAGATGAAAGAAGACGTTTGTCTAAAGAATTGCATGATGGTTTGGGGCAATTATTAACAGCTTTAAAATTTGATTTAGAAAAGATAAATCTAGAAAACAATGATATTGAAAAAAACAAAGGAATCTTAATAGAAGCAAAAAATATAGTTTCTCAAACTATTCACGAAACACGAGCTATAGCTTTTAACTTGATGCCGGCTATTTTGAGCGATTTTGGGTTGGTACCTACCATCAATCTCATAGCTAAACAAATCAAAGAAAAATACAATATAGAAGTTCCTGTAAAGTCTAATCTGGCAGATGAATTCAGATACAATCCTGAAATAGAAATAGCTTTATACAGAATCATACAAGAAGCTACCAATAATTCTGTAAAACATGCCGATGCCACTAGAATAGTGATTGAACTCACAGAAAACGACCTAGAGCTTGAATTAAAAATCTCTGATAATGGCAAAGGATTCAATATTAAAAACGCTAAAAGAAATAAAGAAAACCACAGCGGATTGAATAATATGGAAGAACGTGTAAAACTACTAGACGGTCACTTCCTGATTCAATCTAAAAAAGGTGATGGTGTGCAAATAGAAATAAAAATACCACTTAGAGAACAAAAATACATCTAATATCCTATATTTGTTTGTAAAATTTTTAGCCATGGGTTTAACATTGTATCTAGTCCGTCATGCTCAAGCTAACAAACCAGAATACGGACAAAAAGATTTTTTTAGAGAGTTGAGCCAACAAGGTGCTATGGACGCACCAAGAATGGGTGTAAAATTGAGAGAGTTAGGTGTTCTTCCTGATGAAATAAAATGTAGCTCTGCTACACGTACTACTCAAACTTGTAATTATTTAAATGAACAATTAAAATTAAAAGAAGAGCAAATTAGTTTTGAAGATGATTTGTACGAAGCATCCACAAGAACTCTTCTGAATGTTATCAATTCAATTTCTGATTCGTTAAAATCTTGCATGATTATTGGTCATAATCCTTCCATGACGTACATAAGCGAGTATTTAACCAACAAAGAAATTGGTGATATTGAGACCTGTGGTTGTTTAAAATTATCTATTGATGTAGATTCTTGGAGTTTAATTTCAAAAAACAGTGCAACTCTAGAGTGGTATATATATCCATAATCAAATAATTTTCGTAACTTTGTTTAAAGAATAAAAGCAAAAGATAAACAAAGTTATGAATTCTTACCAGATAAGTGAGTTAGAACAATTGAGTGGTATCAAGGCTCACACCATTAGAATTTGGGAGAAAAGATATAATTTATTTTCTCCTGATAGAACAGCCACTAATATAAGATACTACAGCAACGAAGACCTCGTTAAGTTATTAAACATATCCACATTAATAAATGTGGGAGGATATAAAATATCCAAAATTGCAAGTTTACATGCACAAGACCTCACCAAACTTGTCAAAGATCTTACAGTAAATGAAAACGCTCAAGAAACTTACATCAATGCTCTGTTACAATACACACTTAGTTTTGATCAGCAATCATTTTCGAATACTTTTGATGAATTAATAGAAAAATTTACTCCATATGACATTGTTACTCAAATAGTATATCCTTTTTTGTACAAAATTGGTATTATGTGGAGTACTGCCGAAACCACTCCTATAGAAGAACATTTTGCGTCTACATTAATTCGAAAAAAGTTAATACTTCTAAATGAAAAAATAAAAGTTTTAACAAACAGACCTGAAAAAGTATTTATATTTTTACCAGATGATGAATGGCACGAAATCGCTCTTATTTTTACAGAAAATATACTCAAAACCATGAATATAGAGCCGTATAATTTCGGTCAAAATGTTCCAACAGAAAATTTAATTTCTACCATAAACCAACTAGAACCCTCACATTTGATTACGTTTTTTATCAGCAGAAAAACTGAAAAGGAACTCCATCAAATCATAGAAAACTTATTAAACAGCACTACAAAGTCTATTTTGATAATTGGTGGAAATCCTGAAAACCTAAAATTAATTCCGAAAAACGAAAGAATCATATTCACAAATAAACCTTCAGACCTAAAAGAAATATTCAAATAAATTTTTATTATTCAATTTTGTTTAATATTTTTACATAAATGTTAAACAAAATGAAAACAGTTTCAGTTATTGGTAGTGGATTTTCTGGCTTGGCTGCAGCATGTTATGCTGCCAAAAGCGGACACAAAGTAACTATCTTTGAAAAAAACAATGAAATTGGCGGAAGAGCTAGAGTTTTTCATGAAAATGGTTACACATTTGACATGGGACCTAGCTGGTATTGGATGCCAGATGTTTTCGAAAAATTTTTTAACGACTTCAACAAAAAACCATCTGATTACTACAAACTCGATTTACTAGATCCTGGTTTTAGGATCATATTTAATAACCATGAAGAACTTAACGTTCCTGCATCTATAGACAAGCTGTATGATGTATTTGAAGAAATAGAAGCTGGGAGTGGCGAGAAATTAAAAAAATTTTTATCAGAAGCTGAATTTAAATACAAAGTAGGCATGGAAGAATTGGTATATAGACCTGGACTTTCATGGTTTGAATTTGCCACATGGGATGTACTGAAAGGTATCAGTAAAACCCATATTTTTACTTCGGTGCAATCATACGTAAGAAGTTATTTCAAAAATAAAAAACTGATTGCTCTCATGGAGTTTCCTGTACTTTTTTTAGGTGCCATGCCAGATCAAATACCTGCACTTTATACACTAATGAATTTTTCAGCTCTAAACGATGGCACATGGTATCCTCAAGGTGGAATGTTCCAAATTGTAAATGCTATGTCTTCTCTCGCAAGAGAACTTGGTGTAGAAATTGAAACCAATGCATCTGTAAAAAAAATTAATGAAGAAGGCGGTAAAGTAGTTGGAATTGAAACGTCCAAAGGGTATTACAAATCTGATGCAGTAATAGCTTCTGCAGATTATGCACATGTAGACCAAAAACTACTACCTAAAAACAAACAAAACTACTCTTCTGAGTATTGGAAAAAGAAAACATTTGCTCCGTCATGTTTATTGTTCTATATTGGAGTTAAAAAAGAAATTGGCAAACTTATTCATCACAATTTGTTTTTTGACACAGATTTTGATGTTCATGCTAACGAAATTTACAAAACTCCAAAATGGCCAACAGACCCCCTATTTTATGTTTGTTGTCCGTCTAAAACCGATAAAACTGTAGCTCCTATTGGGCATGAAAACTTGTTTATTCTCATACCCATTGCGACAGGATTAGAAGATAACGAAGAATTAAGAGAAAAATACTTCAACATCGTAATTTCTAGATTAGAAAAATATGTAGGTGAAGATATTACTCCATTTATGGATTATAAAAAAAGTTATTGTATCCATAACTTTATTAAAGATTACAACTCTTACGGAGGCAATGCGTATGGTTTAGCAAACACGTTGTTACAAACAGCGGTACTTAAACCAAAAATGATCAATAAGAAAATTAAAAATTTGATTTACACAGGTCAGCTTACTGTTCCTGGACCTGGAGTTCCTCCATCACTTATTTCTGGCAAAATCGCTGCTCAACTATTAAATAATTAAATTATGAAAAACATCTTTGACAAAGTTAGTTTCGATACTAGCAAAAACACTACACGTAAGTATAGTACAAGTTTTTCTTTTGGAATTTTCTGTTTAAACAAAAAACTGCATTCTGACATTTATAATATTTATGGTTTTGTTAGAATAGCTGACGAAATTGTAGACAGTTTCCATGATTTTCAAAAAAAAGAATTGCTAGATGAGTTCAAAGAAGAAACCTACAAATCTATAGCTAGAGGAATCAGTACAAACCCTATTCTGAATAGTTTTCAGTACACCGTAAACAAATTCAATATTAAAAAAGAGTTGATTGACTGTTTTTTAGATAGTATGTACATGGATCTGGAAGGTCGAAATTATGATAAATATTCTTACGACAAATACATACTAGGTTCGGCAGAAGTGGTAGGACTCATGTGTTTGCAAGTTTTTACAAACGGAAACGAGGAAGAATACCAAAAACTTAAGCCTTATGCCATGAAGCTAGGATCGGCATTTCAAAAAATAAATTTTCTTAGAGATTTAAATGCAGATTACTTCCAATTAGGTAGAATGTATTTTCCAAATATTGATTTAGAAAGTTTTAATGCCTGCACAAAACAACAAATAGAAAAAGAAATAAAGGCAGAATTTGACGAAGCCCTTATTGGAATTATGAAACTCCCAAAATCGTCTCGTTTTGGAGTATATGTAGCATACATTTATTATATAAGTCTTTTCCAAAAAATAAAAGCTTCTACTTCTGCCCAACTTCTAAGTTCGCGTATAAGAATACCCAACTATCAGAAAATTAGTCTTTTGGCGGAATCGTATTTTAAGTATACTTTAAATCTTATCTAAATGCTTTATAAGTTAGTTATTAGTTTTATAATAGTTGGTACTAATTTATTTGCGGGTACATTTGACATAAATGTGGCAAGAAAATTATTTTTAGAATCTAAAACTAACAAAAAAAGTGCTGAAGAGTTATTGAAAATATCATCAAATGACGTTAATAACAACAGTGCAATGGCTTATAATGCCATTGCACTGTTAATGATGTGTAACCACACCAACAATGTTTACACCAAATTGTCTAACTTTAATAAAGGAAAAACTATTTTAGAAAAATCCATTAGTAAAGACAAAGAAAATATTGAACTTCGATTCTTAAGATATTGTATCCAAAAAAACATACCTTCTTTTTTAGGATACAACAACAATCTCGAAACTGATAAAGCTGAAGTTTTGAGATATTTAAAGCTTACTAAAAAACACTAGCACAACTGACCTTGAACTAGTAAGATTTTTAGAAAATATTAATAAATTATAAAATAATTATATGGCAGGATTTTTAATTACATTAATTACATTTATAGTTATGGAAGCCATAACTTGGTGTACACACAAGTTTGTCATGCACGGATTCCTGTGGAATTTACATGAAGATCATCACCAGCCAGAAGAAAATCAGGTTTTTGAAAAAAATGATTTATTTTTTGTGATTTTTGCAATTCCCGCTATGGCACTTATGTATCTGGGGACATTTAACCCAGAACTTAAACATTTGTTTTTCCTAGGTTTAGGAATCACTATGTATGGCTTCGCTTATTTTTTCGTACATGACATTATCATTCATCAAAGAATCAAAATTCTAACGAGATCTAATAACTTTTATGTAGTTGCCATACGTAAAGCTCATAAAGTACACCATAAAAACAGATACAAAGAAGATAGCAAATGTTTTGGTATGCTTTGGGTACCCATTAGTTTTTTTAGAGAAGCTTTAATATCTACTAAAAATGCTAGAAACTAAATATTTGTATTTTTATGTAGATTTTTTCTGCATTATTTTTCCTTTACTCTTCTCGTTTCATCCGAGAATACAGTTTTACAAACAATGGAAAAGCTTTTGGTTTGCGAACATATCAGTAGCATTACTCTTCATTATTTGGGATATGCTATTTACCAAAATGGGTGTATGGTGGTTTAACAACACTTATTTACTTGACATTAATGTGATTAATTTACCCATAGAAGAAATCATGTTCTTTGTATGTATACCCTACGCTTGTACATTTACTTACTATTGTGTAAAAAAATTGTTTCCTGCGGCTCATCTTAATGATCGAAGCACCTTGCTTGTATCATATATACTTTTATTGATTAATATTTTGTTTTTGATAAAATACTACAACAGATGGTATACCGCTCTTACTTGTTCACTCATAAGTATTGTGTTTATATATAACATAATTTATAAACCTCCATTTTTGAAAATTTTCTATACTACCTATGTATTTATTTTAGTTCCTTTTTTGGTCTCCAACGGAATACTCACCGGAAGCTTTACTCTAAACCCCGTGGTAAACTACAATCCAGATGAAAATTGCGGTATTAGAATATTTACCATACCCATAGAAGACAGCATGTATGGTATGCTTTTGCTTTACCTGAATGCGATTGTGTTTGAAAAAAATGAAAATATATTTAACATTACCTTAATGTTAAAATTAATAATATTCCTACAAATAGAAACATTATATCAACTAAATTTTAAAAATGATAAAAATCATTTTTAAAAAACTTAATATCAAATGCTTTTGTGTTTGATTTTTTTTAATTAATCTTGTAATGCATTTTAAAAATTAATAAAAACATCAAATGAAAAAAATCGTTTTTTTAGGAACTGCTTTAGCGGCACTAGTATCATTAAATTCATGTAAAGACAAAACAACTACAACACCCGCACCAACAGTTGTACAGGAACTATATCCTTCTCCAACTATAAAAATTGGCTATACAATCCATGTAATTTCTAATGGAGCAACGAGCAAAACAGCTGGTTTAACAGGTGCAACAGTTACAGTTAAACAAAATGGTCAAACATACACAGGAACTACTGATGAGTCTGGTATGGTTACATTTGCAAACTTAACAGAAGGTTACATAACTTATTTTGTAAAAGCTTCAAATTTCGCAAGTTTCAACGGATCTGACTTTTTATCATATGAAGGTTCTCCTGATGTGAATGGAACAAATGGTAACTCTTCTACAAGTAGCTCAGTTAACGTAACTAACGAACAAACAACTTCATATGTAACAAGTGTAACACTTCCAAGATTAGGAGCTTCTGTTACTGGTACTTTAATGGCAGATATGGACGGTTCTGGTTCTCAATCTACTGCTGTATTAACTACTGGTACTATTCAGTTAAAATTAGACAATGTAAAATTTGAACCAAATGTATTTACTACAACAGTAAGTAATGGTGTATATACATTCAGTAACTTACCAGAAGATTTGGATTACACATTATCTACTTTAGATATTTTTGAAACTATTCCAGCTTCTGTAAATACCCCATCATTTAAAAACAATTTAGAATTCCCTGGTAATGCTGATAATGGCACAACACCATCTAAAGGAAAAACAGAACAAAGAGGTTTAGTTACTTTACAATAATATAAAAAAATAGAATTCAGAAGAGAGCTTAGCAGAAATGCTGAGCTCTTTTTGTTTGAATAATTTTATATCTAAAAATGGAGAACCTCTAAATAAAATTACTAATTTAATCTTTATATAAATTACTACACAAAACTTTGTAATATCTTAAGTATAGCAAATTTTTCCTAATATAAATCTGATACAACATCGGCTAAGTGTAAAATAAATACACATAGACTATATGAAAAGTTCTAAAATTCAATTTTATATAGTATTATTCTCAGATTCATATCAGGTAAATCCCTAAAAACTTACATTAAATTGAAATCAAATACATGAGGCTTATTTTTTAAAAAACCTCATGTATTTATTTTATTTCCTTTTTTGGTCTCCAACGGTATACTCACCGGAAGCTTTACTCTAAACCCGGTGGTAAACTACAATCCAGATGAAAATTGCGGTATTAGAATATTTACCATACCCATAGAAGACAGCATGTATGGTATGCTTATGCTTTATCTAAATGCTTTTGTGTTTGAAAAAAAATAATTTTGAAATAATAATTAAATTAATTTAACTTTAATACCAAATCTATACCACTTACTCATTAAAAAATCCGATTATTTAGTAAATTACCACTTTTACATTGAAATTTTTATGTAATATTTGTGAAAAAAAAAAAAACAATCTATATTTGCCATGATTATTAAATCTTAATGAAAAAATTTATCCTTAGCTCAGCAGTGCTTTTAGTAGCTTTAAGTTCCTGCAAAAAGAAAGATTACAAGTGCACTTGTACTTCTTCATATACATACAATAACAAAACTACACTTACAGTTCAAACTTACACTTTTAAAGAAAAAACTAAAAAAAGAGCACAACAAGATTGTGATTTAATGAATGTTATCTCCAATTCAGATAATGATGTGAATTCTACTAATGCTTGTGAATTAAAATAATATGAAAAAGTTTGTAACACCTTTAATTTTTGTTTGTACCCTGTTGGTTTCATGCAAAAAAGATAGAATATGCGAATGCATTTATACAAAAAACAGTGATGGTTCTAAATCTTTAGAATCTTATACTTTTAAAGATACCAAATCTCATGCTCAACGAGATTGTGATTTTTTGGAATCTACATACAATTCAGATCTTAATAATCTTTACGAAGGTAAAGCAACTTGTAAATTAAAATAACAATGAAAAAAATTAGCATAACTTTATTATTGATTTTGGGTTTATTTTCTTGTAAAAAGATCAGAAATTGTGACTGTACAATTAATACCCCAACCTACAGCAAAACAGACAGTTACGAACTAAATCAAAATTTAAGAGAAAGTAAAAGAGAATGTGAACTTATAAATGGAGGATATAAATCCTCTTTTAAATCTGATACAACTTCGGCTGAATGTAAATTAAAATAAATACACCAAAGACTATATGAAAAGTTCTAAAATTCAATTTTATATAGTATTATTCTCAGATTCATATCAGGTAAATTCCTAAAAATTTCCATTAAATTGAACTCAAATACATGAGGCTTATCTTTTTGAAAAACCTCATGTATTTATCTTATTTCCCTTTTTGGGTATCCAACGGAATACTCACCGGAAGTTTTACGCTAAACCCCGTGGTAAACTACAATCCTGATGAAAATTGTGGTATTAGAATATTAACCATACCCATAGAAGACAGCATGTATGGTATGCTTTTGCTTTACCTGAATGCGTTTGTGTTTGAAAAAAAATAATTTTGAAAAAATATTTAAATTAATTTAACTTTAATTTCAAATATATTCCACTTACTCATTTAAAAAACCTCTTATTCATTATAATACCACATTTACACTGAAATATTTATGTAATATTTGTGAAAAAAAAAAAAACAATCTATATTTGCCATGATTATTAAATCTTAATGAAAAAATTTATCCTTAGCTCCGCAGTGCTTTTAATAGCTTTAAGTGCCTGCAAAAAGAAAGTAACAGACAACAAAGTAGCTCCTACAGACGACCTTAATGGGTATCTTACTGCTTTAACTCCTGTAAATTCTCCGACACCAATACTATCTCCTCAAGCAAGTGCCGATTCCATAGTAAACTGGAACTCAACTGATGGTACTTATTGTAAAAGTGTAAAGTACAAATTAGGTCCAAATTACAATGAAGGTTTTTTATTAAATCCCACTTCTGATGTAATTTTCCCAGGAGCAATTATTGATGGCAACAGTATCTATGACGGTAGTTACAGATTAATATCTTTACCAAGAACAGGAGGCGTAATCACTTCTGACAATCAAGGTCTGACTACTGCATCTGCTAAGGTAGATGAAACCACTAAAGCAGAGGTACAACAAGCAATTTTAGATATAAATTCTAATCTCAAAGCTAGTAGTGGTGCTAATTTTCAATTTCTAGTTCAAGATATCTATTCTTCCCAACAACTAGATATGCATCTTGGTTTTACGGTGTCTAGTCCATCAGAAAAAAATAAAGTAACTGGTGGTTTTAATTTTTCAAGTACAAAATCTAAATCTAGAATACTTATAAAATTCGAACAAGTTTATTATTCAATGAACTATGGTGCAAAACAAAAACCAGCGGATTTCTTTCAATCAGGCGTAACACCAAGTCAAGTATCTACTACCATAAACGGAACATCGGTAGCTCCTGTTTATGTATCTAATGTGATGTACGGTCGTCTTGCTTATTTAACTTTTGAAAGTGATATGTCTCAAGATTCTTTAAAGGCTACACTAAATGCCAAATTTCACGCAGGAACGGTAAAAGGAGATTTAGATGCTAAATTATCTAGCAAATTATCAAATTTTAACACAACCATACAAGGTACAGTTATTGGTGGCTCAGGGGCAGATGCCGTAAAAGCTATCAATGGACTTGACGGTATTAAAGAATATATTTTAAATGGTGGAGAATATAGTGCTTCTTCTCCTGGATTACCAGTTGCATATACACTTAGAAGAATTAGTGATAATGCAGTTTTCAATGTTGTAAACATATCTGAATACACTGTTAATCAGTGTTATAGCACAACTGGAGCCATAACTATAAATGGTGCTCAACTAGTTTCTGGAGGTAAAGATGGTGCAGCAAAAATCTACGGTACTATTTATGCCAATTTAGGATATGATGGTGAGTCGTTTAGTAATGGAAATACTTTAATTTGGAGTTCTAATGATTGGGGAAGTAATACTTTTACTTCAACTACTGGTTTACAACAGTTAGTAAATACAACTCCAACAAAATTTAATTTAGTATATGATCCTTCAAAATATGAAAAAGCATATTTATATTTAGAGTTAAAACTTACCAATGTAAATGAGTATGGAGGTTTAGGATCCAAAAAAGTTTATTTAACCACAGATGATGTGATTACAAAAACTTCAAAAGTATACCTAAAAGACATTATCAATAACAGTTTAGGGAGCGACTGGGCAATAAACAACTCTCAAACTTCTAAAAGTTATGATTTGAAAGTTAATTTTCCATATGTAAATAAACAAGCATGGCTATGTAAAGAAGGTTATAATAATTGCAAACATGATAATTTTGATGTAAGTGCAATTGAAACAAATATGAATTTCAATTTTTCTATTAACGTAAACACTAAATAATTCATCAACTGGTGTATGGTAAAACATACACCAGTAATTCAAATAATATGAAAATATCATTATTTAAAATCTTAATTTCTACAAGCTTAGTTATTATTTTCTCTGCTTGTAAAGGTCCAAAAGGAGATGTTGGACCTGCTGGTACAAATGGGACTAATGGAACAAACGGGACTAATGGAACAAACGGGACTAATGGAAATGCCAATGTTGTACAAGTTAATTATCCCTCAAAAATGATTACAAAAAATCTTCTATATTCTATTCCTCTAACTGCATCTAATTTCACTTTTGCAACAACAGAATTAGCTGGTTCGGTAAATGTATATGTAAAATGCCTAGGTGATGGTAAATGGTACAGTTTACCAGGCTCTACATATGATGGGCATCAATATGAAGTAAAAATGTGGGCAACTACAACCGAAAATATTGTTCAAGTTCGTAGAATTAATTCTTCAACCTATGAAGAAGTATTTACCAATACTTCTATAATTCTTACTAAATCTTCAAGTAATGTGGTTGGTGCTAAAAAAGAAAACATAGATTATTCTAATTATAACGAAGTAGTAAAATATTTAAATCCAATTATAATAAATAATTAATTAACTGGTGTATAGAAACCTATACACCTAATTTACAAATCTCATGAACAATTCTTTTACTAAAATTTTAATTGTAGCAAGCTCTGTGTTCGCATTTATAGCTTGTAAAAAAGAAACAAAAACAGTGAGCCCGTCTACTCCTACTGTAAAAACAGACACTATTGTTCCTCCCAAAATTATTACAGGAATAGAGTTGTATAATCAAGCTCTAGATACTATAAATGGTATCGGTAAAAAGTATTACAATGTAAGTACTGGTACATACAGCAACTCTGCCAAGTCCAACATAGATTTTGCTTTTGCTTATTACCAACCTAGCAATAACAGCACTAAACATATTCTAGGATGTGCTAGATCGTCTAGATTAAAAACCTTACACGGTATTCCAACTACAAATAACAACACTGTTGATTTTTATGTAATAAACGACGGTAACAATTCTACTATTTATGACACTATTAAGAACAGTAAATCTATAGCAAGCATATTTACTAACAAAGCAACATTGTCTGAGTTTGAAAACGACAGCTATACCATTGCTAGTGATGGCTTTGGCTGGGAAGCAGGAGATATTTTGGGTTTCAAACTGAGTAACGGTAAAAGAGGACTCATAAAACTCACGGCAAAACCTACAGGTAGTAAAGATGCGTCTGCTGGAGTTATTACTGGCAAAATTGTTTTTGATATAAAAATGGAACCCTAGTTCATTTTAAATTAAAATAAATACATTTAACTCCCCCAAAAATGTGGGCAACTACAACCGAAAATATTGTTCAAGTTCGTAGAATTAATTCTTCAACCTATGAAGAAGTATTTACCAATACTTCTATAATTCTTACTAAATCTTCAAGTAATGTGGTTGGTGCTAAAAAAGAAAACATAGATTATTCTAATTATAACGAAGTAGTAAAATATTTAAATCCAATTATAATAAATAATTAATTAACTGGTGTATAGAAACCTATACACCTAATTTACAAATCTCATGAACAATTCTTTTACTAAAATTTTAATTGTAGCAAGCTCTGTGTTCGCATTTATAGCTTGTAAAAAAGAAACAAAAACAGTGAGCCCGTCTACTCCTACTGTAAAAACAGACACTATTGTTCCTCCCAAAATTATTACAGGAATAGAGTTGTATAATCAAGCTCTAGATACTATAAATGGTATCGGTAAAAAGTATTACAATGTAAGTACTGGTACATACAGCAACTCTGCCAAGTCCAACATAGATTTTGCTTTTGCTTATTACCAACCTAGCAATAACAGCACTAAACATATTCTAGGATGTGCTAGATCGTCTAGATTAAAAACCTTACACGGTATTCCAACTACAAATAACAACACTGTTGATTTTTATGTAATAAACGACGGTAACAATTCTACTATTTATGACACTATTAAGAACAGTAAATCTATAGCAAGCATATTTACTAACAAAGCAACATTGTCTGAGTTTGAAAACGACAGCTATACCATTGCTAGTGATGGCTTTGGCTGGGAAGCAGGAGATATTTTGGGTTTCAAACTGAGTAACGGTAAAAGAGGACTCATAAAACTCACTGCAAAACCTACAGGTAGTAAAGATGCGTCAAACCTAACAGGTGTAAGTTCTGGAAAAATTGTTTTTGATATAAAAATGGAGCCCTAGTTCATTTTAAATTAAAATAAATACATTTAACTCCCCCAAAGCACCAGAAATGGTGCTTTTTTATTTATTTTTGTACATGGATAAAGAAATAGTTATCAAACAAACTCAAAACTGGGTAAGAGAAGTGGTGGTAGGTTTAAACTTATGCCCTTTTGCTGCAAAAGAAGTTAAAAACAACACCATCAAATACGTAGTTTTAAATACTACAGATGTCCCAGATATTTTAGAAGCGGTTTATGAAGAATGTGAATTTCTAGACGCTAACACAGAAACAGAAACTACACTCATTATTTTCCCAA
This sequence comes from Cytophagales bacterium, assembly GCA_046329305.1. Taxonomy (GTDB): domain Bacteria; phylum Bacteroidota; class Bacteroidia; order Cytophagales; family UBA9547; genus CAMFLX01. Next base: position 848,944 of record JAXLUW010000002.1, read on the forward strand.
ACGCTACACCAGATTTTGAAGACTATCTAGACATGTTGAGTTTGGCAGAAGATTTACTAGAAGCAGAAGAATACGAAGGTGTTTATCAAATTGCCAGTTTCCATCCTGAGTATTGTTTTGAAGATAGTGATGAAAATGACGCTGCCAATTTCAGCAACAAATCTCCGTATCCTATGTTTCATTTATTGAGAGAAAACAGTATAGATGAGGCTGTGGAGAAATATCCAAACACAGAAGCTATTCCAGACAAAAATGTTGAACTTCTACGTAGTAAAGGTTTGGAATATATGAAAAAATTGAGAGATGCTTGTTTAAAAAACATATAAGAGCAACTCTTATATGTTTTTTTTAAGTTTTTATCAATAACACTCTTTGTCTGACGGAAAAGAACCAGATTTTACATCTGCACTGTATTCGGCAAAGGCTTTAGACATAACAGAATACAAATCAGCATATTTTCTCAAAAATCTAGGTTGAAAATCGTTGTTGATGCCTAACATATCATGAGTAACTAATACTTGTCCGTCTACTTTATTACCAGCCCCTATACCAATCACAGGTATTTGTAATGCAGAAGCAACTTTCTCTGCTAATTCTGCGGGAATCTTTTCTAGCACTATAGCAAAACACCCAATTTCTTGAAGCAATTTAGCATCTTCAATGAGTTTATTCGCTTCCATTTCATCTTTAGCACGCACCGTGTAAGTTCCGTATTTGTAGATTGACTGAGGCATAAGCCCCAAATGCCCCATTACCGGCACACCAGCACTTAAAATTCTAGTTACAGATTCTTTAATTTCAGAACCACCCTCTACTTTTACAGCATGAGCACCAGACTCTTTCATAATTCTAATTGCAGACCTCAAAGCTTCGCTTGAATTACCCTGATACGAACCAAATGGTATATCTACCACTATGAGCGCTCGTTTGGCTGCACGTACCACTGCAGATGCATGATAAATCATTTGATCCAGCGTAATCGGCAATGTAGTTTCGTGTCCTGCAATCACATTAGAGGCAGAATCCCCTACTAACAACACATCAATACCTGCACCATCCAAAATACGAGCCATAGAATAATCATAAGCAGTAAGCATACTTATTTTCTCTCCCCTATTTTTCATTTCTTGAAGCTGATGCGTAGTAACCCTACGTACCGCAAACGATTCATTATGCGTAGACATAACGTAAAAGTAATAATTTTTTTATATTGAATAAAATATTCAAATTTGCAACACAAAAAATATATGCCCATGGCAAAATCAAGTAAGTCTAATTTACGATCAGGAATTATCATATTTGTATCTATTTTATTTGCTGTATTCTCATTTTACGGATACCAAATTTTGCTCACTGCAAACTTTCAGGTTAAAAAGAAAGATAATGATACGGTGTTTTACATTAAACAAGGTGCTACTTATGAACAAGTTGTAGATAGTTTGAAAAAGAAAGACATCTTACATGATGTTATATCGTTTAGATTTTTAGCCAAACTTATGGGCTATCCTGAAAAAATAACCCCTGGCGCATATTTAATTAAAAAAGACGACAACAATTTGGGGGTTCTTAAAAGATTAATTAAAGGCAGACAAGCCACTTTTAAACTTACTTTTAACAATATTCGCCTAAAAGAAGATTTTGCTAAGAAAGTAGAAAGTCAGATAAATCTGAGAGCAGACTCTCTATATGCTGCGTTAAATAATCAGGCTGTATGTAAAAAATACGGATTTGACACCTCTACTATCATGTGTATGTTTATTCCAAACACTTATGAAGTATATTGGTATCAGAACACCGAAAGTTTTTTAGACAAAATGTTTAAAGAATACGATAAGTTTTGGACAGTTGCACGCCAAGAAAAAGCCAAAGAAATGGGTTTAACTCCAATTCAAGTACAAATTTTGGCAAGTATTGTAGAAGCTGAAACAAATCAAAAAAGTGAAAAACCAAGAATTGCAGGTGTATATTTTAATAGATATTTGAAAAAACAAAAGCTACAAGCAGACCCTACTGTGAAATTTGCATTGAAACAATTCGACTTAAAACGTATTTATTTTGGACATTTAGAAACTGATAATCCATATAATACTTACAAATACGTAGGTTTGCCTCCAGGGCCCATAAATATTCCCTCTATTGTTTCAATAGAATCTGTTTTGAACTACGAAAAGCACGATTATTATTTTTTCTGTGCAGATTTATCAACCCCAGGGTATCATAAATTTGCCAAAAATTTCAATGATCATTTACTCATTGCTAAAGAATACAGAACTAAAAGCGATAGTTTAAAGATAAAATAAAACTAAATGCTTAACTTTACGTAACAATTTTGTACAACATCTTTATTCATATATTTTTTAATGACCAAATATATTCTTAAAAAGTTATTTTATGGTTTTTGGGTAATCTTTGGAGTACTAATCATAGTGTTTTTTATATTCAATGTATTACCTGGCGATCCTGTTGAAATGATGGTGGGTCAGCGTTCTGATGTTGCTACCAGAGAAGCCATTCAAAAAGAACTAGGATTAGACAAACCCCTTGGCGTACAACTTGGATATTATTTAAATGACTTCTCTTTTGTGTCCATACATGAGAACACGCCAGAAAACAAAGAAAAATATAAATATATAAAATTACTCAAAACAGGTAAGTCGGTTATTGTACTTAAAAAACCCTATTTTAGACGTTCTTTCCAGACCAACAAAAAAGTAGATGAAATTATTCTTGACCATATAGAAGGTACAGTGTGGTTAGCGGTGTCAGCCATGATTTTTGCTACCGTACTTGGAATTTTATTTGGTATTTTGTCCGCACTCAAACCCAACTCTCCATTAGATTATTCTCTGTCCGTAGTTTCAATTTTGGGTATATCTGTACCATCTTTTGTTGCTGCAATTCTAATGTCTTGGGTATTTGCTGTTTTATTAGCAGAATATACACATTTAGAAGTTACAGGTTCACTTTGGGAAACAGACAGTTTTGGTGAAGGAAGACATTTGGCTCTTAAGAATTTAATTTTGCCCATGATTACATTGGGTCTTAGACCACTTGCCATAATTGTTCAACTTACCAGAGGTGCCATGCTTGAAGTAATGTCTCAAGATTATATCAGAACAGCCAAAGCAAAAGGCTTAAGATTTTACAAAATTGTAATGAAACACGCTTTAAAAAACGCCTTAAATCCTGTAATTACAGCTGTTTCTGGTTGGTTAGCGTCTCTTTTAGCTGGTTCTTTTTTTGTGGAAATGATATTTAATTGGAAAGGTTTAGGACTTGTAACTATTAATGCCGTTATGAGTTTGGATTTTCCTGTAGTTATGGGTTGTACCGTATTTATTGCTATAGTATTTGTAATTACCAACATCGTGGTGGACATTTTATATGCCTTAGTAGATCCTAGAATTAAAATAGAGTAAAATGATTATTTATCTTATTGGCATAACAGGATCTGGCAAATCTACACTCGGCAAACAACTAGCACAAAGTTTAAAAATGAATTTTGTAGACTTAGACGATTACATTGTTGAAAAAGAAAAAAAATCAATAGAAAACATTTTTGAGGAATCTGGTGAAGCACATTTCAGACTGTTAGAAAGTGAAGCTCTGAAATTAAATTCTAAAGATAATTATATTATATCTACGGGTGGAGGCACGCCTTGTTTTCATGATGGAATAGATTATATGCTAAATCATGGAACTATTATTTGGATCAATCCTGATGCAGAAACCGTAACTGAGCGATTAATAAAAGCCAAAAATAGCCAAAACCGACCTTTAGTTAAATCCAAATCTAAAGAAGAAGTTTTAACATTTATAAAAGAAAAACTTAAAGAAAGAAATCAATATTATTCTAAAGCACATATTATCATAACACATAATGATATTACAGTAAATATGCTAGAAAATGCAATTTCTCTAGATTAAGATATTTCACTTTATACACAAATTAACTAATTTTGGACATAATTTAATTCTACTTCTTATGTTCAAAAGATACTTATTCATTACTATTGTAGCTATTTGTTCCGGATTTGTTGGATCTTGGATTTATCAAAAGTTTTTTAATGAATCAACTTCTTACATTGTAAATCAAAATCAAATCCCTATCCATCAGACAAGTACTTTACATGCTAACATAAGTAATGAAAGTTTTATAAAAGCCTCTGCTTTATCTACACCTTCGGTTGTATATATAAAAACGATCAGCTCTAATGAACAAAATTCTCAAAACTGGATGGATTTTTTCTTTAATAATAGACAGGGCGGTCAAGAAATAAGCTCAGGATCTGGTGTAATTTATTCTAAAAACGGATATATAGTTACTAACAACCACGTTATTAATAATGCTTCAAAAATTGAAGTTATACACAACAAAAGAACTTATTCTGGTAAAATAATTGGTACTGATCCCTCAACCGATTTAGCAGTTATAAAAATAGAAGCTCAAAATTTACCTGCTATACAACTTGGAAACTCAAGAAATATAAATGTTGGAGAATGGGTGTTAGCTGTGGGTAATCCATTTAATCTTACTTCAACAGTAACAGCGGGTATTGTGAGTGCAAAAGGTAGAGATATTGATGTAGTAAAAAGTAGATTCCCTCTTGAATCGTTCATACAAACAGATGCAGCTATCAATCCAGGTAACAGTGGTGGTGCTTTGGTAAACATCAACGGTGAGTTGATAGGTGTAAATACTGCAATTTTGTCTAGAACAGGAAGCTATACAGGTTATGGTTTTGCTGTTCCTGTAGATATTGTAAACAAAGTTGTTAAAGACATCATTGAATTTGGAATAGTACAAAAAGCATTTTTAGGAGTAAATGTTAGCGACAACAATGCTGGAATAAACGACAACTCAAACAAAAGTGTAGATGGTGTAGTGGTTGGATTTGTAGATTCTGATGGAGCAGCCGCAAAAATTGGTATTGTTAAAGGTGATATTATTACTGCCGTAAATGGAATAGCTGTTAATACTAAATCAGAATTTGACGAACAAATTAGTTATTACAGACCTGGAGATAAAGTAAAAATACAATTTAAACGTGATGATAAATCCATAGAAGGAACTGCAACTTTAACCAATTTAGATGGAAGCACAGGTGTTGTAAAAAACGAAACCTACAAATCAGAAACACTTGGAGCTGAGTTTGATAAAGTATCAAAATTAGAGAGAGATAAACTTAAAATTGATTCAGGTGTCAGATTAGCAAAAGTATACGGAGGTTTATTCGCACAATTGGGAATAGAAGAAGGTTTTATTATAACTAGTGTAAACAATGTAAAAATCACTACTCCTCAAATACTTGAAGAAGTCCTCAAAAAAGCAAATGGAAGAGTTGTGATAGAAGGTATCAATTCTCAAGGTTCGAAAGGTTATTATTCTTATTTTTTCTAAATGAAACATATTATAATCATTTTATTAGTAGGTAGTTTTTGGCTGTGTAAAGCTACAAACTTTGCAGAACAGCAAGCCGCTAAAAACACTCCAGATACTGTTAAAATTGGTACATATATTATGAACATTTATGATATTAATTTTAAAGATAAAGAATACAGTATTAAATTCTGGGTTTGGATGAAATATAAAAATCCAGTTATTGATTTTGCAAATACTATAGAAATCCCTGGTAGCAAAAACATAGATAAGCCAGACATTATGAATTATGTAGATAGCACAACAGGAGAAATCCTTACTTTAATGAAAGTTAACTGTGTTATTAATCAATCATGGAGTGTAGAGGATTATCCCTTTGATGAACAAAAACTAAACTTAAGAATCGAAAACAACAAATATGATACTCGTTATGTTGTTTTTGTGAAAGATAAAAATAACGGCGAACTCTTTGACCCTTTATTTAATGTAGATGGTTGGAAATTAAATAATCATAAACAATTTATTGATAGCCATACATATAAATCCAATTTTGGAGATGAAAGTTTACTTCCAAGTACTAAATCTAATTATGCCACATATAATTTAGAATTTGAAATAGGGCGAGAAGCTTCTGGCTTATTTTTGAAATTATTTGTGGGTATGTATATAGCCTTTTTAATTTCATGTGTGAGTTTTTTAATTCATGCTGACCATGCTGAGCCAAGGTTTTCATTACCGGTGGGTGCTCTTTTTGCAGCTGTTGGTAACAAATATATTATAGATTCTATTTTACCTGAGTCAAATTCATTCACATTGGTAGATACGTTACATACTCTTACTTTTATAAGTATTTTTGTTACAATAACTATCTCAAGTTTAAGTTTGATATTTTACGGAAATAACAATCTAGACAAAAGTAATAAATTTGACAAATGGGGTGGAATTATAAGTATTAGTATCTACGTGATGTTAAACATTATATTTATTAGTAAAGCTATGCAATAAAAAAAGCAACTTAAAAGTTGCTTTTTTTATATTAAAATATTTCTCCTTTATTAGGTTTGTTTTTCAAAACAAAACTCCGAATTACTAATATTATACCTGTAATTATAAGTGGTATGCTCAGCATTTGACCCATATTATAGGTCATTTGATCTTCAAATGCAACTTGATTTTCTTTCAAATATTCCCACAAAAATCTTAATCCAAAACATACAATCATAAACAATCCTAAAAGCAAACCTCTTGGTGTTTCTGAACCAAATTTTAAATAAATTAAGAACAAAAGACCAAATAAAAGAATGCAAGAAAAAGACTCGTACAACTGACTCGGATGTCTTGGAATTGCTAAAGCTTTAAAAGACACTATTGTTTGATTTCCATTATTAATGATTTGCGGAGAAGTAATCTCATCTCCTAACTTAATGTGATCAATTTTATCGCCAAATTCATCTACACTTCTAATTCTGTCAGGAAGATTCATCATAAAATCATTTAAATCTTCTTTTGAATAATTACCATCAAAATCTACTAAAATATTAGTTTCATAAGCTAATTCTGGTTTTTCTACTTTAGAACCAGTTAGTTCATATTTTATACTTTTAATAACATTATGAGAACCATTCATCTGATTCAATTGCATATTTAGAGCCTCAATATTTTCTGTCACAGACCTAGCGAATACTATACCCGTTGGAGCATCAGTTTGTTTGCCTAAAATTTCTGAATTGAAAAAATTTCCCATCCTTATAAAACATCCTGCTAGAGCAATAGTAATTACAAGTCTGTCTAATAACCACAAAACAGGTTGGTCTTTATATTTTTTAGAATAAAACCAAATGGCTCCAAGTATGGCGAATGCAGCTCCATGACTGGCAAGACCACCTTCCCAAATAAATAAAATTCTCCATGGTTGTTTTAAGTATTCTGCTGGCTCATAAAACAAACAATGCCCCAATCTAGCTCCTATTACCGTAGATAAAACCATCCACATGGTTAAATTATCAACTTTTAATATATCAAGTCCTTCTCTTTTGTATACCCAAGTCATAATTTTATAACCAATTATAAATCCGAGGGCAAACAATAAACCGTAGTATCTTGGAGCCAATCCGCCTATTCTAAAAATTTCTGGATTAATGTTCCAAATAAATGTTAAAAAAATCATTTTATTTTTAAATCTTTAAGTCTAAACGCCAAATATAGTTTATATATTTTAGATAAATCAATTTTGTATGTCAATAAATGTTTAAGAATGAAGTAAAGGATATATTTCTTTTTTATAAATTTAAACTCATTCAAAAACAATTCTGCCACCTCAAAGTTTGCTGTTAAAACACTGATTTTAAAATGATAAAAAACAAAATTCTCAAATCCTTTCAAAGGATTATTTTGAAAATATGTGTTGTTTTTCAAACAAATTACAAATGTTGAATAAAGATGTTTACTGTTTTTACCATAAAATTTAACTGCGGATGAATTTGTGACAACTCGTTTTGCGATAGTAGGTTGTGAGAAATAAGTTACTTGATTATTTTTTGCTAAACGTGTCCAAATATCAAAATCTTCATAACTCAAGTTCTCATCATAACCAGAAATCTCTTTTAATACTTTGGTAACAAAAATTACAGTAGGCGGACAAATAAATCTATAATCAAATAATTTTTCATATATATTTCCTATCGGAGGATTATAGTTCTTAATAAGTTGAGAATGTAAAAACAAAAAATCACCCTTTTCATTTACATAGTGTGCATCGCTGTAGCTAAATCCATGTTTCAGGTTAGAATTTTCCAAAGCCGTTAGTCGCTCAGTTAATATTTCAGGCAATACATAATCGTCAGCTGCTAAATCAATTACATATTTACCAATACACTCTTTTAAAGCCTTATTAAATAAAATACAATTGCCCGTATTGGTTTTGTTTAGTATTGTTTTAAAATTATACTTTAATGATAAGTCATTTATAATCTGTACACTGCCATCGGTACTTGCATCATCACAAACAATTAACTCAAAAGTACACTTCAAATCCATAACAGTTTCAATACACTTTTGTATATACGAACTTTGATTATAGCATATACAAACAATACTTAACTGTAATGGCTCTTTAAACATTTAAATCACAAAAAAATTAATACCTAATTTGGATTTGATAATTTTCCATGAAAGAAAATTTTTAATAACTCTAGAGAAAATATATGAATATAAAAACGAGTTCTCTCCACTAAAATTCTTAAAGATGAAACACAAAACAAAAAATATTATAATATGTAATATACAAATCAAAATAGACTCTTTTTCTAAATTTACCATAGACATAAATAAAATATTAGGTCCAAATAAAGATAAAATCAACTCAACCAAAACTAAAAATAACAACAAATAACTGTATGACATGTATTTAAAAAACAGTTGATTAAATAAAATTTGAATAAATTCTACTTTATAAAACAATACTAAAAAAACAATTGCTCCCAGTAAACTGATTCCAAAAATAAATCTATTCGTTGCATAAATATATTTTTGTAAATTTTTGAAATCATTGTCATGATACAATTGGATATATTTATTTTGATAAACACTTCCTAACAGCATAATAGCAATAAAGGGTAATTGAGAAAGTTTTTTGTAAAAAGAAAAATAACCCAAAAATGTATCTGAGTAAAATTTTTCTGCAATGAACACATCAATATTTAAAGAAAAATTACCTGATAAATCAAATAAAAAAAACCAAAAACCAGCTTTAAGCAAGTATGAATTCGTGTATAAGCTAGAGTCTACTTCTAAATGTTTATAATTTTGATTTTTCTCCTTAAGCCAATAAAAATAAGCTACAAGTAAACATAAACTTAATGCTAAAACAAAACTTAAAATTCCAATATTTAACTGATGATCAAAATGTAAAAAACAATATAAGAAAATTAAAATCAGATAAAAAGACCAAACTTTGCCATTTTGATCTAAAATAGTTGCAATAGAAATTTGCCCTAAACTACGTAATAAATAAATAAAATATGATAAAAGTGCTGCTATAAAAACACCTAAACAAACAATTGAAATATTTAATACATAAAATTTAGACGTTATATAAAAATATAGCCATAAACATACTGAAATAAAAAAGGAAAAAATCACAACAATTCTAAATGAACTATAAATTAAAGACTTAGAATTAGAAATTTTTTTTTGATGAATTAAGTAGGTATTTTCTTTTAATATAAAAGCGTCCATACCAAAAACTGCACTATACCCAAAAGTAGTGATAAGTGAAAAGTAAAAATTATATTCTCCAAATTCGGCAGCTGATGGATAAATCTTAGCTATGTAAAAATTACCAAGTGTAGATATAATTAATGTAAATATCTGTAAGAAAAGCAAAAACAAAGATGTTTTTGCCAGTTGATTCGAGATAATTTTTTTTAAAACACCTCTCATCACAATTATGTTATTTACTCAATTTTAGTCTTTTTTGTAAATCTGCAATTTGATTTTTAAATGCTTTATCTGTATCTAACATGTTATTTACCGCTTCTATTGCATGTAAAACAGTTGTATGATCTCTTTTTCCAAAATGATACCCAATTGCTTTTAAAGAAAGGTTGGTGTAATTTTTTGCAAAATACATGGCGGTTTGTCTTGCTATAACAATCTCTTTTTTACGAGTTTTGTCTTTCATTTCTTCAACAGAAACCTTAAATGACTCTGCAACTGCTTTTTGTATAAAATCTATTCCAACATCACTGTCAATTTCTTTAACAACATTTTTTAATATTGACTTAGCTAATTCTAAATTGATTTCTTTTCTGATGATAGTAGAATGAGCAATTAAAGAAGTTAACACACCTTCTAGTTCACGTATGTTGGTATCTACACTTACGGCGATATATTCAATCACTTCTTCAGGAATTGTAATTCCCTCCGTATGCATTTTAGATTTAACAATGGCAATTTTAGTTTCCAGATCCGGTTGTTGCAAATCAGCATTCAACCCCCACTTAAATCTAGAGATTAAACGATCCATAAGTCCTTCCAAATCTTTAGGTGCCCTATCACTCGTCATAATTATTTGTTTATTAGACTGGTGCAAGTGATTAAATATTTGAAAAAACATTTCTTGAGACTTACCCTTATTTGCAAAAAATTGCACATCGTCTATAATGAGAACATCTATAAGCATAAAAAAATCAGTAAATTCTTTTAGGCTGTTGTTACTCATATAATCCGTAAAAAGCTGAACAAAACGTTCTGATTGTATGTAATACACAATTTTATCAGCATCTAGCTGACGAATTTTATTTCCAATAGCTTGAGCAAGGTGTGTTTTTCCTAAACCAACACCTCCAAAAACTATCATTGGATTAAAAGAACTTATACCAGGTTTCAGTGAAACTTGTAAACCCGCAGCTCTAGCAAATTTATTACAATCACCTTCTATAAATGAATCAAATGTCAAACTAGGTTGAAGATTTGAACTTGAAAAATATATATCGTGAGTTTTAAAATTATCTCTTATATTTTCTTGAGGTGCTGGCGTGCTTTTTTTATTAGGAATATTTACAGTTATAGGTTTACTGGTAGCATTTCCTTTATCTACTATAATAGAATATTCTAGTTTAGCCCCCTCTCCTATCACAGTATCAATCGCATGTTTAAGTACATGCACATAGTGCTCTTCAAGCCACTCATAAAAGAACTGAGTAGGAACCTGAATAGTTAGGGTGTTATTAATAAATGAGGAAGGTATTACTGGTAAAAACCAAGTATTAAAAGACTGAATATCAACCTTTTTCTTGATTAATTCCATACAATGTTTCCATACAATTTCAGCAGTTTGCATTCTTAGTATATAATAAATAACAATTTTATAAAAGGAAAGAACAATTAAACTATCTTAGAGAATCCAATTGTTAATTGTAAAATTGTTAATTGTAAGTAATAAATAATTTCTACACCCTAAAATTATGAAAATATTTGTAAACAATAATTAAAAATTCAAATTTTGTAAAAAAAATAATAATGAAAATAGCAGTAATAGGATGTGGCAACATGGGAATGGCTTATGTTCATTCGTTTGTAAAACAAGGTATTGTAAACAATAATACACTACTTTTAATTGAAAAATTAGAAACTAAAAAAAAGGAATTAGAAATACTAAATATTGGAACAGTTACAAATGAAATAAACCATACAATTTCCTCTTACGACTATGTAATAATAGCAGTAAAACCTCAAGATTTTACTACAACAGCTAGTGAAGTTTTAAAATTTAGAACTAAGGATCAAGTTTTTATTTCAATTATGGCTGGTATAACTATTTCTAAAATTGCAGATTTACTAGAAACCAATAAAGTCGTTAGAGCTATGCCTAACACACCTGCTCAAATTAACATGGGTGTAACAGCTTATGCTTCTACGAATGAAATATCAGAATCTGAACTAAAAGATGTAAATACAATTTTATCTTCTACAGGAAAGACCGTTAGTTTACCTTCTGAAGATTTATTAGATGCTGTTACGGCCGTTAGCGGAAGTGGACCTGCTTATTATTTCTATTTTGTAAAAAATATGATTGAAGCCGGAACAAAACTTGGGCTGACAGAAGAAATGGCAGACACACTTGTAAAACAAACTATGATTGGATCGTACCATTTAATGATGAACTCACCAAAGTCTTTAGACGAACTTATTGCTTCTGTTAAATCAAAAGGCGGAACTACTGAAGCTGCTTTAATAAACTTTGAAAACAGAAAAGTTGGTGAAGCTATTATTGAATCTCTAGATAAAGCAGAAAAAAGAGCAAAAGAATTATCTAAATAACATACAAAAAACTTGCATAATTATTATTTTATTATAATTTTGCAGTCACATAAGAAATTAAAGTTTTCTCATGATTAATTAGGTTAAGTTGTGTTAGATGAATTAGGCACGTTGGGGTTTCACTGACGTGCTTATTTTTTTAACAGCAATCAAGTTATGAGAAACAAAAAAGGCTATCAATTTGATAGCCTTTTTTGTTTCTATTGTCAGTAAATAATTATTCTACTATATTTTCTTTTTCTTCATGTTTTTTCTGAAGCCTTCGTAATAGCATATTCAACAATTCTACTATTAGAGCAAAACCTAAACTTGCGTAGATAAGATTTTCATCAAAATGTATCCTGAAGGCATCCATAAGTAGTTTCACACTCACCACAACCAAGAAACACAACGCAAGCATTCTTATAGTGGGTTGCCTATTTACGAAATCACTAATAGGACCTGAAAATGCTAGCATAATGGCAACTGAAACTATAACTGCTGCTACCATTATTTCTGGCTGACTTTTAGCTAGTGATACCGCTGCCAATATAGAGTCTATTGAAAAAACAATATCGATAAATATAATTTGAATAATAGCCGCAGAAATACCTAAAGTTTTACTTTCAGCACCGTCTTCGCCATCATCATCATCTTCAGAAATATGAAAAGTTTCTATAATCTCGGAAATGCTCTTAAACAATAAAAAAGCACCTCCTAAAAACATTATAAGTGTTTTACCTGTAACTTTAAAACCAGCTTCCGGTATAGATGCATCTCCTCCTATTACAAATAATGGATTTTCATCAAAACTACTCAGATACGTAATACCCAGTAATAATAAAATTCTAAAAAATAGAGCTAGAATCAATCCTATAACACGAGCTTTGGGTTGATTTTCTCTTGGTAACTTACCAGTTATGATAGACACGAATATAACGTTATCTATACCTAGCACTATTTCTGCTAAAACTAGAGTCAGAAGTGTTACCAAACTTTTTCCTGACAGGAGTGAACTACCTTGAATTGCTGCAATCAGTGGCATAAGTCCACAAATATAAAATGATTAAATAAATTGACAAACATTTTTTAAATTAAATTGAACTATTTAGTGAAAATCTATTCACCAATGAGTATGTAAGGTGCCCAAAAAAACGGATTAGAACTTTCTTTCTCATTTATTAACAGTCTCTTAGCTATTTGAAGTGATTTTGAAATAGAATTTTTATTAATTATCATTTGTTTTTGAAATTCTGAGATTAATCTATACGAGTAGGAATCTGAAACGTTCCATAATGATACAATTATATTTTTACTACCCGAATATATCAAAGCTCTAGATAAGCCTAAAAGCCCCTCTCCTTTACTTATTTTTCCTAAACCAGTTTGACAACAGGTAAGCAATACCAGTCTCGAATTTAAGCTACAATTTAACAGCTCAGCAGCAAATAAATCCCCATCATTTTTGGAATCTTCTTTAAGGAAAACTTCTGATTTATCAGGATTTTCTGGGTTCACCAAACCATGAGATGATAACATGACTATATCATAATTCTTTGAAATCTCACTTTTAAACTTGGTTTCTGTAGCGTTTTCTTTTAACAATGATGTTACATTTATGTTTTTTTCTTTGAGTATAGAATCAGAAACTATTACTTCTTTCAGTGCTCCATTTAAAGTACTTAACCCATTTTTATACGAATATGGACAAACTAATAATGCTGTTTTGACATCTTCTGTGTAAACACTGGAATTATTTAAATATAAAGAAGCAGAATAAAAATATGCAATAGAATGATTTTTTATCAAATAATTAAAGTCATTGAATTCGGATTTTTTAAAAGAATATTTATCGAAACTTAAAACCTCAAATGGTAAGTTTGATATCTTAGAATCTGGTATAATTATAACTTTTTCAAAATTAGGCTCTTTAAAAAAGAGAAGTGATTTTTTCAACAAATTTGCAGATTTTACGAATAATTGAATATTATTGAACTTTATTGAATTATTTAAAGAAATAATACTTTTTTCAAACTTTTCATCTTTCAAAATACTTCTTAATTTTATATAATTTTTAGAAATCTCAAAACAATAAATTGTATTGTTGGTTTCAGAAACATGATAATACAAAACAAGTTCATTATTATTTAGTTTTTTCTGAATATCTTTTATTTCTAATTCTTTGATGTTGTATTTTAACTCAAAATATTTTGGATATACACGTTCCAGTTCCAATATAAAATCTTCATTTTTTTTATATAATCTAGCCAATTCTATATCAGAGTTTTTAATACTGGATTTATTTAACTCCCAATACGTAATTTGATTTTTAATTTCTTGTTCTTTCACTAACACTTCATCAGGAATGTCAGAAAATTTTTGAGCTTTTGTTTCACTAATTGATTGCAACAAAACACTATTTTTACTCTTTTCAGAAAATTTAAAAGCTATATCAACTATATCTTTCCTACAATTTGGAAATTCTGTAAGTTTGAACGTACAAGCTATGGCATTATCATAAAGTTTTATAACGTTTTTATTCAATGCAATTTTATCTTTTTCAAGCGATATGGATTTTCTGATCTCATAAACTAAAGAATCAGCTTTTATATACATTTCTAATGCTTGATATAGATATTTTAGTTTAGGATTTTTTTGATAATATATGGTTTCAAACAGTTCTGCTTTCAAAATAATAGACTCCAAAAAAATCTTTTGATCTATAATTTTTCCTTCTAAAGTATTGGCTAGTTTGGCAGAATCCAAGTAAGTCTTTGCTAAATCAACTTTTTTCATTGAAATAAGTAATTCTGCCAAAGAATTATAAGTTATGCTGAGTTCTGGATGTACGTTTCCGAAATTCTTTTTAAGTATGCTAAGTGCATTTTTCATAGACAATTCTGAAAGGACATATTCAGAATTTATTTTTTGAATTTCAGCCAAACTGTTCAACACAAACGCATGTATAATTGTATTTTGAAGTTTTGTTTTTATTAATTCCAAAGATGTATTGAAATCGTTTTCTGCACTTTTAAATTGTTTTAAAATTTTGTGCGAAAGTCCAATATTATTTTGAAGTGAAATTTGTAACAACAAGTCATTACTTACCATAGTCAAACCTTGTTCAAAATATTGTAATGCTTTTTCAGTATCGCTGTTAATGTAAAGTAAGCCTAGATTATTAAACGAAGATGCATTCATAAATTTAGAATGGTAGCTTAATAAATAATTTTCAGCTTTAGAAATATTACCTGATAGCCAATAATTTATACCTAAACTTTTTATAAGTTCATAATTATTAGAATTTTGAGACAGTAAAGGTTCTAGTAAATTTATTGCATTTTGATATTGACCTAATGTTTGAAAAACTAATGCTTTAGCAATATTTTTGTCAGAATTGGAAGACAGTTTTAAAATCACATCATCAGTTTTGGAAAGATTTCCCGTGTAAGTGTATGATTGTATTAATTTTGTATAATATTTATCCAAATATTTACTTTTTTCTATAAGACGAATACATTCTTCGTACTTACCATTCACAAAAGCTGAGTTAACTTCAAATTCTTCATTATTAAGCTGAGCCTTTGCTAATAAAGAGCATGTAAGAAGTATAAAAAATGAAATTTTAGAAATTATATTCATAAGTAAGTGAGGTTACTGCCAATCTTGAAAGTCCGTCAGAATTAGCTTTTCTTTTAACTAATCTACGACCAAATAATATCTTTATACTCGAGTGTCTCGAAAATTTATACCCCCCACCTGCTAATCCTGTAAGAGCAAGACCTTGTGTACCATCAATCTTTTCATATTTTTGCGTTTTAGGATTTAAAAACTCATCTTTTGTTAAGCGGATAATGGGTAATAATCCAAGGTAAAAATTCCATTTAGAATATCTAAAATTTCTTTCTATTCTAAACATAATATCTATACCTCTTTTTAATTTATTAGCTCTTGGATACATATTGGCTACTAAACTATCTTGTGATTTATTCCACGGAGACCAAACAAATTCATTTTTATTTTTATTTAAAGGCATTTGATAACCAGTAGCAAACATCCATTTGGAAGAACTAAAAGAAGCTCCAACTATAAAATCATAAGTTCCTAATGAAGGTTGGTAATACATAGGTAAAGGTTTTCCATCTTCAGATTTCAAATTTGGTGCTGTTAAGGGGATTTTAGTACCTGTAGACACATTTAATGAATAAATTTGATTAGACCAAACATTTCTGGTATATGCAATTGTAAAGTCACTCAAATTAGTTTTGGTTGCTAGATTCCCGAAAGTTGTATTGAGTGGCAATTTAAATTGCAAAGAACTTCGGTGATTAATTCCGAAATTAAAATCAATTAATTGAGACGAAAAAAAATCATATTTAATACCTTCTGAAGTTTTTAAAATCTGTTAATCCCCAATAACTTGTATATTCTATGCTTCTAAGTTTAATATTCATCATTTTATTAAACTTTTGATTCGGTCTCATGGCACCCATAGTACAAAATCCTGCATCGCTACATCCTTGCGAAAAAACCTGCAAACTCTGGAAAAGTAAAAAAATATAAATTGTAAATTTCATAAAAGCTATACTTTCTTTTTGATATATAAAGTATTGACAAGCAATATAATACTTATTACAAAATAAATCACTAGTGCAAATATACTTTGTCTTAAACCTCCGGTAATCATGCTAATAATTCCAAAACTGAATGTTCCCAATACAATAGACAATTTCTCTATAAACTCATAAAAACTAAAACTTGAAGCATTTTTACATTGCTCTGGCAACATTTTACTAAATGTAGATCTAGATAAACTTTGAATACCTCCCATCATAAATCCGACAACTACAGCTAACAAACAAAACTGTATAAAATTAACTGTAAAATATGCTCCCACACAAATCGCAATCCAAAAAAAGCAACAAAACAATAAAACTTTAAGATTTCCCCATTTTAATGTTGCCTTAGACATAAAAGATGCACCCACTATAGCAATCAATTGTATAATTAATATTATGGGAATTAGTTGAGCTTGTTCCAATTTTAATTCTACTTTTCCAAAAATTGTGGCCAAATACATTACGGTTTGTATACCAGCTGAATAAAAAAAGAATGATACTAAAAATTTAAATACTCTTTTTTCTTTACTCAAAATAGAATAAGTGTGTTTAATATCTAAAATTCCTTTTGATAATATTTTTAAGTTAATTTTTTGACTATTTTCAACTTTATTATCTGGTAGCTTAGAAAAAGAATAGGTTGCAAACACAAACCACCAAATTCCTACCATTAAAAATGATATTTTACAAGCCAATCCCTCATCTATCCCAATTAAATCTTTTCCTAGAATAACTATCAGATTAATTATCAGCATGATTACACTTCCCACATAACCATATGAAAACCCTAAGGCACTAACTTTATCTTGCAATCTCGGAGATGCAATCAATGGTAAATAAGAATTATAATACACTAAACTTCCTGCATACCCAATGGTGGCTAACATAAACATATTCGCACCAAACCAAAAATGATTTTTATCAAAAAAATACAAAAGTGAACAAGAGACAGCTCCTAATGTAGAAAAAATCTTTAAAAATAATTTTTTATTACCGAACACATCAGAAACACCAGCAAGTATTAAATTCAAGATCACTATTACTCCAAATGCTATGGAAAGTATAAAAGAGAAAAGAGAATCTTGTGTTACAGTAAAGCCTAAAAATGGTATATTATCAGTAAAGGTATTTTGAGTAACTGCCTGAAAATAACTCGGAAAAATTGCTGTAGTAATGGTAAGGTTATAAACAGAGTTTGCCCAGTCATACAAACACCATGATTTAATTATTGATCTATTATTTAGTGACGTATCCAAATATTTATTATTTAAAAACCATTTAATATAACAAATTTATATTAATTTCGTAAAAAAGTGCAAAATTCATTAGATGCATTCATTTTTTTCTACTGATATAATCATTGTCATACTCTTTGTAGTAGTTATTGGGATTTTCTCATTACGTACAGCCAAAAGCAGTTTTACTGTTGAAGAATATTTCTTTGCAGACAAAAACTTAACTTGGCCTGTAATTGGTATTACCATAATAGCATCAAATATTTCAACAGAACACTTTGTTGCTCAAGCTGGTGAAGGATACAAAATAGGCTTAGCGGTAGCGAGTTATGAATGGACGGCCAGTTTGGTTATGATATTTGTAGCACTCATTGTATTACCCTTATTTTTACGTGCAGGCATTCATACACTTCCAGAATATTTAGAATACAGATACAACAAACTTTCAAGACTTTACATGGCATTTGTAGTTCTTGTAATTTATACTTTTGTGATGTTACCTTCTGTAATATTTTTGGGAGCAATAACATTAAATGGGATTTTCAAAATCGATATTACGTTATGTATTGCTTTTATAGGCTTAGCTTCAGGTGTTTTTTCAGTAGTGGGTGGTTTAAATTCTGTAGTAAAGGCTAATATTATTTTTGGAATATTAATATTGCTCGGAGGTATTATAATCTCAACAGCAGGAATTATACATTTAGGAGGTATTGACAAGTTTGCAAGTGTGCATTCAGAAAAACTAGATAGTTTATTACCTATGAGTAATAAAAACATACCATGGACAGACGTGTTTCTAGGTGGCTTATGGGTCTTGCATTTTAATTATTGGTGTGCAAACCAATTCATTGTACAACATTCTTTAGCTTCTAAAACTCTCTCTGAAGGCCAAAAAGGAATTTTATTTGCTGCCACCTTAAAGCTTTTTATTCCATTCTTAATTATAATACCAGGTATCATAAGCTATGATTTATTTGGAGACAAATTTGTGGGTCAAGAAGACACTGTATTTCTTAATTTAATAAATGTTCTTTTCCCAGCTGGATTTAAAGGATTTTTATTAGCAATCTTAATTGGAGCTGCCATTAGTACACTACACTCACAAGTAAACGCAGCAAGGTCAATTTTTACTTTAGATATTTACAATAGATTCATTGATAAAAAAGCCTCTGATGAAAAACTTGTTAAAACAGGTAGATTATTTGCTGTAGCAATTTTAATTTTCTCATGTATTTGGGCACCTTACATGATAAAATTAGGCGGTAATGATATCTACGAAAGAATACAATCTCTATGGGGATACATTGCACCGGCTTTATTTATTATTTTCATTTTAGGAATTTTTATTAAAAAAGCACCTCCTATTGCTGCAAATTTGACATTGATTTTAAACCCATTGATTTATGGTTTGTTATCATTTTATTTAAATCAAACTTCGTTTTTAGATAGAATTACGATAACTACAATTATATTAGCTAGTATTTTTGTTTTGTTGAGTTTTATATTCAAACTAGATGCTCCACCACAAATTCCTGAAAGAAATAGTGAAATTAAATTTGAAAGAAATTTAGTCGTGATTATTTGGGGAATATTTATTTTCGCTGGTATTGCTACTGTTTACTTGATTTTTATTTAGATTTTTTCATTTTTTTAATATATTTAAGCTTTCAATAAATACACTCGTATGAATGCTTTGAATATATCAAATAAACAAGCCGTAATTGAACTATACAAAGAATTAGGTGCTCAGTTCATCACTTCTTCAGATATTTTTTTAACTAAGATTCCGCAAATTAAAGCATTTGTTTTTGATTGGGATGGTGTTTTTAATCTAGGTAATAAAGGTGTAAATGCACCAAGTTCATTTTCCGAACCAGACATAAGTGGTATTAATTTAATGAGATATGCATATTATCTTCATTACGGAGAAATTCCAGCTGTAGTTATTATTACTGGTGAAGCAAATGAAAATTCTGTAAAACTTGCAAATAGAGAAAACTTCAATTTTGTTTATCAAAAAGTTGTAAATAAAGTAGATGCGTGTATCGATGTCATGAGTAAATTAAATATTGTTGCTGGTGAAGTAGCATGCGTATTCGACGATTTTAACGACAGCTCAATGGCACAAATTTGTTCTTTAAGATATCTAATTCAAAGAACTTCAAGCCCAATTTTCACTCATTATTTAATCAATAATAATTTTTGCGATTACATAACAGCTCATAAACAACCAGAAAATCCTATAAGAGAAATCTGCGAATTAAATATGGCACTTTTGGGTAAGTTTGAAGATGCTGTGAATTCAAGAACTCATTTTGATGAAATCTACAGAAAATATATGGGTAAAAGAGCCATGATAACACCCGATTTTTTTGCACTTCAGCAAGGTACTTTTGTGAATGTTAAAAGCTAATAATGAATTACATAAACGAAAATATAAATTCAATAAATGCTCTATTGCCTAAAAATGTAAAACTGATTGCTGTTTCAAAAACACATGGTGCTGAGGTAGTTTTAAAAGCATATGAAGCTGGACAAAGAGTATTTGGTGAAAACAAAGTGCAAGAGTTAGTTCCGAAATATGAAGCTCTACCCAAAGATATAGAATGGCATTTGATTGGTCATTTGCAAAAAAATAAAGTTAAATACATAGCACCATTTGTGAGTTTGATTCATTCTGTAGATTCGCTCGAATTACTAGAAGAAATCAATAAACAAGCTGTGAAATGTTCTAGAGTGGTTTCCTGTTTATTTCAAATTCATATAGCCCAAGAAGAAACTAAATTTGGATTAAATGAAGATGAATTGATGAGTTTAATAAATAATGGAGATATTGAAAAACTTAAAAATATAAATATTGTGGGTTTAATGGGAATGGCAACCAATACTACAGACTCAACATTAATAAGTAAAGAATTTGAATATATTAATTCACTATTCAATAAATTAAAAAATTATAATTTACCTATCAATATAAATATGACAGAGTTATCTATTGGAATGAGTAGTGATTTTAAAATTGCAGTAGAACATGGTGCCACAATGGTGCGAGTTGGAAGTTTAATTTTTGGTAACAGATGAAACTAGATTTTTTATCAATAGCAGCTCTTTTAGGAGTATTATCAGTAAGTATTGGTGCTTTTGGTGCACATGGTTTACATGATCTTTTATTACGAAACAATAGAATAGACACATTTGAAACAGCAGTAAAATATCAGTTTTACCATACATTGGTTATGGTAATTATTGGTTTTGTTTTAAGACAATACGGATTTAATTCTAACTTGAATTGGGCATGTATTTTCTTTTTAGTTGGCATAATTATTTTTTCTGGTTCATTATACATTTTATGTTTAACAAACATTAAATGGCTTGGAGCTATAACTCCTATTGGAGGGTTAGCATTTATTTTAGGTTGGGTGTATCTTTTTATCTACTCAATAAAATAATTTTAATTATTTTTGAAAACCAAATATCATTTTTAAAATGAAGAAGTTAACATTTACATTACTTTTAGTTGTACACGTATTTATTTATTCACAAAATTCTAAGTTAATACGTTTAAATACAACATTAAAAAACGGAGATTATAAAAAACTTGGCAAAGAGTTACAAAAATTTCCAACTCCTACTCTTGACAAAGATATCATTAGACTGGCTTCTATTGAAGCAGTATATTATTCAATTACGAATGACCAAGTCTCAGTATCTAAGTCATTAGATATTATTGAAAAATACATTTCAAAATCTAATGTAGATTACAATTCAGATTTCATAAATGCTATTTGTTTCACTACAGAAAATCTTGTTAAAATAAAACAAATAGATTTATCAAAAAGACTTCTAGACTCCAAAGCATTTTTAATAAATACTGATGATGAATCTAAAAAATTAACTTCTTTGAATCTAATTAATTCAACCATCATTACGAATGCACACGGCGGATATAATGTAGAAAATGAAGAATTAATTAAAAAATATCAGAAAATTTTTAAAGATCTTGAAATTGAAAAGAAAGATAAAATCAAAAAAAATACTTATGAAAAGTACATTTATGCAAGAGGTTTGTTTAATTTTAAACAAGGTAATTATAAAGAAGCTATTAAGTATTTAAATATAGTTAAAGAAACTAGTAAAAAATCTACAGACTTTGAACTGCATTATTCCTCGCTCTATTACAAAGTCTTAGCTAAATCATTAACAGGAGAAGATGCTAGTGCTATAAAAGAAGCCAAAAAATCTTTTTATTTCAATGGAAATAGAAAAAATTTAGTAAAACTTGATATTAGAACATTTATTACAAATTATTATGCTCATACCTCAAAAGATTTAAATTTTTTAAGAAATAGATCAAAATATAATTTTTGTGTAAGAAAACTTAAGGAAGACAATCCATTAAAATTCAAAACATATCTTTTTGACTACGAAAGACTTTTATATTATAACTCTTTTGAAAAAGCATATAAATCTCAAAAGAGAGATATTAAAAATAGAAATATAAATTTTAGTACTGAAAATCCTTGGCTTTTAGATATTAGAACAACTCAATATTATTCAAATTTGAGGAATCACAAATTTGAAGAAGCTAGAGATACATTAAAAAAATATCTGAGCTTATATAAGAATTTATACGGAATCAACAGCCCAGAATATTCTCAAGAAAAAATGAAATATGCCAATTTTCTAATTCTATATAGTAATGAACTAGATTCTGCAGATAACATTTTGAAAAATGATTACGATAAAAAAATCACAAAGAACTATAACGTACTTCATAAAAACAACTGTGATAATTTAATTACTAAAGCAAGTTATTTCCAAGAAACAGAGCAGTACACTGAACAAATAAAATTATTGGAAAAAGCAAAATCACTGTCGGAACAAGATTCTTCTTTGGAAAATGAAATTAAAGTGAATGAAGTGTTAGCTGAAGCATATATTCTCAATGGCGATTATGCAAAAGCAGAATTATTAGTAAATGAAACTATTTCGAAAATTAATAAACAGAGTTCAAAAAGTAAAAAATTATTAGGTTCAGCTGCATATCTAGATTTAGCTAAATTTTATATTAACATAGGTAAAATGCTTGAAGCTAAAAAAAGTATAGCTAAAGCAAAAAAATTAGCTAAAAAAGCAAAGATAGATTCTGAATTAATTCTTGGAAATTCTATGGATGAGCAAGCTGATTTGTTGATGGAATTTAGTAAGTTTAACAAAGCTGAAGCACTTATTGAGGACAACATTGAATATAAGAAAAAACTTTTTGGAGCAGATAATAAAACCCTCATCAACTCATATATTTCAATGGCTAAGCTTAATTTATTAGAAGGCAAATACGGTACATGCGAAGAATATATAAACCAAGCCACTGTAATTGCCCTAAAAGTATATGGCGACAAATCTTTGAAATATGCAAAATGTTTAGATGTACAAAGAGATTTACAAATTAGTCTTGGCGACTATAAAAAAGCAGACATGTTTGCTCAGTCTATATTTGAAATCAGAAAAAATAAACTTGGTGGAAATCATATTTTAACGGCAGACGCAATAGAAAACAAGTCTACTACTGAATACTTATTGACTGATAATTCTTCAAAAAGTATTGAATTATCTGATAAAGCTGCCAAAATTTATCAAAATAAAAACTTAAATGAGCATCCATATTTTGCTAACATACTAACAAACAAAGCTTTTATATTATTAAATGAGAAAAAATATTCAGAAGCTGACAAACTTTTAAATCAATCAGTTTCAATTTTAAAAAATTCTTTAGGTGATAATAGTATCAAATTGGCCGAATCATACATGGTTCTTGGAAATTTATCTAGAGAAAACAAAGAATATGTAAAAGCAGAAAAATATGTTTCAGAAGCTCAGAAAATTTATAAATCAAACTTCGGAACAGAACATCCTAGTTATGTAAAATGTCAAAGTGCTCTCGGAAAAATACAATATATAGAAGGCAAAGTAGATGAGTCTATACAAACGTTATTGAATACAACTAATTTGTATTTAAAATTTACAGATACTTACTTTAAATATTTAAATTCTAAAGAAAAAGCAAAGTTCTGGACATTAATTAAGGATGATTTCGAGTTTCTCAATTACATCATAATTAGTACTAATAAAACTAAATACTTCACAACTGTTTATAACAACACCATAAAAACGAAAGGTCTGTTACTTACTAACTCTCAGAAAATTGTTAAAATCATAAATAACACTACAGATACTACTTTAAAAAAGAAGTATACTGATTGGGTTTTGAAAAAAGAAGAACTTAGGAACTTGATTACTCAAGGTGGCGATGGTGAAGATTATACTAAAACACTTGAAAAAACTGAAGCAGAAGTAAATGCCATAGAGAAAGAACTGAGCAAATTATCTAGTGCATTTAAAAATTTGAACAAAATTAAAATTTCAGAATATTCTACTATTAAAAATTCGCTAAAGAAAGATGAAGCTGTAGTAGAGATGATTAGATACAGAAAATATACTGACAAATTTACGGACTCCGTATATTATGGTGCAGTAATTTTTGATGAAAACTCTAAAACACCTAAAATAGTTACCATAAAAAATGGAGAAAAACTAGAAACGAAATATTTAAGTTATTACAGAAATTCGCTTAAAACTAGATTTGAAGATAGACACTCTTATTCTAAATTTTGGCAAGCGTTTGACAAAGAACTGGTGAACTACAAAACTTTATATTTTTCACCAGAGGGAGTCTACAACATGATAAATATAAACACCTTTAAAGATACTGAAGGTAATTACATGCTTAACAAGTATCTGATTATAAATTTGTGCAATTCGAAAGATTTAGCAGAAAATAAAAACAACACAACACATCCTTCTGAAGAAAAGAAAACAGCATTGGTACTTGCTGGGCCAGATTTTTACGAAGGAGCAGAAGGGAGTAGTATTGCCAAACTTGATGGTGCAGAAAAAGAAGGTAAACTTGTTAGTGAAATCTTAAAAAAAGACGGATACAAAGTTGACTACTACACAGGATTAGATGCCAATAAAGAAGTACTAAAAAAAGCAAACTCTCCAGAACTTGTACATATTGCTACTCATGGTTCTTTTCAACAAAACAGTGACCAAGAGAATTTCAGTGGTGATATTGTAAGAAATGACTTTGTACAAGATCCTTTATTTAAATCAAATTTATTGTTTGCAAGAGCTGGGGATTACATAGAAAATAAAAAGGCGTTTATGAATAGTCCGCTTCTTTCTGCACATGAAGTAATGGATTTATCACTTGAAGGAACTCAAACCGTAGTTTTAAGTGCATGTGAAACTGGTCTAGGAACTTATACAGTTGGTGAAGGTGTATTTGGTCTTAAAAGAGCTTTTTTAGTAGCAGGTGCTCAATCTATATTTACAAGTTTATTCAAAGTTGCCGATGTGGTTACACTTGAACTGATGGATAAATACTATAACTACTTTGCAACTCAAAATTATTCTAAAGAAAAAGCATTTTATGAAGCTCAAAAAGATATTTTAAAGAAATATCCAGATCCTTTATATTGGGGAAGTTTTATATTAACTGGCAATTAAAATGAGAGGCTGTCTTATTCGGACAGCCTCTCTTTTTTTATTAAAAATAAATTATTTTTTAGTCTCTTTCAACATCTTATATGCTCCAAATCCAAGAGCTAAAGATATGAGTAACATCACAATCCATAACCACCATTTACTAAAATCAATCTTTGGACTTTCTTGATTTGTTGATTCAAAAAATTGAGCCTCTTCATTTGCCAATTGATAATTAGGAATTTCGGAAGGTATATTGTCTGCAAATTTTAATAGATCATAATTTGGTTCATTTATTTGAGATTTCCCATAAAACACGGAATACTTAGTTTGATTCTTAAATTTTGCTAAAAGAATTTTTTTACAAATTTTGGTTTGAATCTGAGTAATTTTTAGAGGTTCATTGTCATTATTAAAAATAGTTAATCTTAATCTTTTTACTATTTTACCTGGCAATAAATATTCGTTTGATTGTATAGATGAAATAATCTGTTCAGAAGTTAAAGGCACATAATTGTAAATCCATTTATTGTTTACTAGCACACTATCAGTAAGATATTCCAATTTAAAATCTCTATAATAATTATCATTACTAGATTGAGCAAACAATTTTATATAACTTAAGGGCGTATCATATTGTAATTCAAAATCAACAATACTAATTTTTTCTTTTGTGTTATCATTTTGAATTATTTTTTTAACAACTACATTTTCGTATTCTAAATCTTTATTTTCTTTAATTTTTAAAAATGCATTTTTAAGGAGGCATGGTGATTGAGTTTTTACTAATATTTTATAATATTTATATTTTGTTTTAGAGAAATATAAAGTATTAAAAGCATATTCTTCATTATCAGTACTTAAACTAACAATTCTATAATTTTCGGTAATTAATTCCCAATCTTTATTTTCATCGCTTCCGTACAAGTTTACTTTCCAATCGTAGTTGTTTTGTAAAAAATCTAAACTTATTTGATTTATAATAGAAGGCTTATCTGTTACAATTGTAACACTGTACCCATCCCGACTTTTTACTGAATTTATTAATTCAAACCCAACAGATTTTTCGTACCAATTTCCACATAGCGTTTTTAAAACATAAGGAGTTTCAGTAGAATCATTTTTACTATTTACACCTAATATTCTCAAGTCGGCAAGATTATCTTTGCATTTTGCATACACATCTAGAGGAATCTCCACTCTCCCCCATCCGTCTTGAGTATTATTTATCTCTCTTCTAAATTTAAAACTTGAAAACTGCCCCCAAGAAACACTTAAATTCACTAAAAGTAATAGACTTATTTTATGAATTTTCATTTATACTAATTTTATTTTTATACTTGTTATACAAGAATGATATTATTAATAATAATACTCCGAGTATCATCAACACAACTATTTTTGAGATAGTATCTAAATCTGCAATATCGTATACAAATAGTTTTAGTAATGTAATTGCAAACAATACCAAAGCTCCAATACGCAAAGGTTTATTAGACTTCCACATACCTAAAGCAATCATTAAAAGCGAATATATTCCCCATAAAATACTTAAACCTAATTTATAAGAATTTTGTGAACCATGTAAATCTAATTGGTTGATTAACTCACTACTTAAACACCATAAAATAATCACATGTAAACCTATTTCAAAAGAAATCTTAAATTTGAACACATCTAGCACATAATTTCGCTGTGTGTATACAGCATAAACTACACCAAAAACAAGAACGTAAAAAACATATCGTAAGTATAACACCCATGATAAAGGCTTAAAATATTCGATACCATTTTCAGTTAAATGCCCATCTCTAATAATACTAAATTCATACAATCCAGATGTTAATCCATATAAAATAGTAATTATAGATACAACTATAACAAACAATGTAGATTTTGAATTTTGAATCTTAAACTTGTTAAAGATTGATATCACGATTGCGAAAATTAGTGAATACAAAACATATGAAATTGTTTCATAAGACAAAATGTATTGGTTATAATATAGATTTTCGTAGTCTTCTTGTTTAATTTTTACTATAGAATTATAGTAGAGCTGATTAAAAAAACTATATATTTCTAACCTGAATGTCATGTAACTTATAAATACCAACACCAATGGCAAAAAGTAACTTTTAAACTTAACTAATGAAAAATTAAAAAGTTGTACTTCTCTATTCAGTGTTTTGAAATGAATATAGTTTATAAAAGCAAACGACAACACAAACATAATTGACGTAATAAAATAAAAATTTAAAATAGGTCTTAGTTCAGTTTCTGGTGTTGTGGGTTCGTAACATTCATACACAATATTCCAATCTTGAAACAAACTAAACAATGCAACGATCATCAAAACGTGTGAAAAATATTCGTAAAATTTGATATTTTTGGTACATCCTATCCAAAATAACAAAGCCGCCTCAAGTGCCCAAAATAATGTTACCCAATTGCCATCTAGCTGAATTGGAAACACTAAAGAAACAAAAACAATTACCATACCCAATACCAATTGAAACAAATAGGTATCGGCAAGTTGATTTTTCTTAATTAAATAACCTACAGCCATATGAATAACGGCATTTACTAATGTGAACAAGCCCAAATATTCTGAAGTAGATACATTAGAATTGAGAAGATGTAAACCTAAACCGAAAAATATACTTGCATTAGCAACTAATAACAAAGCTCCAATTGGACTAAATTGCTCTTTATTAACAAGTTTATTTCCCAAAAACAAAACATAAAACAATACAAAAAATAGAGTTAAGTAAACCAATGCTATTGTAAAATGTAATTCAGAATCATATTTTCCAAAATACCAGCTGGTAAATATGATCCATGTAAACAAAAAAGAAGTGTAATAAATTGATTTCCAATATTTTTTTATACCAATAATACCAATTCCTACATTTATAACAGCTACATATGTTAAGAAAAATAAGATATTTCCTGAGCCGTCGCTTAACAAAAACGGAACTGCGTATGCACCTACCAATCCTATGAGTGCAATAACAGATCTATCGTAACTTAAGGAAGCAACTACTGTAAAAGCAGTTAATAAAAACATAATTACAAATGCAATTGATTGAGGAAATAACTCATATAATCCAAAAGCTGCATATGTAACAAAATACAATATAGACATGGCACCACTAAGAACCACTGCACTGTAATTCAAATACTTACTTTTAAGTCTCAGACTAACAACTAACAATGACAGTCCTAAAACGTAGCCCATAGTTATACGAGCAACGGGGCTTATCAAATCATGATCAAAAGAATATTTAGCTCCAATAATTACTCCTATAAGTAGAATTATTACACCTATTTTACTAACTAAATTTTCGCCAAGAAATTTTTCAAAACTAAAACTAACTTTATTTATCCCTAATGAATCTTTGATAAGAGTTTCGACATCATCAAACATCCCTACATTTCTTGGATTGATTTTGGGTCTTGATGGAGTTTGTTCAGACTTTGGAATTTCTACTTGTGGTCTATTGTCTGTTACTGCATTGGTACTAGTGGACTGAATAGAACTTAAATCTTGAAGTTTTGATTTTTGTATAGAAGACTTAAGATTATAAATATCAGTTTTAAGAAAAGTAATCTCCTTATATACAGAATTTTGAGTTTCAATGAGCTGCTCAAGTTTTCTTTGCAGTTCATTGATTTTATCCATTTCATCGTTATTCATATAAAAATATTAGTAAGTAAAAAAATACTAAAATCAATAATACGAAAGAATAGCCAAAACGACTACTTTTACGACTACAAATACTAGATTAATTTAAGGATACTATGTAAAAAGTTTTCAATTCTGTATACTATGAAATATAAAAAACCCTTTTAACTCTTTCACTTACGTTTGTAAGTATTTCATAAGGAATTGTTTGAATAGAAGTTGCCAACTCAATAATACTTAAATTTTCGCCAAAAATTTCTACCACATCGCCCACATGTACGGGCAAATTTGTAATGTCAATCATACACATATCCATACAGATATTACCCATTATTTTTGCGGTATATCCATTTATCCAAACTTTGCCCACACCTCTACTAAACGCCCTACTGTAACCATCAGCATAACCAATGTTTATAGTTGCAATTGATGTATCTTCCAAGGCTACACCTCTCCTTCCATAACCCACTGTTTCGCCTTTCTTTATATGTTTGATTTGGGCTATAACTGTTTTTAGGGTACTTACAGCCCGCAGCTTGTGTTGTTCTTTCTGAGTTGCTTCTACACCATACAGCCCTACTCCTAACCTTACCATATCTAAATGTGCCTCAGGATGCGCAACTATACCTGCAGAATTACAAATATGTTTGAGAACTTTAACTCCATATAATTGTTCAAATTGTAATGCAAATTCTTTAAAAATAGATATTTGATTGTGCGTAAATGACTCATGTGTATCTTCATCAGCACCCACCAAATGACTATATACAGATGCTATTTTTATTTGCGGATTTTGTTTCAAAATACCTACCAATTGTAGCAATTCGTCAGGTTCAAACCCTAACCTACGCATACCTGTATCTATGTCTAAATGTACCGAAACTTCTACACGAGGTCTTGTACTTAAATATTGAACCCATTCCTGAAGAATTTCCATACTGTAAACTTCTGGTTCTAGATTATACTCAATAAGTGCATCAAAATTTTCTCTTGACGTATTCAAAACCATTATAGGAAGCGTAATACCGTTATTTCTCAAGTCAATGGCTTCGTTTGTATATGCAACTCCCAAATAATCAACACCTTGAAACTGCATCAGATGGGCTACTTCATAACTTCCGCTTCCATAAGCAAAAGCCTTAACCATAGCCATAATTTTAACAGATGAATTGAGTTTACTTCTGAAAAAATTAAGATTGTGCGTAAGAGCTTCAAGATTAATTTCTAAAACTGTTCCGTGAGTTTTTTGTTGTAATTTTTCTACAATATGTTCAAATTCAAAACTACGAGACCCTTTAATTAATATTAATTCATTATTAAAAACATACGTATTCGTATCTATAAAACTCTGAGTATCTGTATAAAACTGACTATTAGCAGGGAAAATATTTTTAAACAGAGAAAGCTTCTCTCCTATCCCAATAAACGTATCTATTGCATGATCTTTGAGTTTGGTAGCAATCTGCAGGCAAGTATTTTCATAATCCGTACCTGACTGCACTAAATCTGACAAAATCAACACCTTACGTGATCGCATATTTTGCTGTTCCACAAAATCTAGAGCTATTTGCAATCCTGCCAAATCGTTATTATAGGTATCATCAATAATGTAACAATTATTTATACCTTGCTTAAGCTCCAATCGCATAGACACATTCCTAACTTTTCTGATCAAGTTATTCATGTGATTGGCATCAAAGTCTAAATACAGCATAAAAACCACACAGTGAATGATGTTTTCTACACTAGCAGCATCTGTAAAAGGGATTTGTAAAGCATATTTTTTATTCAGAAATGTAAACTCAAACATACTATCTGCCAATTTGTGTACAGACACATCTGCGTTATTCTTATTCAAACTCCAAGAAATACTAGGAATTTGTTGTTGTTCAATTTCTTTAGTTAATAATTCGTAATCTGACCTATAAATAAGTTTTTCTACATGTTTAAAAAGCCTTAATTTTTCTTTAATTTTTGTTTGAAGAGAATCAAAACCTTCGTCATGTGCGGTACCAATATTTGTAAAAATACCAATGGTAGGCTGGATAATTTTTTCAAGAATTTCCATTTCATCTACTGTAGAAATACCCGCTTCAAAAATGGCAAGATTATGATGATTTTGAATTTGCCAAACACTCAAAGGCACACCTATTTGCGAATTATAACTCTTAGGACTTTTTACCAGATCATATTCACTTTCAAGCATTTGCCCCAAATACTCTTTTATGGTAGTCTTAGCATTACTTCCGGTTATTGCCAAAACGGGCAAAGTAAATTTCTTTCTATGTTCTTTAACTAATTCTTGAAGAAAAGACAAACTATTTTCACAAATTACAACATTAGCATCTTTCAAAATTTCCAAATCAAAACCAGAATGTTCTTCAATGATAAAATTTCTAATTCCTGCTTCGTATACATTTTTCAGAAATTTGTGCCCATCGTTTCTTATTCCTCTGATGGCCACAAAAACAGCTCCTCTATGAATTATAAGTTTGCGTGAATCTATCAACAAATGACTTAATTCCTGATCCTGAGATACTATATATGACTTAAATCCAACTACTTGCTTTAACTCTGAAAATAACATACCATTTAAATTGAACAAATATAGAAATATTTGAAGCAAGACATGTTACAAACATTAAACTATATTAGTAATTTTGAATCTGTTTTATTGCCTTAACAAAATGATTAATTACGATAACAAAAATTGGTTTAAATTTCTTTTCAGAACCAAAGGCACACTATATAGTGGAATAATAGTTTCAACACTTACAATGGGAATTATCACTTTTATTCTGTGTTTACTTCATGATAAATACGCCATTTTAAATTTCCCAATTAATGCATCTACCATTCTAAGTTCTATAAGTTTGGTAGTTGGTATGTTGCTGGTATTCAGAATGAATACCGCTTACGATCGTTGGTGGGAAGGACGTAAGTTATTGGGTCAGCTCATGAATACGAGTAGATTTCTTGCCCTAAAAATAGAATATTATGTAAACGATATTCAACTTAAAGAAAAACTAGAAAACCTCACAGTTTGTTATTCATTTGCTTTAGCAGAACATTTACAAGGTGTTAGCGAATACAAAAAAACCATAAGTTATTTAACACTTGAAAATAAAGACGGCTTTTTAAACTCCAAACACAAACCATCTTATATTTTGAGATGTTTATCAAAAGAATTTTTTGATTTAAACAAATCTCAACAAATTAGTAACGAACAACTGCTAACTCTTGAAAACTGCATCAGCACTTTTACAGATATTATTGGCTGTTGCGAAAGAATTAAAAACACTCCCATTCCATTTGCGTATGCTATACATTTAAAAAGAATAATTTTATTGTATTGCTTATTATTACCATTTACATTAATAACAGCAATGGGATATTGGTCTATATTGGTGGTAATGTTAGTTTTTTTTGTATTGGTTGGTATAGAAATTATTGGAGAAGAAATAGAAGACCCTTTCGGTAACGACGAAAATGATTTACCAATCATAGAAACGGCATATAATATTAAAAAGAATGTGGAATATTTAATCACAAGCAAATTATATTCATGATACATAAACTATTTATATTCATTACTTTACTTTGTTGTAACACAGGTTTTTGCTTTTGTAATTCTGACACATCAGATATAAAAAAAAGTGATTATAAACTCTCACGAAAAGAATATCTTAAAAAATATGCTGAAACAGACAGCACACTAGCAGAAGCTATAAATTTGTATTTCGATAAAAGAAAAAAGGGGGTGTATAAAGTTGTAGCACTACCTTTTGGAATCATCATTAGTGCTGCTACAATTACAACATTTGCGACAACTGAAAATGCAACTGTAAAGCGTTTAAGCAGTTATGGAGTGGTATTTGGAGTAATTGCTTCCATGGCTGGTGTTCCTCATTTTTTGCATGGGATAAGAATTCTAAAAAAATACAATAGAAAAGAGCTGTATTATGCAATTGAACAAATAAAAGCAGGACATCTCTCCTCTCAAGATTTTTATAACAAAGTAGAACAATATTAGAATGTTTGTTAACGAAACACAACTAAGAGTACGTTACGCAGAGACCGACCAAATGGGTTATGTGTATTACGGAAACTACGCAACATATTTGGAAGTAGCAAGGGTAGAAAGTTTACGAAAAATTGGGGTAACTTACAGTGAACTAGAACATAATGGCATAATGATGCCCGTTTTAGAATATAAAACTAAGTACATTAGACCCGCGAAATATGATCAACTACTTACCATAAAAACTATCATTAAAGAGCTTCCTAAAATACGAATAGTATTTGAATATGAAATATATAATGAAGACAATGAATTATTAAATAAAGCAGAAACTACTCTGGTATTTGTAGACGCATCAACAATGAAACCAATACAAACTCCAGAAACAGTTACTAATCAACTTAAACAATATTTTAATTAAAAATGAAATTTAAAAAAATTCAAGAGAAATTCTTTAAGTCTTTGTTATACAAAAAAATACAAATATTTCTCATGAACGTAAGAGTAAGTAGACATCAAGTTCCACTATGGGAAGTATTGAGAGTTTTCTTCTCTCAAATTGGCAGAGATGACATCAACAATAAGGCCAATGCTATGGCATTTAGTTTTATGTTATCTGTTTTCCCTGGAATCATATTTTTATTTACGCTCATTCCTTACATTCCAATTGAACATTTAGATATTAAAATATTAAAATTTCTTTCAGACGTTATGCCCGCAAAGGTTTACGTTGAAGCAAAATCTACCATAAGAGATATCGTATCTAAACAACGTAGTGGTTTGTTATCATTCGGTTTTTTGTTAGCACTTATTTCGGCAATGAACGGTACTCTAGCCATGATGTTAGCATTTAATAAATGTTATAAAACAGTAGAAAAAAGAAACTTTATCACAGTGAGGCTCACAGCCTTATACATTACATTTGTTTTAGCTTTAATATTAATTATTGCAATATTCGCCATCACTATTGGCGAAGT
Source organism: Cytophagales bacterium (assembly GCA_046329305.1). Classification (GTDB taxonomy): domain Bacteria; phylum Bacteroidota; class Bacteroidia; order Cytophagales; family UBA9547; genus CAMFLX01. The sequence goes on from JAXLUW010000002.1 coordinate 883,204, forward strand.
AATGCTCGGCTTCTACTTTGATCATTTAGATTTTTTCCTAGGAAAATTCCAATTATACTTCTTCATAGTACTCAGATATATCATCATCTTTGTTACGTTTTTTATCGGATTATCATTCATTTACTATACAGCCCCATCAGTACATAAAAAATTTGATTATCTTTCATTAGGAGCACTCGTTGGAACTATTTTAATTATTTTAGTTTCTTTATGTTTTTCGTTTTACTTAAACCAAATCGCCACATTCAACAAAGTTTACGGTTCTATTGGTACATTGATAGCCCTAATGTTATGGTTTTATTTAATCTCATTAACCATTCTTATTGGATTTGAATTAAATGCAAGTATTGATACCGTGAGAATACTCGTAGAAAGAGATTCAAAAATAGTAGATAAACCAAGGTATAAAAGAAATCAATTTAAATCATGACCTCAGATGAACTATATCTCAAAATTGCCAATTATTGTGCATATCAAGATAGAAGTGTAGCTGAAGTTCTCAAAAAAATGAATGATTGGCAAGTACCCCTAGAATTTCACGAAACATTTATAGAATTATTAATATCTGAGAATTATTTAAATCAAGAAAGATACGCCTCAAGCTACATAAGAGGTAAGTCACAATTAAAAAAATGGGGTAAAAACAAGATAAAAATTCATCTACAACAAAAAGGAATACCTCAAGAACTAATTCAAGAAAAACTAAACGATTTAAATACAGAAGACTATTTACATATAGCGACTAAAATAGCTCAAACAAAACTTGTTAGCTTACAAAAAGAAACTGATAAAAGAGTTCTAAAACAAAAAATACTGAGACATCTTATAGGCAAAGGTTATGAATTTGATATTGCTCAAAAAGCTTATAATTTAGCTATTGAAAATAATTATGATTGATTATTTTAGTATATTGCTTTAAAAAAATTGAATTTTGATATTACTATATTAGGTTCAGGATCTGCATCTCCAAGACTGGACAGAATGCCTACTGCTCAGCATGTAAAAATACACAATTATTATTTTTTGTTTGATTGTGGAGAATGTACACAGTTCCAGCTAATTAAATACAATATTAGTGCCTTAAAATTAGATGCAATTTTTATAACTCATCTTCATGGTGATCATTATTTGGGATTATCTGGTTTGCTCACTAGTATGGCTATGCTTGGCCGAAAAAGAAATCTTAAAATATACGCACCTCATGGTCTGAAAGAGCTCATATACAACCAAATATTTAAAGACAAAACTCCACCAGTCTTTGAAATTGAATTTATAAATACTAACCCTACAAATCCAGAAACTATTTTATCAAATGAGCACTTTTATATCAAAAGTATTCCTCTAGCTCACGGAATAGAATGTTGTGGATTTCTTATTCAGGAAATTGAAAAAAACAAACTAGATAAAACAAAAATTCAACATCTAAAACAACACGAAATTATTAGTTTAAAAAACAAGAAAAATATTTTTGACAACAACGGAAATTTAACTCACAATTGGGAAGATTATTCACTACCCTTATCTCTCCCAAGAAGTTACGCATATATTACAGACACGCAATATCTTGAAAATATAATTCCAGAACTTACCAACTGTAATGTCTTGTATCATGAGTCAACCTTTTTAGAAGAACTGAGAGACAGAGCAACAAAAACTCAACATAGTACAGCCAAAGATGCGGCCAAAATAGCACAGTTAAGCAAAGTTAAAAAACTGATTTTAGGACACTTTTCATCTAGATACGAAGATTTAAGTAAATTTGAAGCAGAAGCCAAAGAAATTTTTCCAGAAGTAATTTTAGCCCATGACGGCATGAAATTTAGCCTATAAAAAAAGCCCACTTAAAAAATTAAGTGAGCTTTTGTGGAGCTGCAGGGATTCGAACCCTGGTCCGAGCAAGGGAACCATACGCCTTCTACATGTTTAGTTACACATTATTTTCGAGCATATTCAGGTCGGTAACGAACCAAAAACACACCTTATTTACGAATACTCATTTGAAGTCGTAAAAGCCCTTCAAACAGGCCCTGCATGATGACACCCCAAACCCTCAACGGCAGGACTTGGCTGAGGCAGGATGTGGCTTAATGCGTAATACCTAGATTAAGCAGCCATGGCAAAAGATTCTTCGCCAGTTATTTTTTCGGTTGGCATTAATTTCAGGAGATACCACCAACTCCCGACATGCTTATACGTAAGACTAACTCGTCGTCAAAACCAGTCAGCCCCGTAAGTAAATTTGACAGATGTTAAACTTAGAAACCTAAATCTAACATCTGACCAAATATTTTAGTACAAAAGTACTTTATTTAAAAACTCTATATTAACCTAAATAAGGTTTAAGAGCTTTACTTCTACTAGTATGACGTAAACGTCTTATTGCTTTTTCTTTAATCTGACGAACACGCTCTCTTGTAAGATTAAATTCTTCACCTATTTCTTCAAGAGTCATAGGGTGTTCACCATTCAATCCAAAATAATAAATCACCACATCCGCTTCTCTCTGAGTTAGAGTTGATAATGCACGTTGTACTTCTTTACGTAATGAATCGTTGATTAATCCTGAATCTGGTTTTTCTTCAGAATCATTTTCAAGAACATCTAAAAGTGAATTTTCTTCTCCTTGAACAAAAGGTGCGTCCATAGACACATGTCTACCAGAAATTTTTAATGTATCTACTACTTCTGTAGTTGACAATTCAAGAACTTCAGCTAATTCTTCAGGAGAAGGTTCTCTTTCAAATTTTTGTTCTAAATCTGAGAACGTTTTAGATATTTTATTCAATGAACCCACACGGTTCAATGGAAGTCTCACAATTCTTGATTGTTCAGCTAAAGCTTGCAAAATAGATTGACGAATCCACCAAACGGCATAAGAGATAAATTTGAAACCTCTTGTTTCATCAAAACGTTGAGCCGCTTTAATCAAACCTAAGTTACCTTCATTTATAAGATCTCCTAAAGACAAACCTTGGTTTTGATATTGCTTAGCTACCGACACCACGAATCTCAAGTTTGCTTTAGTTAATCTTTCTAAAGCATACTGATCACCCTCTCTAATTCTTTTTGCTAAATCAACCTCTTCATCAGGGGTTAACAAATCTACTTTACCAATCTCTTGAAGATACTTATCTAACGACTGACTCTCCCTATTGGTAATTTGTTTACTGATTTTAAGCTGTCTCATTTATTGATTTATATTTTCAATCAAACTTATCTTAATACGTTTCTTACAATGAATAGTTACAATTAATTAGTTGTAGCTTCTGGTTTTGGTAACAAAACTTTTCTTGAAAGTTTAAATTTACCAGTTTTCTTATCTACATCTAATAATTTCACTTTAATCATCTCTCCTACTTCTAGTACTCCGTCCATATTTTCTAGACGCTCCCATTTTACTTCAGATATATGCAAAAGACCTTCTTTACCAGGTAAAAACTCAACAAATGCACCGTAAGGTGCTAAAGTTTTCACTTTGGCTTCATAAACTTCACCTATTTCTGGTACACTAACGATTCCTTTGATTTTCGCTACTGCGTCATTCAAATCTTTTGCGTTAGTTGCGTAAATATTTATTTTACCCTGATTATTAACCTCTTCAATCACAATTGTAGTATTAGTAACTCTTTGCATTTCTTGAATTACTTTACCACCTGGACCAATTACCGCACCAATGAAATCTTTATCGATCATCATTTGTACAATTCTTGGAGCATTTGCTTTATAATCTTCTCTTGGTTCAGCTATCGTTTTCTTCATTTCATTTAAAATGTGTAAACGACCTTGTTTTGCTTGACCTAGAGCTTGTTCTAAAATCTCATAAGATAAACCATCTATTTTGATATCCATCTGACAAGCCGTGATACCATTTTCAGTACCCACAACTTTAAAATCCATATCACCTAAATGATCTTCATCACCTAAAATATCTGATAACACCGCATATTTACCAGTGTTAGTGTCAGTAATCAACCCCATAGCAATACCAGAAACTGGAGCTTTGATTTTGATACCAGCATCCATAAGTGCTAATGTACCAGCACAAACAGTTGCCATTGACGAAGAACCGTTAGATTCTAAGATATCAGAAACTATACGTAATGTGTACGGCATATCAGCTTCTTCTGGCAACACCATCTGCAAGCCTCTTTGAGCTAAGTTTCCATGACCAATTTCTCTACGTCCAGGTGCTCTATTTGGCTTTACTTCACCTGTTGAAAAACCAGGGAAATTATAATGCAACAAAAATCTTGATGTACCTGTGTTCATTGGACTATCAAAACTTTGCTCATCCAATTTAGTACCAAGAGTTACCGTTGTTAAAGACTGAGTTTCACCACGAGTAAATACAGAAGAACCATGAGCCGATGGAATATAATCAACTTCTGACCAAATTGGTCTAATTTGTTCTAATTTTCTACCATCTAAACGTACTCTTTCATCAAGTACTAATTTTCTAGCAGCTTCTTTTTCGATATCGTGATAGTACTTCTTAATTAAGAATTTATCAAAACCATGTTCAGCTGGTAATGCAGCAACCCATTCTTCAATAATTTTCTTAAAATTTTCCCCTCTTTTATTTTTATTAACCTCTTGTAACCTAGCTGCTTCGTATACCTTAGCATACAATTCTGACCAAAGTTTTTCTTTCAAAACATCGTCAGATTTTTCATGACAATAGGTTCTTTTCGTAATTCCTAATTCATTGGCAAGTTCAATCTGAAGTTGAATTTGAGGAATAATTGCTGCATGAGCAGCTTTTAAAGCTTCCAACATTTCAAGTTCAGAAACCTCATCTGCTTCCCCTTCCACCATGATGATATCTTTAGCAGTAGCAGCTACAATAAGCTCTAATTTAGAGTTCTCAATTTGTGCTGGAGAAGGATTAATAATATATTCACCTGTAGTAGCGTCTTTTATAACACGTACTTCAGAAATTGGACCATTAAATGGAACATCAGAAACAGATATAGCCGCAGACGCAGCAAACGCAGCAAAACCATCAGGAAGATTTTCTGTATCACCAGAAATCAACTGAATCATTACTTGAGTATCTGCATGATAATCTTCTGGAAATAATGGACGTAGAGCTCTATCAACTAATCTACTAATAAGAATTTCATAGTCTGACAATTTGCTTTCTCTCTTAAGGAAACCTCCAGGAAAACGACCTACTGCTCCAAATTTTTCTTGATAATCTACTGATAATGGTAAAAAGTCTACATCTTCACCAGCATCTTTTTTAGAACAAACTGTTGCTAATAACATGGTATTGCCACATTTAAGGACAATAGAACCATCAGCTTGTTTGGCAAGTTTACCAGTTTCGATTGTTACAGTTTTACCATTAGGTAAAACCAAAGATTTATTAATAATATTCAATGACATTTTATTTGACAAATAAGGTTAAAATAAAATTGAAGCGGGATTATTCCCGCTTCAACTATTATTTTCTGATTTTTAAACTTGCAATTAGAGCACGATATCTGATGATATCATTCTTCATAACATAGTCAAGAAGTCTTCTTCTTTTACCTACAAGTTTTAATAACCCTAAACGAGAAGAGTTATCTTTTGGGTTCTCAACTAAGTGTTGAGTGATCTCGTTAATTCTATGAGTAAAAAGGGCAACCTGAGACTCAACGGATCCTGTGTTTTTTTCAGACTTATTCAAGCTGTTCGCTTTGAATATATCTTTTTTAACTTCTGATGTAATAGACATTTTTCCTTTTTATTTTAAAATGCAAAATTATGCAAATAATTTATTGATTACAAATAAGATTTTACACTTTATTTTTTTCAGATATTTTTAATATATGGTTTTTCACATCTTCCATTAGCCAAGATGGTGTTGAGGTTGCACCTGCTATACCAACTTTTTGAACATTTTCAAACCAAGATTCTTCTATTTCTTGTTCGTTTTCTACAAAGTAACTTTGGGGATTGTTTAGTTTACAAACAGAGTAAAGTGCTTTTCCGTTAGAACTTTTTTTACCGCTAACAAAAACTATTACTTCATTTTCTTTTGAAAATTTCTCAAGTTGTGGTTCTCTATTTGAAACTTGCCTACAGATAGAATCGTTGGCATCAAAAGTATCTTTATCAAAATCTGGATTTGATAGTTTCATTCTATCTTCAATCAAATCTTTCATCTTATAAAAACCTGCTGTACTTTTTGTAGTCTGACTGAAAAAAGAGATTGGTTTAGAAAAATCAACTTTTTCCAAATCTTCTTCTGTTGTTACTACAATAGCTTTATCGTTTGTTTGCCCTACCAAACCTAATACTTCAGCATGTCCTTGTTGACCATAAATCACAACTTGACCTTTTTGTTTTTCAACATCATCAAAGGCCGTCTTTACTCTATTTTGAAGCTTAAGAACTACAGGACAAGACGCATCTATTAAAGTTATATGATTATCAAGTGCATACTGATAAGTTTGTGGTGGTTCACCATGGGCTCTTATCAGAACCTTACAGTTGGACAATGTAAAATATTCTTCTTTAGATATAACTTTGAGCCCTTTGTTTAATAATCTGTTCACTTCCATGGCATTGTGAACTATGTCTCCCAAACAATATAGTTCACCAGATTCATTTAGTTCATCTTCTGCCATTTCTATGGCATATTCTACGCCAAAACAATAACCAGAATTTTTATCTATTATTACTTCCATGTATGACTTGTTTTGTAAATATTTTTTAATGTTTTTCTGAAGACAATTTTATTCTTTCCAATGCCAATTTTATGACATACTCCACCTGTTCATCAAACGCCAAATAAGTGGTGTCTATTACATAAGCATCAGCAGCTTTTGTAAGTGGACTTTCTTTTCTGGTAGTATCTATTTCATCTCTTAAACGTAAATTTTGTAAGATTTCGTCAAATTCTACCATTTGTTTTTTTTCAAGCAGTTCCTGCTGTCTTCTTTGTGCTCTCACGGTAAAGTCTGCCGTAAAAAAAAGTTTAAGTTCTGCATTTGGAAATACTGTAGTACCAATATCTCTTCCATCCATAACTATTCCTCCCTTTTTACCTAACTTCTGTTGTTGAGCCACTAAAAAATGTCGTACTTCTTTTAAAACACTTACAGGACTTACTTGTTCAGAAATATACATTTTTCTTATTTCATTTTCAACATTTTCACCGTTTAAATAAGTTTCTGAAGAATTGATTTTTTCATTAAATCTAAAATCAATATCTATTTTTTCTAGAGCCTTACTTATATCTTTTGGGTTTGTTAAAGATATGTAATTTCTTATAAAATAAAGTGTTACGGCTCTGTACATAGCACCTGTATCTACGTATGCATAATTAAGCCTTTGAGCCACAATCTTTGCTGTAGAACTTTTACCACAAGCAGAGTATCCGTCTACAGCAATAATAATTTTATGAGGAATCATTTGAAAATGTTTAATAGGCTTTATTTATTTGTATCGTAAACCTGTTTTAATGTCCCAAATTTAATAATTTAAAAACACCGTGTTTACTTTTTTATATTAAATTACATTTAAAGTTATGTCATTAAATACTGTAAAGCTTATTGAATTTAAAGAAAACGGAATTTTGGGTTCTGGTGTATTGAGCTTTATAGAAAATGGTCAAATTCAAGATTTCAACATAAACAGAGTTTATTGGATTTACGGCACTGGAGACACTGAACTTAATAGAGGAAATCATGCACACAAGTATGACGAACAAGTTATTATTTGTTTACATGGTCAGATAGAAATTGAAATAATTGATCAAAGAAACAACACAAAAAACTATATTTTAAATTCACCAAACAAAGGATTATTTATACCTAAACTTTTATGGAAAAACATTTTGGTAGCTCCTGAAAGTATAATTTTATGTATTTCCAGTTCATTGTACAAAACAGAAGATTACATTAAAGATTTTTCAGATTTTCTTAATTATAATAGCTAATTTTAAGTTTGTAATGGAAAACGTATAATTTTTGCATTATTTTTGCGTTTTATATAATTAAATAAAGATTTTATTGTGTTGAGATATATTATATTCCTGTTTTTAGCTTTTATTTCTATTAGTTCCTACTCACAAACTAAAAAAAAACCGAGTAGTCAAAAAGGTAAAACTAGTGTAAAAAAGAAACCTACAGGTAAAAAACCAGCAATAAAAAAACCAACAGGTAAAAAACCAGTAAGAAAACCTACTAGTACAGTAACAAATAGGACAAATCAGCTCAAAGACAGCCGTAGAGTTGTAGCTCCCAAGCTTAATGGTTCAGAAGATAGCGAAAACGAAGAAGAAGATACTCTTGGACTAGGCAGTTTTGACAATTATGAAATTGATGAAATTGAAGGAGCCAAATTGGTTTTCTTTCCTGATGGTTCTCCGTTTAAAGAACAGGGTATTTTAAATGAAGATACCATAACAATTGATGACAATTTGGATGAAATAGATTTTGTAGAAACAGAAGAAGAAATCAAAATAGATAGTGAATGGGTAAAAGTCTATCAAGATTTTGAGTGGATGCAAAATGAAAGTACAAACCGTGTAAATCCATATAATTTTGACCCTAGCGAAATGGAGCCTGTGGCTTTGTTTCTCGTAGAAGAAGAAAAGGGAAGAAAATCTGCTAAGCCGCTTCATAGATGCCAACAAACATCTGATTTTGGCCCTAGATGGGGACGATTCCACTATGGAGTAGATTTGGCATTGAGTATAGGCGATTCTGTTTTCAGTACCTTTGATGGACTTGTGAGAGTTGTAGGTTTTGACAGAGGAGGTTACGGCAATTTTATAGTTGTAAGACATTACAACGGATTAGAAACAGTGTACGGCCACCTTTCTAGAACATACTCTAAAATAGGTGATTATGTAAAAGCAGGTGATTTAATCGGTTTCGGAGGGAATACAGGAAGAAGTACAGGTCCGCACTTACATTACGAACTTAGATATGCAGGAAAGCCTATTGATCCTAAATTTTTCTATGATTTTTCTAATTGCGAGCTCACCAAAAAAGCTTGCTACATCACCAAAGACAACTTTAAATATCAACAAGTAGCTAGAAAGGTATATTACCATAAAGTACGACCTGGAGAAACACTTAGTAAAATTGCCAGAAAATATAGGGTTTCAGTAGCCAAACTAAGGAAAATAAATAAACTTTCTCCTAATGCAAAATTAAAAGCTGGTAGAAGAATACGAATCAATTAATTTATGAGTGCAATTTTAGATTTCTTAGCCTTTGGGGCACATCCTGACGATGTGGAACTAGGCTGTGCCGCGTCTTTGTATAAACAACAAACACTTGGTTACCAAACAGGTATAATAGATTTAACACTTGGAGAAATGGGAACAAGAGGCACTGTTGAAATCAGACTCCAAGAAGCTCAAAATGCTAAAGAAATTTTAAAAGCAAGTGTTAGGGAAAACTTAAAATTACCTGACGGATTCTTAAATCCAAACGATATAGAACAAAAACATAAAATTATAACAGCTCTAAGAAAACACAGACCCACTGTAGTTTTATGTAACGCACCTACTGACAGACATCCAGACCATGGAAATGGACATCAGTTGGTAGTAGAATCTTGTTTTTTGGCGGGTTTGGCAAAAATTGAAACTGTGGATGAAGATGGAAACCAACAACTCCCATGGAGGCCCAAATCTATACTATCATACATTCAGGATAGATTCATTATGCCAGATGTTATACTTGATGTTTCTGAAATATATAATATCAAAGAAAAATCGATTCTAGCTCATAAATCTCAATTTTTTGATCCAGAAAGTAAAGAAACGCAAACTTATATATCTAGTCCCAAATTCTTAGATTATGTAAAGGCTAGAGATACTGAATTTGGAAGAATGATTGCTTGTGAATATGGTGAAGGTTTTATTAGTATAAAAAAACCAGCTCTTAAAGATTTAATGAATATTGTGCCTGAATTGTATTAATTGTATTAAAAAATTACATACTTTTGAAAAATTTATTTTATGTATAAACTTTTTATAATAGGTTTACTTTCAACTCTACTGATAACAGCTTGTAAACCAGAAACTTCAACAACTGATAAAGATACAAAAAAAGATACAGTATCTACTACTGATTCTTTAGCAAAAATTGAGAAACCCAAATCAACTGAATTAATTGATTATCAAGGAAAAGTAGTAGAAATCAATCCTGTTTATAATGACTTTGCACGCTATATAGCCTATTTAGATGTTGAAAACCCTCAATACGACAGCCTAAAAAAATATTCATTTTGGCAAAGAGATAAAAAACAAGCAGATAGTATTTGGCAAAATTTAGAAGAAAAAAGATTCTCTAAAATGAGAACATTTGCTCAATCAGAAATTTCCGAGTTTTTGAGTAGCCCCAAACAAGTATTGTATCCTTTTTCAGGACCTGATTTTATCAATGCTTTTACGTTGTATCCCAACGCACAAACGATAACCATGATGGCTCTAGAGCCAGTGGGATCAATTTCAAATTTTAGTACCAAATCAAAAAGTTTTACTGAAGAATATTTGTATCATTTAAATATGGCCGTAAACGATTTGTACAAGAAGAGTTATTTTATTACTCAGCACATGGGGGGGCATTTGCAACAACATAGAGCAAACGGAACTTTACCCCTACTCACTATGTTTATTGTACGTGCTGGAAACAAAATCTTAAACGTAAGAAAAGTGACTGTGGATAGTACAGGAAATTATACGTTGGATTCTTTGAAATACACCAAAGAAAGTCGACCAAGAGCAGTGCGTATTGACTTTGTAAATGAGAAAAACCCAACAGAAGTAAAATCTGTATTTTATTTCCAAGCGGATATTACCGATCCTGGACTTAACAAAAAGAAAGGTTTAATACCTTTTCTTAAAGCTCAACAAAATTGTGTAGGTTACTTTAAATCAGCATCTTACTGTTGTTTTGACCCAATTTTCACACAAATCAAAACTACCATGCTTGATAAATGTGACTTGATTGTACAAGATGACACAGGTATACCTTACAGAGATTATTCTCCTTCAAAATGGAATATCAACTTGTATGGAATGTATGAAAAACCTGTAAGAGATTTTGGCTCATACACATATCAAAAAGACTTAGATAAAGTATATCACGATAGTACCGTTGTTAAAAAACCAATGAATTTTTCTTTAGGCTATCATTGGCAAACAAAAGTTCAGAATATTATGATCTTTAAAAAGAAAAAATAAATTTGTGGTATAAGATTTTTAAAATAGTACTTTTCATGTTTGGGCAGCTGTTAGCTGCCCAAACTTTTAGTTTAAAAGATTTTCTCTTAAACCAAAAAGATTCAAGCATTTACAAACCTATACATGACACTATTACATATAAACTAAAGATTTCTTACACCCACATAAACTCCCAAAACGAACTCTTGACGTATCATTTTGGAGATTTCAAATCCTACATTTACCCAGCCAGTTTATCTAAAGTCCCCTATTGTTTATTAACTTATTATAAATTAAATCAATTAAAACTTTCTTCTGAGCTACAGCTCGTTTCACAAAATCCTCATACTCCAGCTATAAAATATCTCCTTGGAGACTCTTTGTTTCATCAACTGAGTATCAAACAACATATAGAAAGGTGTTTGATAATGAGCGACAATTCTAGTCCCAATTATTTGTATGATTTTTTAGGATATGATTATATTAAGCATAATATTTCCATATTAGGTTTTACACAATCCCATATAAACCAACGATTTTATAAAACGGACACACTAGGTCATAAAAAAACTTTCAAAGTTGTACTTTTGAACCCACAAAACGACACCGTTTATTTCAAAAATGAAGAACTAGGAGTCTTACCTTTTCAAGTGAATACGCAGAAAGTTTTAGGCACAAAACATATAAATGCTAAAAACAAATTAGTACAACAACCTATGGATTTTTCAAAAGATAATTATTTAAATTTTAAAGAATTACACGCTTTATGGGCAGATATATGTTTGAATAAAAAGTCTAAAATGAATACTACTATTGGACAGAGCTTTTTAAATGAATTCAAAAAAATAGCCAGTACTCTTCCCAAAAACAGTTTTTACCCTAATTATTACAGCAATCCAGATAATTTCAGAAAATTTATTTTTTATGGTGACACCTCTTGTAATATTCCAGAAAACATTATACTAACGAATAAAGTTGGCTTGGCTTATGGTTGCATTTCTGATGTGAGCACCTATTACAACACACTTTCAGGAACTCAATTCACACTTACTATAGGTATGTATTGTAATAAAAATGAAATCATCAATGACGGAAAATATGAATATGAAAGCGTTGGGCTTCCATTTATGGGCAAGTTGGGGAGAAAATTTATTCTGATGAATGAGTTTTTACAAACTTATAGATCAAAATCTGTAAAGCAAATCAATAATAGAATCGTCTATAGATTTTATAAGTAATTTAAAACTGATTTTTATATATTTGACAAATTTTGAATGAAAGAATGAAAGAGAAACTTTTTGTGGTTAAGATAGGTGGAAATGTAATTGACAACGACACTTTTTTAAATAAATTTTTAGCGGAATTTGCTCAAATAAAAGCCCATAAAATTTTGATACACGGTGGTGGAAAAGTTGCTACACAAATAGGTGAGAGATTGGGAATACAAGCTCAAATGGTAGATGGCCGAAGAATTACCGATAAAGAAACACTTGAGGTAGTTACGATGGTTTATGGTGGATTGGTTAACAAAAAAGTTGTGAGTATTTTACAAGCAAACAACTGCAATGCTGCTGGTTTTACAGGTGCTGACGCCAATGTAATTGAAGCACACAAAAGACCTGTAAAAACTGTAGATTATGGATTTGTGGGCGATGTAGATGCAGTAAATGGTCCGTTTTTACAAACAATAATCAACTTTGGTATCACCCCTATTTTGGCTCCTCTTACTCATGACAAAACTGGCAACATGCTCAATACCAACGCTGACACTATTGCATCAACTGTTGCGGTAGAAATGTCAAAATACTACGACACTCAACTAGTGTATTGCTTTGAGCTTAAAGGTGTTTTAAAAGATTTTGAAGATAAAGATTCAGTAATCACGCATATAAACCCAGCTTTCTATTCTGAACTAAAAGAGCTAGGAATTATTTCTAAAGGAATGATACCTAAACTAGACAACTCATTTGATGCCATAAATGCGGGTGTGAGTGCAGTAAGTATTTGTCATGCAGATGACTTAGCTCAAATAACTGCTGGCGCTCCCAAAGGAACTAAACTAGCAAAGAACTAATGAAACTAAAACTTGACCATTATTCTATATATAGCTTTAAGTTAGAAGAAAGTATTAAATTTTATTCTGAAGTTTTAGGCTTAAAAACTCTACCACGACCTGAATTTAATTTTCCAGGACATTGGTTTGAGATAGGTAATGGTCAAGAATTACATATTATTTCTGGTAGAACTCAAAATATTTCTGATTTACCACAAACCAGAAACATACATTATGCCTTTGATTGTGACGACATAGCTTCGTTTGAAATTCACCTAAAGAAATTTAATTTACCTACGATTGGTCCTAAAACAAGACCAGATGGTATTGTGCAAATATTCATTCAAGATCCAGATGGGTACTGGATAGAAATAACAGCCACTAATAAATAAAAATTACTTAAACCAATCTAATTGCCTCATATTAAAATCATAGAGTAGTTCGGGATCTGTTATACCATGACCATGATTTTTGTAAATAATTAATTCTGACTTTCTCCCTAGGGTTTTTAACCATCTATATAGTTCTTGAGATTGACTTAAAGTACAAATATTATCGTTTTCTCCATGTAACATTAATAATGGAGTATTAATTTTATTCGCATTGAATATCGGCGATTGAGTTACGTAGCGTTCTGGATTTGTAAAAGGAAACGCTTCTAAATAATCTGTGGTAAATTTATCAATAGATATTGTCCCTGCAAAACTAGACAAATTAGAAATACCAGCACCTGAACACGCCGCCTTAAATCTATTTGATTTTGTTAAATATGCAGATGTTAAATATCCTCCATAACTATATCCTCTCAGAAACAATTTTGATGAATCAACAATTTCATTCTTTATAAGTAGATTTATACCATCTTCTATACTTTCAATATCAATTTCCGACCATTTACCTATTAATTTTTGCCTAAAAACTACACCATAACCATTACTTCCTATAAAATTGGGTTTAAAAACACCAAAACCTTCATTTGTGAATAATAAAGGAGTAAAACGCCAAATTTTACCCATATATTCTTGTGTAGAAGCGTCGCATGGACCACCATGCAAACTAACTATGAGAGGAAATTTTGATCCTTTTTTATAATTTACAGGATAAATCAATTCCCCTTCAACCAATGTACCATCAGAAGTATGCCACTTAATAATTTCCGATTTAGAATGTTTCACTTGTAAATGTTGAGTATTCCATGTTGAAATAACCCTTGAATAAAATGTTTTAATATTTGTTTCGTAAATTTCTTCTGGTGTATTGGAATTTTCATACGTATAATAAATTTTATTATTCAAAACTTTTAAATGTCTATAAATCCCTTCTCTTTCCATTAGCATTTGATATGGTTTTTTATTTATGGGAATCAAAAAAATTCTTTCTTGTGTTTTATAAGGATCTATTATGACAATATTCTCACAGTCAGAAGTCCAATTTAATACTGTCCAATAATTAAAAAAAGAATTTGGTGTAGGTGATAAAGTATAATCTAAATTTGAAGCCAAAGAATATATATGTATTAAATATTCAGGAGCCGCCCATCTATATTTATTTTCATCGGAATAATAAGCAAGTTTCTTTGAATCGGGAGAAAACTTTGGGCACAAATTATATCCTTCACTTACAACAACTTGTGACTCTTTCTTTTCTAAATCATAAATTTTTAAAGTAGAATTTGTATTTTCAAAATCACTGTTTGATTTTACAACATACGCAATCTTACTACAATCATTACTCCAATCAAATTCATCGATATGTAATTCCTCCTCTAAAACTATTTTGGATGATAATGAATCTGTTAGATTTTGTTTATATAACTTACATTTGCTATAATAATTGCCAAAATATTGAATTTGAGCACTAGAATATTGTTTATAATTAATATTTTGTTTCCACTCTCCCCAAACTGTATAAAGCAATTCCGAATTATTATGGTTAATTGCAAATTTGTTTACATTTAAACCATTCTTAGTTAATTGATTACATTTATTCCCAACATAATTAAATGTAAATATTTTTGAATCTGAAATATAAAATAAAGAATTTTCATCTTTAGAAAACTGAACATTCGAAATGTTTTCAGGTAATTTTAATTGAATTTTTGTTAAATCTTTAGTATTTAAAACAAAAGATTCAATCTTTGTAACATATTTACCATCAATGTATTCATAATACTTTATCTTTTCAAATAGCCTATTTCCTGATTTTGAAACCGCCAACTCATCTACCGTTTTTAATTTTGCTAGAGTATTAAAAAGAGTATCTGTTTGAGAGATGAGTTTATTGAAAATAAAAACAAATACAATTATAACTTTCAAGTTTTTCATAGTCTATATAAAACGAAATTTATTAAAAAATATGATAAAAAAAGCGTCAAAGAATTTAAACTTTGACGCTTTACAAATTTAAAAAATAAGTATTTTACTATTATCAGTCAATTATTAATTTTCTGAATTCAGAATTAGACATTTTGTAAAAATATATCCCTTTTGTAAAGTTAGTTACTTCAATTTTTTCATTTTCAATAGTTTGTTTTTCATATATCTTCAGACCATTAGAATTATAAATCACTAAATTACCCGCACTTAAAACATGAAAATACTGCGAAGCTGGATTTGGATAAACACTAAATTTTAAATTAAATTCATCAATATTTATATCATCAACATTTTCATTTTCAAACACATATAATCCAGCCACAGAGGTATCTGTTGTAACAAAATCTGTTTGTTTAGCTGCTAATAAATGATACCAAACTTTATTTCCTTTAGTAAGTAATTTATTTCTTCCTGAAGAAATCCTTAAACCACTACTTGGCAAACCATCTGAAATTTTAGAGGCAGTAGTTCCTCCGTCTGTACTCATATATACATCATTTGAACTTGCTGTTCCTGCATTTAAATAATAAATTTTACCATTTGGTGTCCCTATTGTAAAACTACTTGTTAGAGTAGTCATTGTATTAAAATATTCAAATTTAGTATCAATCAACGTCCAGTTGGCTCCGTTGTCTGTTGTTTTGTATAAATAATCTGTTCCGTCACTAGCCACAGCATAAACCACATTATTAGCAACAAAAAATCGAACTATATCCCCTTTAAAAGCTCCTGAATTGGTAGTAGAAACACCTTTCACTATACTAGACGGAGTGCCTACGGTAAGTGTATAAATTCCTCCTTTACCTCCTATAAATAACAGATTACCTACAGTTAAAGATGTTCTGGCCATTAACTTATCAGATATTTCTTTGCTTTGCAAATTTTTAGATTTAATATCATACAAATAGAAGTCATCAGAACCATGTGGTTGAAAAAGTGCTTTTCCTAATGTGTAATCGCACCAAAAGCCATAACCACTGCCATCAAAATACAAAGTATCCCATTTGTTGGGAGTTTTAAAAGCATAGGTTCCTACATTGGGAGTGTTTTTAAATCCCAAAAACAAATTATTTTGAGGTAATGAATAAAAAGCATTATAACCAACATTATCTAAGAGTGTATAGTCTCTCTGAAAAGTTTTACCTCCATTGGTAGAAACATAAAACCTTTTTTTTGCAAATACTCCAGTTCCTTCTGTACTTCCAAAATAAACTAATGTATCGCCATGGTTAAAATAATTTACAGAGGTTGTCCAAAGTGAATCGACATTAGATGAAATTTTAGTCCATTTTTGAGCAAAAATGTTTGTAGCACAAATTACAAAGGCCACACAAATGATTTTTGTAATTTTTTTTTTCATAATCTTTTTTTACAAAAATATCTGTACACATTAAAAATTGAAATACGGAATTATTCCTATATTATTCTGAAAAAAATTAATATTTACATACTTCAAACTGAGGTTCTTGAACATTCTCCAACTATTGAATTTTCATTTTGCTAATATTTTTTTAAAAAAATAAGAATCAATAAATTAAAAATTATTATTAGTTTTACGAAAAATAAAAAATGAAAAAAGTTATATTAACATCAAGCTTAATAGCTGTATTATCGTTAAGTTTTATTTCTTGTAAGAAAAAAGAAACAGCTACACCAACTAAAACAACCCAAGAGCTTCTAACTTCAGGTAGTTGGCTGGAAGTAAAATCTACAACAGTAGAATCAGACACTACTATTACTGAGTATCCTGATTATTGTGAGACAGATGATTCATACACGTTTAAATCAAATGGTGACTTTATTTCTAACTATGGTACTTTAAAATGCGATATTGATGAAGAACCCACAGATACTGCAAAATATGTTTTGTCGTCTGACAATAAAACAATCTTCTTAACTTTTTAAAGATGGCTCATCTGAGCTAACGATTAAAGAGTTAACTGATTCTAAACTAATTTTCACATATAAAAACGAAACAACAGAATTAAAAAAGAAATAATTACTGTTATAAAATTTAAATTAGACTAGATTTTTAAAGTAGTCTAATTTAATTTTTATACATCCATATTTTTATAAGAAAAAATAATTCTTACAAAGCTTTATCCTTCCTACTCGTCAACCAATCTATTACATTCACATGTTTTACACCATTAAACGAACCAGTCTCATAGTCCATACTGATGATCATTTTTTCATGATGATCTGATATTTTGTTGAATGGATTCAATTCTCTCTCCAAAGTTTCTGGATTTTGTAGCGTTTGTGCTACTTGAATGTATTGCGTGTAGCCTTCGGGCGTACGCAGCACAAAATCTACTTCCAAGTTGTCTATCTTCCCTACCCATACTTGGTTGTTTCTTCGGATAAGCTCCAGATACACCACATTTTCCAGTAAATGCCCTCGGTCTGTGCTCAGGTTTTTTCCCAACAAAGCATTACGCAGTCCTAAATCTACCATATAATATTTTTCTTGCGTACTCAAGTGTTGCCTGCCTTTTATGTCGTAGCGATTGGCTTTGTAAAAAAGGTATGAATCCGTTAACGTACCTATGTAACTAGAGATAGATTTGTTGGTTATTTTGTTGCCATTAGCACTGAGCACATTGGCTATATTTGTTGCCGAAACAGAAGAACCTACGCTGTCTATCAAGAAATTGACAACACGCAGATAAGCTTCTTCGTGGTACACTTTGTGGCGTTTTTGGATGTCGTTTTGGAAAATATTTTGATATACCGCCAGCACATACTGATTCGCATATACGATGCCTGCTCTCGACAAACGTATGGCTTCTGGGAAACCGCCCGTTTGCACATAATCGCTGTATGACTTTTGCAAATTGTCTTTATTGCCCGTAAAAGCCACATATTCGGCAAAAGAAAAAGGCAACACGTTTATCTCAAAAGCCCTGCCCGTAAGCAAAGTTGCCAATTCGCTCGATAGCAGGTAAGCGTTTGAACCCGTTACGTACAAATCTATTTGCGGATGCACGTACAAGCCTTCTAAAAGTTTCTCAAACTCGGTTACGTTTTGTACTTCGTCTAAGAAAACATAGTTTTTTACATTTGGTTTGAGCGATTTTTCTACAAAGTCGTAAACTTCTTTCCAGCTTTTTTCTGCCAAAAAACGGTATTCGGGCACATCAAAATTGATAGACAATACCGTTGCGGTGGGGTTTTCGGTCAACAACTTTTCTTGAAATTGTAGCATGATGGTACTTTTACCACAGCGTCTTACCCCTGTAACAACTTTGATAAGATTTTGATTTCTCAAAACCCAAAGCCTTTCCATGTACTCATTTCTGACTATGTTTTCCATAGTTCAAAATTACATATAAATTCCTAAAATATAAAATATTTTATATTTTTAAGTAATTTATATTTTTTAAAATTACCAAAACTTACCATTTTGTAAAGTTTTAGTAATTAAATAAATAAATATTTCAAAGTTTTTTCTTTGTAAAAGTTTAGAAAGGTAGAAATTTTACAATTAATAATAGGGTTTCCGGACAAAACTTAGCCGAAATCAAACCCAAATCAACAACCAGCCAATAACAGAGGTACAAAATGAATTTTACCTTCAATTCCTATTCGAGCATTGGAATAAACGATAGCCTTCTCAATATGTTGATTATGTTCTAGCAGATAATGTAAACTTTTGAGTGAGCCACTTCGCCCTGCTTTCACTTCTATCGGTAGTATCTTGCCTTTTGTTTCCAAAACAAAATCTATTTCCGATGATGCTCCTTGCTCTGTTCTTGCCCAATATTGCAATTCATTTGTGCTCGCAAGTATTTGTTGTGCCACAAATTGTTCTGCAATAGCCCCTTGAAATGCAACAGTAAGCTCTTTTCTGTTATACAAATTACGATAATCAATTTTACTTTTGCGAACAAGCAAGCCTATGTCTAGAAAAAACAATTTAAATTGTTTGCCAGATTTGGTAAGCGGCAATCCAGCTACAGAAACATTAGGAACAAGATGCAAAATACGAGCTGTTTTTAATACATCTACACCTTTTTTAATGGTGGCACTGGTAAAGCGTTCAGACAATTTGGTATAGATAATCTGATTGCCCAAATATTTTACAATGTTGTCCAAAATATCATCCAGACAATCCGAACTTACACTTGGTTTATACTTTTTAAAATCTTGTTGATAGGTGTATAGTAAATTATCTTGTATATCATGAACCCTTTGTAAATCTTGGTGTTCTACAAAATCGGCTACTGCTTCGGGCATTCCGCCAACTACAAAATATAAATTAAGTTCATCTTCAAAATATTGACTATATGATTCTTGAAAATTTTCTGAAGGCATTTTTAATATACTAGCCAAGTTTTCTTTCCCTCTTGCCAACAGAAATTCAAAAAAAGTCATAGGGTACATATTCATAATATCTACTCTGCCAACGGGAAAAGGAATGTTTCTAAACTCAAAATCAAGCAACGAACCGGCCGCAATTAAATGAAGCTGTGGCATATCTTCATAAAAATACCTCAAACTCATCAGAGCATCTGGGCAAGTCTGAATTTCATCGAAAAATAGCAAATCTTTTCCTATTTCAATTTTAAGATTCAAAGCAAGCTCTAATTCAAAAACAATGCGTTTTACATCTAAATTTTTCTTAAAAACGACATGGAGGTCTTTACGTAATTCAAAATTGACAACTATTGTTTTGCCTTCAAAATTATTTTCACCAAAATGCTTCACCAACCAAGACTTACCTATCTGTCTGGCTCCATTCAAAATCAAAGGTTTTCTCCCATTTTTACTTTTCCATGCAATGAGTTCTTCTATTTTTATGCGGTACATTTAATTGATTATTTTCTACAAATATACTATTAATTAAAAATAAATACCATTATTTTGAATATACACTTCAAAATACATACCATTATTTTGAATTATCATTTCGTAAAACATAATTCAAATAAAAAGGTGGAGAGGTTAAAACTCTAATTTCACCATTGTCAAAGTTCTAAACTTTGAAAAAGGTGAAGGAAGTAATTTCAAATAAGTTTAGACAATTTTCGTATCACACATTCTATATATTAATCAACGAAGCCATTGCTATAGAGATGTCTTATTACAAATGATTATAGGAATTTGAAATATTTATAAATACAAAATGTTTATGTTTTTAATAAATTTTAGGTATTCTCAATCAAAAAAATGGCTATGAGTTTTTAAATCTTTACAAATTGTTTAAATATTTATTCTATACACTCATATACTTTCGAACTAATTGTCCAAAAATTATCATTTTGAACATTAGACAAGACTATGATAGTCAATTCTTTTTCAGGAAATACAACAATCATACCCATATAACCAATAAAATCACCACCTTTAGCACCATTAACTATGTTAGAATTCATATCACGTTCCCACATATAACATTGTGACGAACCCCAAGGTGTTTTCACATATTCATTATTTGAATATGTATAGGGCTTAAACATTTTTTCTTGTGTTGAATTTTTAAACAATGTATCATTATACAATAAACTTGCCCAATGATTCAAATCTTTTATAGACCCAAATAATCCGCCATCTCCATAAAAATTTTGCAAAGTTTTAACAAAAGCATATTCAGGTTCTTTGATAGCTATTTTAAGTGAATCATTCTTAATTTTAAACCCTTTTGACAATTTAGTTTTTTTAACTTTATTCAATAATAAACTACTTTTTTCAAGATTATAAATTGAATTTTTGTAAAAAATATTTCTAATACATTCTTCATATCTCTCACCGCTAACTCTTTCAATAATACTCGCTAATAAAATATAATTGATATCCGAATAAAACCATTTTGAGCCGATAGGGCTTTCTAATTTAGGTTTTACTTTATAAATAAGTTTGATTAACTTCTTATTACCATACACCGTATTCGTATCTCCATACTTTTTGATGGTTTGATACAAATCTCCAAATCCAGAAGTGTGCGTCAGCAGATGTTCTATCGTCAAGTTATATTCGGGTAGCTTCAGATACTTAGTTATTTTATCACGGGTGTTTAATTTCCGTTCTTGTTCTAGCCATAATATAGCACTAGCGGTAATTGGTTTTGCGAGCGATGCCAAATAAAAAATAGAGTTTGAGTCCATTTTTATTTTATTATCAATATCGGAATACCCAAATGAGTTTTGGTAAATAATTTTTTTCCCTTTTGCCACCAATACATTTCCCATATATTGTTTTTCATTTGCATAAGAACTAAATATAGAATCTGATTTCGAAGAATTGTATTGAGAAAAAGAAAAATTATTTATTAGACAGCATAAAATTAAAATATACTTTTTCATGTGATTTAAAATTAAAAACGTTACTGACATCAAATTTAAATTATGTTTTTATCAAAACAAACAAATACTCCTTTTCTAAATAGCACATCGCCTGCATATTTATATTCTAATTTTTCATATAAACCTAATGCTTGTCGATTTTTAGAAAATGCATCTAATCTGATAGTTCTATAGCCATTATTTTTAGCATGTGTTTCAGCAAATTGTATTATTTTTTTTGCAATTCCTTGTCCTTGAAAACTTGATTTAACCGCTAATCGATGAATAATTAATGGCTTGCCGTTATCTATATAATTCCAGTTTACACTGTTATATTCCTTACTAAAAATTTCATTCAATGATATATATCCAATCAGTTCATGTTCATTATAATAACCATAAGCGTGATTGTTATTAATATCCTTTTCAATAGTTTCTTTATTTGGATATATCAAATCCCATTGATTAATACCTTTACTAACCATATCATGAGTAACATCCAAGATTATTTCAAATGCCAAATCTATTTCATTTATTGAAATTAATTTTATCATGTATCTATTTATTTATTAAATCTTTTATTTACCTAAACAACAACGGCGAAGCTTTACAGCCTCGCCGTAGTTTAAATATAAGATTGAAAAATCTATTACTTCACCAAATTCATAGCACTTGGCTTGAACTTCGTCAAGTTGATGCCAGCAACTGCTGATTTGTATTCTTCGATTGTTGGAGTACGACCCAAAACTGTAGAAAGAACTACCACTGGAGTTGACGAAAGCAATGACTCTCCTTTTTTCTCATCCGTATCTTCTACCACACGGCCTTGGAATAGACGAGTTGATGTCGCCATAACTGTATCTCCTTTTTCAGCTTTCTCTTGGTTACCCATACAAAGGTTGCAACCAGGACGCTCTAGGTAAAGCATGTTTTCGTATTTCGTACGAGCAACAGCTTTCGGAGCGTTGTCATCAAACTCAAAGCCTGAATATTTTTGCAACACTTCCCAATCGCCTTCCGCTTTAAGTTCGTCAACGATATTATATGTAGGAGGAGCAACAACTAATGGAGCCTTAAATTCAACTTTACCTTTCTGTGCTTCGATGTTTTTCAACATCTGTGCAAGAATCTTCATATCTCCTTTATGAACCATGCAAGACCCGATAAACCCAAGATCTACTTTCTTATCGCCACCATAATATGATAACGGTCTGATCGTATCGTGCGTGTATCTCTTAGAAACATCCGCATTGTTTACATCTGGGTCAGCAATCATTGGCTCAGCAATTTGATCTAAGTCAACCACCACTTCGGCATAATATTTTGCAGTAGCATCTGGTTTAAGAGCTGGTCTTGATCCAGAATTAATTTCAGCAATACGAGCGTTTGCTTTATCAATTAGACCTTGAAGAACTTTGTTTTTGTTATCCATGCCTTTGTCGATCATGATCTGGATTCTGCTTTTTGCTATTTCCAATGATTCGATCAAAGTAGCATCTTCTGAAATACAAATAGAAGCTTTCGCTTTCATTTCCGCAGTCCAGTCAGTGAATGTAAATGCTTGGTCAGCAGTCAATGTACCGATATGAACTTCAATTACACGACCTTGGAACACGTTTTCACCACCAAATTGCTTCAACATTTGTGCTTGCGTAGCGTGAACCACATCACGGAAGTCCATGTACTCAGCCATTTTACCTTTGAAAGTAACTTTTACTGAATCCGGAATTGGCATAGCCGCTTCACCCGTTGCCAAAGCAAGAGCTACAGTTCCTGAGTCAGCACCAAAAGCCACCCCTTTTGACATACGCGTATGTGAATCACCACCGATGATGATAGCCCAATCATCCACAGTAATATCATTCAATACTTTATGGATAACGTCTGTCATGGAATGATACACTCCTTTAGGGTCACGAGCGGTAATCAAACCAAACTCATTCATAAACTTCATCAATTTAGGAATGTTAGCTTGCGCTTTTTTATCCCAAACTGAAGCTGTATGACAACCAGACTGATAGGCTCCGTCAACCGTAGTTGAAATCACAGTAGCAGCCATTGACTCCAATTCTTGAGCCGTCATCAAACCTGTAGTATCCTGAGATCCAACGATGTTCACAAGAACGCGAACGTCAGAACCAGCATGCAACGTTTTACCAGGAGTTACGCCAACAGCGTTTCTATTGAAGATTTTTTCAACTGCTGTTAAACCTTGTCCTTCAACCGAAACTTCTTTTGATGGAGCAAAAACTGGAGGAATAGCGATTCCTAAAAGTTGAGCTGCAAAAGTTTGAATTTTCTTACCAAAAACTACAGCATACGAACCGCCTGCTTTGATAGATTCTAATTTTTGTGGAGTGAAAGATTTTGCAATGTCGATTAATTCTTTGTCTCCATTATAAAGTTTCTTTTTCTTCGTGTTAATCGTCAGAACAGTTCCTGTAGCTACAGAATATACTTGCTCCAAAACTACATCACCATTCGCATCACGCACTGGCTTACCATCTGCGTCTACTTTTTTAACCCAGTTTTTAAGGTCAACACCAATACCACCCGTTACATCCACTGTAGTAAGGAAGATTGGAGAAATTCCATTTGTACCACCAACAATTGGCGCAATGTTTACAAACGGAACGTAAGGACTCGCTTGCTTTCCTGTCCAAAGTGCCACGTTGTTAACACCTGACATACGAGAAGAACCTACACCCATGGTACCTTTCTCAGCAATCAACATTACAGAAGCATCTGGATGTTGAGCTTTCAAAGCTTCGATTTCTTTCTGAGCTTCAGTAGAAATCATGCACTTTCCGTGAAGTTCACGGTCAGAACGTGAGTGAGCTTGGTTGCCCGGAGAAAGTAAGTCCGTAGAAATATCACCTTCACCTGCGATGAACGTAACAACTTTTATTTCTTCAGGAACTTCTGGCAATTTTGTGAAGAACTCTGCTTTTGCATAGCTTTCCACGATATCTTTTGCTACTGCGTTTCCGCTAGTGAAGGCATCTTTCAAACGTTTTAAATCGGCGTCATATAAGAAAACTTGCGTTTTCAACACGTCGCCAGCTTGTTTAGCGATAGAAGCATCGCTTCCTAATGCCAAATCCAACAACACTTCAATAGAAGGTCCACCCTTCATGTGAGACAACAATTCAAAGGCAAACGCTTGTGTAATTTCACTTACTGAAGCTTGACCTAGGATTATTTCTTTTAAAAATTTAGACTTTACACCAGCAGCAGGAGTTGTTCCAGGCAAAGTATTATAAATAAAAAACTTAAGAGAATCAGCACGATACGGACTGTTCGTATCTTTTATTTGTAAGATGATTTCACTTAACAATTCTGCCCCATCTATTGGTTTTGGGTGCAAACCTTGTTCTTTTCTTTCTTCGATTTCTTTAACGTAATCTTGATAAATGCTCATAATAGAATTTATTTCAAATTAAAATTGAACTTTATTGTAATTGTTTTTAAGAATTTAACTACCTACAATAGCAAATAATTAATTCCGCAATTTACAAAAGAAAAAAACTTTTCTATTCTTATAAATCTTAAAAATTGCAAGCTTAACATTATTTAGATTTAGTTTAAATTAATTTGATTTAACTAAAAATAAATATATTTTTGCAATCACTTATTATTCATAAAATGAAAAAAACTTTTGTAGGAACTCTGCTTTTAGTAGGTAACATTTTATCTGCACAAAACGTTGAACCGAAACCAAAAAAATTCAACAAATTTTGTTTTTCCGTAAATCTTCTAAATTCTCCGTCTTGGATTATAGGAATATCCAGTAATCGGAGTAAAGATGTACGATTTGATTTAAATTCAAGATATTATTTGCTTGAAAATTTATTTTTGAATTTAAATCTAGGCTATGCCACTAAAAACAAATATAAATACGATATACTACGTCAACAAGGAGGGCCTTATGCAAAACTGGGAGTAGGTGGCGAAATATGCTTAAGTGAACAAAAAGAAGTTAACTTGTTTTTAGCTTATAATTTCTGTGTAAGTAGTAACCATAGAAAATTTTCTGGTACAATTAATAATTACTTTTGGGGCGATGAAAACACAAAATTAACCTTTACTGATGAAAAATTTTCAAATACTTTCAGTGAATTATATGGTGGTACAAGAATTTTACTTAGTGATTCACATAAAATAAACTTCTATTTAGAACCCGCCTTAAAATTTAAATTTGGCTTAAGCAATATAAATCAATTCTCAGATGACGTATTTATTGCAGGTTTTGGAAAGACTAACACTAACAATAAAACTCAAACATATTTAACGTTAGTATTAGGATTAGGAATTACATTTTAAAACATAAACTTTAAGAAAATGAAAAAAATTATTTTAGGTTTTGTCATCACATTATTAGTTACGGGCTGTTGTAAAGAAACAGATAAAAGTTACCAATTTCCAAACACACTCACATTAATTTACCCAGAAACAATTGACGAAAGTTCAGACACTATACTTTTCTACAAAGGTTTAAACAGACCCAATTGGATAGAAGCAAAATACAATCAATCAAATACTGTTGAGGGAAGTTATTATTATGGAACTACTCAATCTATGCGATTAGATCTACCATTAAGAGAAATAGCCAATGAAGTTACATTTCTAATATTGTACAAATCAAAGATTGATACGTTAACATTATCGTATCAACCAAACTCTGAAATAAGATCTAGATGCAGAGAAGAGTACGTATTCACGAAATATTCAAATATCAATATTAAAAACACAACTTTAGACACTCTTAAAATTGAAAGACATGAAAACTATTCGTCTAGTTCTTTGTCTATTAATGCTCAGTTGCATTAATGCATTCGTTTTTAGTAATTTTGTTCAACAAATTTTATTTTAGAAAGAATTTGTTGAACAATTTTCATTATTTTTGTAATAAAAAAGAGTGAAAAATAAGTTATACAACCTACTGATTTGTTTATTACTTTACACTTTAACCTCTGCACAAGAAATTAATGATTTCTACAAAGATAGATTACTGGTAAAAGTAAAACCTAATTTCAAAGAGAACTTCAAGTCCGAAGTTAAATCAAATCCCATTTTACAGTCAATAAATGAACTATCAGAAATAAAAAGTTTATTTAACGAAAATACCATTTTGCTTGACAAAAATCATAAAAGCAATTTAAGATTGGGTGAAATAAACAATTCGAATCATGAATATGTAGATCTGGAATTATATTATTCAGTAATTTTTAACGACAATGTTGTAACAGATTCTGTCCTCAAATTAGTCAAAAAATCTGGACTATTTCAGCATGTGGAATATTGCCCAATAATAAAACCACAATCTATCCCTAATGATGACTTTGCAGATACTAGTTACACACCAAATGGATATAATTTAAAACTGATAAACGCCTACAAAGCATGGGATTTAGAAAAAGGAAATAAAGATGTAACCGTAGGAATTATAGATGTTGGGTTTGACGTATATCATCTTGATTTGTTTGACAACGTAAAACTAAACTATGCAGACACTATAGACGGAATAGACAACGATAAAAACGGCTATGTTGATGATTTTGCTGGTTATGATTTTGGAGCAAAAGACAACGACCCCAGAACCGACGATGGTACGACTAGAGCACATGGAACCATGGTAGCAGGTATATCTTCTGCCGTAGCCAACAACGACACCATGATGTGTGGCACAGGTTATAATTGCACTTGGAGTCCGTTAAAAATGGACATACGAGGTGGATTAATACTCAGTGCTGGTTACGAAGCCATTTTATATGCAGGAATGATGGGCATGAAAGTTGTAAATTTATCGTGGCATCACGGAACGTATTACAATCAAATTTATCAAGACATCATCAACAAAGCTGTTTTTGAATATGATTTAGCTGTAGTTGCTGCTGCGGGAAACAGTTTTGTAAACATGTCTTTATATCCAGCAAGTTTTGACAATGTACTAAGTGTAGCAGGAACTTATGGAGATTCATATTGGGACAATTCTACTCACTCAAAAGATGTAGACATTTCTGCACCAGTAGATTTTGTTACGTCCATTAACACCAACAATGTAACTTTTGATGCAGGAACTTCCTTTTCTGCTCCTGCAGTTTCAGGAGCTTTAGCTCTTGTTCGTTCGCATTTTCCAGACTACACCGCCTTGCAAGCAATGGAACAAATTAGACTTTCTGGAGTTTTATTAGACACCATTCCTTCTTATAGTGACTACAAAGGATTATTCGGAAGACGACTAGATATGTACAGAGCTTTAACAGAAACTCCTAGTTCTTTGAGAATGATGAAACACAAAGCTCATCATAACAATTCTCAAATTCTAGTTTCTGGTGATACCATTTCATTAGACATATCTATTTTGAATGTGCTTAAAGCTACTAACAATTGTAACCTTACATTAAAATGTGATTCTGGGTTTGTAAATATTATAGATTCTACTGAAACCGCTGGTAATTTCTCTATGAATCAACAAAAAAACTTACCTAATGCATTTAAATTTATTGTTGATAACAATGGTCCTAAAAATGCAAAAATCAAAATTTATATCGAAATCGAAGCTGATAATTATATTGATTTTCAAACATTAATAATTGACAGTATCAATTTAGACTACATCAATCTGGATACAAACAATATTAAGCTTACTGTTTTAGACAATGGTAGATTGGCATATTCAGATTTATATCAATCAGAAGGTATTGGACTAGTTTACAATAACAAAAGTAATATTTTGTACGAGGGCGGACTAATGATCTCAACAAATGGCACTCAACTATCCGATTGTGTACGAAATGAATTTAACGAAAACAATGTTGATTTTACTAGTACAAACTTTATAAAATATACACATTCGCCATTTGATGCAGACCAAACCATAACCACTACTTACAAAGACACCAATACTAATGGCGTAAAAATGGCTGTAAAACAAAAAGTTATGGCTTGGAACACCACAGGTAATCAAGATTATTTTATAGTAGAATATACACTTACAAATACAGCAAACATTACCACCAAAAACATCAATGCTGGTTTGTTTTTAGATTGGGATATCACAAGACAAAACACCAACAATTCTGCTGATGCTAGTTATAATAGAATCATTTATGATTCTACCAACAAGTTAGGAATTGCATATTGTGCACTTACCAAAGGCTTATATGTTGGCACTAATATTCTTACACCTCAACAGCCTGTATTTGCGGCACTAGAAAATAGTTATGTAAATAGTAACTTTACAAATACTGTAAAATCAAACTTACTGAATAGCGGAGTTAGTAGTTTAGAAGCCGGAAATGGATCGTCATCAGGAAGTGATATTAGCGAACTTATAGGCGTACATATAGACAGCCTTAAACCAAACTCAAGCACAACTTTTGCAATAGGTATATCTATTTCTACAAATATTTTTAGTATTCAGAATTTAGCTCAAAAAGTTTTAGAAAAATACAAATCTATACGAACAGCACAAAGCCCAGCAACAATTTTGGATACTATTTGTAAAAAAACTAGTTTGAACATAAAACCCAATCATTCAGAAACTTTTAGATTTTATGCTGATGCCAACGGTACCAATTTCATTATAGAAGATTCCATATTCAGTATTAATAACTTACTAAAAGACAGTACATTATATTACTCTAAAACCAATAATGTATTCGAGAGTAAACCTTCATTAATTAAAGTATCTGTTGACAATCCAAATTCTATTGATTTTCAAATCATTAAAATAGACACAGGTAAAGTATTGCTTTCAATATCTAGTACGGCATCTAAAATATCTTGGTTCATCAACAACGATTTTAAAAGTAATTCTAACAACTATATCGTAAACTTCCCTGAAAACGGCGAATATCAAATTAGTTTAGTTACAAGTACAAAAAAGGGCTGTAACGATACTTTAACAAAAAAATTCACCGCCAAAAACATCACTTTATCAGTGGTGAATGACATTATTTCGGATGAAATTAAACTCTACCCTATCCCTACCAAAGATATATTAAATGTAGATATACCAGACAGTTACAACAGCAACATATATTGCACTATCACCAATTTGATAGGTGTGGAAGTTGCTGATAAAAAACAATTGATTCCTGGAATTGAAAACAATATTGATGTGAGTAAACTACCTAATGGTATCTATTTTATAAATATATTTCATGCGGGTAAAACTTTAAAATATAAGTTTGTGGTGAACTAAAAAGCAATTCACAAAGCTACAAACGCCATTATGTCTTAATTCTATTGATTTAATCAGAAAAACAAGACATAATGGCGTTTTTTATTCAATGGAAAGAAATTTGATACAAACATATAGTAATCGAATTAATCAAAAAATTCTAACAAATGAACTTTAATAACTACACTATCAAATCACAAGAAGCCATTCAAAAAGCAGTTGAAATAGCTTCTGGTAATGGTCAGCAAATCATAGAAACTGGTCATTTATTGAAAGCCTTACTTGAAGTAGATGAAAATATAGGAAATTTTATTTTCAAAAAACTAAATGCAAATACAGTTCAAATAAAAAGCAAATTAGATGAGCTGATAAACTCGTATGCTCGCTCAAGCGGACAAGAACCTATGTTGTCTAACGACGCCAACGCTACACTCTTGCGAGCTAGTAATTTGTTAAAAGAATTTGGGGATGAATATGTTGCTCTTGAACATATTTTAATATCAATAGTTCAAGGAAAAGACAAAACAGCCCAACTTCTAAAAGATGCAGGAATTGCAGAAAAAGGACTTAAAGCAGCCATCAACGAATTGAGAGGCGGAAGTAAAGTAACAGATCAGAACGCTGAAAACAAATACAATTCTCTCAAGAAATATTCAAAAAACTTAAATGAACTTGCCAAAGAAGGAAAAATTGATCCTGTAATTGGTAGAGATGAAGAAATACGCAGAGTGCTTCAAATTTTAAGTAGAAGAAGTAAAAACAACCCTATGCTGATAGGTGAACCTGGTGTAGGAAAAACGGCTATTGTGGAAGGATTGGCTCAACGAATAGTTCATGGAGATGTACCCGAAAATCTAAAATCCAAACAAATTATTTCTTTGGATATGGGCTTGCTTGTAGCTGGTGCAAAATACAAAGGAGAATTTGAAGAGCGTTTGAAAACCGTAATCAAAGAAGTGCAAGATTCTGAAGGTGAACTCATTTTGTTTATTGATGAAATCCATACTTTGATAGGCGCGGGTGCAGGTGGTGACTCTGCTATGGATGCGGCTAATTTACTTAAACCTGCTTTAGCTAGAGGCGAGCTGCACACTATTGGGGCTACTACTCTCAAAGAATATCAAAAACATATAGAAAAAGATAAAGCTTTGGAGAGACGCTTCCAGACGGTTATTGTAGATGAACCAGACATGGAAGATGCCATTTCTATCTTGAGAGGTATTAAAGACAAATATGAACTTCACCATGGTATCAGAATAAAAGACGAGGCTATAATTTCTGCTGTGGAGCTGAGTACTAGGTACATATCTGACAGATATTTACCAGACAAGGCCATTGATCTTATGGACGAAGCTGCAGCAAAATTGAGAATTGAAATAGATTCTTTACCTGAAGAATTAGATGAAGTTCAAAGGAGAATCATGCAATTGGAGATTGAACGTGAGGCCATCAAAAGAGAAAACGATATTGCTAAAATTGATATTTTATCTAAAGAAATTGCCGACCTTACCGACAAGCGTAATCAGCTGAAAGCGAAGTGGCAAAATGAAAAAGATATTATAGAAAACATAAAAAAAGGCAAAGAAAACATTGAAAAACTAAAACTTGAAGCTGAACAAGCAGAAAGACAAGGCGATTATGGTAAAGTAGCAGAAATACGCTACGGACGCATCAAAGATGCTGAGGCAAAATTGGCTGAAATGCAAGATTCTTTCAAAGCTCTTCAAGGAGAAAAAACGCTCTTGAAAGAGGAAGTAACCGCCGACGATATTGCCGAAGTTGTAGCCAAATGGACTGGTATTCCCGTTCAAAAAATGCTACAAAGTGATCGTGAAAAATTGCTTCATTTAGAAGAAGAATTGGGAAAAAGAGTGGCTGGGCAAGCGGATGCTATTGAAGCAATTTCTGATGCTGTAAGACGTAGCAGAGCGGGACTTCACGACCCTAAAAGACCTGTGGGATCGTTTATATTTTTAGGAACAACAGGTGTAGGTAAAACAGAACTTGCAAAAGCCTTGGCCGACTATTTATTTAACGACGAATCTGCAATGGTACGTATAGACATGTCTGAATACCAAGAAAGACATGCCGTGAGCAGGCTAGTGGGCGCGCCTCCAGGCTATGTGGGTTACGATGAAGGCGGGCAACTTACAGAAGCGGTACGAAGAAGACCTTATTCGGTAATATTGTTGGATGAAATAGAAAAAGCCCATCCTGATGTTTTCAATATTCTCTTGCAAGTACTTGATGATGGACGACTTACTGACAACAAAGGCCGAGTTGCAAACTTCAAAAATACAATTATCATAATGACTTCTAACATTGGGGCTCATTTGATTCAAGAAAATTTTGAAGGAATAGACCAAAAAGATGTATTTGAACAACTAGAAACCATAGAGAAAACTAAAGAGCTAGTTATAAATAATTTAAAACAAACGGTAAGGCCAGAGTTTATCAACAGAGTGGATGAAATTATTATGTTCAGACCACTTGGACGTGGAGAAATTCGTAAGATTGTCAATATACAATTTGCTCAAATACAGCAAAGATTGACAGAATCTAACATTACTCTAACAGCAAGTAACGAAGCTCTTGACTATTTGGGAGAAAAAGGTTTTGATCCACAATATGGAGCTAGACCACTCAAAAGAACTTTACAAAAATTAGTTTTAAATGAATTATCTAAACAAATACTTGGCGGAAAAGTAAAAAAAGAAGATCATATAAAAATGATTCTTAATGCTACAGGATTAGAATTTGTGAATGCTTAAAAAAACTACCCCACTACACCAGTATAATTTAAGTATTGGTAACGTGGGGTAGATTTTTGTTTTGGGGATTTTAACAATTCACCTACTCCCCTACTTCAAACCTTTAGCAATGCTATCTTGTGTTAAAATTGCTTTAGAGTAAGGTCTAAATTTTGTATTTTGATAAGCTTTTTCTTCTATAAATTTAAACATATGTTCGTAGCGTAAGCTATCTATATATCCTATTATTGGGCCAAAAAGTGTATCTTCTTTGGCATTTAAAAATATGGTTTGTGGTACGGCATCTATCTTGAACTTTTCAGAAAGTTTCTTTTCAGATATTTTCTTACCCTGAAACACAATCTTGTGATTACTTTCTGCATCTAATTGCACCACATAAAAATTTTGGTTGAGTTTTTGGGCAATTACAGGGTTATTATACACTTTTTTTTCCATAACACGGCACACCCCACACCAGTCGGTTTGTACATCTATAATTATGTTTTTCGGGCTTATTTTTTGTTGTTCGAGCATTTGTTCATAAGTATACCATTTCACAAGTTGAGTAGTATCTTTATGAATAACAGAACCTTGCTTACAAGCCATTAATGATAAAAAAGTTAAGAAAATATATTTTTTCATTTGTTATTTTTTAGTTCATATTTGTCAAATGCTACAGATTTGTAAGCATTTTCTCCAAAATAATGAATAATTTTATTAAAAACAACCGTATCAAGATATCCACCTACAGGTGCCGTCATTGGTTGTAAAGATTCATCAAGATACACTGTAGTTGGGTATGAATATATGCCCCACTTAGACGCCAACTCGGCATTAGAAAGTACATCACCTTGATACAGAAGTTTATCAGCACTTTCAGCGTTTAGCTTCACACAATAAAATTTCTTATTGGTATATTTAGCTATGCTAGCATTCTGAAACGTGTTCTTATCCATCACTTTGCACCAGCCACACCAGTCGGTATACACATCTATTACCACTTTGCGTGGTTCAGATTTCTGAAGTCTATTTAGTTCTTCAAAAGTTATCCATTTCATACCCTGCTCTGTCTGCAAACCAGATTTTTTAGAACAAGCCATGAAACAAATACTTAAGAAAATTACGGTTACGTATTTCAACATATTACACCCAATTGATTCCTTTTTTTAATAACGATAACGTTTCAAGTTCTATTGCACGTTGTGGTTGATAATCGTATACCCATTTGGCCATTGGCGGCATACTCATAAGTATAGATTCTGTTCTACCGTTGGTGTCTAATCCAAATTTTGTACCCGCATCTAACACTAAATTAAACTCAACATATCTACTTCTTCTGAGCAACTGCCAATTTACATCCTCGTCGTTATAGGGCAAATTTGCATTTTTAGCCATAAAATAAGTATATGTAGGAGCAAAAACATTTCCTACAGATTTTACAAATTCAAAAATTTCTCTTTTAGATTTTCCTGTAGAAGTTTCGTTTAATCTATCAAAAAATATCCCCCCAATTCCTCGGGTTTCTTCTCTATGTTTGATAAAAAAATAATCGTCTGCCCACGATTTAAACTTTGCATAAAAACCAGTATCGTGTGCATCACAAACATTTTTAAGACTCTGATGAAAATAACGAGCATCCTGCTTATCAACAAGATGCGGAGTAAGATCTATACCTCCACCAAACCACCAAGTTCCGTTACTCATTTCAAAATAACGTACGTTCATGTGAATGATTGGCACCATTGGACTTTTAGGATGCAAAACAATAGATACCCCCGTAGCAAAGAAGTCAGACTCTGGCAAATTCAGTGCTTTTAGTATTTTTTCAGGAGTTTTACCTTCCACAGCCGAGAAGCCCACACCACCTTTTTCAATACAATTACCTTCTGCAATTATTCTACTTCTGCCACCTCCGCCACCATGACGTTGCCATTCGTCTTGTTTAAACTTAGCTCCGCCATCAGCGTTTTCAAGTGCAGAACAAATATGATCTTGTAAGTTTTTAAAAAACTCTACTATTTCTAATTTTTGAGGCATTTACGAGTATTTTATAAGCTCATGTAGTAGTACATGGCATCGTACATTTCGTTTTCTGTTATTTCTATGTTGTAATTTGCCACACCCACCTTTTCAAGCAAAGAGAACAAAACTGCGTTGGACTCATTCTTTTTATCCTGCAAGGTAAGAGGTACCAGTTGTTTGATATCGTCTGCAGACAAAGAAACCAAACCATATACAGAAATAATATAATTTGTAATTTCTTTAAGTTCAGCCGGTTTGATAAACTTCTTTTCACAAGCGAGCCATGCTTCTACAATCATACCTACCGCGATAGCTTCACCGTGTAAAAGTTTTCTATCGCCTTGTGGTAACAAATAACTTTCTACAGCGTGCCCAAGCGTGTGTCCAAAATTTAATATTTTTCTTAACCCGTTCTCTTTAGGATCTTTAGCTGTTACATTAGCTTTTATACCTACCGAATGTTTGATGGTATCTTCCCATACAAATTCAGACATTTTTTTAGTCTTCATTGCTCCCCATGCTTGCGTGTCTGCTATAAGATTATGTTTGATAATCTCCGCAAAACCAGAGCGTAACTCTCTGATAGAAAGCGTGTTTAAAAACATACTATCTATAAAAACAGCCATAGGTTCTTGAAACACACCTATATGGTTTTTGAATCCATCAAAATCAACGCCTAATTTACCACCAACACTGGCATCAACCATAGAAAGTAAGGTAGTAGGCATTTGAACAAAATTAATTCCTCGCTTATAGGTAGCGGCACAAAAACCACCCATATCCCCAATAACTCCACCGCCTAAATTGATCAACAATGCTTTTCTGTCTAGCTGATGTTTGGTAAGTTCATTCCAGATATGTGTACAAGTATCTAGATTTTTGTTTTCTTCGCCACTTTTAATCTCAATAACAAAATGTGCTGGTATATAATTTTTAAGAACAGGATAACAATGTGCTAATGTATTTTCATCAACTAACACCCCTATTTTTGAAAAATTATTTTTAGTAAAAAAATCTTTTACTTCTACTTGTAACGACTTACCAATAAAAATATTTGAAGGAATCATTAATTCTAACGTTAAAATACAAAAATATAAAATTAATCAAAATTATAGCATTAATATTGATATTGTGTTTACAATGACTTATTGAAATGTATATATTGTTAATTAAACTTGACCATAAGTCTAAAATAAACTTAATTGCGTCTTCATGCGGATTCTCTACCTACATCAGTATTTCAAAACCCCAACACAAGGAGGAGCAGTACGCTCTTATTATCTTGGAAAAGCATTGGTAGATGCCGGCCATGATGTAGAAATCATTACCACACATAATCAAAAAGAATATAAATTTGAGAACATAGAAGGTTTAAAAGTTCACTATTTACCTATCTATTACCATAATAATCTGGGTTTTATAAGTAGAATATTTTCATTTATTTCATATCATTTCAAGGCTTTTCAATTGGCTAAAAATCTACCAGTTTTTGAACTCTGTTATGCCACCAGCACACCGCTGTCTATAGGTATGCTTGCCTTAAAGCTAAAGAAGAAACTGAATTTACCTTTTTATTTTGAAGTACGTGATTTGTGGCCAGAAGCACCTGTACAACTGGGTTATATTAAAAACTATTGGTTAAAAAAATGGCTGTATAAAAAAGAAAAGCAAATCTATGTGGAAGCACTAAAAATAATAGCTTTATCTCCAGGCATGAGAGATGGAATAGAAAAAGTAGTTGCTGGAAAATACGCATCATTACTACCCAACATGTCTGATTGCGAGTATTTTACCTATGAAAGCAAAAATCCTATCTTAGAACAAAAATACGGCACAAAGGGTAAATTTGTAATAGCATATACGGGTGCGTTAGGGGCTGTAAATCATGTAGAAGGGATTATAGAAATTTGTAAAATTTTACAATTGAATCTTCCAAATGTAATGTTGTTGGTTGCTGGTGAAGGCAAAAAAGAAAAGTATCTCACTGACAGTATCCAAAAACATCATCTGAACAATATCAAGTACTTAGGAGCTATTAACAAAGATGAAGTAAGAAATGTACTAAATGTATCTGATGCCGCTTTAGTTTCGTTTTTGGATGTTCCCATATTACATACCAACAGCCCAAACAAATTTTTTGACGCCATAGCTTCTGGAAAATTAATCATCACCAACACGGGAGGTTGGATAACAGAACTTATAGAAACAAAAAATTGTGGATTTGCTATAAAAAATTCTGATTACAAAGAATTTATACGTTGTTTAAGTACCTATATTTCTGACAAAGAATTGCTAGAAGCAAGTAAACTCAATTCTCGAAGATTAGCTGAAAACTATTTTAATAAAGCTGAGATTTGTAGAAATTTTGTAAAATTATTCGACAAATCTCAGCCCATAGATACCGTTATTTCCTCGGTTTATACTTTGACTGCGTAAAAATTTTCTTAGCGTCTTTTTCTTTCATAACATCGGGCAGGGTAAGTTTAGGATTATTTTCCATGTATTTTTTCACAATCAAATACCCTAACCATCTACCAATTCTTGGCGGGCACTCAGCTCCTATTTCTGCCGTATATGGTCTTTCTGACACAAACTTCTCGTTTGTATGGCTTGCACTGTAAAGTAAATTGTTTTTGATAAAATAATTAAAAATCAAAGCTTCGTGCTTTTGTGCACCTTCCATTTGTTTGTTGGTATAACCACAAATTACCGAATCTGGTAAACTTGGCATTACTTTATGAGTAAAATACAAAACTTTACCCCAAGCTACCATACTAGCAAGTAAAGTTTCATCGTTCGGGTCTATTTCTACAAACTTAGATGAAGTTTCAAGCATGATATTATGCACAAAATAAGGTTTTGTAAGTCGTTGTCTCACATATTCAAACACAGGCGGAGCATATTTTATATTTGTACCCAAGAAATAATCCAAACCTAAAGTTATACATGTATCTGTAATCAATTTATCGTTTGTAAAACCAGTTATAATAGTTTGAATTTTAGGCACTTTAAATTGAGGATAATAGTATTTTATATGCTTGTAACCTTCTTCAAACTGAGCTTTTACATCATCCATATTACCATATACTTTTTCAGAAGCCTGATATATAGAATCTAATGAAGGGTGATTTACCAACTGTACTATTTTTTGAGCAAGTCTTTGTTTATCTTCTTCACCAGCTACGGGCATTTGAAAAAACACTTCAGCTACTTTAGGATTTTCATCTACAAACTTTTTAATATGTTCTAAATCTTTATGTTGAAAAAGTTCTCTTTCTAATCTTTTGATATCAACTTCCACTTTTATGTGATCAGTTTTTACATCATCAACCACTTCCTGTTTCTGTTCATTTTTACATGACCACAAAAAAACAACACAACTCAAAAAACACAAGAGTTTTTTCATAAGAGTATAAATTTTTAATATATTTGGCACAAAAATATACTTTTTTATGAAAAAAATAATCATCTCACTTGCCATAATGATGCTTTCACCTATCATGGGACAGGTGAAGTTTGGATTGAAATTTTCTCCAAATCTTTCATTTACCTCTGTTCGCTCTGATAGTGTTTTTTCTAAAAGTGGACTAGGTGGTAGATTTATTGGTGGAATGTTTGTGGATATCAACATTACCGACAACGCTGCATTTCATATAGGTGGCGAATATGCTCCTAAAAAAATCTCGTTGATGACCAACGATACTACAACTTCATACAATCTGCAATACATACAAGTGCCTTTTGGTTTAAAGTTTTTTACAAATGAATTTGCTGATAGATTTAAAATCTATTTCTTAATTGATCCAAATCTTGCCTTTAAAATTTCTGAAAAATCAAATTCTGACAATAATTACAAACTAGACCTTATCAAATATGCTGATTCTAAAAACAAAAAAGCATTCAACTTTTTTGATGTGGGCATAAATATAGGTGCAGGTACAGAAATAAAAATTGGGGAATCTACATTTGTTTTTGCAGGAATTAGCTACAACAGAGGCTTGATTAATGCATTAAATCCATTACTTAAAGATCCTAAAAATGTTTCTTACTCAAAATTAGGAAGAGTAACCAACGGTTTATTAAACTTAGATTTGGGTATTAAATTTTAAGAATTGTAAAAAAACAGTTTTAAAATAGCCAGTTAATGCTGGCTATTTTTGTTTTAGTACTTTTTCATCATATATACTAGACTTAAAAAAGTATTTTTCATACTTTTGCAAACTTAAAAAATGTAAATCTTCATAAAATGGGAAGAGCGTTTGAATTTAGAAAAGGTAGAAAAATGAAAAGATGGGCTCAAATGGCCAAATCTTTCACAAAAATAGGTAAGGAAATTGCAATGGCTGTGAAACAAGGCGGCCCGAATCCAGACTCTAACTCAAGACTAAGAGTAATTATACAAAATGCAAAGGCAATCAACATGCCAAAAGACAATGTTGAAAGAGCCATAAAAAAAGCATCGTCTAAAGACCAAGAAGATTATAAAGAAATCGTTTACGAAGGATATGGACCTAACGGTATTGCCATAGTAATAGAAACGGCTACAGACAATCACAATAGAACTGTTGCAAATATCAGAAGTTATTTTTCTAAATGTGGTGGTAGCTTAGGCACAACAGGTTCACTTGAATTTCTATTCGAAAGAAAATCTGTATTTAAAATAGCTAAATCTGATTCTATCAATATAGAAGAACTAGAATTTGAACTTATTGACGTGGGTGCAGATGAAGTTTTTGAAGACGAAGACGAAATAGTAATTTATGGTGGTTTTACAGACTTCAACAACATCCAGAAAACCCTAGAAGACAAAGGCTTAGAAATTAAAGGTGCAGAATTTGAAAGAATTCCTAACGACACCAAAGAGCTTACAGAAGATCAACAAGCAGAAGTTGAAAAACTGTTAGAAAAACTAGAAGAAGATGAAGACGTTCAGGGCGTTTTTCATAATATGAAATAAAAATATTATAAAAACACTTAGGATTATTTAAAATCTTAAGTGTTTTTTGTTTTATAAGATATAAAAGTGCAAAAAATATTATTCATAGATAGAGACGGTACTATAATTATAGAACCTCTCCCAGACAGACAAATAGACAGTCTAGAAAAATTAGAATTTTTACCAAAAGTAATTTCTAATCTTGGAAAAATTGCAAATCAAAGTGATTACCTAAAAGTGATGGTAACCAATCAAGATGGTTTAGGTACTTCATCGTTTCCTGAAGACACATTTTGGCCTGCACAAAATAAAATGAATTCGGTACTTGCTGGAGAGGGATTTATTTGGGACAAAGTTCATATAGATAAATCTTTTGAACATGAAGGTTTGAATACAAGAAAACCAGGTATTGGAATGCTTGGAGAATATCTGAATGGCACTTATGATTTAGAAAATTCTTTTGTAATTGGTGATAGACTTACTGATGTAAAATTAGCCATCAACTTAGGATGTAAAGCCATATTAATAGGCAAACCAGAAGATTATGATGACAAAGACAACTTGTTGGAATATCCTACTTTAATAACTACTAATTGGGACGATATCTATAAACTTGTTTGCTGGCCAGACAGAAAAGCAACTGTAAGAAGAACTACCAAAGAAACTGATATTTTTATAGATTTAAATCTGGATGGCAGTGGTAAAACACAAATGGAAACTGGTTTAGGTTTTTTTGACCATATGCTTGACCAAATTGGCAAACATGCTGGTATAGACCTTACAATAAAAGTAAAAGGTGATTTACATATAGACGAACATCATACCATAGAAGATACTGGTCTCGCACTTGGTGAAGCGTTTCTGAAAGCTTTGGGAGACAAAAAAAGTATTGAAAGATATGGGTTTTTACTTCCAATGGATGAAGCTCTGGCTCAAGTTGCAATAGACTTCTCAGGTAGAAACTGGTTAGTTTGGGACGCTGAGTTCAAAAGAGAAAAAATTGGGGATATGCCCACCGAAATGTTCCATCATTTTTTCAAATCTTTCACTGACACTTCAAAATCTAATTTAAATATAAAAGTAGAAGGTGATAACGAGCATCACAAAATAGAGGCAATTTTCAAAGGATTGGCAAAGGCAATCAAAATGGCCATCAAAAGAGATTATACTAAAAATAGTATTCCTAGTACAAAAGGAATTTTATAAAAAAAGGGGCGAAAGCCCCTTTTTTATGCTTTAATTAGATTTTTAGAAGCGTATTCTAAAATATTTGCAATACACTCATCAGATGGTTCTTCTGTAAGTGTATCAAGTTGCATCATCATATCAATCAAACTAGTAAAATAAGCCTCTGTGGCTTCATTAGTATCTAATTGTTTTAAATAATTATCACAATCAGATTTTGACAATTCATTGTATACGAAATTAATCGTATCTGTTTGAGTAGAGGATTTCATCATAGGCCAATTTATTTACTTCCATTTGTTTACGTAAATTATTGACCGCATATCTCATTCTTCCGAGTGCAGTATTGATGCTCACACCAGTGAAATCTGCGATCTCTTTAAAACTCATATCTGCGAAATGTCTCATAATCAAAACTTGACGCTGTTCTGTTGGCAATTCTTTTATCATTGCTTTTAAAATGCGCTTATTTTCTTTTTTAATAGCCACATCTTCAGCACTTGATACTTGTTGCCAATGAACATCCGTAGCTTCTTCATAGTCTTCTACCATTGAAGTTACTTGTAAGCGTCCATTTTTTCTTATGTAATCTATACACATATTATGTGCTACTCTCAGTATCCAAGGCAAAAACTTACCTTCATCGTTATAATTGCCTTTTTTTAAGACATCTATAAACTTTATGAATACTTCTTGAGTTAAATCTTCTGCCAATTCTCTATTATTTACAATTAAATAAATAGTAGAATAAACTTTGGATTTATGTCTTTTTAGCAAAATGCCAAAGGACTTTTCACATCCTGATAAATATGAATTTATCAAAACTGTATCAGATACTTGACCCTCTTTCATTAAATTTACTCTTTTGATTGAGTAAAGTTCAAATCATACGCAGATTTTTTTATTTTAAAGTATTTGTAGTAATAACGTTACCACATCGCAAATTATTGCTAGAAGAATGAATAATTTTGTAGAGTTTTATCTATAAGCTTATAAATTAAGATTAAGCAAAAATACAATATTTTATTGAAATAACAATAAAATATTGTATTCTAAAGTTATTCTATTACAAACTTTGTTTGTTGAGAATTACTTCTAGCCATATAAACACCAGACTTTAAAGATGTTATATCTATGTCGTTTTCTCCAATAATTAAAGTTTTTTGTAATACTATTTCGCCTTTTGCATTAATTATTTTCAAATTAGATTCTTCTTTACTTGACACTATAAATTTCCCTTTATTCGGATTTGGATAGAGACTTAAACTTTCTTCAGCTTGAACATCATCTTTTAGGTCTGTTGGACAAGAAGACAAATTAGGACTCACCACGAATGTAGATAAAAATGATAATGCTGGCTTAACAGGAATTGTAAGATAACAATTGTTGTTTGCCAAAACGGTATTAATTGCAGTTGGCAAAGTAGGTAATGCAGTAATACTATTATTAGAACAATCTAAATAGACTAAGGTGCTCGGTAAAGTAGGTAAACTGGTAAGTTTATTTTTCTTCACAGACAAGGTTGCTAAAGTAGTTGGCAAACTTGGTAAAGCAGTAAGATTATTATCAGACCCAACAAGAGAAACCAATTTAGTAGGCAATGTTGGCAAACTTGTTAATTTGTTTGACTTACAACACAAATTAACCAAATTTGTAAAATACTGAAGACCTGTTAAATCCGAAATCCCTAATGAACAAACATTTAATGACTGTGCAGATTTAATTAACGTACAAGTCGTATTTAGTTGTTTATTAGTATTAAAACATGTTGGATATTGAGAAATTAAAAAATTTCTAAAAACCGTGTCGGGTAATGTAACAAACTGAGATTTAGCTGTACTTAATACCAAGACTAAACTGAAGACGAATATTCTGAATATATTTTTCATTATGATAAGTTTATTAATTAAATTCATCTAAAAACGGGAAAGCACATATTTCTGTCCAAGACTCCCCTTTTTTGTTGAAAACAGTAATACCTACATTAACAATATTTCTACTTGGAGGATTGGGGAATTTAGTACTGTAATCTGCTCTTTTTAAAGACAAAACTTTACCAGAGGTAGTTGCTATTAAATCTTGATCATCAAGGGGATTTCCTGTACTTACTTTTGCATTTCCATAGTACCAATTTACCACTGTTTTATCTAAATCTATATCATTATCACCTCCTGCTGCAATTCCATAACCAGGATTGTAATTTATAGTAACATCAAATGTTTTGTTGGTACTGTTCCACGTTATAGTTGGCAAACAATAGGGTCTTGAAGGGAGTTTACCTATAGGATATAACTTCTTTAATTCATTTATCAAATCACATCTATCATCTGGTGTAAGAACCCTACCAAGAGTATACCACATTCCAAAAAAGTCGTGATTTATGGGGTGTCCATTAGAACCAATTCCTGCGTTTCTGATATAATTTGGAAAACCATTTGTAGGGTTTACAAATCTACCTTGACTTATAAGATCTCCCCTACTATCAGAAATTAAAATTTCTGCAAAATGATTAGGTGCACCATAATAAACCTCATTAATCACAACCACTTCCAAGTCGTTGAAGTTTCCTTTTTTATTTGAATAAGGCGATGTAAAATCACTAATACCTACTATAGCATTACCAGAATTATCAAACTTATATTTTGGCCAACCAAATCCTGCGTGAAATTGCTCTTGTGCCGTAGAAGGATACTTTCTACACACATAAACCAATTCCATAAAAGGAGCTAAATCTTTTTCTCCCATATTTTCAACGGAATATGTCTTATTAAATCCATTAAAAATATGTACATATCCTCCATCTAAAGGTGAATATTTAGGTCTGTCACCGTGTGGTGCAGAAGGAACTGGAAATACAAAAGTAGGTTGATTGGTATATTGTAATAATCTACCTTTTTTTTCTTTCATTTCTTTAAAACCAAATACCTGATCACCATTTGAAGAATATACCGTGTAGGCCGAGTCAACAAAAGATTCAGGCGAGTAAAAAGCTCTATCAAAAT
The DNA here is from genome assembly GCA_046329305.1 of Cytophagales bacterium. GTDB lineage: Bacteria > Bacteroidota > Bacteroidia > Cytophagales > UBA9547 > CAMFLX01. The sequence goes on from JAXLUW010000002.1 coordinate 927,172, forward strand.
AAGCATTTATTTTGCTAAAGTCGTTTGTGCGAGGATTGGGTAATTGAGCAAAAACTTTTTCTGTGCTTATACCAATTGTTACCAAAAATAAAAAATAGGTATAACTCAGTTTATAAAAACATGGATACTTTATACTTTTCATGTGTGTATATTTAAAACTAATTGTGTAAATATACGACATGAATGCTAAAAATCATCTTTTTTAAGTAATTTTTAAGTAAATATTAAAATAAAAATAGTCTAATAACTTATAATTTACTAGATTGAGAAATAAACAAAATTAAGAAACCTTATGTTTATAGCTTATTTTTTAACGGTACATAAATCACCAAATCAACTAGAAAGATTAATCAATTGTTTAAACACTCAACTGTGCGACATCTATTTACATGTTGATTTAAAAACAAACATTGAAGAATTTAAGAATTTAACAAAATTTACAAATGTGTATTTTGTAAAAAAAAGAGTTGATGTAATCTGGGGAGGATACAGTCAGGTACAAGCCACAATAAATGGACTCGAAGAAATAATTTCGTGTAATAAAAACTACAATTTTATCAATTTTATAAGTGGTCAAGACTACCCAATAAAGCCTTTAAACCAATTTTATGCATTTTTATCTCAACATAAAAACAATGAGTTCATAGAATATATACATGAATCTGAGAGATATGAGGTTACAAAAAGTAGAATTTACAAATACAACTTTAATGAATTGAACATCAAAGGTAAATATCTGATTCAAAAGATAGCAAATATGATATTACCAGAGAAAAAATTTCCACTAAAAAAATACGAGATAGTTTGGAAAGCCAATTGGTTTATTCTAAGTAAAGATGCCGTTAGTTATGTGTTAAAATTCCTCAAAGAGAATCCAGAAGTTGTTCAATTTTTTAAATACGGTTGGGGTGTAGACGAATTTGTATTTCAAACTATTTTATACAATTCTGAATTTAAAGAAAAAATTATAAATAGAAATTATAGATTTGTAGATTGGTCTGCACAAGAGGCTAGCCCAAAAACATTTAGGCTAGAAGATTTTGACAAACTAGTAAATACTGATGATTTTTTTGCAAGAAAATTTGATCAAGATTTAGACTCAACTATTTTAGACCAAATAGACCAAAAACTACTCAATTAATTTTATATTTATGACTCAAGGTAATAAATCATACTGGCTCACATCTGGCATTTATACTATTTTACAAAGATTCAGTACTTTAGTATTCAATTTTGGGAGTACTTCATTATTATACAGAATATTTAGTGATAATCAGGATGAATTAGGAACTTGGGGGTTATTTTTGTCGGTAGTTAGTATAATAGAAGTTGCACGTTCAGGACTGATACAAAACGCCGTTGTCAGACATTTATCTATTGCTCCTAAAGAAGAACACGGAAACATCATAAGTTCATCATTGATTCTCAACATATTATTAAGTTTATTATCAATCATATTACTGATAGCGGGAAGTCATTTTTTATCTGTTTTTGCGTTGAAAGCCCCAGGTTTAGAAATTTTACTGTATTATTATATCATCACTACACTTATTTTACTTCCTTTTTTTCAGTTTCAGTATATCCAACAAGCCAATTTAGATTTTAAAGGAGTTTTTTGGGGTATGTTTTGTAGACAAGGTTTATTCTTTATAGTAATATTGATTTTTTATATAATTGGCTACAAACCCACATTACTCAATTTGGTACACTTACAAACAACAGCTGCTCTATTAGGAGCACTAGTTGGATACCAATTCACAAAGAAATTTTTAGTTATCACAACCAAAATAAACAAGGAATGGGTTGTTAAATTATTCAATTTTGGGAAATTCGGTTTTATTACCAACTTAAGTAGTATTGTTTCTGGTAGTATAGACCAGTTTATGTTGAGTAATCTTATAGGCACTACCGCTGTGCCGCAACAAAGGGCTGCATTACAAGTTACAAATGCAGTAGAAGTACCTACAAACGCCATGGCAGATATTGTGTTTCCGCAAAGTGCCCGAAGAATGCATACCGACGGCAAAGAAGCAGTAAAATATTTATATGAAAAATCTGTAGGTGTCATACTTGGAATAATAGTTCCCTTTTTGACATTTGTAGTTTTATTTCCTGATTTTATAATAGATATTGTTACTGGAGGAAAAGTGTATCATCAAGCTGCTCTTATTCTACAAATAGCAGCTATTTACACGGCAATTATACCTTTTGACAGACAAGCAGGCGTAATTTTCGACTCAACTGGCAGACAAAAAATGAATTTTTATTTACAAATAGCCGCTATGTTTATCAATTTTCTGACAAATTTATTTTTTATAAAAAACTTTGGAATTATAGGTGCAGCTTATGGATCACTCACAACTTATGTGATTTCATTTATAACTAAACAGCTTATTTTAAGATATTTATACGGAGTAGAGATTACATCAATTTTTAAACAAAGCTTAAATTTCTATGCTGATATGTACAAATTATTTTGTAATAAAATTTTGAAAAGGCAATTATAAATTGCCTTTATTTAATTCAGAAACGGCAAATTCACAAGCTCTTGCAGTGAGAGCCATGTAGGTTAATGACGGATTTTGAGTAGCAGAGGAAGTCATGCAACTTCCGTCCGTCACAAAAACATTACTTACATCATGCATTTGATTGAAGCCATTTAATACAGAAGTTTTAGGATCACGCCCCATTCTTACAGTACCCATTTCATGTACAGCTGATCCAGCCGGTTTATCGTAATCAAAGGCATTTATGTTTTTAAAACCAGATTTTTCTAACATTTCCTGACAGCTAGATTTAATGTCTTTTCTCATAGCTTTTTCATTTTCACCATATTGAAAAGAAATTTTAGTTAGAGGAATTCCCCATTTATCTTTGCCATTAGCATCTAGTGAAACTTTATTGTCAAAATTAGGTAGCGTTTCTCCCCAACCTCCAAGCCAAATTTCCCATGGTCCTGGTTTAGTAATTTTTTCTTTAAATTCTTTACCAAAACCATCAACTTTGGCGTACATATCGTCCCAGCCAAAACGCTCTCCTTTACCTTGAATACCGTATCCTCTTATAAAATCAGGCATCTTTGTTTTTTCATCCACATTTCTAAATCTAGGTATATGAATAGACCCTGGAGAACGACCATAATAATAAGAATCTTCAAATCCTTCATATACACCAGAAGCCCCAGTTAACAGAAAATGATCCATTAAGTTATGACCTATTTGCCCGCTTGAATTACCTAAACCATCTGGAAAAACGTCTGATTTAGAATTTAACAAAATAGATGCAGTTGCTATAGTAGAAGCATTTAAGAAAATAATTTTAGCAAAATATTCTGTAACTTTATGTGTAAGGGTATCTATGACTCTTACACCTGAAGCTTTCTTTTTATTTTTGTCGTATAATACTTCAACTACAATTGAGTTAGTTACCAAAGTTAAATTACCAGTAAGCATTGCCGCAGGTAAAGTAACTCCGTTGCTACTAAAATAACCCGTGAACGGACAGCCTCTGGAACATAAGTTTCTATATTGACAAGGACCTCGTCCACTTAAGCCTTTCGTCAAATTTGCTACTCTACTAGGGGTTACTACTCTATCAGAATATTGTTTTTTTATTTGATTCGCAAAAAAATCTTCTATGCAATTAAAGTCTATATGTGGTAAAAACTCACCGTCAGGTAAATGTTTCAAACCCTCTTTTCTTCCGCTGATCCCCACATATTTCTCTACGTAATCATACCAAGGGGCTATATCTTTATACCTTATGGGCCAGTCTACAGCTATTCCCTCTTTTGCGTTTGCTTCAAAATCTAAATCACTAAGTCTATAACACTGTCTACCCCAAGTAAGTGATCGCCCTCCTACTTGATAACCTCTTATCCAATAAAAAGGATTTTCTTGAATGTATGGATGTTCTTGGTCATTTACAAAAAAGTGCTTATTACCTTCATCAAAAGCTGTACTTTGAATTGGGCATTCTATTTTATCTTGATTTGAAACATAGCCTCTATGTTCAAAATCCCAAGGATTTTTAAATGCTGTAGTATAATCTTTTACATGTTCAACATTATGACCTCTTTCTACAACCAAAGTTTTTAATCCTTTTTCGCAAAGTTCTTTTGCTGCCCAGCCACCACTTATACCAGAACCAACAACGATTGCGTCAAACGTATTAGAATGAGAAAAATTGACATTCACATTTTGAACAGATGTAACAGAATCTTTCATAGTTATATTATTGTGTGGCCCACACTTTGTGGTCTTTTGATATTTTGATACAAGATTCTCTTTTACCCGGAATAGGCAAATAATTTAAACCCTGAGTAGCTCCTAAAATTGAAGTACAATATGATTTTACGGAGAGTTCTTTTAAGGTACTCGTAAAAGTAGCTCCAAGTACTTTTTTCTGAATTTTTCCTAAAATAGGATGAAATGGCTTTTCCTTTTTTTCTAACATATTCAATACCGAAATTTTGTTTTCAAATGTTAGTTTTTCAAAAAAAGTATCGAAATGAGATGTAGAAATTTCTTGAACAGACTTACAGCCTTTAATAAAGTTTTTACAAGTCTTGGCGTCAGTACATTCTTTTAACAGTTTGATAATCATCAACTCTGCTTTTACATCTTTTGCCCCAGGTGTGTTGGTTTTGGGTATAACACACTCTGCCATTTCAGCAATAAGTGTTTCATAGGTATCTAATTGAGTATTAGATTCTGGAGACCATAAATTATAAGCCTTGTATCCTAAATAGCTTGCTGCTCCTGTAAATACAATTCCAAATATGGCCTGTCTTCTTTTCATAGTTGTTACTTTACGCTAAGAATATATTCAATCATTTTATGTGCATCTTCTTTAGACAATGTAGGATGTGCAGACATCGGGACTTGTCCCCATACACCTACTCCACCTTTCATAACTTTATCTGCCAACAAAGTTATGTTTTCTTTCGATGATGGATATTTGGCAGCTATTTTCAAAAAAGAAGGTCCCACTAATTCATCTTTGTCTTTATGACATGAGTAGCAATCGCTTTGAGCCATCAAAGGCATTTGAGATTCTTCTACCTTAACAGGTTCAGATGTTGGTTCAGTTTGAGGAACTTCAACTACTTCTGTTTTATTGGTTTCATTTACTTTTTTTTCACATGAAAAAAGCATTAATGACGAGACCGATAAAAATGTTATTAATTTATACGCTTTCATATTTTAGTTTAAATCTGATTGTTCAACTTTATTTAAAATTGCTCCTAAAAACTTATCTCCCAGAGAATTAATAAATTTAAATGATAATTTATCTTTTTTAGTAAAGCTATAATCTGCTGAAGTTACAAGAATTACTTTTTCTACAAAATCTATAAGTTCTTTACTGTCAGAATACAAATTTAAGGCACTGCCTTCAAGTAATACGTAATCGTAAGATTCGTAAAGTGCTGAAAGTAATCTTGAAAAATCTTTATTATTAAATATTTCAAATGGCGATTTATGTGTACTTGAACTTCCGATAATATCTATGTTTTCAAACCCAGTTTTTTTAATCAAATCAGAATTTGAAAACAAAATGGTTGATGGCATATAAGGGTCAGCATTTTCACTTACATTTTCCGCATTTAATAGTTTCCCGTCTTCTAATTTCTGCATGAAATTTTGAAAAATATAATTTTCAAACAGCATAGATAATGAGTTATTCTTAAAATTAGTATCAATAATTACAACTTTAGAACCGTTTTGACTTAGTGAATATGCTAAAGTGAAAATTGAAAAAGATTTACCCTGATTTGCTTCGAAACTAGTAAATAACACAGATTGAGCTCTAGATTTTATAAGTTCATATCTTATATTCTGAAGTTCCCTTTCAAGAACTTGTTTGTTGTCAGAAGAATTTTGCAACAAGTCCACAATATTTTTTAAAGTAGTTTTATTTGGAAATTTATGTAAATAACCAAGACATTTGAAATGAGTAAAATCTTCGAATCTATCAGGGGTTCTGATAGTTGAATCTAAAAAAGTATAACCTATACCTGCTCCCAAAATAATGCATAAAGTGAGCACGTATGACAAAGCGGTAAAAAGCATTATATGTGACGATTCTGGCTGGTCAGCGGGTTGTCCCAACTCAATTTGTCTCAAACTCCCTCCTTTGTTTAAGGAAATATTTTTGGCTTTGTTGTACCTATCTTCAACTTTTATGTATTCCTCTCTAGCGGCATTGATGTCTAGTTCCAAAGAAGCAATTTTACCTTCATCAACTACAATATTGTTGATATTCGATTTTAATTTATTTAGTAACGATTCAATAATAGCATAGTTAGATTTTGCCATAGAAAGTTCAATTTCGAAATTGAGCTTTTTGGAAATCAAATCTTGTTTGGTTTGCAAAGCAACATCAGAATTATCAATATTCTTACTTAAAAGATAAATTCTATTTTCAAGCTCTGCTCTTAACATTTGAATAGAATCTTCTATAATTCTGTTTTTTGAGCCAGAAGCATAATTTTTTTCAGATAATCTCTGAATTTTTTCTTGAAGTTTTACGACTTTATTATTTTGAAAAACATCTTCGCCGGCAGTAGAACCTGAGGCTCCAATTTTTCTTTTTATTTCACTTATTGCTGACTGTAAACTAGATATTTTTTTAAGCTCTTCATTTCTATTTTGCTCTAATCCAGATATTTGATTAAGTTTAGATTCTGACTGAAGATTAAAATTAACCACATTTGAACTCTCTTTGAATCTTCTAAGAGTATCCATTTTAAGTTCTAATTCCTTCTTTTTTTGATCCATCAATTCTTTAAGAAAAGAAAGAGATGTACCAAATTTCTTTGTTTCTGTAAACTCATTAAATCTGATGAGTTCATCACAAAATTTATTTACAAAAAATGCTGATAATTTGGGCGATTCAGACTTAAATTCAACTTTAACAAAATCTGATGACAATACTCTGTTCACAGATAAACTTTTGTTTAAAGCTTTTATATCATATTTATACTCTTTTATGATACTGAGTATTCGTTTTTCTTGAGGTATTGTATTGTCTAACAACTGAATACTGCTGTATTTTTGTTTGAGAATATTCAAAATCTGAATTTTCTCTTCATTTGTTAATTTTATCTTTTCGGTAGATTCAGAATTTAGTTTTCTATAAGGATTTGTATTGCTAAGGTCGTTTATTAATAAGCTATAAGAAACCATACTTATAATTTCCTTAGACTCAATAAAAGCCAAAAAGTTTGAAAACCTATTACTTAGAACATTCCAATTAGTTTCATTATCTGTAATACCTACTTTTTCTTGATCTGTGATACCAGTTGCTATCTGAGCTTGAGAAATGTATTGTTTAGGTTTAAATTCTAATAAAACAAAAGTAATTGCTGCACATACGATAGGTATAATCAACAAATACCATTTTAATTGCCACAATATTTTTTTAATCAATGATATGTTCATATTAAAAATCTAATTCAATGAATGATGTAAGAGTAAATGGTTATCAAATACCAAATATAGCATTTTTTTCATATAACACATGTTTTTAGGAATTTATTTAAGATTTCTAAACATCTATAAACATTGACAATAATTGACTAATAATCACCTGATACACTATTTAATTAATCACTAATTCACATGTAATAAAAAAGTAGTTTCTTGAAATATAAAGTTTCAAAGATTATATTTCACAAATATCAGAAACTTATCAAATTTATTATTTTAATAAGTTAACAATCGAAAAAATTACATAAATTGTAAAATATTTTATTTTTAAATATAAAATAAATCCAAATATCTCATGAAATTGGTAGAATCAAAATCTAAGAAAAGTATAATTGAACACTTACCTGAAAAAGTTTCACTTTTTACAATTATTATGGTTCTTATTTTAATATTTCTAAAAGTAGTTATTTTGTAAGTTTTAATGTTAACAAAGGTAAATTTAGTTGCCCTTTCGGCAGTATTTATTGCACTTATTACGGCATATCTTATTTCTATTGATATTCAACTAGGCTTGTTATTTCCTATGTTTTTTATCATAGTTATACCCTTGTTATATGTGCTTTACAACAAACCATTTATTGGAATTATTTTAACATTAATAATATCATTTTTCATCTTAGGCATACTTCGATTTGTGGATTTACCATTGGGTATTCTCATGGATGCAATTATTGTTTTACTATTTCTTATTACACTGATTCACGCCATCACTGAAAAGAATAATTTAAGTGTAACTAATATTATTTCAATTTTTGTAATAATTTGGATTACCTATAATTTCCTTCAATTATTGAATCCATTGGCGGCTTCAAGAGCTGTTTGGATTTATGCAATAAGACCTATAGCTATTACAATGTTATTTTATTTCGTATCTCTCAGATATATAAATACTTATGAAAATGTAAAAATTTTTTCATACGTCTTTATTTTGCTCAGTAGCCTACTAGCATTTTATGGTATTTTTCAAGAATATAATGGACTTTTACCTGCTGAAGAAGCTTGGGTTCGTTCTGATCCTGGCAGATTAGCATTGTTTTTTAATTGGTGGCGATTTAGAAAATTTTCATTTTTTGCTGACCCAATGACATTTGGAGTAACATGTGCATACTCAGGCGTATTTGCATTGATATTAGCATTGGGTTCAAGTATTCAAGCGTGGAAAAGAATAGTCTTAGGAATTCTTTCCGCACTCATGTTTTTTTCAATGGTTTTTTCAGGCACAAGAACTGCATACGTTATGCCTGTAGCAGGTTTTGGATTTTATGTATTATTAAATTTAAATTGGAAAGTAATCACTGCATCTACATTGATTTTTGCACTATTTTTTGGTATAATTATTTCACCAATAAAAAGTATTGGTCCATTAGACGAGAATAATCTTAATAGGATTCGGTCTGCTTTTTTTCCCACAGACGACCCTTCATTTAACGTTCGTTTAAAAAATCAAGCTATGATTCAGCCCTACATACATACACATCCAATTGGAGGAGGAATAGGATCTACAGGGCAATTAGCCGTAAAATTCACACCAAACACCATGCTTTCGCAATTTCAAGTTGACAGCGGTTTTGTAAAAATTGGTGTTGAACAAGGTATAGTTGGTTTACTGATTTATTGCTTACTTTTGTTTTTCATATTTAAAATTGGTTTAGAAGCACATAAGAAGCTGAATGATTCAAAAGATAAAAATATTTTAGCGGCCATATTATGCACTTTGTTTTCTATTTTAGTGGCCAATTACGCTCAAGAAGTAATAACTATGTACCCAACCAATATAATTTTTTATGGTTTTATGGGTATCATAATTTATTACTATAATTTTACAAAATTTAAAGAAAATGATAATTATGAAAAAGTTTTATAAATTTTACTTCCTGTTTTTAAGTGTAAATTTATTTTCTCAAGACTATGACCAAATTGAGAAAAAAGTAGTACAATTGGCCGTACAGAACAATAGAACCATAGAAATAAATAAATTAAAAGAAAGCTCTGCTCATAAAGATGTACAACTAGCCAAAAGTAATTGGGGAGATGTATTGGTTGGACAGTACAATTTAAATGAAGCCAACATAAATCCTTCTTCAACCAATGGAATGAACATATACTATCCAAAATATTTGGTTGGATTGAGAGTTTCGCTAAGTACATTTCTAAAAAATCCTATAACTGTTAAAAAATCAAAAATAGAAGAAGAAATTGTACAACATACTTCTGAAATGGAAACAATAGCTCTAGAACATGAAGTAAAGAGAAGATATAGGCTATATGTCGCAAAAAAAGAAAATTTATTCTTAAGAAAACAACTCGTGGAGGAAACAAAATCCCAACTAAATATTACAACAAAAAAATATAACAATAAGGAAATAACCTACGAAGAATATGCAAAATTAAATTTGAACTACATTTCATTAAAGGAAACTCTTAACATTTCAGAATCAGAGATGTACGTAGCAAAATATAATTTAGAAGAATTGATAGGTGTAGATATTGATTCTATTAAATAATTTAAAAATTTATTAAAATAATTCAATTTAACTCCCTGAAAAATAGAAATAATACAATTTATTTTAATTAAATAATCCAATTTATTATATTTGTACATAGCTATGTTTAAGATTTGTTATGTATAAAAAATTATATTACCTCACTTTACTATATTTATTACTGGGTACTAACTTTGCTCAGACCAGAATAGACACAATGATTACCACGTCTGTTACGAGTGCTGGATTTAATTCAAGCGCATATCAGGCATTCACATACTACAAACAAAGAACATACCCTGCTCAAGGTGTTGATAAATTAAATTTCAGATTATTACCACCCTTAAATTACAATCCAGCAGAAAACAAAACGTATCCGTTGTTTGTAATGTATCACGGAAAGGGAGAAGCGGGTACAGGTTCTACACCTATCAATGATTACCAATTAAAGTGGGGAGGTAAACTACATTTAGACGCACGTAATGGAGTGTTGAGTTACACAGTTAATGGGGTTTCTACTTTATTACCAAGGGTAGATGCGTTTGTATATTTTCCTCAAGAACCTTATGGATCATGGACTAATAATTACAAATATTCTGACATTCCAGTTGGGCAACCTGGTTCACAAATGACCACAGCCATGTCTATGTCTTGGGATGTGATTGACTCTTTAAAATTACTTTATAAAATAGATCCAGATAGAATATATGTACATGGTTTATCGTCAGGTGGAACAGCCGTTTGGACATCTCTATACCACAGACCAGATCTATTTGCTGCGGCACAACCCATGTCAACTCCTGGAGATACCGCAAGAGCAAAATATGTAGCCAATATACCTATATGGTTGCATCAAGGACAAATTGACGACAACCCTCTCCCCTATTATTCACATTTGATGATTGCGGCTCTAAAAGCTGCAGGAGCTGTAGATACATTATTGAGATATTCAGAATACCCACCTCCAACTAAACATGACACATGGTTGCAAGCCTATGCCAATCCTGATTTCTTTCCCTTTTTTTTAAGACAAAATAAAAAACATATTCGCTTTTTAGGTGTTAATCCCGTTTGTCCAGGCGAAAGTGTTGCCTTAGGTTTTTCATATAATTACTATTATTACCAATGGTATAAAGATGGAGTTGCCATAGCTGGTGCTAATAATTTTAGACTTGAAAACATAACAGAAGGAGGATTATATCATGTAAAATACAAAAGAAAATCTACTTCAATTTTGGAAAATTCCGACACGGTAACAGTTACTGCTAGTTTAGGAGCTCCAAAACCTACCATCACCCCTTCTGGAAGTATACTTTTGCCATCACCAGACGCAACCAATGTAATTTTAAGAGCACCTAAAGGCTTTACACTTTACGAATGGTCTAATGGTTCCACAAAAGATAGTGTTATCGTGGCCACAAACGGAACTTACACTGTAAGAGTACGCCAAGAAGGTCAGTGTTGGAGTTTGATTTCTGATCCTATAACCGTAAAAACCGACGGTAATTCTGCTGGCTCACCAGCAACGCCAACCAATTTAGTTGCTGTTCCTCGCTCAAGTACTTCAATATTGTTTACGTGGACAGATAATTCTAGTAATGAAACTGGTTTTGAAGTATATAGATCTACTTTACCTCAAGGGCCATTTAAATTCATAAAACTTACCGCCTCAAATTCAACCTCTTATATTGATACACTTTTAAATCCCAATACTAGATATTACTACAAAGTAAGATCAATAAATGAATTTGGAGGGAATTTATCCACAAGTTTTGCGTATACTAACACGTACAAAGACTTTGAACTACCTTCAACTCCAACAGAATTAAAGATATTAAACTTAGATGTAAATAATGGTATCACCTTAACATGGAAAGCAGCAACAGACAACAACGCAATCAAAGAATATAGAATTTATAGTAATGGAATTTTATTGGGTGTTAGTACGACAAACAGTATAAGAATAACTCCACCGGCAGGTGTTACATATTTGTTTCAAGTAGTTGCTGTAGACATTTCAAATAATGCTTCGCTTCCTAGTGCAACTTTACAGTTTAAGTACGATGGTTTTGGACTTATTTGTAAATATTATGAAGTACAAGCATTGAATAAATTACCTAATTTCTCACAACTCACTCCTATAAGATACGGTGTGGTTTCTAATTTTAACATTACGAATATATCCACCTCTAATCCTTCACTTACAGACTTAATTACAAATACTGATATTATTTCTGGAAATGAAAATTTTCAATTAAACATAGAGGGATATATAAAAATACCAAGTGCTGGCACCTATGTATTTTACTTGAAATCTGATGATGGTTCAAAGATGTATTTGAATAATCAACAGGTAATTGATAATGACGGATTGCATGGAGATATTGAATTATCATACACGGCTACATATACTTCTAGTACATGGGTACCCATTAAAGTTGAATTTTTTGAAAAAACTGGTGGACAGACTTTAAATGTAAGCTGGGCAAAAACATCTGGTGGTAGTAATTTCGCCAAACAATCTATCAGTAATGCGATTGGTGGGTCTCAAAATTTATCTTATTTACCTAGTGGATATATTGGAAATATTGCCAATATACAACCTGGTCAACCTCAAGGCATAACACTTGTAAGCATACCAGCGTCATCTAGTAGCTCAAGTTCTGGAACTATTTCCAACTTAACGGGCATTGACAAACCCAAGATAAAACTTACATGGAATAGTACAAATATTTCAAATGTTACTAGTTATGAAATATACAGAATTAAAACTAGTATTACTATTTCATCACTTACAAGTACAAATATAAATTGGGTAAAAATCGCAAATATTCCTTACGATGCTTCAAGAACATATATAGATAGTGTGGGAACAAGTACTACTCCTGTTCCTGGATATTTACAACATGGAAACTATTATTATTATATGATCATACCTGTATCTTTATCAGGTGTGGGTACAAGTGCTGGTATTTCTAGCTCTTTATATTTATCAAATAGTTTTAATAGTATTGCAAGTTTATCAAGTTATACACCAACAAACATGAGTTTGACTGCAATTTCAAACAATATAGTAAGAGTAACTTGGACAGATAATAACAAAGCAAATAATACCCCATCATCTACAGGTGCTTCAGAATCTGGAACTCAAATTTGGAGAAGTAGTTATAAAAATGGACCTTATTACTTAGTTGGAAATGCAAACCGCAATGCAACGACTTTTTTCGATAGTTCGGGGATTTTGAACAACAAATATTACTATAAAATAAGAGCCTACAACTATAAAGGTTATACCAATTATACCAATATAGATAGTACTACAACATTAAGTAAGCCAAATCCTCCGGTAAATCTTGCTGCAACTGCAATAGGGCCAAATAACATAAATTTATCTTGGATTGTAACTGACGACATAGCTTATGGCTTTAGTATTTACAGATCTACAAATAATGTAAACTTCACTAAAATAGACTCTATTCCAAATCCTGGATTGAGTTTTTATCAAGATAAAAATCTTAGTGCTAATACTACTTATTTTTATAAAATCAGAGCTTATAATAATTATCTATCTGATTTTTCAACAACAGTAAACGCTACAACAGTTACCAGTTTTACTCCGAGCAGTTTAGACTGGAGAATGCCAATTGTAGCTGGAACAATAAGCCACAATTTCGAAACCAATTTATATTCTAATTTGGGTAAAATACAAAAACTAAAAGATTCATTAGAATTAAAAAGAGACTTTTTGGATTTTATGTATTTAGGAAATACTGCCACTACTAAATACCTACAATTCAAATTACCAGCAGCATCTGAATTTCCAAATGGAGGGATTATAACTTACAATGTAGCCGAAACAATTGATAATGGAGCCGACACCACAAGAATGGCTGTTGGAAATAATGGAAGTTTACCTTATCCTAACAATAATATAGAAAAAGGATATTTTACACTTATTGTTGAGGTAAGTAATACAGCTGATTTTTCAGTAAAAGATTCATATTCAGTTTTTAGAGGAGCTAGAAATAATCAATTACAAAAAATAGATTTACCTGTAACGTGGGCAAATAAATATGTTAGAATTAACATTTCAATTACTCCTACAAGCAGCTCTAAAACTATGTGGCTTTCAGAAATAGGACTGTATAGATTTCTTGGAGCAGGAGTTAGACATAATTATTTTGTACTTACTGGAGCATCTGTTGAAGAACAGTTTATGCCAATGGGATTAAGACGTTTTAGAAAAATGATTTCAAAAATTCCTGCAATGGCGAGCCTAGGAAAAAATATGCTAATTTTCAATTTAGCAATTTCTGGTTCCAATTCTCTCCAATTAAGAGATAGTATGCAATATTTTTTATCTAGACACCCAAATGCTGGTTTTGTATTGGTACACCAAGGTGGTAACAATATAAATTCCGCATTTAACAATATGCGACCATTAACTTTTGAAAGATTACAAACCAACCCAAATGCTAAAAATTTGATAAAGAGTTTTGAAGATATCATTAAGACCATTTATAGCAACGGCAAAATACCATATATTTCTAGAATGCATTTTAGAGATTATCGTTCTGGTGGAAGTTGTGGCCCTAATGACATTCCTGCAGTATTTGGTGGTAGAAATCAAGAAAATGGTTCATTACCAATAAACCTATTATTGGATAGTTTAACAAAAATTTATACACCCTATGCTTGGAGTGAAACAGAGAAAAGAAGTTTGGTTAATTTTTATCCAATTTCTTTAAATCAACAAGATTTAATTCAAGGAGATGGAATCCACCCTAGCGAAGCAGGAATTGTTGGCCAAGCTAATTTTGATACCTTAACCAATTACTGGCTACAATACACAATAAGACATGCATATTTAGGCACTTATAATACCCCTAAAATTTACAATCCAGGGTCACAAATTTCTAATTTTTCAATATGTGGCAACGCCCCTTCTAACAAACCAAAATTAGACTCTTTAACGGCAGCGGCTGTAGAACTTGCATTGTCTACAAAAAGTGGTAAAGATATTTGGGATGCGAGAATTTTGGTAGAACAAATGGGTGATAAATACACCAGAGTACCTTATGTTTTAAAATTAGACTCCTTAAGAGATTTCAGAAGTCCAAACAACCCGTCGGATCTTACAGTATCAAGTATAGACAATACGAGTACAATTTTAAACTGGCTTGATTTAAGTTTTAACGAAACTGCTTTTGAAATTTACAGATCTACAAACGGTGGAGTATTTACTAAAATAGCAAGCGTTGCAGCTAATTCCATCAACTACACCGACAATGGATTGTCTGCTGTAAATGAATATACATACTACGTAAGAGCCATCAATGGTACATTTGAATCGGGTAATACTAACAAAGTTAAGATAAGACCAACGGTTATTTACTATTTAAAATCTAGTGGTGATTTAACAGTTCTTAATTCTTGGGGAAGAAATTCAAATGGTTCAGGAAGTAACCCAAGTAATTTTGCAGGAGCGGGGCAAACATTTGTGATTGCGAACAGATCAAGTATGACTAATCTGAATGCTGATTTAAACATTTCCGGTCAGTATTCTAAAATGGTAGTACTTGAAGGTCAATCTCTTAAAATTTCTCCAAATGTTACTTTTACAGGTAATATTACTCTAAAAAACAACTCCAATCTATATTTATATGGATTGAATTTACCTACATTTGAAGACATTGATACTACTTCAAGTATATTTTTGGGAAGTAATTTAAATCTACCAAACTCTAAAACTTGGGGAAATATTTCCGTTGAAAAAAACATTGCAACAGTATTACCAGCACAGATTACCGTTAAAGGTTCTATAGCTTTAAAATCAGGATCCTCATTTACAGGTTCTAGTACTAATTTATCTTTAAAAGGAAACTTAATTTTCGAAGATTCTCTTTTAACAACGGGACAGTTTGGATTAAACTGTATGGGTAAAAAACAATCCATTGATGCTAAAACTGGTACCTTAAATCTGAGTTATCTAAAACTTACAAATAACGATACCGTTTCTGTCCTTAATGGTAGCAAGATTAAAATAAACGGAACAGGTACCGATTGTGATTTAGCAAACTCTTCGTTACTTTCATTAGGTAATGGTAAATTGTATATCTCAGGAAATACATCTTTAAATAAAACAAACAATACAGGAGCAATAAATACTAATGGTGGAGGTATTTACATAAATGTAACTTCGTCTGATAATCATAACTTATGGCTTTCAGAAAAACCGTATGAAAACCAGTTGAATGACCTACATTTATCTTCACCAAGCATAAACGACTCTTTGCATTTGAGAACTCCGTTAATTATTAAAAACAATTTAAAATTAAGTGCTGGCGTTCTCAAATCTAATAATATGATTGCACTTACTAAAGATGACCAAAATACATCTAGAATCCTAAAAGTAGGTGCTAATGCCAAAATATTAGATTCAGTGCTGTATCAATATTATATTGGTCCTAATAAAAAACAAGGCACTCATTATGTGGGTTCAGCAATTCATGGTAGAAAATTATATGAATGGAAATATGCTTTAAATACTTTGAGATTTACATCTTCTGGTTCTGATGTAAGAACTTTTAATGAAAGTCTGAATAAATGGGATTATGTTTTAGATACCACAACCATAACCACACCCGGTAAAGGATTTACGGTATTTTTACCTGATTCTGTTTTTCAAAATTCAACAACTGGTAGCGTAACCTATTACAACTATGGATTGCCTGTAATAGGAAATGGTAGCGGCAACAACACTACTAATTTTAACATTCCTATTACCAAAACGGCCGACACAAAAGGTTGGAATTTGGTAGCGAATCCTTATCCATGTGAAGTTGATTGGAATAAAGCCGCAGGTTGGGACAAATCTCAAGTGCAAAGTTCTATTTACATGTATGATGGAAACAATAGAAGATATGCCGTTTACGACGCCAACACCAAAACCCGTATCAACGGAGGCGATTCTATCATACCATCTGGTCAAGCGTTTTTTGTTAGAAAAAATGATATTGGTACAGGTAATTTGGGTATTAACGAAGATGCAAAAGTTTCTTTTACGCCTGAATTTAAATTTTTCAAACTTGCAGAAACCGATGTAAATTATAGCAAATTATTCATAAACATAACCGACGGAGTAGCAAATTCAGATGAAACGGCCTTGGTATTTGGCTCAAATTTATCTTCAGAAATAGATGAAAATGATGTTGAAAAAAATGAAGGTTCTATAATGAACTTGTACAGTGTTGTAAATGGAAAAAAATATGCCATTCAATCTTTAACAGAAGGCTATTCTAGTGCTATTCCACTTGGATTCAATTCTACACAAACGTCAAGTAGTCATTACTTAATTTTTTCTGATGAAGAACTCTTTTATAAATTATCGAAACTAACACTTACCGATAATTTTTTAAATACAACTACCGATGTTCTAAAGAAACCCTATTATAAATTTGATTATAGTACAGCTACAGGAGCAACGGGTAATGGTAGATTTGTGTTAAATTATGAATTCGCTGACGAAATTATTACAACTGTAAATGATCCTTCAGAAATACAAAATTTAGCTTTATATCCTAATCCATTTAATCATCAATTATTTTTAGGATTTAATAGTCATACAACTTCTACTGCTGAAGTTTCTATAACAGATATTACAGGAAGAAGAGTGTATCATAATCATATCAATTTTTCTAAAGGATACAACAAAGTGACCATTTCAGATTTTGTTGATTTTGAAAAATATGGTAAAGGTGTTTATATTTTAAACATCAAATCTGGTAATTCTAATTATACAAATAAAATCATTTTTGAATGATTTTAATGATTCAGACATTGTGAATAAACGCTATAAAATTATATTTTTTGTTGCATTAATTTTGACAATTTGTGCAGTGGCTCAGCCACCAGGCTTGTGCGACTGCCCAGATGGTTACTTTATGCCAACTCCTCCTCCATGTGATTGTGAAGATTTCAGTTGTGATTGGTTGTCATATTGTGTTATGGAAGACGTACCTCTTAATAATGAATATTATATATTGATTATTTTGGGTTTAATGTATTTTATGTTTTTGCAATATAAAACAAAAGCTTTTAGGATATATTTAAGATGTATCTCTAAAGTGTAAATTAAATTTTTTAATCTTATGAAAATCAAAGTACTAGAAACTATACGTCAGGGGCAAATAGGTGGTGGTGAAAGTCATTTACTGAGTTTAGTAGAAAATTTAAATAAAGAAATTTACGAACCGATTGTCTTGTCGTTTACTGAAGGCCCCATGGTAGAAAAGTTAAAAAACATGGGGATCAAAGCGGAAGTAATTTATACAGAAACGCCATTTGATGTTCGTGTTTGGGGAAAAGTATTAACTTTCATAAAAGAAAATAATATACAATTAGTTCATGCTCACGGAACTAGAGCGAATTCAAATGTATTTTGGGCAACAAAAAAACTTAATTTACCTTTAGTATACACAGTACATGGTTGGTCTTTTCATGATGATCAAAATTTTTTAGTTAAAAATTTCAGACTGTATGGAGAAAAATTATTGACTCATAAGTCTAATGTCAATATTTGTGTGGCAGAATCAAACAAAGCTACAGGTTTGCAATATTTACCTCATCTAAAAGCTCGTGTAATAAATAATGGAATCAATCTTAAGAAATTTAATCCAAATAATAGTTTTTCTAATGTTAGAGAAGAACTTGGAGTAAAAGAAGACGAGATTTTAATATTGTTTTTGGCAAGATTTACGCATCAGAAACAACCACTAAAATTGATTCATGCATTTGAAAAAGCATGGACACAAAATAATAATTTAAAGTTATTGTTGGTTGGAGATGGTGAACAAAAAGACGAAGCATTAGAGCTTGTGAAAACACTTCAATGTAAAAACCATATCATATTCCAAACATACAGACAAGATGTGCCTGATGTACTTGCTGCGGCAGATGTATTTGTGTTACCTTCTTTATGGGAAGGATTACCTATAGGTCTGTTGGAAGCAATGGCCATGAAAAAAGCGATTATTGCTAGTAAAGTGGATGGTACAAAAGAGGTAATTGAGAACCAAGTAAATGGTTTATTGTTTGAATTAGAAAACTCAAGTCATCAATTACCTGAGCTTATCATGCAACTATCTAATAATTCTGAACTAAGAAATCAACTAGGTTCCAAAGCTTTTGAAACCATAAGCACTCATTACAGTGCAGATACCATGACAAGAGAAGTTGAAAAAATTTACCATGAACTATTGAACAAATGAGAGCATTTAAGTTAATTATTTCACTATTTACAATTATTATATTCTGTTCCGCAGGATATTTTTACTTTACTTATCAAAGCTTCAAGAACAAAAAGATTCTTAAATTAGAGTCATGGAATCTCATAAATGTTTCTGGATGTGGCAATTCCTTGTATTTAATAGACGAATACACAAGTACTGACTCTTTTATTCCAAAAACATTTTGGCATGCAGGCTACCATGATGTATGCAAAACCAAAAAACTTATTGAAATAATTAAATTAGATACTCTAGCCCAAATTGAAAATATTTATATCTATTCAAAAAATATTTCAACAAAAATAAATATAAAAATTCAAGATAAATCCTCTGAATATCCATTACATTTTGGTTGGAATACAGTTCAACTAAAAAGCAAAGTTCAAGAAATAGAAATTGAAGTAGAAACTAATACCCAATTAGGAGAAATTGTTTTGGAAGGAACTTATTTGTTTAAACTTCCCATATCTGAAATTAAAATTTCTTATCCTAAAATTAGCGAATTTTTGGGTGTAAATGCTTTTGTAGACGACCCTATAGGAGCAAGTAGTATTTTTAATCATGTTAGAGAATATCATGAAGCTGTTTGGAATCAAAATGGAGAGAACAGTTTTAACTTCAATCCTTCTTTTCCTGGCTTTGATTTCGATACCTATTATCAAAATTTTAATTTCCCAAAAAAATCCATTATGCCTGTGATTCAACACTTTGGCTCATGGCTTACTCAAAATCAAAAGGGAGAATGTATACCTATCAAACAAAATCTTAATCCAGAAATTCCTGAAAGCTACAGAGAACATGCTCAATTGATGTATGAGTTTGCCAACAACTACCACCAAAAAAATGCAGGAATTAAATACTTAGAAAATTGGAACGAACCTGATAAATTTTGGGAAGGAAACTCATCGTACATGACACCCGCCTATTACGCGGCCATGTCAAGTAAAGATTTTGACAATCACTTAGACACATCCAAAGCATCTATGCAATCTAGTTCACCAGAAACCAAATTAGTAATGGCGGGGCTTATAGATGTGAAATCGGATTATGTAAATGCACTTGCACATTGGTGTAAAAACAATAGAAAAGGAAATTTTCCGTGGTCAGTAGTTAATGCTCACTTATATGCTAATGATGAAAAAATCAAAAGTGGTATTGCACCAGAAAAATTTAATTTCAACAATAAAGTAGCTGATTTTGTTAAAAACTGTAAAAAGGTGTGTCCGGCACAAACAGAAGTTTGGCTTACAGAGTACGGGTACGACAAAAAAAATGATTCACCTCAAAAAGTTCAAGAAATAGAAGGTTATACTCCTGAGCAAGTTCAAGCTATGTGGCTGATTAGAAACACATTATTACTCTCCTCTTCAGGACTTAACAGAGCGTATCAGTATATGCTAAGAGACACAAAAGGTACAGGATTGTATGCCTCATCAGGTCTATATGGCTACAAAAACGAAAAAATTATCTATTATGATTCTTGGTATTATCTCAAAACATTAACAGATGTATTGGGCGATTATAGATTTGTAAACAGATTAAAAACTACCGAACCTGATGTCTATGTCTATCAATATGAAAACGATGAACATCTAAAAGCATTTGTTTTGTGGACAGGTGTAGAAACTAAAAAAACAGTAAAAAATTTAAAGATTCAGTTACCAACGCGTGTTATTTCGCTTTCAAAAATAGAGTTTAGCAATTCTACAGAACCCATTCAATCTAAAATATCATATTCTAAAAATTATGGTTTTGATGTTTCTGAAAAGCCATACATTCTCTTAGAAAAACCTGTACAAATAAAAAACCATAGCAAAGTTTCAACATCTGATATAAAATATACAGAGCCAAGTTCTTTGACTTTAACAGATGAACAAAATGAATTAAATCCTTTATTTTACCCACAAAAGTTTGAAGCAAAATCTCTGAATAATGTAAAAACAAACGAGTTAAGCTTTACTGATAAGAAATTTATTTCTTATCTTTCAATTTTTGATGATGAAGGACAATCTCAATTAAAGATATTCGCTGTTTACAATGGTACCCAAACACTTGTATATAATGGAAAACTGTCATTATATAAAAAATGGAAAACCATTTCAGTGAATCAGTTGTGTGATAAAATAATTATTGAACACGAAAACAACACTTCCAAGATTGGAGAAATTGTTGTTTACGAATATAAATAAGCTTTATGTACGAAATTTTTATATATTTTTTAATTTGGGGAATTGCATTTTTTGCAGTAATTCCATTCTTTTTATCTTTAATATCAGTTTTTGTTACCAAACACAGATATCCGTCTTCAGATTTGGAAGCAGATATAGCATGTGTAATCACAGGTTATAAAGATTTATCATTAACTGTAAATTTGGTAGAATCTATTTTAAAACAGAACTATTCCAACTACCAAATTTATTTAATTGCAGACCACTGTACCGCTACAGATTACCCCATAAAGTCTGACAAATTAAAGATAATTTATCCAGAACCTTTTTTAAGTTCTAAATCAAAATCTATTAAACTTGCCATAGAAAGTTATCAAAGAAATCACACTTATACACTTGTATTAGACCCTGATAATTTACTTGAAAAAAACTTTTTAAGTGCTTGTAACAGATATCTTCAAAATGGATATGTAGTAGTACAAGGTATGCGAACAGCCAAAAATATAGATACGCACATTGCAAGATTAGATGCCATGAGCGATTATTTTTATAACTATTCACACAGAATTTTAACCTGTAAATTAGGCAGTTCGGCAACCATTTCAGGTTCAGGAATGATTGTGAAAACAGAAATTTACAACCAATTTTTTGCAATTGAAGATATCAACAAACATATCATAGCAGAAGATAAACTTTTACAAATATTCATAGTTGATCAATTAAATAAAAAAATTGCATTTGCTAATGAATCACATGTATTTGATGAAAAAGTAAGTACTGGAGCACAGGTACAGCGACAAAGAACCAGATGGATTGCATCATTTTTCCAACATTTTATGGAAGGATTAAAAGTTTTAGTAAATGGTCTTTATCAATTTCGTTGGAATAAAATATTATTTGGGTATACACTTATAGTTCCTCCCCTATTTTTGATGACTTTAGCTACATTTTTCATCACAATTTTAGGTTTTACAGCTTCCATCAAGCTTGGTATTTACGCATTTATTTGCTTTTTTTCTGTGATAGCTAATTTATTTTTGTGCCTGATGCTTTCTAACACTCCCATTGAAGTGTTTAAATCAATATTTCTAGCACCTGTATTTATATTCAGACAAGTGATTGGTCTCACTCGATACAAAGACACTAAAACTGACTTTTTGGTCACAGAAAAAAACCATTCAAAATCAATTAACGAACTCTAAATCATCATTTTATGGAATATTTATTTTGGCTTTTTTTAGCAATTATTTTTTATGCTTTTGTAGGATATGGCATTTTGGTTTACATTATTTTAAAAATCAAAAAACCAAAACCAAATACTTTTAATTCTAACTATACACCAGAAGTAACACTACTGATTGCTGCTTACAACGAAGAAGATTTTATATCAGAAAAACTAAAAAACTGTGATCAATTAGATTACCCTGAAGGTAAACTGAAAATAATATTTGTAACAGATGGCAGTAGCGACCAAACCAATGAAATTATAAAACAACACGGCAAATACCAACTAGAATATAGTCCCGAAAGAAGAGGAAAAATAGCCGCCGTAAACCGAGTTATGCCTTTGGTTCAAACAGATTTTACCATTTTTTGCGATGCCAACACCTATTTAAATATAGAAAGTATTCGAAATATTATCAGACACTTCGAAGATCCAAAAGTGGGTTGTGTGGCAGGTGAAAAAAGAATATTTCAAAACAACACCGATAATGCCAGTGGAGCAGGCGAAGGTTTTTATTGGAAATATGAATCTTTCTTAAAAAAATTAGATTCTGATTTATACACAGTTGTTGGTGCTGCTGGAGAACTATTTGCCGTAAGAAATAACTTGTGGGATGAAGTTCCAAAAGATATAATCATTGAAGATTTTGTAGTTTCTCTTAAAATTGCACAAAAAGGATACGTAGTAAAATACGAACCAGATGCTTATGCACAAGAAACCGCATCTGCAAACGTAAAAGAAGAATTGAAACGTAAAATAAGAATTTGTGCTGGTGGAATACAAGCAATTTTATTATTGAAACCTTTATTAAATCCATTCAAATACGGCACCTTATCATTTCAATACATCTCTCATCGTGTTTTAAGATGGACAATTATTCCATTTTTGCTCATATTATTAATACCCATAAATTATATGTTGCACAGTAAACTAGGACATATTTATACATGGTTTTTATATGGTCAAGTACTATTTTATACAACGGCACTTATAGGCTGGATTTTAAAAAATCTCAAAATAGAATTTAAGCTTATTTTCATACCTTATTATTTTTTCATCATGAATTACTCAGTTATCATGGGTATGATTAGATTTTTCAAAGGAAACCAATCTGCTATTTGGGAAAAAGCTAAAAGAGCCTAAAAATAAAAATAATCCTATTTTAAATCAAATAATAAACATTGTTTTCATAAGTAATATTCATTAAGTAATTTAAAAACTTAATGAATGCTTATTTATAATTTAATTAAAAAGAAAATCCAAAAAAATACTTATAATACAACTACTTAAAGATAAATTAAACAAAAAATTGCACCATAAATTAAGTATTCTTAAAACTGATTTAAAAACTTATTTAATTTATTTTAAGTAATTAAAATTTTATATTATGAATATTTTTATTTAATTTTATAGTTGAACAATCAATCATGTAATGGAAAAGTATAATTTATTTATTATTGACGACGCTCTACCTATATTAAACCTGACAAAAAAATATTTTGAAAATGAATACAATGTAAGCACATATGAAAATGCTAAATTGTGTTTAGAGGATTTGAAAAAAGGCGAAATCTTACCACATGTAATTATCTGTGATTTGACTATGCCAGAAATGAACGGAGATGAGTTTATCAGCATAATAAAAAATGACTCTTCTCTTTCGCGAATTCCAGTAATCATCTTATCTGCAAGTGATGACACTAACAGTAAAATTAAACTTCTGAAACTTGGAGCAGATGATTTTGTAATTAAGCCTTTTAATTTTGAAGAGTTATCTCTAAGAATTAAAAACTTGTTTAAAAGATTTATATTTATAACTCAGTAATATGACTCAAAATATAACCAACATAGTATTAGCTAACAGATATGAAATTCCTCTACTAAAAAGACTTTTTGACATTTTTGTTTCAGGAACAGCTCTTTTTTTTCTTTCACCTTTATTTTTGATTATTGGGCTTTTGATTAAATATTATTCTAAAGGTCCTGTGTTTTATAAGTCAAAAAGAGTAGGTGCAAATTTTACAATTTTTGATTTCTATAAATTTAGAAGTATGGATGTAAACGCCGATTCTAAAATCAAAGATTTGAAAAACCTAAATCAATACACAAATCCCAACGAAAAAGAATTAAGTTTATTCAAAGAAAAACTTAAAAATAATGAATGTTCTTGCGGAACATCTAGTTGCGAAAAACAATTGATTACCTCTGAAGGAAGCGTTTGTGAAACTACCTATAAAACGGTAAAAAAACTAGAACAAGAAGGTCAGACTTTTGTTAAAATTGCAAATGACCCACGAGTTTTTAAGTTTGGGGCTTTTTTGAGAAATAGTAGTTTGGATGAATTACCTCAATTAATAAACGTATTAAAAGGCGACATGTCTATAGTTGGAAACAGACCTTTACCATTGTATGAAGCTGAACAACTAACAACTGATTCTGCCGCTACTCGTTTTTTGGGCCCTGCTGGTATTACGGGTTTGTGGCAAGTGACCAAACGAGGAAAAGGTGGAGCTATGTCTGCGGAAGAAAGAATTTCTTTAGACAACAGCTATGCTAAATCATATTCAATATTTTTTGATTTTAAAATAATGTTTATGACAATTCCAGCATTGTTTCAAAAAGAAAATGTTTAGTTTATGACTTTGGAACAGCCTCTTGTTTCAATTTTGAGTGTTAATTACAAACAAACTCAAACAACACTTGAATTTCTTGAATCAGTGTACAAATGTACCTACAAGAATATCGAAATAATTGTAGTTGACAACGGCTCTAATCAAGATTTAAAACCTGCCATAGAAGCCTTGTATCCTCAAGTTAACATAATTGTTTCTGAAAAAAATTTGGGTTTTGCGGGTGGTAATAATTTGGCAATAAACCAAGCTAAAGGCAAATATCTTCTATTTTTGAACAACGATACTGAAGTAGAACCTGATTTCATTGAACCATTAGTTGCTGCTATGGAGCAAGACAATTCTCTAGGAATGGTATCTCCCAAAATAGTTTATTTTGGCTTAAACAAAATACAATATGCAGGTGCTATTGGAATCAATCCTTATACGGGACGTGGTAGTAAAATAGGACACATGGAAGAAAACGACGGACGTTACTTTGAGTCTAAATTTACAGATTTGGCTCATGGTGCCGCCATGATGATTCCGATGGAGGTTGTTAAAAAAGTGGGAATGATGCCAGACATTTTCTTTTTGTATTATGAAGAACATGATTGGTGCGAAATAATAAAAAGAGCGGGATACAAAGTAAAATATATAGGAAATTCAACCATATACCACAAAGAATCAGTTTCTGTAGGCAAAGATAGTCCACTCAAAATCTATTACATGACCAGAAACCGACTCTTATTTATGAGAAGAAACTATAGCGGTATTACGTTATTAATTAGCATATTATTTTTTATAGTATTTTCTATACCTAAAAACACATTTACATACCTGCGTAAATCTTGGAAATTATTGATTGCGTTTTACAAAGGTATTTT
This sequence comes from Cytophagales bacterium, assembly GCA_046329305.1. GTDB lineage: Bacteria > Bacteroidota > Bacteroidia > Cytophagales > UBA9547 > CAMFLX01. The sequence continues at coordinate 953,321 of JAXLUW010000002.1, forward strand.
TTGGAATTTAACACATTACACAAATCTAAAGGTTGTGCCTTATTTACATGATTCAAAAAATAAATAATTTATACAGCACTTATAAAAGTAAAAATCCAGAAAAAGGTTTCGGAGGATTTTTATCTTATTTTTTTTCAGGAATACTAAAAGTAGTTAATGCCAAATATTACCTCAGAAATTGCCAATCTGTTGGTCAAAATGTTTCTGTTTACAAGAAACCACTCATAGTAAATAACGGAAAAATGTATGTGGCAGACGAAGTAAGAATATGGTCTTATGTAAACAAAGCTAAAATATTTGTAGAAAAAACAGGCGTTTTACATATTGGAAAGAACTCACGCATTAACGGATGCCATATATCTGTAAGTGAGAAAGTTACAATTGGCAACAATGTACGTATTGCACCTTATGTAATTATTATAGACGACGATTATCATGATGTAGCCGACCATTTTGCTGAAACCTCAAAAAAAGGTGCTATAACTATTGAAGATGACGTATGGTTGGCTATGAGTTGTAAAATAATGAAAGGTGTAACCGTGGGCAAAGGCAGTGTGGTGGCCATGGGTGCATTAGTTACCAAAGATGTACCTCCATATACTGTTGTTGCAGGTGTACCCGCTAAGGTTATCAAACAAATTCCTCATTAAAAATGAAAATTTTAAAGTACTTATTTATAGCTACTTGTATTCTTATCATAAGTACTACTGTGGCTTATGTATATCTTGATTTTTCACAAGAACCATATTCTTTAGATTTTTCAAAACCTCCCAAAACAGGTACATATATAAAACTATCAGAGGGCTATACAAGATACGAAATATCGGGTCCGGATACTGGTAAACTTATAGTGCTTATTCCTGGAGCAGGAATAGGATATTATGTTTGGAATAAAAATTTTGATTATTTAGTTTCAAAGGGATACAGAGTTTTAAGATATGATTTATATGGCAGAGGTTATTCTGAAAGATTAAACAAAGAATACACAGAAGAGATACTCACTAACCAGTTATCTGAGCTGATAAATACATTTTCAAAAAACAATAAAAAAACAACTCTTATTTCAGCATCTATGGGAAGTACGGTTGCTCTAAATTATGCTGATCATTTTAAAGATAAAGTAGAACGATTAATTCTAATAGACCCAGCGAGTTTAGGCATGAGTAAAGCACCCTGGTATATTTCAACGCCTTTAGTGTCGGATTTACTTTTTACATTTTATTGGAGACCTAGAGCTGTAGAAAAACAAATGAATGAATATTTTAACCCATCTGCTGTGTCTGAATATAGGGCTATAAATGAAGACCAAATGAAATATAAGGGATATAAAAACACCATTCGTTCTACCTGGATTCATGTTATTCCTCTTGACAAGTCAAAAGAACTTCAAACTTTGTATAAAGATTCTATCAAATTAAATTTGATTTGGGGCAAAAACGACCCTTTAGTTACTTATAAAGCCGCAGAAGAATATATCAAACTTGTACCAAATGCCAGTTTAGATTTAATTAATAATGCGGGACATTTGGCTTGTTACGAACAAGGAACTCAAACAAACTCAATTATTTATAAAATCTTAAACAATGAAAAATAAAAAAATCATATTTATAGGTCAGCAAGATTGGGACAACGAAGTGGGTTCTAATGCCATAAATATTGCTCAAATTTTGTCTAAGAACAATGAGGTTATTTATGTCAATAATGCTTTGGATAGAAAAACACTTAAAAACAAAGCTAATGACCCTAAAATATTAAAAAAGAAAAGAATTTTAGAAGGAAAAGAAGCAGATATAGTTGAAATAAATCAGCAATTAAAAATCTTTTATCCAAAAACAATTCTTGAATCAATCAATTGGCTTCCTGTTGGTTTTGTTTACAACATCCTGAACAACTTAAACAATAAAAGATTAGCAAACGAGATTAACAGAATTGTAAAAAAACACAATTGGAACGATTATTATATTTTTAACGATTGTCTTATTTCAAAGACATTATACTTTAAAAAATATCTTACTTACACAAAATATTTCTATTACATAAGAGACAATTTTAAGCCTATTCCCTATTTTCAAAAACACGCAATAGCTGAACAAGAAAAAATCATGTCCTATGCTGATGCTGTTTTTGCTAATTCACAATTTCTTGCAGATTATGCTCAAAAGTTCAACCCAAAATCTTTTAACATAGGTCAAGGTTGCGAGCTAGATTTGTATTTGAAAGATAACATTGAAATTGCTGATGATATTAAAAATATTAAAAGCCCAATCTTAGGTTATACGGGGTATTTAACATCCATGAGATTAGATATAGATTTAATGGTATATATTGCTAAATCTAAACCCGATTGGAATATAGTTTTGGTTGGTCCGGAAGATGATAAATTTAAAAACAGTGATTTACACAAACTATCGAACGTTCATTTTTTAGGTCAAAAACAACCTGAAACAATGCCAAATTTCATAAAGGCATTTGATGTTTGTATGAATCCTCAGCTCATAAACGAACTAACTATTGGTAATTATCCTCGAAAAATTGACGAATATTTAGCCATGGGCAAACCTACCGTAGCCACACACACTCCGTTTATGGATTATTTTGCTGATGCTACGTATTTGGCAAAAAACAAAGAAGAATATATCTCTCAAATAGAACTTGCAATAGCAGAAAACAATGACTTTTTAGTTCAAAAAAGAATTGCCACTGCAAAAGACCACTCTTGGGAATCTAATGTTGAAAAAATTTATCAAATCATAAATCAAGAAAATTTATGAGCACCACTACAACATACGACCTCATAGTAGTTGGGACAGGTTTTGCTTCTTCATTTTTCCTCTATAAATATTTAGAACAAGAAAAACACAAAAACTCAAAAGTATTAGTCTTAGAACGTGGAACCATGTATTCACATAAAGACAGACTAGCTTCTATTAGAGGGAAAAAAATAGATTACGAACAAAACATTGTTAAACGAGAAGATACGTTCATTAACTCAAACTCTAAAAAACCTTGGATTTTTGATCCAAATTTTGGAGGAAGCTCTAATTGCTGGTGGGGAAGTACTCCTAGATTAATGCCCAACGATTTCAAGTTAAAAACGAAATATGGTGTTGGTTTTGATTGGCCTATATCTTACGATGATCTTGAAAAATTTTATGTAGAAGCAGAACAATTAATGCAAATATCTGGACCTGAAGTAACTCCCTATAAAAAATCATCTAGTTACCCACTACCCTCACATAAGCTGAGTACATTTGACAGACTGATGCAAAAAAAACATGGCGAGGAAGTTTATTTTTCTATTCCTTCTGCCAGAGCTAGTAAAGCTATAGATACTAGAAATGCGTGCTGTTCTAGTGTAACCTGTGATGTATGCCCCGTAGATGCCAAATTTACAATTGAAAATGGTTTCCAAAACCTTTATAAGGACTCAAGAGTAGAAGTTAAAATTCTTTCACAAGTATTAAGAATAATACTACAAAACAATATAGCCACAGGCGTAGAAGTTCTTTCAAACGGAAAAAAAGTCGAATATAAAAGTAATTTTGTTGCATTAGGAACTAATTCCCTATTCAACGCTCATATTTTACTCAATTCAGGAGATACTTCACCCCTGTTAGGCAAAGGACTAAGCGAACAAGTGGGAGTTTTTGCATACGCACATTTAGACCATTTTTCTAACGTAGGCGGAAGTTCTTCTATAACTGCACATGGGTATAATTTATACGACGGCACTTTTAGAAACAAATGGGGCTCTTGCCTTCTAGAAAGTCATAATTTACCTATCATAAGAAACGAAAGAGGACGCTGGAGAGATATTGCAAGATTCAAATTTGTATTTGAAGATATTCCAAACCTTAACAATGCTGTTGTATTGTCTGCCGACGAAACCAAACCGCTTGTAAAGTTTGAAGGACACACAGAATATGCTCACAAAGCTTATGAAAACTTAAAATCTAATTTGGGAATATATTTTGAGGGACTACCCGTAGAAGAAGTGTTTCTTGATGATTATTTTCAAGAAACAGAATTTCATAATCAATGTAGTGTAAAGATGGGTGTTTCACTAAGCGATAGTGTGGTGGATAAACATTTGCTGCACCATACTTACAGAAACGTGGCCGTTTTAGGTGGTAGTGCATTTGCAAGTGTAGCAGCGGCAAATCCAACTCTAACAATAGCGGCATTGTCTTTATATGCTGCCCATAAAATTTTTGAATAAGATGAATAGACGAGCATTTGTAAGAAATTTAAGTATTGGTACGGGAGTAGTTTCTACTCTTGGTATAGGATTTTACTACAAAAGTAAATTTCAATCTTTACTAGAAAATATACTCAAAAAGGATTTAAAAGGTCTAAAAGTAAACGAAAAAGACATTGAATCTTTTTCAAAAGAAGCATCCTTACAAAATCCATGGGGGTACTCAAATGTTAAAATTAAATTTATAGCATTGTATGACACCGTTGACTACAAATATATACCCTTACCTTACAAACAAAAATATTATCAATACAGAGCAGATATTGTAGGTAGATTCTTACTATCAACCAATTTTTTTACAAACAAAATGGATGAGAGCAAAGATATCATCTATGCTGGAAAAGTCTACACACCCTACAATGCCCCTTGTTACAATCCTTTTAGTAATTTATATTATCCTAGTTGAGGATAAAACAAGAAAATCCCCAAATTATTTCATTAAAACACCATTGATAATTAATAATTTTAAAATTATATTTGTCTCATTAATAATTAAATACACATAAAAAATATGAAATTTCCAAATTTCCAAATTTCCAAATTTCCAAATAATATTTGGAAAGAGTCATTCAAAATTCTTTTAGCTTTTACAGGGATGTGTTCGAGTACAGCCACAGCACAAACATGGAACACAGGAACTACAGGCAACTATACACAAGGTAACTTGGGTGTAGGTACTACTACCGTACCCACAAACGAAAAACTGAGAGTAGAAGGTAAAATTTATGGACAAAGCCTACAACTTGGTACTAGCTCTACACCAAATTACTTTTTAGGAACAGCCGGTACTACTGGTGATGTTACGCTCATTAATCCTGCAAACAGTTTATGGAGTATGAATGGAAGCTCACTGAATGCTAATTCGTTTTTAGGTTCTCTCAGTGGTAATACCAACCCTCTCAAAATCAACACTAACGGACTTACTCGTATGTATATTTCTGGTATTAACAGCAATATTGGTAACGTATCTGTAGGTAGTACGGCATCTCGTAACCCTTATTATTGGAAATTTGAAGTAAATGCGGGTCGCACAGCTCTTATTGGGCCTGACAATAGCAATGGTACTTATGACCAAACCAATATTTTGCAAATAGTGAGTAATTGGAATCCCTCGAGTACCTCATCTCAACCAGTTTTCACCACCTCAGGTACAGTTATGCACTACATGAGCTTGCAACATGAGCGATTCTCAAACAACGAAGAACATGGAGTAATCAATTGCTACCAGTTTAAACAACCAAGTGGACCTGGTGCGGCTAAACAACTCATATTACAAAAATCAGGTGGCAATGTTGGAATTGGCAGTTTCACCTCTGCTCCCACTGCTAAACTTGAAGTACAAGGTGGCGATATCAAAACTAGTGGTGATGTAATATTTGATGGCAATAAAAGTGTGCGATCATTATTAGCTAGTGGAGGTACTAGCCAGTGGACAACCAGCGGTAGCAATATTTATTATAATAGTGGCAAAGTGGGTATAGGTACTACTACTCCTAAACAAGATTTACAAGTTACAAATAAGGTTCTTATTGGCACAACCGAACCAAATAATTATTTAAGTAGCTACAAACTTGCTGTTGACGGAAAAATTGTAGCCAAATCTTTGAATATTACTCCAACTTGGGCTGATTATGTATTTGAAAACGACTATAAGTTAAAGCCCTTAGACAGTGTACAAATTTATATAAAACAATTTAAACATCTTCCTGAAATTCCGTCAGGTTTAGAAGTTGAACAAAAAGGTATAGATGCAGGAGAAATGCTACGTTTGCAAATGTTAAAGATAGAAGAGCTGACTTTATATTTGATTGATCAGAATAAAAAAATAAACTTATTAGAAGCCGAGATTAATTCACTAAAGTATAAAAAATGATAAGAAAAACGATATTTGTAATAATCTTGTTTCTGAGCATTCAAAAAATGACTGCTACTACACCTATTTGGGTTTATACACCAATAAATCAAACGGGCATTTCGTGCAAAATAAGTCAAACTTATAGCACAAATTCTTCTAATGATTTAATATTGTATCAAGCATACCTTAACAGCGATTCTTCTATTGTTCAATCAGTTTCATATTATGATTTTAAACGAACCGACTATAGTATGGCTCCTGAATACCAAAATGACACCCCATTAAGTTTGGTTGTTAAGCTTTATCTTCAAACATTATCTGGTACACTTGAGAGTGTTAACAATATTACTCTATATGGAGGTGGAAATTTAATAAATGGGAAAGAAGTAGCTATAAGCTACATTAATACCGAAAATAATATTCCAGAAATGATGTTTTATAGAGTTTATTATTGGCAAGGTAAATTGTATATTGTATCAATAAAAGGAACTATACAAGACTTAAACACCTTAGTTGAGTTTAAAAATACGATTTTTAACAGTTTATACGCATACTAATGAAAACAAATAACCTTATACTCTATTGCATTTTAATAATGCTTAGTGCATGTTGCCATAAAGGTTGTTACAAATCTGGTGGCGAATGTAAAGAACGATGCCTCAAAAAAGGTCCAGCAATACCCGATAGTGTATTAAATGATTTTTCATTCAAAAACGGTAGCTATTGGATATATAGAGACAGTATTAGTGGGAGTTTCGATACGGTTATGGTTTCTAACTACCAAATAAATTATGCAAATAATAATGGTTTTGGATGGGATTGCAATTTATATCATACTCTTAGTTACGATTTAATTGGACTTTCAGAGGAATCAAAGCAACAAGTTTTAATTGAAAATATAAATCCTGTCAAAGTTTATTTTAATTACTGGAATTATTTAGAATTAAATTATAATGGAAAATATTATTCTGAAAATGCAAATAAAATAGATACAACAATAATAATTGATAAAAAGAAGTATGAAGTTTTCAGATTGCAAACATGGGAAGAGTTCAAATACAACACTATTGCATTGTACTTTGGTAAAAAAATTGGAATTATTCAATATGATTTTTATGATATATCTAATAAAAAAATTAAAAAATATGAATTATTTAAACATCAAATTTTATGACTCTACAATGATTTCTTAATATAATAATGCTTTACCTGTACATAATTTAAAATGCAATTCATTTTCTAATACTTTCGAACGTTCTGACTATTGCCAAGATAATAATAATATTTTTTGTGATTTGCAATCATCAATGTTATCTAATCCCAATAGAGCAGTATTTAGATTTATACCATTTTACAGATGGGTTGAAGTTATTTTTGTACAGGTACTTTTATTAATAGAGAAGAGCCCCGATCAACTTTAGATATTATTTTATAACAGCAAGGCATTGTGTAAAAATACCGTTTTTTAATATTCTGCATTTGTTTTTGCATTCAATTATCAAAGCCCTAATTGTGACAACAACAACGTACCTAATATCAACAATTCATTAAATATAAATGGAAATCGATTTGCAGAACGATACACATTTAGATCAAAGGTAGAAAAGATAGACGAAATTGGTCTTAATGATATGGCGGTTTTACGTATGGTTACGCCACCTCCACCTCAGTATTATGTATACCATGCTGGGTGGAGTACGGCTTATGGTCAAGGATTCAATATACCCTACCACATTATACATCACCCCCAAGGTGATATAAAAAAATATGCCAAAACTCATGCTGCTGCTACTTATACTAATTACACCTGTCACACTGTAACCAAAGTAGTTGATTTTGTATATAAAGTACTGTTTGGCTGGTGGACTAAAACAGAAATAAGAACAGAAACACTTTGTAGTGCAGTAGAATCGCCTTTTTATGGAGTAGCTTTATACAGCAAAGGAGTAGCAGAACATGGCTCATCTGGTAGTGCATTGTTTAACAATAACGCCAAAATTATAGGAGTACTCAGTGGCGGAGCTGGTATGTGCGACTTCCCTTCTACTGATTTTTACGGACGTTTAAACACTGGATGGAATACATCTGGAACTCTTAGAGATGTCTTATTACCGAATCGAAATTTAATATCATTAGAATATAATTTGCAAGGAAGACAAATAGAATGTTACAATAATTTAACTCTAAGTGGTACTCAAATCTACTATCCAGCTCAAGATTATATGCCTTCTAATCATATTAATATTAAAAGCATAGGTAATATGAACATAAATGGAGAGCATAGATTCGTCGAAAATTCTGATTTTAGTTTAACTGCTTCTAATAATATAAATATTGAGTCTGGTACAATTTTCAATATTGAGTCTGGAGCTATACTAGAGTTGGCATCAGGAGTTTCTTGTAGCAACCCAGCAAGAATTGCTAATGCTTTAGAAGAAAATAATTTATTATTAGCCGAAATACCATCATACAAGGCTTTGGATATAAATGCTATATATGCCAAATACGGAATAGAAAATACCAGCACTCTTCAAGTGTATCCAAATCCTAATAAAGGAATTTTTAAAGTTCAACTTCCAATAACAACTCAAGAAATCATTAATAAAATACAAGTTGTAAATAATCAAGGAAATGTTGTATATGAAGATACAGATATTTTAACCAATGAAATTGATATAAATGACCCCAAACAAGGTATTTATTTCTTGAAAATATTTTTAGGAAATCAAATTTTGATTCATAAAATTTTAATAAACTAAGTCTTGTTTTTCAAAAATCTTAATATTATGAATAATATTAAGGTTTTTGAAATTTAAAATTTATAGATATTGATGTTTTTAAGTAACAAATATGCAACTATTTGTTTCAATAGACAAAGTATTGAGTGCTATGGTCAATGGCAAAAAGGTTTTTGTTCATCAAAATTCTAAAATAAATTACGAAATACCTATTAAGTAAAAAGTAATGAAAGACTTTAAAATAACATACGCCCTTTGGTTGGGTATAGTTTTTTCTATGAGCAGTTGCTCTTGTTGCAAAGTAGAAGTACCCGATTTAACAGAAAAGCAAAAAAGCATTTTTTCGAAATATAAAATTGGAGATACTATCTTACTAAAATCAGATACTTGTAATCTTAAAATTATAGTAAAAAACATCAATACTACCAATATTCTACAAAAAGGAGGAGGAACGACTCCTTGTATCGCCAGTACAACAAAATTATTTGTTTTTCAGTTTATCAATTCCTGTTCCCAAAAATATAAAAATACTTTAATTTCACGGACAATAATAGTTAAGCGATCGAAAAAAGCAAATGGAAGTGAGATATTGCAATTTGGAACTGCAACACCCGAAATTTTTTATAATACTCTTCAAATTAATAATGTCTTATTAGAGAATATTCATGGTTTAAACTTTACAGAATTAACTCTTGAAGAATTCCCTGAAGTGTTTTATGATTCCACTGGTTTTGTAATGGCATCAAATTCGAATAGGACAATTATCTACAAATAATACAGAATATGAAAAGCAAAATATTTTACATAAAAATACTATTAATTTCCTTTGGAACAATTTTAAGGGGTTATAGTCAAAATTTAACCAAATTTATAAGTGTTCCTATCACTCCTACCTTATGGATGCAAGGAGAGTATGGAGTTTGGTATAAAACTACTTGTGCAAGAAGTAACGAAACCAATCGAATTACACGCCCATTTATAATTTGCGAGGGTTTTGATGTGCAACCAATTAAAAAAGTAATCTCATGAAAACTCACATAACTAAATACTTCTCATGGTTCACTATGGCACTTACTATATCTAGTTGTTCGTGTTGCAGAGAAGACAAAACCTCCCTTCCTTTCTCAACTAAAGTTGAAAAAATGTTCTCTGTATATCAAATTGGTGATACTATTAACTTTATTAGCGACACTTGTAATTTGAAATTAATCTTAAAAAATATTATTGAAAAAAATCCTGTAAATTGTAGTAATGGCACAAATACCCAACCAGGAATTAAAACAAAAGATTTTAATTTTGATTTAATCAACGATTGCTCAAGTGGCTATGTAAACAAGTTCCCTTTTACAATTTCTATTGGTGAAAGAGGTAACGACATATTACTTTCTACATCAAAGACAACGGTAGAATATATTGATTCGACAACTGTGTCTAATATTCTATTTAGTAAAATCTACAAAGCTCAAGTTAATCTAGAATCTAAAGAAAACGCAAAAAGACTTAAAGCTATTTTTTTTGATAGTTTAGATTTTAAATTTGCAATAAACGAGAATAATAACATATACTTTAAAAAATAACAATATGAAAAAATTAATTTATGTTCTATTATTTAGAAATTTAAAACTTGAATCTGGATTTTAAATAAATACTTATAAAATAAGCGGATTCTTTTCTTCCCTAGTTGAGCAAATTTTTACTTTTAAGATCTTTTCGCATCTCAAAAATAAACTTAAGTACTCTTTTGGTAACTTTGATTCGTGTTTGAATACTTCCTCCTCCTTTGGCTTCTCCGTGTAATCTATTCTTAAAAACTACAGGAATTTCTAAAATTAAGCCTTCTTTTTTAGCCCAATATTGTACAAACAAATCCAATGAAAAATCATACGGAGCTTTATCTTTTATATATTTTTCATAAAATTCTCTACTAAATAATTTGGGTTGAGCACCTATATCTACCAATTTTTGCTTGAGTGATAATGAAGCTATAAATCCCATTCCCCAAGTAAAAAAAGCTGGTCCAAGTGCTCTCTGTTGCCTTGAACCTTTCACCATCAACATAGAGTTATGGTTCTGATTATAAACACGATATGCTTTGATAATATCAGCAGGGTCTGTTTGCATATCGGCATGTGTCCACGCAAGAATATCCGCATCAGCTTGTGCAAGTCCAGCTAAAATCCCATATCCATATCCTTTGTTTTCTGGTACTTGTACCAATTTATAATGTGTAGCAAACTTATTATTTTCTAAAACAAGCTTAAACACTTCCGAAGAATTATCTCTAGATCCATTGTTTACTAAAAGCACTTGTACAAAATTATTTTCTAAAATAATTTTGTCTAGTTCCTCACAAATAAAAGGTATGTTATCGGCCTCGTTGTAGCACGGAATGATGATGGATAAATTAAAATTCATTGTTCTTAACTATTTGGTAAACACATAAATATAAGAATCGTGGTCTTTATTGGGTGCTAAAAACTTCAATCTGAGTTTATAGTTTTTCTTTAATTCTGTAAAACAAGCACTTGGAAAAAAGTTATCCAAATGTGGCACCTCTTCAAACAAAACCATATCGTAAGTTTGTGAACGAATGTTCCTATTAAACTCGTCAATTTGTTTTTGAAACATTCCCACTCCTACATGAAACCACAAGGGAGAATTCTTTTGAGGAATGTATTGCCAGTCGTATGCCAACATAGTTACTTCTGTCATATTCAATATGTTAGGAGAAACCAACTTCATAGAATTGTAAATTTCTTTACTGTCTTTTAAGCCTTGTATAGTTTCTTCGGGCATCTTTACTTTACTGAATACGGGTATATCACACGTTACCCAATTTACATGCTGAACCTCAGATTTTGAAGTATCAGCTAGAACATTTTTAGTATTTTCTGATCTCGGAAATATTCTATTCAGATACTTCCAATAATCTCCTGAAAACCAAATAAATGAAAATGACATTAAAATAAGAATAGAAAACAGGCTGTTTAATTGTATGTATTTGGCTGAAACATACAACAACAATAACACTCCAAAAGCATGATAATAAGTAGTGTTACCTGTCGAATTACCGCTGGTTGTTTTTGTAATCAAAGCTTCGCAAACTATTCCTAAAACCAATAAATAAAACAGAGATTCTTTAAGAGAAGGCCACTTTTTATTTTGTACAAATACCACATAAAGGTGTATCATTAACACTAAAATATAGAACTTTTCCCAAGTAGAATTTTGAAAAATTTCATCTAGTATTTTAAATAAACTCAATCGGCTTTCATGGGGTACTTGACCGTAGTTAAACCAATAACTAAAATCTGTTTTATAGAGAAAAACTATAACTATAAAAACAACTTGAACCACTTCAAAAACAATAAAGGGTACATCCATATAATTTTTGCTATGTAAAGCATAGATTATAACCAAAGCAATATTTAACAACAAAGCCAAACCTCCGTAATCTTGTTTAGTAAAAAAGGTTAAAAAAGTAAAAAAAGCTGCTAACGTGTAATACAAAAATCTCTTCTTAAAAGTCTCTTTCTCAAAGGCATATAACAAAAATAATATCGAAACAAACTGATACGTAATGGCTGTATTGTTATACCAAGGCCAGAAATAAATAAAAGTGTAAGACAAACAATAGATAAACGTAACTAAAAATGCAACTGAAACACTGAAATTCAGCTTTAATACTATTTTTCGCAAAACCCACGCAGAGAGTATTGTAACTATAACTTGAGAAATAAGCAATGACTTAAGGGTAGGTCCAAAGACTAAGAAACAAAAATAAGGCATAATAAAAAAGCCCAATCCAAGTGGCATTCCAAAATCTTTGTAGGGTACTTGCCCCAAATACAATCTATACGCTCCTTCCCAAGGTAGATCTAGGTGAATTCTAAAAGGTAAAGGTGCAAATAATGGAAATATAGCAAAAACTATAACCACCGCATAAGTAAGATAAGTCAATTGTTTATCAGTGAGAATCATTTTAATGTATTTAATATTTGGTTAGCGTTTAAGATAAAAGCAGTTACTTTTTTAGGATTGTCAAGATGCAGTGGAAGCATACTCAAAAACAAAGAACATTCTAACAACCTCACTGTATCTAAATCTAAATTATGTTCATTTAATTTTTTAATAAAAATATCCTCTTTACTTGTCAACTCTCTGCTTTTATGAGTATGTAGTGTAGCTTTCAGATTTTCGTCAAAAGAAAAATCATAAAGTGCATTATTAATAAAATCGTATTTACCCATCACAGAGTGCGACAATTTTGCAACATCGTATAACGATGGTAAAAATATATCATCTACTTTGGTTCCGCCCTTAGGATCTATAAGTTTGAGTAAATCTATACGTTTGTCATACAACATATTTGAAAAACACAAATCTCCGTGGCTCATAGCTAAAGTACTCAGCTTTAAAATCTTGGCTTCATTTTTCTCATATAAATCAAAATAAATTTTATACAATTCATCAATTTCTACAAATGAAGAAATACTATGTATAAAATTTTTGATAGATGCATATTTAGCATCTTTTTTAAGCTGTTCAAAACGCTCTTTTACTTTATCATAAAAATAAAGTTTATTTATGTTCTTAAGTTCTTCGATAGCAATTTGTTTGAGGGGTCTAGATCTTAAAAACTTAAACAATCTGTTCATGAGTTGTTCAAATTCTTCATCTGTAAACGAAAAATGTATCCATTGCAAAGAAACATCGGGTACTTGAAGTTTTTCTAAGGAATACGTGGAGTAATTTTCTGTTTCTGTATAGCCAAAAGTGGGTAAAAAATATAATTTGAGCTCATCTGCTAACAATCCGTAATAACTATACTCCGCAAGCATTTTCTTTTTATCGACAGATTTTTTAGTAATTAAATTGTCTTTTTTCTCAATACTGTTAAAATATCTGAGTTCAAAATTTGTTTGAAAAAGTTTTATTAAATCTGTATAAGACTGCACATCTACATAAAACTGCTCCAAATTCAGTCTTTCAAATTTTTTAGAATCTTGAACCGTTTGCATGGCCGTTTGTAAACCATTAATCAAATATGTCTTCAAAAACTCAACAGTTTGAATTTTATTGAGCTTTAAAAAACCTTTTGGAACATCATATTCTGATACCACAAAAGAAATTGGGGCATAATTAATCTTTTCTAAAAATATTTTAAACAAGTCTTTATTTACCACCACAAAAGAACTCATTTGAAGTAGAAAACCGTCAATAGAAGAAAACTCAATACTTTTTATTAATTTTTCTAAATTCTCTACACTGTCTACATAAGTATATTCTATTCTATTTTCGTCTACAAATATTTTATGATGATGGTCTTTAATTTTTGTTTTTTTGAATATGATATCACCATATTTAGATACGTTTATAGTATCTTTAATTTGAACAGGTACTAACTCAATATCTAAATATATTACCGATTTAATATTCATCTTTTATTTATTTTGACTAATGAAAATATCCAAAACACCAATCCTATCAATATTGCTGGCACAAAAATGATTAGCTGATACGTAAAGCTTAATTCTAAACTTAAATTTTTACTCAAATGACCAAAAACTAAAAAAAATGCAAGCTGAATCCCTCCCAGTCCTAAACTACCAGAAGGTAAAAAAGCAGACACAAAAACTAAACAACTTAAAAACAATAAATGTGAATAGCTAGGCAAATAATCCATTAAAAAATAAAAACTAAAAATTTCTAAAACCCAAACTAAAACACTAAGAACCAACAATGTAGATTTTTCATTTAAAATTATATTTCTTACAATTTCCAAACTATCATGCACAGAACTAGAGATTTTCAGTAGATTTAAAGTATTCTTGTTGGTAAATCTTTTAATTAAGAAAATATTGAAATATCTTAAATTTTGAGGCAATACAAGAAACATATAAGCTATCGCAATCAATAATATTCCACCAGAAACTACTAACATTTTAACAAAATAGAAATGTTCATAAAGCAAATATGAAGACAATAAAAGCCCACAAATTATAAGTAAAACATCTATACTTCTTTCTGCTATTACCGTAAGAAAAGTCTTTCTATAGTTTTTAATTATTTTGTCAAACTCAGAAATTCTGTAAAACTCACCTAGTTTAAAGGGAATCAACAAGTTCATCATATTGGTATAATACTGTTTCTTAACTAATTCCACAATACTGTAATTTTGCCTTCCAAGCATAAGGGTAAATCTGATTACTCTTAAAAAATGAGAAAACAAATACGCCACTATACTCAAAACAACTTTAAGAGGATCAAGTTTTAAAAATATAGCTTTTATATCTAAAGAACCCACTTCTAAAATTGTATCGTACAGATATACAACCATTAATAAGCCCAAGATAAGTTTGATAGAAAAAATTAATATTTTACTCATATTAATTGATAAAGTGTTCTTTATTCATGATTTTTACATAAATATATACAAAAATATCACTTTATGAAAATTGTAATAGATTTAGACGGAACTATTTGTCCTATTAAAGAAAAAAACCAATCTTATGCAGACCTAATACCTTACGAAGGGGCTGTAGAAAAGCTAACTCTATTAAAATCAGAGGGACATTACATCATTATTCAGACAGCTAGAAACATGGCAACATGTGAAAGCAACCTCGGAAAAGTACTAAAAAATGTAGGTAAAATCACACTTGACTGGTTGGACAAATACAATATTCCTTACGACGAAATTTATTTTGGAAAACCTAATGGTGAAATTTATATAGACGACAGAGCCTTTAGATTTAACGAATGGAGCTCTATAAGCAACGAACTATTATTAAATTTAGCTAAAGCAAAATGATAGTTGTATTACCCATGGCTGGTAGAGGTTCGCGTTTCAATAACAGTGAATACACTCAACCTAAACCATTAATTGAGTTTCTAGGAAAACCTATGTTCATTCATGCCCTAGAGAGTATTTCGGGTATAGAATACTCCAAACTCATTATAGTTACCTTAAAAGAACACGAAGAAAAATATGGTGTTTCTCAACTGATTAATAATTTCAAAATAAAAAACACAGAACTAGTTGTTATAGAAAATGTTACAGAAGGTCAATTATGTACCGTACTAGCTGCGAGAAAATATTTTGAACAAACCACAGAAGATTTGCTCATTGTCAGTTCTGACACCGTAATCAAATCTAATCTATCAACCGATATAATTCATAAAAATTCAGCCTGTAAAGGTATTATTTCAACCATAAATTTACCTGGTGAGCAATGGAGTTTTGCACAAACAGATGAAAGCGGTAAAGTAATAAAAGTAGCAGAAAAAATACGAATATCAGACAATGCCAGTACGGGATTGTATTATTTTAGTAACTCTCAAGAGTTTTGTACTTTAGCAGATCAAATTATTGAGGCAAATGAACGTACAAAAGGTGAGTTTTATGTAATACCCGTATATCAAAAATACATCAACTCTAATGAGCTAATAACCATTTCAAGTGCATCAGAAATGTGGGATATGGGTACACCAGATGCATTAAAAACATACTTAGAAAGCAAAAACATTTAAACAAATATCCAAAATGTCTAAACAAATTTTTATCAACTTAGTGGTTTCTGATTTAGAAAAATCTACTAAATTATATACTGCAATGGGTTTTGTAAACAACTCTCAATTTTCTGACGAAACCGCAAAATGTATGGTTTGGAGTGAAAACATTTTTCTAATGATCATGACTGCCGAAAAGTTTAAAACGTTTGCAACTAAACCACTTGCTGATACCAAATCAACATTGGCTGCTTTATATTCTATTTCTGTGGAAAGTGTAGATGTTATGAATTCTATAATGACAGAAGGGCTGAAAGCTGGCGGTACAGAACCACACGAAATGCGTGATTATGGGTTTATGCAACAACGTAGCATAGAAGATTTTGATGGGCATACATGGGAAATATTTTTCATGGATATGTCTAAATTCCCAATGCAATAAGTATTTAAGGCTGAAAAATAAACTTTTCAGCCTTAAACTTTATATTATATAAATATCTGATATTGAACAGTTACACTGTTTCTTCTATCTTTAAATTCATAATTTTTATTTGCATCCAAAATATACGTAGGACGATTTTGTAATTCGGCAGAAATTTTTGCTTTATGTCCGTTTATAAACCAATTGGCACCTACTCCATAAACGCCACCACTGCGACCAACTTTGTCATAATTCGCAATCATTGAACTGGCATACACTGAAACTTTAGAAGTATTATTTTCACCAAACCATTTTTTAGGTAACAAATAAGCAAACTGAGAATACACCACTTTGCCTGTACCCATCATTGGGTAAGCATTTCCTTGAGAACCTTTAATATAGCTACCAGATGCTAAGCCATCAGCAGGGTTCATGATACCATTAAATCTGATATAATTTTTTCCAAAATTATAGTTAAAGAAACCCACATAAGCATTTATAGCTGTTTGTTTTTCTTTGTTTAAAGGCATATCAAGAAAAGACTCCACACAATACAATTTCATATCATCATACACTTTGTTGTTGTTATCGTCAAGTCTATGCGTGGCTTTTGACTGATAGATACCACCTAGGGCAATATTAAACACCTTTTTGGTTCCTAAATATGTACCTGTCATGTATCCAGGAGTTACGTGCGATTCATGTTCAAAAAACTGATACATCACATATCCTTGATATTGCTTATGCAAACTACTGTCTGCAAAAGTAGCGTCTTTAGAAATTACGGGGGCAGCACTTCCGTTTGTTGAAATAGGAAACGGTTGAGAGACTGCAAATCTATAATCAAATTTACCTACTTGTCCACGTGCATATAGACTCAACTTTCTCGAAAACAAATCAGTCTGATCTACAGTTGCTTGTGCAAAAACTGGTACATCTAGAGTTGCAATAGTAGCTATACTTGGTTGAGAAAATCTTGACAATCCATTTACAATGGTTAATCCTCCCCCTATTTTTAATTGATTTTTTTTCGAAACTCTATATTCAGTTACCGCATCATGAAAAAATGCTGCAAGTTTTCTAGTTCCTGAATTTTGGCTTAGATAATTGAAATTATTTTGACCAAATTGAAAATATATAAATGCACGATCTGTTATTTGACCATACATTTGTATACGCGTACGTCTTAAACCAATATCAAAAGTTTCGGAAGCTGTTTGTCCTTTTACAGTTGTACCAGCGTTACTTTGGTTATATCTTGCCCATGTTTGGTTTAAAAATGTAACCTGAAACCACCTTGATCCATCTTCAGATAAATTAAACTTTAACTGTTTGTCTGGTGCTGATGGCTTGGGAGTTATGGTAGAATCTTTACCACTCTGAGCTTTTAGAGAAAGTGAACATAAAATATATCCACAAATTAATAAATAATTGACCTTCATAAACTGAATTTTAATCAAATAACTTTATCAATTCTGATTGAAATTTGTAGTAATTTCAGTTAGAAACTGAATTTATATTTCTAAAAAGTTTTGAATGATTTTACTTCCCACCTCTGCACTTTTTTCTGGGTGATACTGCACCGCATAAAAATTATCTTTAGCTATGGCAGAACTAAATTTTTCTGCATATTGAGTTGTAGATATTGTGTGAGGATTTAACTCAGCAAAATAACTATGTACAAAATATACAAAACTCCCTTCATCAATTCCTTTATACAAATTAGTTTTGAGTTCAGCTAATGCGTTCCATCCAATTTCTGGTACTTTATAGCTAGTTCCATTTACATTGTTAGGAAATTTTTTAACAAGTACATCAAACACTCCTAAACATTCTGTGTCGTTTTCCTCAGAATGTTTACACATAAGTTGTAGACCCAAACAAATCCCCAAAAATGGTTGTTTTAAATCTTTAATTACTTTATCCAGTTGGCGTTCTTTTAAATAATTCATGGCAGTACTCGCCTCTCCCACTCCCGGAAATAAAACTCGTTTGGCCGATTTTATTAATTCTGGATCATCTGTTATGACCGGATTTACACCAAGTCTATTTAATGCATACTCTACAGATTGAATATTTCCTGCATTGTATTTTATGATTACTAAATCATTCATATGAATAAAAAAAATAGGACTTGCCAAAGCAAGTCCTGAATGTAACATTTAGACGGTTGCTTCTTTTTTGAAGACTTCTATAAACTCTTGAATGGTGAGTGTACCCATGTCACCTTGTCCGTGTCGTCTAATAGCCAATTTACCTTCGGCCATTTCTTTTTCACCCACAATCAACATATATGGTACTTTTTGCACTTCAGCATCACGTATTTTTCTTTGTATTTTCTCATCTCTGTGATCTACAAATCCCAAAATATCTTCAGACTGCAAAGTAGTAAATACTTCTTCTGCATAATCTTGGAATTTCTCAGAAATTGGAAGAATTGCAAACTGAACAGGAGACAACCAAAGAGGGAAATTACCTGCACAATGTTCTGTAAGTACGGCTATGAACCTTTCTAATGAACCAAATGGTGCACGGTGTATCATAACTGGGGTATGTTTTTGACCATCAGAGCCTATGTATTCCA
The DNA here is from genome assembly GCA_046329305.1 of Cytophagales bacterium. Classification (GTDB taxonomy): domain Bacteria; phylum Bacteroidota; class Bacteroidia; order Cytophagales; family UBA9547; genus CAMFLX01. Next base: position 972,689 of record JAXLUW010000002.1, read on the forward strand.
ATTCGAATCTCTTTGGCAACTGATAATCTACTTGAATGGTTCCCAATTGCCATTTTCTCCCAATAGCATCTTTCACCATAAAGTCCAATTTAGGGCCATAAAACGCTGCTTCACCTGTTTCTGTTACGGTGTTTAGACCTTTTTCAGCGGCTGCTTCTATTATAGCACTTTCTGCCAATCTCCATTCTTCATCTGTACCAAAATACTTTGTCGTATTTTCAGGATCACGAAGTGAAATCTGAGCTACATAATCTTCAAAGCCTAGACTTTTGAACACGTACAGCACCAAGTCTATAAGTTTCATAAACTCACCTTTTACTTGTTCTGGAGTACAAAACAAGTGGGCATCATCTTGAGTAAAGCCTCTAACTCGTGTAAGCCCGTGTAATTCACCATGTTGCTCATAGCGATATACCGTACCAAACTCCGCTATTCTTATAGGTAAATCTTTATATGATCTTGGTTTAAAGCCATAAATTTCGCAATGATGAGGACAATTCATCGGCTTCAACAAAAATTCTTCGTCCAAATGTGGAGTTTTTATAGGTTGAAAAGAATCTTTGCCATATTTCTCGTAGTGACCAGAAGTTACATAAAGTTCTTTCATTCCAATGTGTGGAGTAGTTACTAATTGGTAACCATTTTTGATTAACAACTTCTTCATAAAAGTTACTAATCGTTCTCTTAACATATTACCTTTTGGCAACCAAAGTGGAAGTCCACCACCTACTTTTTCTGAAAAAGTAAAGAGTTCCATTTCTTTTCCAAGTTTACGGTGATCTCTTTTTTTAGCTTCTTCAAGCAAATGTAGATACTCTTCTAGTTCTTTCTGTTTTGTAAAAGTAACGCCATAAATACGAGTTAACTGATTTCTTTTTTCATCACCTCTCCAGTAAGCACCCGCTACATTCATTAATTTTACAGCTTTTATAAAACCTGTGTTAGGAATGTGAGGACCTCTACACAAATCCGTAAAATTTCCTTGCTGATAGAAAGTGATTTGCCCATCTTGCAAACCATCTATCAATTCAAGTTTATATTCGTCTCCTTTTTCTGAGAAATATTTTATAGCATCTGATTTAGAAACTTCTGATCTTATGTAGGCAGATTTGGTTTTTGCCAACTCTACCATTTTATCTTCTATTTTCTTGAAATCATCAGATGAAAATTCTTTTCCACCGAAATCAATATCATAATAATATCCTGTTTCTATTGCTGGACCTATACCAAATTTAACACCAGGATACAAAGCCTCTAGTGCTTCAGCCATAAGGTGAGCAGACGAATGCCAAAAAGTTTGTTTTCCCTCTTGGTCGTTCCAGGTAAGTAATTGCACTGTAGCGTCGGTTTGTATACTTCTACTTGCATCCCAAACCTCTCCATTCACTTTAGCGGCAAGTACATTTCTTGCTAGTCCTTCGCTGATACTCAATGCTATATCCATGGAACTACTCCCTTGTGGATATTCTCTAACTGAGCCATCTGGCAATGTAATCTTTATATTCATTATTATTGTATTGAATCTTTTCTTACTTCTTCTTGCAAATTTGCATTTTCAGTAGCCATTCTTGCAAGTTTTTCGTGTATATTTTTAATCACTTTTTTGTAAATGCGTAATTCGCTATCTGTACTATCTTCTTTATAAAGCTTTTCTATGATGGGTTCTGCTACAACGTATTGTCCTGTTTCAATTTTACAAATGGCTAGTTTTTTGAGAGCCAATGTATTTTGAGGTTGCATTTTCAGCACTTTATTTAAGTCAGACTCAGCAGTAGCGTGTCTGTACACATGCATCAATGCAATTGCCCTTTTCAAATATGTTTCAGCAACTCTCGGATTATGATTTATAGATAAATTATAAAAAACAATTGAGGAGTCATACAATCTTTTTTTACTCAATAAATCAGCAGTTACTTGCTCTAGTCCATAATGATTCGAAAACTTTAAATTAGCTCTTTTTACTAAATTTTCTGAGGCAACGGTATTGTGTGTATTTTCATAAAATTTTGCCAACTCATAATAATTATCAGCATTATTGGTATCGTTTTCTAAAGCAAATTTTAAAAACTTTTCCGCATTCAGAGAATCTTTCATGGCATAATAAATCATGCCTTTGTTTCTGTAAAAATCTACACAAAAAGGTGCTTCTTTTATACCTATTTCATTCGCTTGAAACGCATTTTTGACATCTCCAACTCTTAACAAATAATGAGCTTTTAAATTGTAAAATTCAAAATCATCTATTTTTGTTCTTTCATAATAATTCAAACATTGTTTAATCCCAGAAGTATCGTCGGTTTCATAAAGTAATTTTGCTTTTAATAAATAATATTTGGGTAACGGATGCAATTCTATAGCCTTATTGATGTCTTGTAACGACAAACTGAATAGACTTTTGTCAAACAAAATTTTTGCTCTTTTGAAGAACAGCACATCATGATCAGGATGTTCTTGAATTTCTTTATCTAACCAATCTTTTGCAGATTCATAAGAATACGCATTAGTTGGATTTTTAACCAAAGCACTATTCTCTTCTTGAATTTTTTTACAAGAAAAAACACTTATGGTTATTAATAATTTTATGAATATTTTATTAAAAGTCATTATATCTTAAACTGCCCCGATAATCTTATTCCAAATCTATTTATCTTGTAGTTAACATCATTATATGTCAACCTATGTACCAAATCTATTCTCAAAAATTTAAATAAATTTTCTATTCCATAATCAATTTCAATGTATGGTACATCTCCCAAACTTTGATAAGCAGCTCTTCCATCAGGCATAGTTCTGTATGCTACGGGTATATAATCTTTATTTTTATCAGAAACAGTACCTACCAATAAAGCACCACCTACAAATTCTCTCAATTTCAACTTTTTAAATAGTGGTATTCTATTCATAAAAAAACCATTAAAATAATGCATATAATTTACAGTCAAAGATTTATCACTTATAAATTCAAAGAAATTCATAAGGTTAAACGCATTTGTTCTATAAAAAAACGATTCGTTACCTTTATGAATGTTTAGTAAAGGATAAGGAACATTATTAAAATATTTATTAAAAGCTACTTCAATGTTTGAAACGCCTAAGAACGAAACTTTAATTTTTTGCTGCAATTTAAGTTGTCCTTTTAAGTAATGAAAATCAGACTTCCCAAATAGTGTAGGAAAGTTTTTTAAGCCATGAGAAACATTCAAACTAACTATAGGTATTTGTTTATTTGACCCCAAACTGATTCTTTCGTTATCATTTTGTAACAAAATTTCTCTGTATGCATAACGTAATGTTATTGACGACTCTGTATTTACAAAACTCTGTTTAATTGTACTGTTGGTATCGTAAGGATTTGTATAATAACCAAACCAAAACAAGGGATCAACTTTTTTGGTATTGAGTCCCAAACTCACAGAAAAACCCGCTGTAATGTCTTTCTTAAACTTGACGTCTAAATTAGAAACATAACTTGCTCGTCTTTGTTGCCCCCACTTAGAAAAAGCGGCAAAAATACCTAGTTCGTCTTTGGGTAAATTCATAAATGCAAGTTGAGTTATATCATGTGTGTAATCAACCTCTGCTTCTGTCCAATTTTTCCTACTAAAAATATACTTTACACCTCCGCTATATTTTAGTTTTTGATCTCCGAAACCATAAGCCAAATAACCTCTCAGTACTAGTTTTCTTGAAAAATCTACATTTGTTCTTGCACCCAGCCTTAGCCTTAGACCTTCAATACTGTTTACAGAAAACGATTGAAGATAGGGACCTATATCTATTTTATTTATTTTTTTATATCCATTTAATGCAATGTCAATTATTTCGGTATAAGTCTTAACTATAGGTACATCTTTCAGAGAGTCTATCATGTTATACACATGTTTTTCTGCACTTGATATAGAATCAGGACGGTGCTCTAGCCAATAATCTTCATCTTTGTGACTTAGAGCATCGTCTTCTACTAAAATTGGATTTTTATAAAATTTATCTTCTCGAGGTTTATTACACTGTATATTGTAAAATTTATAATAATATTTGGCCAACATACCAGCTGTACTATCTGCAAGTTCTGCAATATCCACAACTACCCTTCCTTTTACAGGAAAATAAGTACTTTCAATTTTATTATATTCTTGTTGAATCTTAATTTTCTCAAGAAAATTTATGTTTGCTTCTTTACCAATGTAAAAATCTGCTCTTTTGATTGCCCAAGTGCTATCAGCAAGCCACATAAATCCTTTAAATGCCAAATCTAGTTTGTTCTTAGGATAAACTTCTATTTTGTAACACCATTCATTTTCTATAAAGGCACTATCCACCAAAAAGTATTTGTAGTATAGCCTCCAAGTAGACGAAAGTGGCGAAGGAATTGTTTTGTCTACCAAAAAAATACTTTCGTTGTAAAAATTATATTCTACTAGTGAACTTCCAATAAGTTGAGACACTAAGGATCCATCTTTAATCCCTACTCCTTTTACTTTGGTTGCTACTATTTTTTCTGTAGTACGAGGTAGATCATTTTTATAATATATTTTTGAAAGACTTTCAGATATGTAAATAGGTAAAATAGGTTTTCCATCTTCTCCTGCTACCTTTTGGGCACTATCCATAAACGAACCTATCTGTTTGAAATATTTCTTATTTCTAAGTTTGTTAGAAATATTATCCATGTCTAGCTCCAGTTTTGTGTAACTGTCGTATTCATAGGCTTTAAGTTTATTTTTATTATTAATGTCTTTTACTTTTATGGCTTTCCTTATTAAATTATATGCGGGATCTTCACCAACAGTAAAAACAACAGATTGCAATTTAGCAGCTTCTAAATACATCTGAAAATCAACAATCTGTGTATCTTTTTTTTCTATATTTTTATATTTTGTAATGAATCCGTCATTGATACAAACGAGAGAATCGTAATAAACTTCAGATTGCAGTATATAAGTACCATCAAAATCTGTTTGTACAGCTACATTAGTATTTTTAAAATACACAGTTGCAAATGGAATAGGATCACCAGATTCTGCTTCGGTAACCTTTCCTTTTACTAGTACAGATTGTGAAAAATTAATTAAGTTTATAAAAAAAAATATTGATATTATAAATCCTTTCATCAATTGTTATTAATTTAGTGTTGAATTGCTGATTCCCATGATAGTTTTACTAAAAAACTTTAAAATAAATTTTCTCAAAAATAATGCAAATTACTCAGAAAACTTATTAAATCTTATTTTAATAAGGTTCTTTGCTATTGGAAACTTTCTTATCTCCATTGCATTTTACCTATTTACCTTAAAATCAACACTTTACTTCCCTGCTTTAGTATTACACTTAACTATTCTCATACTCAATTTACTTGCGTTGTTATATTCACTCAACGAATATAACAAATATATTGTCTTTTTGATAAGTATAATTCCCAATTTCTCATGGTTATATTTTAATTTTCATCATCTAAAAGATTATTATGAACATCCCTTATTTTACTCTATATCTACATTTTACTGCTTAACTTTAGCTGTATCTGTTGTGAATATGGAACAAGAAAAGGTATTGTTTTATTTTTTACTTAGTATTTCCATTTTAGAAATTTTTGTTCCAGAATTAGTTTTTAGCTATTTGACCAAACAAAATATCAACTTTTACAATACTTATAGTTCTATTTTGTTTAAAACAGTATACTTATTCACAATAATTTTACCTTTTGCGTTTCAGAAAGAGATTTTAAGTTTCTTTATTAAAAAATATTTCCAACTGAACACATCCTATACTCAATTAAACAGATCTTATAGAACAACTTCACTAGAAAAAAACATTAGAAGTAATATTGAAATACAATTAGACAAACTTAAGACTGACGTATTTAGTACTCCCGTAGACTATTCAAATCATGAATTAAAAATTAACAAAATTTGTAAAGAGGCATGTATCATATTAAATGCTGACATTGTGAGTGTGTGGTTACTATCTAACAAAGATGAAATATTAAATTACAAAACACATTTTGAAGTAAAAAACACAAGCTATACAGTAAATAAAAGTATAAAAATAAACGAATACCCTAAATATATTTCTTCATTAATAAGTAATAATTTTTTAGCGATTAAAGATACACTCACAAATAACACATTAACTGATGAGTTGGTCAAAAATTACTGTTATTCTAAAAAAACAAAATCAAATTTTGATATAGCATTTTATTGTAATAAGCAATTTACGGGAATTTTAAGAGTAGAATATTTTGTATCAAAATCAAATTGGAACAACGAAGAAATAGTTTATATTCAAAATTTAGCTACAATTTTGGCAGAATTACAACTTGAACTACAAGCTACTATTGACAAAAAAAGAATAAAAATATTGGAAGATGAAATTGCTGATTTAAACAGTTACATCAATTACCAAAAAAATCAAATATTTGAACAACAGGCATTTACAGAAAAATTAATTATTAATCAGAATATTGAAATCAAATCGTTAGTGTTTCAGACTGAAGTTAAGCTGAGTAAAATAGCAAATCATGTAAACCAACCTTTAAATCAACTTAAAGGACTCTCAGAAATTCTAATACTTGAAAACCCAGAAAATCAAAAAATAAAGCCTATCATTGAAAAAATGAAAGGCTCAATTGAAAATATTAAAAAAGATCTGGAAACTACTAATCTATCTTAAAATAGATTTTAGAATTTGAAATTCTATTGTTGGATTAATTTTTTCATATAAAATATGATATACAGATTTACAAATTGGTATATCTATTTCGTATTTCTTATTGAGGTCAATGATACTTTTACATCCATAATAGCCTTCGGCCACCATGTTCATTTCAACTTGTGCTGATTTCACCGTATAACCTCTACCTATCATATTTCCGAAAGTTCTATTTCTACTAAACTGAGAATAACAAGTAACCAATAAATCTCCCAAATATGCAGAATCATTTATATCTCTTTGCATAGGTTTTATACCATCAAGAAACCTTTTAACTTCTTGCATGGCATTAGAGACCAGTACCGCCTGAAAATTATCGCCATAATTAAGACCTCTTGCTATTCCAGATGCTATAGCGATTATATTCTTTAAGATTGCACTATATTCTACTCCGTAAATATCTGTAAGGCAGTGTGTTTTAACAAACCTACAATTGAGCAATTGAGCAAATTTTAGTGCATTTGTGTAATCTTCGCAAGCTACCGTAAGAAAAGATTGTTTTTCCATGGCCACTTCTTCACTATGACAAGGTCCACCAATACACAATATATCTTCTGGAGACAAAAAATATTTTTGTTCCAAATACTCAGACACCAACATATTGGCACCTGGCACCAAACCTTTGATAGCAGAAACTACCGAAGTTCCTCTGAGCATTTGTGGAGTTACAGGTTCCAGAGTTTGTATTAAATAGGCAGAAGGCACACATAAGATTACATAATCTACATTATCTAATACACGCACTATATTTGTATCAACTTTTACTTTTTTACTATTTATTTGCACGTCAGACAAATAATTAGGATTATGCTGAAAAGTCTTAATATAATTAGCTGTTTCTTTTGTTCTAACCCACCATTTAATTTTGGTATCACCCTCAGATAATATTTTTACAAGAGCAGTAGCCCAGCTACCACCTCCTACTACCGCCACCGTTGGATTTGTAATTTTTTTTGAAATCACAATTTAAAAATTTAAAAAATTATACAGTACTGATACGTACTATTATCACAAATGTATAAATTTATCCTATAAAATCTGAATTCGTACGTCCTATGCATCAAAAGATTATTTATAATCATCAGCTAATTATAGACAATGAACTGAATATCAGTTTACAAAATAGAGCATTTAATTATGGAGATGCTTTATTTGAAAGTATTTTGGTTATCAATCATAAAATATATTTTCTAAAAGATCACTATGAAAGGTTGATTCTTGGTTGTGAATATTTAAAAATAAACACAGAAAACCTACCTAATCTAGAATTTCTACAACAAGAAATACATATTCTTTTACAATCGAACAATTTAAAAGATGCTCGAGTTAAAATAAATATATGGAGAAAAGATGGCGGATTATTTACTCCACAAGACAATCATTTAGAATATTGTATACGGGCTCAAAGTTATAGCAAAAGTCCTAAAATATCTAAAAAACTAATCAACTCTCCATATAAGATTAATGAGAAATCAGGATTTACTTTTGTAAAATCAGCCAATTCTTTAACATACATCTTATCTATGATTTATGCTCAAGAAATGCATACGAACGATTGTATTCTTCTTAATTCTCAAAATCAAATAGTTGAATGCTGTTCTTCAAATATATTTTTTGAAAAAGATGGAATATTTTATACTCCAGACTTGCAAAGTGGGTGTTTACCAGGAATAATGAGAAAAAATTTAATTCAATTACTTCATAAAAAGAAAATTGAAGTAAAAGAAGAAAAAATAATGTATGAAGATTTTAGTAATTTTGACCATTGCTTTAGTACAAACGTAATGGGTATTTCTCAAATATCTCAAATCAATGAAAAATGTTATCCAAATTTTAAAATTGTAGAACAGTTTGAAAACGAATTATATAGATCACAAAGTTGAAATAATCAGAACAGAAGACGGCTCCAACTCTCTCTTCAATAGCGAATTAAACGAAACGTATCATTCAAGAACAGGAGCAATTAAAGAATCTGAATATGTATACATTGCAAACGGAATAGACTTTTATCTTCAATCTACAAAAAACAATAATATCCAAATTTTCGAATTAGGATTTGGAACTGGCTCCAATCTGTTGTTAACATTAAATTACGCTCTTAAAAATCCAGAAATACAATTTAATTACATAACCGTAGAAAAATATCCATTATCTCCAGAATTGGTTTTTGAGTTAAACTATATACAATACAGCGAAAATAATAGTTATGAACTTTTCCAAAAAGCTCATCAAGCCTCTTGGAATGAAAAAATAGAACTACTCAATAACTTTTATTTTACCAAAATTAATAACGACATCAACCAAATTGATTACCCAAAAAATAACCATGTTATCTATTACGATGCTTTTGCACCAAGTAAACAAAGTGATGTTTGGGATATTAAAATTCTTGAAAACATGTATAATTCACTTGAAGACAAAGGTATAATTGTAACCTATTGCTCACAAGGTGCTTTTAAAAGAAACTTAAAAAAAATTGGATTTCTTATAGAAGAAATTCCAAGTTTTCCCTATAAAAAAGAAATTGTACGAGCTCAAAAAAGTAACTAAATTTTCCCAATAACGTATTTAAAAAACTAAAATTAAGTATGAAAAAAACAATTGTTTTTATTATAGTATCGTCTCTATTAGCTTTTAATTTAAGTTGTAGTTCTTCCAAATCAGCTGTTGATAAAAGAAAAGCTAAAAAACAAAAAATAAAAGAAAAAAGAGGAGCAACTACTTGTCCTACAAAAACTTGTTGATAAATCTTTTACCCATATGAATATTGTATTATTATTGTTATTAAATTTTGTTACAAATCTAGAAACTCTCATTAGTGCTATGCACGAGAAGTATCATAATAACTACAACAAAAACATTACATTTATTCAGAAAAATATAGAATACAAATCAAATGGAGATAAAACTGTTTCTGTTCTCTATGAAGCCCACAACTACCCAGACCACATGAGAGTAGATTATGGATTTACTCCCAACATAAATGGAGTAATATATACCAAAGATAGTATTTATAATTTTAGCAATGGTAAGCATATAAATACCTCTTATGGTAAAAATCCGATGGTTTTTCTAACAGGTGATATTTATTATTTACACAAAGAAAAAATTTTAAAAACATTAGTTGAACTTGGTTTTAATACAACAAAATTCAAAACTGTAAACTATGAAGGAAAAAAAACTTATGTAGTTGGTACAGAAACCGAAAATGATACACTTTCAGAGCAATTTTGGATTGATGCTGAAAATTTATATTTGGTGAGATTAATCAAAAAAAACAGTGCTACCCAAGTATTAGAAGATATGCACTTTATTGAGCATGAAAAAGTTGGAGATTCTTGGGTTGAAGACAGAGTAATAGTGTATTCAAATGGGATTAAAATAAGAGAAGAATTGTACACAGAAGTAAATCCAAACAATGAATTAGACCCAACCATTTTCAATCCAAAATTTTGGGGCAAAGTACATTGGCATAAAAAAACCACTAAATGATTTTTCTTAATTCAATTACTCCTTTAATTTGGTTATTTTTAAGTATTTTTTTGCTTTTTTATCTTATTTTAATGGGTAAAACTGTTTATGTAGCTTTAAAATTAAAATCAACTTTTAAAGATATATTTATAAAGTTTATATTAAGGAGCATATATTTCTCACTAATACTTTTTTCCTTGCTCGCCCCTACTTTCGGTAATGAAAAAAGACAAGAAAAATCCTACACAAAAAACATATTCTTAGCAATAGATGTTTCCCCATCAATGAATTGTACCGACATTTTACCAAATAGATTATCATTTGCTAAAATGGAAATTGAAAAACTAATATCAAAAATAACAACAGATAAAGTAGCTCTTATTCTATATACTGACACCGCACAAATCGTTTGTCCTTTAACAAAAGATTATAATTTAATCAAAACATATTTGAGGAATATACATTCTGTACCAAATGCAAGTTCAGATGTAAGTAGTGCTCTAGAGTTGTATTATAAAAAAACTAAATCTTCTGAGGAAGACAATGTGATGATCCTTTTTTCTGATGGAGAACAATATGAAACAGACAAAATAGAAGCGTTAAAAACAAGCCTTTCACTCTCAAACGTAATAACTTACGGTATTGGAACCCATGAAGGTAGTAAGATTCCAAAAGCAAGCGGAGGATTCTATAAAAATAAAAATGGAGATTTTGAATATTCCAAGTTAAATAGTGAGCTACTTACTGAATTATCAGAAGAGTATGGAGGAAAATATTTTCAAGCTAAAAATAACAGTTCAGAAATTGAAGCGTGTAATTCATATTTAAACAATATAAAGTCGAACAAAACAACGGTAAATGAAGTAAAAGTTAAAGAAAACAAATATATTTACTTTTTATCAATAGCATTTCTATTAATAATTTTTGATATTTTACTGAATGTTAAGATAATTCATTTATGAAAAAAACACATTTTATATTTTTCATATTGTATTACAACTTACTGGCTGACAACATCTACTACATAAATAAGTTAAAAGAATCTGCCGAAAACAACCCAAAAAATTCACTAAAAAACTATGAAATATTAGTTGAAAAACTCAAATCTAATGATGCTTCCGTTCTTTTAAATTTTGGAGAAATATTATTACAAAACAAAGATACTATTAAAGCGAGAGGTATTTACTCAAAAGTATTTACCGCAAAATCGAATTACATTCAAAAATCAATTGCACTTAGCCAATCTGCTCTAATTGAATACAAATTCAATAAAAACATTGAAGAATCAATTAATTTGCTTAAAAAAGCTTTAGTGTTAGATGAATCTAATGATATAGCAAGAAACAATTTGTATTTTTTATATAATCTAACAAGTTCTAATTCAGAAAAACAATCTACTGATCAAAAAAGAAGCTATAATGCTTCAAAAAGTGAAAATCAAAATCAACAATCTAGCTCTGCCAAAGGTGAAGAACAAAACACAAATGAAAAACCAGAAAACAATTTAACTGAAAATCAAGCTCTTAAACTTCTTGAATCCATGCAAAAAGAAGAACAACAATTTATATTTCAAAATCACACGTTAAAAGCTAAAAACAGAAAAGCTAACACTCCTTTGTGGTAAAATAATTTATTGGTAATTAACATAAACTTTCATAATTTCGTCAGTTAAGTAAATTAAGCATGTCTAATATTTCCGTTTCATTCGCAAAACTTTCAAAATACAATTTTGATTATATTTCATTTGAAGAAGTAATAGTTTTAGAATTATTAATAGGACATTATCAGAAAAAAAACCTAAATAATTTAATTGTTTCTAGAATGTGTGACGAAAGCGGCATGAAAAAAAGTAGAGTACTGTATTCACTAGAAGAATTAGAAAAAAAAGGATTTGTTTCAAGAGACGAAAAGGAATTTAAAACGGTATATCATCTAGATTTTGAAAAAGTAGTAGATGCCCTACCAAGGATTTTCAAAAAAGAATACAGAAGCTTATTCAGATTATACTACAAAATTCAAAACCCTGAAGCATTTAGAAACACGGCTAGCAAAGCACGTAAGAAAAACAGTACAGACAAATTAACAGTTACCGTAGACAAAACGCAAAAGAAAAAGACAGATGATCAAAAACCAATGCAATTTAGTTTGTTTGATTAATGATATTATTTAGCCTTAAAAGTAAAAGTATAATAACCGATAGTTTTTGAAGGAGCATCACCTGAATCGTTTTTTCTCAAAAACTTAAGTTTATAACAATCATCAAGATAAGCTTGCATAATCTCATAATCAACGGTATAGCTTTTAGGTTTTACTGATAAAACTTTTCCATTTTCATCAATTTCAATTTTAAAGGTAATCTGACCGTTTTTGGGACTAGTCTTATTTCTTTTTGGATCAGGAGCTAGCCACCCATTTTCGCCAAATCCTGAATTAGAAAAGCCTACTCCCAATCCAGGACTATTGCCTCCAGTAGATCCAGACCCTGAATTAGAATTTCCATCTGGGCTACCACCACCATCATCGTCCCCATCAAACAAATCACCTTTATTTACTTCTGGTTTTGGTTTTGTAGTAGAACTTGTAGAAGTTGTATTTGTAGGTTTATTTGAAACGGTTGTATGAGGTTTTGGTTTAGGATCTGAATGTACTTCAACATCTCCGTTAGGACTATTGATTACATTTTCTGTATTTTCTGTATTTTCTGTAGGTTCTTGTGAAGCCTCTTCAGTGTTTTCTGTGGGCAGAACTTCCGATTCAGTTGCTTCAAGACTTGAGCTTGGGGTAGAGGAAGCATGATCACTTTCTACAGGAGCATATGCCAACTCTATACCTCCATCTCCATTACCAGACTTACCACCTCTTTCATTAATAGGAGGATCAGGCACATAAAGTTTCAGAAACCATAATAATAAAAGCAAAATCAATACAACAACAGTTGTACTTACACCCGCTTCTATATTATATTTTTTTTCAGAAGTTAACATATTTACCTTTTATCGGCAGCTATAAGCATTTTTATACCTAACTCAGAACCTATCTCAAGTATATCAACTAATTTTTGAACTTTCTGCTCTTTATCTATTCTAATAGTAACGGTAGTTTCAGAAGAGCCTTTAGCTTCATTTTGTAATTCAGCTTTCAAATTAGTAAACTCTACTTTTCTGGAATTTATAAAATATTCGTCATTGGCATTTATAGAAAGTTTTATTTCTTTCTTGGTCATAACTTGACTAGAGTTTGCTTTTGGCAACATCAATTTGATAACATTGGGTGTAGCCATAGTTGACGCAATTAAGAAAAAAAGCATCAAAAAAAACATAATATCGTTCAGTGAATGAGTATTCACTTCAGACTCCATTTTTCTATGTTTTCTAAGATTCATTCTACTTATTTTCTTGTAAAAGATCTATAAACTCAATACTAGTAACTTCAATCTTTCTAATTACTGAATCAAGTTTTAAGTTAATAATGTGATGACCCAAATGAGAAATAATACCCACCACTAATCCAGAAGCACTCGTTACCATTTTCTGATATAAACCATCAGCAACACCTCCTATACTAATTTCTCCTTGTAAAGAAATATCATAAAAAATAGAAATAACACCAATAATGGTACCTATAAAACCAAACATGGGAGCTATTCCTGATACGATTCCTAAAATTCCTACATTCTTTTCTAGCTTACCAATTTCTATTTTTGCAGTATTTTCCATTGAAGCTTCAATATCTTTTATAGGTTTTCCTAATCGTGATACACCTTTTGCTAAAACCTTAGCAATGGGAGTTTCTGCATTTCCTACATGAATTTTAGCTTCAGAAACTTGACCGTTTAAAATTAATTGATTGAGTTTTGATATAAAGTTTTCTGGTAATTTCCCAGCATTGTTTATCATTAAATATTTCTGAAAAAAAACATATAACGTAATCACCAACAATATAAAAATAGGTAGCATAACAAAGCCACCTTTCAAAATCAAACTAAACACAGGTATAGACTGATGTGCTGATGTTGAAGTTGCTGCACTTGCAGCTTCACCTACTTCTGTGATTCCTGTAGCTTGTAATAAAATAAATGCTAACGACATAAATTAATACTTATACACCCAAATATCTTCACCAAATTGAGGTCTTAATTTTTTAGCTTCTTTTTGGGCCTCTTTTTCATTTTCAAAATCATTTAACGTAACTCTGTATCTGTTTACTTTACTGTTTGGTTCTATAATTTTAAAATTATCTAATCCCTTCTCTTCTAATTGTCCCGCAAATTCCTCAGCTTTTATGAGTGTTTCAAAACTTGCACAGATGATGTAATAACGCTCTGTTTTAGAACTTATTATTTCTGCAATACTTGAAACTTTTGTGGTTTTAGCTAATTTTTCTTGGTCTACAGTCGAATTTTCAGGGACTGTTGCTGAAGCTACTTCACCAATATTTTCTTTTTCAACCGGGTTGTTTTCAACCTCAATTTCAACTTTTTCGTTTTTCTCTATTTCTACGGCATTTGTGTTACGCCCCATAGGGTCATCGTAATTAAATGACGAAGAATCTTTATGCTTTACAGGTTCACTTTTAACAGATAATATTGCAAATGGATTGAATGATGCATAAGTTTCATTTTTTCTATTCTCCCATAAAAATCCAGATGCTGCAACAACTAATAGCAATGGAATAGATACTAACAATAGAATATTTTTTTTCTTAGGCTTTATCTTAACTGATAATTCATCTATAGATTCATCTTTTAACATAGCTGGTCTAAGTTTTGAAATAGATTTTTGATGATTAAGTTTTTCAAAATTAACTTTTGGTAAACCAAAGCTTTCAGCATTTATATTTACCTTTTTATCTTGTTCAAATTTAACAATATCACTACTTAAATAAAAAACACCCAAACCATTTATTTGAACTTGACCTGATGAGTACAACGACTTTTTTAGTTTTTCAACATAGTCATTTACTAGTTTTTCAGCTTCTTGCAAAGACAAACCTAAAGCTTGAACTAAAATTTGCTCCAACCTGTCATTGTTTGATGAAATCTCAGCATTAAAAACAATGATTCTAGAAGGCGGAACAGCTTGTTGTTTTTTATAATCAATAAATGCAGGTTGTGATTTAACCAAAAACATACCAAGGTCGCCCAAGGTAAGTGCGTCATGATTAGACAAATATTGAATTATTTGTGAATTTATTAGTTCTGACATTTAAAAAGATGCGTATGCTCCAATCATAAAATTAATACTTTGATTCTTATAATACAAATATCTCTGGTATTTTTGTGCCAATAAATTATTTACATCCAAGAATAATCCTATTCGGTTGTTTAGCTTATATTTCAAACCAACTGATAAATCAATAATTGGTTTAAGTTTAACAACAGTTGTATTAAATTCTGATTGATAGGTTTTTATACCATCTAAATACCAAAAAGATGCTTCGAAATAAACTTTCTTACGATAGTTAAAACTGTGTGAATTTTTAAGAATGAAAGTAGGCTTATGTATTGCTACAGATCCATCTCCTAGTTTGTACATGTTTTTTTCAACTTGTAACGAATTTGAGTATGTTTTAAACTCGTAAATAAGACCCGCTTTTAATTGTGTAAAATTTGTTTTACCGGTACTGTCATATACAATGTTAAATCTAGATGAATCTATTCCCGAATTTATATAGAATGGCAAATTATTTAGCCTTTTATAGTTTACACCTAAATTGAAAAACAAATTTTTAATTAAGCTAGCTTCTACATCAAACGCCAATTTTAATTTTTCGTTTGTATGATAAAT
Source organism: Cytophagales bacterium (assembly GCA_046329305.1). Taxonomy (GTDB): domain Bacteria; phylum Bacteroidota; class Bacteroidia; order Cytophagales; family UBA9547; genus CAMFLX01. The sequence goes on from JAXLUW010000002.1 coordinate 988,654, forward strand.
ATTTACTCCTTTGTTTATGAATGGATTTTCATAACTTACTGACTTTAAAGTGTTTTTTTGTAAGCCACCTGAGATTTCAGCCTTCACCCCTAATCCTTTTAGTGGCATAGTATAAACTTTCAAAATTGGATAAAAATGAACCGCTTTTGAATAGCTAGACGTATCATTTTCAGATGATAAATTAAAACCACCCTCAAAAGTGAATTTACGATATTCGTATTCGTAAGTAGGCACAAAAGCAAACAAATATCTTTGTTGAGTATTCAGATCAAATTTATTAATCACAGACAATTCTGAATTTAAATGAACAACACCAGGAGCTTTTAATTTTTTAAGGTTGTATGCTCCTTGTAAAGTATATCCAAGATCATGTTCATGACTATTTTTTTTAGTAAATAAGCCTTCGTATTTAGCCAGAGTAGTAATATCAAAAAGCGAATCTTTAGATTGATAATTAAACCCTAGTTTTACATTAGGTTCGTGGTACACTTGTTTAATGGTATCTTTATCTCTGGATTCATTTTGAATATCAAAGCCATAAAACTTGTTCATTCTTCGTTTATAATCGGCATCTGCCAAAATGGTGTAGTTCTTAGTGTAATACTTAGAAGTCAGTTCTAATTCATTGTTACTAACACCCGAAAAAGATTTTAACACGGGTCCACGCATAGACGAATTATGCTTATAATGAGCCACATACATAAACTTATTGTTTCTTTTGTTAGCTGCACTTAATTCTAAATATGGACTTGCATAATTTCCAAAACCAACTTTTGCAAAATACGGATACAGCTTATCTTGAATAAAGTCTTTTACAGGCAAAATTTTAATTTTTGAATTTAGATCCGCAATAGCGGGTAATTCTCCTTTCACAATATTGTATTTTTGTGGAGGAAAATTCTCTCGAGGTACATCAAAATTAATTTTTTCAAAGTTTCTATCCACTTCTGGTAAAGAAATTTCTCTGTCACCATAGATTACAATTTCTTTATTTTCAATTTGAGCAAATGCAAGAGAAATATTTGCCAAAATAAGAACCCAAATATATATTTTTAAGCTTTTCATTTCTTTCAAAAACAAGATCTATTACTAATGTTATTCTGCGTTTTCGTCTTCAGAAGTATTTTTATAATTCTGCTGGATATATTGCATTTTGGATTTTGCTTTTTCAACAAATTCCTTGTCTTTAGATTTATCTATAATTGATTTTAATATAGCTTTTGCTTGATATATCTCATTCATTGCCAAATAATTATCAACCAATAAGATAAACGAATTATAATACCAATTTTTATAATTTTTATACTTTTCTCTTAAGAAATATATTTTATCAATAGACTGTTTATATTGTTTTGTTTTATAGAAAAGTTCAGCTGCTCTATAATTTGCCTCAGCACCATATTCATCTTGAGTACTGTTGAGCATTTGCATAAATTGAGCTATAGCCCCTGTGGTATCTTTCAAATTTAACAAAGAATACCCTAGCAATAAATTGGTTTTGTTTACCAAGTTCACATTTTTAGTTCCCGATTTTAAAATAACAGAACTGTAATATTTGCTAGAATCATATTTCTGAGCTTTGTAGTAGTTTTCCATCAAACCATACTGAGCTTGTAAAATTTCATTCTGATTGGTAGACATATTCATAAGTCTGATATACAACTTATTAGCTTCTTTTAAATGATTTCTATTTAACTCTATTTTTGCCAAGTTTGAAACCGACTCCAAAACAAAATCTGACTGATTTCTATCTATAACTTTAGAAAAATAAATAGCAGCATTATTAGAATCATTTTTAGCCCAATAAGCCGATGCTATGTTACTTTCAAAATTTGGTATGTACGTAGAATTTGGGTATTTTTCTATGAATGATTTCATTTTAATAATAGCCATATCCCATTTTTTTGCAGAATACGCATTTACAGCGGTTTGATATTGAAGTTGTTCTATATCTGTATGTTCCGGATTACTTGTATTAAAGTCTTCCATAACTTTTTCAAATTCTTCGTCTTTATCTATTCTTGAATAAGATTCCTGTAGTTCTTGAATAGCCTCTTTTACCACTGCCGAATGAGGAAAGTCGCTAAGTATTTTCTTTAAATCTACAATTGACAATTCTACTTTATCAGAGTTTTTATAAGATTTTGCCCTCATCATAAGTGCTAATGGAAGTAATTTAGAATCGGGCCTATCTTTAATTAAAGTTGAAGTAATGGAAGCTGTAGCATCAAAGTTATTTCTCACAAATTCTATATTTGCTTTTTGAAATAGTGCGTTGTCATAGTAAACAGAGCTTGGATATCTGCGTATCAGAAGCTCATAATTTTTTCTAGCCTCTTCATAATTCTCTTGAATTTCAAGTACTGAAGCTTTCTGAAATAAGATATAATCTACATCACTAGTTGGGTTTGCTGCCAATGCAGATTCATAACCAGCTAGGGCTTCATCATATTTTTTAGTAATGTAATCACAATCTGCAATTCTGATAATAACATCCACGTAATTTTTAAAATTATTATCTTTTTTATGATTATCTCTATAAAGTATAAATGCTTTTTGAGCTTCAGGATATTTTTTTTGGAAATAATAGGTATACCCTAGTCCATAATAAGATTTGGTAGTGTAATACATATCTCCCTCAGGTATAGACTTATAAGCCTCTCGAGCATCGTCATACATTTTTAAGACAGACAAGCCCTCTCCTTTCCAATAAAATGCTTTTTGTGTAAATGACACATTTTTAGGATTTTCCAGAGATTTATCTAGAAACTCCAAGGCGAGATCTACTTTATTGTCATTGTACAGCTCCATAGCCTTGTAAAAAGTAACTTTCTGATAGGCACTTTGAGTACGTTCTGTTTTTTTAGGTAGTTTTTCTATGTATTTTATAGCCTCTTGGTAGTTGTTAGAATTCAAAAAAGATTCACTTAATAAACCGTTGGCTTCGTCTGTTAAATCATTTTTAGGGTACAGTTCATTAAATCTTTTAAAACAAATTACGGCATCGTTAAAATTATGTAAATCAAAATTTACTTGTCCTTGATAAAACAGAGCTTTAGGTTTTATTTTATGATGTATGTCGTATTTAAGATCTGCCGCTTCTGTAAAAGCACTCAAAGCAAATTGCTTATTACCCACATTTAAATAACACATTCCCAAATAAAAAGAAGCATATTGACCCACCAAGTTCTTAAGTGCATCCATAGATTTGAACACCGTAGCTGCTTTTTCAAACTGATTGTTTTCGTACAAAGAATAACCATATTTGAATGCCGTATCAGGCTGTGCTTTAGCTATAAAACTTACTTTTTCATAATGAGAAACAGCTTCACTATATTTTTTCAAATGATAATTTGCTTCTCCTGCCAACAGGTGTACGTCGTCTGCTTGCTTGTACGCCACCTTAGCAGTATCAAGTTTAGTTACATAATCTATTACCTCTGTATATTTTTTTTGTTTACATAATACAGACATGTAAAGGGCTGGTACAATTGTTTTAAAGTTTTCATTTTCAAGCAAATACTCACAGTCTGACTGAGCTTCGTTTAAAAAATCATTTTTATGATTTACAAAAGCTGCGTAATAAATAGCCGTCTCTTTAAAATTAGAATTTTGTACCTTCACTTCATTAAAAAGTGTTGCTTTGGAATAGTTTTTTTCAATCATATACGCATACGCAAGCCTAAATTTATAATCCAATGCCTCTATGGCATCTAAATTAGAAACGTCTACTTTTTCATAAGCGGCAATTGCTTTAGGATAATTTTTGGTATTGTAAAAATAGTTGGCCAAATCAAAGTTAGCCTTAGTACTTTTAGGATATCTAGGATATTTTTTTACAAATTCTGCAATCTTAAGTTCGGCGTTATCATGGTACAGATACAAATCACAAATGGCACTGTAATATTGTGCATCCACATATTTAATGTCGTTTGCATTTACTTTATCATGAGACACATATTGATCAAACAATTGCTCGGCTTGTGCATATTGTTTATTGTTAAACATTTCAAGTGCATTTCTGAAACATGCATCTTCGGTAGTGTTGATTAACGTTTGTTGAGCAAAAATAGTAAAGCTAACTATAAATGAAATAAATATGTATAATCTACGGTAATGCTTCATCATAATCGTTTTGATAAAAACGTTTTTATAAGTAAGATATTTTTAAAAATAACCAAAAAAGTTACATAGAGTTATGTATACAAAAAAGCCCGTTGTACTACGGGCCTATTTTTAATATTCGTCTTCGTTAAAGAAGAAATCGTCTTTGCTGGGATAATCCGGCCATATCTCTTCGATATTTTCATAAGGCTGACCATCGTCTTCTAAATCTTCTAGATTTTCTACTACTTCTTCAGGAGCTCCAGAACGAAGTGCAAAATCTATCAATTCATCTTTAGTTGCAGGCCATGGTGCATCTTCCAGATAAGAGGCCAATTCAAGTGTCCAATACATATTCCCTCCTTTATTTTTTGGTTCGCAAATATATAGTTATTTTTTTTATATTATAAAATCTTTTTATTGATTTATTTATTTTAAAATTACTTCTGTAATCGACTCAAAAATTCTTTTTGTAGCGTTTCCATCCCATAATTTTGGTATTTCTCCTTTTTTATAGGTCTTGTTTTTGATTTGATTGATAAGTGCTAAAACTTGAGATAACTCAAACTCACAAAGAGTGTTTGAACCCAAAGTACATGTAACTGGTCTTTCCGTGTTCGGCCTTAATGTAATACATGGCACTTGCATAAAAGTAGTTTCTTCTTGTATTCCTCCACTGTCTGTTACCACATAAGCACAATTAGAAATCAAATTTTGAAAATCTAAATATCCCGCAGGCTCTGTAAGTAATACATTAGTGTTTTTCTCAATTTTAGAATACAACTCATACTTTTTCAAATTGTTCAAAGTTCTTGGATGTATCGGAAACACCACTTTGATATCTGCACTAAGTCTAGTTATTAACTCTACCAATTTCTCCAAACCTTTTTTTTCATCAACATTTCCGGGTCTGTGCATGGTCATGAGGCAATATTGCTGTGGAATAACATCTAATTTTTTACAAATTTCTGATGCGGAAATTTCTGCTTTGTAGGCAACCAATGTATCAATCATAGTATTTCCTACAAAAAACAATTTACTTGGCGACTTACCTTCTTGTATGAGATTATCGTATCCACTTTGTTCTGTTACAAAAAAATAATCAGTAATAGAATCCGTTATTACCCTGTTGTGTTCTTCAGGCATAGTTTTGTCATAGCTTCTGAGCCCACTTTCTATGTGCCCAAGTTTTACACCCATTTTGTTAGCTACTAGAGCTGCCGCCAAAGTAGAGTTTACATCCCCTACCACGAGCATCAAATCAGGTTTCAGATCGTTCACCACTTTTTCCAGACCTTTCATCATGTCTGTCATTTGCGATATCACACTGCTACGGTCTATATCAAAGGAAAAATCTGGTAATGGCAATGACAATTCTTCAAAAAACAGATCGTTCATATTTGCACTGAAATGCTGACCTGTATGTACTAAAAAATGTTGAACTTGAGGATGATTCTTAATTACTTTATGGAATTGGGTAATTTTAATGATATTGGGTCTTGTACCTACTACTGTGAGAATTTTATACATTTCTACGTTTTTCTGTTATAAATTGGTCTCGCAAAAATAGCTTTTTTATTAAAATTATCTACAAAACTATTTCCTTATTCGTCTATTCTACAACTATTATTTTTGAACACTTGCAGAGTCACTTGGAGTTGGAGCTTGAATTACAGGTTCACCAGTTGTTTTACGAAAACAACCTGTTGCCAATAATCCTACTCCTAAAAGTGCCAAAATGGTTCTAGAAGTTATATTACTTTTTGCCATTCTCCATGTATGATAACGACTTATAAACCAAGTTTGTAGCCCATTTCTTTCTTGCTCTAATTGGTAATTATTAAACCGCCCACAAACTTTTTGTGAAGAATGATTTTTGAAAAATTGAATCAACTCTTCATTAGACATTGCTGTAAAATCTTTAACTATTAGATTACATTGGTTACAAAATTTACCATCTTTTGCGTCTTGCATGTTTCCCCATTTTTCAGAACAGGGATTTGTGATATTAAGATTATTCATATAAGTATAAGATTCTTATTTATTGTTTGTGTTTACTTGTGTGGTGTCTTTAATTGCGGGACTTGGGCTTGCTACTTTTCCTTTTGTACAACTACTCAAAACCAAACTAGAACTTACAGCGCCAAGAACTATCTTTATAAAAGTGGAATTAACTTTTGAAATTTTAGTATCCAAACTTTTTTTGATTCTGATACTTAACTTCTCCCAAAAGCTCAACTTTACAGTATTTTCTAATTGGTCTTTGTAAAACAAGCCACAAATACGTTGCTGACTAGAATTACCAATAATGATTGATTGAATTTCGGATTCTGTTTTCTGTGTAAAATCAATCACATTGTGCTTGCAATGCGAACAATACTTACCTTCAGGAACGTTTTCCATCTGGTTCCAATTCTCAAAACAAGGATTTTGAATACAATTTTTCATAATATATATTTTACATACAAATATAAGAAAGTACTGTCACATTAAAATTATTATTATTGCATAATATCCTACTATTATATATAGCTGAATAACTGCACATTAACTTATATTTTAAAAAACACAAAAAACAATATCCATAATAAGTACCTAAAAAAAGCTAAAATATACCATAGTATTACAATACTTTTTTGGATATTTGTAGCATCAAATTTTGACAAAAAATAAAACAAATAAAATGGCAAATTATTTCAATACACTTTCTTTAAGAGAAAAGTTAGCACAACTTGGAGTTTGTGAGTTTATGGACAGATCTGAGTTTAGCGATGGCGTTACGGCTCTAGCAGGTAAAAAATTGGTAGTTTTGGGTTGTGGTGCTCAAGGTCTTAACCAAGGTTTGAACTTACGTGACTCTGGACTAGACGTATCATACGCTCTTAGAAAAGAAGCGATTGCAGAAAAAAGAGCTTCTTGGAAAAGTGCTACTGAAAACAATTTCACAGTAGGTACATTTGAAGAATTGATTCCTACAGCTGATGTGGTAATCAACCTAACTCCAGACAAACAACATACTGGTGTTGTAAACACAGTAATGCCTCTAATGAAACAAGGTTCTACTTTGTTGTATTCTCACGGTTTCAACATCGTAGAAGAAGGTATGCAAATCCGTAAAGATATTACGGTAATCATGGTGGCTCCGAAATGTCCAGGTTCTGAAGTAAGAGCAGAATATGTACGTGGTTTTGGTGTTCCTACTTTGATAGCTGTACACCCAGAAAACGACCCAGAAGGTAAAGGTTGGGCTCAAGCAAAAGCGTATTGCGTAGGTACAGGAGGCGACAGAGCTGGTGTATTGAAATCATCGTTCGTAGCTGAAGTAAAATCTGATTTGATGGGTGAGCAAACTATTCTTTGTGGATTGTTGCAAACAGGTTCTATCCTTTGTTTCGACAAAATGGTAGAAAAAGGTATTGATAAAGGATATGCTTCTAAATTGATTCAGTACGGTTGGGAAGTGATCACTGAAGCGTTAAAGCAAGGTGGTATCACAGCTATGATGGACAGACTTTCGAACCCAGCAAAAATCAAATGTTTTGAAATTTCTGAAGAATTAAAAACTATCATGCGTCCGCTTTTCCGTAAGCATCAAGACGATATCATTTCAGGAGAGTTCTCTCGTGTAATGATGGAAGACTGGGCTAACAATGACAAAAACTTGTTAACTTGGAGAGCTGCTACGGGTGAAACAAATTTTGAAAAAACTCCTGCTGGCGATGTTAAAATTGCTGAACAAGAATATTTCGATAACGGTCTATTGATGGTAGCTATGGTACGTGCGGGTGTTGAACTTGCATTTGAAACTATGGTTGAATCTGGTATCAAAGAAGAGTCTGCGTACTACGAATCTCTACATGAAACTCCACTAATCGCTAACACTATTGCACGTAGAAAATTGTTCGAAATGAACCGTGTAATTTCTGATACTGCTGAGTATGGTTGTTACTTATTTGACCACGCTTGTAAGCCTTTGTTAGCTGATTTCATGAAAACAGTAGAAACTAACATTATAGGTAAAAACTACAACGAAGGTATCGATAATGGTGTTGATAACAGAACTTTGATTGATGTAAACGAGCAAATCCGTTTCCACCAAATTGAAGAAGTTGGAGCTTATCTACGTCAGGCAATGACAGATATGAAAGCAATAGCAACTATTGCTTAATCAATCTTAAGAATAAATTCTAAAAGGCGTTAGTTTGAAGCACTAACGCCTTTTTTTATGTATCAGACTATGAACAATTTAGCAAATAATTGATAAAAAAAATAGAATTATTTTATTTAAAAATTTGCAGATAAAAAAATAATACGTACCTTTGCAATCCATTCAGAGAGATGGCAGAGTGGTCGAATGCGGCGGTCTTGAAAACCGTTGACTGTTACAGGTCCGGGGGTTCGAATCCCTCTCTCTCTACAAAGCCTCATAAAAACGAGGCTTTTTTATTCTTAATAATTTAAATATGCGTCAATTTTGTTTTTATATTATTTTGTTTTTCTCAACTTTAGCAGTTTATTCTAAAACAAAAACAATATCAAATGGGTCAATCAACCTAAATTACGATGCAGCTGATACTGTGTTTACTATAGATAAAAGAAAAATTACGATTAAGCTTATTTCTCCACTGAAATATAAAAGTATAGAAGTTAAAATAAACAATACATTATTAACACCTATAAAAGCTACAGGTTTGTATGAATTCGAAACTTTAGGATTTAACTTATCTAACTTTGTAATAAAAAACACTAATACATTAAATATAGTACTTATAGATGCCAAAGGAAATGAAAGTATACTTAACTATATAGATACCTTTTATGTAAAAAACTACGTTTTCGAATATAAATCATATGAAGTACTAAATGAAAGTTCGGGTATAGGTTTAATAACTAAAGAAACGAACACTTTCGGAGTAAAATCAAACTCAAAAAACAAAATATTTTATTTATTAATAGAAAATGAAAACCAAAAAAAACTTTACAAGCCAGAAATTAAAAGTGATAATTCTGATGAATTTGTTTACTTTAAATTGTCTGATTTAAAGCAAGGAAAAGGGTTTATACAAGTTGTAGATAAAGATACTAATAGACTTGGAAAACCTATTTCTATGGCTGTAATAGACAACACATTACCTAAAATTTTTTTGAAATACAAAAACAAAAGCATTAAAGGTGATACAACTCTAAAAAAAGACGATATCATATCTTTAAAACTTGATTATGAATTCAATAATGGTGATAAAAACAATGTACAAGTCTATTTTGAACTTCTTAGAAACAAAAGTGTCTTTTTAAACACCAAAGAAAGAATGATTACAATGACCAAAGAATTAGAAATCTTGAAAAAAAATAAAAATAATTTAATTTCAAATGACATAATAACGATTTGGGGGGATTATTTACAGTTTGTTTTACCTAAAAATGAAGAAAATGATGAAGAATTTAAAAATGAAACTTATTATAGCATATTCATCCCTTTTAAATATAAAATAAACATAAAGTAAGTGAAAAATCAGGTCAACTTAACAATTTCCTTATTTGCAAACTTTACTGTTTTAGCAAGAAAATGATTCTCTTTATCTGCAAAAGTAGAATGACTATCCAATACTTGTGAAAGCCGAGAACCTCTTTTGGGTTTTAGTTCTTCTTTGGCATCTCTCAATGGTTTAAGATAGGTAACTCTTAATAATTCTCTTGCTCGAGCATCAAGAACAACGCCTTCATTGTCAATACCTCCACGAACATCGTAAGGTTCAATCTTGCCGTTAGTTTGTTCTACTTCTAAAAATATTCGTAGTTCAAACTCTTCTTTCTCGTTAAAATGCCCCCAATCCAAAAAGTTTTTAGCCTTGCTGTCTTTATCTTTGGGGTCAAACTTAAAATGACATTCAATTCTTAGTTTTTGCTTTTTATCTTTTTGGATTTCATGATAATTATAAAAATCGTCTATTTCTAAGCGAATATATTCACGGCTATTGGTAAGCAAAACGTACTTAATCGCATCAATAATAGCCGTTTTTCCGCTATCATTTTCGCCAACAAGCAGGTTAAGCCCTTTTTGAAAAGGTACAGTTAGATCTGGTTTGGTTCGATCAAAATTTTTGTCTGAGCCAAATTTTCGAAAGTTCCAGAGTTTGAGTTCTGATAGGTACATAAGTTACACATTATTAATATATCCAAATATAAAAGTAACAAACATTTTAATGCAAAAAATAATCCTATTTCATAATTATAATTCTACCTTAAACCCAATACCCTCTCCATTCCCTTTAAATTTCCCCCCCAAATAAATCACTCATAATAATGACCAAAATCATATATTTAGCTATGCTTTAAGGGTAATTTTGGGTAAATTCATAATTTTATGAAAGTTGCTGAACCACTCACCTTATGTTTCCATTGTGGATTAGAACCCGCTAAAAATGATATTGTTTACAAACAAAAAAAGTTTTGTTGCGAAGGTTGTAAGTCTGTATACCAAATTCTTACCGATAACAACTTAACTGACTTTTATGCTATTGATGCTCAGGCTAGAACTAGTAATAAATCTTACAAAAAAATAGAAGAGCTGGCGTATTTAGACAATTCTGCCATTGCAGATAAATTGTTAGATTTCAAAAGCAAAAACCTTCATAAAGTTACTTTCAAGGCACCTTCCATACATTGTAGTTCGTGTATATGGTTGCTAGAAAATTTATACAAAATAAATGATGGGGTATTGAATTCCAAAGTGAATTTTGTAAAGAAAGAAATCTATATTGATTACAACCCTCTCAAAATTTCGTTAAAAGAGCTGGTTTATTTATTATCAAAAATTGGTTACGAACCAGATATTACGCTTGAAAGCATAAAAAATGGTTCAAAAAAGACCCAAAAAGATAGAACACTCTGGTACAAATTAGGTGTGGCTGGTTTTGCTTTTGGCAATATCATGTTGTTTAGTTTGCCTTCGTATTTTGGACTAGAAGCTGATGGTACCGAAAAAGATTTCGACCTACTTTTTAAAGCCCTCAACGTAGTGTTATCGCTTCCTGTATTGTTTTATTCTGCATCTGAATTTTTAAATTCAGCCTATAATTCCTTAAAAAACAAACAAATAAATCTAGATGTACCGCTTTGCTTGGGTATTTTGGCATTGTTTGGTACAAGTATGTATGAGATTTTTAGCAACACTGGCCCTGGGTATTTAGATAGTTTTACGGCTCTTATATTTTTTTTATTGGCTGGTAGAGCAGTGCAAAAATTAAGTTTTGAAAAGCTTAAATTCGACAGAGACAATAGCTCCTATTTTCCCTTGTCGGTACTAAAACTTACAGGTAACAAAGAAGAATACATTGCTGTTACAGACCTTAAAATTGGAGATAGGATTCTCATAAGAAATAATGAGTTGATACCTGCAGATGGCAGCTTAATTAAAGGAAATGCTTGCATCGATTACAGTTTTGTAACAGGCGAAACGCTCCCCGTAACCAAAGAAATAGAAGAAACTTTATATGCTGGAGGCCGACAAACCGCTGGAGCCATAGAACTTATAGTTTCTAAAGAGCCTTCAAAAAGCTATTTGACACAGCTTTGGAATCAGCATATACAAACAGAAACACAGAAAGAAAATTTTGAGTCGGTTGTTAATAAAATCAGCAAATATTTTACTTATGCGGTTTTACTGGTAGCATTGGGGGCATTTGGTTTTTGGACTTATCATGATGGACTCGCAAAAGGTATTTTGGTAATGGCCACAACCCTTAACGTATCTTGTCCGTGTGCTTTGGCCGTAGCTATTCCTTTTACATACGCCAACATTATCAAACATTTGGGGCGAAATAATTTTTATTTAAAGAATCCACAAATTGTAGAAAAAATAAGCCAAATAGACACTATTGTATTTGACAAAACAGGAACTCTTACACAATTAAATGCTTCTGAAATTTCTTACGAAGGATTTGAATTGAACCCTCAAGAAATATCCCTCATCAAGTCTGGTTTGAGACAATCTACGCACCCACTCAGTGTGCAACTGTATCAATACTTACATACGTATTCGAATACTGAGGTTACCTGCGAAGAAATGATCAACAAAGGATTATTGATTAAATCAGCTACTGAAACCATAAAAATTGGTTCTGCAGGTTTTGTGTATACAAATTCTGAAATGTGGAAAAATACTGATTTAAAAACAGCCGTATATGTTTCTGTAAACGATGTAGTTAAAGGTAGATATGTATTCAACAACAAATACATAGACGGTATAGATCAATTAATCAGTGATTTACAAAAAAACCAATATCAAGCAGATGTGGTTTCGGGCGATAATGAATCCGAAAAAACCTATTTGCAGAAATGGTTCGGTCACACTTCTACCCTACTATTTCATCAAAAACCAGAAAACAAGTTACAGTATATATGTTCTTTACAAGAAAAAGGTAAAAATGTAATGATGGTTGGAGATGGATTGAATGACTCCATTGCATTGCAACAAAGTAATGTGGGTGTTGCGGTAATTCATAACAATACACAATTTAGCCCTAGTAGTGATGTAATTATGCACAGCGACCATACCGTGCATTTATATTCTTACATAAAATACTGCAAATCTGGAATAGAGGTTATCAAAAAAAGCTTTTTGTTTTCGAGTATGTATAATGTTCTAGGTCTCAGTTTTGCGGTCCAGGGATTATTCAGCCCAGTTTTTGCTGCCATACTTATGCCGGTGAGTTCTATAACTGTGGTTTTGTTTGCCAACTTTCTTACAAACCGATACGCTAAAAAAATATTAAAAAATCAATAACTCATATGGAAATCATATTCATTCTCATAGGAATCAGTGTACTGGTAGCAGCCACATTTTTGTTTTTGTTTTTGTGGGCTGTAAAAAATGGTCAATATGACGACGACGACACCCCAGCACGCAGGATGCTTTTTGACAAATAAAAAAGCCGAAAAAAATTTTCGGCTTTTAGTGTATTTTAGTGTTGATGATTACATTCGTGATGTGGAATCTGTTGAAAAGTAACCGGATCTTCATCTGCTTTAAATGAAGCTCGAGGTTTCAGTCCTAACATGTCGAACATTTTTTTATCTTCGTTCACTTCTGGGTTTGGAGTAGTTAGTAGTTTATCTCCTGCAAAAATAGAGTTGGCACCAGCCATAAAACAAAGTGCTTGTTCTTCTACACTCATACGAGCTCTACCAGCCGATAAACGTACCATTGCTTTTGGCATAATAATTCTTGCAGTAGCAATCATCCTTACCATTTCCCAAACAGAAACTCTCGGTTGATCTTCTAATGGCGTTCCTTCTACAGGCACTAATGCATTTACAGGTACACTTTCTGGTTGTTCTGGCAAGTTAGCCAATACATGAAGCATCCCAATTCTATCGTCATGGCTTTCACCCAAGCCTATAATACCACCAGAGCAAACGTTAATTTTGGCTTTTCGAACATTTTCTAGAGTATCCAATCTGTCGTCATAAGTACGAGTGGTGATAATCTGATCGTAATGCTCTTCGCTTGTATCTAAGTTGTGGTTATATGCATACAAACCTGCATTTTTCAATTTAGACGCTTGGTCTTCTGTAAGCATACCCAAAGTGCAGCATACCTCCATACCCATTTTATTGACACCGTCCACCATCTGTAGAACCTTGTCAAAATCTCTATTATCTCTTACTTCTCTCCATGCAGCACCCATACAAAAACGAGTACTTCCATTAGCTTTCGCATTAGAAGCAGCTTCTAATACTTCATCTACCTCCATAAGTTTTTCAACTTTTACGTTGGTGTGGTATCTAGCAGCTTGTGGGCAGTAAGCACAGTCTTCTGGGCAACCACCAGTTTTAACAGATAAAAGTGTACACACTTGTACCTCACCAGTTTCATGATACTGCTTATGAACGGTAGCAGCTCTATACATCAGCTCTAAAACTGGACTGTTATAAATCTCAGTTATCTCTTCTCTAGTCCAGTGTTTTTGTAAGTTTTGCATATTACTCTATTATCAAATCAGGCATACGAGCCTGTAATCCTTCAAATTTCTTAACTTTTTGTAAATATTTAAAATAAGGAAAAAGTTCACCAAGTTCACTTTTTAAGTGTTCTTCGGCTTCGTTTGTTTCATCCTCTTCAAATTTATTTTTTATATTTTCTATAAAATCTTTCTTCTCTGGTATGTATGTAGTGTGGTAATTTTTAAGTTTCGCAACTTTTGCGGCATAAGCTACTGCATCTTCAAGACCGCCAAGAGCATCTACCAAACCTATTTGCAAGGCTTGTTTACCTGTCCATACGCGTCCGCTGGCCACAGATTCTATTTCAGAAAAACTTCTTTTACGACCTTGAGCAGCTTTAGAAACAAAGTCTTTGTACGTACTATCAACTTCTGCTTGTATAAACATTCGTTCTCTTGCCGTAAGAGGTCTGTTGGCATTACCCAAATCAGAATATCCACCCGTTTTTACTCCATCTGTAGTTATTCCTAATTTATTTTTCATAAAATCTTTAGTATTAAACCACATACCAAAAACTCCGATAGACCCCGTAATCGTATTTTCTTGAGCATAAATATAATCGCAAGGCATAGACATGTAATATCCACCACTAGCAGCCAAACCAGACATTGAAGCTATCACTGGCTTTTTAGTCTTTGCAACCATTATTTCTCGCCACATTAAATCAGAAGCTAAGGAACTGCCTCCTGGAGAATTTATTCTTAAAACAATGGCTTTCACATGTTTATCATCTCTAGCCTTTCTCAGGTTTTCAATAAATGTTTTATCTCCAATTTCATCATCAGAACCTTTTCCTGAAACAATGTCGCCACTAGCCACTACCACTGCTACTTTGTCTTCTGAAGTTTCTTCAGTTACTTCATTTTCAATAATTTTAAAATAAGAGTCTAGCGAACAGTAATTGACTTTATCAGTTTTCAATTCTTTCTGTAATACATCTTCTACCTGATCTTTGTACAACAATTCATCTATCAAATTAAATTTCTTGGCATCTGTAGGATTATGCACCCACATACTATCAGAAATCATTTTAAGCTCTGGTAAATCTATTTTTCTACTCTTAGATATGGCCGACAATAGGGTTTCGTTGAGAGAATTAATAAAAGCCGTAGTTTGCTCTCTGTTTGGGTCAGACATTTTATCAAGCAAAAATGGCTCTACTGCACTTTTATAAACACCTGCTTTAAAAATCTCTGGTTTAATCTCAAGCTTATCTAGTGTGCCTTTGAAATACATTACAGAATAATTTAAGCCATTAAACTCTATATATCCAACATTGGGCATATAAACTTTATCTGCTACAGATGCCAAATAATAAGCACCTTCTGTAAAATATTCGCTGTAAGCGTAAACTTTCTTCCCTGATTTTTTAAAATTTTCTATGTCGGTTCTCAACTCTTGAAGTTGAGCATAATCTGTTTGAGCAATTCCAATTTTAAGCAACACCGCTTTTATCTTGCTATCCGCTGCTGCTTTTACAAGTGCATGTCTGATGTCAACAAGACCATAACCTTCTGCTTTATTGCTTCCTAATGGCATAAAATCTAAAGGATTTTCATACGCCATTTCGTATATAGGTTTATCAAGCTCAAGTTTGAGTATAGAATTATCTTTCAATTCTGGTTTTTCAGCCCCAGAAGCAATAATTAAAATAGTGATTGTTAAGAAAAAAACAGTAAAAAGTGTAAGTCCAACTAAAACAGCAAGAAGCCTTCCAAAAAATCGCCCCATAGGTTTTGAAAATTTAATTTAGACAAAGGTAAAAATAAATACCGAAAAAATGAGAATTTTAGAAAAGAGAATAACTGAGAAATTAAATTCAGAATTTTGAAATTATAAGTTTAAAATTATCACGGAAATGTAAACGCTATTTTAAAACAAGAAACTTTCTAATATCTATAAAAAACCTATCTTTGCGTTATGTTAGAAAATTTAGATGTATACTTCTCAGAAGTGGAAGCTTCTGAAATCAAAGATAAAGAAAGTTTAGAAGCATTCAGATTAAAATATATTTCTAAAAACGGCCTTATAGGTCAGTTGTTTGAGGCGTTTAAAACAGTACCTGGCGACCAAAAAAAAGCATTTGGGGCAAAACTTAATCAGTTTAAACAATTTACTGAAAATAAATTTAAAACCATACAGGAAGAATTAGAATCTCAAGCTGCTGGTAATGAGCTGGCGGAATTTGATTTTTCTCTACCTCTAATTCCTAACACTTTAGGTGCTAGACATCCTCTTTCTATTACAAGAAGTAGAATTATTTCCATATTCGAGAAAATAGGCTTTTCGGTAAGTGATGGTCCAGAAATAGAAGACGATTTTCATAATTTCACAGGCTTAAACTTCCCTCCTAATCACCCTGCTAGGGAAATGCAGGACACTTTCTTTTTAGACAAAAATCCTGATATTTTATTACGTACTCACACGTCTACTGTGCAAGTGAGAGTAATGGAAAATCAAAAACCTCCCATTCGTAGTTTAATGCCAGGGAGAGTATACAGAAATGAAGCTATATCTGCAAGAGCACATTGTTTGTTTCATCAGGTAGAAGGTTTGTATATAGACAAAAAGGTGAGTTTTGCCGATTTAAAAAACACCTTATATTATTTTGTTAAAGAACTTTTTGGAAAAGATACGCAAATTCGTTTCAGACCTTCCTATTTTCCATTTACAGAACCAAGTGCAGAAATGGACATCTCTTGTCATATTTGTAAAGGCAAAGGTTGTAATGTATGTAAACATTCTGGCTGGGTAGAAATAGGTGGAGCGGGCATGGTAGACCCTAACGTACTTGAGACCAATGGAATAAATCCAAAAGAATATAGTGGTTTTGCCTTCGGAATGGGTATTGAGCGAATTACAATGCTTAAGTATGGCATCAAAGATCTGAGACTGTTTACTGAAAACGACTTAAGATTTTTAGGTCAGTTTAAAGGAAACATTTAATTGAAGTGTTGAGTTGAAAATTATATATTTTGAATTGTAGTTATAAAGATTCAGAATATTTAGTAATTAGACTAGACGAAATTAGCTTACTTTGAACTTTAAACTTTAACTAATGAAACAGCCAAAAGCACTGTATTTACTATTTTTTGTTGAACTCTGGGAGAGATTCAGCTTTTATGGCATGCGAGGTATACTTATCTACTTTATGCTACATGGCTTGCATCTTACAGAGGAACAAAGCTATGACATAAAAGGTGCATACGGAATTTTAGTTTACATCAGTCCGCTTTTTGGAGGTTTTTTGGCAGATAAGTTATTAGGTACTAAAAAATCTATCATGATTGGGGCATTCGTGATGATGCTCGGTCATTTAACTATGCTTATTGATAACGTTCAAACCTTTTTCTCTGGTTTGGCATTGGTAGCTTTAGGCAATGGTTTTTTCAAACCCAATATTTCAAGTTCTGTAGGGCAATTATATTCTTCAAACGACCCTAGAAAAGACACGGCCTTTACTATTTTTTATATGGGTGTAAATATTGGTGCATTTTTACAGTTTTTATGTCCTTTGGTTTCTAAAGAATATAATAATTACCATATAGGATTCAGTTTAGCTGGATTTGGAATGGCTCTTGGGCTCATTATATTTATGTTTTTAAAAGATAAACTTTTAGTAAACATAGGTGACAGCCCCAACGAAGCACTTTTAAACAAACGTTATTTTGGTATTTCTGTTTACCAAATTATTTGGATTTCTACAATTTTATTGATACCTGTTTACATGTACCTGTTACAACACAAATTTGTGTTAGATGTAATCTTATACAGTGTTGGGGTTTTATTTTTTATTTATTTATTTTATCAAGCCTATAAAAGAAACAGCTTAGAAAGAAACCGAATTTACGCTTATGTGGTTTTGTTCTTCTATTCTATGATGTTTTGGGCATTTTTTGAACAAGGAGACACTTCTCTTGGCTTGTACATAGAAAAAAACTTAGACCGACACATACTTGGTTACGAAGTACCTCCTGGAGTGTTTCAGTCTGTAAACCCTGGCTATATTATTGTTTTTGCTATGTTAGTTTCTAGTATTTGGAGCTTTTTAGCAGAACGTAAAAAAGATTTAAATATACCTTTAAAATTAGGATTGGGGGTAATTTTAAACGGTATAGGTTTCTTGGTATTTTATTTATCAAAAGACGCAGCCAATGCACAAGGCTTAGTTCCCTTGTATTTCTTTTTAGGAGCTTACATTCTCATTACTCTAGGTGAATTATTTTTATCGCCAATTGGTTTATCTATGGTAACCAAAATAGCTCCGCCAGACATGACTTCACTCATGATGGGTGGCTGGATGCTTTCCATAGCTTTTGCACATTCGCTAAGTGCCGAAATAGCCAAACTTACGACCAAAAAAGGTGGTGAAGCAATGGTTGGCTTGGAAGCTCTCAACAGCTACTGCGGGGTGTATTACAAAATAGGAGTCATTGCTATTTTAGCTGGATTAGTTTTGGTTGTTTTTTCAAAAATATTAGCAAAAATGATGGCTCTGAAAGATTCATCAGCACCTAGTCATTAAAAATCATTTAAATTAAAAATTTAAAATGACCTTAGAAGAATTAAAATTAAAATTAGTTGATAAAAATGCACAAACAGATTTTTTTCCTGCTACATCTGTTTTAGCCAATTTTGTTACGGGTGTTTTGCTTACTCTTTTCCCTCAACAGTCAAGAGAAAAGCTAGATACTTTAGAAAAAGTAGAAGCTCGTTTTACCAAACACAAAACTGATTTCATTAAAATTTTTAGTACCATAAATTCAAAACTAAATACGCCCATAGAGGAGCTTGCAGAAAGTTTTGTTCATAATTTACCCAAAGTATATAGCGACTTATTAGAAGATGTAAGTTGTATTTTGAATGGAGACCCAGCGGCTACAAGTGAATACGAGGTCATAAGATCTTATCCGGGTTTTTATGCAATTGCATTTTACCGTATCGCTCACTTGTTGCATCAATTAGAAATACCGATGGCTCCAAGAATAATTACTGAATTTGCACATTCTAAAACAGGAATTGATATTCACCCTGCGGCCACTATTGCTCCTTCGTTCTTTATTGACCATGGAACAGGTATAGTTATAGGAGGAACTGCAATTATAGGACGCAATGTGAAGCTTTATCAAGGAGTTACCTTAGGTGCTTTATCGGTTTCTAAAGAGATGGCAAATACGAAACGCCATCCTACCATAGAAGATAATGTAGTGATTTATGCAGGTGCTACTATTTTAGGCGGTAATACTATTGTTGGTCATGATTCCGTTATAGGTGGTAATGTGTGGCTTACCGAAAGTGTGCCTGCAAACTCAAAAATTTATCATAAAAGCGAATTGATTAGAAAATTAGATACCAAAGTTTAGAAAAAGAAGCGATTAACTCAATTTTTACACTTTGAACATTGAATAAAATAAATGGAAAAGAAACTCATCATCATCCCAACTTACAACGAAATTGAAAACATAGAGGCGATCATCCGCAAGGTGATGTCTTTAAAAGAAGGTTTTGAAATTTTGATTGTAGATGACGGCTCTCCAGATGGTACTGCTCTCAAAGTAAAAGAGCTGATACTTGAGTTTCCTAACAGATTGCATATTGAAGAACGAAAAGGAAAGCTTGGTTTAGGTACTGCTTATATTCATGGTTTTAAATATGCAATTAAACATGAGTATGATTTTGTGATTGAAATGGATGCAGATTTTTCTCATAATCCTGACGACCTGCCCAAATTATTAAATGCATGTAAAAACGATGGCTATGATGTAGCCATAGGCTCTAGATATAGTAATGGTGTAAATGTTGTAAACTGGCCCATGGGACGTGTGTTGATGTCTTATTTCGCAAGTAAATATGTTCAATTTGTAACCGGAATGCCTATAAACGACACCACAGCTGGTTTCAAATGCTACAGAAGAAAAGTTTTAGAAACTATACATCTCGACAAAATCAAATTTGTAGGTTACGCTTTCCAGATAGAGTTGAAGTTTTTAGCATGGAAATACAATTTTAAAATAACTGAAGTACCTATAATTTTCACAGACCGCCAAAAAGGACAATCAAAAATGTCTACAAAAATATTTAAAGAGGCTTTTTGGGGCGTGATGCAATTACGTATCGAAAGTTTTTTCAAACATTATAATGCGTAGGAAATCAATTCACTAATTACGTCATTTTAACCTCACAAAATAAATATATTCAGGTATGGCGTAGGTTTGTATTCCGTGTCCGTTGGTTCTGGGAGATGAGGAGTATAAACTTATGATACCTTTGCGGGTATTTACAGCTCTTACAATTCCGCAGTGACCGAATAATTTACCTCTGTGAACATTCCAAAACTGTACAAAATCACCAGCTTTTACACTGTCTATTTCATTAATTTTTTTCCCCTGTTTGCCATCGCCTAGTGCTGTATATATTCCTTTGGTAATTTCAGAATCTTTTTGCAACAAACTATCTAAATTTTGAGTTGTTATAATTCGTATCTGCGATTTTTGTTTAGAAGTAAGCTTAGTAAAATTATTCAAAACCTTTATTACGTACTCTGTACATACCGCAGATTGATATGTAGGAGAAATTTCTCTTCCATGTTGTGCTACATATCTCAAAATCTGTTTGTTTCGTAAAGGAATATTTGAAGAATCCACCTCTAAGTTCCTATAAATAAAAGCATTGCATTTCTTACACACACAAGAAAACAACACTATTCCTACAACTAAAAGAGATATTAAAAATGGAAATACTTTTTTAAAATAGAAGTGTAATCTAATTGATTCCATTGGTTTGATATATCTGGTATTTGAAGAATTTCATCTAAAATAGAATTTTGAAAGTTTCCTTTTTTTAAAGCCTCAACATAAGACGTATGAGGAGAAAAAGTAACCAATGTATACTGTGGCACCCACACCTCTGGAAAACATTGATGCAAATGTGCATCTATTTTTTTCCGTAGAAGAAACTGCATATCTCCTACTTTCTCTCTCATTTCTATGAAATTTTCAAGAGCCATGTGTGCGATAGCATCTGCATTGGGTTTGCGATTTTCTTGGTATTTTTTTAAAATATCTTCGAATGGCATGTCTAAATCAAAAAGTTCGTCAAACACACGTACATCTTCAAAGCCTGCATTCATCCCTTGTCCATAAAAAGGAACAATTGCATGTGCAGCATCCCCCATAAGCACTACCGAATCTTTGTAGGTCCAAGGATAACAACTTACATTAATCAAAGACGAGGTAGGATTTTGTAAAAAATCGTCTACCAACGAAGGCATGATATCTAGGGTATCTGAAAAATTTTCTTTAAAAAAATCTAAAATTTCTGTTTTTGAATGTAGATTTTGAAATGAATGGTTTCCCTCAAATGGCAAAAACAAAGTACAAGTAAAACTCCCATCTTTGTTGGGCAGAGCTATGAGCATAAACTCACCTCTCGGCCAAATATGTAAACTATTTTTGTCTAATTGATGCTCCCCAGAAGCACCCGCAGGAATGTGTAATTCTTTGTAACCATGGCTTAAATACCATTGGTGATAATCAAATCTGTCTGTTTTGGTAAGTACAGATCTTACTTCTGAAAATGCACCATCTGTACCTATTAAACAATCGTAATGTATTTTATGTAAACTTTCGTTTTGTTCAAAAACCACCTCTTTGTCACGCAAGTCTACATCTATAATTTTATTTTTAAATGAAAACTGAACGCCAATTTTTTCGCTCTCGTCTATGAGAATTTGAGTAAGCTTATTTCTAGAAATTGAATATATGGCTTGATTTTGTAAACCGTAAGCTTGAAATGTCTGCTGCCCGTCTTTGGCATGAATCATTCGTCCATACATGGGAATAGCCTCGCTTTTAACCACATCGGCCATACCTACTTTTTCAAGAGCAAGCCAACCTCTGTCGCTCAGAGCCATGTTTATAGAACGTCCTCTTTCGTCTGGATTCGTACGCAAATCTTTACGTTTTTCATATACGACTACTTCATTACCTCTTTTTTTGAGATAAATACTTGCCAAGGCCCCTACCAATCCTGCTCCTATAATTGTATATTTCATTTGTAAAAATTTAACATAGATAATTGAAAGATTACAATTAAAAAATGATGGTAATCAATCTGAATTATTTAGCTTTAGGCAGTTCTCCAATTATCTGATTTGCAATAGATTGCATATTGTCATTCAATATTTTTTGAATACTATTTTCATTGCTATGATACGGCGTTTTTATTCTGTTGCCAGAAATACGCTTTCCCGTATTGTCATATATAGAAAAATGTGTAATCAAACTTCTCTCATAATTTTGAGTGGCTCTGTCCAAACATGTTTGATAGTTTGTTTTTACCTCAAATTGATTTACAAAAATATAGTAATCAATCTGATACTTGTTGTTGAAATACGGGAAAAAATTAGGATCAAAAACTTTTACTCCATAATATTTACCTTCATCTTTTGCCAAACTAGCTCTAGAATTATTCGCTAAATTACCACCAGACTGGGTAACTACTTGGTTTTTATTTGCTTCTTTTAATTGACCGTCTACAGTAGCAGTGCGTTGCACTTGAGCTTCCGGATTCAACAATACGTCCATGTAATCATACTTTACATTTTTATAAATTTTGTTTAGATCGGTAAGACTGTCTTTAATTCTACCGCCCAACAAATGTATGGTTTCGTAACCTTGAGGTTCTAAAAGAGCATTTAAACGCCTTCTAAATGCCTGACGCACACGAGTATGTTCTAGTTTAGACTGTTTCGCTATCTCCATGTCTGCATCAGAAAAGTACAAATACGGATCAAACGGTATAATTAATATTTTCTTTATAGGATTTGAATAAGGACTTGCCGTAACTGCCGGAATTTTGGTATCGCTTACTGCATTATCTTGCGATTTAACTACTGTTTTATTGGTATATTTTTCCACTACCACATCTTCATTTTTAGTTATGTTAGCAGCTGTTTTTGGTTCTGTTTTTGGTTCTGTTTTTGGTTCCGTATTTTCAACCTTTTTGGATTCAACTTCTTGTTTTACAACATCTTTCGGTTGTTCCACAACAGGTTTTTCTGTAATTTTCTCTACATTTTCTACTTGCTTTTTCTGTGGTTCAGAAACAGGTACTACAAGCGAATTTTCAACTTTTTCTGTAGTTTCAGTCTTTTTAGAAACAATCAACTTTTCCCCAATTTTGGGAACAGCGTTGTTATTAAGCTCCATGAGCGTAGAAACAGTTGTTTTATATTTTTTAGAAATACTGTAATACGTTTCACCTTCAGCCACCGTATGGTAATTAAAACTTTCCGTTTCTGTCTTTGGAGAACTTAGTGGTTGTTCCAATTTTTTTATTTCAGAAACTATGGTATCTTTTTTAACTACTTGTACATCTTTACTTGCCTTATTTTCAGGAACTTTAACATCGGGCACCGTCAATGACATGCCTGATTTGATTCCATCGTCAATTTGAGGGTTCAAATCTAACAAGGTAGCCACAGAAGTGTTAAATTTTTTAGAAATACTGTACAAACTTTCTCCTTCAGCCACCACATAAGAACGCGTGCCCGTTTGAGCTAAAACCTGTAAAAAAAATACTAAAGAGAATATGATAAAATTGCGTTTCAACATTTGGATTATTTTAACAGTAAACGTAACAAATCTAAGAATTTTAAAACAAAAACAATACGAAATCTGGAATATTAAAAGATAAAATATTTAAAAAACATTTTAATCAAAAATTAATCCAAATTATGACCTTGTGTTTAAAGAAATTATTAATTGAATACAAAAAAGTATATATTTGTCGCGTTTAAAAAAGCATTTAAATATAGCGAATATGTCATACAATTTATTAAAAGGCAAAAGAGGAATTATTTTTGGGGCTCTTAACGAAGAGTCAATTGCATGGAAAGTAGCTCAACGTTGTCATCAAGAAGGTGCAATTTTTACGTTGACTAACGCTCCACTTGCAATGCGTATGGGTGAAATCAACAAACTTGCTGAAGAAACTGGTGCCAAAGTAATACCTGCTGATGCTACTTCTGTAGAAGAACTTGAAAAACTTGTTGACGAAAGTGTTGCATTTTTAGGTGGTAAAATCGATTTTGTTCTTCACTCTATAGGCATGAGCCCGAACATTCGTAAAGGTAAAGCTTATGGCGACCTTAACTATGAGTGGTACATGAAAACACTAGATGTATCTGCAATGTCTTTCCATAAAATAATGGCTACTATAGACAAAAAAGACGCATTTAGCGAGTGGGCTTCTGTGGTAGGTTTATCATACATTGCTGCTCAAAGAATATTCCCAGACTACACAGACATGGCAGATGCTAAAGCAATGCTGGAGTCTATTGCTCGTAGTTACGGTGCTAGATTGGGAAAATCTAAAAACATACGTGTAAATACCATTTCTCAGTCTCCAACAATGACTACAGCAGGTAAAGGTATTTCTGGTTTTGGGGCGTTTTATGACTTTGCAGACAAAATGTCTCCACTAGGTAATGCAAGTCCAGAAGCATGTGCTGACTACTGCGTAAGTTTATTCTCAGACCTTACTAAAATGGTTACTATGCAAAATTTATTCCATGACGGTGGCTTCTCGTCTTCAGGTATGACTGCCGAAGTAATGGAATTGTTTGAAAATTCTCAGAAATAATTTTTATTAAAATATAATTTTAAAGGCTAGGACGTACATCCTAGCCTTTTTTGTAGGTTAACTTACCACAAAATGCAACAGAATTTCGAAGAAATCATTCAAGAAATATATCTTGAACTTAAAGATAACACAGCCAGAGGTACGGTAGCCTCCTATATTCCTGAACTTTCACATATAGATCCACTCAAATACGGAATTCACGTTTCTACCTTACAAGGAAACAATTACTCTGCGGGTGATGCTCAAGAAAAATTTTCTATACAGAGTATATCCAAAGTATTTGCTACAACTTTGGCATTTTCTAAACTAAATGAACAAATCTGGGAGAGAGTAGGTGTTGAACCTTCGGGCACAAAATTTAATTCACTCATACAACTGGAACTAGAAAATGGTATTCCAAGAAACCCTTTCATAAACGCTGGGGCTATTGTAATGGCAGACATTCTATTAAGTACATTGCCCAATCCTAAAAACGATTTCCTAAAATTTGTACGAGTACTTGCCAACACTAACGATATAGATTATAATTTTTCCGTAGTGGAATCTGAGCAAGCTACTGGATTTAGAAATGCCGCATTAGTCAATTTCATGAAGTCTTACGGGAACATACACAACGATGTGAACGAAGTTTTGGAATTTTATTTCCACATGTGTTCTGTAGAAATGACGTGTAAACAACTGGCAGATTCTTTTCTTTTATACGCCAATCACGGACTGACACATTCTGGAACACAAATTCTTACCGCTAGCCAAACCAAAAGACTTAATGCTCTTATGCAAACATGCGGTTTTTATGACGAAGCTGGTGAATTTAGCTACAAAGTTGGATTACCGGGGAAAAGTGGCGTTGGTGGCGGCATAGCTGCGGTGTGCCCTAGACAATACGCCGTGGCAGTTTGGAGCCCAGGATTGAACAATAAGGGCAATTCGGTCTTAGGAATGAAAACTTTAGAACTTTTGACAACGAAAACAGGATATTCTATATTTTAAGATGAAACATACGCTAGCCGACCTGAAAGCAGGAAAACTGAAAGGCATCAAACATCTCAAAATTTCAGAAAATATAACAGAATTTCCTCTTGAAATATTTGAACTTGCTGATACCCTTGAAATATTAGATCTTTCACAAAACCAACTTCAAGGTATACCTGACGATTTTTCTACACTATCTAAACTTAAAATATTTTTTGCATCCGAAAACCCAATTAGCATTTTTCCAGAAGTATTAGGAACCTGTACTAACTTAGAAATGATAGGATTCAAAGCTTGTAATATAGAATTTATCCCTACGAATGCATTTCCGCCGAAGCTTCGTTGGTTAATTTTAACTCAAAATAAAATTAGCTCAATACCAGATTCTTTGGGTAAATGTGTACGCCTACAAAAATGTATGCTGGCAGGCAACCAGCTCAAAACACTTCCAGAAACTTTAAAAAATTGTGTAAATCTTGAGCTCCTTAGGATTTCTGCGAATCAGTTTGATCAACTTCCAGAATGTGTTTTAAAGTTACCCAAACTGGCTTGGCTAGCAACTGCCGGAAACCCTTTTTGTGAAACTTCACTTTCGCTTACAGAACTAGAAACTCTAGAATATTCAGATTTCGAAATCAAAGAAATTCTAGGTCAAGGAGCGTCGGGAATCATACATTTGGCAAATTATATTCCCGAAAACAAAAACTATGCACTTAAAATTTATAAAAACGACATCACTAGCGACGGTTACG
Organism: Cytophagales bacterium; assembly: GCA_046329305.1. Classification (GTDB taxonomy): domain Bacteria; phylum Bacteroidota; class Bacteroidia; order Cytophagales; family UBA9547; genus CAMFLX01. The sequence continues at coordinate 1,015,131 of JAXLUW010000002.1, forward strand.
TAGACAGTGAAATACTGGCCACTTTATTAGCTGGAAATCATGCTCATAAAGTTACGGTGAAAGCTCTGGTTAAAGGTGCTCCTGACAACAAAAAAATTGTAGCGTTTGAACTGATTCCAAATACTTTTTACAACTTGGGTGTATCCCCTACCTTTGAGTCTTGCAGTAGAGATGTTTTTGCATCTGATTTTAAACTAAGTTCCTCTGAACTGCTAAAATTGTGCATTCAAATGTGTGAAATCGCTACTCATTTACACGATATGTACATCATGCACGGAGATCTATACGCACATAACACACTAATAGACAAAGATAAAAATTTACTTTTTGGAGATTTTGGTGCTGGTTTGTATTATAAAAATCAAGAACCAATCCTTAGAGATTTTTTTGAGAAACTGGAAGTAAGAGCTTTTGGATATTTTATAGATGATCTGGATAAATTTGCACCAGAAATACCGCAACTTATTCAACTCAAACAAAAATGCTTACATGAACATTTCTCTGAAAGACCAAACTTTAAAGAAATATTAGCAGCGTTGAAAAACATATGAAAATTGTCTTTGGCAAAATAATATTACCAAAGACAATTTTTTACAACTGATTAAGAGCCATTTTAATACGCTCCAAACCTTGCGTACTGTATGGTAACTGTAAGGCTTGCTCGTGCCCATCGGTATCCATTTTTAAAAGTGTTTTCTTTACTATGTGAACTACTTTATCGGTATCATAATTCTTCTGAAAATCTTCATATTGAAATTCGAGAAAAACTAGACACAAAGCATTTTCCATAGTTTGCACTTCTGCATCCGCTTTTATTTTCTGTTTTTGCAAAATTTGTTCCACTCTTTCTATCAGTGGAGCATCGTAGCCACAATTTTCTAGTATTTCACGAGCAATTTTGCAATGATGTAGTGCTGCATTTTTTCTCCAATTCAGATATCCAACTTTACCCTCAGGAAAATCTGCTCTAGGACATTCCCATCTTCCAATATGTTGGCATTTAGCGGCTAACAACAAGGCCTCGGAAGCATTTGGTGCCAACACACGAACCCATTTATCAAGTTGTTCCGCTAAAAAATACTCTTGAGCGTATTCTTTACCATCCCAAATAAATATGTTGGGATCTTGCTGATTATATATTTCAAAAGCAGTACACGCTTTAGTAAAATTCATACCGTTTTTTTTCAAAAATAGGGATTGTTTTTAAGATTATGACATTTTTAGGATTTTTTACTCTAAATTTGTGTTGAATTATCAGCATCTAAATAGTAAGATTTTGAATAATAGCTTTGAACAAATATTTCACAAATTTTCTTGGGAGCAAGTAAAAGAATCAATTCTTGCCAAAACTTCTCTTGATGTAGAATTTGCATTAAACAAAACTGGAAAAAGAAATCTAGAAGATTTCAAAGCTCTCATTTCTCCGGCAGCTATACCCTATTTAGAACAAATGGCTCAGCTCAGCCACATGCTCACCAAACAGCGTTTTGGCAACACCATGCAGTTGTTTGTTCCTCTATATTTGTCTAACGAATGCAAAAACATTTGTACCTATTGTGGTTTCAGTGTAGATAATCCTATTAAAAGAACTACTCTTAATCCTAGCCAAATACAGAAAGAAATTGATATTATCAAAGCCATGAACTACGAACATGTGCTTTTGGTAACAGGTGAAGATGCTAAATACGTGGGTGTAGAATATATTCGCAAGGCCATAGTTCAATGTAGAGAATATTTTGCTCAAGTTTCTATGGAGGTACAACCGCTAGAAGAAGAAGAATACAAACTACTGGTAAACAACGGCTTACACTCTGTTTTAGTATACCAAGAGACGTATCATGAAAACATGTACAAAACGCATCACCCGAAAGGAAAGAAATCTAATTTTTTGTATAGACTAGACACACCAGACCGTCTCGGTCGTGCTGGGGTGCATAAAATTGGCTTGGGAGTGCTCATAGGGCTAGAAGACTGGCGAACAGATACTTTTTTCTGTGCTTTGCATTTAGATTATTTAGAAAAAACATATTGGCAAACCAAGTATTCTTTGTCGTTTCCAAGACTAAGACCGTATATAGACAAACAAGGCAAAACCATTGAGCCATTTGTGAATATGTCTGACAAAGAGCTTGTGCAACTCATCTGTGCCTATAGAATATTTAATCAGGAACTAGAGCTTTCCTTGTCTACCAGAGAAAGTGAAGTATTTAGGAACAATGTTCACAAATTAGGAATCACGAGTATGTCTGCGGGTTCAAAAACAAACCCTGGCGGTTACAGCGACGGAAACGAATCTTTGGAACAATTTGAAATTTCTGATGAAAGAACTCCGCAAGAAATTGCAACAATGTTAAAAAATAGTGGCTATGAACCTGTTTGGAAAGACTGGGACATGGTTTTACAATCATAAAAACTCTTCATGAAAAATATTATTTTATTCGAAAATTCTGAATTCAGAAAAAATCTGTTACCACTTACGTTCACTAGACCTATTGCAGATCTTAGAGTAGGAATATTAAAAATTTGGGAAAAATGGGAGAAGTACACACATAGTAAAATTTCTTTTCTTACAGAAGATTATCTGTCAGAAAAATATGCACTAACTGTTGCTGAAACAAACCTTTACATAAACGGTTCTGTGTGCCCAAATAGAGAGTTGATTCAAGCTCTAGAAAAGTTAGAAACTAATCAGTATTTAACAAAAAATGGTGTATTGATTGCACATTATGACTCATACCTTACACATTCAAACGACTGTGAGGCTATAATGTATGATCATGCACTGACTGTCATTGCGGAAAAACACGACATATTTGTCCATAACGGACATGAGATAAAAAACGATTTTGTTTTAGTTACCAACAATAGACAATCAGAACCAATAACTGACAAGTATACAGCTGTTTATAATGAAGATCAAATTTTTATAGAAGAAGGAGTTGTAATAAAGGCAGCAGTTCTAAACGCGGAAGCAGGGCCTATTTATATAGGGAAAAATTCTGAAATAAAAGAAGGAGCACTCATCAGAGGACCTTTTGCCTTACTGGATCATTCTATGGTGAATTTAGGTTCAAAAATCCAAGGAGATACCACTATTGGGCCTTATAGCAAAGTGGGTGGAGAAATAAGTAATTCAGTGATTTTGGGCTATACCAACAAAGTACACGACGGTTTTATTGGAAACACAGTTTTAGGCGAATGGTGTAATTTGGGTGCAGACACAAACACTTCAAATCTTAAAAATAATTATTCACATATAAAAGTCTGGAATTACAAAACCATGGATTATGAAAACACTAAACGTCAGTTTCATGGTTTAATAATGGGAGATTACAGTAAAGCTGGCATCAACACTATGTTCAATACAGGAACTGTTGTGGGTGTTTCTGCAAATATTTTTGGAGCGGGTTTCCCTGACAAATTTTTAAAATCATTTACATGGGGAGGTTGTGAAAATACTGAAACATTCAAGTTTGAGCAAGCCATAGAAGCCATACAAAGAGTATATGAAAGAAGAAACTTACAGCTAGATGAATGTACATTGAAAATCTTAAAAAGAATTTATCAACTAGAGCAAAATGCTTGAAAATGAGACACTCATTTCACTTTTAAAAAATTTTACCAAATGGCTGTTATTCAGCCTTTTGGTTTCTTTTTTTGTAGGTTCGGCTTCGGCTGGGTTTTTACTAAGTTTAGACACAATAACAAGTCTTAGAATTCAAAATTCATACTTAGTATTCTTCCTTCCACTCGCAGGTTTGTGTATTGTCGCTTACTATTTCTACTTCGGTAAAGACATAGAAAAAGGAACTAACTTAGTAATAGAAAACTGTATTCACAATTCAGGCACTATTCCTCTCAAAATAAGTCCAGCTATACTATGTAGTACACTTCTTACTCATTTGTTTGGTGGCTCGGCAGGTAGAGAAGGTACAGCCGTAATTATGTCTGGTGGCATTACAGACTACCTTTCTAAATATTTCAAATTCGACAACAAAACATTAATTTATAAATGTGCCATAGCGGCAGGTTTCAGTTCTGTTTTTGGAACACCCATTGCAGGAATATTTTTTGCTTTAGAAGTTTGTATAGTGGGCAATATAAACTTAAAATATACCGCCCCTATCCTATTTTGTTCTTTAGGTGCAGATTGGGTCACAAGCCACGTCTGGAGCGTAACACACACACATTATTCAATTTCTCAATTAAATTTTTCAGTTTACACTTTTGTTAAACTCATCGTTTTAGGAATCTTATTTGGACTTTTCGCTAGATTTTATACTTTTCTAAATACGTATATTTTAGAATTATTTAAAACATATTTTAAAAATGTATTTACGAGAGTAGTTGTAGGTAGCCTTTCTATTACAACAGTTATATATTGTTTTGATTTACATGCTTTCAGCGGACTTAGTTTAGATTTTTTAGCAGCCGCTTTTGTAACGCAACAGAATTTATCTGTAGCTGTATTCAAAACATTTCTCACCATAGTAACGCTTTCTTGTGGGTTCAAAGGTGGCGAAGTTACACCTCTTTTTGTAATAGGTGCTTGTTTGGGAAGTTTCTTATCTGGATATCTCGGAATATCTACAGACATAGCTGCCGCATTAGGATTTGTAGCAATTTTCTCAGGAGCTTCCAAAACGCCTTTAACATGTACTATTATGGGTATTGAATTGTTTGGAGCTCCATTAGGTATAGCTCTTTTACTTACGAGTTTTATAAGTTTTTATTGCTCTGGCAACAAAAGTATCTATTCCTCTCAAATTAAAGCCCAATAAATTTCATAACAATAAAAAAAATTATAAAATCATATAAAACTTACAATTCAAAAAACATTTTAGAATTTTTCACTATCTTAGATTGATTATAAATCCCTATACAACAATATAGTTATGCATAATTCTGATAGAATGCTTGAAACACTATTGGGTAATTTACCCGGTATGGTTTGTAGATTTAAAAACGATCTTGATTGGACCATGGAATACATGAGCCAAGGATGTTATGAACTCACAGAATATCAACCGTTTGAACTTATCAATAACAATTTTACCTCTTATGGCAAAATAACAATTCTAGAAGATAATCTAGATGCTTGGAATACCATACAGAATGCCTTAAAACATAAGGAAAGATATCAGCTAGAATACAGAATCAAAACCAAATCTGGAAAAGAAAAATGGATTTGGGAGCAAGGTATTGGTATATTTGATACTAACAACGAATTAACTTGTATTGAGGCATTTATGACAGATATTACGTCTCAAAAAAACACAGAAATAGAAAATAAACTTTTGATAGATGAGCTCAACGAACGCAACGAAGAATTAGATAATTTTGTATATAAAGTGTCGCATGATTTACGTGCTCCGTTGTTGTCTATCAAAGGCTTAACACAATTATTAAAACTTGAAAATTCTATATCGGTAATACCAGAATATAGCGATAGAATCATTAACACTATAGACAATCTGGATGAATTTTCTAGAAAAATGTTACATTATGCTAGAGCTAAAAAATCTATCACGTATTCTGAAAGTATTAATTTTGAAAAATTAATTCAAGAATCATTAACAAGTGCAGGGTTTTGTTTTCAACATGAAAAATTTATATTATTTACAGACATCAAAACCAACACCGATATTTACTCTGATTATTTCCGATTAAAATCTATACTTTCTAATATTTATTCAAACGCAATCAAATACAAAGACAACTCCAAAAAAATAAGCTTTGTAAAAACAGAAATATTTGAAGACACATCCACCTTCACTATCGTAATCTCTGACAACGGAATTGGAATAGACGATGAGTCTAAAAAAGATATTTTCAAAATGTTTTTTAGAGGAACAGAAATTTCAGATGGCTCAGGACTAGGACTTTACATAACCAAGTTGAATGTTGAAAAACTAAACGGCAACATCATGGTAGACAATCTAGACTCAGAAACAGGCACTGTATTCACCTTAATTTTTCCAAAAACTAAAAAATAAAGATTAGGGAGTTTATTGTACATTTTACACTTCTCTTCGCTGTTATTCATATTCCGAAGGGCATGTCTAAATTTGATGTTGTAGGTTCTGTGAACCAGATTTGACTCAAATAACTCATACTTTTGCAACAAAATAACCTAAAGCTAAGAAATTTGCAGCTATTGGAAAAATATAGCTGTACCTAAAAAAATACTGATCGGAGACCATACAATATTTGTTAAATCGACATGCCCTGCGGAACATGGCGATGAGCTGAACTATATTCAGCATTTAATGGATCTAAAGAACAAAACACATACGATTTTTGGCATTAACTAGATTAATATCAATTGAAGTCTCATTAATATAAATAGACCAAAAAGCATAACTACATGACGTTAAATCATAATTAAGGTATACTACCTAATAAAATTGTTTGACAATCCAAACTGTCTTGTTGATTGCTATACTTTCTTAATTCCTTAGATTGTGCAATTTGACAATGTAAAATTTTCTCGAATACATTCTTAACAAAATGAGGGATATTTTTTATTTTAGCATCTCTAATTACCTCATTAAAGCGTTTTTCAAAGTATGTGTTTTTTACACAAAAGGAATCCGATTCTATATTTTCACAATATGGGATGCTGAATAAAATCCCATTTTTTTCAATAAGAATTAATACAGTGTACTCATCACCAAAGTCAATTTGAGCACGATGCCTCTCTATTTTTAATTCATTTATGGTATCAACCATCGCCATACTAGGCTTTAAAAAATGATTGATATAATCCAAACTATCTTTTTCTCGCATTTTTTTGGTCAAACACGCATGGTTATTCAACTCTTTCAGTAAAAACTCATTTTTTGAAATATTATTTTTATCACTTACTACTCTATCGCACGAAACCAACATGAACAGAAATATAAAAATTAAACAATTGCTACTTTTTTTCATACGAAGGCTTTTTTATTCCTTGTTTTATATCTTTTTTGTTTTGATCATAGTTATCTACGTTTTTTTAAAATCGCCGTGGGTCGTATCTGTTTTGCATCGCTTTTTGGTAAAACAATTTACTTGGTTCTTTAGGGTTTAAAATATAGGATAACTTATAATGATTAAGAAACTGCTTTATTGCACCATTCATTACTCCTGAGTCTAAGTGTCCTAGCTCTGTACCATCAAACATATTAATTTCAGGCGTGCCATGACCTGCTCCATGTACTACACATAAGGCTGCCCCTAATACTTTGGGGTCTTTTTTAGGTGTACTTACTTTTGCTTCACCAACCAAAGAAGAGTTTTCTACAAAATTATCATTGGCTACCCCCATATTAACTCCGATACCTAAGGTGTTCCCAAAACTATTACCTCCAAACCTCAAATTAGTTTGTTTTGGATTAACTTTGTCTTGTAGAAATACCAGTGTCATATTTTTTGCAAACTCAGGACTTACTTGCTTTTCAATGGTATTTTTTATTGATTCTGGCTTAGTACCCAGTACTGCAAAATTATCAGTATAACTATATATTCAACGTCAAATTGCCCTCTTTTTGACTCATCAAAATATACAACTCGTGTAATTACTCCTAATTCTTCAAACATCAAATTTGCCTCTTTTGTAACTTCTTTTGCTATAGCAGGGATTATTTCTAATGAATATTATCTTCTTTAGAGATTTTTTTCTTCAATAGTGATCTTCCTATTACAAATGTACCAGCAAGAGCTACAATTACAGCAATAGCAATGTCTCTTCCATAGGAAGCATAACCTTGATAAATAATCCAAACACAAAAACCAACAATCACAAAAACCGAAGATAAAGCAAAAACTTGTCCTCTTCTGAAGTTTTTATATTCAAAATCTAAAGATTTCGATTCTATTTCAATTAATTTACTATTATTTTCAAGTCTTGATTTTTGTTCTAGTTCCGCCATTTTTAAAATTCGGTCAGCGGCACCAGGCAGAATTTGTTCGTATTTTTCAAGAGACTCAGGGTTTGGAATTGGACCTGAATATAAATTTGTAGTTTGTGTACTTAGAGTAATGCTAGAAGATTGTGTATTAGGTTTTTGCGATTTCATTATATCAATAACTTCATTTTTTCAATTGAATTACTTATATCTTTTCCTATGTTCGAAAAATCATTAGCTATGTTCTTTGAATCATTTTCAAACCCATTATCTATCTTATTGCTTAACAATTTTAGGCGTTTTTTTCTTTCAGAATCAATAAACCCAAAAAGTGCTATTCCAAAGAATATTCCTAAAATAAATGACAATATATTATTTGTTTTTTTCATTTTGTTTTGAGTTCATTTATACAAATAACAAACATTTAAATCTATAGAAAAGTTGCGTAATATGCAACTTTTCTATATTGAAATTACTATCTAGTCTTCTCCACCCACTCCCTTGCATTTACAAAGGCTTCAATCCAAGGTGTTACTTCGTCTTGTAATTTGTCTTCTGGGTAGTGGCCGCACTGCCATGGGAAAATTGCTCTTTCTAAGTGAGGCATCATAGCCAAGTGGCGTCCGTCTTTTGAAACAATACCCGCTGTGTTGTATGCCGAACCGTTAGGGTTGGCAGGGTACGCTTCGTAAGAGTATTTCAACACAATGTTGTATTCGCTTTCTGCTTTTGGCAAATCAAATTTACCTTCACCGTGAGCTACCCAAAGTCCTAATCTACTACCAGCCAACGACTTCATCAATATAGAATTATTGTTTTCCACATTCAAGGTTAAAAAGATACTTTCAAACTTGTGTGAGTTGTTATGCAACATTTTTGGTTTCACATCGTGTTCTGGGTAAATTAGACCCAGTTCCACCATCAGCTGGCAACCGTTACAAACACCCAAACTTAAGGTGTCTGGTCTTGCAAAGAATTTCTTTAACGAGTTCATGGCTTGGTCGTTGTACTTGAAAGCACCCGCCCAACCTTTGGCAGAACCCAATACGTCAGAGTTAGAGAAACCACCCACAAAAACAATAAAGTTTACATCTTCCAACGTTTCACGTCCTGTCATTAAATCCGTCATGTGTACGTCACGCACTTGGAAGCCCGCAAGGTACAAGCTGTACGCCATTTCACGATCGCCATTCGAACCTTTTTCACGAATAATCGCAGCAATTGGAGCTTTACTTCTATCCGTAGGAATATTGTACTGGCTTAGTTTGCCAGAGAAATTGCTGTTGAATTTATATTGAATAGGTTGTAAACCTAAATGTTCTTTACGGCTCGTAGCTTGAACTTCACCACTTTGTTGTACATCTAATAAATAAGACGTTTTAAACCAAACATCTCTCATTGCTTTTACATCAAACGTATGCTTTTGAGCTTTGTATTGAATATTTACTTGTTTGTTCGTTACATATTCACCAATAACAAATATATTTACACCAAGAGTTTTTGCTTTAGTAACCAATGCGTTAGCGTCAGAAGTTTGCAATACCACAGCTGGTAATTCAGAGAATAAAATATGACTTAAACTGTCTGTTGTCAAATCACTTAAATCAATATTCAAACCTACGCCATTGCTTGGGAAACACATTTCAAGTAAAGTAGTAATCAAACCACCCGAACCAATATCATGACCCGCAATTGCCAATTTATTTTCAACTGCATCTTGTATCAAAGCAAACGCATTTTTAACATAATTAGCATCAGCTACTTGCGGTGTAGTTGCACCTAATTGATTTACCACTTGAGCATACACACTACCACCCAAAACTGGTTTCTCTGTAGAGAATGGAATGTAAACTATTTGTGAACCAGCAACTTTTTTAAGGTCAGGTTTTATTGTCTGACGAATATTTTTAGCCTCACCAATGGCTGATATAATTACCGTTCCCGGAGCATAAACTACATCTTCTTTGCCATATTTTTGAGTCATAGACAATGAATCTTTACCCGTTGGGATGTTCAAGCCCAAGCCCAATGCAAAATCAGAACACGCTTCTACTGCATTGTACAAACGAGCATCTTCGCCTGCATTTTTACATGGCCACATCCAGTTAGCACTTAAAGAAATCCCTTTTATACCTTGTTCCAAAGGAGTGAAAACCAAGTTGGTTAAAGATTCCGTTATAGCCATTCTTGAACCTGCTTTTTCATCTATCAACGCCACTGCAGCAGCATGCCCAATAGAGGTTGCCATTCCTTTTGTACCAGTGTAATCAGTTGCCATAATACCCATGTTATTCAAAGGCAATTGCAACTCACCTGTAGTTTGTTGTAAAGCCACACGTCCTGTTACAGAACGGTCCACTTTATTTGTCAACCAATCTTTACAAGCCACAGATTCTAACTGCAATACTTGTACTAAAATATCTTCAATTTTAGAATCATCTGCTTGTACTGTTTTAAATACATTTGCAGCAGACTTATCTTTTATTACAGTTCTTGGAGGTTTACCAAACAAATTTTCAAGTTTGATATCAATTGGGTTCTGACCCGTTTTGGTATCTTCAAAAGTAAACTTCATATCACCTGTAGTTTCTCCCACTACATACATAGGTGCTCGTTCACGTTCAGCTATATTTTTAAGGTTTTTAATGTCATTTTCTTTCATCAAAATACCCATTCTTTCTTGTGATTCGTTACCAACAATCTCTTTAGAAGACAAGGTTGGATCGCCTACTGGCAATGCATTTAAATCAATCTTACCACCTGTTGTTTCAACCAATTCAGACAAACAGTTCAAATGCCCACCCGCACCGTGATCGTGAATAGATACAATTGGGTTATTGTCAGATTCCACTAATGCTCTTATTGCATTGGCTACTCTTTTTTGCATTTCTGGATTAGAACGTTGTACAGCATTTAACTCAATAGAGTTAGAAAACTCTCCTGTAGCTACAGATGACACGGCACTTCCGCCCATACCAATTCTGTAGTTATCACCACCCATTACAACTATTTTATCACCTTTTTCAGCATGTCCTTTTTGTGCGTATTGTTTTTTACCAATACCCACACCACCAGCAAGCATGATAACTTTGTCAAAACCAAACTTTTTATTGTTTTCACAATATTCAAAAGTGTAAACAGAACCCACAATTAGTGGTTGACCAAATTTGTTACCAAAATCACTCGCACCGTTTGATGCTTTTATTAAAATATCAGAAGGTGTTTGATATAACCATTTTCTTGCAGCCAATGGCAACTCCCATGAACGATCTGATTCTAATCTTGAATAAGATGTCATGTAAACAGCAGTTCCTGCTAAAGGTAAAGAACCAGTTCCGCCTGCTAATCTATCTCTGATTTCTCCACCAGAACCTGTAGCCGCACCATTGAAAGGCTCTACAGTAGTTGGGAAATTGTGTGTCTCTGCTTTTAAAGACAACACAGATTCGTAATCTTTTTCTTCAAACAAAGATGGCTCATCTCCTTTAGTAGGAGCAAATTGTTTAGCTTTAGGCCCTTCTACAAAAGCAACGTTATCTTTGTAAGCAGAAACTACCCTATTAGGATTAGCTTCTGTAGTTTTCTTTATCAATTTGAAAAGCGATGAAGGTTTTTCAACACCGTCAATCTCAAATATACCATTGAAGATTTTATGACGACAATGTTCTGAGTTAACTTGTGAGAAGCCAAACACTTCACTATCTGTAAGTTTTCTTCCGATTGATACTGAAACTTCTTCCAAATAAGCAACTTCTTCTACACTTAATGCAAGACCTTCTTTTTCGTTATAAGTCTTGATGTCATCTATATAAATTACTGATTCTGGCTGAATATTTATTGTAAAAATATCTTGACCTAGAGATGGATATTTTACTTGTAACATAGGGTCAATCTTAGCTACAAGACTTTCTGGATAAAATTCTTCTATTCTAAGAATTCCTTCAAGACCCATATTTTGAGTAATTTCTACAGCATTTGTACTCCAAGGAGTAAGCATTTCTTTTCTTGGCCCTATATACACACCTTGCACTTCATTGGTATCAAGATATTGTGCTTCAAACAACCATTTTAGTTTTTCAATATCATTTGTTTGTAATGATTTCTTGCTATCAACGGCGTATACAGTGCCTTCTGGCTTCGAAAAGAATAATATCATTTTTAAAAATTATTTGAACGACAAAATTATAAAATTAAATTAAAAAGACCGTCTTTTTAATACTATTAAAACAAAAAGCCCCGAAAATTTTCGGGGCTTTACTTATTTCTGCTGATCCATCAGTTTATTAGGATCGGATTTATCTGTTCCCACAGGGTCAGTTTCTACCTTATTCACTTTTACGTCTAGGTCACCAACTTCCAAAATTCTCATTTCAACTCTTCTGTTTTTAGCTCTACCTTCAGGAGTTTTATTGTCTGCTACAGGTTTGGTTTCTCCATATCCTCTAGAAACTAAGTTAGCACTAGGAATACCTTTGTCTGTTAGATATTTCACTACACTAGCAGCTCTTCTCTTAGACAAATCCATGTTGTAGTTATCATTACCCACCCAGTCGGTGTGTGCTGCAATTTCAACCTTTATTTGTAATTTTTCTTTCAAAAATTCATACAAACCATCCAGTTTTGGGAAAGATTCTGGTAACAAATCCGCTTTGTTGTATTCAAAATAAATATTCTCCAAGTTCAAAACTAAATCTTTCTCGATTTTCTTCAAGATTGGATTTCTTTTCTTCTTAACTCTTTCTGGCTCATTTACAGTAATTGTAGTGTCTTTGCTCACACAAATATCACTTGAATATGTTACTTTGTAAGTACCATTTGGTAACACAATATTAAAAATAGAATCAGCAGCTAAATGTTTGTCATAAACCGAATTTCCTGTTGCAATATCAATGGCAGTTACGTGAGATTCAACTGCTGTTGGAGCCATTTTTTTGCCTTCACAAAGTACTTTACCCGAAAGTTCTAAACCTGGAACTTTTAACATAGAGAAATTCTTTTTGTATTTTTGATACCCACCAGGTGCATTCGTAAAATCTAAAGTATCGTATTTAGTTACATAATCATCAGCTTTTATTACAGCAACAAATTTCTTCTTTCCTGTCAGATTAACCAAATATCCATTTTCAAAATCAGAAGGTGAATTTGCGACAACTTTATTGTCTAACAATGTTATAAATTCCATTTGAGCTTTCAGAGAATTTTTACTTGTTGAATCATAAACAATACCCGACAACTGTATTTTAGCTTCTGTTTCTTTTATTTTAATTCTAATTATATCAGAATGTTGTGCTTCTCCAGAACCAAAATGTCTTGATAAATACACATAATCTGTCTTGTCTGGTGCTGAGAAATAAAAATCGTTATCTGCAGTATTAAAAGGGACACCTATGTGTCTTGGTAAACTCCAATTTGTCCAAGTGCTATCCAATCTTTTTGATTCATAAATATCAAATCCACCTAAACTCCCTGGGTGTCCTTCAGAAGAAAAGTATATTGTTTTTTCATCTGGAGCTAAAAACACTGTAGCTTCTGCACCACTTGTATTTATTACTGGACCTAGATTCAATGGCTCAGAGTATTTTAAATCACCCGTTTTGAAAGAAACATATAAATCTTGTTTGCCACGAGAATCTCCTTTTTGATTAATGGCCATTAACAAAACAGACTCATCATGGTTCATATCAAAAGAACAAACATCTTTATTTTTATAATTTTTAATTTTTAGTCTTTGAGGAAAGTCCCATTTACCATCTTTCCCCTTTTTAGACATAGAAACCCCATTAAGTTCAGTCCCATTTTTTGAATAAATATTATGTAACAATAATTTATTGCCATCTGGCGAAATCCAATGTACTGAATTAGCTCCTAAATTATTTACAGGAGGATCAAGATGATATGCTTTATCCCATGAACTATCTTTTGGGTTTAAATCAGAAACCCAAATATCTCTTGTTCCTTGAATATTTTCTGGAGCGTTAATTTTAAAGAAATAAAGATGTTTACCATCAGACGAAATTCTTGGACCAGAAGACAAATGACCCAAATTCACGTTTTCACCAAGGTTATCTATATGATAATGAGTAGAATCATCGTCTATATGTATGGTATCATTTTTATATTTATCACTTACAGCTGATAAACTTACAGGATATTTAGAAGAGTTTTTACCTTTTTTTTGTGCAAAAACACCAAACCCTATTATAAATAAAATCGGAAATAATAATAGTCTTTTCATATTTTTCAACTCGATTACCACAATCGTACTAAAGCAAATTTATAAAAAAATAAAGTAAATTGTATTTTTTTTATAAAAATTTCTACTAATTAAACTTTTGAATAGTTTTTAATATCAAAATCAAACTCGTTTGTCTCATCAGCTTTAAAATGATTAACGCTTACAAGTTTAAAATTATCTAATAATTCTAAATCAAAAAAAGTATCACCTTCTGGTTGTGCATATACATACGTAAGTATAATTTCATCAACAATACTTATTGATTGTTTATATATTTCACCTCCTCCAATAATAAATACAGGTTTATCTATTTGCAAAGCCTTTTCAAGAGCATTATGTAACGAATTTACAACATAATGACCTTCAGGAACTAGAAAATCACTATTTCTAGAAATTACAATATGAGTTCTGTTAGGGAGTGGTTTTGGAAAAGATTCGAAAGTTTTCCGACCCATAATCACTACGCCTCCACTTGTAAGTTCTTTAAAGTTTTGTAAATCCTTTTTAAGCTTCCAAACTAATGTGTTGTTTTTGCCAATAACTCCATTTTGAGCAACTGCCAAAATCATTGTAATCTTTTTCATTAATTATTTTCTAAAATCTTGAACAATTCATCAAGTTTAGGAGTCAATATGATTTCTGTACGTCTATTTTTTGCTCTTGCTTCAGATGTTTTTGCAGGATCTTTAGGCATAGAATCTGCTTTCCCAGAAGGAGTTACTTTTGTTGCATTTAATCCTTCTGACACTAAAATTCTAGTGATAGTAGTAGCTCTTAAAACACTCAAATCCCAGTTATCAGATATACCATGAGCGTTTTTACTTACGGGTACATCATCCGTATGGCCCTCCACCATTACATTAATATCGTTTTGTGTTTTAAGTACATTAGCTAATTTTTTGATTGCATCCTCTCCTCTTTTATCAATATCAGTACTTCCTGATTTAAATAATAATTGATCAGAGACAGAAACATAGACTTTTCCATTTTTTACTGAAACGTCCAATCCTTTGTCTTTAAACGACAATAAAGCATTTGCAACCTTATTTTTCAAATCTTCTGTTGCTTTCTCTTTATTTTTAATAACCGTTTCAAGTTCTTTTACTCTTTCTTCTCTAGCTTGTAAATCGTTACTTAACTTAGAAACTTTAGCTTCCATATCAAGCAATTCTTTTTCTTTTTTTAGAATATGGCTATTGAGTTTTCCAGCTTCCGCACTTGACACGTTCAATAACTCTTTGTAGTCTTTATTAAGTTTTTCGTATTTTTCAGCCTCTTGAGCATAAAGTTTATTTAATTTATCCAGAGTTGAATGTGTTTTGGAAGAGTCTTTGAGCAAATTATCTAAATGTTGATTAGTCACATTTAAAGTACTGTCACAATCCGAAAATTTATTTTTGTACTGTTTTAAAGAATCTGAACACATTGCTAAATCGGCTGTTAAAGCCATGTTTTTTGCAATTTGATCTTTATATTTTTTCTTTGAAACCACACAAGAGCTAAAAAGTGTAACAGATAATGTAACTAATACTATTCTCTTCATAATTCATTTTTTTCGAATTAACCATAAAAAATCTTTTTTTCAAAACATTTAACATATTTCAGCGTATTTGAGACTACTAACTTAAATTTTAAATTGATGAAAGATAAACTCATGTTGCCTGAAAACACATTTTCAAACAAAACATTCATAGTCACTGGTGGCGGTTCTGGATTAGGTAAATCTATATCTGAATCTTTATTGTTACTAAATGCTAACGTAGTTATTATAGGTCGAAACGAAGAAAAACTAAAAAATACCAGTTTAGAATTAGCTTCAAAAACCCAAAACAATAACATAAAATATGTAGCTGGAGATGTCAGAAAACACGAGGATGTGCTTAATTTTATTGACTTTACAATTAAATCATTTGAATCCATAAATGGAGTTATCAATAATGCTGCTGGCAATTTCATTACACCTACTGAAAATTTATCTTTTAATGCATTCGATACTATAGTAGATATAGTTTTAAAAGGCACTTATAATATGAGTTTAGCTACAGGAAAATATTGGATAACCAACAAAATTTCAGGAGTATTCTTAAACATAGTTACCACTTATGCCGAAAGTGGAAGTTCGTTTGTGGTTCCTTCTGCAACAGCAAAAGCAGGAGTAGTTTCTTTAACAAAAAGTTTAGCTTCAGAATGGGGAAAATATGGTATTAGAAGTAATGCCATAGCTCCTGGGCCATTTCCTACTGACGGAGCTTGGAGTAGATTATTCCCTAAAGAAATAGCAGATTTATATACACCTGAAAACAAAATACCCTTAAAAAGATTTGGAAAACATGAAGAGCTGTGTAATTTAGCAACTTATTTACTTTCAGACTTTTCTGCCTACGTTAATGGTGCTGTGATGCAGATAGATGGTGGAGAATATAATTTTGGTGCGGGTGAATTTAATTTCCTTAATCAGATAAGTTCAGAAACTTGGAAACAAATAGAAGAGACTATACGTAAAACAAAAACCAAATAATGTTTTATATAAAGTAGTATTTCTTCTACTTTTGCTGATAACCGAAAAAATTGAAATGAAATTACGGAATGTTATTTTACTTTTTTTATTGAATCTAACTTTTTGGGGTTGGGCTCAAAATGCTACACTTAAAGATAGCAGTAAAAATGTTGATGAATATGGTAATGAATTACCACCTCCACTTACTCCAGACCAAGAAGCTGTAAATCTGGGGATGGAAATGTATGGATTTGGTGATAAAAAAGATGCCCTAGATGTTTTTATTCAAGCAGTAGATTTAAATGAAAATAATGCTGATGCTAATTATATGGCTGGTGTGTGTTATCTTGAAACAGTACATAAACACAAAAGTATTCCATATCTAAAAAAAGCTTACAGTGTAAACCCCAATATAGAATATGATGTTTTGTATTTAATAGGTAAAGGATACCAGATTGACAACCAATATGACAGTGCTATAGTTTACTTTAATAAATTTAAAGAGGGTGTAGAAGCTGGAAAACTTAAAGATGACAAACATACCAAAGAACAACTTTTAGCTAAAGTTGCCAAAAGAAATGAAGAATGTGAATATTCTAAAGAAATATTAAGACACAAAACACCTTATAAAGTCAAACCTTTATCAAAATCTGTAAACACTGAATATCCAGAGTATTCTCCGTTTTTAACAGCTGATGAAAACACACTAGTATTTACATCGAAAAGAAAAGGATCTACGGGTAATTTCAAAGATGTTGACAACGAATTTTTTGAAGATATATACATTACAATAAGAAAAGATACTACATGGTCTGAACCACACAATCTAGGAGCACCTATCAATACCAAAAACCACGAAGGATGTGTAGGTATTTCACCAGACGGAAAGGATATTTATGTTTTTGAAGAATCAAATGGTGGTGATATTTACATAAGTTCAAGATCTGATACAGGCTGGACAAAACCAAAAAGTTTTAGTCACAAAATCAATTCTCATTATTATGAACCATCTCTTTGTATAAATCACAAAAAAGATATGGTATTTTTCAGTTCTGATAGAGCTGGAGGCAAAGGAAAACTAGATTTATATATTAGTCATAAAAATGCTAAAGGTGAATGGGAAACGCCGATTAATGTGAGTGACTTAAACACTCCGGAACAAGAAGATAGTCCGTTTTTTGATGACCATACCAACACTTTATATTTCAGCTCTGCTGGCCATAAAGGTCTAGGTGGTTATGATATTTTTAAGACTCATTATGACTCCTTAAACCACAAATGGAGTACCCCAGAAAACATGGGAAGCCCTATAAATACACCAGATGACGACATTTATTTTGTGGTAAGTGAAGGTGGAAAAAGAGGATATTTCTCTACTGTAAGAGATGAAGGTGAAGGTGATAAAGATATTTATGTGGTTGAAATACTACCAGATACAAATGCCTTAACTACAAAAGATACTTTAGCAAAAGACTCTTTGGCTCAAGCAGATTCCCTTGCCAGATTACAACAATTAGCAAATGCTAAATCTAATAAAAATTCATTAACAGATGGAGAAAACTCATCTAATCAAAATGATAATGAATCAGGTAATGCTAACAACTTAAACGGATCTACTAAAAATGGTAAAAACAAAAATAATGGAGGAAACGAGGATGGTTCTGACGCCATTTTAAAAACTTTTACCTTTAATGTAAAAACCAAAGACCGTGAAAATAAGAATGATTTAGAAAATGTAGATGTTGAAATAGTAGATGCTAATGGAAAAGTTTTATACAAAGGCAAAACAAATAAAAACGGGGAAATTACGGCTACTATCCCTAATAAAAAAGGTAACAAACACTATGATATTACTGCTGTAAGTAAAGGACATATGTTTACTTCTGAAATAGTAAAACTTGACGAAACTAAAGACAGCTATGATGTTAGTCTTAACATGAGAAAACTAGAAGTGGGATATGTAGAAGTACTGAGACACGTGTATTACGATTTCAATAAAAGCACATTAAAACCAGAATCGTTTAATGAACTTGATAAAGTTGTTAAATTGCTAACGCAAAATCCATATTTACATTTAAAAATAAATGGACATACTGATAATGTGGGATCTCATGAATTTAACATCAGTTTGTCGCAAAGAAGATCACAGTCAGTTATAGATTATTTAGTCTCTAAAGGAATCAATCCAACTAGATTAAAAGCGAAAGGTTATGGAGAAACCAAACCAATTGCCTCTAATGATGATGAAGAAGAAGGGCGTGAATTAAATAGACGAACCGAAGTTGAAGTAATCAAATAAATTTTCAAAAAGCCAAATTATAAAAATTTGGCTTTTTTTATTAAATTTGAGAAAAATTACTCACAATGAAGGCAAATCCATTTTATGAAGAAGATGTGTTACTTGAAGAACAAGTGATAGATCAAAAAGAATATGATTTGATTGTTTACAATGATGATGTAAATACTTTTGAGCATGTTATTGACACATTGATTGACGTTTGTAGTCATTCAGAACATCAAGCAGAGCAATGCACCATAATTATACATTTTAAAGGTAAATGTGCTGTAAAAAAAGGAGATTTTGACACATTAGCTCCTATGAGAAATGATATTTGCAGAAGAGGAATTCAAGCAGAAGTTATTTAAGTGAATTACCCTTCGTCTACAATAGAAAACGCAGTCAATGAACTTGCAAAATTACCAGGAATAGGTAAAAAATCTGCATTAAGGTTTGCTTTGCACTTGTTAAAACAAGAAAATATTGTAGCCGAAAATCTTGCGACTTCTATCTTAGAATTAAAAAAGAACACAAAGTTTTGTACTAATTGCCACAATATTTCTGATGGAGATGTATGTAATATATGTTCTTCTCCCAAAAGAGATAAATCTATGGTATGCGTAGTTGAAGACTTAAAAGATGTTTTAGCAATTGAAAACACAAATCAATACTTTGGTGTTTATCATGTATTAGGAGGTGTAATTTCTCCCTTAGAAGGAATATCACCTTCTCATTTAAAAATAGAATCTCTCATAGAAAAAATAAAAACCAATACAATAAATGAAATCATTCTTGCGTTATCTTCTACTATGGAGGGTGATACTACAGCTTATTACATTTCAAAAAAAGTAAAAGACCTTAATGTAAAAGTAACCACCATTGCAAGAGGAATACCTGTGGGGGGAGAACTTGAATTTGCAGACGAAATTACATTAGGTAGAAGTATTACCAGAAGAATTGATTTTCAATAATAGTGAAATATAGATATAAACTTGCTGTAATTATAGTTAATTACAATGTAAAGTATTTTTTAGAACAGGCTCTATTAACAGTATATAAGGCGAGTGAACACATACACACGCACATTATAGTTGTTGATAACAATTCGGTGGATGGCTCTGTTCAGATGATAGAAGAAAAATTCCCCGAAATTACTCTTATAGCTAACAAAGAAAATGTTGGTTTTTCTAAAGCTAACAATCAAGGAATCTTAATTGCGGACTCTGAGTATATTTTACTATTGAATCCAGACACTGTAGTGCAAGAAGATACATTTACGAAATGTATTCAATTTCTTGACAACACTCCTACTTGTGGGGCATTAGGTGTGAAAATGATAGATGGTAAAGGAAATTTCTTACCTGAATCTAAAAGAGGATTACCTACACCAGAAGTTGCATTTTACAAACTTTTTGGATTTTCTAAATTATTTCCCAAATCAAAAACATTTGGTAAATATCATTTATCATATCTTAGTGAAAACGAAACACATGAAGTAGAAGTTTTGTCTGGAGCTTATATGATGATGAGACAAGACGCCTTACTAAAAGCAGGTGTTTTAGATGAAACATTTTTCATGTATGGAGAAGATGTAGACTTATCTTACAGGATCATTCAGGCAGGTTACAAAAACTATTATTTCGCAGACACAAGCATTATACATTACAAAGGAGAAAGTACTAAAAAATCAAGTATTAAATACATTTTTACTTTTTATCAAGCAATGTTAATTTTTGCTCAGAAGCATTTTACTTCTAAGCAAGCCTCGCTTTTGTCATTTATTGTAAATGTGGGTATTTATTTCAAAATTGGTGTAGAACTTATCAAACAAAGGATTTCACTACTCTTCCCCTATTTACTTGATTTCGGGCTTATTTGGCTTATAATGATTCCCATTTCTGTGTATTGGGGGCTACATTTCAAACCTGAACCTGTATTGTTTGACAACCTTTTTTTAAAATACATTTTACCTATTCAAAGTTTAATGTGGGTAACTATAACCTTTTTTAGTGGAGGTTATGACAAACCATTTGCTCATATTAAAATATTACGAGGCGTATTTTTTGCAACTATATTTATATCCGCTATTTCTAATTTTATTTCTGAAATAAGATATTCCAGAGGTCTTATTATCGTTGGGGCAATAGTTTCTTATACCTTAATAGTTTTAACAAAATTTGTTTTACACTACATAAGATTCAAAAATCTAGATATTAATTTTAAAAAACCTAAAAACGCCTTACTTCTTGGTAGTTATTCAGAATGTATACGTGTAAATAAAATAATTCAAAAAACAGGTGCAAGTATTTCGGTTAAAGGATATTTAAATGACCTAGATGCTCACGATTCTAAAATGCCCTTTTTAGGAACTTACAGTCAGTTTAATGAAGTATTAAATTTTTACAATATTGATGAAGTGCTTTTTTGTTCTAAAGATATAGAATCTAGAAAAATAATAAAGCTCATGCAAAAATGTTTGAATCCTAAAATTGATTTCAAAATAATTCCAGAACAAACTGATTATATTATAGGAAGTAATTCCAGTAATTCTCAAGGAAACATTTATACAATTGATATTGTATTTAATATCTTAAAAAGTGAGCTCGTAAGAAACAAAAGAGTTATTGACTTAGTATTTAGCATATTAACAATACTTTTTCTCCCAATATTGGTATTATTTCAAAATAATAAATGGTGTTTTATAAAAAACATTTTTAAAGTCATTTGGGGAACACATTCATGGGTTGGCATATCTAAGCAATCTAAAATAAAATTACCAAGTATAAAAGATGGGATAATTATTTATCCCAATGGTTTCAATTGTTCAGATGAAGAAAAGTATCATCTAGAATTTGAATATGCTAAAAACTACAGTATTTATGATGATATTGCCATTATATTAAAAAATTTATCTAACTTAGGGGGTTGTTTATCTTAAAAACCAACAAAAGTGAATTTTTTTAGAACTAAGTCTATAGAGCTTATAAAAGCTCAAGCAAATGATGGTGAAAAAAACCTAAAAAAAACTTTAGGTAGATTAAACTTAATAAATTTAGGAATTGGTGGAATTATTGGGGCAGGAATTTTCTCCATAACAGGTACTGCGGCGGCTGCACATGCTGGGCCAGGTATTGCTATTGCATTCATAATTTCAGCATTAGCATGTGCATTAGCAGGCTTATGTTATGCTGAAATGGCTGCGATGCTTCCATTAGCAGGCTCTGCATACACATATGCCTACGCAACCATGGGCGAATTAATTGCTTGGATTATTGGATGGGATTTAATTTTAGAATATCTTTTCTCCTCATCAACTGTGGCCGTGGCTTGGTCAGGTTATTTTATAAGTTTTCTCAAAGAGTATAATATAAACTTCCCTATTGAATACGCAAGTGCGTATGGTCAAAAACTCATACAAGTTCCTAACGAAGGTTGGAAAACAATAACAAAAGACCTTATTCATAAATTTGAAACATCTCATATTGATTATTCTTCCTATGCACAAACTACGGGTATATTAAATTTACCCGCAATGTTTTTAATTTTTGTCCTGACTCTAATATTACTTAAAGGCATAAAAGAATCAACATTATTTAACAATATCATGGTTATTTTTAAAGTTACTGTGATTATTATGTTCATTATTATTGGTTTCAATTATATTAACTTAGAAAATTGGACACCATTTATTCCAGAACCGAAACTAGTAAGTAAAGAAGATTCTCAAGTTTTAGAATTTGGGTGGGTAGGAATTTTCAGAGCTGCAGGCGTTATATTTTTTGCATATATAGGATTCGATTCCGTTTCGACAGCAGCTCAAGAGGCTAAAAATCCACAAAAAGACATGGCTGCAGGTATATTAATTTCTCTTGCCATTTGTACAGTTTTATATGTATTATTCTCTTTGGTAATGACTGGAGTTGTTCACTATTCAGAACTTAACAATTCGGCTCCCGCAGCTTATGTAGTAGACCACATGGGCAAAGGACTGGGCTGGTTTAGAATATTTATAAAAATTGCAGCAATAGCAGGTTTAAGTTCGGCCACATTAACCATGCTGTTTAGTCAACCAAGAATATTTTTATCTATGTCTAAAGACGGCTTATTACCAGAGATATTTGGTAAAGTACACCCTAAATTTGGAACACCTGTGTTTGGTACTATATTAACAGGTTTTTTTGCAGCCCTTATTGCGGGTATTTTCCCGATAGATGTTTTAGGAGAGCTAGTTTCCATTGGTACTCTTCTGGCATTTATTATAGTTTGTGGTGGAGTTTTATATTTAAGATACTCAAATCCTAACGCTGAAAGACCATTTAAGGTACCTGCCATTTGGATAGTATCTATTTTAGGAATTTTGGCATGTTTAGCTCAAATGATATTTTTAGACCCATTAACATGGGGTAGACTATTTGCATGGTTAGCAATTGGTCTATTAATTTATTTTGGTTATGGAATGAAACGATCAAAACTGAACAAAACAGATAATTGATCATATATTTAGATTATGAATGCAGTAAAAGAGACAAATTTTACATTTAAGAATCAAACAGGTTTTTATAGAGGTAAAGTAAGAGATGTATATTTCATCAATGAATTGTTAGTTGTAGTGGCAAGTGATAGAATATCTGCTTTTGATGTAATATTACCTAAACCTATTCCTTTTAAAGGTCAAATATTAAATCAGATTGCTTATAAATTTTTAGAATCTACTAAAGACATAGTTCCTAATTGGGTTATTGCAAGCCCTGACCCATCTGTTACAGTTGGCCATAAATGTGAGCCTTTCAAAGTTGAAATGGTAATAAGAGGCTACTTAGCTGGACATGCTGCTAGAGAGTATAAAGCTGGTAAAAGAACTTTATGTGGCGTATCTCTACCCGAGGGTCTAAAGGAAAATGACAAATTGCCAGAGTCTATCATTACTCCAACCACAAAAGCTTCTGAAGGGCATGATGAAGATATTTCTAGAGAAGATATTTTAGCTAAAGGTATTGTAACTAGTGAGGATTATGAGCAACTAGAAAAATACACTAGAGCATTATTTCAACGTGGAACTGAAATAGCAAAAGAAAGAGGATTGATATTAGTTGACACTAAGTATGAATTTGGTAAAAAAGACGGAAAAATCTACTTAATTGATGAAATCCATACACCAGATAGTTCTAGATATTTTTATTTAGATGGCTATGAAGAGCGTCAAAAAAATAATGAGGCACAAAAGCAACTTTCTAAAGAATTTGTAAGACAATGGTTAATAGAAAATGGGTTTCAAGGTAAAGATGGGCAAACTATTCCAGAAATGACTCCTGAAATTGTTAATCATATTTCTGAAAGATATATTGAATTGTACGAGAAAGTGATTGGAGAAAAATTCATTAAATCTGACACAAGTGAGGTTTTAAATCGAATTGAAAAAAATATTAATTTATATTTAAAATAGTTTTATTAATTTTGCATAAATATATTCAGGAATGAAATTTTTAGCCGATAAAAGTGAAAGATATACTACGTTTCAATTATTAGAAGAAAAATTAGACTCGTTAGTATCTCCTACTCTAAAAACAGAATTAGTAACTTACTGTGCAGAAGGTATTCGTAATTTGATTCTAGATTTGTCAAATGTTAAATACGTTGATAGTTCAGGTCTAAGTGCAATATTAACAGGAAATAGAGTATATAATGCCGAGGGAGGTATTATGATAGTGATAGGACTGAATGATCATGTTCAAAAATTGATAAAAATTTCTCAACTAGACACAGTTCTTAATATACTACCAACTAGAGAAGAGGCTATTGATGCAATATTTTTGCATGAAATAGAAGCAGATCTTAAAAATGACTCAGAAGAAGAATAAATAGAGAATATTTTTCAAAATTTAAAAAAGAACGTTCAAAAGACGTTCTTTTTTATTTATAAAGTTATAGAAATTAAAAACCTAATTATCAATCATTTATTATATCTTCAAATTAAACCACAAACACTTATTTTACTGAAATACAGCGTATTACACATCTAAAATATTTAAAAAAATAACTTCATGTTTTATATTATCTTTATATTAAAAATTGTTTAAACACAATTTTTAATTTTTTATTACGAAGAAAATGGTAAATTTGTATTTCAAACATTTTTTGAATGAAAAAAATAGCTGTGTTAACTTCTGGAGGTGATGCTCCAGGTATGAATGCGTGTATTAGGGCAGTTGTAAGAGGTTGTTTATACTATAAAATAGAAGTTGTTGGAGTTGTTAGAGGATATGATGGAATGATTAATGGTCATTTTATTCCACTTGATGGCAATTCTGTAAGTAATATAATTCAAAAAGGTGGTACTATTCTCAAATCTGCGAGAAGTGATGAATTTAGAACACCTGAAGGCAGAGCTAAAGCCGCTGCTCAACTAAAAAAACATGGTATTGAAGGTGTAGTTGCCATAGGTGGCAATGGTACATTTACAGGTGCTCAATTACTTTGTAACGAACACGGAATCAAAACTGTAGGTTGCCCTGGCACAATAGATAATGACTTGTTCGGTACTGACTTTACAATTGGATACGATACTGCTGTAAATACCGCTTTAGATGCAATTGATAAAATTCGCGATACTGCTGATGCACACGACAGAATCTTCTTTATAGAAGTTATGGGTAGAGATACTGGCTACATCGCGGTTCAAACAGGTATTGGTGGTGGAGCAGAGCTAGTGGTAATGCCAGAAATCAAAATCAACACTAAAAATATTATTAAAAGACTTAGTGAATCTGCCGTACACACAAAATCATCTCACATGGTTGTAGTAGCAGAAGGTGATAAAGAAATGAGTGCTCAGGTTATTTCTGATAGTGTACAAAAAGCTTTACCATCACTTGATTGTAGAGTTACAACTTTAGGACACATACAAAGAGGTGGCTCTCCTACTGCCGCTGACAGAGTATTAGCTAGTAGACTTGGGCTTGGTGCTGTAGAAGGTTTACTTGCTGGTAAAACTAATGTTATGGCAGGGGTTATTAACAAAAATATAGTTTATACGAGTTTTGACGAGTGCATAACTAAGAAAAAACCTATAACCAAAGAGTTAAAGAGATTAGTTGAAGTTTTAAGTGGTAGAAATTACTCATAGTTTTAACAAAGAGATTTAGGCAACTAAATCTCTTTTCATTTTATGCCTAAACTATTATTTACGGGTGTACACAGACCCAAACGCTCACCAAGTCAGCGCTATAGATTTGAACAATTCGAAACCTATTTAAAAAATGAAGGTTTTGAAATAGAATATTCATATATCATTGACAAAGAAACCGACAAGTTCATATATCAACCTGGGAATTACTTCAAAAAAGGTGTGTTTTATATTTTCAGTATAGTTAAAATGTATATTGAAACTTTTAAATTTAATTCTTATGACTATATATTTATACAACGTGAGGCTCTGATGGGCTCATTTTATTTTTATGAAAGAAAAGCTGCAAAAAGTAAAGCTAAACTTATTTATGATTTTGACGATGCTATTTGGTTACAGCACGTTTCTGAAGGCAATAAAAATTTAGCTTTCTTAAAAAACCCTGAAAAGATAAAGAAAATAATAGAAGTTTCAGACCTAGTGTTGGCAGGAAACCAATTCTTAACAGAATATGCCAAGACATATAACTCAAATTCTGTATTATTTCCCACAGTAGTAGATACTGACAAATACACTAAAATTGAAAAAACAAGCAATAATTACATATGTATTGGTTGGAGTGGAAGTTTTAGTACTTTCGAACATTTTGAACTTATTTTACCCGTTTTAAAGAAATTAAAAACCGAATTTGGAGACCAAATAAAGTTAAAGGTAATTGGTGCCCCCTATAAAAATTTAGATGTAGATATAGAATTTGTTAATTGGAGCGAAGAAACTGAAATTAAAAATTTAAATGATTTTGACATAGGAATAATGCCCTTGGAACAAAACATATGGAATGAAGGCAAATGTGGTTTAAAAGCTTTATTGTATATGTCCATGGGAATTCCATCTGTAGTAAGCCCTGTTGGAGTAAATAAATCCATAATTACACCTGAAGAAAACGGATACTGGGCTTCAACAGAATTAGAATGGTATGAAAATTTAAAAAAATTAATATTAGACAAAGAATTGAGAGAAAAACTTGGTTCTCAAGCCAGAAAAAAAGTAATTTTGAACTATTCTGTCTCAAGTCACAGAAAAATTTTAGTTGAATTATTTAAAAATCTAAGAAAAAAATAATATGTCTTCTGCAAACAAAAATTTAAGCGTTTTTTCTGATAAAAACATAATTGATATTAGTAAAAAAAGATTTGGTATAGTGGTATCTGAATGGAACAAAGAAATTACAGATGCTCTTTTTAAGGGTGCATATGATACTCTAATAGAACATGGTGCAGACAAAGATAGAATTTACATTTTGGATGTTCCTGGTAGTTTTGAGCTTACTTTAGGTGCTCAAAAACTTGCAAAAAAAGAAAAAATAGATGCGGTAATAGCACTTGGATGTGTGATTCAAGGAGAAACCAAACATTTTGACTTTATATGTAATGCTGTTGCAAATGGTATTACAAATTTAAATATCAAATACGACAAACCCGTAATCTTTGGAGTGTTAACTCCTAATAATCAACAACAAGCTATAGACAGAGCTGGTGGAAAACACGGCAACAAAGGTATTGAGGCTGCTATAACTGCCATAAAAATGTTGGCAATATAAATTTTGGAATCAAGTATAAATACTTCCAATTCAATTTTACAAGAGTACGTTTGTAAACTTACAATTGATAACAAAGTTCGACTTTTTATCAAGAGAGATGATTTGATTCATCCTTTGATTATGGGAAACAAATGGAGAAAACTTAAGTACAATATTGAGTATTTTAAAGAAAATAACTTTAAAAATATTTTAACATTTGGAGGAGCACATTCTAATCACATTCTAGCAACAGCTGCTGCCGGAAATATATTCAACATACCAACCATTGGTATTATTAGAGGAGAAGAACTTAGTATAACGAGTAATGAAACTCTAGCCAAAGCTGATAGTCTAGGGATGAAACTTGTATTCATTCCTAGAAATGAATACAAACATAGAAATCATGTAGATTTTATTAAAAATTTATCAGACACTTATGAAAAAACCTATATCATACCAGAAGGTGGATGTAATGAGCTCGCTATAAAGGGTAGTTCCGAAATTTTTTCAGATTCTAAAATAAATTTTGATTTTTATGCTTGTTCTTGTGGTACAGGCACAACTGCGGCAGGAATTGCCTCTAAAATGCCTATAAATTCTAAGCTATTAATATTTCCATCTTTAAATCAAACTACAGAACAAGAAGTACTTGTAAATAAAATTAATCCGACTAAACATATAATCTGGAACAAAAACTATATTTTGGGTGGATACGCCAAAGTAAATAAATTGTTGGAAGAGTTTATTTATGATTTCCCTATTCCATTAGACAATGTATATACGGGAAAATTGTTTTGGGGCGTTTTTAAATTAATAGAGGAAAAATATTTCCCACAAAATTCTAAGATAGTAATATATCACAGTGGAGGTTACCGAATATGAGAGAGATACGAAATGAAGAAATTATATTAATTCAACATTTGCTTGAATTGTCTAATTTAAATCCAGAGAATTACAAAATACCATCATTTGTAGATGAGTATGAAGGAGGAATTATGGGAAGTATTGGTATGGGAAGCAGCGACCCTACAGAATATGCTGGAGATATAATTCAGGTAAAGTATATGGATACCGATGATATTCCTGTTATAATTACTCTTACACATAATCATAACAATGAATTATTAGATTTAGATTTTTGGAAAGAAGATTTTTCTAAGTTATTGCAATATCCAGAACCTACTAAAGTTCAAAAAACATAAAATAGGCTGTCCAAAAAGGTCAAAAATGAAATTATTAATTGAATTATTTCAAGACCTATATCGGTAAATAGCCATTGAATAAGCATTAAATTGCACTAAAAAACAAGAGGCTGACCTTTTTGGACAGCCTTTTTTATATATTATAATTTTTCTAAATAACTTACCAATTCTTCCACTTGCTCTACAGTAGAACCTGGGAAATTAGCGATACGTAGTTGAGTATCTTTAAATTTAGCATATCCAGAACCTACTTGCATATTATAATTTGACAAATACTTGTTCACATCAGCAGGTGCAGTTTTTGTGTTTAAAACAACAACAGTTTGAGATCTATGCTCAATATTTTTTACAAAAGGCTCAAAAGTTTGAGATTTACTTGCAAAAGTATATAACAAATCAGCCTTTTGTGAAGTCTCTTTTCTGATTACGTCAATACCTTTTTTAATCATATCATCACTTACTTTTGATAGTAAGTATATCCCTAAAACGTTGGGTGTTTCTGGAGTTTGATTTGATTTAGCCTTACTTAACAACGAAGGGATGCTATGGTAACTACCAATAACTTTACCTTCTTTTTGTCTTTTTATTGATTTTTCTAAACATTTTTCATTTACAACCCACACTCCTAAACCAGCAGGCAACCCAAAACCTTTTTGTACAGAAAATAATAAGGTATCAATTTGACTCCAATCATACATTGGAAAAGGCACAGAAGAAACCGAATCAACAGATATTAATGCATCAGGATTTGAATTTCGTACATATTTTATGTCTTCCACAACCAAAGAAACACCAGAACTTGTCTCATTATGAGTCAAACAAATCATTTCTACTCCAGTAGGAATATCTAGGTTTTTAAGATCAAAACCTTCTCCCATAGGTAGTTCTATAGCACTAGCTTTTCTTCCAAGTTCTTGCGAAGTTTCATAATATCTTTTTGAAAAAGACCCATTTACCAAGTGAAATGTAGTTTCATCTACTAAATTTTCTATGGTTCTATCCCATATTTCTGTTGCTGAACCTGTAAAAAATACATGAAAGCCCTCTGGAATTCCCAACAAAAATTTTATATTATTTACTGCTGATTCGTGAATAATTTCGTACTTTTTACTTCTATGAGAAATAGCACAAACATCATCCGCAAGAGCTTGTTGAATATGTTGAGGAACTGTAGGATATAACCCCGTAGGCCCGGGAGTAAAATATAGTTTTGAACTCATTGATAACGTATTTAATTCCCAAATTTGTAGCTAAAAATATTATTTTACAAAAAAATCAAAGAAATAAAAATGCAATTCTATCTAAATATATTTTATAAGATTTTGTACTTTTACGTTTTTACTTTGCATATTCGAAATATGAAATATAAACTTCTAAAAATTTCAATTTTCACTTTTTTAGTACTTTGTGTGGTTTCTTGTAATACTGCTGCTAAATACACGAAAAAGGGTGATAAAAAATTCAAATTAGGTGAATATGATTTTGCATTACAAAATTACCAAACTGCACTTAAGAAATCTGGTGGAAATAAAACATATTTAAATTTTAAAGCTGGTGAATCATTAAGACTTAGTAATAGACTTACAGAAGCTGTACCCAATTATGAAAAAGCGATAGCATTAAACCCCAAATTAGATACTGCTAAATTTTATTACGCATATGGATTAAAACATCAAGGAAACTATGAGCAGGCAATTGTTCGATTAAAAGAATATGTTGCTGACGGAAAAAATTATGAATACAAATTAAAAGCACAAAAAGAATTAGACAACTTAAGCCAATGGGAAACTATATACAAAAAACAAACTGGATATAAAATCAAAAATGCGTCCTACTTAAATACTCCCGAAGCAGAATATGGAGTAACAACATACAATGAAAATACGATTTATTTTGCATCATCTAGAAACATGTCTAAACTATACAGAGCTACACAAACAGGCTTTTTAGACCTTTTCAAATATGTATACGATGGATTTTCAGCAAATTCGGGCACAGCTACTCCATTACCAAAACCAATCTACGACACAGAAACACATGAGGCATCACCCACCTTTTCACCAGACGGAACCATGATGATTTTTGCAAAAAGTAATGATGGTTCTAAAAAAGGAAGAAAAGAATGTGACTTATATGTGAGTTATTACAGAGCAGGTTTATGGTCAGAACCAAAACTTTTAAATATTAATACGAAAGATTCTTGGACATCCACACCTATGCTCTCTCCAGATGGAAGAACCTTATATTTTTCATCTAACAGAAAAGGAGGACAAGGGGGTATTGATTTGTATAAATCTTCATGGAATGATACCACATGGAGCACCCCAGTAAACTTAGGGTCAAAAATTAATACTATTGGTAACGAACTCTTTCCTTTTTTAAGCCCATCTGGTAAGTTTTATTTTGCGTCAGACGGTCAAGCAGGATTAGGAGGATTAGATATTTTCAAAGCCGTAAGAGATTCATCAACGGGAAGCTTGACTGTAGAAAACATTGGACAACCCGTAAACAGCCAATACGACGATTTTGCAATAAGTTTCAATACTGACTCTACTGGTTATTTTTCAAGCAATAGAGAAGGAGGAAAAGGTGATGATGATATTTACGAATTCAAATACAAACCACTTTATATTGTTAATTTTAGTTTAGAAGGACTCGTTAACACCATAAAAGATACTTTACTTGCTGGAATTGATTCAGCTAAAGTAAAAATATACAAAGGAGACAGTCTAGTTTTAGATTCCTTAACCAATAATGATGGTTTATTTTTTAGCAAATTACAAGAAGAAACTGATTATAAAATTGTTGCTACAAAAAACAATTTTTACACTAACGAAATTCAATTTACAACAAAAGGTAAACGACCAAAAAATAAAGATCTAAAAGAAGGAGTTAATGAAATAGTTTTAAAAACTACAATTACATTAGAACCTATACAACTAAACATCAATATTGTTATTGAAAACATATATTATGATTATAGAAAATCTGACATCAGAACGGATGCTGCATTAGAACTAGATAAAATTGTGAAATTGTTAAACGACAACCCAGGTATATATATAGAATTGAGTTCACATACCGACTCCCGAGGAAATGATGATATGAACTTAAAACTTTCACAATCGAGAGCAGATGCAGCCGTTGCTTACATTATATCTAAAGGAATAGATAAAAATAGAATCACAGCAAAAGGTTATGGAGAAACTAAACCGATCATAATAGAGGAAAAATCTGAGGAAGATTATCAAAAAAATAGAAGAACTGAGTTTAAAGTAACCAAAGTGATACAGTTACAAGACTAATTACACCACATATAAGATAAAAGTGGCTTTATCAATATAAGTTTGGTAAAGCCATTATTTATTCATACCTTTGCATCAGAAACAAATTTCGTAGGCGTTATAGACTTATTCATCTCAATTATCACAGGAGGTATCTCTGGCTGGCTGGCAGGCCAAATCGTAAAAGGAAAAGGATTTGGCAGTATTTACAATATCATCATAGGCATTTTAGGGGGTTTTCTTGCAGGTTTTTTAGGTATTCATGGGTCGCATTGGATTGGGCAAATTATTGCTTCGACGATTGGTGCCATTGCTATGTTCTACTTAATTGGTTTCGTTAGCAAAAAAATTAACGATTAACAAAAAAATCACAAAAAATGGAACAAAAACCATCATTTGAACTTCTTCCTTTATCAGATGAAGTAAAGAGAGCTATTGCCGAAATGGAATACACTGAGCCCTCTCCTATCCAATTCCAATCTATCCCTTTAATAGCTGAAGGACACGATGTTATAGGTCAAGCACAAACAGGTACAGGTAAAACTGCTGCGTTTGGTTTACCAGCTATAGACAAAATAGATACAAAAAACAGAAATGTACAATGTATAATCTTGTGTCCAACTCGTGAACTTGCACTTCAAGTAAGCAACAACATCAAAAAATACGCTAAATACAAAAGAGGTTTAACTTCTTTAGCGGTATATGGTGGTGAAAGTATCGAAAGACAAATCAGAAGCTTAGATCAAGGTGCTCAGATAGTAGTAGGTACTCCTGGTCGTGTTATTGACCACTTAGACAGAGGAACATTAGATTTATCAACAGTTCATACAGTAATTCTTGACGAAGCTGATGAAATGTTAAACATGGGTTTTATTGATGATATCAAAACTATATTATCAAACACTCCAGAAGAACGTCAAACTATATTATTCTCGGCTACTATGCCTAGAGAAATTATGGAACTGACTCGTAGATTTCAGAAAAATCCTGAAATTATTAAAATTACAAGAAAAGAAATTACTACAACTAATATCGAACAAAGATATTATGATGTTAGATCTGAACATAAAGTAGAATTACTTTGTAGACTTTTAGATTTTCACCAAATTAAACTTTCTTTAATATTCTGTAATACTAAAAAGAAAGTAGATGAACTTGTAGAAGATTTGCAAAGAAAAGGCTACGCTGCTGAAGGTTTACATGGCGATATGCGTCAGACTTCAAGAAATCAAGTTATGTCAAAATTCCGTCATGGAGTATTAAATATCCTTATTGCTACTGACGTAGCAGCAAGAGGTATTGACGTAAATGATGTGGAAGCTGTATTTAACTATGATCTTCCTCTTGATGCAGAAAACTATGTTCACAGAATTGGTAGAACTGGTAGAGCTGGTAGATCAGGTTTTTCATTCAGTTTTGTATCTGGAAGAGACAGAAGATTGTTGAACGATATCATGGCTTACACTAAAGCTGACATCGCAAAACACGAAGCTCCAAGTATTGCTGATGTGAAAATTGCTAAAACAAATGCATTCATCACAAACTTGAACAAATCTACTGAAAGTGCTGACTTAAGTGAATTCATTGACAGATTAGATACACTTGCTGAACAATCTGGTGCTGATATTAAGCAAATTGCAGCTTACTTATTAAAAGAAAAATTGAAATTTGACAATATTGACGAAACTGTAGATTTAACTGCAGCTAACAATGCAAGAAGAGGATCAGACCGTATGGGAAGTGACCGTGGTGCAAGAAGCGACAGAAGAAGCGGTAGCCGTGATGGTAGAGATTTCAGAGAAGGTAGAGAAAGAGGCGAAAGAGGTGAAAGATCTGGTTCTGATAGATCTAGAAGCTTTGATCGTGGACCAAAAACAGAAAGAGTAAAAGGTGCTCGTACTAGTGGTATGGCTCGTTTATTTATAAACGCTGGTAAAAAAGACAGATTAAGACCAAACGATATTGTAGGTGCTATAACTGGTGAAACAGAAATCAAAGGTAGCCAAATTGGTAACATTGACATGTTTGATAAATATAGCTTTGTGGAAGTACCCAAAAACATGGCTAACGAAGTAATAGACAAAATGAGCCAAAGAAAAATAAAAGGACTCAAAGTAAACTTTGAAGTTGCTAATGACTAATAAAAAAACCCGCCTAGTGCGGGTTTTTTTATGTTTAATTTCTTGTTTGATTTAAAAATTGTAATTTTACAGAATTATCGATTTAAATACAGGTTTACTTGTATATTTTATCCCAAATATGGAAAAAATAATATTCAGATTAGCCAAGTCAGAAGACATCCCTCAAATGGTGGAATTTCTTAAATTGTTATTTACAGAGGAAGAAGAGTTTACACCTGATTACGAAAAACAAACAAAAGGGCTATCACTAATTATTGAAAACCCTATCATGGGAGAAATAATAGTTGCAGAACATGGAGACAAAGTGGTAGGAATGGTCAACTTGCTGTATACAATAAGTACCGCAGAAGGCGGAAAAGTAGCCATATTAGAAGATTTAGTAGTAAATCCAGATTACAGAAGTGTTGGAATAGGTTCTAGTATATTAAACCAAGCTATTGAATATTGTGAAAATCAAGGTCTTAAAAGAATTACCTTACTTACAGACGAAGACCCAAAGGTAATGACATTTTACAAAAGACATGGTTTTAAAAAATCACCAATGATTCCACTTAGAATGATATTTTAACTATCAAATGAAAAAAAAAACAAATAAACCCAACACCATTAGTGAACAAGTAAAAGAAAACACAAAAGGGATTTCCACAAATATTAATATTTTCTTGTTCATATTTACTGTTATTTTTTTAATTGTTCTGTACAACAAAAATGAATCGTATAAATGGATGTACGAACAAATGTTAAAGGGCAATATTGACTTTATTAAAGAAAATCCAGATTTAACTTATGATCAAAAGATTGAATCTAAATTTCAATTAGATTATAGTGTTCTTAAAACTATAAAAGATCAAACTCCAGAAAATGCTATAATTATTTTTCCAACAAGAAAAATTTTAGATACAGTGAGAAAAGTGAATAAGTTGCCCAACAGAAATGAAAACTTTTTAAATAAAGATTGGGTAGAGTATTATATTTTTCCAAGAAAAATAATATTCTCTGAAGATAAAAATTCTTCTAAACTCAAACCAACTTTCGCATTAATACTTGGAGGAATGGGTTACGAAAACTTAAATTATCAAGTTCAATCTGAGCAGAGGAAATTTCTAGAAGTTTTACCAATTAACAAATAGTCATGTCATTTTTATTAGCAATATTTTTACCTACAATTCTTGGTTGGTTTATTATAAATGTTTTAAAATCAGAACTTAATAATTCTACTAAAATTGGAATTTCATTTCCTATTGGTATTGGAATAACTACATTTTTGGGTTTTATAGCCACATTATTAGGATTAAAATATAATTTGATTCTTTTATTAGTTATTCAATTGGTGGCGATTTCCATTATATTTTTTATCCAAATAAAATATTCTAAACAAGATATTATACCAAAATTTAAACCAGAAAATAGAGAAAAAGAATTGTGGGTTTGGTGGTTAATTTGGGGAATAATTTTGTACTTATTGTACTTAGCAATTCAAAAAGGAGCATATTGGCCCATAACAGAATTTGACAGTGTATGTGGTTATGATTTTTCTGCAAAATATTTAGTAAAAGATGGAACTTTCGAAAACGAAATGATGAAATCTAGAAACTTTTTAAATGGAAACAGATACCTATACCCTCCATTTGTAGCATGTCTTGATGCTTATGGCTACTTGTGTAATCTTAGCAACAATCATATTTTAATGACTGTTTTGTACTTTAGTTTTTTGGTTACTTTTTACGGAATATCTAAAAATTATACATCCATATTTTTAGCATCAATGGGTACTCTTTTATTAATGATTACCCCTGAAATGTTTGCTCATGCTACATTTAGTTTAGCAAACTTACCAACTGCCTTATATTCAGGTCTTGGAATGATTGTACTTTCTCAATATTTTAAAGATAGAAACAATAGAACATTATATTTCTCCATACTTTTAACAGGGCTAGGATTATGGTGCAGAACAGACTCCATAGTATTTTATGTTTTGTCTGTATTCTTACTTGCTTTGTTTACATTTTTCATTTCCAAAAATTGGTTAAATCTTGTAATTTTTGCTTGTTTATCCATATTACCTTATTTAATGTGGAATTTCTTTACTTCCAAAATTTTAAAAGTAGCCGCAAGTGAAGGTTTTATAAAAACATTGGCAATAGATAATGAAAAAATAGAAACGATTAGTAAATACGTATATGAATTTGCCATTATACCACATCAATTATATGCAATTTCATTTACAATATTTTGGATTTTTTTAATATTAAATCTCAAATGGATATATAAAGACATTTTTTCTATAGCACCGTTATTTATAGGAAGTTTGATTTTATATGCTGGACTATTTTATTTTATTGATGGTTCAAAAACTGGAGTAAGTATAAAAACATACATGGAAATGGCTCTTAAAAGAGGCTTATTTACCTTAGTACCCTTATCTTGGTATTTTGTAATTACTTCTCCAATTTGGGATTTTTTAAATATAAAAAGTAAAGAACTTTTCAAGTAAAACCATTAATTTTTAATACCTAAAAAGCAAAAAAGTTATATTTAAAACATTGTAAATGCAATTTTTTTATAATTAATTTGTAATTAGAAACTAAAACAATTTTTCAAAACATGTTATTTCTAAACAAAAAGCACCTCAATTACTTGATGGTGAGCTTATTGATTTCGACTGCATACGGTCGAGATGATAAGCCAACTGATAGTTTGGGTGTGAACCAACGAAATGAAACAACTTCATCTTCTAAGGATGGAAAAGCTTTAAAAGTTTCAGAAAGCTTTTTCATAAAAAGAGGTAGGATGAAAATTCCTACTTACAATGAAGCTATGAATCAAAAAAGTTCATTACAAGCAGCCAACGAAAAAAAGCCATTTGAGCTAAGATTTTCAGGTTATGCTCGTATGTGGGGTTTTTATAGACACCTTACTGACTATGAAAATCTATCTAAAGGTTTGTATCCACAAAGTACAAGCAATGCGGACGTATTAAAAGAATACCCAACTGCACCTACGAACCTAAGTTTAAGTGATGGTTATCAAGAACCGCTAGCTTTGATTAGAATTGAAGGTAACCCATCGTTAAAAACGTGGTTCCAAATGGAATATTATTTTGACCACCGTATTAACAGAATTTTAAATTCTCCATACAACTCTATAAATACTGACGCAAATGGTAGAGCAGCAGCTGTTTATAGAATTTTTCAGTTTACTGGAGGTATGCACACTAAGATTGGTACTTTCAAATTAACTGCTGGTGGTGGTGTAAACTGGTTCAAACTAAGTCCATTCACACTTTGGCAATACCAAAACCGTGATGATATGTTTGAAAGATATCCATGGGAACCAGAAGGAAATGACTTTAACAGATATAATTCTTTGTATTCACAAGGAGATATTCCTCGTGATCAAAGATGGGGAAATCAAGGTACACAAGGTTTCATAATTGAAGCTACAGGTTTACCAAAGAATTTTGATTTATCAATTGTATACGGTAAAAACCAAAACTCAGGTGGTTTTGTGTCTGGTTCTGCAGCTGGAGCAACTGGAAATTTCAGCAATGTACCTCCTCAAAATATGTTTGCTGGGAGAATTGGTAAAAAAGTTGGTGCTCACAAATTAGGCTTCAACATGTTTAACCAATATGGTTATTTTGAACAGAATACAGATTCTATGTCATGGAGAGCTATTAATTACCAAAATTTACCAATGGGTAAAGACTCTTCTACATATTTCATAGAAAAAAACAGAGTTAGTCAGTTAATCTTAACTGTTGATGGTCGATTTAACTTTGACAAGTTTAAATTGTACACAGAACTTGGTGCTGGTGCATTTACTGATAGTACATATAACAATGGTGTACACACTGAAGCAAGTAACGTTCTATTACACTATCTTAGTAAGCCATGGTTAAACAACCCCTATGCAAAAAATGCATATACTTACAAGAAAAAGTGGTCTCCTGCTTTGTTTGCTGAAATAGAACTAGACAGAAGTCTTTTAAACATGGCTGTTAAGTTTTCTGCATATCACATAGGTGAAGGTGTAGTAAACAATACTTCAGCTATCAATAACACTTCAATTGAAAATTTCAGAGCTTCTCCAGGACAGGGTAATGCAAACGTAATTAACTATTACCAAGGTATGGTTACTGAAATTAATCAATATGCTAACAACCGCCAAGGGGTTAATTTAACAACAGGTTTTAATGCTGGTAGATTCAAACTTGGAGTTGATTATGCTAATTCACAAGAAATTACAAATCTTTACAACGACAAAAGAACTGGATTTGGAAGATCGAATACCAATGATGGCGGAACTATGGGTAATGGTATTACTTTCCAACATAGAGTAAACCAATTAGCAACTTCTCGTTTTGGTTATTTTGAAAGATATTTAGGTCCATACAGCAGAATTATGAACGTTTACAGAAGAACATATGAAAACGTTCAAATTACAGATACTGCTGTTGATTATAAAAAATCTTTCAACACTATGGATTTTTCTATGAAATACAAAGCTAAAGTTGGAGGAAAAGACATTATCTTCTCTTATTACATCAACTACAACTCTGTACAAGATAAAGTAAGTCCAATTCCTGTATTTACAAACAAAGCTTTCTTGAGACAATTTTATGAAGAATTCTTAACGTTCTACAACATACACCCTAAGTTTACAATTTTAGGTTTTGCAGGATACGAAAGAGTAATCGGTAACCAAAGAACTGAACTAGCTGCACCAACTGATGATTTTGTTGCTGCTAACGGTCAGACTTATAACAAAGGTGATTTATTGATTGACAAAACTACAAACAAAGTGTTTTATGACGCTAGAGGTAAGGCAATTAATCAATTTGGTTATGGTTTTGGTTTAGGTTTTGATTGGGAATATATGAAAAGATCTACTCTAAATGTTAGAGCTAGAAAATATGGCCATCACGACAGAAATCAAGTTAAAGACACATATGCTGGGTACGAAGTAACTACTGAGCTAAAAATATTCTTCTAAAAATTATTAAAGATTTTATAAAGACAACAATAATGAATAAAAAAATATTAGCATCTATTTGTTTATTAAACTTAGGTGTATTTTCATCATACGGACAAATTGTAAACTTTACCGGATATGGTAGAGCACAAGTTGACAACAACCAGTTTATCACTGGCGATTCAGTAAACGGAGGCAAAAACCCTAAAAAAGAAGTAGGAAAATCTACTCGTGGTTATACTTTATTCGATTTAGGAATTAATGCATCTCCAAATGAAAACTTCAGAGCTTCTGTTATTCTTCGTTTAAGAAACGAATTTGGTGGTTTCTTTGGTAATGGCTCTAGCTTTGCTTTCCGTCAGATGAGATTGGAAGGTAAAATAGCTAAGGTAGTTAAATATGAAATTGGCGATATTGACCTTGGACTTTCTAAATACACTTTATATAACAACGACGATATGTGGTGTGATTACGAGTCTGATATCTTCAAACTAAGAAGAGACATCGTAAACTACGAAAACTTCTACAACGAAAACAAATGGCGTTTACAAGGTGTTAATTTAAATACTAACATCGCATTTAAGAAAGGAATTGAAAAAGTTGGTTTACAAGTTTTTGGTACAAGAACAAAACCTTCTAACTTCTTTACATCTACTGACAGATTTTTGTATGGTGGAAAACTTAGTGTAGTTCAAGGTAAATTTGGTGAAATCGTAGCAAATGGTATCGTTACTAGAGATTTTAAACAAACTGCAATTTCTCCTTCTTATCTGTACAATATTGCCAATGGTAGCGTGCAAATTAAACCTAAAGCTGATTTAGGAGCATTAACTATTGCAGCCGATGCAGAATTAGGTTGGTCTGGATTTAACTATACTCTTGCAAAAGCAGATACAGCAGATATACTTATCAGAGGAGTAAATGATATGTTTTATGATGCAAACGTTTCTGTAAAATACAATCCACTTGGAATTAAATTGTATGCTGGTTACAAACAAGTAGGTTTGGATTATTATGCTCCAGGTGCTCAAACTCTTAGAGTATATAATACTCCAGAAATTAATGGAAGTAACGGAGTATCTATCTTCAATACATACGTAGATGGTTCTGCTATCAGAAATATACATTTATTTGATAGAATATCTCAAGAAAGTTATGGTGGAATGTACAACAATGCAATCCAAACTACGTTGTTACCTTACTTGCCTCAATACAACAATGCAACTCCTTATGGTGATGCTACTGCTAACAGAAAAGGTCTTTACGTTGGCTTAACTGCAAAAGATTCTGCTGGTATTTATGACATCTCTGCTAAATATCAATCTTTAAAAGAAATTTCAGCAGAAGGTTCATTAGACGCATCTCAAACTAGAGCATTTACAGTTTTAACAGTAGGTGGTAAAATTAACGTAAATAAAATCTTCAAAATTAAAAGAGGAATTGCTCTTAACGGAGGTTTAAGAACTGAAAATACTGAAAGAAGTGGAGCTAACCCAATCAAATTAAACAATCAGCAAATTGATGCGGGTGTGGAATTAGAAGCATTCAAAAACTTCTATGTTTTGGGAGGCTACAAGGCAATCTCAAGTAAAGGAAATGAATACTTGTTCATTAGAAATGTAAATACTAATGAATTCCAAGATATTAAACTAGAAGACAAAATTGACTTAAAACAATCAATTGCTTCTGTAGGTATCAAGTATAATTTCAATAAA
The DNA here is from genome assembly GCA_046329305.1 of Cytophagales bacterium. Classification (GTDB taxonomy): domain Bacteria; phylum Bacteroidota; class Bacteroidia; order Cytophagales; family UBA9547; genus CAMFLX01. The sequence goes on from JAXLUW010000002.1 coordinate 1,056,048, forward strand.
AACAATATCTTCTCTGCAACTTTGAATGTTATTGACAACAAGGGTTCGGTAGGAAGTATTGCTGTGGCAAACAAACAAAACTATAACTTCACACAGTTGTATTTTGTTTATGTAATTAAATTCTAAAAAATTTAATCTTTCACAAAAATGAAACAAAATCTAATGAAACCATTAATTGCTCTTTTATTAGGAGCACTTATGATGGGGTCTTGTAAAAAATACCCCTCAGGTGTAGGTCCAGAATATTACAGTGCTCAGAGTGGTTTTCAGGTAACTGAAAACTTTACAGTAGTAAACAGTACTGATACTAAAGTTGAAGAATTGTCTTTTGCTACTGGATTACCTTATAATTTTAAAGCAAGTTTTAACCAACGAGTAGATTGGACAATTACTGTAAAAAGTACAACATCTAACGCTACTAAAGTTATAAAAGGATCTAGTACAAAAATAGACAACACTAATTCTAAGTGGTTAGGCGGACATACAGGTTCACAAACAACTTTCTTTAAAACAGGTGATGTGTGTATAGCAGAACTTTCGTTTTTAGGTTCTTCACAAGTATTGAAAGATACATTTACAGTAAAAACTGTACGTGATTTTAATACGACTGATGTAATTGTATTAGGATATTCTAATTTTGAAACAACTCCAGGTGCAACATGGTGGAATCAATTTAGTTTTAGTCAAAACGTTGAAAATACAATTGGTAAAACCAACAATGATAAAACTAAATCTATTGAAGGAAACAAGTATTTCGAAATGATAGCAACTCCTGCTGCAACATCTTGTGATGCTAAAATGTATTTTACAGGTGCTGTTCAACACAGATTACATGCATCAAATTTTGATACAAGTAAATATGGATTTCTTCAAAATAAGCATACAAATACTAAAGAATGGACTAATCCTGATGAAATATATGTAAATATGTATATCTATAACGATGGTACAGACATTAACAAAGATTCTAGAGTATCTTTACAATTTCATGAAGCGGATTTATCAAATGACAAAAATAAGCCGATTAAATATTTGAAAGCTACGAATCCTTGTGCATATGATAAATTGTATACCGATAATAAAACCATAAATACAGATACAGCTAGATATGTACCACTAAGAGCACATGATCCTAGTACAGATGATTCTTGGGAGGCTGCATGGGTTGTTTCAGATTTACAACCAGGTTGGAATTTGGTATCTAAGAAATATTCAGAACTTTCTACAAGTTTGAGTTTATTAGATGGCGGTAGTGGTAATAAAGTTGCTGAACCTAATAGAGTACATAGAGTTCAAGTTGCTTTAATTGCAAATACTCCGGGTAAAAAATGTAAAATGACATGGGAATATGTGACTATCACAAAAGGTAAGCCATTCAATCCTGATGATTATTAATTAATAAGTAAGAAATAAAATGTTTAAATATATTAACATTGGTCTTTTGGGGATTTTATTATCCCTAAAAGATTGTGCGAGTTTTGAGAAAGCAGAATTTGCAGATTTATCAGAAGCTGTAAAAGATACAGCTAAAGAAGTGGGTATACCAGCATTAAAATACAATAACGGTGATTTAATGGAAGGTCCTGTTTGGTGGACGGGTTCTAATCCTGGCGAAGACATTTCACTTCAACAAAAAGATGGTTATTATTTAAAATTCAAAAACGTTGGACCTAAATATACACCATTTGGTCAAGGTTTGCCTGGTTTAGATTTTTCTAATAATCTTGCGGTAAAGGTAACTTGCGTAGCAGAAGGAGAAGATATGCCCATGTTATGTTTACAATTAGATGATGTTGGTGGTTTCCAAACAAATGCTAAAAGACCAACTAATAGAATTGCAAATGATGGCAAAATGAGAGATTATTACTTTTCTCTAAAAGGTGCTTTTGTACAATCATGGCCATCAGCACATTCTGTAGATGCGGCAGCTATCACAAAAATTATGTTCTTTGTGAATCCAGGTGGTTCTGCATACAATGGAGCACTTAAGATCAAAGAAATTAAAGTGATACCAGCAGATTCTGTGAAGAAAACAGAACCTATTAAACCTGCTGTAGGAAGACCAGGAGCGGTAATTGATAATTTCTCTGGTGACATTAATGACTGGTGGACTACTGATAAATTCTTTAAAATCTCTAAAACTACGGAAGGTAGTTTAAAAGTTGAAATAAAAGGTGCAGGTCCAGGTTATGAGTGTATTGGTAGAGGATTTAAAGCTATCAATTTTAGTAAAGCTTATAAGTTGAAAGCTAAAATCAGAGTTGAAGGTGCACAAGAAGCTCCAGAAGTAAGGATTGATATCAAAGATGTGGATGGCTATACTTGTAATGCGAAACCTGCAACTAATAGAATTTTACCAAATCCAGATGGAACTATGAAAGAATATACTTTCTCATACAGAGGCAGATTTTTACAAACATACCCTGATATGCATGAAGTTGATTCTGAAAGAATTACAGACATGGTAATATTCATCAACCCAGGTAAAGCACCATTTACAGGCACTATATACATAGACGATATAGAAGCGATTCCTACGGGAGAATAATAGTTTGGCATACATTTTGAATAACAAATAATAAATTTCATTTAAAGTAAAAATAAAAGGCATGAAAAGAGTACTAAGAAACTTCGTTTGTGGTTTAGCAATAGTTGTAAGCACATCAGCATTTTCTCAATCAGCATCTGACAGAGTAATAGATGATTTCGAAAAACCAGGAATTTGGAGCTGGTGGAAAAGTCCTGCTTATACAGTTGAGCAAATAGAAGGTGCGTTAAAAGTAACAATAAACAAAGCTGGTGACAAGTCAGTAGATAACGGTTACAATACATTTGGTAGAGATCACGCTGCAGATCCTTTGGATTTTACTAAATTGAATGCAATAAAAGTTAGGTATAAACTTGAAGGTCCTGAAGGTACAACTCTACGTTTAGATTTGAAAGATATTGATGACAACGTAACTAACGCAAATTCAGTATCTAGAAAAATCACTCCTTCTAAAGAATGGCAAGATGTATTCTTTGTGTTTACAGCAGATAAATTCAAACAATCATGGCCAACAGCTGGGAATGTAGATCCTCAAGAAATTAAAGAATTATTATTCTTTGTAAATGCAGGAAATTTTGCAAAACCATTTACTGGTTCTTTGATTATAGACGAAGTTACTTTAATGTCAGCAGACAGAGTACCTGCATCTAAATAAGAATTAAATAATCCAATCATATTATCACCGTTTCATGGAAACGGTGATTTTTTACTTTAAACTAAATTTTTTAAAACCAAAAATGAAACTACAAAAACTTGCAGGTCTTTCTTTACTGCTTGCAGCTTCATCTTTGTTTGCACAACAAAGTACAAAAGCTACAGCTGAGAAAAAAGCACCTGTTGCAGCCAAAACTGCTGCAGACCCTGTAGAGGCACAAATTGATGCCTTATTGAAAAAAATGTCAATAGAAGAGAAAGTTGGACAAATGACTCAGGTCAATGTGAACTTAATCTTGAAAAATGGCTACGGAAATACTGATGCTCAAATAGACCCTGCTGCTCTTAAAAAGGCGGTTGTTGATTACAAAGTGGGTTCTATCTTAAACGCATTATATGCATATGATGTAGATACTTGGCATAAAATCATTACACAAATAATGGATGAGTGTAAAAACACTCCAAACAAAATACCAGTTCTTTATGGTATTGACGCTATCCATGGTGTAACTTTTACAGCGAACAGTACTCTATTTCCTCACAATATCAACTTAGGTGCATCTAGAAATGCTGAATTAGCTAAACTATGTGCTAAAGCAACTGCAAAAGAAACTAGAGCTTCTGGTATACGTTGGAATTTCAACCCTGTTCTTGATGTGGGTCGTCAACCATTATGGTCTCGTTTCCCAGAGACATTTGGTGAAGATACATACATCGCTAAAACTATGGGTTCTGGTGTAATTAGAGGTTATGAAGAAGATGGTTTGAAAAATCCAACTGCAGTAGCTTCTTGTATGAAACATTACATTGGTTACTCAAACCCAAAAAGTGGTAAAGATAGAACTCCTATCTTAATGTCAGATGTTGAATTGAGAGAATATTATTTACCTCCGTTCAAAGCTGCTGTAGATGCTGGTTCTTCTACTGTAATGATTAACTCTTCTGAAATCAATGGTACACCAGTACACGCAAGCAAGTATTTATTAACTGATGTTTTAAGAAAAGAACTAGGTTTCAAAGGTCTTGCAGTTTCTGACTGGGAAGATATCATCAGATTATATGAAAGACACAGAGTTGCATCTTCTCCAAGAGAAGCTGTTAAAATAGCTGTTTTGGCAGGTATTGATATGAGTATGGTTCCTCACGACTATACGTTCTTTGATCATTTGGTTGACTTAGTTAAAAAAGGCGAAGTTCCAATGTCAAGAATTGATGAGGCAAACAGAAGAATTTTACGTGTTAAATTTAACACTGGTTTGTTTGAAAACCCTTATCCAGAAGCTAATGCAAAAGCATTATTTGGATTACCAGAATATTCTAAATTAGCTCTAGATATCGCAAGAGAATCTATCGTTTTGTTAAAAAATGAAAAAGCTAATGCTGCTGATGCTGGAAAAATTTTACCTTTAACAAAAGGCAAAAAAGTATTTATAGCAGGTCCGGGTGGTAATAACATTACTAACCTACACGGTTGTTGGTCATATTCTTGGCAAGGTGACAATGCAAAATTGTATCCTAAAACTTCTCTTTCTATTCAAAAAACACTTGAAAACTACTTAGGTGCATCTAATGTTGTTTCTATGTCTTATGAAGGTTTTGACAGAAAGAAAAATTTCAAAACTGATTCAATAGCTATCAAATCTAAAGATTGTGACGTTATTTTGCTTTGTTTAGGTGAAGATGCTTATGCTGAACAACCAGGAGTTATTGATGATTTAATGTTACCTCAAAATCAAATTGATTTAGCAAAAGCTGCATTTGCAACTGGCAAACCAGTAGTATTAGTTCTTACGGAAGGTCGTCCGAGAATAATTCGTGAAATCGAACCAAACTTTGCAGCTATTTTACAAGCTGGATGGCCAGGTAGTGGTGGTGCTCAAGCAATTGTAGACATCCTTTACGGAGAATACAACCCTGATGCTAAACTTCCATATACTTATCCTCAATTCACAGGTGATCTTATGACTTACGATCACAAATTTATTGATGAAGTACAAGAATTAACTCCAGGTAGAATAACTTACAATGGTTACAAACCTCAATATCCATTTGGTCATGGTTTGAGCTACACTACTTTTGAGTATTCTAATATTAAACTTAGCTCTACAATGTTGACAAAATCAGGTTCTATTAAAGTATCTGTAGATGTTAAAAACACGGGGTCAAAGGATGGAAAAGTAGCTGTTGAATTATATTCAAGAGATTTATTTGCATCTATTACTCCTAGTGTAAAAAGATTAAGAGCATTTAATAAAATTTTCTTAAAAGCTGGAGAATCAAAAACTGTAGAATTCACAATCAACAAAGATGATTTAGCATTTGTAAACGCAAATTCTAAAACTGTAACTGAAGCTGGTGAGTTCGAAGTTATGATTGATAAACTTACTGCTAAATTTAATTATGTAGATTAATATTTAATTAAATTTTAAATAAAAAAAGCGTCATTCGATATCGAATGACGCTTTTTTTTTAGGGTACTCCCCTATTATTATGTATATTTAGAATTATATATTTACTTTGCTCAAAAATTAGAACTTAAAATGATTTGCACTCCAACACCCGCAAGTTTAGGATATAGAATGCCCGCAGAATGGGAACCGCATGTTTCAACTTGGTTTTCTTGGCCACATAAAGAAGCAAGTTGGCCTGGCAAATTTGAGCCAGTACCAGCTGTTTTTGTAGAAATGGTTAAAGCTCTAACGCCTTTTGAATTTGTAAATATTAACGTGAAAGATTCAGAAATGTATTTACAAGTTAGTAAACTACTAATTGAATCGGGTGTAGATATGCAAAAGGTAACTTTACATGTAAATCCTACAAACGATGCATGGTGTAGAGATCACGGTCCTATTTATATAAAAAAATCAAGTGGAGAAAGGGCAATAGTAGACTGGGGTTATAATGCTTGGGGAGGTAAATATCCACCTTTTGATTTAGACGATGCAGTACCCGTTTTGATTTCACAAAAACAAAATTTACCATTGTTTCAACCTGGAATTGTAATGGAAGGTGGGTCTATAGAAGTTAATGGAAAAGGAACTTTACTAACAACTGAAGCATGTCTTCTAAATGAAAACAGAAATCCTCATTTAACAAAAGAACAAATTGAAGATTACTTAAAAGCATATTTGGGTGTTACAAATATCTTATGGTTAGGAGATGGAATCATTGGAGATGATACAGATGGCCATGTAGATGATATGACTAGATTTATCAATGAAACAACAATCGTAACCGTAATAGAAGAAAATAAAGAGGATGAAAACTATGAAATTCTTCTAGAAAATTACGAGAGACTTGTTCAAATGAAAGATCAAGACGGCAAACCATTTAAAATAGTTAAATTACCAATGCCTGATCCAGTATATTATGATGATTGTAGATTACCTGCAAGTTATGCAAACTTTCTAATTGCAAATTCATGTGTATTAGTTCCTACCTATAGATGCAGTAAGGACCAAGTTGCTATTGATATTTTACAAAAAGAAATGCCAAATCATACTATAATTGGTATAGATTGTACAGATTTAATTTGGGGTTTAGGTGCTATTCACTGTGTAAGTCAACAAGAACCTGCTTAAAGAAATTTAAAATTTAACTTTTAAAAATTCGTTTATTAAAATAAAAAAATATGTCTCAATTATTTGTACCCGAATTAAGTTATTGTAATTCATTAACTCAATATAGTAGAAGAAAAACTATTGAAGTAAAAATAGGTGATGTAGGTTGTGGCGGAGACAATCCAATAAGATTACAATCTATGACCACAACTGATACTATGGACACCTTGGGTACAGTGGAACAATCTATAAAAATGATTGAAGCGGGATGTGAGTACATCAGAATAACTGCTCCGTCTGTGAATGAGGCTCAAAATTTGAAAAACATTAAAGATGAATTAAAAAAGAGAGGATATCATACGCCCCTAATTGCAGACATACATTTTACTCCAAACGCTGCTGAAGTGGCCGCGAGATTAATAGAAAAAGTAAGAGTAAATCCTGGTAATTATGCTGACAAAAAGAAATTTGAAACCATAGACTACACGGATGCTGCTTATAACACCGAATTGGAAAGAATTAGAGAAAAGTTTTTACCTTTAGTTAAAATATGCAAAGAATATGGTACTGCCATGAGAATTGGTACCAATCATGGTTCTTTAAGTGACCGTATACTAAGCAGATATGGCGACACTCCACTAGGCATGGTAGAAAGTGCTTTAGAATTCTTAAGAATCTGTGAAGCAGAAAGTTATTATAACATTGTAATCTCAATGAAAGCCAGTAACACGCAGGTTATGGTGGAAGCATACAGATTACTTGCTGCCAAACTATCAGAAGAAGGTTTAAAACCTTATCCTTTGCATTTGGGAGTAACTGAAGCTGGAGAAGCTGAGGATGGTAGAATTAAATCAGCAGTGGGAATTGGCACCTTGTTAGAGGATGGACTCGGAGATACAGTTAGGGTATCTTTAACAGAACCTCCTGAGTATGAAATTCCAGTGGCTAAAGAATTAGTAGATAGATATAACAACAGATCACAACACAAGCCAATTAAAGAAATTGAAAATTACCCTATCAATCCTTATCAGTATTTTAGAAGGAACAGTACTGAAGTTCAGAATATTGGCGGTTTAAATGTTCCTAGAGTGATTTCAGATTATAGTTCTGTATCTGAAATAGAACTAGAAGACCTTCAGAGTATTGGTCATAACTATACAGAAATTACAGACAAATGGATAATGAACGATTTAGGTGCCGATTATATTTATACAGGTAATAACCCTGTTAAATTTATGTTACCTAACGGCTTAAAAGAAATTATTAATTTTGATAAATGGGTGTTGGTATCAGACAAAACCAATAAATTTCCATTATTTGATTTCGAAAACTACTTAAACTACCCTACAAAACACAGTACTCTTAATTTTGTAAAAGTAAATTACAAAGCTATGATTCCTGAGTTTTTTGAGAAATTAAAGAATGATTCCACAGCGGTTCTTATTCTAGAAACTCAAAATGATCATGCTATGGCGGCATTGAGAAGACTAAGCGTTTTTTTAATGAATGAAGGAATCAAATGTCCTGTTATACTAAGTAGAAGTTATGAAAACATATCAGATGATAAATTTCAATTATATTCAGCAACAGATATAGGAGGTTTATTGGTAGATGGTATTGGAGATGGAATCATTCTTGAAACAAAACTTTTAGGTAACATATCTAAAAATGACCTTATACAAAAACTAAAAGAATACAATCAGACTGGGTTTGGTATTTTACAAGCTGCCAGAACCAGAATGACTAAAACAGAATATATTTCTTGTCCATCTTGTGGAAGAACCTTATTTGATTTGCAAGAAACAACCGCAATGATACGCAAAAGAACTGACCATTTAAAAGGTATTAAAATTGGTATTATGGGTTGTATTGTAAATGGTCCTGGAGAAATGGCTGATGCGGATTATGGATATGTAGGGGTAGGAAAAGATAAAATTGCTTTATATAAAGGTCAGACAGTGGTAAAAAAGGCTGTTCCAGCAGATAATGCACTAGATGAATTGATAGAACTCATCAAATCTGACGGAAAATGGGTTGATGCTCTAAATTAAGTAAATCTTATAATAAGTAGTTGAATTAACCAACTACTTATTATAATTAAAATCATATTATTTCTTTAATAAAACCTAATTTATTAACTTTGTGGAATCTTCTTTAAAGTTAACACGTTATTTATTTTATGAAAAATACATATTTCTACATATTCGTTAATGTAGTATTTCTAAATGTATGTCAGTTATTAGCACAGAACTTCCAGATTAGTGGAGGGAATGAACATTCTGTAATGATATGTGCCAATAGTAGAGTTTTTGCTTGGGGAAACAACAAAGCTTCTTCTTCTAGCGGAACTACAATTTACGGCCAACTAGGAACATCAAATACTACCGATGCAAATCTACTAACTCCAACAGAAGTTTTATTTCCTGCGGGATTAAGTATAAGACAAGTAGATGCAGGTTCTGGAGGACATAATGTGGCTTTAGATTGTAATAAAACAGTTTGGGCATGGGGTAATAACCAAAGTGGGCAATGTGGTGTAGCTGCATCATTAGCAGTAACTACTCCTGTAAAAGTTCCTACTGGACTACAAGGTGATGCAAGTGGATTTTTAACAAATGTCATATATGTATCTGGTGGAAATGATGAAAATTACGCTATTTTAAACACAAAAGAACTTGTTGCTTGGGGTCAAAATGATGTAGGTCAACTTGGGAATGGAACAACCAATGCCTCCACTCCTACACCTGTATATGTCTTAACATCTGCTGGTACAAGATTAAAAAATGTATTAAAAGTTGAAGCTGGAGATGAAACGGGTTATGCACTTGTTGATCCAGATGGAGATGGAATAGGAACTATTTATTCTTGGGGAGGTAATGGTGGCATGCAATTAGGTCGTCCTGCGACAAATCAAACTTATGCTCAACCTGTAGTAATGGCTGATGGAGTAACACCTTTGTCAAACATAGTTGATATTTCTGCAGGTGATGTAATGTGTTTAGCATTAGATGCATTAGGAAATGTATGGTGTTGGGGTAATGGTGGCTGGGGAGGCTTAACTGGAACAAATGCCGCTTTTAATGAAGGTCATCTAGACCCAAGAAAAGTGGTTGGAGGAGAAACAGGTTTACCGTATCTGAACGCCACTAAAATAGCAGCAGGACAAGGTTTTTGTATGGCTGTTACAAATGATGGTAAAGCTGTTGCTTGGGGAAATAATAACAGCACAAGCGGCAGTGGAGGATCACTTGGTGATTGTAGAAGCACAACTAATAGTATCATACCTGTTTACATGAAAACAAATTCTACCACGATAGTAACCAATGTTTCGGAAATATCTGATGGAGACACTTGGGGATTTTTAATTAAAACAGATGGAACATTCTGGACATGGGGATATAATGGAAATGGTCAATTAGGTATAGGAAATACTACTAACCAGAGTTGTGTAACACAATTTACTCCAGCTACGGGTTGTTCTTTACCAGATCTAAAACCCTCAGCAAATTTAACTGGTGGTATTGTAGGTTGTCCTCCCTTTAATCAAACCTTAGATGCAAATTTCCCAGCAACTTCTGGGTATACATTTAAATGGTATAAAGATGGAGTATTGTTATCATCAACAAGCAATAAGTTAACTGGTGTTAGTGCAACAGGAAAATATGTAGTTGAAATAAATTATACAGGACCAAATGCACCATGTGGAGGTTATCCAGCCGCAAAAGATTCAGTAGTAATTGCTGAATTTGTACCAACATTTACTATACCAAACCCACAAACGGGATGTTCTATAGGAAACATAACTCCATATGTAAATGGAACAGGTATGTATAAATGGTATACTTCACTCACAGGAGGTACACTATTAGACACATCTTACACTAACGGAACTGCCGTAATACCTTATTCATCAGTAACTAATGTATCTGGTGGTGCATATACAGTTTATGTTGAAGAAAGTAATAATTCGATTGGTAAAGTAGCAAAACTTGCAGATGGTATAACTTCCTCTACAACATATGATTTAGCGGACAGAGATCTCAGAATTGTAGTTTATGAAGACATTATTTTGGATTCTTTAAAATTCAAATGGAAACATACTACTTATAGTACAAATGCATTTACTGTAGGAATAAATTTTTACGATGAAAAAACAAATTGTGGCGGAAGTGGTAAAGCTGCCGATAGAACAAAATTATTGATAACAGGTCCATCAGTTGCACTAAAAGATAAAGCGGACGGATTAGTAGAAGAAGTAAAAGTAAATACTGGTGGAATTACATTGACTGGCTCTGCAGCAGGAAAAATTTATTGGATGGGATTCTCAACTTTAAGTGGGTTTCCTGGAGGAGCAGGACTAAATGTAATGACAGGCTCTGCTTTTCCATATAAAGATGATGTTACAGGAAATATAGTAAACGTACTTGGAAGTGATAACGGAGATTGTGCTGCTGGAGCCACTGAATATGGAGTACATTATGATTTAGCATTTAGAACGCCGGTAAAATCATGTAAAAGATATGCTGTAATAGTAACTCCAGCTTGCCCTACTCCAAATGATTTCATATCATTTGACATCAAAAATTACACAAATCAAATAACACTAAATTGGTATTATAATACTCAAAGTGAATATTATGAATATGAAATTTTTAAATCTTCAGACGGAATAAATTTTAATTCAATTGGAAAAACATTTTTTACAACGTCAAATCAAAATACATATATAGATTACGAATTAATAGAAGGTAAAACGTATTATTATATTCAAGCAAGAAGCAAAAATGAAGAAACAAATAGTCAAATTAAATACATAATACATAACACTTCTACAAACGAAATATCAATTTCTCCTAATCCGAATAATGGCAACTTTACAATTAACAATTTACCTAATGAAAACTGCAAAATAACATTAACAGATTTAAGTGGTAAAGAAATAAAAACCTCTAATATTTATAATGAAGAAAAAAAATTAATTTTGGTAAATTTATCAGAAATAAATACAGGTATATATTTCATAAGATTACAAACCGAAAATAATATTCAATTACAAAAAATTATTATTGAATAATACAAAAGGGCAGTCAAACACTGCCCTTTAATATTTCAAATTAAAATGAATTAGTAATAACCGAATTCTACAATTTTAGAGGGTGTAATTACCAAATCTAAAGGTATATCAAACTCGTCAATATCATCAATTCTGTCTATACAATCCCAAAACGACAATCCAACCTTCAAAACATTACTAGGTAATGTTGATAAATATTTATCATAAAAACCTCCGCCATACCCTACCCTATAGCCTTTTTCATCAATACCCAACAAAGGAACTATTACAAGGTCAGGTATCTTTTCAACTTTTATTCTTTGTTTTGGTTCTGGAATATCAAATTGGCCAAATACAATCTCAGCATTTTTTTCAAATTCAAAAGAATGAATTTCATCATTTATTACTATGGGTACTAGTAATTTAATATGAGGATTTATTTTTTCAATTTCCTCAATTAAAACAAAAGTATTTACTTCATTTTTCTTCGAAAGTGGTAAATAAACATGTATGTTTCTAATTGAACTTAAATCTATTTCAGATATAAAAATATTAGAAATTCTTTTACTTAAATCTTGAATTTCATCTTGACTTAATTTGATTCTCTTTTCTAAAAAAACTTTTCTAATTTCTTTTTTTAACATCTTTAACCAAATTTTGAATAACTTCTATAGGTATAATAATAGAAAGTAAAATTGTAAAATATTCATAAAATATCCTTATCCTGACTATAGCACCGATATTGGCTACTGAAATACCGATAAAAAAAGAACAACAAAATACAAATAATATTATAAACCAACATATCGAGCTAAATTTTCTTTTGTATAATATCAAATTTGTAAGGCTAAAAATAGAACAAAAAAGAATAAATATATTTTGAACAGCTTCTACGGTTCTAAAGAGTGATCGTTCTGGCAATTCAAAAGGTCCAAAAATAGAATTTAATATAATGTTGAATAAATTATTTAACCATGTAATACTATTAGTTGTTATGTTTTTATAGATAAAATTAGACTTTATATTATACATCGTAAAATAGCTGACATCGTAACTATATAATAAAACTTGTTTGAAATAATTTAATTTTTGTGTCCAAAAATCAAATGTGAACCCAAGGAGTATGAGCGAAAATATTGTCAAATAAATAAATACACGATTTCCAAATTTCTCATAAAAAGAATACAAAACAAGAAACGGAAGAATGATTAAGTAATACGATTTAATTATAGCCAACACGTATATAGAAAAAACAATCAAAAACACTTTAAGTAACAGAGTCCTACTAATGCTCAAGAAAGAAGCAATTAATACAAAAAAAAATGTAATCGCTAAATTTTCTTTCAATAAACCTGAACTCCATAATTGTAAACTTGGCCAACAAAAAAATACTAAAACAACAGGAATTTCTATTTTAGGAAAACGCTTTAATAGTTCATTTGATAAATATACGGATGAAAAAAAACTTAGAACAGACAAATAAATTGTTTGTAACCAATAGTTTGTTGTTAAAAAAATAGAAATCAGACTTAAGATTTTTACAAACTTAAAAGCACTAGGAAGTCTACTCATCCAAAATTCGTACATCTGTTCAGGACACTCATATTCAGAAAATAAAAAAATTTTCCAAAATTGTGAATTATTGTTCCAAAAGTACCAATTAAACATCCGAGAATCATGATGGTAACATACTGAATCATTTTCTGTCACATAATAATATTTATAAATTAAAATATAAACTACAGCATATAAAATCTTGACAATAAACAACTTATAGTAATACCTTTCAATAAAAGTATCTTTGAGAAGTGTTTTAAAAATCAAAACACTGGCTACAATAATTGCAATATTTATTATGATTGAAAACAATTCGCATTTTTTAATATTTGTGTACCAATAGTGCAATCTAAACATTTTTTAGAAACACAATATTTTTCATACAAATGAATCAACGCTTGAGAATCATAAGATGTTTTACTTTTGAGACCTACACTATCCCAATTTTCTAAAATTATATTTTTTTCAGCTTGTATTTGAATTAACAGATTTAAAGTTTCATCTAAATTATCATCTCCATGAGCCTTTTTATAAGTTATTACAATGGGAATTATTGTGTTAATAACCAACAATTCAACACTTGATTGCCCCATAGTACATTTATGAAACGCAGAATTTTTCCCAAAAACATAATGATGATCCCAATATTCGTTTACCTCTTGCCTAAAAAGTGAAATTAGACTTTGAAAAGAAATATTTGCTAAAAAAATATTTGCTAAAAAATCTACATTAAACAAAAAAGCAGCTAATTGAGCTAGTCTAATTGTGGGAAAATTAGGTGGTCTTAAACGCAAAAAATTAACTTTTTTTGTAATTATTATTAAACCATATTTAGAGCTTAAAAAATCAAATTCTTTCTTTAATTTCTTATAATATTCACATTCAACTTCTTCTGTTAACAAACCAGCTACACCAAACAACAAACTTTCAATTTGGAATAAATTATCTTTATGTTTTTGAATAATTTTGTAAGGCAATTTACAGGCTAATTCTTCAAACTCTTCTGAATTTACTTTAAAGCCAAAATTTCTGACAAGAAAATGATAAAACGTTTGCTCCCAATCACTATTATATTGCTGCAAAACTCTAAGAATATTTGAAGATTTAGACTCTACCTTTTCTAATAATACTTTGTCAAGCATCTGGTTAATATAAATACTTGGTATTTTAGAAATGTAATCTTTACAAAGAATTGTATTTTGAGTAGAAATTAAATTCTTAAAATTAACTATGTAATGTTCTGAAATTTTGCCTTTAAGTTCTAAAACTGGAAGATGTGACGTTTGTAAATCATGTTGCCAAACTACATGAAGAACCACATTATTATAGTTTGTATCATTTTCATGATTATGTTTAAACCAATCAGAACTTTTAATATGAATTTCTATATTTCCATACCAATCAATGTAATCAATTTTTACATGGGCATATTGAAAATCAGGTCCTGAATTTGTATTTAAAAAACCATTTTTAATTATGAAAAGTGGTTTACCGTCAGTTGTAGTAAGATTATTTTTATCAAAAAGTTGATAACGCCAAATATGTTGTAAAAAATATTCTTTAAAATCGGGCATAAACCTAAAACTCCAATCGCTGAAATTTTTGAGTATGTTTTTTCTCTACTTTTTTAGGATTATAAGTAATCATAATTTCATGAGAATTACCAAGCTTATTTCTTACAGATGATAACGTGTAATCATAAGCATATCCTATTTTCATATCATATTTGATGGCTTCAAAATTATCTAAGTTAATACCTATTATAAAACCGATTGCATCTTTAGACCTAAAATTAAGACCCGCCCAATATTTTTTTGAATAATCAATTACAGCACAAACATCTCCTACTACTTTGGTACCAGGTACCCATCTCAACATTACAGATGGTTTTAATGTATATACGGGATCTATCACATAATTGTAACCTGCATTAATGTAATAATGTCTTTTCAAATTACTCTGATCTAAATTATAAGCATATCTAAATTTTGATTGATTTAAATGAGAAATAGAAAATCCCGCATAAAAATCTTTATGCATATAATTAAAACCAAATTTAAAATCAGGAGTAACGGGGTTTTTAAAACCAGAATATAATGCAGCATCATCTTTATCTTTTGGATCTAATTCAGAGGAATTCAAAAAAAATGCCCTAATTCCACATTGTAAACCCAAACTGAAAATATCATTTTCTCTTTTGATATGATACGCCCCACTAAAAAACGTATTCAATCTATTCTCTAGGCCTATTTTATCATTCATGATATAACCACCTAGTCCAAGTTTTTGATTAGATAATCCATGCTGAATATTAAATAAAATATTCTCTGGAGCTCCATTCATTCTAGCCCATTGGTTTCTATAAAAAACTCCAAAATCCCAATTTTCTTTTAGCCCTGTAAACGCAGGATTTATTACCATTTTATTAAACAAAAATTGAGTATAATGAGGTTCTTGGTCTTGCTGAGCATATAATTTAATACTCAAAAGACTAAACATAAAAATTATATATATAAATACCTTTTTCATTATCTTACTAATAATACACTACCTGTAAATTCGTATGTTTTATGATCTTCTGGGTCATCAACTTTCAAAATATAGAAATATGTTCCCGCTGGCAAATTATCACCATCCCAATCATTGTTATAATTTTGCTGTTTAAATACGATCTGCCCCCATCTATTAACTACAGTAACATTATTTGAAGGATATGACTTTAAATTATCAACATACAAATATTCATTTTTACCATCACCATTAGGTGTGAATACGTTAAATACTTTCGGTGGATTTTTAAAATTAAAACATTTTATATTAGAATAAGATTTAAGTGTACCCACTTTGGCAGTATCATTTATAGCAATCACTCTAAAACACTGATTTTTACCTTCTTGTATAATATCTAAATACGTAAAACTTGTATCACTTATTAAATTATCATAAGTATTATACAATTTAAATGTATCCGTACCTATCTGTCTCCAAACTTCATATTTAGTTGGTGTCCAGCCTAAATATGGATTATAATCAATAGTGATATTCCCTAATGGTTCATTAGCAGAGCCATCTATTTTAACAAGTGTATGTGGTTGACTATATACTACCACACCACAAGCATTTTTTACACCAACTTTATAACTCCATGCTTGGGCTGATGTACTAGGAGTAGGTGTATGTACATAATGTGTACTAGTAAACAAATTTGTTTTCCCTACAACATTCCATAAAGGAAGCGAGTCGCACATATTAGCAATAAAAATACTATCTTTTTGAGGCAAATAGGTAGTTGCATTAAAATCTATCAATACTTTAGTATCATCCAAAATAGAATCTGAGATGACTTTAATTTTTGAAGAAACTATATCATTATATACTTGGTAAGAAGTATCAGAACTACAATATGCATTAGTAGAAACTATGTTTAAAGTATCTATATGAGTAGTATCAGAACTCCATGTAGCCAACGTAGAAGTACCTTCTGTATCTAAATTTAAAAACGTTCCTAAATTGTGAAGGAAACTCCATGAATAATTAACACCAGTTTTAACATTCGAAATAGTATAAACAGTACTAACAGAAGTTTGATTACAAACTATTGTATCTTTTAAATTTGCCAAAATTGGTTTTTCAGGAGCAGTTCTTATAAAAATAGTATCTTTAAATTCTCCTTTAGGACATCCACCTTGAGACAAAATATGGTCTATAACATACTTACCAGGAGTAGATTTACTTGGAAAAATATTACCATTCAAAGTATCATAAACTAATCCAACAGGACTGATAACATATTTACCATAGTTTACTTTAAAAATAGTTTTAACCGTGTCAATATTATTACAATTATCTAATGGTAATGTAAAACCAGCATCTGATACAAGAGAGACTTTAAAAATTTCATTTTTAGAATCTGAGCAACCAAATGAATTTGTGTAACTCACTGTAAAAGGAAAATCTCCTGCACCTGCAATATTAGGGTACAAGTCAGCTACACCAGCCCCTTGGTCTTTGTAACTGTTAGCTGGTAAAGAACTAAAATTAAAACTTGCTGGTACATTTGCAGTAATCGTAGATAAAGTTTCATCAACACAATAAACAGGACTCAGACCCGTCAATTGAATACTCGGTTTAGGATTAATAGTAATACTAAAAGTATCTACTGCTGAGTTTACACAACCAAAAGCATCTTTCAAATACAATACCTTTATAAGCCCTGTAGAATCAAATGGTGCTTTAATTGTATAAGTATCTTGGGAATAAGCTAATACATCATTGTAAACAATATTTTCAATTTGAAGTTTAAAGTCATAATTTTTAGTACCCGTAAAATTCAACTTTACTTCAACTGTATCTGCTTCACAAACAGTGGTCTGACTTACATTTATTGTAGCTGTTGGCAATTCCAAAACTTGAATACTATCAATCACAGAATTTGAATAACAAACACCATCTGTAACTTTGTAATCTATATATTGAATACCAGATACATTATAAACTAAATCGTAATTACCTTTATTTTTATCATTAATAGTTGCATTTGCAGCAATTAAAGTATAAGTAAGACCAGATTTAAGAGAATCTTTATTTAACAATTTTGCAGTAGAGTTGATACATACCAAAGAATCAAATTGATAATTTAAAACTGGAAAATCTCTTAATGTAACATCCAAAGTGTTTGACGACTTGGTAGTACATTTGTTAGAATCTGTTACAATTACTGAAAGATTTGCATTACTAGACAACACATAACTTAAAGAATCAATATTATGAATGGTGTTTTTGGTACCAATGGTTGTACTACTAGTGTTGTTTAATAGTTGAATTATATATGGAGATATCCCTTTTGAAATATTCACATGAACTATACCTGAATCATTTTTACAAACCTCAGTAGGACCTGTAAATGTAAACACAGGATTTTCATTTACTTTTACTGTTGCAGAACCAGAAACAGTTCCAATACATCCATTAAAATCAACTACTGACAATAAAGTGTAAGTATCAGTAGATGTTGGTGTGATAGTTTTAGTATCTAACAGTGTAATAGAGGTATCTTTACCTAAACTAGATATTTCATAATAAAGAGGAGTAGTTCCTGTAAAACTCAATTTCAAGTTTGTTGAATTACCCAAGCATAAACTCGTATCGCCGGCAATACTTGCAGTTGGTTTAGGTGTAACTATTAGAGACTTGGTTGTAGAATCGGCACACCCACCTTCAGTTACGACTAATTTTATATTTTTGGTTGCAGAAGAAATAAAAGAAATATCATAAGGCCCACTACCTGTACCAGAATTTACAGTTGCCCCATTAAAATTATTCCAATTATAAACTGCAGAACCAGCATCTGAGCCTGTATATGTTACTGTAACACTCTCATTTTCACAAACTCCAGTTTTAGATAAAGTAAAGTTAGCTTTTGGAGATGGATTTACCTGTACATTCATAGAACCCGATAAACTGGTTGCGTTACACGCCTGATCTGATAGAGAAATCAAGGTATAAACACGACTTGTTGTTGGATTAATTGGTAAAATTTCTACTAAATTACTAGTAGTAATGACTGCACTCGTTGTAGTTCCATCGCTGTATTTGTAATTAAAAGGTGCTAAACCAGTAAATAATAATTCCAAATTTGTTCCTGCTCCGTTACATATAGTATCATCTGGAGAAATTATCAAACCAGTTGGGGCGTCTTTTATAAGAATATTTTTACTTAAAGACACAGCTGAACATCCTCTATCTGACACCGTCAATTTAACAGTCTCTGTACCGTTTGTATTCCATGTCACATTTTCTTTTACAGATGCAGAGTCTGAGTTTAAAACACCGCTTCCAAAATCCCATGTAAACGTAGGCACTAAACCAGCCTTGCCTGTAAATTTAATATCTACAGCTTCTCCCATACAAGCCGCTACAGGTAATGAAAAATCAACAACAGGATATTGAATTACTTTTACCAAAGCCGATCCACTACCAGAACCCGTACAGGCACTGTCTCCTACAGATACTAAAGTATAAGTAGTATTGGTATCTGGAGTAACTGTAACTTTTGTTGGATTACTTGAAGTTGAACCTGAAAAAACTGTTTTTCCGTCAGTATATGAATACGTAAATGGAGCAACACCATTAAAATTTATCGTAAATTGAGAACTTGTACCTTCACAGATTTCCGTATCGTCACTTATGATTGCAGTAGGTAATGGCAATACTTTTACAGTTGCACTCCCCGATTCAGTACCACTACATCTGCTATCTGACACCGAATTTGAAACAATAGTATAAACCGAATTTACTGTTTGACTAACCGCTACAACAGCGGTGTAACCAGTTGATGAAACGTTGTAAGTTTTTCCTAATTGATCCGTAACTGTTGCTGTAAAAGGAGCTTTACCCGTAAATGTTACTTTAACATTCGCATTTTGTCCAAGACAAACAGATGTATCTGTAAATATAGCTGCTGTTGGTAATGAATCGACTTTTATTGTTTTTGTTGTAGTATCAGAAAAACATCCATTAGATTCATTCACAATTAGTTTAACTGTTTTTGTACCCTCCGAAGGCCATGAAACTTGATATGCACCACTTCCAGAACCACTGATTACAGTACCAGACCCAAAATTCCAAATATAGTTTGCCGTAGAAGATGGTGTACCAGCATAATTAATAGTAGCATTTGCAGATTTACACACACTTGATGAAATTGTAAAATTACTACTTGGTTTAGGAACAACCGAAATTACTGCATTACTATTCAAATTAGTATTCGTACAACCATTACCATCTTTTACACTTACTAATGTATAGGTAGTGGTTGAGGCAGGACTTACCTGAACAGTAGTAGAGTCTACTGTTGTACTAGAAAACACTTTAGTAAAATTAGACGTACCATCAGAATACACATATGTCCACGGAGATTTACCCGTAAATTTAAATACCAAATTCACTTTATTCCCCTGACAAACACCTTGTGATTTATTTACAATTGCAGTAGGTAAAGAATTTACTGTAACGTTTCTACTTGATAAAGTGGAAGTACATGAATATTCGGTTACTGATAAAGTTATATTTTTAACACCACCTGTCGCCCAAGTTACAGTAATTGGTCCTTGCCCAGAAGAAGACTGTGATGTAGGACTGTCAAAATCCCACGTGTAAACTGCCGAAGAAGTACTATTTCCTGTGTATGCAAAAAGTACGTTACCATTCATACAAGCAGTTGTTGGAGTAGCAGTAAATGTTGACGTGGGTCTTGGTTTTAATTCCACAGATTGAGTAGCTGTATTGGTACAACCAGAAACAGCATCTGTATAGGTATATGTAATAACTTTGGTACCAACTCCTCCTGCATTTGCTGGTGTAAATACATTTCCAGAAATAGCTGATTGTGGAGTTGTAGTAAATTTACTTCCAGCATTTGTTGGACTTGCCACCATAGTAATTGGTGATGCAGAAATACAATAAGGTCCACCTAAGGGTTGAAATGTAACAACAGGTAAATTTTTTACAGTAACATTTAATGTCTTATCAACCAAAGTACCTGTGGTACAATTTGAATCTGCAACTGAAACCAAAGTAAAAGTACCTGTAGATGTTGGTGTTAAAGTTATTGAAGCAGGAGAGGCAGTAATTGAAGATACTGTAGTATTAGTGGTTCCATCGTTATAAACCAAAACCCAAGGTTTTTGACCTGTTAATGCAACTTTGATAGTAATAGGTGATCCACTACAAACTGTTGTATCATTTGATAAAACGGAAGCACTAGGTGCATTTGAAATTTTAATTACAATTGAGTCTTTATTAAAACATCCAGTTGTTGCATCAGTATAGGTATACAAAACTTTTTGAGAAGTGCCACCCAATCCATTTGGATCAAAAACGTTTCCACTCACTCCATTTCCAGAAAACACACCACCTGATGGACTACCAGAAAGTGTAATTGTACTACTATTTGAACATAAATTAGCCACTGGATTCAACTTCACTGTTGGTTTCGCGACCACTTTTATACTTTTAGAATCTGTAGCAATACAACCGTTTGCATCTGTATAAGTATATGTAATAGTAACTGTTGTACCGGCTAATCCCAATGGACTAAAAACTTTCCCTACAACTCCTGTTCCAGAAAAAACTTCTGTTCCTCCTGAACCTGAATGAGTTCCACTTAATGTGATTGAAGATGAATTTTCACAAACTTCTGCTGGTAATGCATTTAAACTAGCAGTTGGCAGTGGGTTCACATCTATTACTGCACTATCAGGAGATATTATTGTTCCAAAACACCCCTGATCCTCAACAGATACTAAGGTATATGTTGTTTTAGACGAAACCGTAACAACTTGAGATGCTGTTGATGCACTAGAAACTTTAGTAAAGTTTGAAGTACCGTCAGAATAAATATATGTAAAAGGACCAGTACCCGTAAATGTAAAACTCAAGGTAGCATTTGCTCCATTACAAACTTTATTAGATGATACAGTCATTTTCCCAGTTGGAGAATTTCTAATGGCTATTTGTTTTGTAATTGTATTGGTACAAGTTCCCGTAATTGCAGTTAAGGTGATATTGTAATTACCAGGAGTTGTGGCATAGTTTACTGTAAATGGCCCAGCTCCTGTTTGTGTACTTGGTGTTCCATTTTGCATTGTCCAATTATAGGAATCTGCACCACTTGCCGAAGCATCTATTTGTAATGTTAAATCAGAATTGTTACATATACCTACAGGTATTGTAAAACTTGGAATTATAGCATCAGTAACTATTGGTGTTATAGAAACAGTGTCACTGGTACAGGTTGCACCTTGGTTACCAATGGCCGTTACATAAACAAACTGTGGAATTTGATCCGTTAAATCTGCATTAGCTATAGTAGGATTTTGAGTATTCGGACTTGTTATATTATTCTTTGCGTTAAACCAATGATAAGATGTACCATTACCAGAACTTGCAAAGAGTTTTATAGGATTACCTTTACAAACCGCAATGTTTTGATTTAAAGCTCCAACACCTATTTGTGCAGTATCTACTAATAGACCAGGAGCTATAACTACGGTATCCTGTATGAGGGCTTTGTTAACATTATTTTTATAGAAAAATATAGTAAAACCATTTTTTTGACCAGGTAAATCAATCAACTCCACACTATCAGTTGTGGCGGTAGTTGGTATATTTTTATGATCAATGTTATATGTAGTTGGCGGGATTGTAGTACCATCTACCCTATTGTAAATTATACGATCATATTGATTCGCAGGAAAACTAATTTTAATTTTTGCTTTACCATCTTTCGCACCATAACAACTTTCGTCAGTAGTGGTCTTAGAGACAATTGATACTTGACCAAAAATCACTGAGGTTAAACAAAAAACTAATATTAAAAGTATCTTTTTCATTACTTAAGATTAAATTGATTCAAATAGCTATCCATAAAACACTTTACGAAAAAAAAATTAACTTGGTTATAAAAATTCATTTCAATAAAATTAATATAACAATCTAAAAATACCTCTTTACCAATATAAGAAATAGATTCTTAAAATCTATTTCTTTTTAGCTTTTGCAGTAGTTTTGGTCTTTGTAGCTGTTTTAGCTGTTGCCGTTGATTTTGAAAATGATCCTTTTTTCTTATCAGGAGTTGCTTCTGCCAATGTTAAACACTCTTCTAATGTTAAAGATTGAGGCTCTTTATCTTTTGGAATCTTCACATTCTTTTTACCAACAACAATATAAGGACCATATCTACCATTAAGAACTTTTACTTCTGGAGCATTCTCAAACTCTTTTATGAGTTTTTCAGAATCTGCTTTTATTTTATCTTCAATCAGTTGAATGGCTCTTTCTGCATCTATGGTTAATGGATCATCTTCTTTTTTAAGTGAATAAAATGCACTACCATGTTTAATATAAGGACCAAAACGCCCAATAGCAGCAGTCATTTCTTTCTCTTTATAAATTCCCACAACTCTAGGCAATTTAAATAATTCTAAAGCATCTTCTAAGGTAATGGTTTCAATAAGCTGACCTTTTTTAAGACTCGCATATTTGGGTTTTTTCTCTTCCGTAGCCTCACCTATTTGAACAAATGGGCCAAATCTTCCAAGCCTTACAGTAATATCCTCCCCAGTTTCTGGATGTTTTCCTAACATTTTGGAAGTTGCAACGGAAGATCTATCAATAGTTTGAGTAACTTCTACTTTTTCATGGAAACTACCATAAAAATTATGAATCATATCCTCCCATTTGATTTTTCCATCTGCTATGTCATCAAATTCTTGTTCTACTTTTGCAGTAAAACTAAAATCAATAACATTTGGAAAATGCTTCACCAAGAAATCGTTCACAATCATAGCCAGATCTGTTGGAAACAATTTTGCTTTTTCTGCTCCGTAATTTTCTGTTTTCAGAACTTGAGATATTACTCCTGATTTCAAAGATATTTCAACAACATTACGTTGTTTACCATCTCTATTCTCCTTAATAACATAATCTCTTTTTTGAATGGTAGAAATTGTAGGAGCGTATGTAGATGGTCTGCCTATTCCTAGTTCTTCTAATTTTTTCACCAATCCTGGTTCGGTATATCTTGCAGCTGGTTTAGAATAAACTTGATTCGCTTTTATTTCTTTATAATTAACTTGATCTCCAACGTGAATTTCTGGCAACAACACATCTTCCGATTCATCATCGGCATCGTCAGAATCATCAGATTCAATGTAAACTTTTAAGAACCCATCAAATTTTATTAACTCACCAGTGGTTACAAAGTCTTCTTTACGCGTACTTGCATTGGTTTTAACTATTGTTTTCTCTATAAGTGCGTCAGACATTTGAGACGCAATAGCTCTTTTCCAAATAAGTTCATAAAGTCTGATTTCGTTTCTTTCACCTTCTGTAGAATGTTGAGAGAAATCTGTTGGTCTGATGGCTTCGTGAGCTTCCTGAGCCGATTCATTTTTATTTTTATACTTTCTAGTTTGAGAATATTTGACTCCGTAGGCTTTCTCAATTTCTGTTTGTGCATTTTGAAGTGCTAGATCCGATAAATTTACGGAATCGGTACGCATATAGGTTATTTTCCCTGATTCGTAAAGCCTCTGTGCCAAAGTCATGGTCTGAGATACTGAAAAACCTAATTTCCTACCCGCTTCCTGCTGCAATGTTGAGGTTGTAAATGGCGGTGCTGGTGTTTTTTTACCATCTTTCTTTTCTAGATTAGAAACAGAAAAAGAGGCTTGAGTACAATCAATTATAAACTGTTTGGCATCATCTTCTGTAGTAAAATCTTTTGCTAATTTAGCTTTGTAGGCTTTTCCTTTAGGCGTCTCAAAAATAGCACTTACTCTAAATGTAGAAACAGATTTAAAATGTTCAATTTCCCTTTCTCTTTCTACAATAAGCCTCACAGCAACAGATTGAACCCTACCAGCAGAAAGTCCTGTTTTTATTTTCTTCCATAGAATAGGTGAAAGTTCATACCCCACAAGTCTATCTAAAATTCTTCTTGCTTGCTGAGCATTCACTAGATCCACGTCTATTTCACGCGGATTTTGGATTGAATTTATGATTGCATTTTTAGTAATTTCTCTAAAAACGATACGTTTAGTTTTTTGAGCATCCAAATTTAATGTTTCATACAAATGCCAAGAAATAGCTTCTCCCTCACGGTCATCATCGGATGCTAACCAAACATATTCTGATTCTTTAGAAAGTTTTTTTAATTCTGCTATTACGTCTTTTTTATCCGGACTTACTTCATAGTGAGGTTTAAAATTATTTTTCAAATCTATATTTAAACCTTCTTTTGGCAAATCTCTCACGTGACCATAGCTAGATTTTACTAAAAAATCTTTACCTAGATAACCTTCTATTGTTTTGGCTTTTGCCGGGGACTCTACTATAACTAAGTTTTTTGACATGAATGGGTCATTATGGACTACAATCGGCAAATTTTGGTAAATTAAATTTAAAAATCAAATTCAAGAACTGTTATCTGATTTTTTGTAAAGGTTTTTACTCTTTTAAAAGTACTTTTTTCCCTTTTTTATTAAATTTATACCAATCTCCTACAGCTTGTCCGTTTTCAAAATTGCCTTCTTTTAATAAATATCCTTTATGGGCATCATAAAACTTAAATTGCCCCTGCTCCTTTCCTTCTCGATAGCTTCCTTCTTGATACAGAACACCATTTTCTGTGTACATTTTCCAGTATCCGTGTGGCTGACCTAAATAAAAATATCCGTCTTCTTTTATGTTACCATTTTCATGATAAAATAACCAGTGCCCATCAAACAAGCCATTTTTAAAAAATCCAGTTTTTTGAATTTTACCATTATCAAAAAAATATTTTTGTAAACTATCTTGTAATCCTTGTTTCCAAAACTCATCAGCAACCAAAACTCCATTCAAGTTGTAATATCTCCAATGTCCGTTTGGTAAATCATTTTGATAATCAAATATTCCATTTAAATTACCAGATGGATAATAGAATTTAGTACAACCATTTCGTTTTTCATTTTTCATAGAAATTTTTTCTCTTATGCTCCCAAATTTGTAGTAAGTAATAACTGTATCCTGAGCTTGAGTTAAAAAAGAAATCAGAAATAATAATGTATAAATTGAAAAAGATTTGAATCTCATAATTAGTCGTTTAAAAGATTTATAGAGCAAATTATAAACAATTTCTTTTAAAAATCAATTAATATTAGTTAATTCAGAACTAAGAATTACAGAATTTATGGATGAGATAATTTCAACAAGACAAAAAGCTTTAGATTTTAATCTTGACTCACGAACTTACGGCACTTTTGCAGAAATAGGTGCTGGACAAGAAGTAGCTGCGTTGTTTTTTAAAGCTGGTGCTGCTTCTGGCACTATTGCCAAGACTATGTCTGCATACGATATGGTTTTTAGTGATAATATTTATGGTAAAGAACCTAATGGAAGATATGTTTGCGAGTCTAGGCTAATGAAAATGCTAGATAGAGAATATTCGCTTTTAATAGAACGTTTAGACCACATAAGAGGAGAGAATACTTTATTTTTTGCTTTTGCAAACACTGTAGTTACACTTAATTTTAAAAAAACAAACCATGGTCATGGCTGGCTTGGTGTAAGATTTCAGCTTCACCCTAAAAGCCAACCCAACGAACTAGTAGTACATATAAACCTGTTTGATAACGATACTAGTTTGCAACAACAAGTGATTGGTATCATAGGAGTAAACATGGTACATGGTTGTATGTATCTGGCGAAGAACGATATATTAAAGTTTACAGATGCTCTTTTTGATAATTTGGACAGAAGCCGTGTAAACATAGATATGCTCAGAATTTCAGGCCCTGATTTTCATCATATAGATAACAGAAGAATAGCCTTATATATGGTTAAAAAGGGGTATTCTAATGTTGCGGTATTTGATAAAAACGGTAATATAAAACAACCAGCAGATCTACTTTACAAAAAAAACATTCTAGTTACTAGAGGGCGTTTCAGACCTCCTACAAAGGCAAACGCTGATATGTTTAGATGCTCTTTTGCACAATTTAGTAAAGATCTAGAAGTAATCAGTAACGGACAAGATGTAATCCCACTGGTAGAATTAACTCTTAAAAATCTACAAACTAATGATGGTATTAACGAAAAAGATTTTTTAGAAAGAGCAGATATTTTGAGATCCTTAGGAATGGATGTTATGATTTCAAATTATCATGAATATTATAAGTTAGTATCATATTTATCAACAATTACCAAAAACAAATTAGGAATTGTACTAGGGTTGCCAAATATCTACGACATTTTTAATGAAGAATATTATACTGATTTAAAAGGTGGAATTCTTGAAAGTTTCGCAACGTTATTCAGTAGAAATGTAAAGCTTTATGTGTATCCGTCTTTAGTTGGTTCAGACTTAGAGCCACACACGAGTAAAGATGTTGTTCTTCCATCTAACTTGAAAGATTTATATGAATACTTACAGGTAAACAACAAAATTGAAGACATTAATGGAGCTTCTAAACAATATTTAAGTTATTTCTCTGATGATGTAATTAAGTTGATTCATGCTGACGACCAAAAATGGGAATCAATGGTACCTAAACTGGTTAGAGATGCTATTATTACTAAAAAACTTTTCGGATACAAAAAACATTAATTATTAAATGAAATTAAAAGTCTTTTTATTCCTTTTTGTGATGTGTTTTTCTTTGTTCTCTCAACAAGAAATTAAAAATTTCATGTTGGAGACTTACAAATACAACCAAAAACTTGTTGAGACTGATTCTTTAGGCCAGATATATTATTTTTTCAATTACAAAAATAATTTTGAACTCAAAATACTTAATTCCAAACTTGATATAGTTGGTGGCAAAAGGTTTAAATTAAAAGAGTTTAATAAGCATTCGTCGCTTCAAGGTATTGGGTTTAACGTTTCAGATGTTTTTATTTATTTATATGACTCTAAAAACCATACCATTTCTAGAATAAAAATTGACAAACAAAATATTGGTTCACCTAGTATATCGTCATCTATACAAATTCCAGAAACAGAAACGCTCATAGATTCTAGAAATATAAATGATTCGTATCATTTCATTAGTATTGATAGAGTAAGTAATGAATTTGTAATAAGACGTTGTCAAGACACTTTTGATTCTTTAGCTACAACAAGAATTAGTGCTCACACGGAGTTGCTTGCCAAAATACTTAGTGGTAACGAAAAGAAAATAAATTTAAATCATATTCAAATTTATTCTGACAAAATAGAACTAACATCTTCGCATTCCAAGCTTTATGAAGAAAAAAATACTATTTATATTACTTCAGATAATAAAAATATGTGTCATTTATTTAAGTTAAATTTAATTGATAAAACATGTACTTACAATCCACTATTTTTCCATATTAGCCAAACCAACGACAATAATATTATAGGAGGAAACTCAATAATAAAAGATGACAAACTTTTTAGAGTTACTATGTCTAAAAACACTTTTAATACGGCAGTTATAGATTTGAATGATTTTTCCTTAATTAAGAATTATACTTTTAGTAGTCAATCAAACAGTATAGATTTGCAATCATCATATCCTGTAGAAGAAATTGAATTTGAAGACAGAGCTGATACTAAAGAATATTTAAAAACACCAGAAAGTTTTATAGAACATATAGATCCTGAACACTTAGCAGTAGCTGTGGCAGACATTTCTGAAGATGAATACTTAGTACAAATTGGTTCATCCAAAACAAGTTACTACACTGTAACAAATCCAGGATATGGCCCAAGTTTTGGTATGGGTTCATTCAGTTTGGGAGGTGGAATGGGAAATATGGGTAATCCGGCTGTTTACATGCCCAGCTCTACGACTTATTTAAAAACCACTAAAGTTTACTTTAAAAGTATCTTAGAAAAAGAAAATTTAAGCAAGTCATTCTCAGAAAATATTTCTAATTCAATTTATGACGAAGTTAAAGCATTTGAAAATCAAAAAGTAAATACTTCCTATAAAAATATTAGTAGTATTGTTTGTAGAGAAAATGAAATAATTTATGGATATTTCAGCGGAAAAGACGACCTTTACCACTTAATTACATTTAAAACAAAATGAAAATAGAAAAAAACAAAGTAGTTTCTGTAAGCTACGAATTGCATGTAGATACAAACGGTCAAAAACAGTTATTAGATAAGAGCCAAGAAGGTCAGCCATTATTGTTTTTGGTAGGTGTTGGTCAAATGATTCCAGGCTTTGAAAAGAACTTATTAGGTTTGGCTGTGGGTGATGCTTATGATTTTGTTGTAGCTCCACATGAAGGTTATGGTGAATATTCTGATGAAGATGTTATTGATTTACCTGCAGATGTTTTCAAAGTAGATGGTGAAATAGATTTAAACATAATAAGAATCGGAAATATTGTTCCTTTGAGAGACAATCAAGGAAATACTTTTGAAGCAAAAATACTAGAAGTAAGTGCTTCTCACGTAAAAGTGGATCTTAACCACGAATTAGCTGGTAAAGAACTTCATTTTTCAGGAAAAGTGATATCTGTACGTGAAGCAACAGCTGATGAATTATCTCATGGTCATGCACATGGTCATGGTGGAGTAATGCATTAATATTAACTTATTTTTCAGAGTTGGGATATTGCATCTCAACTCAATTTATACATAATCTATGGCAAGCGGAAGTTCTCTAAAATCTATTCTTGGAGCATTAGGTGCAAACTTAGGAATAGCACTAATTAAATTTATAGCGGCATTTTTCACAGGTAGTTCCGCCATGTTGTCAGAAGCCATTCACTCTTTGGTAGACTGTAGTAACTCTATCTTTCTTATTTTAGGTCATAAATTAAGTTCTAGAAGAGCAGATGCCAAACATCCTTTTGGATATGGAAAAGAAATTTATTTTTGGACACTTTTAGTGGCGGTATCACTTTTTGGTATTGGTGGTGGTATGGCTATTTATGAAGGAATCACTCATCTACTAGACCCACACCCTGTAGAATACATCCTTGTAAACTTTTTAGTACTTTTTGGCTCTTTAGCCTTAGAAGGTTGGTCTACTTACATATCTTATCAAGAGTTAAAAAAAGAATCAAACGGGTTAAGTTTCTTTCAATCTATAAACAACAGTAAAGACCCTAGTATTTTTGCCGTATTATTAGAAAACATGGCTGCAATTCTTGGTTTATCCGTTGCATTTATCGGACTTATTATCAGTTATTTTACAAACAATCCTTATGTTGATGGAATTACTTCAATAGTAATTGGAATTATATTAATTGGCATGTCTTTGTTATTGGCATATGAAAGCAAGGGACTATTAGTAGGAGAAAGTGCAGACCAAGAACTTCTAAATGACGTTAAAAATATAGCTAAAGCTAATGCATTTGTAGAAAACATTTCTGAGCCACTCACTATGGTATTGGGGCCTAATGAAGTATTTATGGCTATAGAAGTATACTTTGTTCAAGGTTGTACATTTGAACAAATGATTCATGCATTAGATTTTATTGAAAACGAAATCAAATACACTCATCCTATAATCAAAAAAGTGTATTTAGAATCTAAAAGTACACATATAACTAACTCTTAATGTTTAACTTAAGTAAGCAACATAAATCCATCTTAAAATTATTGCTCATCATATTGGGGTTATATATTTTGTGGCATTTTGTTTATATCTTTTGGTTAATTCCTGGAGGAAAATTTGACTTTTGGCTTACTCAAAAAGTAACTGAAAACAGTATTTCTATTTTGAATTTATTTAACAATCAATATTCAATATTTGTGAACCCATATGGAAAGTGTAGTATCTTGTACCAGAATTTGAAAGTAATATCTGTTAACCATGCTTGTAATGGTCAAGTTCTTTATCCTGTATTTTATGCATTTATTATTGCAACTTCGGGAAGTTGGATCAATAAAATTATTTATATTTCTGTTGGCAGTGTCATAATTTATATTTGTAATCTATTAAGAGTTGTAACATTGGTATTGATTAGATTAAATTTTCCTCAATATTTAAATTTTAACCACAAATACACTTTTACAATTGTAGTTTATTCGGTTATTTTTTTAATGTGGTATTTATGGGTAAATAAATTTTCAAAGCTAGTTATACTCAAAAATGAACAAAGTAAGTAATTATCAAAAAATTATATTACTCGTAATTACCGCAATAAACATTGCTACGGGATTTATTAGATATAACTCCGTTATAAATTTTTTAGACTTAGATCAACTTGTTTTCAAAAGAAACAAGTTGAAATTTTCATACCCTCATAATCTTAGTTCATTCATAGATTCTTTAATTATGGACCCAAGATGGCTTAGCAACATATACTATTTTTTAATTGCAGTACTGAGTACCTACATTACAGCAAGGATACTTTTTGGAAAAGAAAAGTCTGTACTTGTGCTTTATTGTTACAGTATTTTAATTTTGATTTGTATATTGTTAGTAATGGTTACACTAATTACACATGAATACAAACTAGGAATGAGCCCTGCACAAGAACTAAAGAACATTGCACAGAGTCCATTATTTTCATTTACTATATTAGGATTATTATATTACAGTAATATCGATCGCAAATCTGCTTCAGAATAATTAATTGATTTTAGAGTTTTATTATCAGAAGTTCTAAAAACTAAAAAATGATTTCCACTTGGAGTATAATAACAAGGAACACCTTTAGCTTCGTAATGTGCCACTGTAAGTTGAGCTTCCTCTTCACTTTTACAAGTTTTACTCATATTTGACCTTTGTACTTCATCAAATAGTTCTTTAAACTTATCTCCTAAACCAAATTCTAAAACTGCTCCACTCAACACATATTGTAAATCA
Source organism: Cytophagales bacterium (assembly GCA_046329305.1). Taxonomy (GTDB): domain Bacteria; phylum Bacteroidota; class Bacteroidia; order Cytophagales; family UBA9547; genus CAMFLX01. The sequence goes on from JAXLUW010000002.1 coordinate 1,087,761, forward strand.
CAGAGTGCATCTGCAATTTCTACGATGTCTTTGTTTGCAATTCCTTGTTCTAATTCTTTCAGTTCTTCGGCTAATAAAGCTACTCTCAGTTGTGAGCGTTGTTCTGATGGAATGGTTGGAGTTTCTAAAATTGGATGTTTGAATGTTTTATGAAATTCTGCTACTTGATTGAGTGAATCTAAAGGTTCCATTACTTATAATTTACTAACAAATATACTAAATATTACTGTTGATTTTTTAATACCAGTTTATGTAATTACAAAAATATATAAAGAAAATCTGATAAAAATTGCATGTTAAAATGTAAAAATTAAACTTTGTATCAAATTACTTAAAATGTTTTATTCTATAGTAGTACCTGTTTACAACAGACCAGATGAAATTGAAGATTTATTAAATTGCCTTGTAAAGCAAACCTATAAAAATTTTGAAACTATAATAGTCGAAAGTGGCTCTGAAATAAAATCAGATTTGGTAGTTGAAAATTATAAAAGTAAGCTTTCAAATTTACATTATTATTTAAAAGGAAATGATGGACAGGGATTTTCAAGAAACTATGGATTTGCAAGAGCAACCGGCGATTATTTTATTGTGTTAGATTCTGACATTTTATTAGACGAAAACTTTGTTGAAAACATTCACAAAAGTTTATCTACTAACTGGCTTGATGCATACGGTGGTCCTGATAGATTACACCCCAATGCCAAACCAATTCAAAAAGCAATTGATTTTTGTTTAACGTCTTTTATAACCACGGGCGGCATAAGAGGAGGTAAAAAACAAGTTGACAAATTTTACCCTAGAAGTTTCAATATGGGATTTTCCAGAAAAGTATATGAAGCTACTGGTGGCTACAAATTACCCTATTTTGGTGAAGATATAGAACTAAGCAAAAGAATAATGAATTTAGGTTTCAAAACGGGGTTAATTCCTGAAGCGTTTGTGTATCATAAACGAAAAGAAACTTTTAAACATTTTTACAGACAAATGAATTTCTTTGGACGTGCGAGAATCAATACTTATCTATTGTATCCTGACACGTTAAAACTAACTCATTTTTTTCCAGCAATATTTTTCATTTTTTATATTATTGCAATTTTCGGGCTATTTTTACCCTTAAAAATCACAAAACTACCATTTGTGTGTATTTTAATTTACACTTTATTAGTGTTTATTGGTTCTTTAAATAAACACAAAAGCTTGCATGTATCATTACTGACCATACAAGCTTTATTTGTACAAATGACAGGATATGGAATTGGCTTTATAAAAGATTTTTGGAAAAGAGTTCTTTGTAAAAACAATTTAGACACACAAAACATCTAACTAAATCAGAACATCACGATGCCATTCGTAATGTTCTGATAATTTCATCTCTCTCTTTTAGCATTTCTTCAAAAGCTTTTTCTTTTGCTGTAAGTACGTTTTCATGATCTTTCACCTTACCTTCTAATTTCTTTATTTCAGTAATATCTGCTTGGTAACCCAAAATTCCAATTTCATCAGAATTAGGAAAATAAAAAGGCATTTTCACTGTATAAAAATGTTTCAATTGTCCGTTTATGGTAAAAGACTCATAAGCTTCAATTTTTTGTTTTTTATCTAAAACTTGTTCTTTTTCCACTTTCCAAAAGCCATCAGCCTCTTCAAAACTGAACAAATCATAATCATTTTTACCTATCAACTCTTCCACAGATCTATTTAGATCTTTAGCCACAGATTCATTCAAAAGCATGAATCTACCTTCACTATTTTTTAAAAATATTTTTTGTGGAAGTTTATTAATAACTAATGAAATTATCTTTCTATTGTTTTCTATTTCATCTAAAAGCTTTTGAGTTTGAATTTTAGAGTTTCTTTCCAACTCTTCGTTTTCTTTCATTTTTTCTTGTAAGAGCTTCTCATTGTTTTTTGAATCAATAAAAAGTCTATTAATTTCCAGCTCTTTTCTACGCATTTCCTCTTGAGTAGCCTGCATTTCTTCCATGCTTTGTCTCATTTCCTCTTCTTGCTGTTGCAGTTGTTCTGCAAGATTTTGAGATTCTTTAAGAAGATGTTCTGTAACTTGAGCTGTTTGTGTTGTAATTAAAATAGAAGCTATACTTTCAGAAGCTTTTTCTAAAAATTCAATTTCATGCGTATCAAAAACATGAAAACTTGCAATTTCAACTACTCCCACAATATTTTGCTCTAATTTTAATGGAACAAGTAATAAAGACCTTGGTGAAGCTTGCCCAAGCCCAGAAGTAATTTCAAAATATCCTTCTGGAATATCTGTCATAAACACCGTTTCTTTTTCAAAAATCACCTGCCCTACAAGTCCTTCATTTATTTCAAATTCTTTATTGACAAACTTTTTTCTGTCATATGCATAACAAGCTTCAAGTTTAATAAATTTGGAAGTATTGTTTCTTTCATGAACCACATACAACCCTCCTTGATTTGCTTTTAAGTATTTAACTAAATATGAAACAATTTCATTTGAAAGCAAACTCATGTTATTGCTTGATTGCCTAATTATTTCTGCTAAATGCGTATGCCCTGCCAAAGACCAAGTACGTTTTTTTTCCTCAGAGTCAGCTTTTAATAAATTAGAACTCATTTCTATCAAAATTTTAGCAAAATCATCGTCAGTCTTATTTTCTGAAGCAGACTTATAATTCCCCAATGCAATTTCCTTAGCTAAAATGTAGTTTGATTCTAAGTTACTTTTATATTTATTAATCTCATTTTCATACTTAAGCTTGTTAGCCATTAATTTTCTTCTTCCCAGAAGAAAAACGAACACGATAATAATTAACGAAGTTGTTAAACAAATTATTAAAAAAATATGGTTGGTTTCCATAGATTATTTTATATTTGAAGATATGCACTTAGTACGAAGAAAGAATAAAAAAGATGCTTATAAATATTACATCTTAATATTCCTTTATAAATTTTACTTTTTGCAACATTTATCAAATTAGGTCGTAAGATTCAAAAATTTATTTTTTATAATGATTGACGATATTGAAATAAGTGATATTAAAACACTTTGTACCGAAATCCATCAAAGATATAACTATGATTTTAGTAATTATGCTCTTTCTTCATTTAAAAGAAGGGTAATTAGGTTTATAGACTTATATAAAATACCAACTACATCTGTATTAATAGAAAAAATTAAAACTGATCCAACATTTTTTAATAAATTCTTAAATGAACTAACAGTAAATGTTACTGAAATGTTCCGAGATCCCTCTTTATGGAGAGAATTAAAAGAAAAGGTATTCCCTACCCTATTTGCTACTCATGAAAATATTAAAATTTGGCATGCTGGATGCTCTTCAGGTGAAGAAGTTTATTCTATGTGTATATTACTTAAAGAAAATGGATGGTTAGACAGAGCTAAGATTTTTGCAACAGATATTGACAATAATATTCTTGAAAAAGCAAAAAATCCTAAATATAATGTAAAAACCATGCATGATATTAATGATAAGAACTATATCAGATTTGAAGGTAAAACTGCTCTTAGTGATTATTATAAAATAGAAAATGGTTTAGCGGTAATGGACACTTCTCTAGTAAAAAATGTTACCTACAGAACCCATGATCTAGTTAAATCTGGAGCATTTAATAAATTTGATATTATTCTTTGTAGAAATGTTTTAATTTATTTTAACCAACAACTCCAAAACGAAGTTTTTAAGTTATTTCATGAAAGTATGTTTAACTACAGCTACTTTATCATAGGTTCTAAAGAATCTATGATTTGGTGTGATGTTGCTCATAAATTCATAACCGTGAACCAAGAAGAAAAAATTTATAGAAGAGTAAGAGATTAATTAGGGGAGACGGTAATTAAAATAAATGAGTTTTATTAATAAAAAATATAATTTTGAACAAGGTAAATTTAAGGCCGTTGTAATTGGCGGCTCTGCAGGAAGCTTTCAGGTGGTTACAAAAATACTTTCTGAAATAAATCCAAATTTTGATTTACCTATTTTTTTGGCTCTTCATAGACTAAAACATGTTAGAAATGGATTCATAGAAGCTTTATCTCTAAAATCTAAACTACCTATAGAAGAACCCGAAGACAAGCAAAATATAAAAAAAGGTGTGGTATATCTTGCACCAGCAAACTACCATATGGGCGTAGAGTTAGGTTATAGATTTTGTTTATCTACAGAAGAAATGGTAAATAATTCAAGACCATCAATTGATATAACTTTTGAATCATGCTCGTATGTATACAAAAACAAAATATTGGGAATTATGCTCACTGGTGCCAATAAAGATGGTGCTTGGGGTATGAAAAAATTAAAAGACAGAGGTGGAATGACTGTAGTACAAGAACCCACAGAATGCGTAGTTGATACTATGGTTAAAGGTGCAATGGAAAGCACAACAATAGATTATGTATTACCGACATCAGAAATAATAAAATTACTAAATTCAATTAACTAAGATGAAAAATCAAAAAAACTTAATCATATATTTTATTCTTTCTGTTATCTCTTTAAGTTTGGTAATAGACTTGGTTTTTGATCAGACAGAAATTCATTTTCAAAAAATGTTATTTCCTGTTAAAAACCCTGTTGTTATCATATCTCTAATTATTGCTCCAATCATATATAGTTTAATTATTTTTTTATTTACCAGTATAGAGCCTAAAGTAAAGATTGATGAAACTAATAGTCAAAAAATTGATTTTGAAGAAAAACAAAATACTGTTGAAGAACAACTAACAAATAGATTTTTAAACAATGTAAATGAATTGACAGATAAAATTTCCAAAGAAAATCCTGACAATATTTTAGGGAAATTTTGTGAAACATTTCAAATATCTCAAGCTTTAATTTTTGAAAAAAACAATTATGATTTGCAAAAATTTAATTACAAACAATCATTTGCATATATTGGAGACAAAGAAAATATTAATCAATTGACCGTAGGTGAAGGATTAAATGGTCAAGCAATTCTAAATAAAGAACCATTATACATCACAGATATACCAGAAAATTATATGAAAATAACATCAGGTTTAGGACAAAGTAGTCCAAATACTTTGATTTTGATTCCATTAAAAAACGAATCTGGTGATGTTATCAAATTATTAGAAGTATCTAGTTTTTCAAAATACAATACAGAAGAACTCAAAACAATTTATAACGTAGCTCAAAAATTATTTGTATAACTCAAAATAATATCATTATGAATTTCCGAATTAGCTTAAGATATAAAATACTTTTTGGACTGATTTTTATTCTCATTCCTGTATTTTTATTTGCGTTATATAATTATTCCGCAATAGAAAACTACAAAGCTTTATTGCTAGAAAACGAATCAGCTGTAAATGATTTATTAATTTCTAAACTTGACAAACTGAACTTAATAGTTATTTTATTTACACTGTTTATCTTTTTATCTAGTTTAGTTTTATTGGTATACACCTCTAATTCATTGTTAAAAAATATTCTATACACTTCTAAAGTTATAGAAAGTTTATCAAAAGGAGAAAACCCAATTATCGAAAATAAAAGTATTGTTTCTGATGAAATAACAGATATGCTAGATAATGTGCAATCTATGGTTAAAAACTTAAATGAAACTGCATTATTTGCTGTTAAAATAGGTCATGGTCAACTAGACGCACAATATACTCCAATGGGAGAAAATGACTCTATGGGTCAAGCCTTATTAAACATGAGAAACAACTTATTAACGGCTTCTATAAAAGATGAGGAACGTAATAAAATAATTGTTTGTAATGCGGAAATCAGTAATATTCTTCGTTCTCATACTCAAATAGATGTGATGGGTGATGAATTGTTGAAATATATTTGTTCAAAAATTGGTGCCATACAAGGTGCATTTTATACCTTTGATAATGACCAAGCAATACCCACTATAAACCTTGAAAATTATTATGCTTATAACAAGAAAAAGTTTATAAAAAAACAATTTAAAATAGGTGAAGGTCTTGTGGGGCAAGCTGCTTATGAAAAAGATATAATATTTAGAACAGAAATACCAAGAGATTATGTAAGTGTAACATCTGGTTTAATTGGAGAGAATAGACCAACTTGTATTTTAATTGTGCCATTGTTAACCAATGAAAATTTATATGGTTTATTAGAATTTGCATCTTTCAAAGTCTTTAACAATTTGGAAATTGAAATGGTGAAGCAATTGAGCGAAATTATTGCTCAAACAATTTTCAATTTACAGGTGAATGAGAGAACTGCAAAACATCTAGAAGAGTCTCAAATGATGGGAAAAGAACTTCAGGAGCAATCATTAGCATTGCAAAAAAATGCTGAAGATATGCAACTTGCTCAAGAAGAATTAACAAGAACCAACCATCAATTAAATCAAAAAATAGAAGAAGTAAATCGTTCTCAAAAGAAAATACAAGCTCTACTAGAAAACTCTTCTGAAATTATAATGGTGGTAGACTCTCAGTCTGACTTTTTGTATGTGAGCCCGTCTATAAATTCAATCTTAGGTTATACTATTGAGGAGATTAATACTAAAAAATCAATTTTAGAATTATTAAACGCAGATGACACTAAACATTTTAATAATGCCATAAAAGAAATATTAGAATTTCCAGAGAATTCTTTAAACATTGAATTTAGAATAAAAGATAAATCAGGAAATTATATTTATACAGAAAGCTCTATAAAAAATATGATTCATGAATCAGCTATTGGAGGATTAGTGTTGAACATCAGAGATATTTCTGCCAGAAAACAAGCTGAAAAAGAAGCAAGAATGCGTTCTCAAATGCAATCATTATCAGAGAATTCTCCAGATCTGATTACGCGTTTAAATAAAGAAGGAAAAGTTTACTACATAAATCCGGCTATTGAAAAACTCACTTTACAAAAACCAGAAGAATTTTTACAAAAAAATGTAATTGACACTCCATTAGATGATAAAGTAAAAACTTCATGGTTAGACTTAGTAAATAAAGTATTAACAGAAAAGGATAAAGTTCAAGTAGAAATGAATTTCCCTTCTGACTCAAACGGAAGTTTAATTATGAACGTAAATGCAATTCCTGAATATGGTGAATCTGAAAATATTGAATCTATATTATTAGTTTCAAACGATATTACAGACAGAAAAAAGGCAGAAATAGAAATCAAAAATAAAAACACAAAAATTACAGAAAGTATAAACTATGCTAGAAGAATACAGGTAGCAATATTACCTGACCTTGAAAGAATAAGACAACTCTTCCCTGAATTCTTTATGTTTTACAAACCTAGAGATGTAGTTAGTGGAGATTTCCCTTGGTTTGTAGAATCTGGAGATGATATTTATATAGCCGCGGTAGATTGTACAGGTCATGGAGTACCAGGTGCTATGTTGTCGTTAATTGGATACTTCTTATTAAATGATATTGTAAAAAGTCAGAGAATTACAGAACCAGGCATCATTTTAGATATGTTAGACAGCGGTGTTACCGAAACTTTGAAACAAAATGTTGAAGGTAATGAAATGAAAGACGGAATGGATATTTGTTTATGTAGAATAAATAAAAAAGAAGGTATATTCCAATATGCTGGTGCACACCGACCGTTATATTTATTAAGAAACAATGAGATTATTGAGTTCAAAGGAGATAAATTTGCAATAGGTGGCGGTATTTATAAGAACCAGACAAACTTTACAAATCACAATATTGAAATTTTACCGAATGACTCTTTCTTCTTCTGTAGTGACGGATTCCCTGACCAATTTGGCGGACCAGATAATAAAAAAATTGGCCCTTCTAGAATAAAACAACTAATTATTGATAATTCTAATGAAAAACAATTCAACTCAGTTGAAAATAATTTCGTAGAGTTTTTTAACAATTGGATGGGAGTTCATAAGCAGATGGACGATGTATTAATGATAGGATTAAAAATTAACTGATAAACAAAATTAAGATTATGTCAAACAATGAAAACCCGCTAAGCCATATTCAAAAGTTACATGACGACTTGTTTTCAAACCACATTATATTAGTTTATGTTGGGGAGTTTACACAAGAGATTACTAAGTCTGTATTGGCAATGGCAGAAAAAAACATGGAGACTTTAAACGAAGAAAGTACAATTAAGAAGAAAGTTTTCAACGTTATGGTTGAATGCTTACAAAATATTTGTAAACATTCTGAAGAGTTTTCACCAGAAAGCACTATTTTTAATACTGCTATTTTTATGATTGGAAAACAAAACAATGTGTATACCGTTGCTACTGGTAACATGCTGTATAATGACAGAGTAGACAATCTAAAATCAAAACTTGACCGAATCAACTCGTTAGATAAAGATGGTCTTAAAGAATTGTACAAAGAGGCTTTAACAAATTCTGAATTATCTGATAAGGGAGGAGCTGGTTTAGGTTTTATAGACATGGCAAGAAAATCTGGCCAAAAACTTGAATATGGATTTTCAAAAGTTAACGAAGAATATTCATTTTTCAGTTTTCAAACTAAAATCTTAAGAGTAAAAGAAGCTTAATTATTTTTAATGTTATAAATTTTTTTAAAAATGGAAAAAATTATTTTAGAAGGAACAGAAGACACTCCAAAAATCATATTAGACGCTCAAAATAAAATATTTGAAATATCGGGGCGTTCATTACCAGAAGATTGTGCACAATTTTACAAACCAATTGTATCTTGGTTAGAAGCCTACACTGGTACTGGTGAAATGAATTTCATTATTAAATTAGATTATTTTAACACGGCATCTTCAAAACTTATTCTGGATATCTTAACAAGATTAGAAAGAATAAAAGATAAAGGTGTAGATGTGAAAGTATTGTGGTATTTCCAAGAAGATGACGAAGACATGCAAGAAGCAGGCGAAGAGTTTTCTGAATTAGTAGAGGTACCTTTTGAAATTAAAGAATATTAATTTCTTTAATTCAGAATTTATTTAGTGTTTAAAAATATTTATATAAGATGAGTGAGGAAATATTAAAAGCTCTAATGCAGTTATTTGCCATTATTGTTAAGCAAGATGATGGTGTGCATATAAGTGAAAAGGCATTTGTTGAAAAATTTTTAAAACAACAACTAAGCCCTGAAAGAGTTTCCGAATATTTTGCACTCTTTAATAGCTTCATTACCGAATCTCCAAGCGAAAATACCGATGAAGGTGAAAAAAAGAAAAAGTTAACCTCAGTAAGAGATTCGGTAAAAACACTGTCTATTTGTAAAAAAATCAACAAGACTTTAACTCAAAAACAAAAGATTGTAGTACTTGTTAGACTTTTTGAATTATTAAATCAAAATTCTAATTCCGAAGGAATTAGTAGCCAACGAAAGGAAATAATTGATACTGTATCTAATGTATTTAATATTCTTCCTGAAGAATTCTCAAACATAGAAAAACTTTGTCAATCTCTGAATTACGAGGATTTTTATGAATCTAGTAATTTTTTAATTGTTGGAAATATATCCAAACCAGAGAGTGCTCAAGCTTGTTTTTTACATAATGAAATAGACAAGCCCATAGTAATATTAAAACTCACTTCTGAGGACATGTATTTTTTAAAGTATTTTGGCGAAAGTACTTTTAATTTAAATGGAATCATTGTAAACAGAACTCAAATTCAACTTCTAGCACCTGGATCTACTCTCAGACCTTCACATGGGGAAACAATCTATTATAGTGATGTTCAGGCTCATTTTCTTAAAGGTGAAAATATTGCAAAGATCCAACTAGAGGCTCAGAATCTTGAATATAAATTCCCTAATGGTGCAGTTGGTTTACGAAATATAGAAATTAATGAACAACAAGGGAGATTAATAGCCATCATGGGTGGTAGTGGTGCTGGTAAAACTACATTACTCAACGTAATGGCAGGACTTGAATCGCCTTCCAATGGTTTTGTAAAAGTAAACGGCATAAATTTACACACAGAAAATCAAAAACTTGAAGGCGTAATTGGTTATGTAGCCCAAGATGATATTCTTTTTGAAGAACTAACGGTTTACCAAAACCTTTTATACAATGCAGAGCTTTGTTTTAAGGATTTAGATAAACAAAGTTTAGATGACCTTGTAAATAAAACACTAAAAAGCTTAGGACTTTTTGAAATTAAAGATATCAAAGTTGGAAACGTTTTAAACAAAAAAATAAGCGGAGGACAACGAAAAAGATTAAACATTGCTTTAGAACTTATAAGAGAACCTGCTATCATGTTCTTAGATGAGCCAACATCTGGTTTGTCTTCTAGAGATTCTGAAAATGTGATTGACCTTTTAAAAGAACTTACTTTAAAAGGAAAACTTATTTTTGTGGTTATACATCAACCTTCGTCAGACATTTACAAAATGTTTGACAAAGTTGTAATTCTTGATGTAGGTGGTTATCAAATATATTATGGCAACCCTGTTAATGCGGTTACATACTTTAAAAAACTGAGCAATCAAATCAATGCAGAAGAAGGTCAATGTTCTCATTGTGGTAATGTAAATCCAGAATCTGTATTTAACACCATAGACGCTAAAGTTGTTGATGAATTTGGGAACTTAACAGAGAAAAGAAAAGTAAGCCCTACCCTATGGAACGAATATTTTAAAACCAACATTCGTTTTGACAAATTAGAATCTGTTCAAGAAACTCCACCCAAGTCACTTAACTTACCTAACAAATTAAAACAATTTTTAGTTTTTGTAAAAAGAGATGTGCTCTCAAAACTAAGCAACACACAATACTTATTAATCAACTTATTAGAAGCACCATTACTAGCTTTAATTCTGGCATTTATAATCCGATATGTAGAAGACCCTAGTGGTCATTATCATTACAGTCAAAACGAAAACATACCCGCATTTTTATTCATGGCAATCATTGTTGCTATGTTTATGGGACTTACTGTAAGTGCTGAAGAAATTATTAGAGATGCTAAAATATTAAAAAGAGAAACTTTTCTCAATCTCAGTAGATTTTCATATTTGAGTTCTAAAGTAACCATATTATTTACACTTTCACTCATACAAACATTTTGTTTTGTTGTAATTGGAAATCTCATTTTAGGTATAAAAGATATGACAATCAGCTATTGGATGATGTTATTTAGCGTATCTTGTAGTGCAAACATGTTAGGACTTATTATATCTGCAAGTTTTAATTCAGCAGTAACTATTTATATTCTAATACCTATACTTTTAATTCCTCAAATGATTTTAAGTGGTGCAATATTTTCATTTGACAAACTAAACACATCTATTTCAAATAAAGATAAAGTCCCTGTAATAGCCGATGCTATGATTTCCAGATGGGCATTTGAAGGTTTAGCAGTAAAGCAATTTAAAGATAATAAATTTGAACAAAAGTTTTTTGAAATAGAGAAATTAGAAAGCGAAGCAGATTATATTAATTCATATTGGGCAAATAAACTAAATTCAAAAGCTGACGAAACTATAGATTTAATAAATGGCAATAAAAACGCTGAAAAGGTAAAATCAAATGTTGAATTTATTAAAACTGAACTTGTAGACAAAAGTGTAGGAAACAATGAGATTGATTTAAAAACTATAAACTTTAAAAATCCAAAAGTAGCTGATATTGAAGGATATAAAAATATTATTAAATCTATAACTCATTATTCTTCTTTAAAATACATAGAAGCCAACACAAAAAAAGATGCTATTCTAAACAAGTTTAATTCTGACCCACAATTGCAAAAATTATATAATGAAACTAAAGAAGATTACTATAACGAATCATTAGCAGATTTAGTAAAAAAACAAACTGCTAAAAACAAAATAATAGAGTATAACGGTAAATATTTACAGGTAATGGATCCTATATTTAAGAATCCTGATGAAAGTAATAAAATATTTAGTTTTGATACTCATTTATATACACCCTATAAATTTTGTATTTTCAAAAAAATAGACACATTTTTGTTCAATATATTAATGATTTGGATAATGACAACTGGTCTTTTTTTAATACTATATTTTAATTTATTGAAAAAAATCTTAGAAATAAAAATTAGAAAAAACTAATTTTGCGTACATTCGTAAAAGTAAATAATTGATATTTATGAAAATAAAAACTTTATTTAGCGTTTCACTTTTTTCACTAATGCTTGCTGCATGTAGCGAAGCACCAAAAGATGACTTTGACAAAGTGACAACTGTAGATACTACTGGTAAAATTAACAAAGCAACAGCAGATTTGGCCAGTCAGGTAATTAAATCTATTCCACCTCCAGTAGAATTATCATCAATATTAAAAAATTCAGGAGCAGAATATGCCTCAGATATTTTAAATAATACAGATAACGTGAGTAGCTATACCACAAATTACCTAAAAGCGGCTAATTTAGGGATTTACGGAGCAGACCTTGGTTATATAAATATTTACAACCATAAAGAAGACGCTTTAACTTATTTGAACACAGTAATAGACTTAGCAAACGGCTTAAAGGTAGGTCAGTTTTTTGATTTTGAAACCATCAAAAGAATTGCAAACAATAACAAGAATTTAGATTCTATGTTAAATATTACTCAAACTAATTTTGAAAAAATGAACACATTTCTTCAAGATCAGCAAAGAAGTAACATTAGCACTTATATGCTTGCTGGCGGCTGGGTAGAAGCCATGTATATTACCACAAGTGTCGCACTTAAAAAAAATGATAAAGCATTGTTTGAAAAAATTGGTGAACAAAAAATGGTTTTAGACCAATTAGTAATTCTTCTAGATTTTTTCAAAAACGACCCAAATGCAATAGAAATATCAAAAGAATTAGCTGTGCTTAAAACTCATTTTAGTGAAGTTAAAATTGAAACTATATATGGAGAACCTACAATGGTTGAAGAAAATGGCATGTTAGTTGTGAAAGATAATTCTAAAACAAACATTACAATAACTCCAGAAACAGTAGCAAAGATTCAAAAAACAGTTTCAGAATTAAGAAAAAAAATCACTGGGTAAAAGCAAGAATATATGATTATGAACAGAATTATTAAACTAGGTGTATCTTTTACAATGTTGATTATTTCATCGTTGAGTGTTGCACAATGCCCATCTGATGATTTAGTTAAAAAAGTAAGTACTAAGTTAAATGGTTTCACATTCTTGAAATCTTTTAAAATAGATAAAGCAAAAGAAGATGTGGAATATTCTTATGTTTTTACAAGTAATACAAACTATGTAATTAGTTTGGGTAACACTAATGGCAATGATGGTAATATAGAAATTAATCTATTTGATTCATCTAGGAAATTGGTGTTGTCAAACAAATTAAAAGACAAAACATTCCCAGTTATAACTTACGCTTGTAAAGCAACAGGCATTTATTACATGACTTACAAAATGGCCGACGGTGCTTGTGGAGTAAGTGTAGTAGGTTTCAAAAAAATCTAATTTGCTTTATATTTTGGCTTTTCAACCTTATTGAGAGAAAGTTCTCTATTTGATAATAATACCTTACAAACATCTAAATCAGTTTGTAAGGTATTATCTTTTTCTACAAACTTTAATAACGAAGTTACAATATCTAACACTTCGTCTTTTATAAAATAAAATACCCATTGATCGTATTTTTCAATACCTAACAATCCTGCGTTTTTTAAATAAATCAAATGTCTTGATGTCTTTCCTTGAGTAAACTCTAAAATCAATTCTAAATCAGAAGTTGTTACCTTACCAAAACTATTAAGTATATTTAAAATTCTTATGCGATTTATATCACTAAATGCTTTATAAACATGCACACCATAAGTTAAAGAAAAGTTTTTTAGACGCATAAGAAAACAAAATTTTAAAAAATATCGTTTATTTGTATATGAAGTTCATTAATAACACACTTTCAAATATATTAAAAATTACCCTAATTTTAATTTCTACAATTGAAATTATAGCTCAAAACAGTAGCCCTACCCCTATTCAGTTTTCTGGAGTAGTGTTTACAGAAGACAGTACCACACCTGTTCCATTTACTACGTTGTATGTGCCCAAAACAGGTAGAGGTGTAATTGCAAATCAATTTGGTATTTTCACAATGCCTGTTCTGCCCTATGATAGCGTGGTTATAGTTGCTACAGGATACAAAAGAAGTTCATATAAAATACCTGGTAACACCAAAGAAAACTCTATTTCTATGATGATATCCTTGAGTAAAGATACACTAGAACTACCTGCAGTGGAGGTTTTTCCATACCAAACAGAAGAAATCTTTAAACAAGCTTTTTTGGCTTTGAGACTTCCAGAACAACATGATGCAGCAATGCAAAAAACATTGAACGACAGAATAATTGCGATGATGAGTTCAGAAGCTCCTGCAGATGGCCAAATGAACCATAAATGGTATGCTCAACAGTACGCTTTGGCACAAGAGAGAAAATATTCGTATGCAATGGCTTATAATAATTTTCTAAACCCAATTGCTTGGGCTCAATTTATAAATTCATTGAGAAAAGGTAAATACAAGAAGAAAGAATACGACGAAAAAGGCAATCTTAAGAAATAAGATTGCCCAAATGCTAAATTCTAAAATCTTTATTGTAGCTTATTTGAATGTATTAATCCAAATTTAAAATACAATAAAAACATTTAAATACTTTTATTTCAACAAAATAGATCTTGAATATAGCGTCTAACATCTTCAAATCTATTTAAGATTTGACAATTTATTTTTAAGAGCCATCCATTCATCTCTATATTTGGCTGCTTGTAAAAAGTCTAAATCTTTGGCAGCATTTTCCATATTCTTTTGTAGTTCGGTAATAGCTTTTTCTAGCTGTGGCTTGCTCATGTAGCTAACAATTGGATCTGCCGCAACATTGATTTCTTCTGGTTCCACATAATATTTAGGTTTTTGATTTAATTTATCATCAAGACCAGTATCAATTTGCTTCTTGATAGTTTGAGGTGTAATATTATTTTCTTTGTTATAGGCCATTTGTATACTTCGTCTTCTATTGGTTTCATCAATAGATTTTTGCATACTGTCGGTTATTTTATCTGCATACATGATTACTTTGCCATGATCATTTCTGGCAGCTCTACCTATAGTTTGAATCAAAGATTTAACGTTTCTTAAAAAACCTTCTTTATCTGCATCCATAATTGCCACTAGAGAAACTTCTGGCAAATCTAAGCCCTCTCTTAACAAATTAACACCCACCAAAACATCAAACACTCCTAAACGCAAATCTCTTAAAATTTCTACACGCTCTAGAGATTTGATTTCCGAATGAATATACCTACATCTAATACCTACGTTTTCCATGTATTTAGTAAGTTCCTCTGCCATTCTTTTGGTCAATGTGGTAATTAGTACCCTATCGCCCAAATTTATTCTTTCATCTATTTCTTGTAAAAGATCGTCTATTTGATCTTGACTAGGTCTCACCTCTATAATTGGATCTAACAAACCTGTAGGTCTGATAATTTGTTCTACCACCACGCCTTCTGTTTGGGCAAGTTCATAGTCGGCAGGTGTAGCACTTACATAGACGATTTGATTGATCATCGTTTCAAATTCATCAAATTTTAAAGGTCTATTATCTAAGGCAGATGGCAGTCGAAACCCAAAATCTACAAGTGCCACTTTTCTAGACCTATCACCACCCCACATAGCCCTGATTTGTGGAATTGTCACATGGCTTTCATCTATAACCATCAAATAATCGTCTGGGAAATAGTCGAGCAAACAAAACGGACGTTGCCCCGTATCTCTTCTGTCAAAATATCTGGAATAATTTTCTATACCTGAACAATACCCTAGTTCACGCATCATTTCTAAGTCAAACTCTGTGCGTTCTCTTATCCTTTTAGCTTCCAGAAAACGTCCATCGCTTTCAAAAAGATTTATCTGCCTCACCAAATCATCTTGAATTTCTTTTATGGCTTGTTCCAAGCCTTCTTTACCAGTAACAAAAAGATTAGCCGGATATATGGTTGCCTGTGGCACATCACCTGTTTTTTTACCTGTCCATGGGTCAATTATTTGAATAGCATCAATCTCATCTCCAAAAAACAATACTCTAAATGCAAAATCAGCATAGGCAGGAAAAATATCCACAGTATCTCCTTTTACTCTAAATGTTCCTCTGATAAAATCAGCAGTAGTTCTTTTATACAAAACGTCAACCAATGCATACAAAAACTGTGTCATAGGCACTCTATCGCCCTGACGAATATGTATGGTTTGTTTTCCGAATTCTTCAGGATTTCCTATACCATATATACAAGACACAGAAGCCACCACTAACACATCTCTTCTGCCAGAAATTAAAGAAGATGTGGCACTTAATCTTAATTTTTCAATCTCTTCGTTGATTGCCAAATCTTTTTCTATGTACGTATTTGTAGAGGCTATATAAGCCTCTGGCTGATAATAATCGTAATAGGAAATAAAATATTCAACAGCATTATTAGGAAAAAACTGTTTAAACTCCCCATATAACTGAGCGGCCAATGTTTTATTGTGACACAATACCAAAGTGGGTTTA
This sequence comes from Cytophagales bacterium, assembly GCA_046329305.1. Taxonomy (GTDB): domain Bacteria; phylum Bacteroidota; class Bacteroidia; order Cytophagales; family UBA9547; genus CAMFLX01. The sequence goes on from JAXLUW010000002.1 coordinate 1,104,226, forward strand.
TTAACGGTATTTACCACATTTGCCACTGTAAATGTTTTACCAGTACCAGTGGCACCTAACAAAACTTGAGATTGATCTCCCTGATAAATCCCCTTTACAAGCTTTTCTATTGCTTTGGGCTGATCTCCTGTGGGTTGATATTCAGAACTTATTTGAAAATCCATGTTACAAAACTATCAAAAAAGAAAACAAAAAATAGTACTTAAATAGTTCTATGAATTATCTTTAACCAGAACTATTTTATTAAGAGTTGAATACAAGCTTATAGTTTGATAAATTAGTGTTATTTGAAACTTTCCCAAGACAGATTCTCTATATTCATTGGCTAATCTGTAGTCGTCATTTCGTTAAAGATTAAGGATAGCGGGCTTTATTCGGCAAGATGCCTATCCATATTCGTCACTCGGCTGGAGCCGAGCGACTGCGGGAGTATGTATAATAACGTTTATTTCTCATTCTTTCTCGAAGATGTGTAGGGTATTGTCTGAACAATGCACATACATTCTATTGTCAGATAGCTTAAAATCTAACGCACCTATATCATACGTTTCTTTGTCTGGGTTCAATGCGTACAACCAAATCAATTCGTCTGTTTTTAAGTCTATAATTCCAATATAAGAACCCTGTCTGTGGTCACTTGCTATAAAGTAAAACAATTCATCTTCGGTAACTTTAAAACTATTCCAACTAATACTTAATTTGTCTGAACCTAAATAATTTGAGTAATCTTTTTTATAAATTGAATGCGTCTTTAAATCCAATATCTCCACCACTTTATCCCCGGCTATTGCTATTTTATTATTAAAAAGGGTAAGATTGCCAGCAAATCCTTTATATTTCTTTTCTATTTTTCCTGTTTCTATATCTATACACACAGTAACGTTATTCAAATGCCTATTTCTCTCAAATAAAGAGAAATATAGTTTACCATCATGAACAACTATATTACCATTCTGAAAAATAAAGTCATCTCCTTGCTCTGACTCCAATAATTCTGGAAAAGAGTGTTGCCAGAGGAGTTTCCCATCAAAAAAAGAATGAATAAAAATTCTACCCTCATCAATTGAAATAAATTTTCTATCATCTATAATTTTCCATATACCATTAACTCCATAATTAATAGGGTATACCGACTCTATTTCAAATGAAGGAATCTTAATTTTAGCACTTTCTTTTATTTTAGTCCTTATATTAGGAAATAAGTAGTTATTAAAAACAAAATTATCAATTAAAAAAGGAAAGCTTATTAGATAATTCAACTTAAATTCTTTTTTATATTTTAAATCAATTACTACAGAACATATGTTTTTAATGTCAGAAAAAACCATGTAATTATGATAGGAGTATACTGATCTTGATATTTCAGGATATGAAATATCAATCTCTTCAACACCTAAGCATTCTAGAATAAATTTATCATGTATTTTTATGACTCCTATATAATCATTACTGATAGCAAAATGTTTTACATCGTATATTTTTTTTAAAAAAATCATATTACTTATTTAAATATTAAGTTAAAATTAGTATCCTTTTTAAAAAAATCTATAAAGGCATTTGCAATGTCATCTGGAAAATCATTATCCAAGTCTATTCTTCCTAACATCTTATTAGCCTTTTCAGCGGATATTTTCTTCAAAGCCTCTTTCCCTTCCGTAGAAGATAAATATTCAAGCATTTTATCTTTACTCAACTTCATCCCTTTTATTCGCCATTCTAATTGGGAAAGAGAAGTAATATCTGGATTATACAAATCTCGTTTTATAAATTCTCTTACAAAATCTTCTTTGTCCCCGCAGTCGCTCGGCTCTGCCGAGTGACAATTATCGGTTAGGCATCTTGCCGTTCCTACAAATCTGCAGTTCTACAAGTTAGTGAAACGCTTGTCGAACTACAAATAATACAGGTTCTCCGAACCGAACTCATAAGGTACACTTTTAAACCACCGCATAAAATCTGGTTCGGAGAACCTACAATATCAAAAGTTCGAATTGCTTGCTTCGCAAAACATGGCGAACTGCTGTGAACGTTTTTCGTAATTCTGACATTAAATTTAAAATTATAATTGCCAAATTACCACTTTTGTCTTTACTCGGCAAGATGCCTATCCATAGTAGTCACTCGGCTGGAGCCGAGCGACTGCTGGGAATCTGCAGTTCTACAAGTTAGTGAAACGCTTGTCAAACTACAAATAATACAGGTTCTCCGAACCGAACTCATACGGTACACTTTTAAACCACTGCATAAAATCCGGTTCGGAGAACCTACAATATCAAAAGTTCGACATGCTTGCTTCGCAAAACATTGCGAATAGCTGTATACGTTTTTCGTAATTCTGACATTAAATTTTAAATTATAATTGCCCGCAGTCGCTCGGCTCTGCCGAGTGACAATTATCGGTTAGGCATCTTGCCGTTCCTACAAATCTACAGTTCTACAAGTTAGTGAAACGCTTGTCGAACTACAAATAATTCAGATTCTCCGAACCGAACTCATACGGTACACTTTTAAACAACTGCATAAAATCCGGTTCGGAGAACCTACAATATCAAAAGTTCGACATGCTTGCTTCGCAAAACATGGCGAACAGCTGTATAATACAGGTTCTCCGAACCGAACTCATACGATACGGTACACTTTTAAACCACCGCATAAAATCTGGTTCGGAGAACCTACAATATCAAAAGTTCGACATGCTTGCTTCGCAAAACATGGCGAACAGCTGTAATAAAACAAGCCTTCGGTATACATTTTCGTAATTCTGACATTAAATTTAAAATTATAATTGCCAAATTACCTCTTTTGTCTTTACTCGGCAAGATGCCTATCCATAGTCGTCACTCGGCTGGAGCCGAGCGACTGCGGGATCTATTTTAAACAAAAAACCACCATCTTCATTACTTTTGGTGTAGCAGGAACTCAGAAACAAAGACATTACAGTAACAAATATTAACCTTATCATTTTTTCTTTATAGGAATTATAGTTTTTACCATTATTATTCAATACAGCGAAATTTTGCTATTCTGTATATTCCTTTCATATAAACACATCTACCCATTCAACAATGGCAAATGTTATAAATTGAATGGCATTTTGATTTCGTATTTGATAATTTCCTTCTGGCATAGTACAAATATAACACCTTTTCTTTTTTACTTATAATATTGGCCACTTTCCCAGTACAGAGTATCTTAAATTTTCTAATCTGTAATCTCGCAACGCTAAAACGAAGGAAAAAGCACTACAAGTGGTAACTTGGAAGTTGGGGCGATTTTGAAGTTTATTTAAAGTAAGAAAAATAGCATGTATAGGCAAAAAAAAGAGGCTGTCCAAAAAGAAAGGACAGCCATTTTTGTTGATTTTCACTAAAATATGTATCTTAGTGTTGCTCAAAAACAACGATGGCTAAGATAGTTTTTAAAAACCAGACAGGCAATAGTCCTGAATTATTTCCAGCAAATATTTTTGATAAAATTCCTGCGAATCACCCAGTTCGTTTAATAGATTCAGTTGTTAATTCACTGGATATTAGCGATATAATAAAGAAATACAAAGGCGGTGGAACATCAGCATATCATCCTAGAATGATGATTAAGATACTGTTTTACAGTTATTTATCAAATATTTATTCTTGTCGTAAAATAGATAAAGCCCTTCATGAGAACATTCATTTTATGTACATCTCTGGCAATTCTACACCTGATTTCAGAACTATAAACGATTTTAGAGGAAAAATACTGAAAGATTCTATCAAAACATTATTTACCGAGGTAGTGAAACTTTTGGTTGAAATGGGGTATGTAAGCCTTGATGTTCAGTATATTGACGGTACTAAGATAGAAGCAAAATCTAATAAATATACTTTTGTTTGGCGAGGTTCTGTAGAAAAGCATAAAGAAAAACTAGAAGCAAAAATCAATAGCGTATTAAGCGATATTGACATGAGTATTTTATCAGATAATCAAGAAATTAACAAAGAAGAATTACCTAAAAAAATCAATTCAGAGGAGTTAAAAGAAAAGCTTTCAAAAATCAACAAAAGGCTCAAAGAACCGAGCAAAAAGATAGCCAAAGAATTGCAAAAACTTCAGAATGAACATCTTCCAAGATTAGAAAGGTACGAAAAAGACTTGGAGATTTTGGGTAACAGAAATTCGTACAGTAAGACTGATGAAGATGCCACTTTTATGAGAATGAAAGACGACCACATGCAGAACGGTCAGCTGAAACCAGCCTATAACACACAAATATCTACAGAGAATCAATTCATTACCCATGTATCCATTCATCAAACACCAGGAGACACCACCACTTTGACCTCGCATTTGGATAGTTTTGAAGAAGCCTATAAAAAACAAAGTGCAGAAGTAGTGGCAGATGCAGGTTATGGCAGTGAAGAAAACTATGAAATGCTTGAAAATAAAGAGGTTGAAGCTTATGTAAAATATAATTACTTTCACAAAGAACAAAAAAAGAAGACAAAGAACGACCCGTTTTTGTCAGCCAACCTGTTTTACAATCGAGAGCAAGATTTTTATGTATGCCCGATGGGGCAAAGAATGGAGAAAACAGGTAATGGAAAACGAATTTCAAGCAACGGATACGAGTCTCAAGTATCTTATTATCAAGCAAAAAGATGTGATGGCTGTCCGCTGAGAGGTTTGTGTCACAAAGCACTAGGTGAGAGAAAAATAGAGGTAAACCATCGCCTAAATGAACTAAGAGAGCAAGCAAGAGAAAACTTGATGAGTGAAAAAGGGAAAAAACACAGAAGCAAAAGACCTATAGAAGTAGAAGCTGTGTTTGGTCAGCTAAAAAGCAATAATAAATTCAACAGGTTCACATTCAGAGGGTTGGAAAAGGTGAAATTGGAGTTTATACTTATGGCACTAGGACATAACTTTAGGAAAATGGTGGCTAAGGCAAGTAAAGTAGGGCGTAATTTTGTACCAACACATGCCCCTATCTGTAAAATTATTCCACTTAACAGCCAAGCAGGCATATTTACAATCCAAAAACAAGGATCTAAAGATTTACCAGACATTTATACATCAATAAATAAAATTGCCGCATAAAAAAAGCTGCCCTTTTTGGACAGCCTCTTTAGAAGAGCCTCCTGTCGGAATCGAACCAACGACCTACTGATTACAAGTCAGTTGCTCTACCAGCTGAGCTAAGGAGGCAATAACACAAATTATACAACCTAAAGATATCTTTAAGCAAAATAAATATATCAGCTATTCTGATTTTGAGCCTCCTGTCGGAATCGAACCAACGACCTACTGATTACAAGTCAGTTGCTCTACCAGCTGAGCTAAGGAGGCATTCCCGTATTGGGATTGCAAAGGTAGTAAGTATTTTTAATAGTGCAAATTTTTTGTAAAAAATTTTACTAAAAATATTTTTACAGCTTTGGGTCTTTATAAAAACAAAAATATATCCTATTATTGTAATGTGGTAAGAGACAGTATTAACGACATACAAGCAATCATTAGTCAAGAATTACAAACCTTCGAAGAACGATTTAGTACTTCCATGAAATCGAAGGTTTTTTTGCTAGATAAAATCACTAATTACATAGTAAAAAGAAAAGGCAAACAGATAAGACCTATGTTTGTGTTTTTGATGGCTAAAGTGTGTGGAGATATTAACGAAAATACTTACACGGGGGCATCGCTCATAGAGCTACTTCATACAGCAACGTTGGTTCATGATGATGTGGTAGACGACAGTAACTACAGAAGAGGTTTTTTCTCTATTAATGCTCTATGGAAAAATAAGATAGCTGTTTTGGTGGGAGATTTTTTACTTTCAAAAGGTTTGCTTCTCGCGGTAGAAAACAAACAATTTCAGTTATTAGAAATTGTGTCTACGGCAGTAAGAGAAATGAGTGAAGGCGAACTGTTGCAATTAGAAAAAGCCCGAAGATTAGATATTACAGAAGAAGTATATTACGAAATAATTAAAAACAAAACCGCTTCATTGATAGCTTCTTGCTGTGCGGCGGGTGCGGCGTCTGTAAGCTCCGACGAAAATATAATTAAAAAAGCTAAACTTTTTGGAGAAAAAGTAGGCATTGCATTTCAAATAAAAGACGACCTTTTTGACTACGGAACCGACGAAATAGGCAAACCTCTGGGAATAGACATAAAAGAACGAAAAATGACTCTTCCGTTGATCTATGCTTTGAACAATTCTACTTGGTTAGAAAAAAGAAAGATTATTTACATTATCAAAAATCAAAGTAATCAAGCGAAGAAGGTTGCAGAAGTTATAGATTTTGTAAAGAACAAAGGTGGTATGCAATACGCCATAGACAACATGAATAAATATCATAATGAAGCCCTAGAAATCTTAAACCAATTTCCCGAATCCAAATTCAGAGATGCATTGCAAGGCTTGGTAGATTTCACTATTAATAGAAAAAAATAACATGAAATTTGCAGATATTTCAGGCTTAGATGATATTAAAAATGTACTTATAGGTGCTGTAAAGACCAATCATTCTGCACATGCTCTTTTGTTCCTTGGCAAATCTGGTTCGGCCAATTTAGCTTTGGCTCTAGCCTATGCTACATTTGTAAACTGCGAAAACAAAATAGAAAATGATTCCTGTGGCACATGTGCTTCGTGTGTTAAAATGAATAAATATATCCATCCAGACTTCCATTTTTTATTACCTACAGCAGGTAAAATAGAAAACGATGCTGAATGGGCAAAACTGCTAGCAGACTGGAGAATATTCTTAAATAGCAATCCATACGCAAATCATGTAGATTGGGGACAGAGTCTGGGTGCTGAAAATAAACAATTGGGCATAAAGATAGAAGATGCCAGAAAAATAGTAGCAAACTTAACTTTAAAAGCATTTGAAGGAGAATATAAAATAGCTTTGATTTGGTTGCCTGAGTTTATGAATACTGCGGCAGCAAATATGCTTTTAAAAACACTAGAAGAACCCTCAGAAAAAACATTATTCTTACTGGTAAGTAACGATATTGAAAAACTAATAGTCACTATTATTTCTCGTTGTCAACCAATTTATGTTCGAGATTTTGAAGATAATGAAATCAAAAATCATCTAACCCAAAAACTACAAATAGATGAATCACAAGCCGATAAAGCAACCTACATTGCCAATGGCAATCTGCAAACGGCCATTCAATACCTTAACCAAGAATCAAATACTGATAATTATTTGATTTTATTTAGAGATTGGATGAGATTGTGTTTTAATTATCAAGCTAATATTAAAGATTTAATTGTATTTTCTGACAAAATGCAAAGCAATGGACGTGAAGAACAAAAAAACTTTCTCATTGCGGCAATCCAATATTTCAACGAGGCTTTACTTAAGAAATATACAGAAGACAAATTAGTACGACTCAAAGATTCTGATTTAGAGTTTATTAATAAGTTCAGTTCGGTAGTTACAGATTCAAATATTGAACCTATCATTCAAGAATTGACACACGCTCATTATCATATTGAAAGAAACGCTATCGGAAGCTTGATATTTTTAGATTTGTCATTTAAATTGGGTAAACTTTTACGTTTACAATAAAAACATGCTTAATCAAAAATTAAAAAACATCACAACATTTATATTTGATGTGGATGGTGTTCTTACTGATGGAACTGTTACCTGCTTTGCATCAGGTGAGCAAGTTAGAACATTTTTAGTTAAAGATGGATACGCTATAGAAAAGGCAATTCAGGCAGGATTTAATGTTTGTATAATAACTGGTGGTTTTCAAGAAGGTGTTAAAAAACGACTAGAATTTTTAGGTATAAAAAACATTTACACGAATGTTAAAAACAAAGTAGAAGTTTTTGAAGCCTATATAAAAGAAAATTCACTTCAATCAGATGAAATTTTGTACATGGGAGATGACATTCCAGATTATGAAGTAATGAATTTATGTGGTATTGGAGCCTGCCCAGCAGATGCCGCCGATGATATTATCAAAACATCTGATTTTGTATCAACTAAATGCGGCGGAAAAGGTGCAGTAAGGGAAATAATTGAAAAAACACTTAAATTACAAAACAAATGGCCTTTGTTAAATAACAACGCAAATGGATAGTTATAAAAGTCAACGTTTATTTTTTGTTTTATCTGCATTTTTACAACTCGTTAGATTTCAGAATTTATTAATTATGGCTCTGACGCAGTACTTGACCGCTATTTTTTTAGTTGGCCCCAAAACTGACTGGATACTATATATTAAAAACCCAGAACTATTTTTATTGGTATTTTCAACCTGTTTAATTGCTGGTGCTGGTTACATCATAAACGATTACTATGATGTAAAAATTGATGCCATCAATAAACCTCAACGGCTCATAATAGATAGAGTCATTAGAAGACGAGAAGCTATTTTGTTGCATTTTTTATTTAGTTTTTTTGGGGTACTTATGTCATTAGTAGTAAGTTACAAAATTGGTTTAGTCACTTTACTTGCTACTTCTTTACTTTGGTATTATTCCAATGACATGAAACGCAGACCCTTGTCTGGTAATCTTGCTGTAGCAGTTTTATCAGGCTTGGCGGTGTTTATAGTTGCATTTTTATTTAAAAAGAATTATTTACTAGTAGGCGTTTATGTTATTTTTTCCATGTTGTTATCTGTTATAAGAGAAATTGTAAAAGATATGGAAGACATAAAAGGAGATCATGTATTTGGTTGTAATACATTACCCATAAAATTAGGACTTAGAAAAACAAAATTGATTGTATATTTTTTCACAAGTATACTAGCACTATTTAATATAACGTTAGCACTATATTTTAAAGAATTAAACTTTTTCAAAGTTTTAGCCTTTTGTGTAGTAATATTTAGTTTACTTTTTATGTATTTTCTATACAGAGCAGACACTAGAAAGGCGTATTCTGAGCTGAGCCTCATGTGTAAAATAATGATGTTGTTTGGTATTATAAGTATGATTTGGATTTAAAATAATTTTTGAAAGATGAAAAAAAGTATAATTATAGGGATTTTAGGAATTGTGGGGATTGTTTTTGGACAATCGAAAAAAGAGCAAATCAAAACTAAAAAAACAGAAAAATATAGTTCAACTAAACACGTTGAAAACGGCTACACCTACGAAACTGTAAATAACGACCCTCTCAAAGCTAGAATTTATACGTTACCAAATGGGCTTAAAGTATACATGACCGTGTATAAAGATGCACCTCGCATACAAACATACGTGGCAGTTGCAGCTGGTAGCAAAACAGACCCCAAAAGTACAACAGGTTTAGCTCATTACTTAGAACATATACTTTTCAAAGGTACTTCAAAAATTGGTACATACGACTGGAAAAACGAAGAGCCTCTACTTAAAAAAATTGAAGTTTTATATGAAGCTTACCGTTCCAGTACCGACGAGAATATAAGAAAAAAAATATACCACCAAATAGACAGCGTTTCTGGAGTAGCTGCAAAATTTGCCATTGCAAATGAATATGACAAATTAATGAGTTCTATTGGTGCTCAAGGAACTAATGCCTACACTTATGTAGAACAAACTGTATACGTGAACGACATCCCATCTACTCAGATAGAAAAATGGGCGATGATTGAGGCTGAAAGATTCAGTGAAGTAGTGCCAAGATTGTTCCATACAGAACTTGAAGCCGTATATGAAGAAAAAAATATAGGGTTAGATAATGATGGCCGTAAAGTATGGGAAACATTATATGCAGGATTATTTTCTAAACATCCTTATGGCACTCAAACAACTATTGGGACAGTAGAACACTTAAAAAACCCTTCTATCACTGAAATTAAAAAGTATTTTAATGCTTTTTATATTCCTAACAATATGGCTATTTGTTTAAGTGGAGATTTAGATTTTGACAAAACTATCCGAACTATAGACAAATATTTTGGTGCAATGAAACCAAAACCTAAAAGAGAATTTATTGTACCTGCGGAGGAGCCCATAAAAGGTCCTATAGTAAAAACAGTGGTAGGCCCCAAAGCAGAAAGTGTGACTATTGGATTTAGATTTGAAGGTACAAATACCAAAGAGGCACTTTTAATGGAACTCTTGAGTGCTGTGTTATCAAATGGTCAAGCTGGGTTGATAGATTTAAACTTAAACCAAAAACAAAAATTAATTGGTGGATATTCTGCTGCAAACCGAATGAAAGATTATTCCATTCATATTTTAGGAGGTAATCCAGAAGAAGGCCAATCGCTTGAAGAAGTAAAGAATTTGCTCTTACAAGAAATAGAAAATATTAAAAATGGAAATTTTGATGAAAGTCTTTTAAGCTCTATCATCAATAACAGTAAAATAGCTCAAATGAAATCTTTTGAAAGTAATGAACAAAGAGCTGACGCTTTTGTTACTGCTTTTATTGCTGGTAAAAGTTGGAAAGATTATGTTGAAGAATTAGATATTCAGGCAAGTTTCACTAAACAGGATTTAATAAACTTTGCAAAATTTCATTACAACAATAATTACGTAGTGGTGTATAAAACAAAAGGCAAAGACAGCACTATACAAAAAGTGCCTAAACCAGAAATAACACCCGTAACCGTAAACAGAGACAAACAATCTGAATTTTACCAAAAAGTTACTTCCTTAAAATCTGCCGAATTAGCACCCGTGTTCTTAGATTTTGAAAAAGACCTCAGTCAGTTTCAAATTAGATCAGGTATACCGGTTATTTACAAAAAAAATACAGAAAACAATCTTTTTGAGTTGTATTATGAACTTGAACTAGGTGGTAGCTCTGACCCAAAAATAGGACTTGCGGTAAACTATCTCGATTTTTTAGGTACGAACACCATGAGCAATGAAAGGCTCAAACAAGAATTTTATAGATTGGGATGTTCTTACAATGTTGTTGCTTGTGAAGACAAAGTTTATGTAATGCTTTCTGGCTTAAATGACAACTTCCATGAAGCATTGATGCTTTTTGAACAACTTTTGAAAACAGCAAACCCAGATCAAAATGCCTTAAACGAATATGTTGAAACTATTTTAAAAACTAGAACTAACAACAAATTAAACAAAGGAATCATCTTAAGAGCTGCTATGAGCAACTACATAAAATATGGAAAAAATTCTCCTTTTACCAATATTTTATCAGAAGTACAACTAAGAGGTTTAAAAGCAGATGAACTTACAGAAATTATTCATTCTTTAAATAACTACAAACATAAAGTATTGTATTATGGACCTCTTGAAAAAGAAAAAATAAGTTTAGAACTCAATAATTTACATGAAACACCTCCCCAATTAAAAGAAGCAGTTAAAGGGAAAGATTTTGTACAGCAAGATATCAAAGAAACAAAAGTATATTTTGTGCATTATGATATGGTACAAGCAGAGATGATGTTTTTAACTAAATCTATCAATTACACTCCAGACCTTGCCCCTACTGTTCAGTTGTTTAATCAATATTTTGGAGGTGACATGAGTTCTTTGGTTTTTCAAGAAATTAGAGAAAGTAAAGCCTTGGCATACTCGGTGAGGTCTAGCTACAACATGGCTGGAGAAAAAGATAAAGCTAATTACATGGTTTCATATATTGGTACTCAGTCAGACAAACTAAAAGAAGCCTATACGGCCATGCAAGAACTTTTACATATTCTACCTAAAGCTGATGAAAACTTTGAAAATGCTAAACTTTCAATTGTTGAAGGAATAAGAAGTGAAAGAATTACCAAATCTGGTATTATAATGGCATATCAGGCGGCTCAAAAACTTGGTATAAATGAGGATTTACGTAAAAAAACATGGGAACAAGTTCCAAATATGCAATTTGGAAATATAGACACTTTCTATAACGAATACGTTAGAGACAAACCTCAAGCAATATTAGTGCTAGGCTCTAAAGACAAAATAGATATGAAATTTCTAGAATCACTAGGCCCTGTAACAGAACTGAAACTAGATCAAATATTCGGATATTAAGCATAAGGCCTCGTTACGGAGGCCTTTTAAATTTAACTAATGAAATCAAATAATGACCCATTTGGGCTAGCAGTATCAGACTACTTTAATGGCAACAAAAAAATACATATTGAAGTAGAAACTGATCTAACTGAAGGAGAAAAAATACCCGTAAGTAAACTATTCAGAACCTACAAAGGGATGTCTGATTTAGAAAAGAAAGCTCTTGATTATTGTAACGGGAACATTTTAGACATTGGTGCTTGTGCAGGTGCTCACAGCTTAGTGTTGCAAAAACAGAATAAAAAAGTTGAGGCTCTAGAAATATCACCTTTAGCTTGTGAAGTTATGAAACAAAGAGGTGTACAGAAAGTAATCAATGAAGATATTTTTAGTTTCAAATCAAAAAAATACGATACTTTATTACTTTTAATGAACGGTATAGGAATCTGTGGAACTCTGGAAGGTTTAGACAAATTTTTACACCACTGCAAATCAATATTAGCTCCAAAAGGTCAAATTATTTTAGATTCTACAGACATTTTATACATGTATGAAGACGAAGATGGTTCTTATTGGATAGACCTGAATGGTGCATATTACGGTGAATTACAATATGCTATAAAGTATAAAGATAATTTTTCAGAATTCAAATGGTTATATATAGATTTTGAAACCTTGGAAAGCCATGCTGTTGAGTTGGGATACAAGGCACGAAAGATTTATGAAAACGATGATAACAATTTTTTAGCTATTCTGACTTTACATCAACCTTCAGAAAACTAATTATATAGACTTGAAAATGTTAGATAGTAGATTCAAGTCCTAATTTGTTACAATAAAAGTATTTAAAAATAATTTTATCATATTTCAAATTCGGTTTAATATAAATTTTCATTATACACACCTTAGCAACTTATTCTTGTAAAAGATTTAAGAAAAATGCTTTAATTTTGTATTTATTAATTTAGAGTATGTTACAATCAGATAAGATTTTCCTGAAATCACTTTCAAAAGAAGAATTTAAAATTGTGGATAAACTAAGAAGCCAAGTGGCGGAATGTTTAGAAACATTTGCTCTCTTAGAAGAAGGCGATAAAGTTATGGTTTGCTTATCTGGTGGTAAAGACAGCTATACCTTACTAGATATGATGTTGTATTTCCAACAAAAAGCTCCTATCAATTTTAGTATTATTGCTGTAAATCTAGACCAAAAACAACCAGGATTTCCTGAACATATTTTGCCCGAATATCTCAGCAAAATGGAAGTTGATTACAAAATTGTAGAAAAAGACACCTATTCTATTGTAGTAGACAAAGTACCCGAAGGAAAAACGATGTGCAGCTTATGCAGTAGACTAAGAAGAGGCACTTTATATAGCGTAGCAAAAGAAATTGGAGCCACCAAAATAGCGCTGGGTCATCACAGAGAAGACGTTGTAGAGACTTTCTTTTTAAATATGTTTTTTAATGCGAAATTAGAAGCTATGCCTGCTAAATTCAAAAGTGATAACGGAGAGCATATTGTTATTCGTCCACTCGTATATTGTGCAGAAAAAGATATTGAAAAATATGCAGCTATAAGACAATTCCCTATAATTCCTTGTAATTTATGTGGTTCTCAGCCCAATATGCAAAGAAAAAATGTTAAAAATATGCTGGCTGATTGGGAGAATTCGTATCCGAACAGAACAGAAATAATTTTTAAATCCTTACAAAAAATACATCCCTCTCATTTATTTGACACAGAACTTTACGATTTTGAACAATACTCTCAAATAAATACTAAATCTGACAATGTACCACACCAGATGGATTTATAATCCATATATTAATCTGCAAAGTAAGAACATCTTACCGCTTTTGCTTGCACTCCATACGGATGATACGCCCAAATTTTACCCCATTCGGTAAGTTTAGTGGTGTCACTCCATGAATTACAAATATCCAGAACTTTGTTGGCAGCATCGTTTCCGTACCAACTCCATGCAATATACCCTACATTGTTATCATGGCATGTCTGCATTAGTCTTGGTGCATCCACATTGCAAAGTTGTTGAGGATCATAATATGTGCTAGGTGCATCCCAACCAAATTCACCAATTACTAAACATAAATTTTTACTAATCACTGAATTAAGGTGACTATTATAGTCTGCATTTAGTTTCCAATAATTAGAAGCAGAATAAGCATGTGCCGAAAAACAAATATTTCTATACGGATCCGTTTCAAGAATCTTTCTACCATTATTTGCAATTACAGAAATATTTTTACCCCAATCAGAGGCATCAATCATAATTAAATTTTGTAATCCACCGTCACGTATAATTTTTACTGCTTTTATATATGTAGAAACATAATCTGAACTACTAAGAGAATAATCGCCCCATTCGTTAGCAATATTAATTATGACATAAGGAGCATATTTCTGCAAAACAGCTTTCACATCATTTCTCACATAATATCTTGCACTATTTAATAAGGTGTCCGTATCATTACTTCCTGTATTATCATGCATTTCAAGCACAGGAATCATTTTTAATTTGATAGCAGTATTTAATACAGAATCTAATTTATTCACAAAGGTTCCTCCTATCAATTGATCTGTTTGCCAAACAATACGAGCAGTATTACAACCTAAAGATGAAGCCGCCGCCATTGATGATTTATAAGTATTCATATACCAATAGACCGGAAAATTCATTCCTTTCATTAAAAATTGATTCCCTAAAGAATCATACATGAATGAATTTTTAACATACATAACACCATGTGGAATAATTGCTGCAACAGTGTCTGGTGAACTGTTTACAGTATCCACATTTTTAGAAACGGGAGCATAAGAATGTGTTGTTTTGTAACACGATGTCACAAAACAACTAATTACAACACTTAAAAAATATTTTATTTTTTGAGAAGCCATTCTTCAGGATCTACATTGGTCACATTTTGCCAAATTTGAAATTGCAACTCCGTTACACCTTCGTTATCAGTTAATACAGTTCCCAGTTCTTGTTTGGCTTCCACTTGCTGCCCTACCTTCACTTTGATGTCTATTAAACGTGCATAAACCGTCATAAACTCACCATGCTGTACCGTTACAATCATATTAAGACCTGGAACATTAGCCACAGCGGTAACTTTTCCTTGAAAAACTGTTCTACATTTTTGTCCAGCAGTTGTTTGAATATCAACTCCTAAGTTATTAGTAGTTACATGTTTTAAAACTGGATGCGGATGACTACCAAAAGGTTGTGAAATAAACCCAGAAGCCAATGGCCAATTTAATTTACCCTTATTAGCTTCAAATTTGTCAGAAATTTTCTTAGTCTCTGGTGTAAGGGTTATTTTGTTTTTATCTGTTTTAGAATTATGATCTTTAGAATGTTCCTTTCCTTGTTTTTTAGCTTCCTCTTCTGCTCTTCTTCTTGATTCTTCAATTTCTTTCTTAATGATATCCTCAATCAAATTTTCAAGTTTTCTTAAAGCATTTTTCTTTTCATTCAGCTCTTTATTCAGCTCTTTTTCTTTACTCGAAAGTTCATTCGCAATTTTATCTTTATCAGTTTTTAGATATTCTAGTGATTTTTTCTCGTTTATGTTGTCTGACAAAAGCACTTGCTTTCGCATTTTTTTCATCTCTAGCTTTTGTTTTTCAAACAACAACAAAGACTTTACTTTTTCTATATGCTCCAACTGCTCTTTGCGAGTGTCTGTGTAATATTTTAAATATTTCAAACGCATCAGCATCTGATCAAACGTTTCAGAAGCAAAAAGAAACATCAGTTTATCATATTGCCCACTAACTTTTGCAGCGGCGTACACCATTTTACCATATTCTTCTTTTAAAGCTTCTAAATCTGATTCCATAGATTCTGAAATCATTTCTAGCTCTTGAATTTCTTCATCTAATGAACCAACCTCTGTATTGATAGCTGTAATTAAATTTTCTTTACTACTTATTTGTTTCTTAAGAGCGTTTAATTGCCCTACAGTAGCTTTTTTTTGGTTGCGGGTTTCTCGTAAAATACGGTTAGTTTCACTTATTTCTTGTAATGTTTTATTCTTTTGATGATACAGTTCTTTCTTGGTTTTTTGTGCGGAACCATCTATGAATAAAATAAAAAATACTAGAAATAATATTTTATTTATTATACCTATTCGGAATACTGAATGGGAACTTAAGTTCTTTTTCATCAATTTCTACTTTATTATATTCCATATAAATGGAATTATATACAACTCTATTATCCTCTGTTAAATATTTTATAGATGCATTCAGTTTGTATCCAAAAAGTATATTAAAAAGAGCCTGAAATTCAGAATAATCCACTGTAAGTGAATTACTTAATGGTTTTTGAACTACCAAAAACTTCTCTAGCCTCAAGTTCTGACCATTGATGTAAGCTTCTATATTATTAGTAGTAGAATCTCTTTTTAAAATTTCATAATTACCTTTAAACATAAGCGTATCAGAACATCTGGCATTGATAGGCATATTCCCTACCAAAATATTTTCAAAAGATTTATAGCTCAAATCTATTTTAAATAATTTACTAAAATGTTTAATACTGTATGCGTATACATCTTTTTGAAGTTTATTTATCCCTAAAATACTATCTTTTGTAATTATAAATCTAGCACCTTCTATCCCCATCAAATGTACTGAAATCCAAATAATACTATCTCTTTTGATTCTTAAATGAAAATTTGCAGATTGACTATTGTTTTGATCTTGATAAGATAATTTACCTTTAGCACTTAATGTATTAAAAACAAGATTATTATATTTAAAATTTAGTTTACAACTATCTTTTTTATGTACAATAGTTTCAGTTGGAGCAGTTTTAGCAACTTGGATTTTCCTATGACAAGAAAATAAGAACATAATAAATCCTAGAAAGAACAAACTTTTTAAAATGTTATTCATATAATTTTTTATCACTTATTTTTTTATCTAAAAACTCTGAAGTTTCTCCTAATTTTTTTGCTTTATTCCACATTTCCAAAGCCTTTTCTTGTTGTCCTAATTGAAACAAAGCATCTCCGTAATGTTCACAAATAGTTCCATTTGTATATCCGTCCACTGCTTTCTCCAAATAAGTAACAGCGTTTTTATAATCTTTTTTCACGTATAACACCCACCCGTAAGTATCTAAGAAAGTAGCTTCTTTGGGATTATTTTTAACCAAATCGTTACCCAATTTTTCTGCAACATCTAGTTTTTCTTTTCTCAAAGAAAGAAAATAACAGTAATTATTCATAGCCGAATAATTCTTAGGATTTTCAGCTAAAAGTTGTTCAAATATTTCATCAGACTTTTCATACTCTTTGGTATAATAATAACAGTCAGCCATTAATGACCTCACATTATCTTTTAGTTCAGAATCTGTACCTAACAAACTGTTTGCTTGTTTCAAATTCTTAAGAGCACTGGTATATTCTTTAGCTTGATACAAAACACTTCCTGCGAAATAAGGAAATCTGGCATCTAGTGGAAAATATTCTTGTGCTTTTTTAGTATGAACCAACAAACTATCTTTCTCGTTTTCTTGTAATTCTAACAAACAAAGTTGTACCCACAATACATTTTTTGAAGGATCTAACTGTACTGATTTTCTATAATTTTTCACAGCTTCTTTCTTGTTATCTGAGTAAGCATAAACATCTCCAGCCATCGCATACGATTTTGCATTATCAGGATGAGAAGAAATTACCTGTTCCACATATTTATAATATTTTTGATGATCAGATTGTTTGTTTTCAATCTCTTTGAACATAGATAAAATCAAATCTACTTTTGTATCTATATCAATATTTTTATTGAGGAAAATTTTATCTAAATATTTTTCCGCATCTGAAACTGCTCCTCTTTTTTTAATAAGTTCATACTTTAACATAAGAGATGTAGCATCGTCAGGAAACTTTTCTAAAGTAGCATCCACTGTTGCTTCTGCTTCTGTATACTTCTGATTTTCAATATAAAATCTCACTAAAAAAAGTCTTAAAGCTATTTCATCTGGATTTTCCTTAATAGAATTATTCAACAACTCTACTGCCTCAGTTTTTTTATTTTGACGCAATAATATTTTTACTTTTTCTTCTGTTACAGCTGAGTTAAACCCAAAAACCTCATCAATTTTATTAAGTGTATGAAATGCACCATTGTAATTTTTCTGACTAATCTGTAAATCATACAAATCATACAAATAAGACTCACCACCTTTGGTGGTTGCGAGCATTTTTTCGTAAGTTTTTGCGGCGTCGTCAAACTTGTTTAACTTTTTTTGAGATTCCGCCAATACCACAAAATAATCTTTCTGATTTTCGTTAGCCTCAACAGCTTTTTGAGCATATTTATTTGCTTTAACGTACTCTTTAGCAATCATATACGTGCGAGCAATCATATAATTTATCCCGGGATCGTTGGGAGCTATTTCATTACATGCCTGAAATCGTTCCATAGCTTCTACATATTTGGCATTCAAAAAATACCCCATTCCCTCTATGAACTTAGATTGAGTACTGTATGAAACTAATTCTTTAGATTTTGACTTTATTTGAGTTTGCGAAGGAGTTTTTTTACAAGATGTTATAAAAATCAATACAACAAAACTCCATTTTAAATATTTCACCATGATTAAGTTATTCGTTATCTTTAATGATTTGAAATTCTACTCGTCTGTTCAACATTTTATCTTCTTGAGTAAGTTCCTCTTTAATTGGCTTAGAACTACCATAACCAATAGCTGTAATTCTATTTTCCGCAATTATTCCACCTTTTAACAAATATTTTTTAATAGCATCAGCTCTTCTTTGAGACAAATCTATATTTTTCTTTGGATCACCTTGTTTATCTGTATGCCCAGAAATCACTAATTTAACATCTGGATTATCAACTAAATAGTTAAAGATTTTATCTAAGTCGGCATGCATTACCGGCAATATATCTGCTTTATCATTTTCAAAATTTACAGTAGTAAATTGAATACTTTTAAACTTAATACCAGGAACTTTAATTTGAACAGAAGTATCTCCGTCCATTTTAATTTTTTGTTCTACCCTAAAGAAATCCTCCCCCTGAATAATTAACAAATAATCAGCATCATCAATCAAATCAAAACTATAACTACCATCAGATCTTAACTCTTTGGGAGCCACTTCTATCCCATTAGTCAAATCTATAACCGTTACTATACCTTTATACGGGTTCCCCGTTGCAGAATCTGTTAATGTACCACTGAGGTTTGCTATGGCATTGGGCTGTGCTTCCATTGGCAAAGGGAAAGAGTAAATATCTAGATTTTTGGGTTCTGACTCTTCCGATCTAGCATAATATAAATTTTTACTTTCAGAATCTATGGTAAAATAATATTCGCTACCTGCTCCATTTACTAGTGGCCCAATGTTTTTAGGTTCCGTCCAAACACCATCTATTCTTCTTGATTTGAATATATCAAAATCTCCAAATCTCAACATATGACCCGTAGAACTAAAATACAACACATCAAACACTGGGTGCATATAAGGACTCACCTCGTTTTCTCTGGAATTTATGATAGGCCCCATATTTTTAGCAGATGACCAAGTACCGTCAGGCAACTTTTTACTAAAATAAATATCTGACAACCCAAAACCTCCCATTCTGTCTGATGCAAAAAACAAGGTATCCTCGGTATGCGACAAACTCGGTTGAGAATCCCAGCCTACACTATTAATACCCGTACCCAAATTTTTGGGTTGAGTCCATTTGTTATTTTCGTTTAAGTAGGTCACATACAAATCACAATTACCCATACCTCCCGGAGCCATACATCTTGAAAAAAACATGGTTTTACCATCTTTAGTCAAACATGCAGAACCCTCATTAAATGGGGTATTGATTTCTGTTAAAAATCTGGTTGAATCCCAAATACCTCCAAAATTCTTTGACATATACAAATCCTCGTTCAGTTGAGTATTGCTCACACTGTGGTTTTTCTTACGTCTCGAGCTAAATACCATAACATTGGTTTCTGTATTCAAGGTTGGTGCATAGTCTTCGGCTTTAGAGTTAATGGCTTCGTCCAATTTCAAAAACACACCTCTTGGTGGTCTTAGTGTATCTATCGCCTTTCTGTATTCTACGAGCTCGTAATAATATTTGAGTGGAACATATTTATCATCTACATTTTGAGCTATAGTAGCATAATTCAGTTTGACTTTATCTATATCTATCTTACCTCTATAATGTTTCAAAACAAGTCTATAAAAATAAATAGCATCGTCTTTATAACCCAATTTTTCAGAAAGTTCAGCTACTTTCCAAATGAGTTCTGGTTCTGTGTAAAAGTTTTTAATACCAAAATGTAAAACGTACCTTCTTAATGCTTTCAGTAAATTTGGATAATCTTTTTCTTCTTCTAGCTTTTGAATATGTTTTTTTTCAGATTCGTTTTCGTAAAACAATAGCTTATTTACATTTACAAACTGATATTTAATTTCAGGCTTGATAGATTCATTTTCTGATTCTGCTTCATGCATGGATATTTGATCTGCAACTTTGTAACCATGTTTTTTTTGTGAAAAGCAAACAGAAGCCGATAAAGTACAAAAAATGATATATATGTATATTAATATTTTATGTCTCATTGTTACTATAAACGTACAAATATACATACTATTTACAAAACTTTGTATGAATTTAAAACTTAATGCAATTAAAATATCACTACTTTAAAACTTAATTATTATAGTAAAAATACTATTCCTAAAATCAATTATAAGTATTTTTACTCATTTTTATAGATATAGTTTTATTTATAATATATTATGAGTATTTTTGCTCAACTATTATTAAGTATTAAACTTAAAAACTATTATTTATTATGAGCAGTTCGGCAGAAAGCTTTAAATCAACCTGTTCATACTGTGGAGTAGGCTGTGGTATGGTGGTTACCAAAGAAAAAGATGGTACCATAAAGGTAGAAGGCGACAAAGACAACCCTGTAAACAAGGGCATGCTTTGCTCAAAAGGCATGAATATTCATTATACATTAATGGATAAGTCTGACAGACTATTGTATCCAGAAATGAGATTTAATAGATCTATGCCTTTACAAAAGGTATCTTGGGACACAGCACTTGACAGAGCCGCGGCAGTTTTTAAATCATTAATAGAAAAACATGGCCCTAATTCTGTTGGTTTTTATGTTTCAGGACAGTGTCTTACAGAAGAATATTACATAGTAAACAAACTAACCAAAGGTTTTTTAGGAACCAACAATATAGACACCAACTCTAGATTGTGTATGAGCTCGGCAGTGGTTGGTTACAAACTAAGTTTGGGCGAAGATACCGTACCTTGTAGTTACGAAGATATAGAACTTGCAGATTGTTTCTATATTGCTGGTGCTAATCCGGCGTGGTGTCATCCTATACTTTGGAGAAGAATTGAAGCCTACAAAGCTGCAAATCCAGATGTTAAAATAATAGTTGCGGACCCTAGAAAAACTCAAACCTGCTCTCTTGCAGACATTCATTTACAAATAAATCCAGGAACTGATATTGTTCTTAACAACGCCATAGCTTCTGTACTTATAGAAAGAGATATGGTGGATATTGACTATATCAATAAATTCACAAGTGGTTTTGAACAACTAAAAGAAGAAGTTTCCAAAAAATCTATCAAAGATGCTGCCAAAATATGCGGCGTAAACGCTGATGACATCTATTGGGCTGCTGAATATATTGGTAGAAGTAAAGGCTTTATTACCATGTGGGCTATGGGTTATAACCAAAGCGTAGTGGGTGTAAACAAAAACTTGAGTTTAATAAATCTGAATATCATCACGGGCAAAATTGGTAAACCAGGTTCTGGTCCATTTTCTCTTACAGGTCAGCCAAATGCCATGGGAGGCCGTGAAGTAGGCGGACTTGCCAACTTACTACCTGCTCATAGAGATTTATTAAAAGAAGAACACAGAACAGAAGTAGAAAAATTCTGGAAAATAGAACCTGGCACTATTCAACCCAAACCCGGACTTACTGCGGTTGAAATGTTTGACTCATTAGCTGCTGGTGAAATGAAAGCTGTTTGGATTATTTGTACCAACCCAATGGTAAGTTTACCAGATAGTGCTGCTGTAGCCAATGGATTAAAAAATGCTAAGTTTGTTGTAGTACAAGATATTAGTAACAAAAGTGATACTTTACCTTACGCCGATTTGGTACTTCCTGCTGCTATGTGGGCAGAAAAAGAAGGAACAATGACCAACAGCGAAAGAAGAATCACTTATTTAAATAAAATTTCAGAACCACCAGCAGAGGTAAAAACTGATGTGGAAATACTATGCTCTTTTGCTAAAAAAATGGGCTTTAGCGGTTTTGACTTTAAAAATTGTGAAGAAGTTTATAATGAACACACCGCACTTACAGAAGGTACTAATATAGATATTTCTGGTCTTACTTACGACATCTTAAAAGAAAAAGGCTCCGTACAATGGCCGTATCCCAAGGGCTGTACAGACAGAGGAACTGCCCGAATGTTTACAGATGGTAAATTCTTCACTCCTTCTACAAAAGCTATTATACATTCTGTATCTGACGCTAACTTGTCTGAGGAAACAGACGACGACTTCCCGCTTATTCTTACTACGGGGCGTATTCGTGACCAATGGCATACCATGACCAGAACTGGTAAAGTAAATAAACTAAAACAACATATCTCTGAAAATTTCTTAGAAATACACCCTAAAGATGCTGAGAAAAGAAATATAAAAGAGGGAGATTTGGTGGAAATAACCAGCAGAAGAGGAAGTACTAGAGTAAAAGCCAAAGTTACTGCTGACATAAAAAAAGGTGTTGTGTTTATGCCAATGCACTGGGGTAAAACATTAAAATCTGACAACTCTAGAACCAACAACCTTACAAACCGACTTTTTGATAGCAGATCAAAAGAACCAGATTTGAAATTCACAGCGGTAGCTGTTGAGAAATATCTTAAAAAAGGAGAAAAAATAGTAATTATTGGTGCGGGTGCAGGTGCTTTTGGTTTTGTAAAAAGCTATAGAGAGCTCAATAGTACCGATGAAATACATATTTTTTCTAAAGAAAAATATCCGTTCTACAACAGAGTTATGCTTCCTGACTACATAAGTGGTGAACAAATTTGGGATCAACTTGTAAAAATGAAGGATGATGAAGAAAACGATTTAAACATACGTTTGCACCGAGGTGTTTACATTACCCATATTGATAGAAAAAATAAAATAATTACTACAAATACGGGCGAAGAAGTAAGCTACGATAAATTGATTTTAGGAACAGGTAGTAGATCTACTCGTCCTAAAGATTTACCAAACATAGACGGTATCTTTACAATGAGAACTAGAGATGACGCCGACAATTTTAAAAAATATGTACCAGAAAATGGTCATGTGGTAATAGTTGGAGGTGGGCTACTCGGTCTTGAACTTTCTGCTTCCTTACGAGAATTAAATATAGGAGTAACTGTTATTCAGCGTATTTCAAGACTTATGGATCGCCAATTAGATAACTTAGGCAGTGATTTACTGCATCAAGAAGTTGTGGATAGAGGTGTGAATGTATTATTTAATGATGAAGTTCAGCTTCTTTTAGGTAAAGAAAAAATAACAGGTGTTAAACTAAAATCTGGCAAAACAATAGCATGTAACGCCATAGTTTACGCCATAGGTACTACCCCAAATATAGAAATTGCTAAAGAATGTGGTCTTTCTTGCAACAGAGGTGTGGTGGTAAATGAACATCTACAAACATCTGACGAAAGTATTTTTGCCATAGGAGAAATAGCAGAATGGAATCGTCAAATGTGGGGAATCACCGCTGCTGCTGAGCAACAAGCCGATATAGTAGCTAAATATATTCATGGAGACGAAACGGTGTTTTACAAAGGTTCTTTATCTATGAATATCCTTAAAATGTCAGGTATCCAGTTATGTTCTATAGGTGTAGTTGACACACAAGGAAATCCTGAATATGAGGAAGTGGTATTTATAGACAAGGCAAAAAGATACTACAAAAAATGCGTGATTCACAAAGATAAGCTCGTAGGCACTATACTTATAGGGGATAAATCAGAATTTGCCGAATTCAAAGAAATGATACAGTCTAACGTTGAATTGTCTGAAAAAAGACTTCAATTACTGAGAAGTGGTAAAAAATCTGAAGGAGTAATTGGCAAATTGGTTTGTAGCTGTAATAACGTGGGCGAAGGGAACATCATAAATAAAATAAAATCTGGATGCGACGATTTCAAAAGCCTATGCCAAGAAACAGGAGCCGGTACGGGTTGTGGCAGTTGCAGACCAGAAGTTAAAGCAATTTTAGATAGAATGTTAGTTAACGTGTAAAGCCTTTTCACGAGTTTGGTTTTAAATGGTATCAGTCTTAAAAAGAGAATATCAAAAAATGATAAAGATAAATTTCAAAGGAGGTACGGTTTCATTGGGTTCTTTAAACCACTTGGTAGCTGTGCTAGATATGTTAAAAATACCGCATGTCAGCTTGGGGCAACGACAAAATTTATTTATTGATGCTCCAGAACATTTAAATAATTTATGTGAGGCTGAACTTGACGACAGAGGATTTGAACTTGAAGTTAATTGCAACAACTACCCAAACATCATCAGTTCTTACGTAACTGAAGATGTGTTTTCTACACATCCGTGGGTAAGCGAAGGCATGTACAGAGAAGCACTCGAAAGCTTGACTTACAAACCTAAACTTAAAGTAAACATTGTAGACCCTACGCAAGGAATCATTCCAATTTTTACAGGAAACATTAATTTTGTATGCTCTAAGTCGCTAAACTTTTGGTATGTGTATGTAAAGCATGTGAGTATAGATGGAATGCAATTGTATCCGTATTTGATATACACCACAGAAATAGGCAAGTTTTGCAAATTGCTTGAAATAGAACTTACCAAGCAAACACATACTGATTTACAATCTATTTCAAACTATTTAAACAGCCAGCATACGCTCATAAGTACGGAAGTATCTGAGGAATTAAGTCTTGGTAGAATCAGATTTCCACATTACGAAGGCATGGTGAACTATGGTGGCAAAAACTGGTTGGGTATTTATAGACGAAACAACAATTTCAGTACTGAGTTGCTCATTGGGATTTTAGACTTGTGTTTAGAACAAAATATAGCCGAATTATACATTACTCCATGGCAAACATTAGCCATAAAAGGAATTTCTGAAAGTAATAGAATAGCGTGGGAAAAACTTTTGGGCAAACATGGTATTAACATTCGCCATTCTGCACTAGAGCTAAACTGGCAAATACCAGACACTGACAAAGAAGCATCTGAACTCAAAATGTTCCTTGTGCGTCAGTTTGATGAACACGACATCAGAACCTATGGGCTCACATTTGCGGTAAAAACCAAAGCCATGGAAATTGCTTCTTCTATTATTATTGAAAAAAGAAATGGTGAAGAAAGCTTCAATGTATTGTTTGCAGAAGATTTTAATCCTAACAAACAAAAATACAATGTGTATGCCGAGGAAGTTAAAAAAGACGAATTGGTGTTTGTGCTAGAGCGTTTGAGTAGAAAATATTACGAACAGCTCAATACTATGGTATTACCAACAGAAGTTGTTAACAAAAAAACAGAGAAAAACTTAAGTAAAGAGGTAATGCAATGTAGCGTTTGCTTTACCGTTTATGATCCAGATTTTGGTGACGAACTCAACAATATACCCAAAGGTATTCTATTTCAGGCATTACCAGAAAGTTACTGCTGCCCAGTATGTAGCAGTGGTAAAACCAAATTTTCTATGATTGCTTTACAAATGGCTCAATAAGAACACCAAGTTTTACTAACATAAACCTCATTATTCAAATAAAGTTTTAAACAAAAATAGATTGTCAGAACCGACAATCTATTTTTGTTGGTATATACTCGAACTATAATCTAATCTTGAAGACGTTAGCCACGAGATTCAAGATTTGATTTATTGCAATAAAGGAATTTAAAGATAATCTTATCATTTTTCTAGTTCCGTTAAACCCAAATTATAATTTGACAATAATCATTAGATTAAGACAATTCATTATCAGAATTTTTTACTCTATAAACAAAAAAAGCCCCTTACGGGGCTTTCCTATATTAAAACTATCTATAAATATAAATTATTTAACGATAGCAACTTTCTTAGTTAAAGAACCTTGTTTGAAAACGTAAACACCGTTTTCTAGGTTAGCAGCAACTTCTTCTACAGAACCAGAAGCTACAAGAGCACCAGTAGAAAGGTTATAAGCATTAACTTTACCAGATTTGAACTCCGTAATTATTTCATCAGAAACACCTACGATAGTAGTTTGATCACCTATTTTAAAGTTAGAAATCTCGTATGTACCAGAAACTAAAGCAACTTTACCCCAACATTTTGGAAAAGAACCATCACCAGTACCTTCTTCATTTAAAGGAGTAATTGTAAAAGCTTTAACTTTAGCAAAATTAAATTTATCATTTAAAGTTGCATATTCAACATTTTTACAACCAGTTTCTCCAACTTTGTAGTAAACATGTGCTCCTTTAGAAAAGTCTATAGAAACATTTTTAGATGCAGCAGCTTCTACAACAATTCTCAATTCATTTTTATAAAATCCACTTCCTGTAATATCTAAATCAGAAGCACTAGCATCAGTATAATCAGAATTAACTGCATATGCATTTAATGTAGTATCATTAATATCTTGTAAAGCTACTCTGAATTCCATTTTTACTGAACTAGTATTTTTAACAGTAAAAGAAACAACAGAGTTAGATGTTAAATCTAAAGTAAATGGAGTTTTAACACCATCTTTAGCATATTCTCCAAAACCAACACCAGATGGTTCGTAAGCTGACTCAGCTTGATTAGCAGTATATGCTAACACACCATTTCCTGATCTTGTTTTTGAGAAATCTAATCCACCTGATTTTGCTTTTTCCCAGAAATAAATTCCTTTGTAAGCTTTAGCAGTTCCTGGAGCATTATTTAATGTATCCCAAGATGTTTCTGTAGTTACAACTGCAATAGGAGATTTTGACTTAAAATCATCATATGCTGCTTTATCAGAAATACCTTGTGCATTCATTGAGAAAGCTAATGCTAAAGAAGCAATTGTTAGTATTGTTTTTTTCATATAAAATTGTTTTAATTTAACTTTTAATAGTACAAATATAAGACAATAATCTATTTTTAAAAATAATTTTCGAAATTCAACAAAAAAGATTTTTATCAAATTGTTACCAATTACAAGCCTTTGCAAATATTCTTCACAATACTTGGGCCTTCATATATAAAACCTGTATATACTTGCACCAAACTAGCACCAGCGTCTAGCTTTTCTTTTGCATCTTTGGCTGTAAAAATCCCCCCTACTCCTATTATAGGTATTTGTTTATGAGACTTTTCTGACAAATACCGGATTACCTCCGTACTTCTCTCTCTTACAGGTTTGCCACTTAGTCCGCCCATACCTATAGCCTCTACCTCAGATTTAGAAGTTTTTAAGGGCTCTCGTGCTATGGTGGTATTGGTAGCTACAACACCGTCTATTTTGGTAGTAAATACTATTTCTACTATATCGTCTAGTTGCTCGTTGGTAAGATCCGGGGCAATTTTTAATAAAATAGGTTTAGGTTTTGGTTTAGTGCTGTTCAAATCTTTCAAAGTTTGAAGCAGCTGCATCAACGGTTCTTTATCTTGTAACGCTCGCAAACCTGGAGTATTAGGTGAGCTCACATTTACCACAAAATAATCTACGTATTCATACAAAGCATTGAAACACTTTACATAATCATCAGTGGCGTTTTCGTTAGGTGTAACTTTGTTTTTACCAATGTTCCCTCCTACTATCAATCCTTTGGGTCTATTCTTAAGACGTTCCCCAATGGCATCCATACCGTCGTTATTAAAACCCATCCTATTTATTATGGCTTCGTCTTGTGGTAAACGAAACAATCTAGGTTTTTCATTTCCAGCTTGAGGCTGTGGAGTTACAGTACCTATTTCCACAAACCCAAAACCTAATGACTCTAGCTCATGAATAAGTACCGCATTTTTATCAAGACCTGCCGCAAGGCCTACAGGATTTTTAAATTTGAGCCCAAATAGTTCTCTTTCCAAACTAGGTTTATTAACCGTAAACACAGATTTGAACACTGATTTCATTCCAGGGATTTTCAGTGTCATCTTGGTCAAATCAAAGACTAGATAATGAGCACGTTCTGGATTAAAAAGAAAAAAAAACGGTTTTAAAAGTAATTTGTACACAGAAATAAATTCTAAAGTATAAAGACTAAAGTCTAAAGTTTTAGTAAACAACTCAAAACTTTAGACTTCTAAGCTTTAAACTGGTTTTTAAAAATTAAATTCTCTAGATTTTTCGTATTTTTCAACGTCAGATTTTAAGCTCAAGATATAGTCTATATCATCAAAACCTTTAGACAAACACATTTTTTTGTACGGATTGATATCAAACTGCTCTGTTTCACCTGTTGCTACTATTTTAATGTATTGTTCTGGCAAGTTAACTTCTAACTGAGCTTTTTCATCTGCATTAACAGCTGCAAATATTTTTTGTAAAAACTCAGGACTTACCTGCACTGGTAACAAACCGTTATTTAAAGAGTTACCTTTGAAAATATCAGCAAAAAAAGAAGATACAACCACATCAAATCCGTAATCAACTATAGCCCAAGCGGCATGTTCACGAGAAGATCCACAACCAAAGTTATTTCCCGCTACCAAAATTTTATTTCCTTTATATTTGGGCATGTTGAGAGGAAAATCTGCTTTATCGGTACCATCAGCATTACGTCTCCAATCACAAAACAGATTTTCGCCAAATCCTTCACGAGTGGTTGCTTTCAAAAATCTTGCTGGGATAATCTGATCTGTATCTATGTTATCTATCTGTACAGGTACTACACCCGATGTAATTTTATTAAATGTTTTTTTACTCATTTTATTTTATGTTAATAGTTGTTGATTAGTAAGCAATTGGTTCCTAATAAATCCAAAAACCTAAAACTCAACATTTAAAATCTAATCTTTAAATATATCATCGTACTTTAAAATCAATTCAGGAAATATACCTACCTGAATATCTTTTTTATTGTAAATAGGATCTATATTTTCACGAAGCTCATATGTTTCATTTTTGAGTTCATATACAGAAACTGACTTATCTGCCGGTGACACAATCCAATATTCTAACACGCCGTTTTCTTCGTAAAGGTGAAACTTATCATCAATATCCTTTTTCATTGTTGAAAGAGAAAGTATTTCTACAATAAGATCAGGAGCCCCCAAACAGCCTCTTTCGTCTAGCTTATCTGGATCACACACCACACAAATATCTGGTTGCACTACCGACAGCACTTCCTTGTCTGAAGTAGATTTACGTTTATTTGACAAACGCACGTCAAAAGGAGCGTGAAAAACCTGACATTTTTTACCTTCTAAGTAATTGGCTAATTTCACCAATATATGCGTACTTATTTTTTGATGTGTACGAGAAGGTGCAGGTGTCATTTTAAACACCTTTCCTTTAATCAGTTCTACATACTCTTCAAACTTCCAAGTTAGGTAGTCTGCATAAGTATATGTTTTTGTCAAATCCAAGTCTTCTAGCTTCATGTTTGGTGTAAAATTAATGTTTATTAAGTAATTGGTTCCAAATGAATCCAAAACCTAAAACTCAACATTCAAAACTTATCATCTAAAACTCAAAAATATCATCTGTTTTAATTTCCAAATCTGGAAACAGCTTTACTTTAATAGTTTCTCCTGGCAAATACTGCTCTTCTTGTTGTACATATTTACCGTCTACCAAATTATAAACTGTTACCGCCTTGTCTTGAAAAACCGTCCAATATTCTTTCACACCGTTTTCTTCGTACAAATGAAACTTTTCATCCAAATCCTTTTTAGCAGTAGATTTTGAAATAATCTCTACAATTAGATCTGGAGCACCGTTACAACCCCTTTCGTCAATTTTATTAATATCACAAATAACGCACAAATCTGGCTGTACAACTGAAACAATTTTTTCATTACCATCTCCTAAATTTTTAGGTAATCGCACATCAAAAGGTGCTAAAAAAACTTTACACTTTTTCCCTTTGAAATACAATCTAAATGGAACGTATAAGTTTCCTAAAATTAATTGATGATATGACATAGGTGCAGGTGTCATTTTAAACACCTTTCCTTTAATCAGTTCCACATACTCTTCAAACTTCCAAGTGAGGTAGTCTGCATACGTATATGTTTTTGATAAATCTAAGTCTTCCAGTTTCATGTTTCGTGCAAAGTTAATGGTAGTTGAGTTATTGGTTATTAATTCAAAACTCAACGTCCAGCATCTAAAACGTCTTAAATCATTTCTCTAACGTCGGTAATTTTACCTGTTACTGCCGCAGCAGCAGCCATTAATGGACTCGCCAACAAAGTTCTAGCTCCTGGCCCTTGGCGTCCTTCAAAGTTACGGTTAGAGGTAGAAATACAGTACATTCCTGCAGGAACCTTGTCTTCGTTCATACCCAAACAAGCCGAACAGCCAGGCTCTCTCAATTCAAAACCAGCTTCTTCAAATATTTTATCTAAGCCTTCTTCTTTTGCAGCTTTTTCTACTTGTTTAGAACCTGGAACTATCCAAACATTTACGCCATCAGCTTTCTTTTTGCCTTTCACAAATTCAGCCACTGCACGCAAGTCTTCCATACGAGAGTTGGTACAGCTACCAATAAACACGTAATCAATTTTCTTTCCTTCCAATGTTGAACCACCCTCTAAGCCCATATAATCTAAAGCCTTTTTGTAAGAGGTTTGTTCAGATGCTGGCTGAGAATCTACTGTAGCAATAGTTCCCTTTACTCCTACACCCATTCCTGGGTTGGTACCGTAAGTTAACCAAGGCTGAATATCTTCTGCTTTAAATGAATATACTTTATCAAAAGTGGCGTCAGCATCACTATAAAGTGTTTTCCAATATGCCTCTGCTTTGTCAAAATCAGCACCTTGAGGAGCAAACTCACGACCTTTTACATAGTCAATAGTAGTTTCATCTACTGCCACCATACCACAACGGCCGCCCATTTCAATACTCATGTTACAGATAGTCATACGAGCTTCCATAGACAAAGATTTGATGGTATCACCTGCAAATTCAACAGCGTAGCCGTTAGCTCCTGCCGCAGAAATTTGAGTGATGATATATAAAATGATATCTTTAGCAGTAACACCTTTAGCTAGCTTACCATTGATTTCTATTTTCATAGTTTTAGGCTTGTATTGTAAAATACACTGTGTAGCCAAAACCATTTCAACTTCAGAAGTACCAATGCCAAAAGCGATACAACCAAAAGCCCCGTGAGTAGATGTATGAGAATCACCACAAACGATAGTCATACCCGGAACTGTAATACCCAATTCTGGACCTATAACGTGTACAATACCTTGATATTTATGTCCTAAACCGTACAATTCTACACCAAATTCTGCTGTATTTTTAGACAACATTTCTACTTGATGGCGAGAAAGAGCCTCTTTTATTGGTAGATGTTGATCTTTGGTAGGTACGTTATGATCTGCTGTAGCACGAGTTTTATTTACTCTAAAAACGGGAAGATTTCTCTTACGAAGCCCATCAAATGCCTGAGGACTAGTAACTTCATGTATAAAATGAGTGTTAATGTATAACACATCAGGAAAACCTTCCTGCTTATGCACTACGTGTGCATCCCAAATTTTCTCGAATAACGACTTACCCATAAAATTTTAAAAATATTAATTCTACAAAGATAATTAATTCAGTTTAAGCAACAAAACCATGCAGAAGTATACGCCCCACAAAAATATGACAACACGACCGACTTTAGAAAGTTCATGCCATTAAATCATATCTAAAAAATGAAATTATGCTTACGAAAAACCATATCTGACAAATTGTCGCTTCCATTCAAAAGGCACAGTTATTGATAATATTGAAATACAGAAATTAAAAAAATAAAATATAAAATGGGAAAAATAATTGGTATTGACTTAGGAACAACCAACTCTTGCGTTTCTGTAATGGAAGGTAACGAGCCAGTGGTTATTGCAAATAGCGAAGGTAGAAGAACTACTCCTTCTATAGTTGGTTTCCTAGAAAATGGTGAAAGAAAAGTAGGTGATGCGGCTAAAAGACAAGCAGTAACCAACCCTAGAAACACAGTATATTCTGTAAAAAGATTTATGGGTAAAAAATACTCTGAAGCTTTGAACGAAGCTAAAGGTATGCCTTATACAGTTGAATCTGGTAGTAATGATGTGGCTCGTGTGCGTATTGGTGACAGAACCTATACTCCTCAAGAAATATCTGCAATGATTCTTCAAAAAATGAAGCAAACTGCGGAAGATTTTCTTGGCCAAACCGTAACAGAAGCGGTAATCACTGTTCCTGCGTATTTTAACGATGCTGAACGCCAAGCTACTAAAGAAGCAGGTGCTATTGCAGGTCTTGATGTAAAAAGAATTATAAACGAACCTACAGCGGCTGCATTGGCTTATGGTTTGGACAAAAAGAATAGCGATTCTAAAATTGCGGTTTTTGACCTTGGTGGTGGTACTTTTGATATTTCTATCCTTGAACTAGGTGACGGAGTATTTGAAGTAAAATCTACTGATGGTGACGTACACTTGGGTGGTGATGATTTTGACCAAAAAATAATAGATTGGCTAGCTGCTGAGTTTAAAAGCGATGAAGGTCTAGATCTGAAACAAGATCCTATGGCACTTCAAAGATTAAAAGAAGCTGCTGAAAAGGCAAAAATTGAACTTTCTAGCTCAACAAGCACAGAAATTAACTTGCCTTACATTATGCCTGTGAATGGTATTCCTAAACACTTGGTACGTACTTTGACAAGAGCTAAATTTGAGCAACTTGCAGACGAACTATTTGTAAGAATGCTTGAACCTTGCAAAAGAGCTCTTTCAAACTCTGGTCTTAACATTTCAGAAATTGACGAAGTAATACTTGTGGGTGGTTCTACTCGTATTCCTAGAGTAGTGGAAGAAGTTGAAAAATTCTTTGGTAAAAAACCTTCTAAAGGCGTAAACCCTGACGAAGTTGTGGCTGTGGGTGCGGCTATCCAAGGTGGTGTATTGACTGGTGAAGTAAAAGATGTATTGTTACTAGACGTTACACCTCTTTCTTTAGGTATTGAAACTTACGGTGGAGTATTTACGAAACTTATAGAGTCTAATACTACCATACCTTCTAAAAAATCTGAAACATTCTCTACGGCTGCTGACAGCCAGCCTTCTGTAGAAATTCATGTTTTGCAAGGAGAAAGACCAATGGCTAAAGACAATAGAACTATTGGTAAATTTATCTTAGACGGTATACCTCCAGCACCTAGAGGTGTTCCTCAAATCGAAGTTACTTTTGATATAGATGCAAACGGTATCTTACACGTTTCTGCAAAAGACAAAGGTACTGGCAAAGAACAAAAAATCAGAATTGAATCTTCTTCTGGCTTGAGCAACGACGAAATAGAAAGAATGCGTCAGGAAGCAAAAGCAAACGAAGAAGCAGACAAAGCTGAAAAAGAAAAAATTGAGAAATTGAACCAAGCTGATTCTTTGGCTTTCCAAACAGAAAAGCAATTGAAAGAATATGGTGATAAACTTTCTGCTGACAACAAAGCGGCTATTGAAGAAGCTTTGAAGGATGTTAAAATGGCTCATGCGTCTAAAGACTTGAATCAAGTAGATGCGGCAGTAGCTAAACTTAACGCTGCATGGGAAAAAGCATCTGGTGAGTTGTATTCTGCTATGAACAACCAACAAGGTGGTGCTCCTGGTGCTGATGCACAACAAGGAAGCACAGCTTCTGACGGTGTAGAAGATGTTAACTACGAAGAAGTTAAATAATCTTACTAGATAATAAAACTAAAAGGTCACTTCTGAATAAGAGGTGACCTTTTGTTTTTGGAATATTTTAATAAATAAGGAAGAATTTTTATAGACTTGAAGATGTTAGACACGAGTTTCAAGACCTAATTTATTACAATAAAGGTATTTGAAAATAATTTTGTAATTTATCTAATTCGGGATAAATTAAATAACTTTTACTTGAAAACCATCTTGCTTGAGGAGCTCTGCTATTTTGCTTCTAAAATCTCCTTGAATAAGAATTTCTCCATCTTTGGCACTTCCGCCAACGCCGCATTTGTTTTTAAGCTTCTTTGCTAAATCTTGTAAGTCTGCATCTTTACCTACAAAACCTGTAACAAGAGTTACTTGTTTGCCTGCTCTTTGTTTTTTATCTAGCTGTACTCTGAGCTTTTGAGATGAAGAATCTAATGTTTCGGTCTCTTCTTGAAGGTTGAGTTTATATTCAAAATCAGGGTCTGTAGAATACACCACTCCTGTTCTCAATTTTCTATCTTTAGACATATTTAATGTGTAGGTTTTAAAAATTCTAACTTCATACTCACAAAATGCTACCATAGTACTGACACACTACTTCCGACACTTACAAAATCTAACTCACATTTTGCTTGTAACACGAATATAGTAGGTTTTTGTAACATCTGCATCTTTTAGTGTTGATTTTGTGAGTCGGTTGGAAATTGAATTAAATGCGAAGATTTACAAGCTTCTGCCCTATTCAAAAAACATAATTCTTAACTAATCGACATTGAATGCAAATTTTGATGAGTGGGATTGTATTTGTATTCATCAACCATCTCAAAATAAGTTAATTGGAATCATCAAAAAAGTCTGTGCGAATTCTGATTAAGGTAGAGACTCAGCCCTAGTGTATCAGCCAACACCAGTTTTAAAAAAGCCTAAAATTGCAGTACCGCAGTTTGAGGCTTTTTTTATAAGGCTTTTTTCGCTAGCTGGCTAAATGTTGGTGGCTGCTTTACTTCTTTTCTTCAACAACAACTTCCCATTTACCTTGTGCATTCACATTTAAATAGTAGCTGCCAGAACCTTTTTGTATTGAGCTTTCGCTTTCTTCATTTTCTTCCTGTGTCATGATTTCTGGTATACCGCCAGTTTTCATTATGTCAACGCCTTCGTCAACAACATAAACTGCAAACATACCCATGCCCATGTTACTACCACTGTTGTATTTGTATTTAAGTCGAGCAGGTCCGCCTGTCAACTCGAATACAGGTGATTTTTTCATGCCTGAACCTTTGAAAGTGTAAACTTCTGTCCATTGTTTTTCTTTTGCAGGTTCAGCAGAAGATTCGGAAGTAGTTGTCGAGGAAGATGTTCCTGAGTCTTTGTTTTTGCCCATGTTAGCAATGACGATAAGTAAAAAGATTACTCCTAATACTATTACCCAAGTTTTTTTATACCAAGGTTTTTCTGTTTTTGTTTGTTCCATGATGTTTGGATTTTGATTGGTGATTAAATTGTTTGTTTGATTAAAGTTACTTGAGTTAGTGGCGTCAGTTGTTGAACTGTATGTCTGTTGAGAAGATAATATTTGAGATGTTATAGCAAGAATATTCTCTATATTTTTTCTGTTCTTGCCCATGTCAAATGCTCCGCCAAACATTATCCCTGTTTTCGGGGACGAAGTAATTTGGACTTTGGTTCTGTTGTTGTCAATAGTTGTTAGTTGTATAGGAATGTTCTCCCCAACTACATAAACTAACACCAGACTTAACCAAAATCCGTCCTTGCAGTTTGTCTGCGTAATCAATTTTCATCCCTTTAATTGTCGGGACAGCTCTGCAAAGTGCATCAAATACTTGTTCTCTTGGAAGTGGAAATTCACTTTCTCCGTTGTGGTCTAAAAACGCCATGTTGTTTTGTTTTTGTTTATACTTACTCTATTCGGTTTTCAGCATCCCCGTTATTGTGAAACTTTGTCGAGCTGTCGTTAAAATTGCAGCATAACGTCAGACTGTGAAAAAATCTCACTAAACAAACCTATCTAAAACTTTACTTAAAAGCAATAAAAATTGTATTTTGTAATACATAACAAACTCCACAAATGGCTTTTTTACAAGGTTCTGACCGATTACTAATGCGAATGAGTTCGCTTGAAGATATGAATGCCAAAGACCATCCTGTTCGCTTCCTAGAGGCATTTGTATAAAAGCTAGAGCTGTATTTGGGTAAGGGATGGTATGCTCAAAAAGTACAAAACAAGAGTACAAAACAAAGAAAATCCATTGGACAGTTCGTAAATCATAAGAAAAATCCTACCAAACCACCTAAAGGAGACTCACCCTAGTATGTCAGCTAACAAAAAAAGCCTCAAATTGCTGTACCGCAGTTTAAGGCTTTTTTTATATGGCTTTTTTGGACAGTTGGATAAATGTTACCTCAAGCTTTATTTTCACCACAAATTTTTTGGTCCATCTATCGCTTTTCTTATAAAATTATCATAAGTCCTAATTTGAATATCTTCTTTCGAATATTTACTGTTAAAATACATTAAGCGTTTTTGTTCTCTATCATCCAATTTGCTCCATCTGCCTAAAATTATTACATATTCAAACGAGCAATATTCATTTCCTCCAAATCCTGTCCAAGTGGCGTCAAGTTGATTTTTTTGACAATATATAAAACTACCGTTTTCTGTTTTTTGGGGAAACTTTGGTGAATTTTTTAACAAACGAAAACAAGAGTTAAAGAATGTTTGTTTATTAGATAATAACCATTCGCTCCAATCATGAATTTGCCCAAGAGCGTTTTGTAATTTTTTAGCCGGCATTAATTTTTTAGTGAAAAGTCTATCACTTGGTCGTTCAATTTCTATGAGCCGAACATGACACCCTCCTTGGCTTACACTGAATATTGCATAATCTGCAAAATTGAAATTGCTAATTGGTGGTTTTGCTAAAATACCTAATACAGTTTCATCTGTTGAAAATCCTAGCCTTACTAAGAAGTGCGAATTTTTTGAAAGAAATTTTTGAAAACTCTCTTCGGATTCATCAAGTAAAATTAATTCTGCAAACTCTTGTATTTCATTAAAGTTTGGAGAACGAGTAAGTTTATGACTTCTAACTTCGCTTCCAAAGATTAATGGATCAAATATTTCTTGGAGTATTTTCTCTACTTCTTTTTTCATGTAGTTTTTCAAAAGTTTCAGGTAACGAATATATTTAAACAATTGCGTAAATATCTGCTGTCAATTGGTTTTAAAGTTAATTTATTCGTATGAACAAGTATACAGTTTAATAATAACATTTCAAATCAATTCTCATATAAATTTATTGGGATTGTATTTGTATTCATCAACCATCTCAAAATAAGTTAATTGGAATCATCAAAAAAGTAAGGGTGGTAATTGAAAAGGGTGTACAAAGTTTTATTTTTTTTGAATTTCATAATACACAACTAGACTTTCGTCAATTTCAATGTCTTCTGGATTAGGATTGAAAGTTATAGCTCTTGCATCATCTTCTTCTTTTAGTTTATTAAACATTAAATATGAAGCACTGTTTATTCCTTCTTCAAGGTTTAAATATTTTAAGTTATTTCCATATCTAACTCTATTTACTTTTACAATTTGATTTCCTGTATTTTGAGCAATTATTTCAGCTTTATGTATGGCGTCTTCCAAGCTTAATTTAACTAGACTATCTTTAATCGTTTGAATGTCACGATATCTAACATTGTAAAATAAATCTAAGGACATATCTAGATTTAACTCTTTTAAGCCGTCAATTATTTCCCCTAATCTGTTAAAATCATCTTCTAAATGGAGTAGAATAGTTAAGTTTCCTTCGAATCCATTAAAAATTAACTTTTCTCCTGAATCGTTAAATTGTTCACATTTGTTGATTTCATACTTAGAAGTTTTTAATCTTTTTTCTGATATTTTCTTAGATTCAAAGTAGTTAATAAGTATTTTTTGTTGTCTTGAGAGACTTTCAGAAGTGCTCGAATAAAGTTTATCTTTAGAGGTTATTTTCATTTCTATCTTACAATTGTTTGGAATTATGTTCACTTTTGCTCTACCTTCTACAACAATTATTTCAGGTTCTTTTTTTTCCGAACATCCCCCCAAAAATAGACTCAATAGTGTAAGAAAAATGCTTAGTAGTTTCATGTTTATTAATTTTAAATATTTTCAAACAAATATATTACCTAAAATAAATATATGACTATTAAATACGCAATTGGTTTTAAAGTTAATTTATTCCTATTAACAAGTATATAGTTTAATAATCACATTTCAAATCAATTCTCATATAAATTTATCGGGATTGTTTAGAATGTATTATTAAACAATCCTAATAATAAATTATGCAAAAAACTAAAAATGTATCGTTTATATAGCTGTTTTTGAATTATGGTTTATAAAAACTTGAGTAATGCAACAGTTAACAATGTTCTACCCCTTTTATCATTTAGATTTCAAGTTTTAAAGTTTGTCCTTCTACAAATTGACCTTTTGATTTGGTAATTTTAATTTTCTGCTCTGCTGTGTAGCCTAATGTTTCGCCACTCTTAAATGTTACGTTACTATTGATTACATAAGCACAAATGTTGCTTAAAAAACTGTGTATTTCTTCCAAATCAAGTTTAGTGTTTATGAATTCCATTTCAAGTTTGTCAAACGCTTTCAGTCCATACGTATATGCACTGTTTCCATTATTGCTTTTCTGTAGCCCTATATAAATCCAAAGGTCAAGTGGAATTTTATTAGATTTAATGGCTTCTGCACTGGCAAGATACTGCTCTCGTGGAATTAATAAAGACTGTGAGCCTTGATATACTCCAATGCAGTTCGTTGTCGCAACTATAGAAGATAAAACCTTAGTCATAATTTTAAATCTTTCAAGTGTTGTATTCTTACTTGAAAGTACACTTACTATCATATGAGAATTATGATTTTCTAAGTCTTTTAGGGCTGTTGTCCAATTGTAAGCGTACTGAGCTGTCCCTTGAATGTCTCCAATTGGAATTTGAACAGGCATTGTTCCTAGAGCAACTGTTTCTCCTTCAATTGAAAATGTAACTGTTCCATTAGTACCATTTATATTAGAAATTGGGGTGTTCCAATTACTTTTCAAGTAGTCGGAAACTTTGTCTAATTCAAAAGTCTCGCCATTGTTAAACATTGGCATTGCAAGAAGAATAGTACTATTTTTAGTTTCCTCTGTTTGTTCTTTCTTTTTAAATATATCAAAAAGTCCCATATTATTTATTTATTTTTTTCATTCTTGTCTGTTAAAGTTGCACACAAAGCTTCTCATGCTTGCTTTACTTAGGCAACTAATATCAGTATATAGTTTTCAATTAAATTTTAAAAGCTCTTCTACTACCACTGTGATACAGACTTATTGGTGTAAGCATGATGTTGTGCGAGGTGTTTTCTTTTCCCAATATGATACTTTTACAAGTAATTTACTATTTTTAAAAACACAATGTTTGAAATTGAAATTACATATACTATTATCAGAAATTTAAAATAATCAAGTCTTTTATTTTTTTCTATGATAATTAAAAACAGTAAAATTAAATTGTACAGTACAAATGATACTATTGAAATAAATAAAATCCCAACAAAATCATTTCTACATACTATTTCTGAACCTTTTGTTGAAACTAAGTGATAACTACCAAATAACCACCAAGAAAAATAGACAAATAACCAAATTGTTGAAAAGAGATGTCTTCTAAATAAGTTCATATTCTTCTTTGTCTAGAGTTTCAATAATTAACTTAAATTGTTTGTAATTTAATACTTTCTGAATAAAATAAACTCCGTTCTTCTGAATTTGTAATTCTTTTTCGTTTATATATGGAAATCAGAATTGAATAAATCCATCCCAATTAGCTGATCGTTGTTTATTCTTTTGTTTTTATTTTGTTCAATTTGTCAGCTGTTATTATTCTGCTTGTAAATGAGTTAATTGTTAGTCGAATATTTTTTTCACTGTTTGTAATATAAATATTTTTTCCTGTTTTTTGAAAGTTTCCTTCGTCTGATTCTGCTATAATTGTTGCAATCAATTTTTCAATTTTGTCTTTTGAGTTATCTAAATTCAGCTTTTTGGCTATTCGTTCATAAACAAGTTCGGTATAACAAAGTCTGTTTAAAATGTCTTTTTTATAATTTGTCATTTTGGTTTTACGATTTCAATTGTTTGTATTTAATTGCAAATAAATATCTATTTTATAATTAGTTTTCAGCGATTCTGAATTACAAATTAAGAGGAGTGTTTTTTTGACTGATACGTTTTAAAACCCTTTGCCAATTTTCCCCAAAATCTTTTGCCATGGCAAAAATAAAGCCAACAAGATTAGCGGTGCTACATAAAATACAATTTTAAAAAGAATGATATTGAGCAAATGAAACATCACTGACCAAATACCAATAATATAAAGATACTTCTTACGAAGTACACAAGCCATACTTAAAAGCTGACCAAGTAACATCAATAGAAACATTATCTGCCAAAAAGGTTGTATTCTAAGTACATACTCACCAAACGGATAAGCCTCGTCTAAAGACCTATAGCTCACGAAGCTGTTTGACCAAATGGCATCTTTATGTAACCAAGTTAGCTCGTTTTTATTATTTTGAATGATCTTCACTAGAAGCCCCAATACTTTCCAAAAACCGGCAAGTGTATATGTAAACATCAAGCCCAAATAATACCATCGTATTTCCCAAGAGAACTTGGCTTTGTTAACCATCAAAACATTGTAATTATGAGGAATAAATACTTTTAGCAAATGTGACAACAAGAAGAAATGCCCTACGTTACTATAAAACTTATAACTCCAGATATAGCCATTGATATACAAAAGCAACAACGTAATTATCAACCTCAACCCAAAAGAAGAGTATTTAAATGATGTTATAACTAAAACTATGGTTACAAATAATACTGTCAGATAACAATTCCCATTAGGCTGTGCGGGCATGAATATTTTCTGAAACCACAAAATAGGCTCAAAAAGAATGGCTGGCCTATCATTAAACAAAAAGAAAGAATACAGCTGAAAAACTAACCACCCCAGTGTAACCAATCCATGGGCGTATTGAGAAAGCACAAAATCTTGGATATAAAGTTGGTCCTCATTAGAAGTAAGGTCCAAAATACGTTTTTTAAAATTTTTAAAATAGGTCATCTATCAAAACAGTTTTGGTAAAATGAGTTTGATCTTTTTCTAATTCAAATTGATTGTAGATTTCTTGTACAACCATCATTTTCCCGTGATTTGGATATAAATAATTTAAAAAAACTGCCAATCTTTTCATATTTTCAGCTTTGTCTTTATTGCAAAGTATATCGTTGGTTACGCCATCTAAAAAATACATATAAGCGTCTTTGTCAAAACTTCTAATAGATTCTACAGAGTGCCTAAGGGTATCTCTTCCTATAATTTCGTAAACTCGGAATTCTCTTGCTTCCATTTTGTTGCCCTTAGGCTGAGAATACAATTTAAAATGGAAAAACGGATAAATTTCTGTCTCTCCTTTTATTACCAAAAAATAGGAACCAATCGACAACACCATAGAAATTAATACTAAATATTTGGTCATTTTGTTTATGATTAATGTATGATCAATAGTATCCTAAATATAAAAATAAGGGAAATCAAAGTTTTAACTCAAAGTTTAACTTTGAGGTTTATAAAACACAAATCATTCCTTAGAAGACAAATATAAATTATTCTCTGAAATTATATTCTAGATTCAAGTTAAACCATTCAAAATCTAATAAAATTATTGAATCTAAAGAAACAGAAAAACATTCTTATGTCTAAAATAGTTGGACTCATTTGGTTTCGATGTTGTTTTGCCAGTTTGCATAGAGTCTTTTGGTTGGACATAAGCAATGAATTACGTTCTGCTACAAGCAATCCTCCCTATACCACCTGCATTGACTTTTGAAGCTAACGAGGGATTACCCCAATTTGAAGTTTTTTGCTAAATTTACCTAGCTCAAAGCAAGGCCGATTTTAAAACTGTTGCATAATAGCACGGGCGCAATCCTGGTTGAGATGTGTGTGATGACTTCAGTGGTGGTTTAGTTGCATAACTAAAACCCCGTTCAGAATATTTTCTTTCCAAAAGTACATCTCCTTTGAGCTATTTTATTTACAATTATTTCTAAAAAACTATGGATCAAGACACTCAAAAAGTTTCTATGGAAATTGTGCATCCATTTGCTGCGGGAATAGACGTGGGCAGCCGTTCGCATTGGGTGGCAATCGGTCAAAAGCCAAGTGACATCAAGGAATTTGGCGTTTTTAATGAAGATTTAAAAAGCCTTACAGAATGGCTTATGGAGCACAAAATCACCACTGTGGCCATGGAAAGTACAGGTACTTACTGGCAAAGTTTGTATGCTGTTTTGGTGGCCAATGGCTTGGAGGTTACTTTGTGCAATGGGAAGTTTACCAAAAACA
The DNA here is from genome assembly GCA_046329305.1 of Cytophagales bacterium. Classification (GTDB taxonomy): domain Bacteria; phylum Bacteroidota; class Bacteroidia; order Cytophagales; family UBA9547; genus CAMFLX01. Next base: position 1,146,557 of record JAXLUW010000002.1, read on the forward strand.
TCAAAGGTAGAAAAACCGACATTCAAGATTGTCAATGGATACAGAAGCTTCATTCGATAGGACTGTTGACCAGCAGTTTTTTACCAAACATGGACACGGAACAATTAAGAACCTATTGCCGCCACAGATCCAACTTGCTAGATATGGCAGCTTCTACCCAAAAGAAAATGCAAAAGTATCTGCGGTTGTTGAATTTGCGCCTAGATGTGGTTGTAAATGACATTTGTGGCCTTACGGGGCTGTCCATCATTCATGCGATTTGTAAAGGCGAAACCAATCCAGAAAAATTAGCCTCCTTACGCCATTCCAACTGCCGAAAATCGGAAGCTGAAATAGCCAAAGCCCTGCATTCCAACGGACGCAAAGACTACCTATTTGCCCTAAGTCAAGAAGTGGAAATGTATGAAATACTTCAGTCTAAAATCACACAATGCGACCTTGAGATAGAACGGATATTGAACACCATCATAGACAAAGACGAGAACAAAAAGCAACATGATATTGAGTCCAAATCCCACAAAAGAATCAATAAGAACACCCCCAAAAACATAGATCTCAACAAGATTGGTTATCAATATTTTGAAGGAGTAGATTTGATGGCCATAGAAGGATTTAGCTTTTCAACACTATTAAGCTTGATGAGTGAAGTAGGTCTGGAGGGTATCAAGAAATTTGGTACGGCCAAACAATTTTCTTCATGGCTCAGACTTACTCCCAACAATAAAATTAGTGGGGGCAAAGTATTATCAAGCCGTATTCCTAAAGGCAGTAATCGCTTAAAGATAGCCTTGAGAAATGCAGCCAATGCCATAGGAAATCTAAAAGAATCGACCCCTTTGCGGGATTTTTTCCAACGAATAAACTTTAGAAAAGGCAGAGTGTCAGCCGTAAGTGCCACCGCAAGAAAACTATCGGTCATTATTTGGAATATGGTGGTGAAAAATATTCCCTACCACAACCCACACGAATATTTGTACCTAGACCAAAAAAGAAAAATGGGCTTAGTAAAAAGAATTCAGAAACAAATTGATAAATTTGCTTTGACTAATCAGGATTTAAATCTACTAACTAGCTGATATTTAGATGCGAAAATTTACGTTAGTCAGAATCTAAACCAAATAGACTTCCACAAAACCCCTCCAAAATCCTGTGTAAGCTAGAAATAGAATTGTACAGATTGTATTTGTAAAACTACCATCTCAAAATAAGTTAATTTGAATTACACAAAAAAGTAAGTTATGAAACTGACTAAGGCGGATAAACCAAGAATATCCATTGGACAGTTCCTAAATCACAAGAAAAATCTTACCAAACCACCTAAAGGAGACTCACCCTTGTGTGTCAGCCAACACCAGTTAACAAAAAAAGCCTCATATTGCAGTACCGCAGTTTGAGGCTTTTTTATAAGGCTTTTTTCGCTAGCTGGCTAAATGTTAAGTGGATGTGCTATTTTTTTTGTTTGGTTTTGCATATTCTTACTAAACTATCTATCTGTTTTTCAAATTGTTGAGACTTTACCCAACTTTCTTTCTCATCAAGGGAATCCATTTTATTTTTCGAGTTTATAGTCAAGTATATAAAGGAATATTCAATTTTTGGACTTATCTCGTTATTTGTTTTTGACCCTGTCCCACCAAGCCAAGCACCAACAGTATTTTTACTTGGTTGTTTTTTTTCGCTTTCCCAAAACATACTATTATCTCGTTCAGGAATTTCGACTAAACCTCTGTCTATATTTTCGTAATAATACTTGTGGTTTATATACCCATTTTTTAATTCTTCTTGATATAAACAAATTCCGTTTTCAGGAATGTAAAGTTGTTCCCTATTGTTTTTAAGAATTTTCTTTTGTCCACAAGCCATTTTGTCAACAATTGTTACTTGACCAATAAATCCTTCCTTAAAAATGAAGTCTATTTTTTGAGCAGTTGCTGTTCCAATTATTCCACTTAACCAAAAAAACAAAATCATTGTTGGGTACCAAATTGCAGTTGGAATAATAGTCCAAAATAATTTTATTCTTGTTCTTTTTTCACTTATCCAAACTATAACAACTCCAATTAAAAATAGAGGAACGGTAAAAATTAGAAAGTAAGGATTTAATGCAAGTATAAATGAAATAATAATTATTGTAAATCCAATTTTTGACTTCATTTTAGAATAAATCTGTTGATTTTAGCTGTTTCGCAAACATAACGCCTAACGGACGAGGCTATAAGCAGTTGGGGACTTCGTGGACGCTTTCTTATCAACCGAGCAGAAAGCTTTCAAGCGAGAGCAATGCACGCCCAACCACCTAAAACCCAATTGCTGATGTGCCTGTGTTGCCAGATGGGCTTTATTTTGTTATCAATTCCTTTACTTTCTGCTCTAATAGTTGTTTATCAGGAAGATATAGTTGATACTTTGAGACAAAAATGTTATTTGCAATTCCTCCAATAGCATATTCGACCAAAATGTCATTTTTATCTGCACCTAATACAATTCCAATTGGAGGATTATCACCATCTGTATTTTCCTCAGATTTGAAATAATTCAAATACATATTCATTTGTCCAATATCTTGATGTTTAACATGTTTTGTTTTCAAATCAATCAACACAAAACATTTAAGGATTCTATGATAAAATACCAAATCAACGTAATAATGGTCATTATCTAAAGTAATTCGATATTGTCTACCAACAAAGGAAAATCCTTTTCCTAATTCAAGTAAAAATGTTTGAAGGTTATCTATAATTTTCTGCTCCAGTTTACTTTCCGACATTCTGTATTCTTCAGAAATCTGAAGAAATTCAAGAACATAAGGGTCTTTTACTATATCCTTAGGCTCTGAAACAATTTGTCCTTTTTCTGATAGTTTTAGAATCCCAATTTTATCATGACTCAATGCCAATCTTTCGAATAATGAAGCACTTATCTGTCTTTTTAATTCACGAACACTCCAATTTTCGTTGACCGCCTGTTTTTCATAAAATCCTCTTGCGTAGTCATCTGAAACCCCAAGTAATTCAGCGTAATGAGTCCAAGTCAATTTTCCAGTCACTGACTGGAAAATCTGATACTTTATGTAGAATTGCCTCATCAAATAGATATTGCTTTTACTGAATCCTTTTCCAAATCTATATTTTAAGTCTTTTGAAAGGTTTGTTAATAATGAACTTCCATATTCTGCTTTCTCATTACCATGCTGCTCATATTCAACAATATATTTACCAATCTCCCAATTGGCTTTCAATAACTCATTATTAACAGCCTGAATAGCTTTTTGTCGAGCACTTTCAATTGTAACCCCAATTGAATCAACAAGTTTTTGATATATCTCGATATGTTGAAGTCTCTTATCCATAATCAATATTTCAACCAAAAATACAAAATCAAATCAAAATAGCTCATTTTTTTGTAGTCAGCGGCGGTTTCTCACCCTTGCTGGCAACGGCAGTCTGTGAAAAAACTCACTAAACAAACCTATCTAAAACATTTCTTAAAAGCAATAAAAATTGTATTTTATAATACATAACAAACTCCACAAATGGCTTTTTTACAAGGTTCTGACCGATTACTAATGCGTCTTAGTTCGCTCGAAGATATGAATGCCAAAGTCCATCCTGTTCGTTTCCTAGAGGCATTTGTATAAAAGCTAGAGCTGTATTTGGGTAAGGGATGGTATGCTCAAAAAACACAAAACAAGGTTACAAAACCAAGAAAATCCATTGAACAGTTCGTAAATCACAAGAAAAATCTTACCAAACCACCTAAAGGAGACTCACCCTAGTGTGTCAGCCAATACCAGCTAACAAAAAAAGCCTCAAATTGCTGTACCGCAGTTTGAGGCTTTTTTATGAGGCTTTATTGGGTAGTTGGATAAATGTTAGAACCAGTAATTATATTATCCATAGTTCAAGTAGATGTCTGAGTCCAAACGCAACAATTGTCGTTACAATTGTAATTCCAACTTTGGTTAATATTTTTTTAGTTATTGAACTATTCTTTAGCTGTGCATCATGCAACGCATTTTCGTCACCCTTAGTAATCTCGAATTGACTTATACCTACATACTCATCAATTTTCGTGTCAAGTGTTTTTGCAAATTTGGATGCAAATATTTTTCCAAAATAAAATATTGCAGAAAACACAATTAGAAAGAGTTGAATGTTCGCAATAGTTATATTGTTTGTCAAACTACCCCAGTCACAAAATGCTAAAAAGTAGTAATGGTAAACGGATAGAAACAAAATAGGTGTGAAATTGAAAACAATACCGACTAGAATACTTTGATATTTTTCAAGTATCATTTGAATTCCATTGTCGTTGGGCATTTTCTTTAAACCTTCATACCATGATATTACTTTTTCAATTAATTCACCAGCAATTACTTGGTCGATAAAATCAACTTTTACAACACCATCAGCACGTTTTTCTCTCAACTCATTTGGATTGTCAGATGTAAAAACTAATTCCATCATATCTTTAGGTGAAATTGCTTGTCCAATTCTTACTTTTAATGTATGTCTTTGAGGATTTTCATATCTAGGTAGCTTTACAGAGATGTCCCATGTTAATGAAATTGCATCAGTCTTGTTATTTATTGTGTGCCATGTTTCTCTTTCGAATTCTGCCCATGTTGCATAGTCTTGGATTTTGCCTTTTTCAAATATTAGGTTTATTGAAGCTATTTGTCCTATCAAGTCGTGATTTTGAAGTTTACGTTGTATTCTTTCATTTAAGTCACGAATTTCAGCTATCGTAATTTTCTTTCGTCCTTCTAAAAGTTGAATGGAAGTGTCAGGTTTAGCATTCATCAAGTAGAAAAATGTCTTCATATCGTCAAGTGAATATTTTCCAGCAACTGGTAAATTTCCTTCGTTATTGGTCTGAACAATTTGGCTCATATATTTTTGAATTTATTGTGTCTTTCTATTATTCTGACTAAAGTAAATTTTCGCATCTAAATATCAGCTAGTTAGTAGATTTAAATCCTGATTAGTCAAAGCAAATTTATCAATTTGTTTCTGGATTCTTTTTAAAAACCAATTTTATTTTTGGTCTAGGCACAACTATTCATATGGGTTGTGGTAGGGAATATTTTTCACAAGCATATTCAACGCTTAAACCCAAATTACAATTTTGCTATTATGCAACAGTTTTAAAATCTGCCTTGTTTTGAGCTAGGTAAATTTAGCAAAAAACTTCAAATTGGGGTAATCCCTCGTTAGCTTCGGAAGTCAATGCTGGTGGTATAGGGAAGATTACACATAACGGATGGCGGTATAGTTAGTTGCCGATTTCGAAGCACTTTCCTATCAAGTTACAACTACTTTTAATTCGACCTGTGCCACTCAAATACGCATTGCATTGGCAATTAACTATACTGCGTGTTAGCGGCTGGTAATTTTATCTCCAAATCGTTCAGCCAAGTTTTCTTTATCGTCATACCTGGCTACAGTTGTTTATCCATTTTTTTCTTTCCCAAGATATTCATAATTAAATATTTTATATCTCTCTTCGTCATTTATAAAATAAAATTGTCCGTATTGCCAATAAGGAATATCAAATCCCTCTTTATCAATTCCCCTTTTCTTTGAATCTGAATACAACCATCTTCTAGCTTCAGTCATATCCATTTCAACAACTATTGCATTTAAATCAAGGCTATAGCATTCACTATATGAGGAATGAGCAGGATTAGGAAAAGTATCTTTATACTCCTTATTGTATTGAGGAAGAAAAGTCCTAATTAGTGCAGCTTCAGTAAAGTTTATTTTCTGCTTATCCGAAAAAGGATTTTCTCCATTATTAAAATTCATCCATCTATTAAAATCTTCCTTTTCATTTGATTGAGACATTGTTATCATACCATTCATTGTACTGATATTCTTTTGTTGAAAAGATGCAAGTAGAATCCATATCTCAGAATCTGGATTTCTTTGCATTGCTTCTGAATAAATCTTTTGAAGAGTTGAATGAGAACCTAATCTATCAATTGCTGTCCGATTCCCATCTTCCCCAAATGCTTGTCCAATATACAATACCTCCAAGTCTAATAAAGGCTCAATAGTATCAGACTTTTCGTGGATAGCATCTACAATTACAGCAAGCTTGTAATGACAGTTTAAGTCTTGATTTTTCTTATTCACAAGGCTGAAATAATTATAGGGGTATTGAGTATAGAAATCATATTCATCTGTATTTATCTTTGTCCTAAATTTCCTTTCATGTCTTTTATCTTGCTCATGAATAAAATACTTTAATTCATAGTAACCTTTGCCTTTAATACAATAATTTGGGTCTATTGATAATTTCGGCCGCCTTAGTATGAAATATATATTACATGGATTATTTCCTGAAAATGCCGTTTGAGTCTTTCCATATAATTCTAATTCTGTCTGTTGCAATATTTGATAAGTATCCAAATACATTAATACCGCAAATTCAGAAGCATATTTAAATGTTTTTTTATCCATATTGACTAATGTCTCTGTAGTCTGTACCTTAACTGTAGCTAACAATTGTATCTACGCAATTGTGTAAATATCAGCTGTATGTGCAATTGGTTTTTAAGTTAATTTTATTCGTATGAACAAGTATAAAGTTTTATAATCACATTTCAAATCAAATCTCATATAAATTTATTGGGATTTGTTTAGAATGTATTTTTACAACTACCATCTCAAAATAAGTTAATTTGAATTACCCCCAAAATCACTTTGTATAGTAACTTAAGTGGAACATTCTAATAAAATATCATAACCCTAAAATTTTCATATTCTCCACACCACGCTGCCCAAATCTTTACTTATTTCTTTTTTAAGGTCTATGAGCTGTACTATAATCCGCATGTATCTGTCTTGCAAATAAATATCGTCGGTGGCCGACAACAATATTTTTTTCTCGTCAATCATGTTTTCGGTAAGGGCAATTTTGTATTGAAGTATCAGGCTGTGCATGAGTGCGAACGGATCTTCGTGCTCGTCTGGTACGGCTATTCCGTGCATTTGGGTCCAGTTTTGGCTAGGTCGGTGTTTGGGCATACTCAGGTCTACCAAAATCTTCTTCAGTTCGTCGTCATGTAAAGATTCAAAATAACCCGAATAATCTTCTCCGTTTTCCAGTATTTGTTTGAGGTTGTTTAAGATTACCCCAAAATGATGCTGTGTAAAGGTAAGCTCTTTGGTTTCGTTAAAGAAAAAAGACATTAGAGACAGTCCTTCGTCGGTGGTTTGTAGCTGATGGTTGTGCAGGAGCAAATATATCAAGCCTTTTTCCCTTATTTCCAGCTTGTCTACAATATCTACAGACGGGAAACTTGGTTCTATTTTTTGCTCAAGCGTAAGATTTTCGTGAGTATTAAAACTTACGGGCGGTTCTTCATGTTTCTTCTTCCTGTCGTTGAGTAAGCGTTTATTAACTTCTGTTACCAGTATGTCTTCTCCTATTCCAAGTTTTACACTGCATTGTTTGATGTACAATGTACGCGTAATGGCGTCGGGAATTTTACAGATGCTTTCTACTATTTCTCTGATTACACTTGCTTTTTTGATGGGGTCATCGCCGGCATCTAGCAAAAACAATTCTGTTTTAAAAGCTATGAAATCTTTGGTGTGTTCTTTAATATGTTTTAAAAACGCCTCTGCTCCTACTTTTCTTATATAGCTGTCGGGGTCGTCGTTGTTAGGAAAAGTACAAATACGCACATTGAGACCTTCTTCTAAAATAATGTCAATACCTCTGAGCGATGCTTTGATACCTGCTTGGTCGCCATCGTACAAAATAGTGACATTTTTGGTAAAACGAGCTATGAGACGAACTTGGTCTTGAGTGAGTGATGTTCCACTGCTTGCCACCACATTTTCTACACCTGACTGATGCAAACTGATTACATCTGTATAGCCTTCTACCAAAAAGCAGTTATCTAGATTAACAATAGATTTTTTGGCTTGGAAGATTCCGTATAAGATTTTGCTTTTATGGTAAACTTCTGTCTCTGGCGAGTTTAAATATTTGGCTTGGTTTTTATCGTTGGTAAGAATTCTAGCTCCAAAAGCTATAGTTTTACCAGAAACGGAATGAATGGGAAAAGTGACACGATTTCTAAATTTATCAAAGATTTTTTTGTCGTCTTTTATAGAAATCAAGCCCGATTTTTCTAATATTTCTTGCGTAAACTGATCTTCGATAGCTTTTTTGTAGAGTTCGTCCCAAGCGTCAGGGGCGTAACCTAGCTCAAATTTTTTGATGGTATTTTCTGTAAATCCTCTTTCTTTAAAATAACTCAAGGCGATAGATTTGCCTGGGTCGGTTTCAAACAAATGATGTACAAAAAAGTTTTTGGCATAGTTTAAGACTATATAGAGACTTTCTGTTTGTGTACGTTCTTCTTTGTTCTGACTAGAAACATCTTCGATAATCTCAATGGCATATTTTTTTGCCAATTGTCTGATGGCGTCAGGATAGCTGATTCTTTCTACGTTCATGACAAACGTGAGGGCGTCTCCTGCCTGTCCGCATCCGAAACATTTGTAGATACCTTTGCTTTGAGAAACAGAAAAAGACGGTGATTTTTCGTTATGAAACGGGCAACAAGCCCAAAAATTGCCTCCTTTTTTCTTAAGCTGTACATAATCTCCTACTACCTCTGTAATCTCGGCAGTGGCTATTACTCTATCTATGGTTTCTTTCGCTATCAATTATGAACAAATAAATACAAATTTAAGAAATTAGTATCAGGATTCATAAATAGACATTTTTGAAACTGAAACATAGACTTAGTTTACAGACCTACAAAGTTGAAATTTTAAAAATAAACTCTTAAATTAGAAACTTGTTTAAAATTGAATCTTTATGAATATATCTACCCACAAACCCTTTTGTATTGTTTATTCTATATATGAACACGAGTTTTTGGGATATTTGGTAGAACCGTATGCAGTTCAGTTAGACAACAACATGAAACCCACGTTTCAGCATCAGCATATTTCTAATAAAAATGCGAATGAGTTTAAATCTATTTTTGATGAAAAAGATTTTGCATTGTTAAAACTATTAGAAGAAATAACTCAAGAAAGTGTGACGCTTCGTTTTTCTGGCAAAAGAAGTGTAAAGGCAGAAGAATATCTCCCTAAAATATATACCAAACCCAAAGATAATGAACTTGTTATCAACCAAATCAACACTTATCTAGAAAACAGAAAACAAACTATTTTTGACTTACTAGTAGGTAAAAGAGTGTACGAGATGGGCTCTGATGGCGAACCTACTTGGAAAAAACTAGAAGTGTGTGCCGACAAAGGTTCGGTTTTATTTCACTTTTTCAGAAATGATGAAAACACGCATTATTTCCCAACCATAAAGTTTAGAGGAGAAAAAACGGAGTTTCAATATAAAAACGGAATCATCTTAAACAACAAACCCGCTTGGCTATTACTAGATGGTAAAGTTTTTACTTTTGAAAAAGAAGTAGATGGCAACAAGCTGAAACCGTTTTTGAAGAAAAAGTTTATAGAAATTCCTAAAAAACTAGAAGAAGAATATTTTGGAAAATTTGTCACCAATTTGGTGGCTCAGTTTGATGTACACGCCAAAGGTTTTGACATAAGAAAAGAATATTTAAAACCTAAAACGGAAATTGTTTTTAGTGAACTCCAAAAAGTTCATACAAACGCCCCGGCAACGTTGTTTGACGCACCTGTGACCGTAATGGACGAACCAAACGATGATGCGGAAGACACATTTTTGTTTCAAATAAACTTTGTGTACGACAATTTTAAATTTGATGCAGATGCTATTTCGCCCGTATCTGTAAAACTAGAAAAGTCAGACGACAATTATATTTTTCATAAAGTGATAAGAGATATTGACTTTGAAAGTAAAATATTAGAGCTTATCAGAAGTTTCCAAATAAAAATTTCAAACGGAAAATTTCAACTTACAAAAAGTGACGGCATCTCATTTATTCAAACCAAAGGTGAGCAGTTAAGAAACGAAGGCGTTGAACTTCGCCAAAACCAAAAAGATGCTAAAAAATATTTTATCGGCGAAAGTAGAATAAACCTAGAAATAAATGAAAACAACGATTGGTTTGATATCAACGCTAAAATATTCTTTGGAGAATTTGAAATTCCTTTTCTAACAATAAGAAAATATATTAAAAAAGGTATTCGTCAGTTTGAACTACCAAACGGACAAATTGCCGTAATACCCTCAGAATGGCTTACTCAATATTCGGAATTATTTTCTTTTGTGGAAGATCATGACGGTGAATTGAGATTACAAAAATACCACGTCACTCTTGTAAATTCCTTAAAAGAAGAAAGTTTAGCCGAAGTTATCATGAGTAGAAAACTGGAACAGTTACGAGAATTTGAAAGCCTCGCAGACGAGCCACTACCTCAATTACTTAACGGAGAACTCAGACATTATCAAAAAGCGGGATATAACTGGCTCAAATTTTTAAATACGTTCAAGTTTGGAGGTTGCCTAGCAGACGACATGGGTCTTGGTAAAACCATACAAACACTTACACTTTTACTGAATCAGAAAGAAGAAAACAAAGGCACAAGTTTATTGATTTGCCCAACATCTTTAGTGTTTAACTGGGAGCAAGAAGCTAAAAAATTTGCACCACATCTTAAAATATTGAATTTCACGGGTTCTAACAGATCCAAAAACATAGACGCATTCAGTAATTACGACCTGGTTCTTACTTCGTACGGAATTGTTAGGATTGATAGCACATTTTTGCAGAAAATGTATTTTAACTACATCATTCTTGACGAATCTCAAGCCATAAAAAACCCAAGCTCTACCATTGCTCAAGATGTAAACAGTTTAAAATCTACACACAAACTGGTACTTACGGGTACACCAATAGAAAATTCTACTTTAGACCTTTGGTCTCAAATGAATTTTGTAAATCCTGGACTTTTAGGTACGCAACAGTTTTTCAAAACGGAGTTTTTAACACCTATAGAAAAGAAAAAAGACTTAGATAAAGTAAAGAAACTCCATGCCCTAGTAAAGCCATTTATTCTTAGAAGAAAGAAAAATCAGGTTGCCACAGAACTACCAGACAAAATAGAACAGATAGTTTACTGTGATATGACCGAGGAGCAAGAAAAATTGTACGAGGAAACAAAATCTTACTACAGAAACGAAATAGCCAATAATATAGAAACTGAAGGAATAGGCAAAAGTGCTATTCTTATATTACAAGGTCTTACCAAATTGAGACAAATTGCCAATCATCCGGCTATGTGCGTAGACGACTACAGCCAAGGTTCTGGCAAATATGATATGGTAATAGACATGCACGAAAACGTAACTCAAGAAGACCATAAAGTACTTGTATTTAGTCAGTTTGTTAAAAATTTGGCTTTTTACAAAGAATATTTAGAAAAAGAAAAACAAACGTTTACGTACATAGACGGCAGCACCAAAAACAGAAAAGAACAAGTAGACGAATTCCAAAACAATGAACAAGTTAAAACATTTTTGATTTCATTGAAAGCGGGAGGTACAGGTCTTAACCTTACCGCAGCCGAATATGTTTTTATACTTGACCCATGGTGGAACCCTGCTGCAGAACAACAAGCGATAGATAGAGCGTATAGAATAGGACAAAAAAACAATGTTTTTGTATATAAATTCATAACCAGAAACACTGTGGAAGAAAAAATTCTATTGTTGCAACAAAAAAAGAAAGATTTGGCAGACAACCTCATCAGTGCCGACGATAGTTTTATTAAAACATTAACAAAAGAAGATATCGACAATATTTTTGGTTAAAAACTTTACTTTTTTATACATTTGAACATATTCAAAGGCATGAACGATACTCTTAATATTTCGCAAATTCAAGATAAAATAAACCAAATACAGACCGAAGTAGGTAAAATAGTGGTGGGGCAGCGATATTTGGTAGACAGATTACTTATAGGACTATTTACGGGTGGGCATATACTACTAGAAGGCGTACCAGGTCTTGCCAAAACACTTACCGTAAATACTCTTGCTCAAGCAGTTGACTTACAATTTAAAAGAATACAATTCACGCCAGACCTTTTGCCTTCAGACCTAATAGGAACGTTGATTTTCAACCCCAAAGAAGGTGAATTTCAGGTAAAAAAAGGACCTGTTTTTGCAAATATTATTCTTGCCGATGAAATAAACAGAACACCTGCTAAAGTTCAGTCTGCTCTTCTAGAAGCCATGCAAGAAAAACAAGTAACCATTGGCGACAATACTTTTAAACTTGAAAAACCATTTTTGGTACTTGCTACACAAAACCCTGTAGAACAAGAAGGTACTTACCCCCTACCTGAGGCTCAAATAGATAGATTTATGTTAAAAATAAATCTAGGCTACTTAAACAAAGATGAAGAACTAGAAGTAATGAGGAGGATGTCTGCCATAGACAAACCTACCGAAGTCTCCACTATACTCAGCAAAACTGATATTTTACAAATTTCTAATCAAATAAACACGATTCAGATTTCTGAATCACTAGAAAAATATATCATAGAATTGGCCTTTGCAACCCGTTATCCTAAAGACTACGGCCTCAAAGACGAAAGCCAATATATTCAGTTTGGAGTGTCGCCAAGAGCAACCATCAGCTTAAACCGAGCAGCCAAAACTTTGGCTCTTATGAACGGCAGAGACTATGTGTTACCAGATGATATTAAACAAATAGCCTCAGACGTGTTGGCTCACAGAATAATTTTAAATTACGAAGCCGAAGCAGACAACATCAACTCTAGACAAATTGTAGATGCTATTTTGAAAAAAGTGGCTATAAATAAGTAATAGATAATGTCTTTAAGGAAGCTCAATTTAAAGAACTATTTTAATATTGAGCTTCTTCACTTAATTCACATTTTTAAAAACATAAAACAGTTCTTGAGCAATTTCAAGGCTTCTTTCAGCATATTTTGCATCCATCAGCTCTGTACCATCGTAGGCTTTGGGGTCATTAAACTTTACAGGGAATCTTGCTTCTGCCCCTAAAACCACAGGACAACCCACATCGGCATTATTACAAGTCATAACCGCTGCATAATCACTTTTAGGATTAAACGAGTGGTCGTAAGTTTTTGAAAAACAAATAACTGCGTGTGCATTTGCAGCATATTTAACAGCATATACAGGATTGGTACTCTCCGAAAGTTTTAATATTTCAAATCCTTGTTTTTCTAATGTTTCTGCAACTTTAGGAAACATTGCGGTAGCTTCTGTACCACCAGAATAGCAATTTACATTTTGAACACCAAAGTAAGTCGCCATAGTCTGTGCCCAAATTTGCGACAAATGGCTCCTTCTAGAATTATGTGTACAAATAAAATTTAAACGAATTGCTTCATTCTTTTCCTTTTTATCTTTGATAAATTCCACAACGGGATTCAATATTTGTTTGCGTTCATCAGAAATATTGTCAACAGAAAAATCAGCAATCAACTCTTTAATTTTAGGATACATTTTTATATAATTTTTGTTTTAATACGTAACTTAATTCTACTAATAATATCAAAGCGGGAACTTCTATCAGTGGCCCAACTACTCCAACAAATGCTTGTTTAGATTCTACACCAAATACAGCTATGGCTACGGCTATGGCCAATTCAAAATTATTTCCTGTTGCGGTAAAAGCAACTGAAACATTTTTATCATATTCAAAGCCAGCGTATTTACCTAAAATAAAACTTACCAAAAACATGACTATAAAATAAATCATCATGGGTAAAGCTATATGCAATACATCTTGAGGTAAATCTAAGATTTGATCGCCTTTCAGACTAAACATAAGCACAATTGTAAACAATAAAGCATAGAGCGTTATAGGTGAAATTTTGGGTATAAAATGATATCTAAACCACTGTTCACCTTTGGTTTTTACCAACATTAACCTTGATAAATAACCTAAAATAAACGGTATACCTAAATATATAAATACACTTAAAGCCACATCTTTTAGAGATACATTGATTTGAGCACTCGCCAAACCTAATGATTGAGGTAAGAAATTGATAAATACCCAAGTGTAAAAACTATATGTAAATACTTGAAAAACACTATTTATAGCTACTAATAATGCCGCAAATGCTTTGTTACCACCTGCTAAATCGTTCCAAACTAAAACCATAGCAATACATCTAGCCAAACCAATAAGTATGAGTCCTATCATGTATTCTGGTTCATTTCTTAAGAATAGAATTGCTAACACAAACATAAAAACTGGCCCAATGAGCCAGTTTAATAGAAGTGAAATACCAATACTTTTTTTATCTTTAAGCAGGTTAGGCAATAATGAATAATCTACTTTAGCCAAAGGCGGATACATCATTAAAATTAAGCCAAAAGCAATAGGAATACTGGTAGTACCCACCGACAATTGGGTATTAATAGCTTTTATTTCAGGAAAATTGTATCCTAAAATCAACCCAACAACCATTGCTAAAAATATCCAAAGAGTAAGATATTTATCTAAAAATTTAAGTTTTGTTTTCATTACCTTAACAACACCCACTTTCTGGTGCACAACAACTATTTTTAACTTGTTTCACTACTAATCTAGCCGCAGGTATGCCACAATGGTCTTCCGCTAAACATTCTGTTTGTGTAGGTTTCAAAACAAAACTTTTACCATTATATTCAAGATTATATTTCTCTATACTACGTACTCCTTGATATTCACAAACCACTTCAGAGTCAGATATATTTAACTTTTCTTCAGAAATTTTAAGTATATCTAATAATTTATGAGGACTAAGTCTATGTTCTAGATCATTTGCAAACCATATTTGAAGACTAATTTTATTTTCTGTCCTTACGGTACCGCCACAATCTATAAATTGCTTACTTATCTTGCCTACTTCTGTAATATGAAAATGAACTGGTATAGCAGTTCCATCTTCCAACTCGACAGAAACGCTGTCTGTTTGAGTTAATACATTTTTAAATTCTGATAACAACATAACTATAAAATTAAATTTTTAACAACAATTAGATTTTTTACAATTCAATCCTTGGCTTATTCCGTTGAAATACTTCTGTAGTTCTTCCCAAACCACCTCGTTTATACAATAGCAAATAGAAGTACCTTCTATGTTCCCTTTAATAATTCCTGCATTTTTAAGTTCTTTTAAATGCTGCGAAATTGTAGGCTGAGCAAGTGGCAATTCGTTCACTATATCTCCACAAATACAAGAGTCTACCTTTAACAAATAATCAATTATGGCCACTCTTGCAGGATGCCCAAGTGCTTTTAATAGAATAGCAATCCTGTTTTGCTGTTCTGTATATGAATCTGTTTTGCTTGCTCCCATTATATTATCCCTATATTGCAATATTACAATATATATGATTTAAAAGTTCATTAAAACGAATAAAAAAAGTATAAAAACAAAAAAAGCTCTGAATATCAGAGCTTTTAAAATTATATTTAAAAAAAATTAAATTATTTTTTTCTTTTCATATCTCCAAGTGCGGCAAACTTACCCACAAATTCCAGATTTGAAATCACCAACTTTTCATCGTCTTCGTTAAACAAATTCACATTTTCTAGTTTAGCCGTAAACTGAACATATCTATTGGTATAGGTTTTACCAGTTTTAGAATCAGTTGCAGTAAAATCGCCCATGTCTTTGTTTGAAAGTATTTGTATATTTTGGGTATTGTCAACGATGCTGTATTTGACACCCTTTTTGTAATACGCAAAATCATAATAAACATTGTTGGCAAATGTTCCCATGTTATACGTTTTAGGACTTACAATATCAAACATTTCAGCTACGTCGTTTGAATCTACACCTGCAAAAACATGCTTTGCTTTTATTTCAAAATAATCATCAATACTAGAATTTGGAGTACGCAAACTGAACGTATACGTCATGTAATTTTGAGAAGAATCAGTATTTACAAAAGATACATAATTATTATAACCACCTGTAAATGAAACATCTGAATCATTAACTTTACCTTTTGCAGTATATACAGACTCGTTGTCTTTTACCAATTCTACTTGTTTAGTTTTTTTACAAGAAAACAGTGATACGGCCAAACACAATCCTAATAAAATTGAAGATATTTTCATATTTAAAATAGTATAAGTACAAATTAACTAAAATAAAATAATTAAAACAAATAAGGAAAAATGGTATTGTATAACATTCAATTTGAATCTATTTATACACAATAATTATCCAAATAAAATAAATCAGCTACCAGTTGTTCGATACGTTAACCACCGTATCAATATTTACGTATTTTTACGTATATAAAGTACAAATAAAATGAACACAATCTCTTATTCTGAAAAATCTATAATTTTATCTCAAGTGAATTTAAATCTTGTTAAACAAGGATTTATTTTCATTGAAAACCTAGACCCAAGTACTTCATACGTTTCAGAAATTTATCCTCTCGACAAAATAATAGAAGCTCATTTGGGTATTTTCAAAAACAATTTATTTAAGACTTACATAAAACACAATTTGTTAGACTTTCAAATTCTATTTTCTATAGGTCAATATTTTAAAAATTGGGGAGATGTCTGTAATTATTTGTGCCATATTGACTATATTTTTGAACTAGGAAATAAAGATAAATATGAGTTATTGTCTAGAATGTCTATTGTCAATTGTTTTGAAGAAATGATCAATACCAAAAAAGAATTGTTGCTCTTACAAAACGAACTTAAAGACTTGTGTAACAGCAATTACGTAAATACAAAAAACCATAAAGAACTTATCCAACTAAAAAATTCTGTTTTAAATTTCAAGACTAGTATAAACGAACTAAGTTATAAATCAGAATTATTACTAGCTTATTTCAAATTAAAAAAACACTTAACCAGCGAATTATCTTTAGAAATCTGCTTTAATTAATCTATAATTGTAAAAAATAGTCTATGTCACTTATTTTTTACAAAGAACAATGTTTAGATAGCAATCATCTACCTGAAAACGATAATCACTTTCAAGTTGATTCTTTTTTTTCAGATTGTTTACAGTTTATTAAAGACTGGCAAAGAGACAAAGTGGATTTTAAATTGCAAACATCTGGCTCTACGGGTGTCCCCAAAAAAATACATACAACTAGAAATTTACTAGAATATAGTGCTCAAAACACAATAAATTTTTTCCAAATACCTAAAGGTGGTCATATTTTGGTAAATATGAATCCTCTATTTATTGCAGCACAAATGCAACTCATAAGAGGACTTATCAACCAGATGAACATTTATTTGTGTCCTCCACAAATAAATCCTAATTCTTGGTATCCGAGTATCCACTTCAATTTTGTTGCAATTTCACCCCTACAACTTGAAAAATGGCTCCAACAGGCTACTGATTTTTCAAGATATTCAACTATTATATTGGGTGGTGCAAGCGTAAGTGCATCTTTAAACTCAAGAATTACTGCTATAAAATCTACTGACTTTTTTGAAACCTACGGCATGACAGAAACACTCTCGCACATTGCTGTAAGAAATTGTAAGACAGAAGAATATTTTAAAGTTATACATCCAGACCTAGAAATAAGTAAAACACCCGAAGGTTGCTTGCAAATAAACGGCTATATAACTAACAACCAAATTATTACAACCAATGATTTGATTGAACTAAGTCCCAATCATACATTTAAAATATTAGGAAGAAAAGATTTTATTATCAACTCGGGTGGCATTAAAATAAACCCCGTAGCCATAGAAGCTGAAATTAAAAATGTTTATCATTCTAACTTGGTTGTCATCGGAATTACTGATGAATTATTGGGAGAAAAGGCGATTTTAGTTACTGATGAAATAAATTGCGAAAATTGGCAGTTCGAATTCTTAGAAAAATACTATAGACCCAAATCTGTCTATTATTTATCAGAATTACCACTAACAAATTCAGGAAAAATAGATAGGTTAAATGTTAAAAAAATAGTAATTTCGAAATATAAAATATAATAATTTAATGAAAAAAATCAGTTTAAGTATCATTTTAGCTGCAATAAGTATTGCCTCATTTAATTCTTGTAAAGAAAAAACTAGTGACCATTCAAAACAAGATACATTGGTAAAAGCTAGTGAAGAAACTGTTAGACGTGCAGATTCTCTTTATGAGGCTGTTCAATACGAATGGAAAGAATATATTAAACTAGATTCTGCAAAATATAAAGACCTTAAAGGGGTGTACTTCCAACTAAAAAATTTACCTACTACAGATTTAAAACAACTAGCTAGTTTAGAAAATAAAACTGTTGAATTGGAAAAAGAAGAAATCAATTTAAACACTCCTAATTTCACCAACAAATTCTTCTCTTATGACAGTTTACTAATGATTCACGTACGTGAAGTATTGGATTTTGGTGCTAACACAAAAGAAGTTGAGAAACTAGCAGCTATGAAAGATCTTAAAAATAGTCTACTAGCAGAAATTGATGACAACAAGTTTGTTGCTATGCAAAGCCACATAGACAAGGCAGTAGCTCAATATAACGAATACCTCAAGAAACATCCTGAATTAAAAACAGTTGATGCTAAATACGTATCATTACCAGAATTTGGCAGTATTGACCACAAAACACTACCTATGTTGCCATGAGAATAGCTTTGCTATCAGACACACACGGTTTCATAGATACACATACACTAAATTACCTGCATGACGTAGACGAAATATGGCATGCAGGTGATATAGGAAATAAAGAAATACTTGAACAATTAAACCAGATAAAACCCACAAAAGCTGTTTTTGGAAATATAGACAGTGGTGAATTGTTGTATAATCTTCCAGAGTTTATATTTATGGAAGTAAATTCTTGTAAAATACTAATGATTCACATTGCAGGTAAAATGGGAACTTATAATAAGAAAACGAATCAACTCATAACACAATACAAACCCGACATTTTAATTTGTGGACATTCTCACATACTCAAAGTAGCTTTTGATTCTGCTAAAAACTTGTTGTACATGAACCCTGGTGCAGCAGGAAATCATGGTTTTCATCAAGAAAAAACCATGTTAAAATTTGAAATAAATAATAAAAAACCTGAAAACTTATTTTTAATCAAGCTAGGAACAAGAGGCAAATAAACTACTAAGCACCTGTATTAGAAGGCACTTAGCAGTTATAAGACTTTAAAATAATTTTGCTTTTTCTACTGTATTTTTGTCAACCAAAAAGAATTCTTTATGTATATCAAATGATTTTTCATTATGTAGAGGTACAACTTTTTCATAATTACCGTTTTCATTCATTTCGTAAGAATTCACATTGTCTTTCAAATTATACGTTAAAATATTGATAGCTTCTTGCTTTAAATTATGTTCAGTAATCAAATATAATGACTCCACTCTCCTATCAAAACTTCTCACCATGGCATCAGCACTTCCTCCGTATATCAACGGCTGACCATCGTTATGAAAATAAAACAATCTTGTATGTTCAAGAAATTCACCCACAATAGATCTCACGGTAATATTCTCACTCAAGCCCATTCTCTGTGGTCTTAAGCAACACATACCTCTGATAATCAATTTCACGCTAACACCCGCCTGCGAAGCTCTATATAATGAATCTATAAACTCTAAATCTTGCAAAGAATTTATTTTAATTACAATTCCAGATACTTTACCCGCTTTTTTATTTTGAATTTCTTGCTCCACAAGAGCTATTAACTCCTCTCTCATATTTTCTGGAGGAGCAATCAAATATTTATATTCTTCAGGTTGAGAATGCCCAGTGATTACATTAAAAAACTCAGAAACATCGTTTGCATAATGTTCCTTGGTAGTTAAAAGTGCCAAATCTGTATATATTTTTGAAGTAATTTCATTGTAATTACCACTACTCATATGTACATATCTTGTCACATTTTCAGTTTCTGGATCTTTACGAACAATCAAACAAAGTTTGGTGTGAGTTTTTACGTTTCCAAGACCGTAAATCACAAAACAACCTGCTTTTTGTAATAATTGAGCCTGATTGATATTATTTTCTTCATCAAACCTAGCTTTTACTTCAAACAAAACAGAAACGTGTTTGCCCAATTCAGCTGCTCTATGTAACGCTTTTGTTATTCTAGAATCTTTTGCGAGCCTATATATGGTAATTTTTATAGACAATACGTGAGGATCTTCCGCAGCTGTTTCCAGCATATTTAAAAAAATCTCCATACTGTTATATGGATGATGCAATAGAACATCATTATTTTTTAAATATTCCAAAATAGACTCATTTTCATTTTTAGAATAATACAAAGGCGATGTTTGAGCAGGAGCCTGATACGTATGTTGTTTGGCAATATTTAACTTCATCAACTGCCAAAAAGAAGAATAATCAATTAAATTTGAGCATCTTATAAAATTCAGTTCATCTATATTCCATTCTTTCTTAAGTAAATTCTCTATTTCTTTAGAAAAACCACTTTCAACTTCTACACGCACTACCCTACCGGTACGTCTGGTATTGATTTTCTTACGCATTTCTTTGATAAAATCCGTATCACTATCATCTATATCTTCCATAGCAAAATCACCATTTCTGATAATTCTAAAAAGATTCACAGATTCTACATCTACGTTCTTATACAAAGTATAAATTTGCCATCTGATGAGCTCTTCAATGGGCACAAGTAATGTTTGACCCGATTTTTCAATTACATAATATCTGGCAATATTTTGAGGAATTTGAACAAAAGAAATACGTTGATCTTGTTTAGCAAAATTTCCTACTTTAGAAATCACACCAAAGATTAAAACCTTATTATTGAGAATTGGGAAAGCATGATACGTATCCATCATCATAGGTGTCAGCATAGGATGAATCGTACTCTTATAATAATTTTCAAGAATTAATTTATCATCATGTTCCAAGTCGTGAGGTGTTACAAACTTCACGTTCAGCTTTTTCAACTCTGGAACTAAGGATTTTTCAAAATATTTAAAATATTCACTATAAAAATGTTGGATTTCTGTGAACAATAATTTTTTAAAAGGTTCTGCTTTAAGACCAGAGTAATCTGTTCTATCTTTTTTATAATCTATATAGTTATACAAACTACCTACACGAATCATAAAAAATTCATCAAAATTAGAAGCCGTAATTGCTAAAAATTTTAATCTATCAAATACGCTTCTGTGCTGATTTTTAGCTTGGTCAAAAACTCTTTGATTAAATTTAAGCCAACTCAAATCCCTACTTACATATTTTGTTTTCAGTATTTCAGCATCAACTTTTTTATTTTTTATTCTTAATAATGTACCTAACTTCCTTAAATACGCCTTCATCTATCCTCCTTAATCTAAAACTAAAAAAAGCTTTTCAAAATGAATTGAAGAGCTTTTTTAGATTATTTTATTATTAAATTTTATGCATCTACACGAGCATACTTAGCATTTCGTTCTATAAAATCTCTCCTCGGAGCTACCTCATCACCCATAAGCATTGAGAACAGATGGTCTGCCTCCGCAGCTGAATCTATACTCACTTGCTTCATACTTCTTTTTTCAGGATTCATAGTTGTTTCCCATAACTGTTCTGGGTTCATCTCACCAAGACCTTTGTATCGTTGTATATTTACAGAAGATTCTCTACCATCTTTAGCAAGTGCTTTCACAGCTTGTTCTCTTTGGATTTCGTCCCAGCAATAAACTTCTTCTTTACCTCTTTTAACCAAATATAATGGAGGCTGAGCAATGTACACATAGCCATTTTCAATAAGTGGACGCATATATCTAAAGAACAAAGTCAAAATCAATGTTCTAATGTGACTACCATCCACATCGGCATCGGTCATGATTACAATTTTGTGGTATCTCAGCTTGTCAATGTTTAGAGCCTTACTGTCTTCAGCATTACCAAAACTTATCCCTAACGCTTTAATAATATTCAATATCTCTTCGTTATCGTAAATTTTGTGTTCTTGAGCTTTCTCAACATTGAGGATTTTACCCTTCATAGGTAAGATTGCCTGAAAATTTCTATTTCTACCTTGCTTGGCAGAACCACCCGCAGAATCACCCTCCACTAGGTAAATTTCACACAAAGTAGGATCACTTTCTGAGCAATCGGCCAATTTACCTGGCAAGCCAGAACCCACCATCACATTTTTTCTTTGTACAGATTCTCTCGCTTTGCGAGCAGCAATTCTAGCTTGTGCCGCTAAAATTACTTTTTGTACAATCATTTTAGCTTCTTTCGGATTTTCATCAAGCCAAATATTCAAAATTTCGCCCATTACTACATCCACAGCACCCATAGCTTCGTTGTTACCTAGCTTTGTTTTAGTTTGTCCTTCAAACTGTGGTTCTGCAACTTTTACAGAAATTACCGCCGTTAATCCTTCTCTGAAATCATCACCTGTAATTTCTACTTTTGCTTTTTCAAGCATACCAGATTTTTCAGCATACGTTTTTAGAGTTCTTGTAAGAGCACGTCTAAAACCAGCAACATGAGTACCACCTTCTATGGTGTTAATATTATTTACATAAGAAAAAACATTTTCATTGTAAGAATCATTGTAGGTCATTGCTACCTCTACAGGAATAGGACCTTTGTCACTTTCCATGTATATAGGCTCTTCAATTAATTTATTTCTCGTACTGTCTAAGTAGCTAACAAATTCTTTTAAACCACCAGTAGAATAAAATTCTTCACCCAAATAAGTACCATCAGAATTTTTTTCTCTGTAATCAACCAATTCTATTCTAATACCTTTATTTAGATAAGCTAATTCTCTTAATCTATTTGAAACAGTTTCATATTTGTATTCTGTTACAGTGAAAATAGTATCATCGGGCTTAAATAGTACGGTAGTACCTGTTCTTTCTGTTTCTCCTACAACTTTAACAGGATACAAAGGATTACCTTGAGAATATTCTTGTTCCCAAACTTTACCTTCTCTATATACATTAACTTTTAAGTGAGTAGATAAAGCATTCACACACGAAACACCCACACCATGCAAACCACCAGAAACTTTATAAGAGTCTTTATCAAATTTACCACCAGCATGTAAAACTGTTAATACAACCTCA
Organism: Cytophagales bacterium; assembly: GCA_046329305.1. GTDB lineage: Bacteria > Bacteroidota > Bacteroidia > Cytophagales > UBA9547 > CAMFLX01. The sequence continues at coordinate 1,169,583 of JAXLUW010000002.1, forward strand.
AGAGCTGAACGGTTTTCTTTAGTATGCATACCTGTTGGTATACCTCTTCCGTTATCTTCAACTGTAATAGAGTTATCCGTATTTATAGAGACTTTGATCCAATTACAATGACCAGCAAGTGCCTCATCAACAGAGTTATCAACTACTTCCCATATCAAGTGATGTAAACCCTTAACACCAATGTCTCCAATGTACATGGCTGGTCTTTTTCTCACCGCCGATAAGCCTTCTAATACCTGTATACTATCTGCTGAATAATCTGCTTTTTTTACTTCTGATGATTGATCGCTCATATTTATATTGAGTGTCTTTATTTGTAAAAACTATATATTGTAACGTGTAAAAGTAATAAAAATAAGTGTAAGAATGAAGTAAAAAAAGGTAAATATATAAATAAAAAAAGCGACATAAGTCGCTTTTTAAAAATTACCAGAACTGTGCTGGAGCTGGTTTATGTCTTAAATGAGGTACACGTAAGCCTACTACAACTTCATGCGATCCATTAGAATAATTAGCCAATTTACTTGTTGTAGCATCATAAGAATAACCAATATCAACTCTTTCTTTGATGGTCATACCCACAATAAAAACTACTGCATCTTGGTTTCTCCAAGACAAACCTCCCCAAAAAGTATCTTTATATCTGATTTTACAATTCAAATCAATCTGAGCTGGGGTAGGAGCAATTGCTTTAAACATAAATGAAGGCACCAATGCCCATTTACCAGCACTATCAAGTTTTATTCTGTACCCCGCTGTTGCAAAAAAGTGTCTATTAAGTTTTGAAACATCTGCACCGTTTGTACCGCTTGCAATATCTATTTTCTGATTAAATACCTGCATAGACGAGGCTCCTACATAAAACTTTTTATTATACAACCACACACCCACGTTTCCATCTGGAGACCAGACCGTAGTGTTAGTAGAAGTAGCTTTATCTACACTATTTTGAGCATCATATTTAAGTTCAGCCGCATTTACACGCCATTGCTGAACACCCACAGATGCCCCAAGAGATAAATTTAAGGTTTTTGAAAGTGGAATATGATACGCATAAGTACCAAAAATTGAATTTTTATTTATTGGACCTGTTACCTCTCCTGTAACCATACCGCCTACACTATGCCAAGGCATAGGTTTTACATCTTCAAAATTTTTATGTTCTATGTTTTTCTTAACAGGACCATGAGCCGTTAAAACATAACTTTGAGGTCTATCAGCTAAACCAACCCACTGTGATCTAAAGCCAGCTTTGATATCAACATAATCTTCTGTACCAGCCACAGCAGGATTCAGTAAATATTGATTTACCATGTACATACTGTAATGCCCCTGTTGTTGAGCTAAAGTCACCAGACTAATGCTACTAAATAAAAACAATATAATTTTTTTCATACCTAGATAATTTCAAAATTAACGAATAATTGTAATTGAACCAGCCAACGGTTTCATATTTGGTTTCTTTAAATCTATTACGTAGTAATAGGTTGCAGCAGGCAAATCTTCTCCATTTCTTTTACCATCCCATGGCTTGTCATATGAAGATACCGAATACACTTTTGTTCCCCATTTGCTAAATATATCAACTGTTGCATTTGGATAAAAAGCATTTATGTTTTCTAGTACCCACTCATCATGATCTCCGTCTCCGTTTGGTGTAAATACATTAGGAATAAAAATACCTAAATCAACTACTATCACAGCCGAATCAGAAACAGCACACATGTTTTTATGTGAATTAGCCACCGTGAGATAAACTGTTTGTTTAGTTTCTTGTGGAACAAAACTAGCTATCATTGAAGTACTGTTATTTATATTTGCTTCTGGCTTCACAGACCACTTATACGACATAGGGTATGATAAAGATGTGTGTGTACTGTTACTTCCATCTAAAATCACCTCTTTTGGATAATATTGCATTTCAATCACAGGATAATTACCCACATTTGCAGTCGGATACGGAAGTACCACAATAGTCTGTGTAGTATCTGTATATCCGATACAAGGATTGAATATAAAATATCGTAAGGTGTACGTTCCTGGGTTTGTAAATCTTACCCAATAGCGATTGTAGCCGCCAACAGAAGTTGTGGTGTCTTCAAATGTAATGCCACCAATTCCTCCTATAGAATCTTTTTGAACACCCAAGATATTCATAATTCCTATTTCTGTTAAATCATTCACACAAAGTGTGTCATTATTTACAAATGCTGCCTTACCGTTTAAGTTTTCAAAAACAGTTACACTTTTCTGAGATTTTAATTGATCACAAACAGTTCCATCTGTTACAATTGGGTAACCCACAATAGTTCCTGATGTGGTTACATCACCCCATTGTACAGTAATACTATTATCTATTTGTCCCAAATTTTGAATATTGTTAGGAAGTTCAAATTTATAAGAAGTAGCTCCTTTTGTTTTAGAAATGGTATATTCACTTGTTGAATTCACACAAACTGCACTTGGTCCAAATAAATTGCTTACTTCTCCTAAAGAGAATATTGAATCTTTACCAACTACTTTATTGCCACAACCGTCTACATAAACTTTAAAAATCACTTCATTGCCACCTTTCTCTATGAATAATTTTGAAATATTAAATTCCAAATCACCACCACCTTTAATTCTTGTAGAATCGTTAGCAATCACAGCTCCATAAGTCCATTGTGCATCTGTGTTAAATAATTTCACAATGGCGTTAGATGAATAACAAACTGAACATCCACTTGTAGTTAATGTAGAAGTTGGGAATTCATTAATTTTAATTATTTCTGCCGAATCAAGAACTACTGCATCACATGCTTCAATTTTTGCTACTACTTTTAATGTATCTACACCTGATTTGGTATAAACATTTGTAGTAAAATTAGAAGTTGAAGTTACACCCAATAATGAGTCTTGAGTTACTTTTCTTCTGTATATTGAATATTGAACACCAGATTCATTACTTATATTTAGTACCGCTGAAGTATTGATACAGATAGGAGAATTGCTAGAAACAGCTGTTTTAGAATTTGGTTTCTTGTTCACTTTTACTGTTGGCTTGGTATCTAGAGTATCTTTACCACAACCTTCTACAGAAACTCCTATATAGTAATTATGTGTACCAGCACTTAAATTAGTTAATTCAAAAACTAAAGAATCTCCAGTACCAATTTTTTCAGCATTTACTAATGAATTTCCTTCATACAAACCGTAGGTATAATTTAGTTGAGAGTTTCTAACAACAATTTTTAAAACACTATCATTACAAACAACTTTTGAATAATCCACATCAAGAGATGTAGTTGGCTTTGGATTTACCTTTAAAAGTAATTTTGTTGCTAGAATAACTGGACTACAACCATTTATAGTGGCTTTAACAAAATATTTATGTATTCCCGTATCTGGTTTTGTAATAGTCAAAGTCAAATCATTTCCTGTACCTTTACCAGAAACAACAATATTATTTAATGAATCAATAACCTCATAGGTCATATCAAAAGTTGAAGATTTGATAGTCACAAATGCGTTCTCAGCTTCACAAATTGGCGTTGTTATTGTTACCGTTTTAGTAGAATCTTCTCTTTTATTTACGGTAATTGATGGTTCTGTTTTAAGATTAATCTCAGAACAACCATTTACTTTTGCTTTAATAATGTAATCATGTGTTCCTACACTTAAAACTCCTAAATTAAATTCAATATCAGCTGTAGTAGACAAAACCGATTGAACTAAATTTCCACCTTTTGTATATAATGAATAGGTAACACTATCTTCTGGATTTCTTACCCAAATTTTTGAAATACTATCTTCACAAGTAACTGCGTTGTATTCTACTTTAAGTTCAGCATCTGGACTAGCATTTACTTTTAACTTCAAAGATTTAGAAAGTTTAACTTCATTACAAGACTGTATGCTCGCAAATATGCTGTAAATATGTGTTCCAACTGATGGAATAGTTACACTTATTGACAAATTAGCACCTGTACCCAATCCTGTACCAACTACTACACCTAAACTATCTTTTACCTTATAAGTCATTCCTAAAATTGAACTAGGAATAGTTATAGTAGCATTCTCATTTTTACAAATTGGTGTTACAATCGAAGCTACTTTATTGGTATCTTCTGGTTCGTTAACTTGAATTTTAGGTTTAGTATCTAAAACAATTGTATCACAACCACCAATTTTTGCTTTAATAGTTAGAATATTGATACCTTTTGGCAGATTTACAGAAAAACTTTTATCTGTACCATCACCCACAATCGATGATTGATTTAATTTGTTTGTACCTTTAAACAAAACATAAGAAACATTATTTTCAGTTTTAACTAGAGTAATTATTGCTGGATTATCATCTATACAAATAACAGAATCGTATGATACTTTTAATTTTGTATCTACTCCAGGGTTTACAGTAATTACTAACGAATCTTTTAATCTCACAACTGCACATTTTGTTATTGAGGCATTAACTTTAATAGTATGTACACCTTCATTAGCAAACAAATGATTTAAGGTAACTGTACCTCCAGTTCCTTTAACAGTACCTATTGAAATATTATTCTCTAAGAATGTATAAGTTACTCCACTTTGAGAATTTAATACAGATAGATTACTTGAATTTCCTTTACATATAACTGTTGGGGAGGCCGACAACCCAAGGTTATCTTGTGGTGGTTCAACAACAAGAAACTTGATTTTTTGAGAAACAGCTGTATCAGGAGTAGCACAAGTCATATTTGATTTTAATACTACATATAGCTCATCTCCATCTTTTATATTAGAAAAAACAGCTTCGTTAGTTGAAGACATCGTTCCAAAATTTATGTTATTCAACACAAATCTATATTGAGGAACACTTCCTCCATTGGTTGGAGTAGCTTTAACTTTGATAGAATTTCCTGCACAAATTATTGTTGAATCGGCAGTAAGCACTACTGAAGGTATAGGTCTAGCTAATACCACTAAAGTACTAGAATCATTTAAAGTAACAGTTACACAGTTATTCACAGGAGTAGCCTCCACTTTGATTTTGTAATTCCCCGCAGTAGATAAAACAGAACTAGGGATTGTCAACGAAATAGTACCACCAGTTCCTGCCACAGAAGTACCTTTTGTACTACCTATAACAACCTTATAGTTCACATCTTTTTCAGTATTACTTACAGAAACAGTAGCTGTTCCATTTATACAAACGGTATCTACAGAAGTAGAAACATCTAAACCAGAAGTTTTAGGAGATACACAAAGAACTTGACAAATTGAAAACTCAGAGGTGTTATGACCCGTGGTTGGTATAGCTCCTGTTGCAGCCATTGCCTGTTTAGAACTTGGCAAAGATGCTGTTGCCGTGTATACAAAACCAGTGTCAGCTCCAGATGGCTTATAAGAAAGAGGCGATAAGCCAGCAGTAACAAAAGTTTGCCCTTGAAGTCTATTTTTAACCGTTCCACTACAACTAGCACATGTAGAATCTACTTTATAAAGTTCTATCCATGAACCTGCTACACCTGTAACTACAAACGATTGTTTACTTCCCGAAAATGAAGGGGCAGCTAAAGTATCGTTTCCTGTTTTGTTAAGTTCAATACCTCTTAATGTGTTACAAGTAATTGCATTCCTACGTATAGCATTGTTATTAGAATTTTTCCCTGAAATATTAATACCGTTACCTGTATTGTTAGCAATTATGTTACCTTCTGCAGAAGTTGTACCACCAATAACATTACTTTTTGAACTTTTCTGTATTTTTATACCATCACCGCCGTTAGGTTTAGCTGTCACGCTATCAGTAGCTACACCAATTTTGTTGCCTTTGATTTTATTACTACTAGAGGAATCAATTAAAATTCCATCTTTACCATTTGAAGATACAATATTATTCTGAACAGTATAGTTTTGTGCCTTTCTTACTATTGAAATACCATAATTTGTATTTGGCTTTGAAGATATTCCATCTTCCCAAATACCAACATAATTATTATTTACTACATTCGTTGTTGCTGCTCTCTTTTTTGTATCACCTTCTGCACTTAACTCGATACCATTAACATTATTTACAATAATATTACTTTGTTCAATTAAATTTCCTCCTATTGTAACATTTGATGGCAAATCCTTAACTCCAATTCCAAAACCATTATCTGTTAATCCATTTGGATGAGCTACGTTGTCTTTAGATGTTCCAATATAATTTCCTTGAATTGTAATATTAGAAGCTTGATTTTTGGTAGTATCACTTGTAGCATAATTTCTTGAAACACGGATTCCATAATTATTATTTCCAATTTCGTTATAAAAGTTGGTTTTATCACCTCCTATAGTGATATAACTAGAACCCTGAATTGAAATACCATCTTCTTTATTGCCAATATTTGAAACACCGTCTACTCCAATTCCGACCTTATTTCTCCTAACAATAATATTTCGAGTTAATTCCGTATCTGTATAGCCCTGAAGCAAAATACCATGACCTTTTGCTAAATCTCCTGCACCAAAACCTGCACCTTGTGGCTTTGATCTACCTTCTGCCGATCGAAAACCATTTCCTCCTACAATATTAGATACAATAGTATCATTATTTGAACCTCTTTCTATTTTCAAACCAGTATTCCAGTTACTAAACTCTCTATTTGTACCTGTAAAGGAAACATTATTGCCTGTAATATCTGTACCAATAAAGTTATTCGTAATTGATGAATTATCTACATTATCAAAATACACCCCTGACATATTCGCCCAATCATAATTATTGGGTCCAGCACCATTATAAGCATGGATTACCAATACCCCATTACTTGAAATTATATTACTTGGAGTTTGTAAAAAATCTCCTATTTTAATATGATTAGAACTTTTACCTATAATGCCACTTATATTATTCGGTAATGGTTTTAAACCATCAACTGAAACGCCTATCTTATTACCCGTAATTAAAAAATTAGCACAAGAATTAAATACAATCCCTGAGCCATAATTACTTGAAATAACATTATTTAAAATTGCATTATTGGTACCTGAAACATTAGTTAACGAAACACCATGTTGTGAACCATAATCGTTATTACCATTTGGTTTTGCTACCATACCTGAAATATCAGTACCAATATAATTATTCTGAATTATTATATTAGAGCTTAGATTATTTACTTTAACACCACCAGTAAGACAATTTGAAATTATATTTTTTTCACAAATACTTGAACCTCCAATATTCAGTTTAGAACCATTGTTTACTAGAATCCCATTTTCTATCAATGAATTACTTGTAACAGAAACTCCATCAGCTCCTAAACCAAAGTAGCAACCGTAAACATTCAAGTTACATGTATTTGCATTTAAAACAATACCATTTTTCAAATTCTGAAAACCTATATTTTTTACAGTTAATGTAGTTGTGTTTCCAATTTCTAAACCATTTATAGTTGAATTACCTCTAATAAATACTACTGGTTTACATTCTGTTGAAGAATATCCAACTTGAGAAGTTCCATCAATTTCTATTGTTTTAGTTCCCCCAGGATACATACTTGGAGTGGAATTTAATGAAATAACATAAGGTGCAGATCCAGTTAAAGCAAATACAACTTTAAAATTTGTTCCATTGTCACTATATGCAATTCTGTTTAAACACCATTCTAAAGTACCAGAGTTAGTAGTTTGGTCACCTGTTTGCCCACTTGCCGTGCTGTTAACAGTATAAATCGTTTGTGAATAAGTTGCTAGGCTAAATAAAAACAAAACCAAGCAGATTAACTTATTAATTTTAATAAAATAGTAATTGATTTTCATCGTTATAAAAATACAAATAATACAGTTCTTGCACGAATGTACAAATTATACAAATATAACTACTAATTCTTGAATAAATCCAATACTATTGAAAATAATTTTAAAATACTCTGCTTGGATTGAATAAAAAATTTTAAAACTCTAAGAATCCTGCCCCTCCTACTGTGGTATATTGGTGTATTTCAGCATCTATATTAAATTTTTCTTTATAGGAATTTAAAAGATTTTCAGAGAAGTTTTTTATCACTTCTTTGTGTACCAAATTAATGGTACAGCCTCCAAAACCTCCTCCCATCATTCTAGAACCGAGACATCCCTTTTGTTCTAAGGCTAATTTTTGTAAAAAATCTAATTGTTCACATGAAACTTCGTAATCATCTCTGAGGCTTTCGTGTGAGGCATTGAGAAGGATTCCTAATGTATTCAAGTCTTCGTCTTGCAAAGCTTGAGTAGCTCGCAAAACTCTTGCATCTTCTGTTATGAAATGTTTTAATCTTTTTGCTTCTACCGGTGATGATACTGCATTCAAATGTTCTAATTTTAAATCTCTAAAATGTTTAACATCCGAATATTTTTTTTCAATTTCTGTAAATGCATGTTGTGTTTCTTGTACTCTTTCGCTGTATTTGCTGGCAGCAAGTTCTCTTTTCACCTTAGTATCAACCAGTACCCAATCATACTCTCCAAAATTAGCGTTAAAATAGGTGTATTGTAAATTTGAAAAGTTTAACAACATTACATTTCCTGCTTTAGAAAATTGAGAGGCAAACTGATCTAGCAAGCCGCATTTAACACCCATATATTGATGCTCCACTTGTTGAGCTAGTTGAATGATTGCTAATCCGTCTGTTTTAGTATCTGCATACCCGTTGAAAAAATTCATTAAAGCCACAGTAAGCCCCGCAGAAGAAGACACTCCCGAACCTAATGGAATATTCCCTGTCAATACAATATCGCAACCATGAAAATCTTTTTGCGTTTCTGCAAATAACATAAAAGCCCCATAAACATATTTTTGCCAAGATTTTTCGGGTAATTTTGATTTGAGCATATTAAATTCATAGTTTTCAGAAAAATCTAAACTATGTACCCTCACTACGTGGTCATATCTTTTGGCACCTACCACCACTACCCATCTGTTTATAGCTGCTGGTAACGACAATCCCAAATTATAATCGGTATGTTCTCCTATTATATTTATCCTACCAGGAGCATAACTGGCACAGTTAGCTTTATAATTATATAATTGCTCAAATACTTCTTTTGAATTGTTTAGTAATAATTCCATGTTTTTAAAAATTTTCAGCCCAATTAATCTCTTCTGGGGTATTTAAACCCAACAATTCGTAATAATTTGAAATTTTCAAAGTTTCTACTTTTTCATTCATAGACAAAAAAATGTCGATCATATCTGTTAAATAATATTCTCCATTGTCTTTATCTGCTTGTATTTTGTGTAAATTATTGAATAATTTTTGTGCATCAAATACAAAATGAGAAGACAACAACTCGTCTATTTCTTTTTCTTCTTCAGTTGCATTTTTTTCTTCAACACATTTGATAAGTTTATTGTCAGCATCTCTTACAACTCTAGCCCACGGTAATTTTACGGGGAAATCAGCGGTAAGAAATGTACAAGCTGCACCCGATACTTTATGATGATTGTATAAATTTGAAATGGTATGTTGGGTTATCAAAGGACTGTCACCCACAAAAACAAAAACGGTTTCTAAGCCTTCAGATATATCTTTTTGAGCCTGCATAACAGCATGCCCCGTACCATTTTGAATTTCTTGTAAAGTATATTTGACTCTATCTCCAAAATATTCTTGAATCAATTCATGTTTGTGTCCCACAATCAATCGAATCTCGTCTACACCAAATTCTTCAAAAGATTCTATAATATGCTCTGCCATAGGTTTATTTTTAAAACTTACCAGAGGCTTGGGAAGTTCTGAACGCATGCGGGAGCCTTTACCAGCTGCTAAAATCAATGCAATAGTTTTCATAATGTAAATTTTAACAAAAATACATCTTTAGCAACAGTATTGTTATTGTTTACAATTTTTTAATACTGAGTTAACTGAAAATGTGTAAACTGCATAAAATTAAAAATTTATGTACTCTATAGATATTGCTGAAAAACATGGTCAACATATTGCAAAACTACAGAACCCGCTAGGTGAATCTATAGAAGTGATCATCAGCCTTGGAGGAGCTATAAGTAATACTTTTTTAAAGAGTAAAAATTCATTAATAAAAGTAATCGATGGAATAAATTTTGAATGTGAAACCGTTGTAAATGAATATTTTGAATACAAAGGTAGTTTTATGTTTCCTTTTGTAAACAGATTAGAAAACGGTACTTTTTATTGGAATAAACATCAATTTAAATTTGATTTAAACGAAAACAACAAAAAAAACGCATTACACGGCTTGTTTTATAATCAGCCATTTACAATAAAATCTAAAGAAATTTCTGACAGTTTTTGTAGACTCAATTTACAAGCAACCACACAGGATATTATAGCAAAATTCCCTTTTCTGCTTGAAATTGAAATAGCTTATACGCTTACAGAAAATTATTTAAAAATTGAAACTTTCGTTAAAAATATCGATACACAACTCATACCTTTCTGCTTAGGTTGGCATCCTTATTTTAATCTTGAAAATGATTCTATTTTGCATATCCCCAATTGTAGAAATATTCCGTGCGACGAAAATTTACTTCCAATATTTTCTGCTAAAGAAGATAAATTTAAGAACAAAACTATATTCCTTGATTATGAAAATTTAGACCATTGTTTTGAGATTAATGCATCACAAGCAACTGTGGAACTGGTAAGAAATAGCACTGATTCTAGAATAAAACTTGATTTTAAAAGATCTGACAACAAAAATTTGTATTTTCAGGTGTATCAGCCCAGTCATAAAAAAACGGTAGCACTTGAACCACAAACTTCTTTCGCCAACTCACTCAACCATCAAAAAGGGATAACTCAGTTAGAACCCCAACAAGCATTTAGTTTTGAAGTAAATATAGGAATCAGCTAAAAATTTCATTATAGTAAATAGCAAACACTTAAATAATTTAAATTGTTTTATTGCCGTGGAATATTGATTTTTGTATAAAATTAATTCTCACAAGAGAATATTCGTACAAAATGATTACTGTAATTCCCGCAATAGATTTAATAGACGGCAAATGTGTACGCCTTACACAAGGAGATTATGCTCAAAAAACAAACTATCACGATCATCCTTTAGAAGTAGCCAAAAAATATGAAGCTCACGGTATCAAACGTTTGCATTTGGTAGATTTAGATGGTGCCAAAGCTAAAAAAATCATCAACCATAAAGTATTGGAAGAAATTTGTTCTAAAACATCTCTAACGGTAGACTTTGGCGGTGGGCTTCAATCTGAAGATGACTTAAAAATAGCTTTTGAATGCGGTGCTAGTCAAATAACGGGTGGCAGTATAGCTGTTAAAAACGAATCTATGTTCAGCTCATGGCTACAAAACTATGGTGGCGATAAAATTATTTTGGGCACTGACACCAAAGACAAGATGATTGCCGTACACGGATGGCAAGAAACATCTGAAATATCTCTTTTTGACATCCTCAATAAATATATACCGCAAGGGATAAAATATACCATAAGCACAGACGTAGCTAAAGACGGACTTCTACAAGGTCCTTCTTTTGAGCTTTATTCCGAAATGCAAGAGAAATATCCTCACTTGCAAATAATAGCTAGTGGCGGCGTGGCAGGAATAGAAGATATTGAAAAACTTAACGAAATGAATATCTATGGTGTGGTGGTAGGAAAGGCCATTTATGAAAATAAAATTTCATTGAAACAACTTGAAAAATTCAATTCTTAGTCATGACAAACAAAAGTAACATAGTAGTAACTTGCTCTAAAAGAATCACTTTAGTTCTTGAAAAAGAAATTGAAAGTTTAGGATATTCTGTACTAAACACATCTATAAATTCTGTACAAACAGAAGGAACCTTAAAAGATTGCATGAAACTCAATTACTACTTACGATGCGGTAATCAGGTTTTATTTGAACTTAAAAAATTTAGAGCCACAGAACCTAAACAACTATACAAGGCATTACTAGAAATAGAATGGGATCAATACATCAGTAAATTTGGATATTTCAGTGTGGTTTCTACTGGTTTTAATGAACATGTAGACAATTTCATGTATGTAAACCAGCTCTGTAAAGATGCGATCGCAGACTTTTTTAACAATAAATATGAGGTAAGACCCAACTCTGGCCCTGAAAAAAACAAAGTTGTAATAAGACTTTATTGGGACGAAGACACCGCTATTGTGTACTTAGACACCAGTGGAGAAACACTCACCAAACATAATTATAGAAAAGCGAAACACGATGCCCCCATGCAGGAAGCATTGGCAGCAGCTATAATCAATGCCAGCAGATGGAACAGAGAAACTAATTTTATAAACCCTATGTGCGGTAGTGGCACCATTGCTATAGAAGCGGCACTCATGGCTAGTAATAGATTTCCTGGAGCGTTCAGAAACAACTATTCGTTCATGCACATTCTCAATTACAAAGAAGAAGAATGGGAAGAAATAAGAAGAGAAGGAAAAAGCAAATACACCAAACCCAACCTAAAAATAATAGCTACGGACATCAGCGAAAAGGCTTTAGATGCTGCTTACAACAATGCTCAAACTGCGGGAGTAGACCATCTGATAGAATTTAAAAAATGTGATTTCAGAGACACGGACGTACCCGAAGCCGACGGTGGTGTAATTATGATAAACCCTGAGTACGGCGAAAGACTGGGAGAAGTAGAAGAACTGGCAGAAATATATACCGAAATAGGAAATTGGTTCAAGCAAAAATGCGGCGGCTACACGGGTTATGTGTTTACGGGCAACATGGATTTAGGTAAAAAAATTGGTCTAAAGCCTAAACGTAAAATGGAATTTTACAACGGAAAAATTGACTGTAGGTTACTTGAATTTGAGCTGTATCAAGGTACTCGCAAGTTTAAAAAAACAGAAGAAAATAGTTAACTAAACAAAAAAATCAGATGGTAACAGAACCCTCTGATTTTTTTGTTTAAAATTGATTGGTAGTTTTTTACTTAACTACAAAAATTTATTTTTCTTAATACATAATTTTAGTAACTTTAATTTAATAAGAAATAATTTTTTAATTTTTTGTTTATAAAACACATGGGTATTTCATTATCAAAAACTCAGCTTGGCTCGCATCCTAAAACATCTACTTTTGAATGGTTAGAAACGAATGGAATCGGCGGTTACTCTTCTAGTTCATTGTCTGGTATCAATACTAGAAAATACCATGGGTTGCTGGTAGCCAGTTTGAAGCCACCCGTAGAAAGAATGGTACTTCTATCAAGATTAGAAGAAACCATTTTACTCAACGATGGTAGAAAATATGAACTTTTTTCTAATCAATTTCCTGGAACGGTAAGCCCTACGGGAGGTTTTGAAAATTTGAAAAAATTTGAAAAAGGTTTATACCCTAAGTTTCATTATGAATTTGACGAATTTGAAATCGTTAAAAGTATAGTGTGTGTATATGGCGAAAATACTGTAGCCATAGAATACGAAATTAAAAAAGCTCCGAAAGAATTTTATATGGACTTACGTCCGTTTATAGCTTATAGAGATTTTCATAGCCTTACCCAAGCTAATGACAACCTCAAATGGGACTATGAGTTTAACAACGATATTTTCAAAGTAAACCCATACGACAATTTACCTAATTTATCTATTAAAATAGAAAATTCTAAATTTACTTACATGCCAGGCTGGTATTCAGAATTTGAATATTTAGTAGAACTTGATAGAGGCATGGAGTTTAAAGAAGATTTATTTTCTCATGGCTATTTGAGTGTAAAACTCAGCAAAGGTTCAAAACTTAGAGTGGTGGCTTCTACCGAGAATCTAACTTCGTTAGACGTAAGTACTATTTTTGAAAATGAAATTAAAAGACGTGAAGCCTTATTTGAAAATTTACCTCTTGTAGATGAATTCACAAAAACTATGACTCTTGCGGCTGATCAATTTATTGTAAAAAGAGGTTCAAATTTAAAAACAATTATAGCAGGGTATCATTGGTTTAGCGACTGGGGACGTGACACCATGATTTCTTTACCAGGCTTATGTTTAAGTACCAAACGCTACGACGATGCCAAATCAATCTTAAAAGTATTTGCAGAATCTGTAAGCATGGGTATGCTCCCAAATAGATTTCCAGACTCGGGAGAAGAACCAGAATACAATACTGTAGACGCTACTTTATGGTATTTTGTTGCCATTTATGAATACGCTCAAGCTACGGGAGATTTTGACTGGGTTATAAAAGAGTTATTGCCTACACTCAACGAAATTATTGACTGGCACTATAAAGGAACAAGGCACAATATCATGGTAGACCCTGAAGATGAATTGTTGTATTCAGGCGAAAGTGGCGTACAATTAACATGGATGGACGCAAAAGTAGGCGATTGGGTTGTAACACCTAGAATGGGAAAACCAGTAGAGATAAATGCACTTTGGTACAACGCCCTAAAAATAATGGAATTGTTACAAACCAAAGCTGGTGATCAATCAAAAGCTAAAGATTTTAAACTAAAAGCTGAAAAAGTATACAATAGCTTTAACAATGACTTTTGGAACGAGGAAATCGGAACACTTTACGATTGTGTGGGTGATTATGTAAATGACGAGTCCATAAGACCAAACGCTGTTTTTGTGCTAAGTTTACCGTTTGAACTTATTGAAAAAGAAAAAGCTTTAAAAGTTATCAAAACAACCGAAAAACATTTATTAACACCTGTTGGCTTGAGAAGTTTATCTCCAGAAGACCCGCATTACAGAAGCCATTATTTTGGAAATCAATGGTCTAGAGATGGTGCTTATCATCAAGGTACGGTTTGGTCTTGGCTTTTAGGATCGTATTATTTTGCAAAAATGAAATATGAAGGCCAAGAAGGTAAAGAAAAAGTTATTAAACATATAGATAAATTTAAATCACACCTTAAAGAAGCTGGCATAGGTACAGTTTCTGAGATATTTGATGCTGAAAATCCTTTTAAAGCAAATGGATGTATAGCTCAAGCTTGGGGGGTAGCAGAAGTATTGAGAGCATATTTAGCCGCAAAATCTTCTTAAACAAAATTCAAAATTTTAAGAATTTTACTCTAAAAGTTTAACTATAAATCAGGTCAGTGATTAATTTTAGTAAGATAGTGTTGTATTCTTTCTATTCTTAATTAGACAAAATAAAAACTCCAAGATTTTCAGGATCTTGGAGTTTTTATTTTATAGTTCAAAATCTATTATTTATGCAAGTAAACCATCTTTCATTACAAGTTTTCTATCTGCTAAGTTTGCCAAGTTTTCATTGTGAGTTACAATCACAAAACTTTGATTAAATTCATCTCTCAACTTAAAAAACAATTGATGTAAATCTTCTGCGTTTTTAGAATCCAAGTTGCCGCTGGGTTCATCTGCAAAAACTAAGGCTGGCTGATTCACCAATGCTCGTGCCACCGAAACTCTTTGTTGTTCACCACCTGACATTTCAGAAGGCTTATGCCCCACCCTATCTTTTAAACCTAACAGTTCCAGTAAATACTTTGCTCTTTGTTTAAGTTCGTTTTGATTCTTTTTAGCAATCATACCTGGCAACATCACGTTTTCTAGTGCCGTAAATTCTGGCAATAGATTATGAAATTGAAATACAAAACCAAGCTTTTCGTTTCTGAATTTCGCCATTTCGGTATCACCCAAAGCATCTACTCGAGTTTGAGCAATGTACAATTCGCCCGAATCTGGTTTATCTAATGTACCCAAAATATGCAAAAGAGTACTTTTACCAGCACCCGAAGCACCTACTATAGACACAATTTCTCTGGGCTGAATTTCTAATTCTATACCTTTTAAAATTGAAAGATTTTGAAACCCTTTGTAGATTTTGTTAGCTTTAAGAATCATGAATGCAAGATAGTAGATTTTAACCACATAAAACCAAAAGAGCCTACTCAAAAATTAGAGTAAGCTCTTTTGATAGAAAAATTAATATTTTAAATATTAGAATTTGTATACCGCAGACATACCAAAAGTAGACTGAGAAGACTTTGTGAAAGCTCCGTCTTTATCTTCAAGTTGCTCGCCTCCATCTATGCCCATTTTTTTGTATGAATCTATTCTAAACTCTGGCTTCAACAACAAATGTCCGTTATCTAATGTAAGAGTAGGAGTTACAGTTATTGAAGTAACATCAGTACCAACAGGATTTGGTCCAACTTTGTGATTTTTTAAATACTGTACACCTTGCGTATTATCGAAATATTCACCTCTAACACCTATACCAAACATACTTGTGATTGCATAATTAGAATAAAGTGCTACACCTCCCCAATTTTTAGTTTCAGTACCATCACCTTGTTTAGTGTAAAACCCAATAGCACCGTTCAATCCCATATAAAACTTATCAGTTATCTGATATCCAGTAGTCAAGTCAAACATATGCTTAAGAGCTTTTTGCTTTGAAGCTACTTTATAAGCAATTGGCTGACTTGCAAGTGTATCATCTACTGGTGAATCCTCATACCCTCCAATCCAGTTTAAGTAAACATTCCAACCTTTAGCAGGACTTACAAACAATTGTGAAATAACAGTTTTGTATCTGTTGTTGTCAAAGTTGTTATCCCAGTTATTAACTACTCCACCCATTAAACTTAATTTATCAGAAAACGCATAAGTAGCTTTTGCTCCTAAATGATAGAATGGCCCATTACCAAACAAGTTAGATAGTGAATAGTTGTAATTAACAGGAGCATCGATCACTTCATAACCAATATGAGTACCAAACAAACCAGCAGTTGCACTTAGTTTACTAGTTATTTTATAAGTCAAATATGCTTGTTTTATAGCTAGAGCTGTTGACGTTATATCACTATTATTTGCAGTTTTGAGAAGATTTAAACTATTATAATTTCCATAATTTCCCAAATCAGCATTTGGCCCAAACGTTAAATCAACTACAGCTTCTGCTTTGCTTGTAGAATAAGCAAATTTTGTTTGCACTAGACCTAATTGAAACTGCCCTTCTTTCTGATCAAAAATTCGTTCAAATCCCGAATTTGTTGCATTTCCACCACTCAACGGATTGTTCAAGTTCTTAAAAAAGTATGTATCAACATACCCACTCATTACCATTTTGCCTGCTGGCTCAGTAGTTGCAGAATCTGCTGTGTTGTTTTTTCTTGCGAATGCTGGCGTAAGTGCCGCTAATCCTAAAGCAATGTAAAGTGTACGCTTCATAATTCCTAAGTTTAAAATTAATTGTATTTTGATTGCCTAATAAAAATTTGACTGCCTATAATCAAATATGATTATTTTATGACACAAATGTATACTCATATTTTAAATAATGCAAGGATTTGTAACTTATTTTTAATTTTTAATTTATTATAATGAGTATTATTACTCATTTATTTGAATTTTTCTATCACACAAACCCAATGTTAAGCTATTTTTTTGCCTTACACACAAATATTTAACGCTTCTCCAATTTAACTACTCTTATATAAAATAGCACAAAAAAAAGACAAGGCCTTAAAAACCTTGTCTTTTAATATGTAAACATTCTAATATTTAGTGTTACACCTTATTTATTTTGAATATAGGTAAAAAACTCATTTTTGCGTTCTTCATTTTTAAATACTCCACTAAAATGCGATGTTACCGTTTGGCTTGAAGTATCTTTAATTCCTCTTGATGACACACACAAATGTACTGCGTCTATCACAACTGCCACATCTTCTGTTTGCAGCACCTCTTTCATACATGCAGCAATCTGTTCTGTCAGTCGCTCTTGCACTTGTGGTCTTTTCGCAAAATGCTGAACTATTCTGTTGATTTTTGAGAGCCCAATTACTTTGCCCGAAGAAACATAAGCAACATGTGCTTTACCCACAATAGGTACAAAATGATGCTCGCAGTTTGAATAAAACTGAATGTCTTTCTCCACAAGCATTTCTTTGTAGTTATACTTGTTCTCAAAAAGTTGTACATCTGGGAAATTATCAGGATTTAAACCACTAAAAATTTCTTTTACATACATCTTTGCCACTCTTTTAGGAGTTCCTTTAAGACTATCATCTGTTAGGTCTAAACCTAATATATGCATTATTTCTTTAAAATGCTCAGAAATAAGTTTGATTTTGGTGTCATCATCCAGTTCAAAAGCATCTGGACGCAAAGGCGTGTCTGCGGACGTACCAATGTGCTCTTCACCCAAATGATCGGTCTCTTCCATTAAAAAATTATTTTTAGGCTGGGTATTCGACAAAATTTCTTTCTGTTTCATATAATAATATCTTAAGTTCAAATTCTTCTCCCAGCAGTGGTCTTAATATTTCATATATCACGTATGCTATATTTTCTGCTGTAGGATTCAAATTTTTGAAATATTTTACATCTAAATTTAAATTTTTATGATCAAACACTTTAATTATGTTCTGCTCTACTAAATCACTTAGTATTTTCATATCAATTACATAACCCGTATCTGGATCTATTTCTCCTGTCACTTTTATTACCAATTCATAATTGTGACCATGAAAACTTGGATTGTTACATTTTCCAAATACTTCTTTGTTCTTAGAATCAGTCCATTTATCATTATGCAAACGATGTGCCGCATTAAAATGTTCCTTTCTATAGACCGTTGCACGCATAGATACTTATTTTGCTTAATATTTTCATTTAAACTTTAGACAAACTAACACATAAAATAGTTCATATAAAACTATATTATTGAAATAAATGTTAGAAATATGAAATTAAGACAATTGTTTTACCTTTAATTAATTATTTTTGCAAAGTGAATACATATTTCTCAAATATCAAAATTGCTATCCAAACTTCTCTAAAAGGACTGCAACTCACTTTTAAACATGCATTTGCGGCTCGCAAGTCTGTAACTAATTTTGATATTGCTTCACCCTCATATTTTAATGATTCCGATACGGGTATCATTACTCTGAGTTATCCGTACACAAAACTTCCTGTTCCACAAACGGGAAGATACAAACTTCATAATGAAATAGACGACTGTATAGTGTGTGATAAATGTGCTAAAATTTGTCCTGTAGATTGTATAGAAATAGAACCTATAAAATCAACAGAAGATATTGGATACACCTCAGACGGCTCTTTGAAGAAAATTTACGCTGCCACATTTAATATAGACATGGCTAAATGCTGTTTTTGTGGTCTTTGTACTTCTGTGTGCCCCACAGAATGCTTGACCATGAAGCCTGAATATGACTATATAGAAACTGATGTAGCTAAATTTAATATTCCGTTTAGTAACATGACTGCTGAACAAATTGCTGAAAAGAAAAAACTGTGGGAAGAAAAACAAAATGCTAAAGCTGCTGCTAGTACACCCAAAGAAACTCCAGCACAGAGCAATGAGCCGACAAACTCAGAGAGTCCAAAACCTAAACCCGTATTTAAACCTGTTTTCAAAAAACCAAGTGCATGACCTTAGAGTTGATATTCTTTTATTTGTTTAGTAGTCTCACTGTGGTATCAGGAATAGCGGTGTTGTTGATACCAAACCTATTGCGTGCTATGCTTTGCTTTGTAATTACACTCATAGGTGTAGCTGTTTTATTTTTGTTTACCCAAGCAGAATTTTTGGCGGTATCTCAAATTATGATTTACACGGGTGGTATTCTTATCATATTAGTTTTTGGTATGATGCTCACTTCAAACATTGGCTCTGTTCAAAGCAATTTATTTAACGAAAACTACAAATTTACTTTTGTGGTAGTTACGGGTATATTTGGGTATCTAGCCTATCAACTACTGAAAGACCCTTTTCCATACAGTGACCCCATTCAGCAGAAATCAGCTATCAAAACTTTAGGAGTGGCTTTGCTTACAGAACATTTATTTGCCTTTGAAGCCATCACTATTTTGCTTACGGTAGCTCTAGTAGGTGCTGCGTTTATTTCTTACAATTATAAAGATTCCAAATGAAAGATCAAATTCTCTTGTTAGTATCATTAGCATTATTTTGTGTTGGAATAATCATGATCATAACTAAAAAAAATGCCATTGCCATCTTGCTTGGAATAGAATTTATATTCAATGCGGCTCATATCAATTTTGCCACTTTTAGCCAATACGACCCCAGTAACCGTGGACAAATATTTGTTTTGTTTTCTATAATTATAGCCGCTTGTGAAACAGCCGTTGGATTAGCCTTAGTACTAAGAATCTACAAAACTTTCAAAACCAATCAACTAAACGAATTAGAGTAAATTTCTAAATATTTAGCAATAAAAAAGGGTTCACAGCTCTTAAGTGTATGCTTATGGGTAGCCTTTACTTAGGTTTTTAAATCGAAAATAAATATCTATAAGCAAATTATGGCTTCAGGAAGTTGCTTCTAAGCAAACCCTGCTCCCTCAGTAGCCAAGTTATACCGATTGAAAATTTTAATATTGGCTTCTAGCCTTTTACAGACAAGATACCTGATTCATAAACATGACTCGGCAACGAGCCAAACCTCTATGGGGAACTTCTCAGAAATCGAAGCAAGCAATTTCAAAATCTTTCCAGATATTTTATAGGGTGGTTACGTTTAATTAAAAATGATAGTATCGTAGAATAGAATAAAATAATATATTTAATTCAGTAAGCAATTAAGTGATAGATTTTCTGTATTTCCTAAAAAACCTCTAAGTACTATTTCGTATTTGAAGGCTTTTTTTATAAGGCATTTTTCGCTAGCTGGCTAAATGATAGCGGTAGGCAATAAGTGTTGTTGAATATTTTTTGTCGCAACTTTTATGAAGTTTGGATTAGTAAACATTGTTTTTTTACGGTCACTCCAATTTTCTAACTCTTTAGCAATTGCTTCTTGAGTTTCTATTTTCTTTTCGCTCATAATAAAGTCAATTGTAGATAACAACTCCAATCCAAAAGATGAGTAAAAACCATTCAAGAATTTTTTTGTCTTTTCCACAATAGCCTTATATTCTACATTTTCAGGAATGTCTAAAAAATTTATTACGTCTGATTCTGCATTAGTTACTATACCTAATTCTTCAAACGGTTTTTTGTCTTTTGAACTATAACCCATAATGTAACTTCCGTTTAAATAATATAAAACGTGTTTAACTTTTCCCGAATAAGGTCCATAAAAATTTGGTTTAAAATCTAATTTAAATGTCTCTTTTGCTCCAAAACGTTGTAAAAAATAAGCAACTTTTTCAGATGCAAATTCAGAAACAAACTCACCATTACGAACTAATTCATATAAAACCGCTAATAACATAGCTCTTGCAGGTGTAAGTTTAACACGTTCTTTACTTAAGACTTCTTGTATTTTAGCGTTTGGCTCAAAAACAAAGATTTCACAATCAACACTTGATAAATGGTTTTCTATGAGTTGTTTAACTTTATTCCAATCTAAACCACCATTTCCTGAACCCAAAGGTGGAATTGCAATAGATTTTATATTTCTTTCATTGATTATTTTTGCTAACTCTATTAAACCTTTTTCTATGTATTCATATTCAGAAGGTAAACGCCAATTTGTTTTTGTGGGAAAATTGACAATGATTTTTTTTCCCGACAACAACGACTCATCTTCTGTTATTAAAAGTTGTCCAACTTTTAGTTCTTTATTTTTACAAGCAATAGAATATGATTTAAAATTGTTTGGGAACATATTTTTAAACTGCAAGGCAATACCTTTGCCCATTACACCTACGGTATTTACAGTATTTACTAAAGCACTCGCTTCACTATCTAATAGATTTCCTATTTTGTAATGTATCATAGCTTAAAAATAAAAATTTGATTTAATTTGAATATTGGTATCATTGACACCATAGCCAATAAGTTGGTTTTTCGCTTTTTCGTTGTAAACGACATATCCTAAAATAGAATTAATTGGAATGTCTCCCAAAACTAAAAATTCGGCTTCTTTTCTTCGTTTTTTATCCAAGTCGTTACTGTCATCAGACCAATATTGTGAACGAACTGCTTTCCAATCAATAATTGTATCTATATCGTTAATGTTTGTAACAGTATATTGTGTTGAGAAACCATTTACAGCGTGTCCATCTGTGAAAATAAACTCCAAATTATTATCAATTACTTTCTGAATAGAACTTATGCAATAAACAATATTTTCTGCAGGAGTTGGGGATACCAAATTAAATCCCTTTTGTATAACGTACAACATTGGTGTTCTTGCTCCAAAATAAAATGGAATATATTCACCCAATAAACGACCGTTGGTTAACGTATAATTGTTCCGTGTTGAAATTAGTCTACTATCACCAATAGGTTTAAAATTTTGGTTTGTGTTAATAGAAGTGTAATGAGTAATACCAAATTGAAGAATATGGGGAATATTTTCAATGTGTGTCATTCTAAACAGATATGTTTTATCCAAATTAGGCATATAACAAATTTACAGTTGTTTTTTAAGTTACAATTAGTTTCATCATATTTTTTCTGTCCATTTGTCAAAAAAATTATACTTTAGGTTTGAGTTCCAGTCTCATTATGCTTCTGACTAACATAAAAATAACATCTAAATATCAGCTAGTTACTAGATTTAAATCTTGATTAGTCAAAGCAAATTTATCAATTTGTTTCTGTATTCTTTTTACTAAACCTAATTTTATTTTTTGGTCTAAGTACAAATATTCGTGTGGGTTGTGGTAGGGAATAGTTTTCACTACTCTATTAATGGTTTCCCATTCTAACCTACTATCTGTAGCAACGCTGCAGATAGGCTACGGATAGTGAAGGTATTCGCCAACACCAGCTAACAAAAAAAGCCTCAAATTGCTGTACCGCAGTTTGAGGCTTTTTTTTATAAGGCTTTTTTCGCTAGCTGGCTAAATGTTATGCCCAGTTTTTCTCTTGTCAAGCAAGTTCTTCCGATAGAATTTCGATACTTGTCCCTTTACTTGTAATTAAAGAGATTTGTAAAAAGTCAAACCCATTTCGTTTCACTGTATCAAAATCAACTTTACTTCCGTCATTTAATTCTATAAGTCCATTTTCATCAACATTTTCGATAAAATCTTCCTTTTCGTCTTCATAGTCAATTTGATAATAAGCCGAAATTACGATTTCAAAAGTGTCGTTGCCGTCTTTGTCAACATAAAAATGGTCTGTTGTTCTTCCAAGTTGTTCTGCTGTAAAAGTGTCGCAAAATATTGGATTATATCCATGCTTGCAACCATCAAAAAGTAGTATTTTTTCTTTAGTCGAAGTTGAATAGGCAAAAATCAGGGCAGGGGAAAAGTCTGTTCCCACGATTAGTTTTTTGTTTAACTGTCCGTAGAACTTGATTTTGAATTTTGTTTCTCCTGACAATGATTTAAGTTGTCCTTCCCATTCAAACGGCTTTAATTCGTTTTGGGAAGTTTGAGTAGTCAAACCGTCAAGATAGGCAGGTCCTAAAACCGCCCAACTATTTTTAGGCTTAATAACTTTTGCTTCGTTTTGAATTTTCTCTTTCTTTGTGAAAAAGTCCCAAAATGCCATATTATGTCTGATTTTAAGAGGTTTTATAAACTTCTGACTAACGTAAATTTTCGCATCTAAATATCAATTAGTTACTAGATTTAATTCCTGATTAGTAAAAGCAAATTTATCAATTTGTTTCTGAATTCGTTTCAAAAACCTAAATTCTTAATTACCCAATAAAAACCAAAGCCCACTCTCAAGGGCTTAAAATCCTTTGTTTTTATTTTCTTTCTTAGATTTTGGATTTGAATTTGGTAGTTGTGCAACAGTTACCGTTGTTACCGGAAGTATTATTTTTAATAGAATTTATAGAAATCAATTCCTAAACTATCTTGTTTTACTATACAAGATAATCCGTTAAATAATTTAATCTTAATTTCTTCATTATAGTCTTCTTCATTTAGAATCGAAAATATTATTTCTTTTAAAAATTCTTTATCAATTACATTGTCTGCTACAAGAACAGCAATGTTTTCCATTTCAATAATAAACTTATCTATACAATATTGTAATCCATTAAGTTGTAAAAAATATGCACCTATAGCAATTGATGTTCTTTTATTGCCGTCATTAAATGCATGAAACTTATTGACAGAAAAAACCAGATGAGTAAGTTTATCCTCGAAAGTTGGATAATAATCATTGTTATCTAAATGATTTAGCGGACTATCTAAATTTCCAAAGTTTTTGAGTCCTGGTTGTCCTCCTGAAATTTCAATAATTTTATCGTGAACTTTAATAGCATATTCTGTTGGAATTTTAATAATATCCATAATTATCTATCTTTCAGCCTTATGAATACATCTTTATTCTCTTCTAATCTCTGTTCTAAAGATTTACTATTCTCTCCTAAAAATTTTTCAAAATCTTCAGCACTTACTTCTGAAATATATTCCCTTAGTTTTTCGTGAAGAGCATCTCGAAAAACGAGATCCCTTGAAGCCATTAAACTTCTAGCTTTTTCTTTTAATGGCAGTAAAGTAGAATTCATTAATCCATCATATTCATTGAATAGAAGATGTGCTTCTGATAAGGTTAACTTTCTGTTTAATTTTTTAAATTCCCTTTTTAAAAAATCAGAGAACCCATTTTCATATGAAGCAATTAAGTCAAGCACTTCCGAATACAATGTACTTCTGACATTTTCTTTTGAATTTAAGTTTAATATTTGTCTATATTCTTTTGCGTTTTCATTAAAAATACTTTTGTAAATCTTATCAGTTAATTGTGCATATTTAAACTTATTATCCGCAATATAGCGATCTAAGCAATTTGTAAATTCCTGTCTATAATTGTATTCTCTAATTGCACTTGGTATAAATTCTTCTTCTCTTTGATTTATAAATTTAGTTTTTCCTCCAATCTTCTTGTTAAGAAAATCAATAACAATATCTAAAATAACAGATCTGAGTCTTTGTGCATTTTCTGAATCTGTTAAAAGCATTCCTATATTTAAAAATGCTTTATATGTAAATATTCCAAGAATAGAAGTTTTACTTAAGCTATCTATTTCATTTTCATATATTTGTTTTATGGTAACGACATCAATGTCGTTACCATCTTCCTTTTCTAAAAAAGATAAAATGTGGTCTTTAAATTGTTTTAATTTAATACCATTGTAAATTTCATATCCACTATTTATGAGTTCTTCTTTATTATTTTCTAATATTCTATCTATAGTTCTTGTATCTACATCAAAATATTTTGCAACCTGATTCTTAGTAAAACGATATTTGCTTTCAAACATCAATCCATAAAAACCAAGATTTTTATATATTTCATCAATAGCTTGATTGTTATTAAGTATATTTTTTCTCTCAATACTAGAGTTAGTTAAATCTTTCATTTTGACTGAATGTTCAAATTACACCTATACAAATATACGAAAATTTAAAGTAGAAATTGTATGAACGGATTTTGGGTAAAATTCTGACTAACATAAAAACAACACCTAAATATCAACTAGTTAACATATATTTAAATCTTGATTAGTCAAAGCAAATTTATCAATTTGTTTCTGTATTCTTTTTACTAAACCTAATTTTATTTTTTGGTCTAAGTACAAATATTCGTGTGGGTTGTGGTAGGGAATAGTTTTCACTACTCTATTAATGGTTTCCCATTCTAACCTACTATCTGTAGCAACGCTGCAGATAGGCTACGGATAGTGAAGGTATTCGCCAACACCAGCTAACAAAAAAAGCCTCAAATTGCTGTACCGCAGTTTGAGGCTTTTTTTTATAAGGCTTTTTTCGCTAGCTGGCTAAATGTTATAAGCCGTTTTTCTTCGTCCGAATGATGTCATACAGTAAGTTTAGCTCGTTAATGTCGTTGTCCGCTAAGTCGTTTTTTTCAATTATTAGTTGTTCAATTGTGGCTGTAAAATTTTGTTTTACTGTTTCAGTGTCTAACCAATTCCGTAAGATTTCAGCAATTTCTTTGTCACCAAACGCACTGTAAAGTTTTGTCGAGTTGTATTGGTCAAAACCGTAAAAGTGTAAGTCACGAAAATGCAAAGCACTTTCTTTTGTCTTTTCGCTTTCCCAAATCGTCAGCAAGTCACTTACACTAAAACCAGCCATCCAAAACATTATCAAAATAGTGTCAATTCTGTCGCTAAATGAAGGTATCGGATAAACAGAAAGACAATGTTTAAAATACTCTTTTGGAAATTGGTTTAGTAATTCCAACTCTTCATATGTCCATTCATTTTTGTCAAACGGTATAAGTCTTGAAAAGGATAATTCTGTTGAATGTGTAGGAAATTCAAACTGTCCCACAAGGTCGAAATACCTTGGAAGGAAATGTTTAACTTCCTCAATTCTCGTCTTTTCTGGTTTTGCCCCGTCATTGTATTCTGCTAAAAGGTCTTTGGGTATTTGTCTGACAGGTAAACTTGCCAATTTTGCTGCTGCTTCAGGTGTCATACAACAGTCTGTACAAATATCAAGCTGCCCTGTCGGATGATACTTTGCAAAAAGTCCGTAAGATTTATCTATTATTTCTGTTAGCATTGTGTGTCGTCCTAAAATGGCTTATAACGCCAGTCTGTGAAAAAACTCACTAAACAAACCTATCTAAAACTTTGCATAAAAGCAATAAAAATTGTAATATAATAATACATAACAAACTCCACAAATGCCTTTTTTACAAGGTTTTGACTGATTACAAATGCGAATGAGTTCGCTCGAAGATATGATTGCCAAAGACCATCCTGTTCGCTTCCTAGAGGCATTTGTAGAAAAGCTAGAGCTTGACAAATTGGGCTTTTCAGTAGCTACAGCCAAAACTGAAGGAAGACCTGCTTTTGAATCCAAAATATTTCTAAAACTCTATTTTTATGGTTATATCAACGGCATTCGCAGCTCTCGTAAGCTCGAACGTGAGTGTGCCCGAAACATCGAATTGCAATGGCTCTTAAACGCTCTTTGCCCCAATTATCACAGCATTGCCGATTTCAGAAAAACCAATCCAAAAGCCTTACAATCAACATTCAAGCTCTTTGTTTCCTTCCTTCACGATGCTGATTTAGTAGGTGGAAAAGTGGTGGCTATTGATGGAACTAAAATCCGTGCTTCCAACTCCAAAAAGAACAATTACAACCTCAAAAAATACAACGCCACTTGGATTACATTGAAACCAAAACCAACGAATACCTAAAAGAATTAGAAGAAAACGACCAACAAGAATCTGATAATGAAAAAGTTAAGCATGTAAAGGAGAAAATAGAACGCCTCAAAACCAGCAAGATACAGTACGAAAACTTTCATAAACAACTTGAAGAAACCAAAGAACCTCAAATTTCTGCCACCGACGCCGATGCAAGAGCCTTGCTCGTTCATGGTCAAGTAGTGGAAGTAGCTTACAACACTCAAGCCGCTGTAGATGAGAAACATAAGCTTGTTGTAGCTACGCACACCATCAATAGAAACGACCGAAATGCCCTTACAGACATAGCTACAGAAGCTAAAGAAAACATAATATCAGATGGATATACAGCCTTGGTTGATAAAGGTTACCACAACGGCAGAGAAATTCAAAACACTCAAAATCAATGTATTACAACCATCGTAGCCATTCCAGAAATTGTAAACAGCAACGACAAAGGCACTACCAAAGAATACCTAGTAGATAAATTTATATACCACAAAGAATCAGACACTTACACCTGTCCACAAGACCAAACCCTCAGCACCAAAGGTACTTGGCACACCAAAAAACGAGACGAAACCATCAGCTATCAATACAAAAAATACCGAACACCTGCCTGTAAAACCTGTCCCGTACAGCAACTCTGTACCGCCAAAGCAGATGGCAGACGAGAAATAGAACGCAGCGAATTTGCCGAAGCTGTAGAGACAAATAAAATCAATTATCTGAACAACAAAGACTTGTATAGAAAAAGACAGGAAATAAACGAACATATATTTGGTACCCTCAAACGCCAATGGAATTATTACTACACCAACCTACGAGGGCTGGAAAAAGTAAATGGAGAAATGGCCTTGATCATGACCGTTTACAACCTCAAAAGAGTACACAACATACTCGGAATAGAAAAACTCTTGGAAAAACTCAAGACCTGGAAGCCGAAATACCCTAAAACCTCAAAACTTGCTAAAAAACGAACCCTTTTAAGGCTCTATACTAAAACTTATTTTGAAAGTCTAAGTTTAGCCGCCTAAAAACAAGTACGCCTCAAACAGCTCAAATAGCTTCATATAAAACATATTTGAAGTTAATTTTAACAAAAAATGAGTTTTTTCACAGCCTGACGGTTTCGGGCTTTGCGTTGGTGGGCATTTGAAACCGAAAACTGTCTGCATGTACCAAAGTTTATTAATTGATCAAAAGTTGCTATTCGCAATGTCCGCCCACTAACTCAAAACCCGTGTTATCTGCTGCCCTTCTTCTGTCAATTCAATTCTGCTTTTGCAAAACCTACCGTGTCTCGGTACAATTGAGGTGAAATGTCCGTTTTGGATTTAAAAAGTCTGCTAAAATGAAACTCATCTGCATACCCTAAATACCAAGCAACTTCTTTAATAGGTTTGCTGGTCATATAGAGTTCTCGTTTAGCTTCTATAATTATTCTTTCAGTTATTAGGTCGGTTAGTGTTTTGTTGTAATGTGTTTTTACCAACTTTGCCAAAGCATTTGCCGAAATATTTAAAAGCGTTGCGTAATCGCTTGCTGAATGTTTTTGCGTAAAATTTTCTTCAATTGCCTTTTTCA
Source organism: Cytophagales bacterium (assembly GCA_046329305.1). Taxonomy (GTDB): domain Bacteria; phylum Bacteroidota; class Bacteroidia; order Cytophagales; family UBA9547; genus CAMFLX01. The sequence goes on from JAXLUW010000002.1 coordinate 1,198,192, forward strand.
AATTTTGTAAAATAAAAGGTGTTTCTGCTTCAATAAACTTTGGCTCATTGACTTTTGAAAGTGCTTTTAGTCTTGATAATGTTACTAAAAATATTTTTAAATTAGGGATTAACAATTCGTAGTTGTCGTTTTCTTTATTTAGTATTTCAGATTTTAGTTGTTCTAATTGCTGGTTCAATTTATTCTCAGTTAAATTATCAATACTAATAAAAGGCTCTTGATAAATGTTGTTAAAAAGAATCGTATCGCAATTAGTTTCTTTTGGATTGCGATGAATACAATAAAAATCGGAATGAAATTGCAAGGCTATTCCACTGATTTTTTTATCAGTAGAAAACATAAAAGGTTGATAAGGTGTAAATGCAAAAACTGTATTCTTATGAAATAGATATTCTGAAAAATCTACTTTTAAAAGCCCATCTCCATCTTTTACCCAAATTACTGTGTAAAAATTATTGCGTTGTAAATGGTCAAAATGACTATTATCATAAAATGAAAACAGCTTGAAAGCAAGGTTTCCGTTTTGCTGATTGATTAATGTAAAAACGTCTTGTTCTTTCATAACTTAAAAGTATTAATTTTAACTTTCTCTTTTTCTTATTTTTGTTACTTGTTCTCCCGCAATGCCCCAATTGTCTGTTTCTACTTCGTCTATAATTACAAATGTCGTTGCAGGGTTTTTATTTAATACTTTTTGAATTAAATTAGTTACTCCTTCTATTAGTATTGCTTTCTGCTCGGATGTTACACCATCTTTGGTGATTTTGATATTTACGTAAGGCATTTGTTAGATTTTAAATTTGTTTTTAATAAACGGTGCTACATAAAGCAAGGAAGGCAGAGCTAATAAAAAAGCGATAAGCCAACTACGTAGCCACACAAAAATAAAGTTATGAATGAAGCCGACATTTACAGCAACTAAGGTAAATGTAATATAACTCGTAACAATCAAAGCGACAACAGTAGCTGATTTTAATGCAGGTTTTGTTATCATTTTAGGATTGCTTCTTGATACGTTTTTAATAAATCAGGATTGTCAATTGAACCGTGATGGTGTATTTGTAGCCAATTGCCATCAACTAAAATAAATATTCTCGTGGTTCTAATTGCCAACGGAATTTCAAATGTATCTGTTTTGAAATAGCCACGTTCTCTGCCCGTAGCAAAAAACATATTCGTAGTTTTATGAATTGAGAAATCATAAAATTCTACATATACTTTTGCGTTTCCGTTAAATATTTTATGATACCCATTACCAATTTCTTCCCAACCCCTACGAATACCCCCAATAGGGTTATCCATAGAAATATCTACCGTATTTAACCAAGATTGCTCCATTAGAAGCATATCTTGGTTATTAAAGGCTTTATAAAATTTTGAAAGTGCCATTATCTCAGAACTTTCATTTTTTATTTCTGACCCATCAATGACGAGTTGCGAAACATTTTGTGAATTCACATTCATTGTGTATAAAATTAAATTTGTTAGTGTAAGAAATTTAAACATCTTATATTGCTTGTGTTTCAGGAAAATCTATTGGCACTTTGGCTATGGCAAATAAATAGTTAGTGATAATTTTATCGCCAACCGTCATCACAACATCAACTAAATTCTCGGTAGTGTAACCTTCGTTAAAGAAATTTTCTTTTACTTCTTCTGATACTTCGCCTTTGTTGGTTACAATTTCTTTTGCAAGTTTTACAAGTGCATTCAATTTAGGGTTAAACGAAATACTCGCTTTCCTAATTTCCAAAGTTTGCTCTTCGGTAAAGCCAACCATTTTGCCAATAGCTGTATGTGCGGCTTTACAATAGTTACAGCCATTTAATTGGCTTACGACTAAATTGATTACTTCCTTTTCTTTAATATTTAGTGAGTTTTTGCGATTTTGAAGTATAAGGTAATCCCCCAATGCTGATGACGAATGAGCAAAAAACGCATACATATTAGGAACGAAACCAACTGCTTTTTGCAGGTTGTCAAACAATACTTGATTATTTTCTGAAACGTTTTCTCGTGTGGGAACTGTGAATTTTTCCATTTTATTTAGTAGATTTTATAAGTTTTGAAATTGATACGAAATGAAACCAAAGTAGTAATACTCCTGTGTAAAAAACAACGTATTGCATATTGTGAAAAGCTCCTAAATCTTTCCAAACTACAAGGCTAATACTGGTTACAATTATAACAATGTCCAAAACACCAACAATATTTGCTAACCATAATAGTTGATTTTTTGAAGTTTGATTTTTAACAACTGCAATTGATGCCAATAATGCAAGAAAACCTGATGAAACGTGAAGGAAGCCGTCCATAATTGAAAACCAAGCAGGAATAACTTGCAAAACACCTTCCATTAAAAACCCTGATGCTACAAATACTCGAAGTCCTTGAACAATTTGAATGTTTTCTTGTGAAATATTATCTAATACTTTTTTGAGTGGCGAAAAATAAAATACTACTAAAACAAGTGTCGCAGAAGAAAGTGTCAAAGTATAAAATGCTTCACCCGAAATGTCTATTGGAATAAGTAATTTGTTGCTAAAAACAAAATGAATGAAGATAATCCAAGCTATTGAAATTAAACCAAAAACCCACTTTGTTGTTTGGGTTGCTCGTCCAATTTTCAAAAGCCAAAGCGTTGCAAACAAAAAAATAATGTTTACTCCAATAACCCAATAAGTTGTGGCTAAATAATTTGATGAGTCCATGTTATATAATTTTAATTCTGTGTCAATATTGACAATGCAAAAATGCAAGGACACTAATTATTTAAAAATGGATAGTTTATGCTTTTGAATGGATAATTTTTACGGGTGGTGGGTGGGCTTTGGGGTTTTCTTGTTGGAATGTTGAATGTTAGCAGGGTGTTCGTTAGGGTTCTGACTAACGGCAGTCTGTGAAAAAACTCACTAAACAAACCTATCTAAAACTTTGCTTAAAAGCAATAAAAATTGTAATTTTAGAATACATAACAAACTCCACAAATGGCTTTTTTACAAGGTTTTGACCGATTACAAATTCGAATGAGTTCGCTCGAAGATTTGATTAACAAAGACCATCCTGTTCGCTTCCTAGAGGCATTTGTAGAAAAGCTAGAACTGTTTTTAGATTAGGGATTTTATGTGCAAAAAGCACAAAACAAGATTACAAAACCAAGAATATCCAGTGGACAGTTCCTAAATCACAAGAAAACTTCTTCCAAACCACCTAGTGTAGACTCACCCTAGTGTGTCAGTCAACACCAGCTAACAAAAAAATCCTCAAATTGCGGTACGGCAATTTGAGGCTTTTTTATAAGGCTTTTTTCGCTAGCTGGTTAAATGTTGGTGGCAGGTGTTTTATTCGGTTATGAATGGTTTAAATCTTGGGTCGTATTTTGTTGGTGTAAATTCTGTAATCTCATAGTCAGCTATTTGATGTTTATAGAATGGGTCTTCTTTAATTATCTCACTTACTTCACTTGCTGTTACATTATTTACTAAAATAATTCCACCTGTTCTTGGGTCTTTTCGTCCTGAAAACACAAATTTGTTCAGAGTATAATACTTCTCTAAAAAAACAATATGCTCTTTAATATACTTTTCAACTTCTTCAATGGGTTTTTTATATGTTAATGAAATGATAACCATATTTTTAATCTTTATTTCCAATTATTTTAAATCCGTTTGTCATATTTTATCAACTGTAATTATTCTGAAAGTATTTGAATTTATTGTTATTCTTATCTGTTTGTCAGTGTTTGTGGCGTAATAATTTTTCCCAATTTTCACGAAATCACTTTCAACGGTTTCAAAAAGCATTTGACTAATTTTTTCTTCAATTTCCCTTTTTGAAAGCGTTGTTTTCAGTTTTTTATTTATTCGTCCATAAACAAGTTCGGTGTAGCAAATATTGTCCAAAATTTTCGATTTGTCTATGTCCATTTTTTGTCAGTTTGGTTGTCAGCGTTGGTTCGGTACACTTGCCACCAACAATTGAGTACCAATTGCGTAAATATCCGCTATATCTGCAATTGGTACTCAATTTTAAAGCTTATTTGTTAAACATCCTAATAACTGTTACGGCAAAAAAAAGGGTGTTCTGTGTGCCACAGACCACGGTGTAAAAACCGCTATTATTTTTATACATTGTAGGATGCAGTTTTTCTTATTTTCATTTGAGAAATTAGCAATCCTGAAAATATTAATATTCCAGAAATAATGTGATAGGTAGCTAATTCTTTTCCTAGTAGAACTGCGATAACTGCGGTTGATAATGGAACAATATTCATAAATATTCCTGCTCTGCTTGCTCCAATTATTCTAAGACCTTTGTTCCATAAAATGTAAGTCAAGGCTGTGCCGAAAATGCCAAATGATATTGATATAATCCAAAACTGAAAATCATAACTGGTAGAATGTGGCTCAATGAAAAAAGGAACAATGATGATAAAAAAGATTAAACATACCAAATTAGTTAAAAATGTAAAATGTTGATTTGAGATATTTATCGCATATTTATTTACCCAAATGTGGTAAAATGCGGAAAGGAACATAGCTAATAGAATTACTATATCTCCTTTTGAAAATACTAAATGATTTAGGTTTAACAAATCCCCTTTACTTAGTAAATATACTACTCCGTTAATTCCGAAAAATGCTCCGATAAGTTGTTTGTAATTTATACTTGATTTTAGAAATAAAGAAGTCAATAATAATGTGACTATTGGGTTAAGGCTAATAATTAATGAAGCATTTATTGAGGATGTATACATTAATCCCAAAAACAAGAGTATGTTAAAACAAAACAACCCTAAAATGCCAACAATCAAAATTCCAGTTATGTGCTTTTTGAATAAACTCCATTTTGGAAAGGACTTTCTAGTATAGATACCCAATACTATTACACAAAAAAAATAACGCCAGAATCCAGCTTCAATAAAATGAACACTTGAAAGCATTATTTTTAATAGATGAAAATTTAGCCCCCACATTAATGCGGAGAAAACAAGATAAAATGTTGCTTTCATATTCTGAAAAAAAGTAGCTCCATAATCAAATAGAGCTACTGAATTTAATTTAATGTTCGTGATAGATTTTGGAAACTATTTTCCATTCATTGTTGATTTTCGTTAGCAACAAAAAATCGGTATAAACAACCTTATCATTAAGTAGTAAGTCAAGTGTAACACTTGCTTTGTTTTCAATAATAGATACATTTTTGTATTCAGGAGTTAAAGCGACAGTAGAATAATCAAACGTTTTGTTATCCACTCTCTCTTGTAAAACGCCTTCCCACATGTCTCTTGTAAACTGGAAGAACGAACCATCTTCCTGAATATTTATGATTGTAAATTCAGAGTGGAAAATAGTTTTGAATGCTTCAATGTTAGTTTCGTTAAATGCACCATAAATATAATTTTGTGTAATTGCTTTTTTAATTTTTTCAACTTCCATTTTGTTTTTTTTTTAAGTAAATGAGAATAAAATACAGACACTTAGTACTGCAAGTATTATTAATTTTTCCATGCTGTTATTGATAAAATTTGGGACTAAGTTTTAACGTTTCAAAATGCTCTTTATCATGTTGAATCCAAAGTTTAGCATTTTCATTTTTAACCAATTGCTTTATTTTTTCGATAGAAGTTAAACTATCTTCTTTGTTTGTATTGAAAGTAGGAATACCCTTGTTTTGATAGTTTTCTTCATAATAAGCAATGTCTCCAGAAATAATAATTGAACCAGTATGTTCTAATTTCACCAGTAAAGATTGGTGTCCAGCAGTATGCCCTGGAGTAGAAATAAATTGGACAGTTCCATCTCCAAACAAATCATAATCTCCATTAAGTTTAATAACTTCTGATTTTTTCAACTCCTTATAATCATCATAATTGAATGGTTTTTTGTCAGGGTTAAAAGCTATGTCATATTCCTTTTCTTGTATAACCAATTTGGCCGATTTAAAATAATTAGCATTCCCAGTATGGTCATTATGAATATGTGAAAAAGTAAAATAATCAACATCACTTGGATGAATACCAATTTCTTCAAACTGAGCCATTACCGTTTTTTTCATACTTAAATGAAATATCCAAGCTTCAACTCCTTCTTTTTGGTTCACTAAATCATCTGACAAACCTGCATCCCACATTAGCCAACCTTTTGGGTGTTTAATTAAGAAAATAGGGTTTGCCAATGCTATTTCTCCTTTTTCGGAATGCCCATCATTGAGTTGTGAAATATCTCTACAGATAATATCTCCTGCGTATAAAACGTATAATTTAATCATAATGTAGTTTTTAAAATCCGTAAGCTTTCATTTGAATTTGAGCGAGTGCCGAAATATCATCTGCTACTTTTTGAGCAAAAATTTCTCCTGATATTTGGTCAATAGGATTTCTCATAGGACGAGTTCCTTTTTCCATTTCAATAAGGGCGATAATTTTTTTAACCACATCATTTGGGTTCGGATTATGCTTTTGAAGAGCACTATAAACAGCCGAATTTGCATATTCAGTCATTTGTTCAGCCATTCCGTCATAAGATTCAGTAACCTCCTTTAAGTCAGCTTTTATTCCTGCTTTTTGGTATAGTTCTGTTGGAAAAGAACCCGGTTCAACTAAAATATTTTCAACTCCTTTTTGAATTAATTCACTATAAGAGCCTGTAACTAATGCTTCCAAAGCAGATTTTGAAGCACAATAAACAGAGTTTAGTGGAATAGAGAAAAACCCCAGCATGCTTGATATATTAATAATTAATCCATCCTGTTGATTTCTCATTGAAGGCAAAACGGCTTTCATCAATCGCAATGGAGCATAAACATTTACATCAAATAATTTTTGAATTTGCTCAATACTGTGAGCCTCTAATAATCCACCACCAAATACTCCTGCATTATTAATAAGAATATCAATGGATTCGTGTTTTTTAAGAATTTGATGTGTTATTATATTAACTTCTTTTTCTGAAGTAACATCCAATTCTAAAACTTCTACATTTGGAAGTTTTTCTAATTCTTTTTTTGCCTCACTATTAGAAGAAATAGTATTTCGCATTGTCGCAATAATATTGTATTGCGTTTTTGAAGATAATTGTTCTACTAAAATCTTACCAAAGCCAGAATTTGCACCTGTTATCAATATTGTTTTCATATCTTATATTGTTTATATTAAGATACAAAATTACAATAGAGAAGAAGCTCGAGTTTGTTTAAAAAGACTTATTTTATTGTCTGTGTGGCTTTAATTAAAGAAGGGTTTATTTGAAATTTGCTTTTAAAAGATTTACTAAAATGTGCTAAATCTTCAAACCCACATTCCAGATAAATTTCTGAAGCTTTTCTATTGGTAGTCGTTAGCAATTTGTAAGCATAATCTAATCTTTTGTTTTTTAGCCATTTGGCAGGAGTTGTATCATAGATAGATTGAAAATCTTTTTTGAAAACAGAAATGCTTCTACCTGACTCTTTGGCAAAGTCAACTAGCTTTTTGTTTTCCAAGTAATGAAAATTCATGTATTGGTGCAAATCGGCTTTACTTTTTATGGAGAAATTTTGTAATTGATAAACCAATTCTTCATTGGTTCGTACAATTCCAATTATGGCTTCTATAGTTTTTAATTTTGCTAACTGATTATCCATTTCTATTCCTTTGTCAAAGAATAATTGTAATGATTGAATAAATTGGTCTAAAACAGGATTAGAAACAATACCCACAATTTTTTCAAAAGGCTTTTTATTTTTTACTATCGATTGCATATTCAATTGAGCCAAAACTTCTTCCACTAAATCTTCTTGAAAGGTAAAAACAATACTTGAAAATTTAATACCACCTCTGCACCAAGTTTTGGTTATGGTTGCTTGTGTATTTTTTTTTAGCAGTACAAATTCGCCTTTAGAGAAACACTGAACCTCATTTCCTTGCTTTACTTTTAATATACCTTCTCTGATAAAGGTTAAAAGGTGCTGAGAAGGATAAATATCGATAACCGCTTTATTTCTCCGTTCATGTGAGAGTATAATTCTGTTATTGTTATATGTGATTAATTGATTGTTCATTTTTTGGGAATTGCATCCAACAGCTGTATCTACGCAATTGCGTAAACATCCATTATATCAGTTTCGTAAATATCTCTATATGGAGCGATTTACGCAACTCTTATATAATTATTTTAGTGTTTTTGCACTTATTGCTTATTTGGCTAACAAGCAATAATACAGCTATCGCATAAAATACGGGTCGGATCCCGAAGATTTGGGACTATATAATTACAAGTTCGGAGTCTCCCGTACGTGAAGACTCTTAACAGTTGAACTATAAAGTCAAATGCCCATTGTTATTACTGTTTTACCCAATTAGCTTTACCCCTACTTACGCCAACCTATAAAAAAACGAAGCGGATGCTTCATGTTGAATGGTACAAGCGAGACGCTTGCACCAGTGGGTGTACAAAGCTTGATTTAACCACTGAACCGCCACTTTTGGGTAGATGCTGTTATAGCTAGTGGTTCTTTCTTCGGTCGTATTTCCGTCCGTTATCATTTGATTGAAAACTTAACGTAAATACTTGTCTGAATTTTAATTTTTTGAAATTGGATTTCGTTGTTGTCTTCCGATTTCACTTTTACACCGTCAATGTAATATTCTGTCTCACTTGAACGTGAGCCACGAACATTTACGTTCGCTAATGTCCTATTTGGTAAAATTTCATTCTCTTTTACAATTAATGGTTTTCCTGTCTGCTCGCCTATTGCAGTCAATAAATAGTCAGCTTTGTCCTTTGCTGCTTTAATTGCAAGGATTTTAATTTCTTTTCTCAGGCTGTCCATTTTGGAATGGTTAACTCTTGAAATAAATGCGTCTGTGATTTCAAGTTTTTCAAGTTCAAGAAATACTTGTCCAACTGTCGTAGCGGTTGAAACCTTTAATGTGTAGTCCTTCTTGGTCAATACATCCTTTTTCTGCCACCGAATTTTAACATAATCTGCGTTGGCGTCGGACAGATATAAGTTTGTCAAGTCAATGCCAAGTGATTTTATAGCGGTCTTTAATTTTTCTTCTTGTTCTTCAATTGTCACCTTAACCTTGTTTACATACTTTTCACGAATAATAATTCCAATGTAAATTTCGTCAGGGGTTACTTCCTTTTCTGCTGTCCCAGTTACTTCAATGTACGGTTGTTCTTCTGTCTTTGAAGTGTTAGTTTGTCCGAATGCGAAAATGGTCGTCATTAAAAACGCCATTGTCAATAGTTGTTTCATTTTATTCATTTTCTTGTCTGTTTTTATGTTACGGTTGTGTCGTCCTACCATTGGCTAAAACGGCACGGTGTTCAAGCCTTTTTCGGGAGTGACGAAGCCGAACCTGTCCACCGCAAGGAAGGGACGAGGGGGAGCATCCCACCCCAAACCACGAAGCCCGAAAATGATTGAACACGGTGTTAGATAACGTTTTTTTAATCAATGTATTTTACTTTCTCAACCCGTCCGTTGGAATAATGTTTGATTAAAATAGTATTTGGAAGCATCGGTGTCTCTTTTCCATTCAAATCATAAAGTTTATAGCTTTCATTTTCTTCATATACTACTTTAGTTTCATTTATTCCGGTTGTGACCTTTTTCTCTTTCAGAATGCAAAAGCTTGGATACACATCTGTTTTGAATGAGTATTCGTAGATATTACCTTCTCCTCCCCCAAACCATTTTTTTCCAGCCGATCCATCAAAAGGAACTGTCGAGGTATATGGACTTCGATTAAAATCAGTCGAAGTCCAATACCAACCCTGCGCAAATAGTCCTTGAGAATTAAACGCATTGTAAATCATTATGCTTTCATTCTTACTAGGCAAATACCATTCTTGCTTATTGTTTAAAATTAAAGTGTCGCACATATATGCGGCATATGTTCCTTGTCCTAGTGCGGCAACAATCTTTTTCGTATTTTCATATCCATTAGTCTCCGAATAAGCTCCTGTATTTGTGCCAAAATACTTGAATCCATCCCATGTCGCACCACCCCAACTACTACGATTTGTTTGAGTATCAATAAAATAAGTTACAGAATCAGTATCAATAGTTCTTATTCGTTGTGCAAATGAATTTATCACAAATAATCCAGATGTTAATAGTAAAATTATTCTCTTCATATCGTATTTATTTAAAATGTTATCTAACGGACGAGGCTATAAGCATTTGGGGACTTCGTGGACGCTTCCTTATCAACCGAGCAGAAAGCTTGCAAGCGAGAGCGACGCACGCCCAACCACTTAAACCCCAATTGCTTATGAGCCTGTGTTACCGCCAGTGCTTTGTTTATATTCAATGTTATATGAAATACCTATAGTCATATTCTATCTTTTCTTTACTATCAATAAGTTTCCCAATCCGCGCAATATCATTTGATGATGAAATTGTCGCAGGTAATTGGGAATACATATTTAATGAATTCCAATTCATTTTTGTCAAACCTAAAATTTCATTTGCTATCTGCTCCAAACTACCTGAACCATGATGTTTAATTATTTTTAGAGGTTTAGGGATATATCTCCCTCCAGGATAAAAATTAAAATTTTGATTATTAACCGATGGAATAACTCCATGAGCCCACAATAACGCTTCACTTGCATTCAATTGAATGCAAGACCCACGAGATACTGAAAAACCATCAATTTTAGCTTCTCCATCTTTAATCTTACTAGAAACATATTTTATATCATCTTCAAAGTTTATTTCAACTAAATCTACCGATTCAATATTAGTATTATCATATAAACTATCAAGAATCCCTTTTTTTTCATCATCTGTGAAAAAGGTTCGTTTATGGATAACCACTCTCTTAGGAATTTCATTCATTGATTCATAAAAAAGGTTTATTACACTTTTCCCAAATTCATATGCATCATCATAACTCAAGTGAGGCTTCTTATGTCTCCATTGTATTTTATCATTACTTATTTTGGATAATTTATACTTTAATCCTTCCCCTGAGGAACTATAAATGTGGCTACAACCTAAAATTATATGACCTTTGTTCTCATCTTTTGAATCAATACTATATCCAATACCAGCAAAAGCCGTTGTTTTATCAGTATTACTTAATATCCATGGCGTTCTTAGTGATTTTACAAAATATGACAATGAAAGCCACCAGTTTATCTGACAGCTTTGTTTAACATCATTAATTGTCTTTTCTCTAATAAATTGAGAAGTAACCCTTTTTTCTACACAAAATGCTTTTATATAATCATGCAAATCGTATGATTCTCCATTTTCATGGTAGCTTGTAAAATTTTCCCATCTCTGCGGAATATAGACAATTATAACCTTTTGATTGCCACTTGTACATTGTTTCGATATTTTATCACAAATATTTCTTTTGATTTCATTAATATTTTCTTTGAAATCTTTGCTTATCGGTTCAGAGATAAACTCCCAATCAGAAGAAGTCGGTTCTGGAATATTTAGGCTTAAGCCATAGGTATTGTAGAAACCTTTAAAATCAATAATATAATCTTCCCTTTCACTATACTTTGGAATTTCTTGATTCTGCTTAGAAAGAAACTCAAATAATGCTTTTGAATCTTGCTGTGGAGATATTACTCCTAATTTAATGGTAGAATCAAGGAAAGTATTTAAACTTGTTTCAAAAGGTTTATTATTAATCAAACCTCTCATCGGATGAGTCTCAGAGATGTGGTTATTACCATGTTTTGTTGAAAATGATAAAGCCGCCTCTTTGAACTGAACGCCCCTAAGTTTAATCAGCTTTGGTGGCACATTATGAATTTTTGAATATTTGTTATTTAAGTCACAAATATTGGTAAATATTGGAGCCTTTCCAATAGTAAAACTAAATCCACTTGCTGAATTTATTGGAAACTCATATTTATCCTCAGTAAACAATCTTCTACGCCATGCATCAACATAATCGTTATATTTGTCATTCCATATTTTATGATAAAAGGTTATACCAACCTGCTGAACAATATCTTTTGTGACATCATCTTTGTCCAATACAAAGCTTGGATTAAGGGTTAGATAAAATTCACAATCTATCTTCTCTAAAGACAGTTTTATTGCATTAAATACTTTCTGGTTAGCTATGCTTTGGAATTCGTCAGACCACAACTTATTTTTACAATCAGTCATTATGTTTTTTGACGCTGCAAAAATCTTACATATTGCTGACAACATAAGTGAATTTATACCTGAGTGATAAATTCTAGTATCAGTCAATGGTTTTCTAACGATGGCTCCAGAAATATGAGTTTTAAAGGCCTCTTTAATTGTCTCTAAAGTACCAAATGCCCAAATTTGTTTTTCATATGGGATTGCTGCAATATCATTTCTATTTGAAACAATCCTATTCACAATGTCCCAAGGTTTCTCATTTAAGACAGCATCAAATACAAATACCTCCTCTGGGAATTTTAAAGGGAAACAGTTGCTTTTTAAAACTTTATTCGTTCGCTCTAGTTTTAAATCAAAAGGAACAAATGTATTGTTGTTAATGCTCAATTGCTGAATAGAGGCTAATTCTTGTTTTAATTTACTATTTCCTTCGATTACTAATTTTGTAATTTTAAGCATAGTAGTATCAAAGCCATCTGTCGGTACATAAAAAGCCTGTCTATTATTCTTGTTAGCATGTTGGATAAGTTCAGCTACCTCTAGACTATTATTGTTATGGTAGCCACACCAAAATAACATTCCACCTCCAGTTTTCGAATAAGCTTCTTTTAAAGCATCCATTAGTGATGCATCACGACCACTATATCCAAGTACGATTAGATGTTTATCTCCTAAATATTCAATAAGTTTTTTTCTAAATGTCTCGTCTTGCTCTCGCAACTCTTCATCTGTATTTTTTAAATCACCGTATTTAAAATCCCCATGAAGCTTAATGATTGGTAATTCAATTCTATTTTGAGTTCTTTGATTAATTCTCCCTACTGTATCTAATGAAATTTCAATTCCTTGAACACCACCTAATACACATGAATTCACTACCAAATCATCAAGATTTGTCGTCCATACAGTATCAAGCAATCCTTGTTTAACCAATAATGGTATTGTTCTGTATCCTATTGCTGGTTTTACATTTGAGCATATTTTTTGAAAGTACTGACTCCGATTTTTCTCTATTGGGAAACACTTTTTTGCATAAAATGAATATTCTTCTTTACACCCGAATTCAACGTAACTACCTTGATTATCAAGCCAAGATTGAATCGTTTTTTGAACTTTAGGATTCCTAAAATTATCAATCCAATCAGTAGTTGAAGAATTGTTACTCTTATAGATTGCACCTTTCCAATCCCAAATGCAATCATTTGCTGAAGGAATACCAGAACTAATAGAACTACCTGCTCCTAGTAAAAGTGCATAAGTGTCATTTTTGCTTATCGCAACAGACCTTAAAAATTCATCAAATTGTAATTGGTTCATAGAATTCTATTTCAAATTTTCAAGCTACACTCATGTTTCGGTAGGCTTTATAGTATTGGCGGTAACGTTTTGGGTATTGCCGAAGGCGGGGATTATTAGCACAAAAGTTCAATCGAAGAACAAATGTTGAACCTTGCACAAATGCTCAATCGAAGCCTTTCAGCCCCGCTTTTGGCAATACCTTGTTGTATGCCGTTTTTTTCTTATTTTACTACTTTTTTCCAATTGTCAAAAATCTCGTCAAATATTTCTTTATAAACAAATTCAGGTGGTGAAGCTGGTATTAAAATGTCTTTTAATCTATCTCCTTTGGGTTTTCTACCATACGAAAACTTGAACCTATTCGCTGTTATACAAATTGAGTAAAAAAGTTTTTCCTGTAATGTCATTTCACTTTTAGGGATTAAAACTGAAACATTACTATTTGGCACAAATTCAAAAGAAGATACATAGGAATAGGAATGGCTACCTTGTCCGTCTGTTGAAACATAAATTGTATTGTCTGGATAAATATATTTATCGTCAATTTGCATCGTATCAACATATCCTGCAATACTTCCTGAATAACTTTGAGAAGGTCTTATGTATCTTACATCTGTGTCCGTTTCGGGTTCGTCTTTTACCTCAACTTGTGAAGAAGCTAAACCGTTATGGACATCAAAAATAGTGTCTAACTTTACTAATTTGTTATTGGTTTCCGTCTTTTGTTTGCTTTCAAATTTTATATCTAAAAGGTCGTTTAACAAACGATATGCTAAATATTTTTGTGTGTTTTTCTTAAAAACTTCATAATCTATGCTTTCATATTGAGCATTCAAGTAGTTTTCTGCACACCATTCATCATTTGCTTTTAATTCCTTTGTAACACTTAATTTTTCAGAACTTTCTCTGTTTATGTAAGTATTTAACCAATTCTCTTTTATTGAAGACCAAGTATCGTTTAAGTCAATTCTACCTTTACCTTTTGTTTTAACAAAACCATCTTCACGCCAATAGCCTAACCAAGTTTTTTTACCTTTTGGGTGTGGAATATGAGCCGAAATAACCATAATACAAGTAGTTACACCAACTTTGGAATTATGAAAAATATCTTCGGGCATAGACATTACAGCCTCCAATGTGTGATTTTCTAAAATTTGTTGTTTTCTAACAAAAACATCTCCTTTTGTCGCAATGGCACAACTTAATGGAATAATTGCTACACATTTACCTCCTTTTTCTAATGCGTTGAGATTATTTAGTACAAAATCTAATTCTTCAATATCAGATTTTTTACTCTTGTATGGTGGGTTTAGAAATCCAACATTAGGTTTAAAAGTGTCTTTGACTTTTAAAATTTCTTCAAAACAATCCCCTAAATACACATTGGTTTTGCCATCTCCGTGAATTATCATATTAGAAATCCCCAACGCATAAATATCGTCTTGATACTCAATGCCTATTAATTGAGATTTCTTTATACTATCAATTTTCGTTTGGTTTCCTTTGGCTTGTTTTATCATAGTTTTCATTGCACTAATTAAAAAACCGCCTGTCCCCATACAATTATCAAGTATTATAGAGTCTTGATTTACTCCTGCTAATTCAGAAAAAAGGTCTGTTATATGTGGTGGTGTCAAAACAATACCCAAACCTTTATCGCTGTTTGCATAACGCAAAAACTCAATATAAAACTGGCCCAATGTGTCAAAATATTTATGAGTTTTCATAAAGTTGTTTACATTGGTTTCAATACTTTTTATTAACTCAATAAAAAAGTCTTTGTCGGTTGTAATGGTTGTATTTGTAAGAATAAAAGAATAGGCTTGTTTTAAATTATTTACTTTATCAGTTGGTAAGTTTGCATTAGTAAATTCATCTACAATTGTTGAGAGTAAATTTTTTGCCAATTGTTCAGGCTTCTTATGTGCTGAAAAACTATTTTTAAAAGCTGCATTTTGAAGTGCTATCAAAATTCCACTAATTAAAAGGCTTCTTTGGGCTTCTTTTATTTTTTTTGTATGTAATAAGTCGTTTAATTCTTTGGTGTATTCTAAAAGTTTTAGATAATCCTGGTTAAACTTCATATCACTTTGCAAGAAAGCATCATAATAATTGTTTAATGATAAAATTTCGTTACCTAAAAACTTGTGAGATTTATGTGTATTTTTTAAGTGTAAGTATTGAGAAATTCTTAATTCTGTTTCATTTTCTCCACTTACAGCAATCGCTAAAACATCAAACTCTTTTGATAGAAAAGAAGCATATAGTAGAACACCATCAACTGCAAACTCACTATATTTATCTAAATTTATGCTTTCGTGTTTTTTGGTGTCAGCTTTACATTCGACAATAATTACAAAGTCTGAATAGTTTTTTGAGCGTATTATAAATTCAGGATAACCTTTCCCTGTCCCCTTTTTAGAAGCGTTACTCAATAGTTTGTCTATCAGAGTAAAGTCGCTTTTTTGCTCCTCTACAATAATAGACATATCGTCAAAATACCCACATTTAGTTAGATATTTTCTTACGATATTTTCAGTTTTTCTCTCGTTTGCCATCCAAATTAATATTTTTGCAAAATTACAAAATTTAAGTTAGTATTTTTGTCTTTCAGTTGTCGGTTTGCTGTCGTCCTAAAATGGCATACAACATGTTCAATTACGCCACTCATTCTGTTTTTATGGCGTCTATTTCTGCATTAGCTGAGCTTGTAGACTTGTCTAACATTATGAAACTGTCCGCAATTATCTCCGTTACGTACCTTTTTGTTCCATCTTTATCTTCGTAGCTGCGTGTTTTTATTTTACCTTCCATATATATATGGCTTCCTTTGTGTAAATATTTACCCACTTTCTCTGCCATATTCCTCCATGCCACTATATTGTGCCAATCGGTTATCGTTTGCGTGTTTCCGTTTTGGTCTTTGTAGCTTTCGTTGGTGGCTAGTGTAAACTTAGCTAGAGTTATATCTCCCTCCAATGTACTAATTTCGGGATCTTTGCCCAAGTTGCCTATAAGTGTTACTTTGTTAAGTCCTTTCATGATACCACAATTCTAAGTTTTATTCCTTAAAAATCCAAAAGATCGAGTGGGCTTTTTATGCCGCTCATAGCCTTGCTGGTCATGTGTGTATATATTTCCGTTGTTTTACTACTACTGTGGTCTAAGAAGCAATGCTTCTAATTTAGGCAGTTAAGGTTTTATTATCCTTAAATAAGACAAAATATTATTCGCATTAATATATGAATCTTAGAATAATATTTTATAGATTAAACAAATTATGGCGTCTATATCTCCAATAAAAGAAACAACTGCCATAAAATAAAAAATATACCAAATATAATATGGCTAACTTGTTTTCAAAATCAATATTTCATTTTTTAAAAAATATTACTACCATAGTTTTCTCACCATCAAGCTTTTAGTCAAAAAGAAACAATGGCTTTATTTTATACCCATCTACAAAAGAAGAGGGGGCTTAATAAGAGAAAAATCAAAGATTTTTGCAATTCCTTAATTTAGGTTGAATGAATTTTTCTTAAAAAATTAGCAACAAAAAAGGGTTTCACTTTTCGTAAAACCCTTTTTGTTGCTTGTACATAGCTAATACTATACGGTAGTTGCTATATTCAATTCTTTTTTCTGTTTGCTGTCAATTTCGCTTGGTGCGTCAATCATCACATCTCTACCCGAATTATTTTTAGGGAATGCTATAAAATCTCTGATAGAATCTGCTCCGCCAAATAAAGAACACAATCTGTCGAACCCAAAAGCCAAACCACCGTGTGGAGGTGCTCCGTATTCAAAAGCTTCCATTAAGAAACCAAACTGACGACGTGCTTCTTCGTCTGTAAATCCTAACAATTCAAATATTTTAGCTTGTAGATTTTTATCGTGGATTCTGATAGACCCTCCTCCTACTTCTACGCCATTGATGACCATGTCGTAAGCATTGGCACGTATTTTACCAAACTCACCTGTTTCTACGTACTTCAAATCTTCTGGCTTAGGAGAAGTAAACGGATGGTGCATAGCAAACCATCTATTTTCATCTTCGTTCCACTCCAGCATAGGGAAATCTATTACCCAATGTGCCGAATATGTATCTTTATTTCTTAGACCTAGTCTGGTTCCCATTTCTAGTCTAAGTTCATTTAATTGTTTACGCACTTTGTCTGTATCGCCACATAGAATCAGCATTAAATCGCCCGCTTTTGCCCCAAACTCAGTAGCTATGGCTTTTAGATCATCTTGGGTATAGAATTTATCTACAGACGATTTATAGCTACCATCAGCTTCTACACGTACATATACCAGCCCTTTAGCACCTATCTGCGGACGCTTCACCCATTCTGTAAGTTCATCTATTTGCTTACGTGTATAGCTTGCGGCTCCTTCTGCACAGATACCAACCACTAACTCTGCTGCATCAAAAACCGAAAAACCTTTGTTTTGAGTTAAATGATTGAGCTCTACAAACTTCATTTCAAAACGAATATCTGGTTTGTCGCTACCGTAATATTTCATAGCATGGTCATACGTCATTCTACTCAATTCCGGCAAATCTATCCCTTTTACTGTTTTAAATAAATGGCGAGCTAATCCTTCAAAAGTATTCAACACATCTTCTTGAGTAACAAATGACATTTCACAGTCTATTTGTGTAAACTCTGGCTGACGATCCGCTCTCAAATCTTCGTCACGGAAACATTTTACAATTTGATAGTATCTGTCAAATCCAGAAACCATTAACAACTGTTTAAATGTTTGTGGAGATTGTGGTAAAGCATAAAACTCTCCTGGGTTCATTCTACTTGGTACCACAAAATCTCTCGCTCCTTCTGGAGTAGATTTTATAAGTACGGGAGTTTCTACTTCTATAAAGTTTTGAGAATCTAAGAAATTTCTCGTTTCTCTCGCTACTCGGTGTCTAAGTTCTAAGTTGGCTCTTACCGGATTACGTCTCAAATCCAAGTATCTATATTTCATTCTTAGTTCATCACCGCCATCGGTTTCGTCTTCTATCAAAAATGGAGGCAGTTTTGCTGGATTCAATATCTCCAATGCACTAACTTTAATTTCTATATCACCTGTAGAAATTTTATCATTTTTAGATACTCTTTCTATTACAGACCCTACGGCTTTCAACACAAATTCTCTGTTTAAGCTTTTAGCTACGTCTAGTACTTCCTTGCTCACGTTTTTTTCTTCAATCATCAGCTGAGTAATTCCATAACGATCACGTAAATCTATCCAGATCATTGCACCTTTATCTCTTACTCTTTGCACCCATCCGCAAAGGGTAACTTCAGCATCTTTATGACTAATTCTTAACTCGCCGCAAGTATGTGTTCTAAGCATTGTAATTTTATCTTATTTAAAAATGGTTTCAAAATTAATTAATTATTTACTACTCTCTATGTTTAATAATTAATTTTAAAGTTTAATATTAAAAATAAATTAAAAAAAGCTACAATTCTTTCAAATTTGTAGCTTTTACTGATTTCATAATGGAAGTTTTAGTGTGTAACTACAAATTTATAGGCTTTTTGCTCAGTTTGTAGTATGTAGAATCCTGCCAACAAATCTTTGGTATTAACTGAGCTATTGAATCCCTCTTTTACAAGTTCTCCATTCATTTTTAAAATTTTCCAATTACCAAAAGTTCCAGAAACTACGTTATCGTTACTTTCAGTAACTACAGCTCCTATTTTGATATTAAAATTTTTAAAATATTGATTTTCATTAGTTCTTTTGAGCACTAACCTAAATTTATAGGTCTGATTTTCGATGGGATTCAAAATTGAAAAAACTTTTTGTGAGGTATTAATCAAAGTAGCATCAGGGCCTCCAGTTTGTATCCAATAATATTCAAATGCACCGTTAAAGGGTACAGTGTTGATGTCAACTTCTGCAATACCTTGTGAATTTGGAAACACAGTAATATTGGTGTCAATATCCATATGTATTACCTCATTTGTTTTAAAACTTTTATTTTTTGCAAGTAAAAATTTATAAACAGAGTCTTGTTTGAGTGCCCATTTCCAGCAGTCATGTGCAGTGCTGTTGTAAACAGTTTTTTTCACAGGAGTTATAGGGCCACAAGCGGTGAGGTCGTTTACAATGTTTTTGAACCCATTGTACACCACTGTACCGTCATTTAAACTATGAAAACCCCAAAAAGGTATGTTTTTGATTATACAAATGTTATTATTAAAAATATTTGTACCCGAAATTGCACTCATGGCAGCAAAAGTATTTGGGTATTGCAGTGCATATCTATACATACCACCGCCACCGCCGCTACATCCGATACCGTAAATTTTCAGTGAATCTACTCTGTAAGTTAGTTTAGACAAATCTATAAGTTCTTGCACAAACGATGGCTTGTCCCAAGTTTGTTTCCAACCATTTTGTTGCGGAGACACCACAATAAAATCAAAGTTCATGCCTCCATCAATATAATTAGGCAAAGCATCTGTTCGCACTTGATCTATGTTATCTCCTTTTTGCCCGTCACCATGAAAAAACACCACCATAGGATATTTCTTGTTGGTGTTGTGGTAATAACTTTCTGGCAAGTAAACTAAGTAATTTACAGTTGTTAATTCGGTGGTACTTAATGTGGTAGATTTAAAAGTATATGCTGGCTGTTTACGAGTAAAAGTAAGTGTTTGCTTTTTAACAACACCCAAAACACCAGTTTTGTTTTCAAAAACTGTGTATATGTAATACA
Organism: Cytophagales bacterium; assembly: GCA_046329305.1. Classification (GTDB taxonomy): domain Bacteria; phylum Bacteroidota; class Bacteroidia; order Cytophagales; family UBA9547; genus CAMFLX01. The sequence goes on from JAXLUW010000002.1 coordinate 1,218,338, forward strand.
ATTTGGGCGTATTATTGGTTACTAAAGGCATATTTACAATACTCTGCACTAAAGTATCTCCAACATAATCTGCTGAAACTTTTAAAGTTCCTTTTTTTTGAATATTGGTAATGATGGTATTGAGAGCTAAAGCCTTTAAATCTGAGGCCAATGGAATTGTTGCCAAATCAGAAGTATATATTACATAATACAATGTTCCTTCTGTACTGCTGTTTACTTTGATTTGAACCGTTGAAAAACCATTAGTAATTTTTATATAATCCTGAGCTGATGTACTTAATGTACACAGCAAACTTATAAATAAGTGTACTAACAAAATCTTCCATGTCTTCATTTTGAGAAAAATTTAAATTTTATGAAACTGAATTAGAAATATGACAAAATTATTTTCAAACACCTTTATTGCTACAATTTAGGTCTTGAATCGCTTGTCTAACATCTTGAATTCTATATAAAATTACACAAATTAAACGAAAATGTAAAATTATTACATTAAACCCTTAATTATTCCTATTAACTTCTCTCCAGGTTCCGTCGCCATTAGAAATAAGTGTAAGTGAAGTATGAGCACTTGTACTTGTAAAACTAGATTTTAATGAAATATATGCTGACGAACTCACCGAAATTCCACTATTGGCAAATAATAAAGTAAGAACAGTTCCTTTCAGAAACCCGTCTGCCAAATTGTGATTGATTCTTGAAATAGATACTCCCGCACCTGAAATACTAAAATAATTACCTTGCTTAGGCAATACCAGATAATTTGTTCCTGAAATAAACGAATAAGTACTACAGATACTTTGAGTAAATACACCACTCACAACCCCTCCTTGCGTGCTTATGGCTGCTGGAATATGTTTGGGAACGGACTGACCAAAGTTGAATGAAGGACTCGACAGCTCCACTGTTAATGTATCTGTACCACTTGTATTGTCTATATATACTTTGGGCTGCGGAACTGTTCCGCTAGAAAGTATAGCTTGCAAACCCAAGGTTTCCCAAGTGTTACTACCAGAATGTGGCACAGAAGTAATTACTCCATAGGCAGAATTAGAAGTTACTTTTACTTTATCTGAACTATAAGTTTTAACAAAAACATTATAATTAGCATATAAATACTGTGGATTTTCAGCGACTTTTGGCAAAAAATCAGATTTTGTTGCAAACTCCACTGATTGGCCTGCTGGTACTTTCAAACCCAAAACTTTATCTCCAGAAATATATTCTGTACTGGAAATATATAATCGCACGTTTGTATTGCTCAAATTCCAAAATTCGGGCAAATAGGTAGCTGAATAGTTATTAAAAGATGAATTTAACAATAAATTATTTGCACTATACATCTCACCCATAGACTTGGAACTCGACATATTTATTTCATTGTTTCCTTTGTTCACAACCAGTCCACCTCCAAAAATTCCATTCAAGTTTGACTGCGAAGTTCCTGAAGCAAAATAAAATACAGGTTTGTTAGCCGCTTGTGCAGATGCTTCTACACGTATATGAGCGCCCGTAACTTGTCCTTTATTTACAAATATATGCCCATATACAGAGGTTGGAGGCTCTATAACTGTGCCTTGAAACACATTATTGTTACCCCCATTTACAAGTACGGCATAATCAAAACCTCCACCAGATATTACCCCATGATAGAAGCTATTTGAATTCACGAACGAATTATCATCTTCTTCTTTTATCTCAATACCAACTTTAGCATGTCTCACTCTAAGGTCGTAAACACTAGTATAGGCTATTCCTCCATGATTTTGAGCAAAAAGTTGCAATGCCGTACCAGACAGAAACCCATAAAATTGAATTTTATCTAACACCACACTTTCTACCAAAGCACTGTCTGCCAAAACTTTAATTCCTTTTTTGGCAATAGCTCCATAATTATACACCGTAAGATTACTCACTACCACATTACTACCTTTGATAGTTAGGGCGGCACTATCTCCCGTGTACCACAAAATAGTACCATTAGAAGGAGTAGTTGTAGCGTTGCTTCCTCTACCCGCCCCTATGATAGAAACACCCGCATTTATGAGCAGAGGTTTGGTAAACTTATACACCCCCACTGGCAAGCATATACTGTTTCCTTGGAGGTTAGCCTTATTTAAAAGTGCCTGTAAACTATCGCTATTGTCGGTGATGCCGTCTGGTTTTATGCCATAACTTGTAGCTAACAAACATGAGCCATTTTGTGCTAATATACTTGTTGTAATAAAAGTAACGAAAAAGACATATAAGATTTTAATCATAAATATTATTGTTAATTGAACGCATAAAATTAAACTAAAATTTTAAAAATCACGTATAAATCTCAGCATTTGAAAAAATAATTATTGATATGTTTTTAATTTTTATAGGATTTATAGCCGTTTTTGTAGGATTTGTTCTCTCTAAAAATCCTAATCGCAAATTTTCTTTCTCTTGGTTAAAATATGTAGGCTTAGGGCTAATAGGGCTGGGAGTTTTTTCTAGTTGTATAGTAATGATAGATGCGGGAGAAGTAGGTGTAAAAAAACTATTTGGTAAAGTAGAAAATGAAGTTTTACCAAGTGGCGTTCACCTGATAAATCCTTTTGCGAATATTGTAAAATTTGATTCTCGTACACAAAACTACACTATGTCTGCGGTGCATAACGAAGGACAAAATGAAGGTGATGACGCCATTAGAGTACTTACGGCAGATGGTCTTGAAGTGGTGATAGACGTAACCGTTCTTTATAAAATTATTCCTAACAGAGCACCTGAAATTTTACAAAATATTGGCGAGAACTATCAAGATGTTATTGTGCGTCCTATCTCTAGAACCAAAATGCGAGACAATGCCGTGTACTACGATGCTGTTTCTTTGTACTCAACCAAAAGAGATGAGTTTCAAAATAGAATTTTTAAAACTATAGATGCTGACTTTAAAAGCCGTGGCTTAATTTTAGAACAATTATTGGTAAGAAACATTACCTTACCTTCTTCTGTAAAAAACACGATTGAATCTAAAATAAATGCGGAACAAGATGCTCAAAAAATGGAATTTGTACTGCAAAAAGAAAAACAAGAAGCCGAACGTAAACGTGTAGAAGCCAAAGGTATTGCAGACTACCACCAGATCATTAGCTCGGGCCTTACCGATAAGCAACTGCAATACGAATCTATCAAAATGCAAAAAGAACTCGCCAACTCACCCAACTCTAAACTTATAATTATGGGAAATGGAGGGAAAGGTACTCCGTTGATTTTGAATGGTAATTAAATTATACTGTTTTATTGACACTCAAAACGTTCGCCAATTTCTTAAATTATTGACGAACGTTTTTATTTAAGAATATCTTTAGTTGAAAAAACCGATTTTAATCAATATTAATGGACTAAAAAAGACAAATAGATACAAGAAATTTTTTACTGTTAATCTCTAAATTCTAAAAATATTAAACCAACAATTAACGGAGCAAGCTTAATAAAAAATACACCTAAAATATTTTTAAGTGATAATAATTTATAATCTTTTGGGTATTTATTAACTATAACCATAGCTCGCTTGTGGTTGTAGTATAACTCAAATATTAATAAATAAAGCATAGCTATAGGCATTAAGCAAAGTTTATTGGTCATATAATCTTGACTGAAAGAACCTGGAGACAAATTAATTCCTGTAAAAAAGGTAAAAACATTAGCTAGTAAAAACAGCTGAAAGAAAATTGTTGTCCCTACGGATAAAGCAGCTGAGGTTCTATACGAAGCACTATCACTTTTTTTAAAATATCTGTAGAAAAAATTAAAAATAAAATTATACACTGTTTATTTATGGTTTATCAAATAAATTTTCTGTAATGTAATTACGAATAATTTAAATTTATAGCTTCACAAAGCCTTTTTATAAGGAATGTAATTCACTCTGCTTTCTGTACAATTTCTTGTTCCTGTTTTAAATTACCTCCACTTTCCCAAAAGTATTTATATTTTTTGAAAAATTTCAAACACCATATTTTTTTTAATTATTGAAGAGAAACACTTGAAACGTCTTCTAAAAAGTTTAATTTGACTTTTATTTTTTGGTTCAAAAAAACGTTATATCCACACAAAAATCCTATTCCAAACAATTTCTCAGCATCTTTAACTCTGTAACAGTTCCCTGAACAATCTACTATTAATAAATCTTCATACACTTTATTCTTCAACCCGGCTGTAGTTGTTATTGTCAATTTATCAATATTATCTACTATAAAAATGAATATTTATTAAAACAAATAATTGGAAAATTTATAGACTCGACATTTACCATAATTACCATTTTGAAAACCGTCTACAATTGTTGTTTACGATATTAATGACCTCTTACCATATTTATCCTCGCTGCTGGACATAGAAAAGATATTTATGAGTAACATAAAAGCTCAATTTTATCGGGCTTATGTGTTATTTAAAAATACCATCTCCATTCTTATACATCGCTGCAAGCATTGCAAACAAAAAGCTTACAGCGAAATAAAAAAATATTACAATGATAGGGTGTAATCCTCTACGTGCTTGCCTTTCTTTTTCTTCGTATCGTTCAATAATTCTTTTATACCGTCCTTTATAAGTATAGTAAAATATTAGAAGTAGCACCAAACCAAGTGAAAAAACAAACTTATTTATGCTATCTAACACAAAACTCACTGAGAAACCTAAAGCTTCCAATAGAAATTCAATAGTAAAAATGTTGAACATAAAGCAAGTTCCTACCCATATAACTCCAGCTAAAACAGGCATATCATCAAAATTTCTTGAGCGTTGCCCGAGCTGATAGCTCTTAAAAAATAAATAATCGTAAATCATAAAAAATTTGTTATTACTTCTCTACCCATTCATAAAAGTCATCTCCATACTTATATTCTAAAACCCCAATCCCCATAGACACACCCCAACCAACTACAGGAATAGCTGTAGAACCAGACGCCAAAATATATACAAAAGTTCTTGCACCAGCACTTTTATATTTTCCTTCTTTCAAATCTTGTCTAATCTCGTAGCCAGTAGCTAAGAAATTTGCAACACCCAAAACCTTCCCCCCAACTCGTGCAAAATTTAAAACTTTAGATGTTGTATTGACATTAAATAATGGCGTTTTAACAATTATAGCTTTATTCACTTTGTAAATTTCACCTCGGGGCATATATGCCCCTCTATTTTTCAAGATATTATCTGAGCCTTTACCCACTGGTCCCAATAAATCAGAAGACAACTCCACATCATCAATAAACCTGTCAAAATTGTACCCCACACCATTTTTGGGGTTACTATTTGCATTTGTGAGTGACTTATCATTAGTAGGCATTGTGGTTGTATGTGAAGAGTTGTGGTTGTTATTAGGAAAATTTTGCCTTGGACTATCATTATTCCCTTTGGTAGGATAATATGGCATATTTTGTGGTCCTTTATAGGCGTTAGTACTCGTAGATGCTCCTTTTACAGTATTCTTACTACCCTGAAAGCCCGTATTTTGAATACTTTTATTTTCACTACTACTACTACTACTACTACTTCCTTGTGGACCATATATATATTGAATAGGAGTAGGACCACCCATGTTTATCCCATTATTATTATTTCCACCTGTACCACCTGAAGACGACGATGTTGGATTGGATGAAGCTGAACCTGCCGAACCATTTCCTGAAGAGGAACCACTAGTACCGTTTCCTGATTGATTATTATTATTTAGACCAGAATATACCTGTGTAGCAGATTGACCACCCCTAGAACCAACCTCATCAAAACCTGTAGGGTCATAAAATTTAAGTGGATTGTTCAATACATAACTAAAAGCATTAAAGCGCTGAGAATTAGTAATATCGCTTATTACGGGATCTACACTTAAGAATTTTGCCATTATTGGATCATAAATTCTACCATTCATGTTAATTAAATTAAACTCTTTTATATGTTCATGTCCGGTGTATCCTCTTGTTAGTATGGATGGTTCTGTAAAAGTTGTACTTGTCCAAGTTGTAGGGTTTCTGCGTTTACCCCAAGCATCGTAACTATATTCTTCTTCTATAGTTCCTTCTTCATTTATCAATGCTATATTAGAATTAATATGATCTTTAACTGCAAAATACAACTTTGAACTATTAGTTGTTTTTACATATATAGCTTCATTTTGCTCCCCTGTAGGTATATAATGAGTTTCTTTAGTACCAGAAGTGGTTACTTCTTTTTCATAAAGACCTGCATAATATGTAGTTTTTAATACAGTACCACTTTCTAACAACTCAGTTCTGCTTCGTTCATCATCAATCCCGTAAAATATCTGATACCTTTTTGAACCTTCAACAATAGAACTTACTTTATTGAAATCATTATAATCTACTAATTGTGTAACAGTAGGGATTTTCCCAGAACTATTAGACACTTTAGAAGTTGCGAAAATTTGAGGAGAACCATACTGATATGTCCCTACGTCAGACTTAGAAATTATATTCCCAGTAGAATTATCATAATCTATGTTTAAAGTATTAACTCCATTTGTATTAACTTTTGTAAGACGATCGCCTTGGTCATAAGTATAACTTTCTGTTAAATTCTTTAAAAGGTCTGATTTAAGTTCAAGATTATTGTTAAAAATATTAAAAGCATATCCATGTTCCGATATCACAGCACCTGTACTTTTTTTAACTTTTTTATTTTGAAGTACATCATAAATTGGATCAAAGGTTTGAATACTTTCTATCAAATTTTTTCCAAAAAAAGATTTCGTTGGTTGACCCATAGCATTTAATTGGTCAACTTTCCAAATTAACTCATCGTTATCGTTTCTGTGAATTGATTTCAAAATACCATCATCGGTGTAAACATATTTAGTAGTAAAGGAAGAGGGATATGTTAATTTGCTTAGATTACCATACATATCATACTCTAGGTTGTATTGAAAAACATTTCCATCAGATGTCGTCTTAATCAACTTGGTTAATTCAGAATAAACATTATATTCATAATGTTCATTTTCTGAATTTTTAACAATATCTGTAATTTGATTTTTAGAATTATAAGTATAGTTTTTAATTACTCCATTAGTAGTTTCACTTAGTAGCTTATCAGTATTATCATAACTATAAATTGTAGTGATATTTTTAGGCGACACATACGACTTTAAACGTAAAAATCTATCGTAAGTTTTATATTCTGGATTTTTAAAATTAATTGAAGTAAATTTATTTGGTGTATGAAATTCTGCATCATAGTCAATTTTCAAAAAAGAAGTTCCTCCTTTTGATATTTCAACAATCTGGCCTAAGCTATTGTAATTGTAATTTAGTTGTACACCTAATTTGTCTTTTACATTTTCATAATTCCCCAAAGTATTCAATGAAACCTCTTTTGTAGATCCATCAGGATACTGAATTTTAGTACTTAAATTATTATAAGAATAATAAGTATTTTTAAGTCCCTGTTTTGTTGAAACTATTCTACCATATTGATCATAAACAAACTCTGTAAAATAATTTGAATTAAGAGTGGTACCTTCCAGATATGGTTTTGATTTTTTAATCAAAAAACCTTTGGAGTCATAAATGAAATCAGAATACACTATTCCATTTAAACTTTGAACTGACTGCGTAGCTATGCTTCCGTCTGCATTAAAATAAATAGTTTGTATTGGTTTATTAGTAGAAGTAATGGTGTTTTTATAATATCCAGTTTCTCCATTTGTACATAAAGACTTAGAATAATAATAAACTAGTCCTCTCTTGTCTATCAAAGAAGAGATATTTCCAAGACCATCATACACAAAATTTATAGTCAAATCATCAACATCTTTAAATTTTACTATGTTACCACTTTTGTCATATTCATATGTTTCACTTTGTTCGATAGGATTCGTGACTTTTGTAATATATCTCTTAGATTCGTCATATTCATAAACATATTGCTTCAAAGAAACTGTATTTTTTTGATCATATATTTTTATTTTAGTAAAATTTCCATTTAAATTATAATCATTATACTCTAAATATAATTCATTACTACTCCCTTTATCTTTAACTTCTTTAACTAGGTGACCAACATTATCGTACTCCCAAGTGCGTAGTTTTGTTATAATAGGTTGTTGTTTATACTGAAATTTAGACTCACTCTGAGATAAATACAAATTCATATTTAAGTACTTTGAAATGTAGGTATTTTCAGTCTTTTGGTAATAATCCAATAATGTACCATTAAAAGACTTGATTTCGTTTGTTAGGCAATTTCCGAACGAATCAAATGTTTTATTCTCTACAGATCTTGTATTATTTACAAAATTAGATTTTGTAAAGTTTTCCTCAATAATCCAAGATCTAGTATAAGGCTGATTAGTAAAATTACCAGTAGTAGGCATACTCTTTGCGTCTATAACATAATTAATTTGAGTATGCTCTTGAGTGAATGTTTTTAAATAATCTGACTTAATAATTTCTGTAGGCAAAAGCATAGCTCCATCGAAATACGTAAAATTTGTTTTTTTACATAAATTTTGCAATTCATTTGATGTTTCTTCTGAACCATAGCCCAAAATAGTCTTGAGATTTTTTTCATACATCAAATCAGTATAAAAATAATTTGTTGTTACTATTTTATGAGGATATACTGTTTCTACTTTACTAACAACTTGATTTGTTGGTAATCCCAAAATATGTATTTTACTATTTGATGGTAATTTCTTTGTATAAATTGGTGTAATTTTATTTGATAAAGAAGAATAAGTAATTTTTTGTGTTTCAAATCCATTTGAAATTTCATTAATATGTAATGAGTTTTGAAATTCAGTTCCATTTACTAATAATATACTTATTTCGTAGAAACTTGGCAATTCAGTTAGGTTGGGTGTTGATGCTTTTACATAATATACTGGAATTGCTTGATTATTTTTATCAACTATATCTAAATTTTCATGAAATACTTCAACATCTAAACCTGGTTTATAAACTATATCTAAATATCCATCAAAATTATAATCTAAAACAGAAATATCATGCCATTTTGCAGTAATAAATGATGACACTTCAATAAAACTATCACTACTATAGGTTTTAATTACCCATTTAATTTGATCACTAGATAACGTATTATCAGTGACTGGGTATATCATTTCATTTTTTCCATCACTATTCAAATCACATACTATTAACCTATTGTCGTTTATTCCTACCATACTCGTTTTCCCTATATTTCGAGCAGTTAAAAAGGAACTACCAGTAGATAAATAATATAGTACATCTTTAGATAAACTATTTATTGTAATAAAATCAGTGTTTCCATCATTATTTATGTCAGTACATAATATATTGTCTGATGAGCTAAAGTAAATTTTACTTACGTCACTGTCATATATTTTAATAAAAGTACTCGATTTAATGTCCCATTCATAAGTAATTGTTTTAGTTCCTTTAATACTTGTAAACTCCAAAAGACCATTTCCGTTAATATCTGTTTTGAATATTTTGCTACTTGACCAATTAAAATTGAGCTTGTTTATATATTTTTGAGGTGACAGAATTTTACCGTTGATATCAAATTTTATTGTTTCAAACGAATTATCCTTATTTCTGTGAAAAAAAACATAATCAGATGAAATAACTTCTGTCTTTTTTTCTAATGATATTACATTATTTAATTTTGTTATTTTGTAAAATTGATATAAAACTTTATTTAAATTATTCGACTTCAAACATAACTCCTCAGTACCATCCGCATCAATATCTATTGCGGAAATATGATTAAAAAGCATAAAATTATCTGAAGTAATATCAGTGTTTGGGTCATATACATTCGTAGTAATCACAGTTGAAGAAACTTCATCAATATTACCGTCCAAATAAATTTTCAATACATTGCCCTCTCCTTGTACAAAATCTGTGTATCCATTACCATCAAAATCACCTGCTACAATTTGAGTTTTTTGAAATCCAGTTCTCCAACCTTTGGCACAATTAAATCCATAATTAGCATTTAACATTGATATTTTCTCTGTATTTAAATAACTAGTAGGTGGATTACCCCATTTAAAAGTAGTTGGTTTAAAAGACATACCTTCTCCACGTTCTTCAATTTTATAAAGTTTAGAGCATTTATTAAGGTTATCGAAAGTATAATAAAAGTCATAGGCCCGAACAAACTCTTCATTATTTGAAAGAATTATCTTAGATAGTAACCTATCCTTTACAAAAAAAGACTCATTGTTACTGAATTCAGTTTTAAAAAAATAACTTGAAAAATCTTGTTTACTAGAATATACAAAACTAATTTTTGTTTTAGGTATTGTTGAAGAATTTTCATTACCAGTATATTTTATTTCGGAGATTAAAGCTAATCCAGTACTACTACCATGATCATACTTAAAAGTCATAAAATTGCCATCTTTATCCGTTATCTTATTTATTTTCCAAGAATTTACTAATTGATTGTTTGTTCCAGAGTATGTTCTACTAAAATCTTTAGAATCTAATGAATTACCATATTCTATAACAGCACCATCGCTTCTAAACAATTTAAAATAAGAAGGCAAACTTGTACTCGTACCGCCATACAATTTTAAATAAAAGTTGTTTTCATTTGCAGTTTTATAAATACCATCCGTATTACCAAATTCACTAGTAGATGTGGTCAGATATATAGGTTTTCCATCCATAACAAAACCTAAACTAGATTTATCATATGTCTGAGGAAACGAAAACATTGTATTACTAATATTAACAAGATTAATTTGAGACAATCCATCCAAACCAAAACCTAACCCCAATATATCATTAACAACAGTACCTTTGTATGATATTGCTAAATTAGGACTAATATCGTTTATGCCAGGCGAAACTGCAATATTCAAACTATATTTAGGTACTCCTTTTTCTACTTGAAACTTAGAATCACTACTACCTACAATTTGAGGATATTGTGTAGTTTTATAATCTTCATCAGTAAGATTTGATGTTTTGTAGTCATAATATATCGAAAGTAATTCATTCGTCCCAGCATAAAACCTACCACTTCCAGTAGTTCTGAAATTACCATTCAAATTTACTCTATCTCTTGCTATATTATTTTCACTAGGCAAAGTGATACTTGTAGATAATGTTTGGGTTTTAACATTCATTTGAGCTTGGCAAATGAATAGTATATACGTAAAAAATAGAATATATTTTTTCATTGTTAAAAAATTATAAGTTTAATTGTATAGTTATTAAATATCTCTCTTTTAGTTGTTCCTTATTCTTTTACTACTCTCCACACCACATTTTCGGTACTGTTAGAAATTTTTAAGAGATAAACACCTGCTGGCTGAGTACTTAAATCAAACTGTATACGATTATCTTTACTAGAAAATTTGTTTATGACATTACCAGAAATAGATATTAAAGCATAATCTTTCTCTTCAATGTTTTCTTTATCATTCATCACTATGTTTATCACAGACTGGGTAGGATTAGGAAAAACCTGAAACTTGCTTTTCCCTAGTTCATCGGCTACTGCCAAAGAGTCTGTTTGTGATTTTCTAAAAGTACCCAATACAAGTTCTCTTTTTATCCGATTACCTGCTGCATCGTAAGTAAAAGAAATATACTGTTGAGCTTGGCTCTTACATAATGCTAAAACTATAATACCTAAAATAAATTTATACATAAACTATAATGACTAAATGAGTACTTGTTAAAAACAGTTGTTATTTTTTCAATAATGCTATTTCTTTTTTGAGCAGATCTAATTCTTTCTGTTGAGCCAATATATATAAGGTAAGCTCTTCAATTTTTTTCATTTGCAAAATCTGTAATTGGGTCATATTTAGCCCTTCTTTTCTCACATCTTCGGCAGAGGGAATTTCAGGTAGATGTTTATTGGTGGCAATAAACTTACTAAGGCTATCTAAAGAACGAAGTTTATAATCCTTGTCGAATACATAATCAGGAAACACTGCCCAATTGCTTGCATCTGTAATAGCCACTATTTCTTTAGCTACTATTTTACCATTAACTGCCAATTTATAGTCGGCATCTAAAGTAGAATTAGGTACATTTTTCCCTATCACTACTTTCCCATCTCCTTTAAAGGTTATTAATGGGTCTCCGCCTGCTGTAGTACCCGTAGATATTTGTAGCGAATTTTGAAGTGTTTGATGAATATGAAACCAAGCATTATTAGCTTTATTAGGAATAAATGTAATACCTAATTTATTATTAAATCCTAAATATATTTTATGAGGCCAATCAGTAGAACCCAGACCTTCGTTTGACACATCAAATCTAGCGGTAGACCCTAACACGTTTACATGTAATGCATCGGTAGGATCTATCACATTTACGCCCACTCTATTATTCCTTACTACTAAACCCTTATCTATATTTGTGCCTGGCAAATTATTTGACAACCTAACAAAACTTGGGTGATACAAGAACAATTTTAAGTATTGTAGATCATCGCCAGTAATGAAACCATTTCCTCCCCCAGCTGTCTCAGTAGTATTTCCAAAATAGATTTTTTTATATCTATCTGTCAAGACTAGATTTCCATTTAATAATTTTGTATCGCCAGATATTTCTACTGTTGCAGATGTTGTGGTGGGTGCTACTCCAGTACCTATACCCAACTTAGCAGTAGAAGTGGTATAATAATTACCATTTATTGGAGAAGTAGTAGAAAACTGTGCACTAATCGAACTCCCCAGAATAGAAAAAATAAAAACTAAAGTTTTTTTCATTTTACAAATCTTTTAAGTTAAAACAATAAATCCAATGCCATCTTATTCTCAAAAATTATCTTCACAGTCCTCTATAATGTGGATAAAATCAGATTTAAAACAGTACACAAAAATAATTCTTGATAATATAATTCATTATTCACATTTTGCATATATTAAGTATATTTGGAATAATTTATTCATGAAAGTAGGAGGCAAGATCAAAAAGATAAGGGAATTGAGAAATTTCACACAAGAATACATGGCAGAAAAACTAAACATTAGCCAATCTACTTATTCTAGATTTGAGAAAAATGATTACGACATAACTGTATCTCAGCTTAATAATATTGCAGAACAACTAGGCGTATCTACAGAAGAATTGCTAAACTTTAATGAAAAAACAATCTTTAACAACTATGGTAACCAATATCAAGTTGCACAAAAAATAGAAAATCACGGAATTGAAGAAATTAAAAAATTGTACGAAGACAAAATACAATTACTTGAAGACAAAATCAGACTACTTGAAAAACTATATGCTCAACAATGATAACACTTATCTATTTTTCTCATATATATCATTTCATAGAACATCATAAAAATCTACATACAAGTGCATTCTTAAATTTCAACTATTTTATATAAACTCAATTAGACGCAATAAATATATCTAAAATCAATCATACCATTTATTGATTATTTACTTTTCACCATAACAATTTTAAAAAATCTATTTTCTCTTTCTCTTAAAATTTTTCTCTCGCAACCATAGGGGTAAAATCTTGCTGAATTGTCTTAGAAACAAATAGCAAACAAATGGTAAAGCAATCGACAATTTCAGAACCGAATGTTATCTTTACTCCTTATATGATGGGCGACTACTATACTGAACTTTTCAAAAAAGTACAGCAAGCAGATGAACAAGCGTACGAACTAATATTTAAACATTATTATTCTCGATTGTGTCATTTTGCTTGTGGTATTCTCACAGACCTCGACGATGCCGAAGAGGCTGTTCAGCAAACGTTTATCACTCTCTGGGACAAAAAAGAAAATATTCATATAGAAACTTCTATTCAGGCGTATCTATACAGAGCTGTTAAAAACACTTGCATCAATAGAATAAAGCAACAACAAGTACATTCTATGCATCATAACAGTATCAAACATGAGCGTGTAGAAAGTGTGGAATCTACTCAAGAGGCTGTCATGAGCAACGAACTCAGAAATTCTATAAACGATGCCATAGAAATGCTCCCAGAACAGTGTAGGTTGGTGTTTACACTCAGCAGATACGAGGGTATGAAACACCAAGAAATAGCCAATGAACTGAACATTTCTGTAAAAACAGTTGAAAACCAGATTGGTAAGGCTCTCAAACACATGCGAGTGCAACTGAAAGAATACCTCACTTTCATAGTTTTATTTATTAGCTTTCAAAACATCATTTAAAATGAACTCACATCCCGAATATATTGACGACCTCATTGTAAAGGTTTTATCCAATACAGCTACTCAAGCAGAAAACATAAGCCTGATAGACTGGAGAACACAGTCTGAAGAAAACGAACGATATTATGCAGAAATGCTTTTTATTTTTGAAAAAGCAGGAAAATTAGCTCCAAAAACGAACGTAAATATTGATAATGCTTGGAAAAAAGTACAAAAAGAAATTCATCAAAGTGAAGCTAAAATAGTACCTATTTACCCAAAATCTGCACCTAAGAAATGGTTGGTTTGGTCTGCGGCAGCTGCATTGGTTTTAGTTTCAACCTTTGCATTCATTTACCAAAACACAAAAACAAAATCAGAATACATCAGTATTTCACAAGAAAAACACTTTAATCTTACTGATGGCTCTACTGCTATTTTGAACCCAAATTCTACACTTAAATTGGTAGAAGGTACAAACAGAGAATACATTCTTACGGGAGAAGCTGAATTTAAAGTTAAACACGACGCCAAAAACCCTTTTATTATACACACTGATTTTGCTCTTATTAAAGATTTGGGAACTATTTTTAATGTAAAATACATCCCTCATAACGACACCATTTGTGTGAGCGTTACCGAAGGTCTGGTCCAATTTTACTCGCCAACAGACGACGGCATACAACTTACTATGGGCGAATCTGGGTATTATTTAAAATCTAGCAAAAAGTTTTATAAGCTTGTAAGTACAGACTGCACCACAACTAGACAAAGCTTTATTTTTGAAGACCAAACACTTGAAAATATAGTTTTGGAACTAAATAATAAATTCGATGCAAAAATCAAAATAGAAACTCCAGCAATCAAAAATTGTAAAATAAATGCTTCGTTTCCAAATGCCAGTAAAGAAGAAATACTTGAAATCATTACAGAAACTCTAGGGCTTTGGAAAATAGAGAAAAATGGAGAAATAATTTTAGGAGGAAAAGGTTGTAACCACTAAAACATGTTTTTCAGTGCACACAATTACAAATAGTGTGCATTTTTTTCAAAAATTCATAAACTATAATCATTTAAAATGAATATCACTAAGACTTTTACATACCTTTTGATAAGCTTGTGCTTTTTAATTTCTCAAGCTCAACAAACCCCCAATGCTCTAGAGAAAACTATTTCTCTTAAAATCAGTAATATGCCCGCTGACGAATTCTTAAAACTACTGGGTAAAGAAGCCAAAATAAATTTTTCTTACAATCCAGCCATTTTAAATCCGAACAAAAAAATAAATTTAAATCTTAAAAACAAATCGGTACGTTATGTATTGAATGTAGTATTCGAGAACCAAATAAATTACAAATCCAAAGGCAATTATGTGATATTAAACAAAAAAACACCTCTGACTGAATCTCAAAAAACTAAATTTTACCAAATTACAGGGTATATTCTAGATGGTTACAGCACCGCAGGCATTAGCAACGCCAGTGTTTACGAACCTTCAAGTCTTAGATCTACAATAACCGATAAAGACGGTTTTTTTACTCTCAATATGCCTTATAATCTACAAAACATACAATTAATCATACAAAAAAAAGGCTACAGAGACTCTTCTATTACTATGGTAAGTTATAACAAACAAAGTCTAGAGGTTTTTTTAGAAGCAGACAAACCGCTAAATCTAACGTTTAATATTCCTAAAGACACTTTAGTTTCTAGCGATTCATCCGTAATCACATCTGTATTAATTTCTGAGAATGACACATTAAATCAAGATTATAGCTCTAAAGTTAATACTTCTTGGTTGGTGTTAAATTCAAAATTAAAAGTTCATTTGCAAAACATTTCCGATACTATATTTAGAAAAACTCAAATCTCCATTTTACCATTAATTTCTACCAACAGATTAATATCTGGAAATGTTGTAAATAACTACTCATTGAACTTATTGGGAGGTTATAACTTTGGTGTAAAAAAACTTGAACTTGGAGGACTATTCAATATAAACATAGGCAACGTAGGAAAATGCCAAATGGCCGGGTTGGCAAATTTAGTAGGCGGTAAAGTAAGTGGTTATCAAGCCGCCGGATTAGTGAACGTAGTTAGAGACACTGTTAAAGCATGCCAAATGGCAGGACTCATAAACTTTAATTTTAAACAAACTAGAGGTTGTCAATTTGCGGGACTTGCCAATCATACCAAGAGCCTAAAAGGCACACAATTTGCAGGATTGTACAACGCTACATTTCACACCAATGGCGGACAATTTGCGGGACTTTTCAACACCAGTTTAAAAATTAAAGGTATTCAAGTTGCTGGATTATTTAACACCGCTTGGGATGTCCAGGGAAGTCAAATTTCAGGATTATTTAATTTTGCTCGAAAAGTAACGGGTGTTCAAATCGGATTTCTCAATATTGCAGATTCATGTTTAGGTACTCCTATTGGATTTTTAAGTTTAGTTAGAAATGGATATCACAAAATTGAATTTTCTGCAGATGACATTTTTAAAACAAACCTTGGCTTCAGGACAGGTACTCGTAAATTTTACAATATTTTCGGCGTAGGGAGTACACTGCAATCGGGAAATAAATTTGCTTGGTCATACAGTTACGGAATTGGTACGAGTTTCAAATTACACCACAAACTATATTTGGATCTAGATCTATTAAGTTCACAGATAAATGCAGATAAACATGCTAATTATTTAAGTTTGAACAACAAACTAAATATAGGTCTTGATTGGCAGTTTGCTCCTAAATTTTCTTTAGCATTTGGGCCAAGTTTCAATACGTATGTAGTTGATAACAGACTCTACAGCGAAAATTCATTATATCAAAATATCGGCAAAGACTATCCCTCTATAAAATATCCTACTCATTCAAACATTGATGTACGCTCTTGGATAGGTTGGAAGGTAGCATTAAGGATTTTGTAAAAAATCTAGAACTCTAACTAGAGTGCAAATAACCAATAAACAAAACAGGCTGTCGAATTCATCAACAGCCTGTTTTGTTTATTTAGTTTCTATCAGTTTTCCTGATTATATACACACCACCTCGTTCTTCAAACATTTTCCCTTCATATCCTTCACTCGTACCTTCGTAGGTAGCTTTGTATGGATACAATCCCGTAGGCATCGGAGAGTTTAAGTACGTACCATCCCAAGGTTGATTTTTATCTTCGGTGTAATAGATCACTTCACCCCATCTGCTGTATATGGTCATTTTTAAGTTTTTGAAATCTTTACCATGTATCATAAACTTAGAGTCCACATCTCCACTACCTGGCGTAAAGGCATTAGGTAGATACAATCTTGGAGTACAGTTACTTTTCACCAGAATAGTATCTTTGAGGATACAATTAAACGTATTTGTTTTAAGCACCGGATACATCCCTGGTGTTTTCACATTTATGATTTGTGTAGTTTCTGTATTGTCCCATAAGTAACTAACCCCTGCTTCTGCCCCAGCATCAATATCCAAAGTAGCATTGTTGTCGTTACAGAAAGCATACATATCCTGCGGTACAGGTTTCGGCAATGGATTTACAGTTACTGTACCCGTGTCTACTCCCTCACAAGCATCTATGAGCACATGAAACACATAGTTGCCCGCCTTAGAAACCGTTATAGGTAACGTAGACTTCACCGTGTCTGGAGTAGTCCAATACCCCTTTTGTGTATACTGGCTCAAGTTGTTCTGATTCGCATATTGATAGCTTAATGGAGCAGATTGGTTCAGACAGAAAGCCGTATCAACCACCACTATTTGAGGTTTTTCTATCCCTATCACTTGCACACTATCTTTAGAGCTACAGTTTAATGGATCCACAGCCGATACCCTATAGAAGTTAGTGTCTGGCAATACAGTAATCAAGCTTGTATTGGAGTCCGCCACACCTGTTGCCCAAGTATAGGTCACTTTAGGTAAATAATTTACCGAAATACGCAAAGAACTATTTTCACAAGCAATTCGATCTCTATGATACATAATTGGCGGATCCGTCACATTGGTTTCTGATTTAAAGGTACACTTGTCTACCGTATAAGTAATGATATACTTACCCGATCCTAGTGCAACGATATACGAAGTATCGGTAGCGTTTTTAATGAGGTTTTTATCATTAAACCACTGGAAGGTAGCTGGATAGCTACTTGTCGGCACCTGAGCTCTAATTTCGAGTTCATTTTCATAGCAATAGTGCGGTATCAAGGCCAATCCTAGCGTATCTATGATTTCCACTCGTACCGTATCCGTATCGGTACATCCAAAAGCGTTAAGTACCCTTAGTTCAAAGTCATTGGTAGCATTAAGCTGCGGAGTATTTACGACCGCCGTATTTCCTGTGGCGGTCATGTTAGAGATATTATTCCAAGTATAGTCTATGATATCTTCTTTTATGAGCGCAGAAAGTGTGGCAGATGTATTTTTACATACCACCTGATCTATGCCCGCATCAGCTACAGGTAGAGGTCTGATGAACAAGGATGAGGTATCGCTGGTAGCGGCACACACCCCATTGCCTGTGGTTGTGAGTGTTAGTAGTACTTCTGACTTAGATTTATCAGATTGCGACAAATGATAGACCGTACTCAAAGAGTCTGTACTTGGAGCAAAGACCCCTGTGCCTGCGGTAGACCATTTACCCCCTTTAGCACCTGTTACAGTTCCGCTAAGATGTATACCTGTAAGGTAGGTACACATGTTAAAGTCGCCTACCGATGCGGTAGGAAGTGCTTGAAGAGTCACTAGTGTAGTACTTTTCACTGCAGGACAAGCCGTTTTTCCTTGAGTGGTAAGTGTAAATGTCAAGCTTGATTTATTTTTATCAGTAGCAGAAGGCACGTAGGTACTTGAGAGCTGGTTCGCACTAGGGCTAAAAGTTCCTGTTCCTGTGCTCACCCAAGAAGAAGAGGTTCCATTTTGAGAACTACCTTTAAGCTTAATGGCCGTGGCATTGGCACAATAGAGCTGCGTAGGGCCTGCATTTACGGTAGGTAGAAGGTTGATAGATACGGCTTGTTGGTCACGTACTGCTTTACACAAGCTATTGCCTTGCACCACCGCTGTGATACCTACCGCACCTGCTTTGATATCCGCAGCAGTTAAACTGTAGTTGGTGTTAAAGTTAGCAGAAGAGAACGTGCCTGTACCACTACTAGACCACGTAATACTTGTAGCATTTTCTGTACTAGCAGTAAGTGGTACACTGGTACTGTTAGAACATACCACTTTATCGGTACCTAAGTCTACCGTTGGTTTACTGATGATGTTTAAGTCTATGGTATCGGCATAGTTACCTATACACGTACCGTTGTTTTGAGCGGTAAGTATCAGAAGTGTATTTTGCAGTAACAAGTCGTTAGGGCCTGGGCTGTACGTAATATTTTTAGCGTGTATGTTAGGACTAAATACCCCATCACCTGTTGTAGACCAAGTATGATCTGAAGACACCGTATAGCTAGCGGTAAGTGGTAAGGCGGTCGTATCTTCACATACGGTCTGATCTGTACCTGCATTCACCACAGGTGTAGGTGTAAAGCTTACTTTTAAAGAGTCAGAGGCGGCGTTACAGTAGCCATTACCTACAGAGGTCAGCTGTAAGATAACTTCTGCCGTATTGGTTTCACTAGCCCCAAAGATGTATCTAGTGCTCAGAGCCGTAGAGTCTACAAATGCTCCGTTTCCTTTCACTACACTCCAAGTGCCCCCGTCGGCATTTTTCACCACTCCCGATACATCAATACCTTGGTTGTCTTTACAGGTAGATACATCCAATCCTGAGTTGACTTGGACTGTTGGCAGCGGAGAAATCTGTACAATCGTAAAGTCTTTAGCTTCAGGACAAGTACCCGCCTGGTTGGTAGTCACGGTTAGTACCACAGAACCCTTAGAGACATCTGTGGTGGTCAGTATATATTTAGTTTTTGTAGCGGTATTATCCTCTATAGTACCCGTTCCACCAGACCATACGATAGGTGCTGAAGATAGTGCTGAGATAGGGAAGCTTCCTGAAGCCGAACATACGGCGGTGTCAGGACCCGCCACTACCAGCGGTAAGGTATCTATTTGTACCACTAGAGAGTCAAACTGAGTGATACACGTCCCTGCCTGCTGGGTAGCTACCTTAAAGCGTACCGTCCCTGCCTTGGCATCTGCGGTGCTCATCTCATACAACACCGTATCGGCATTGATGCCTTTGGTAAAAGTACCTGTCCCAGTGCTTGTCCACTCTAGCGACTTGGCTACTGTTTTTTGAGCATGTAAGGTCAGGATGTTAGTGCTATTACATACTGCAAAGCCTGAAAGAGCATCTACGGTAGGTGCTTGGGTCACTTTAACCAAAAGGGTATCTGTTACATTCAAACAAGTGCCTGCATTTTGTGTGCTGGCAATCAATTGTACATTGCCGGTTGTTTTGTCTGCACTAGAAAGGTTGTACGTGCTTGTTAAAGCATTGGCTGCTCCAAAAGTACCCGTTCCTGTACTTGTCCAAGCTACATTTGCAGCTCCCGTGATTCTTGCTTCTACAGATACGGCGTTTACATCGGCACAAATGGTGTAGTTATCAAAAGCGACAATCGTAGGTGCTGGAGCTATCTGCACTATCATCATGTCTGTAGCAGTAGAACAGTTGCCATTGCTGGTAGATTCTAAGAAGAGTCTGGCAATACCATTTTTTATTTGGTTGGCAGAAGGTACAAAGGTAGCATTGAGGGTTTGTGCATTCGGGATAAAGGTTCCTTCGCCCGTAGCGGTACGCCACGCTACTGTTGCCGACACTCCGTTGTTGGTGGCTGCACTAAGTTGTACGGTGCTATTGTTTGCACAAGATTGGGTGGTATCAAAACCTGCTTCTACTACAGGCCCTGGCGTCACGATAAACTCTACCGAGTCTACCCCTTGTGTACAGGTTTTCTGTTTGATGGTTTCTATGTGTAATTTTATTACCCCCGTAGCTATTTCTGCCGCAGTAGGTGTATATATGGCATTTAAAGCAAATTCACTAGGTTCAAAAGTACCTCCATTGCCTATCCAACGAGAGTTGGCTCCCGAAGCACTCAGCTGTACAGGTAAGTCGGTAGAACATACTTTTCCTGAGATGCCTGCTTCTATACTCGGTACACTGGTAAAGTTAATAGATACGTTACTTGTATACTGATTACAGAGACCAAATTCTTGCGGTTCTAGGAAGATGACCACCGTACCATCGGTGTAGTCTGTGGCAGAAGGTCTATAATACACAAAGCTGGTATCTGTACCTTGTACAAAAGATCCTGTGCCTGAGCTAGACCAGGTAGCTTTTGAAGCATATTTCAAATAGGCATCTATACGTATAGAGTCTGCTCCAAAGCAGGTGCTGATGTCTGTACCCGCACTTACAATAGGTACAGGATTCAGGGTAATAGTGATGGCATCTGATTTTTCTAAACAAGTGCCGTTGCCCGTTGTTTTACCTACAATGGTTACCGAACCACTGGCACTGTCTTCTGGTGAAAACTGGTAAATTGGGTTAATAGTAGAGTCGTTAGGAGCAAAAGTTCCTGAGCCTGTGGTTTCCCATTTCACGCCCGTAGCGGTGCTCAAGGTGGTAGATAAGGCTACACTAAACTGATCGGCACAGGTTACAATATCTGAGCCTGCATCAAATTCTACCGTAGGGGTCAAGAGGATACTGGTAGAATCGCTGATGGCTTTACATAAGCCGTTACCAGTGGTGGTAACTACAAATTCTACTATGCCGTTGGTTTTGTCTGCACTACTGAGTGTATATAAAAGGGTATCGGCTATGGCACTGTTGGCAATAGTTCCTGTTCCTTTTACGTTCCATTTCAAACCACTTGCTACAGTTTGGTGTGCGAAGATGCTTACGGTATTCACATCTTGACAAATGTTGTAAGCGTCTTGTAGTGTTAAAGTAGGTTTGGGGGTAAAACGTACTTGCAGAGTATCTTTCACCTCTGGGCAGTTGGCGGTTGCTGCGGCTGTCAAGACAAAGTCTAGGGCTTGTGTGAAGTCTACCGCTCCTATACTGAAGCTGTTATTCAGATTCTGGATATTGTTATTGAATACGCCATCTGCCAAGGTAGACCAAGTGGTTTGGCTTGTGTTTTGGGCTTTACCTACAAGAGTGACTACGCTGTTGTCTGTACAAAGTACTTTGTCTGCTCCTGCATCTACTGTAGCGGCTTTTTCTATGTTTACTTGCATTTGGTCTAGCTTGCCTATACAAGTGCCAAAGCCTTGGGTGCTTAAGTTAAAAATTACCTTCCCTGCTTGTTTGTCGTCAGCACTCAGGGTATAGATGACGGTATCGGCTTTGTTGCTTGGACTGAAACTTCCTGTACCTGCGGTATTCCAAGTTCTATCAGCTGAGTTTTGGCTGAAGCCTTTTAGGGTAACGGTTTGGGCTGTTTGACAAATATTTATATCTAAGCCTGCATCTACCACTACTTGTTTGGTAAAGTTGATTTGTACGGAGTCTGTTACAGGATTACATACGCCATTGCCCGTAGTTACGGCGTAGATAAACATGTGATTGCCTGCAGATTCTGTACTGCTTGGCGTATATTGTGGGCTGTCTGATAAGGTGTTTGGGGTAAAACTACCGCTACCTTTACTGCTCCAGCGTATGCCTGTAGCTCCTGTATAGCTAGCTGACAAAGGTATCAAGCTGCTATCTGAACATACCGAGATGGCATTGCCTAAGTCTAATGTAGGTGTAGGTGCTATGGTAACCTGTAAGGTATCACTGATAGGGTTACAGCTGTATCCTTGTCCTGTGAACGTGGCTGTATATATAATCTCAAAATTGCTTTTTGCCTTGTCTGCTGCGGAGAGGGTATAGAAGGTTTGTAGGCTACTTGCCGTACTAAAGCTCCCACTACCGGTGCTCTTCCAGGTGCCTGTGCCTCCTGCTATACTTACTTTGGCTAATAAGTTGAGGGTGTCTGCACTGGTACAAAGGCTACGGTCGTTACCTGCATATACCGTAGGTGCGGGCTTTACTTGTATGATTTGGGCATCACTCACACTCTTACAAAGTCCTGTACCTGTGGTGGTGGCGGTGATAGTGAACAAACCTTTGCTACGATCTGTCGCTGAGATTTGGTAGCTATTGTTGATACCGCTGGCACTGGCAAAGCTACCGCCGCCATCAGTAGTCCATGTGGCTCCTGTGGCATTTACCAGTAGTGCTTTTAGTGGCAGACTTTTTAAATCAGCACAGATCACCGTATCGGCTCCTACTTGTATCTGTGGTGGGGCTTGGATGGTTAGGGTCAAAGAATCTTTTACTTCTAAACAGCTGCCACTGCTGGTGGTGCTGGCATATAATTTTACACTTCCTGCACTCGCATCTGCGGCAGAGAAGTAATAGTCGGGTGTCTTGATGGCACTTGAGCTAGAGAAAATACCGCTCCCACTTGTACTCCACAGTACGCCTCCTGCTACGGCATTCGTAGTAGCATTCACTCTTGCAGAGTCTACATCGGCACAGATGGTTTGTGCTCCACTAAGGCTCAGCGTAGGTGCTGGGGTAATGCTTAAAGTCATCTGGTCGGTTTCTGCGGGACAACTACCTGCTGCGGCTATAGAAAGTGTAAGGGTTACCGAACCACTTTCGCTAGCACTCGGGGTATAGCTGGCTTCTAAGTCATTTACATTGCTAAAGCTGCCTGAACCGCCACTCCACGTGCCTTGGGCTTTGCCAATGATCGTACCGTTTAATTTAATCTTTGGATTGTTAGCACATACACTTCTGTCTGGACCTGCATTTACTTGGGCGGGTTGTTGTAGCTTATAGAGTACGGTATCTGATACAGATGAACAGCCGTTATTGTTCGTACTCGTACCTACAAATACTAGGCTGTCTCTAGAAAGGTCGTTACTTGAGGCGGTGTAGGTTACGGACGCTCCTGTTGTTGGACTAAAGCTTCCACTGCCGTTAAGACTTCTCCAGCTTACATTGGCACTATTGGCACTTACAGTAATCTGATTGCTATTGGCACAAATGGTTTGAGTAGTGCCTAAGTCTACTACGGGTGCAGGCTTTAAGGTAATCGTAAGGGTTTCGCTGAGTTTGGCACAGGCGTTTACGTTGTTACTTTCTAAGGTTAAGGTTACACTGCCTGCACTGAGTTCTCCAGCTGTAGGAGTATACGTGGCATTGAGGGTATTTCTGTCTGGACTGAACGTACCATTACCGCCTATCCAGCTAGCAGGGGTACCTGTTGCAGAAAGTTGTACGGGAAAATCATTGGCACAGACCGTTTGGTCGTTACCGATAGTCATCTTGGGTGAGTCTGTAAATATAATGTTTACCTGATTGCTGTCTTCAATACAGGTGGTATTGTTTGTACTCATCAGCTCTAAGGTTACTCCTCCTGCATTTTTGTCGGCTGCTGAAGGGCTGTACGTAGTAACGGCCGCATTTGCATTGCCAAAAGTTCCAGTGCCTAAGGTACGCCATTGTACCGCAGTGCTATTGCTAGAACTTCCTTGTAGGCTTACACTACTTGCGGTAACACAGACTGTTTGGTCATTACCTGCATTTACACTTGGACTGCTCTTGATGTTGATTTGTAGGGTGTCACTTACGGGCTTACAAAGACCGTTGCCAGTACTTGTTAATATAAGCAGGGCTTTGCTCGCTGATAACTCACTTGCTGAGGGTGTGTAGGTGTTCGTTAAGGTGCTATTGCTACTGCCATAGGAGCCTCCTCCGTGTGACCATACGCCGCCTGAGGCGTTTTGTACGGTTCCTACAATATTTGCCGTGCTGGCATTGGCACATACTTGTACGTCGCTGCCTGCATTAACTAGGGGTTTACTTGTAACTAAAACTAGGGTACTGTCTTTTACCACCGCACACAAGCCGTTGTTGCTTGTACTTACTACGAGCTTGGCTTGCTTCGCACTGATTTCTGCTGTAGACAACGTATAGGTAATGCTACTGCTGCTAGTGCTTGGATTGATACTGCCTCCAAAGCCACTCCATAACAAACTACCTGTGCTGGAACTGGCATTTAAACTCAAAGAGGGATTGTTTTCACAAACGGTTTTTCCTTTGTCTACTGTGATTGTTGGGGCGGCTATAAAACTTATACTTACTTCATCAAATACGGCATTACAACCGCCGTTGTTACTTGAGGTAAAGCGTAGACGGATAGGTGTGCCTGCGTTTAACTCTGCCGCAGATGCTTTATAACTTACTTTTAATGCATTTGAGGGGTCTACAGTGAGTGTTCCTGAGGCTCCTGTACTTAAACTCCATACTCCACTACCTGTTGTGCTGCTGCCTATCAAGCTGGTGACTGGGTTGTTCTTACATATTTGTACATCTGCTCCTGCGCTTACTTTAGGAGACGGATTGACGGTAATAATCACAGAATCTACCACTGCTTTACACGGTGGGTTAGAGTTGTTTGCCGATAGTTTGAGCTTTACACTGCCTGCCAAGGTGTCTGCCGCTGATAACTGATATTGCGGTTTTTCTACGTTGTCTGATGGGAAAAATAAGCCTGTACCGCTGGTTGTCCATTTGAAAACATCGGCATCACTTGTAGTAGGGTTTAAGTTGATCTGTGCGTTGTTGGCACATACACTGCTTGCTACTCCTGCATCTGCGGTAGGCGATGAGGAAAAAAATAGGTTCAAGGTGTCGCTCACTGCGGTACAGTTACCGTTGTTAGTACTCGTCAATATCAACTGCGTAAAGGTAGTTAGTATTTCTAAACTACTTGGGGTATATGTATTGCTCAAAGTACTCGCACTACTCCCAAAACTGCCGCCTAGGCCTGTCCAGATACCTGTACTGCTGCCTTTACTTACACTGCCGTTGATCTTTACCTGACTGTTGTTCGAACATACTGTTTGGTCGGCTCCTGCTTGTACTACCGGTGATGGGGTGACGGTGATGTTTACTGTATCTACTGCTGGTTTACAAGTACCATTACCTCTTGTAGTTGCTAATAGCTTTGCTTTTTTTGCTGTAATTTCTGATGCAGACAAGGTGTAATTTATGGTTTTAGAAGTATCTGATGGACTTAAAACACCTGTAAAACCAGACCAAGTTACACCCGATGAATTTGTAAATGCTGCATTTAAAGTTAAGCTTGGATTGTTTGTACAAACACTCACATCATTGCCTAAATTTACTGTGGGAATATTCTTGTTAATGGTATATATCACAGAATCTTTAACAGGCAAACAAACTCTGTTGTTTGTAGATGTTATGTAAAACTTAAGAGTACTGCCATTTAATTCTGTAGAATTTGGTTGATATGAATTACTTAAAGTTGTTAATGAATTGCTAAAGTTTGCACTTACTCCACCCGACCAAATTGCAGAACCTGTAGTAGAACTGCCTGTTAAACTAATTAAACTGTTATTGGTACATATTACGCTGTTAGTGCCTGCATCTACAATTGGTGTCTTTAACATGTTTAATTTCAAATCCTTACTAACTGATGGACAAATAGAATTAGTAGGTGTTGCCGTAATATTTAAAGTTATACTAGATTGAGACAATTCAGCAGTGGAAGCAGTGTATGTTGGTGTTAGTAAATTAACATTACTAAATGTACCTGTTCCTTTAGACCAAGTAACAGTGTTGTAGTTAGATGCTGTTGCATATAGTTTGATACTTGGGTTGTTCTGACATATCACCGAATCAATGCCCGGATTTAAAATTATGGGCTTTATTAAAGTTAAATTCATAGAGTCCTGATCTGCAGGACAAACACCATTTCCTGTAGATATAATGACTAATCTTACACTGCCCTTGGTGATATCTGCTGCAGATGGAGTATATTTAGCGCTAGTATCAGTAGTATTAGAAAAAGAACCCGAACCCCTTGTTACCCATTTTACGCCAGTAGCATTAGTTACTTTTCCATTTAACTGATATGCTGATCCGTCTGCACAAAAAATATCATCATTTGCAGCACCTTTACCAATTTTAAGTTTATTGGCGTCTACTGCGACACTTGAATATAAAACGGCTGTTCTAACTGATTTTTTTTCAGCAAACCACCATGTATTTATAGTTTCTGACCAAGCACTTGCATTACAAAAATAATTATTAACTCCCCTACCAGTCCATTTATGACAACCATTACTTGAAATACTATTACAACCAGTTAAGTTTACCATTGCGTCTAATACAGTAGAAGTATTATATGCATTGGTACAAGCTAAAGAAGCGTTTTTTACAATTTTAGAATCATCCCAATACAATAATGGATTTACATTTCCAGTACTTGGTTTGGGTCTTACAAGCGTAACTTTAAAACCATTTGGACCTTCTTCAGCATCATATAATGGTAAATGTGTTATACCATTAATAAATTCAGCGTTTACATCAATGGATGTCATTGCAGAAACAGTATTACCTAAACCATCGAGACCATTCCAAAATATAGAATATATTCCTGGGGCTGTGGCAACTTTATACAACATCACATCAGCAGTACCTTGTTGAAAACCGTCTACACCATTAAAATTTAATAATATTTCTAAAGATCCAGCTTTGTTGACTTCTACATTTATATAGGAACCTCCACCACAGCCAGTAATAGTAGGATTCCCGACTATTTCACCAAAAAAACCTGAAGGATAACATGTAGAATCAGGATTATTTACAAATATTTTATATTGAGGATAAACACTATGTCCAAAAACAGACTGTCTATCAGATTGTGCATTCCCTGTATTTTTAACCCCTGTTGCATTACAAGAAATATTAAATTCAAAAGGTCTTAAACCATTAAAATCTAATTTGGTAACAATTTTGTCATCACTATATACGAATAGTTCTGCCTCAAAACTATTTGGAGTATACCCTGGATTTCCTGAATTTATCAGCCAACTTTTACTCCAAAGTCTCCCGTTTTGTGGAACGTTATTTTTAAGAACTGTTATATCAAATATTTCAATATCATTAGATAAATCATTTTTATCATGAGTGGTATTAAATTCAATATAATAGTCGCCAGTTTTAGTAGCTGTAAAAGTTATAGGCTTATATCCTGCTGCATTTACCAAATTAGGACCAGCCATACATTGTTTAAAAGACAAAATATTGCCCGCATCAGTATTACTAGCAAAATTTATTGAAGTTTGAGGTACTACAATAGCACCAGAGGGGTCTAAAACTCGAAAAACATAATCCTTTTTTCCAAAGCCTAAACATACAACCTCACCAACGTTACAAATTGTAAAATTTAATCGGTTATCTACAGCTCCTCCATATGTAGCAAAAGTAGTATTACCATTTACTCTTGGAAATACTTGAAGGGAACCTTTATTCACAGAATCAGGTCTGAGTTGTTTTGTACCTTCTGCAACTATGTTGTTTATTGAAAAAAAACATAGAAACGTAACAAACAATGATAGAATGCCGAAATTTCTCATAATTATTTGGATTAATTAACTGTTTTCCTTGTAATATTCATACGTAAATATGAATATTATCGTTTTGTGTGTTAAAACAATTACTTTACAAGAAATATGTTAATCAAAGAGCTTTCTTGGTCAGTATTTAAATTAATTGTTTTATATGCAGGTTTATAACCTTCTGAATTAACTTCAACAAAATATACTTTACTCGGAGGTAAACATGCCTGAACAAGACCTGTAGAATCTGTATAGTAAATGAATTTCTTTTGAAAATCTGTAGAATAAACAGAAACTTTTTGATCAAATAAATTCAATTCTTTACCATTAATTTGAATATTAATAGGAATAGTACCTAATTGATTTTCCATAAAATCAATTTCGAATAAATCTTTGTGTCCTAAGCCGCTTTCTGTTGTAAATGAAGTATAAACTACATTTCCGGTTGCATTTAAAGAAAAATGAAGGTCGTCATTAGCGGTACTAATAGGATATGTAATATGTTTTGGATTTGTCCAAGTGTTTGATGGTAAATTATAATTCGCACTATAAACATCATACCCTCCTAGACCTCCTCTGCCATTAGATGAAAAATACATAGTTTTACCATCGTAAGTAAAAAATGGAGAATCCTCATCTTTCTCTGTATTCAAATTTGAGATATTCTCTGGCTTAGACCAATTATTATCTACTAAATAACTGATATACAAATCTCTACCACCTTTACCTGAAGGTCTATTACTAGAAAAAATTATCGCTTTATTATCAGGAGAAATAGTAGCAGATGATTCTAAATATTCTGTATTTAATTCTTTTAGATCTGTAGGTTTACTCCAAACGCTATTTTGCTTATAAGATATGTACAAATCACCAGATGTAGTACCATGTGCTATATCAAACACATGTCTATAAATCAACATGATATTTCCATCTTTACTTAATGATAAAATTGCATCATTTTCATTAGTATTTATGTTATCAACTAAATAAGGAACTGTCCAAGTATTATTAGTTGCATTAAAATTAGACTGATAAATATCTTCATGAAACATTCCGTCAGATTCATCTATTTTAAGACTCATACCTTCTGGTCTACATGAAGTAAAATATAGTGTTTTAGAATCATAAGAAATTATGGGACCATACTCTGGAAACTTTGTATTTAAGGGTCTTCCTAAATTTTTAATTTTAGAGTGAACACCACTACTTACAATTTGCTTTTGGCTTGCAACAATTTGATTATACTCAGATTTAATTTGTTGAATTAATTCAGAGTTTGAATTTTTAGTTTGAAGATTCTGAATGTATTTTTGATAATGTATTTTAGCTGAATCCAAATCGTTTTCATGTAAGAAAGATTTAGCCAAGAAGTAATCTACAGAACTTGGATATTGACTGTTAGTTTGAACAATTTTTTGTAAGCACTTTTGTGCTTCGTCAAATTCTGAAAGTTGATATTTACATATACACAACTTGTTTTGATCTTCAATAGACAATTCTTTTGAAGAAACATATTTCTCAAAATTAACTTTTGCTTTATAAAAACTACCTAATTGATAATCAATATTTGCTTGTTTTAGTAGTTTTTTTTGAGCAATCATTATATTTGTAAAAAAAACTAAAGTTAAAAGTACGTATTTCATGAGTTTTAAAATTTGTTATTTAAAACAATCGAATTTAAAATTGCGTATAAATTTAAATTAAAGCCCCAAATTATGAAAAAAATTAAAATTACCCATATTTTAATGTATGTTTTGTTTTTTATTTTTACATCGAATATAAAATCACAAGACATCCAGTTTTCACAATTTTACACCGCCAACCTATACCAAAATCCTGCATTTGCGGGGTCTGCTCATGCACATAGATTTATGATTCATAGCAGAATGCAATGGTTGGGTTTAAATAAATATGGTAATAATGGTGGAAAATATTTTACCTATTTTGCTTCTTTTGATACATATTTTAAAAAACAAAAAAGTGGTTTATCTTTCATGCTACTAAGAGATGAAATAGGCGATAAGAAAATTAATAGCACAGAATTTTACGCTCAATATTCTTATGAAGTACATTTAAATAAGAGATTTACTTTTAAACCAGGATTACAACTTGGCATAGGACAAAGAACTTATGATTATCAAAATTTGATATTCCCCAGAGAAGTATCTGATGATGGTATCAATGACCAAATTGACAATATAGTTAATGGTGCTAATAAAACATTTCCTGACATTTCTTCTGGAATGCTATTTTACGACAAGAAATTTTGGGTTGGGTATTCTTCACATCATATTAACAGACCTAATATAGCATCTGAAGGCACCAGTAGAACTCCTGTAAAACATGCAATAACTGGTGGTTACAAAATAATTTTATCACGAAAAAACACATTAAATTACAGAACTACTACTGCAAAAGAAGTATCATTAACTCCTACTTTACATTATAAATTCCAAGGAAAATCTGATCAATTTGACTTGGGACTATATGGGATTTATGAATTTTTCTTACTTGGTGTTTGGTACAGAGGTATTCCTTTTAAAGAATACAAAAAAGCTAACTTAAGAAACAATGAGTCTATTGTAGCTCAAACAGGATTTAAATGGGAAAGATGGAATTTTAGTTATAGCTATGATTTCGTAATATCTTCTTTGGGAGGTATTAGACAATCTGGTGGATCTCATGAAATAAACTTAACATACATATTAAAACCAATCAGTGGTAAGTCTGTACACCCTACCAAACGTTTGCCTTGTCCTGATTTTGAAAGAAGAATATTAAACGAAGAATAAAACTTGAAAGAAAGTACAATATTAATTGAAGAAGTAGATATACTTGATTTTTTAGGTATAGACAATAAAAACATTAGAGCTATTGCGTTATCATATCCTCAAGCTAAACTTGTAAGTAGAGGAAATGAAATTAAAATAAAAGCGAGTGCAGAAGAAAATAAGGTAATAACAGAGCTAATAATAAATTTAGTATCTGCACTTAAGCGAAAAATAAACATAACACCAGAATTAATTTACGAATACGTTAAATCTAATACACCACAAAGTTCCTCAAACACTTCTGAGTCAACAAACATATTAAACCACGAAGATGTATTACTTCATGGAAACAGAGGTTTGATTATTAAAATTAAAACCGAAAATCAAAGAAAATTAGTACAATCAATTCAAGAAAATGATTTAGTATTTGCCACGGGGCCTGCCGGTACAGGTAAAACCTATACGGCAGTTGCAATGGCAGTAAAAGCATTGAAAGAAAAACAAGTAAAGAAAATTATATTTACACGCCCAGCAGTAGAAGCAGGTGAAAATTTAGGTTTTTTACCTGGAGATTTAAAAGAAAAATTAGACCCCTACTTAAGACCAATTTACGATGCCTTAGAAGATATGATTCCGCTTGACAAACTCAAATATTTTATTGAAAACAACGTAATTGAGATAGCACCATTGGCTTATATGAGAGGAAGAACGTTAAACAATGCTTTTATAATTCTTGACGAAGCACAAAATACTACTCCTTTACAATTAAAAATGTTTTTAACGAGAATGGGACCATATTCTAAAGTGTTTATTACAGGTGATAAGTCACAAGTAGATTTACCTACTAAACAAAAATCTGGATTAGACCACGCTATGAAAATACTTAAAAATGTAAAAGGTATAGGTTTTGTGGAACTAGATGGTTCAGATGTATTACGTCATAAATTAGTAAGAAACATCATTTCTGCATATGATGCAGACGAAGTTTTAAACAAAAAAGACTGATTAAATCAAAATAATAGTATTTTATTGATATTTTTTATTAAAAAAACGCAAATTAATTTTTCTATTTACATTTAAATTCTGATTTTTGGAGATTATTTTTTCGTAAACATTAAACAACATGAGTTCAACTGCAAATAATTTACAGTCCCATGATTCAAATAAAACGCATCCGTCGTTTTATACCCTAATAACAGTATTTTTCTTTTGGGGTTTTATTGGAGCTTCTAACGGAGTTTTTATTCCATTTTGTAAAGACTACTTTGGTCTTAGCCAAGCTCAATCGCAATTAATTGATTTTGCATTTTACGTAGCATATTTCGTAGGAGCTGTTGGTTTGTATCTAATCAATAACTTAACAAATATGGATTTCCTAAATAAAATAGGTTTCAGAATGGGGATTGTAAGAGGTTTGTTACTTTCTGCAGTAGGTTCAATCCTCATGATTGTATCTGTAAACTTAGAAAGTTATTTAGCTATCTTGATTTCGTTATTTATCATTGGTTTAGGATTTTCGTTACAACAAACATGTGCGAACCCATTTGCTATTGCTCTTGGTAATCCTGCACAAGGTGCACAACGTTTAAGTTTGGCTGGTGGTATCAACTCATTAGGAACAACTGTAGGTCCAATCATTTTAGGTGTTTTCTTATCAAATAAAGACAATAAGACATTTGCTCAACTTACAGAACATGAAAGATTCGGATTGTTTGAACAAATGAACATTTTGTATGTGGTAGTTACGCTTTTATTCTTAGCGGCAGCAGCTATGTTCTATTTTTCTAAACAAATACCTGATTTTAAAGGAGATACTACTTTTGACAAAGCACCAAAAGCAAACACTGCAATATTCTCTATTGCCTTAGGTTCTTTAGTACTTTACGGTATCATGTTTGCAAGAGAATTTACTGCAGATTACATCAAAAATCAAAAAGCAGCTCATTTCCTACAAGAATTCTATAGTGATAAAGCTATAAGAGAACATAATTTTACTTTAACGGAAGAAAATACTAATCCTCATTTTGCTAAACATTTAGCAAGTAGTGATGAAGACTTTAAAGCATACGCTAAAAGTTTAGTGGAGAAAGATTTCATGAAAGAATATGCTTCAGCAGTTACTTTGAGTGATTTCTCTAAAGAAGAGGTTAAATCTAAAGTTTTAAATGAAACTATACTTTCTGGCGTAACAGCTGTTTACAAACCTGATTTTATTGGTTTATTCATCAACGTTGGAGTATTATTATTGTTAGTTTCAATTTTATTCTGGGCATTATCATCAGCTAACAAAAACCCTGAAGGTTGGGGTTCTTTCAAATATCCACAAGTTGCTTTTGGTATGTTAGCAATATTCACTTATGTAGGTGTGGAAGTTTCTATACAAAGTAACTTAGGAGAATTACTAAAAAAAGGAGTTTTGGGAGATTTTAACGATACTGAAATCACTGCTCTAATCTCTTTATATTGGGGTAGTTTAATGGTTGGTAGATGGACATCAGGATCTACAATATTCAATTTCCCTAAGAATTTAAAGAATGTAATATTAGCTGGTGTGGCATTTGCTACTTTCGCAATAGTAGTTGCAGCGAATATGGTTATTTTCAACATGACTGGTAAAGGAGCTCAGATCAGCGTAGATTTGTTCTTAAAGTATTCTATTGTAATAGGCGTGTTTATTTTGATTTACATATTAGGTAAAGATAGACCAGCTCAAACTTTATTATTATTAAGTATTTTAGGAGCAGTTGCAATGGCTGTAGGACTTGTAACTACTGGTATGACGGCAGTTTACGCATTCGTTACTGGCGGTATTGCTTGTTCTATCATGTGGCCATTTATCTTCTCGTTGGCAACTACAGGTTTAGGAAAATACACTTCACAGGCATCAGCATTTTTAGTAATGATGATTCTTGGTGGAGGAGTAATATCATTGATTCAGGGTAAATTAGCTGATGTGATGAACATTAAAGCTTCATATTTTGTAGCTGTATTATGTTTTACATATTTGGCATTCTTTGCTTTAAAAATCAAATCAATATTAAAATCTCAAGGAATTGACGCAGATGCTGTTGAAGCAAGTGGTGGTCATTAATTTCAAAATTCTTTCTCAAAAGGTCGTAATTTCAACAATTACGACCTTTTTTATTTTAATACAATAAATATAATATGAAAATTAGAAACTTATTTTTGGGTATTACATTAGCATCTTTTTTAATGTTTACATCCTGTACCAAAAAGAAATCTACTACAGTATCACCAACTGTAGCTGATACAACACAAGTAAAAGAAGTTACACCAAATTCTAGCCCATCTGTGACATTAATTACACCTTCTGATGGATTTGTAACAAACTATGATACAGATGTATATTTATCCGCAAAAGCTAAAGATCTTGATGGCACAGCTGCTAAATTAGAATTTTATGTAGATAATGTTTTAGTTGAAACATTAAATTCTGGTACAATTGACAATTCTGGTTATACTACATTTACAACATTCAAAAAAAATTTAAGTATAGGCAGTCATCAAATAAAGGCAGTTGCTTATGACAATTTAAATGCTTCGAGTGAATCTAGTAGTATTAGAATTACTGTACAAGAAGTAGTTTTTTAAAATACTACCCATTTTGGGTAGTACAGAATACTATAGATATGTATAATTTTGAAAAAAAGAAAATATGAAAAAAAATACAACAACGTTTTTAGCAATTTCAATTTTATCTGTATTTGTAGCATCTTGTAAAAAGAAAACAAGTGAAGTATCACCTTCAAATGCAGCACCTGTAGTGACTATTACTTCACCATCAAATAATGGATCCACTTATCAATACTCTGATAGTAATACGTATTTATATGCAGATGCTTATGATACGGACGGATCTGTAAAAAAAGTAGAATTTTATGAAGGTTCAAAACTACTAGGAACAGATTCTACAGGATCTAGTAAACTTGAAATGATGATGAGAACAACTTCAAATGAAGCACTTACTTATTACATTCCTTATAGTTTTGAGTTTGGAAACCACTCAGTAAAAGCAGTTGCGTATGATGATAAAGGTGCACAAACAACTTCATCAATGGTTACTTTTACAGTGATTAGTCCTTCTGTAGTAATTGCTGCTCCAGCTGCTGCCGCTAAATAAGAAATTAAACAATAACCTATACTATAAAAAGGAGAGTTTTTAACTCTCCTTTTGTATTTTATGTATCTTTGTTTCTTTGAAAAAGAATTATGGAAAACACTTGGAAAATAAAAACTTCAGAAGAAATCTACGACAACAACTGGATTCAGGTTACAGAACATAAAGTTATCAACCCTTCAGGAAATGATGGAATATACGGAGTGGTACATTTCAAAAACAAAGCCATTGGTATTATTCCGATTGACAACGAAGGAAATACTTGGTTAGTAGGACAATGGAGATTTGCTCTAAATGAATATTCTTGGGAAATACCAATGGGTGGTGGACCTTTAAACATAGACATTTTAGAATCTGCCCAAAGAGAGTTAAAAGAAGAAACTGGACTATCAGCACAAAATTGGACAAATATCATGAGAATACACACTTCTAATTCTGTTACAGATGAAGAAGGTTTTGTATTTCTTGCACAAGAACTCACAATGGGTGAGACGGAATTTGAAGATACTGAAGATTTAAAAATTCAAAAATTACCGTTTCATCAAGCAATTGAAATGGTTATGAATGGACAAATAACAGATGGAATTTCAATAGCCGGTCTCTTAAAAGCAAAAATGTTATTAAAAATATAAAAAATAAGCCTCCACGAAATGGAGGCTTATTTTTTAAAAAGGTAAATCGTCAGATGCTGATGCACTGGTACTGCTAAAATCTGGTGGTGGCAATTCTGCTGAACCTGCAGATGAACCCGCCTCTCCTACTCCTTCAACTTTCCAAGCTCTTACATCTGTATACCACTTTCCATTAAATTCTCTGCTTTCTATATCAAAATCAACACGTAATACTTTACCTATAGCTAATAAACTTTCGTTTATTTTATCTCCCCAAATAGAAATACAAACTTTTTTAGGATACTGACCATCAGTTTCAACAACTATATCTTGTTTACGCCATTCTCCATTTTTTCCTGTACCTTTCTGCAAAGGTAATACTTGCACTAATTTTGCTGTAATCTGCATTATATTAATTTATTTCTGTACTTTCTTCTTCTGGCATTGCAAAAAACTTTTGCAACATTATGTAATTCACAAACAATTTTATTTTCTGTTTCAATGAAATCATACTAAAAATATTTTTCTTAATAGTTTTAGCAAATTCAAACACAAATTTTTCTTCCTCAGAGCTAAATGGTGTATTTGAATATTTCAACTTTGAATAAAGAGATGCAAATTTAACATATTCTACTTTAAATTTAGGTTCAATTACATTTTTTGCATAAGACAAAGTAGTTTTAGCACCTCTGTATAATCCTAATTGATTTAATAAGAACAACGTAAACATGTGTGTGTAATATGTTTTTTGTTCTAATTTTCT
Organism: Cytophagales bacterium; assembly: GCA_046329305.1. Taxonomy (GTDB): domain Bacteria; phylum Bacteroidota; class Bacteroidia; order Cytophagales; family UBA9547; genus CAMFLX01. The sequence goes on from JAXLUW010000002.1 coordinate 1,255,139, forward strand.
ACTTGAATTCATTTTATATGAATAATACGAATACACAATTATTGGAGAAAAAAGCAACAGCAACAATACCGATACTATTACACTTAAAATAATCTTTAAAACTATTTGTGGCCAAATTGAAGGTTTTTCTACAACTTTTGTATTCTTTATCTCTTTAGGTTTGGGAATTTCTATTTTCAAATGCACTTCATCCACAGGTAAAGGTTTCTTTAAAGCTTCTACAAATGCTTTACCTGAACCGTATTCTTCTGGTAATTTTATATTTTTAAACAAGTTTGCATAAACTACAGCAGATATTTCTATATCTTTTTTGAAATCTGTAATTTTAGCTAACTCTTTATTTTTAAACATTTTAGCTTTATCTATTGCGATCAATAATTCTGGAGGATTATTAAATGTATATTCATTGTTTCTAAAATTCATATCTTTCATACTAATCAAAACCGTTTTTTGTGCGGTATCAGTACTTATAATTTTTCCATGACCAGAGAAATATACTTTGGGAATTGTTACAGGTGGTGTTCCATCTGGTTTGGGTGCTGTGTTTTGCTCTTCTTCAGACGAAATAGTATTATCAATATCTATCCAGCCATAAGACGGAAAATATACTTGAATCCAAGCGTGTGCTTGAGAACCATATACCGTATACCAACCAGCATTTTTACCTGCAGATCTATCTTCTATTAAAAAACCTGTAGTAAATCTAGTGGGAACGCCCAAACTTCTTAACATAAATAATGAAGCAGAAGAATAATATGTACAATATCCTTTTTTGGTTTTAAACAAAAAGTTGGACAACATTTTATTGTTCGGAATATTAGGTTCTGTAGGTTTCATCACTTCAAGCGTATACTTGAATTTTGGCTTTCCTGCTTCATCTTTTGATTTGAAATATTTTTTTATTTTATCAATCTTTTGTGCTGGAGTTTTGGCATTTTTAGTGATAGATTTTGCAAGAGTTGCTATACTATCATACAAGCCGCCCTTAGGAACTTGTGTATAGTATTTAAGAAATTTTTGATCTGTTTTACTGTAATTAAAATCCTCATTTAACACCTCATCTCTTTGTTTTCTGAACATATCAAAAACAGGATGATCCACGTTGTAAACAAATATTGCTTGATTGAGATATGAAACATAAGATTTTGCCCTATAGGCAAACTTGTATTTATCTTTAAAATCTGGATCTACTGGTATTGGTTCTACAGAATAGGCCGTTGCTGGAGCTGTGAACTGATTAGGATTTAAACTATCTATATAAACAAGTACTTCTTTGGTGGTTCTTGCTTTGTATTTGGTTACTTTATCTAACAATTTTTGATCACTGTAGGTAATCAACATAGGCAATTGCACAGGCTGAGGTATAAAATGATCTGCATCTGGAGCTTGTAAATCTCTTACAAACTGCTCTCTAATGGTATCGTATCTATTTAAGTAATGCGAAACATAATAATAAGGTACGGGTACATTGTCTGTCCCTGGTAAAAAATTTTCTAAATACGTAACAAAAAGCAATTTCTTCATAAAATCGCCAGTAACAGCATTTTGTCTACGATCTAGCTTTGCCATTTCGTTGATATCAAAAGTACCGTCAGGATTTTGACGCAACATTTTATCTTTACTAGCGTCAGAACCTCCTCCTTTACCTTTACCTTCTTTTGATAATGCACCTGCAATTTCTTTTTTATATTGACTAAATCTTGCACTTAACCAATTGTTGGTTAACAGATACACGAAATAAAGTAACCCTAAAAAAAGTGCAACTCTGAGAAACAAACCTATAATTCTTTTGAAATTAATATTTTCAAAATCTTCCAAAACCTCTCTGATGTATACCGCATAAAAACCATACAGGAGAATAGGCAAGAAATAAAGTAAGATTTTATCTAAGTCATAAATTGCTAAATCTGGGATAAAAAATACCCCCATGGCTATAAATACAACTGAAAGCAAATAAGGAAAATATCTAAATCTTGAAAGACAATACCCAACTAAATAGCCAATTACAGATAAAATGATATAATGTTTAAATTTAATTTCTACATAAAATGCATCAAATTCACCATAGCTTATGGTATTGAAATAATGATTTAAACCATATATACCCACGGCTAAGGGCAAAGCCGTAACCCATGTTCTAACTTTATAAAAATGTAAGGTAAATGCTGTAATTGCAAAAAGTACAATTATTGCCTGTTCTGTATATATATTTCTATTTAAAAACTCAAAATCATTACTTATTTTATCTATACTGAAATACAGTAATGCTATGGTAGGTAATAGCAAAAAAACAATATATAAAAGTAATTTTCCTGAAGTGTTTATAAAGTCTTTAAACATAAAAATTTCTTATGTAGTGTGCATAATGATCTTCTCACAATATACACTTTGTTATAATTATGTACAAAAAACTTGAATGAATTATGGAATCCAAACTTTGGATTTAAATATTTTTGAAGAAAATGGATCTTTAGCGGTAACAATGTAAATCCCTGGTTTTGTAATTGATAAATGATCTGTAAGACCATTATATACCAAATTACCAATGATATTATATACAGTTACATTGTAATCTTGATCAAAAATCAGCTTTTGATTTTCTTGAGTCAAAAATTCTTTTTCATAAACATTGTTTTTTACTGCAGTAGAAATATTTCTTTGTTTAGCATTTAAACTATCTTTTGTAGCAGGAGCTAATTCCCACTTTAAATTATTTTTATCAAAGGTTGTAGCCTGAATTGTATTTGCATTATTTTGTTGAATTACTCCCACATCTTCACTTGCTTGACCAAGTGCAACTCCTTCTTTTCCAATAATTGTGCCTTCGTAACTTATAAATTGCACGAGAGTTGTACCATTATATACCAAGGCTATTGCATCTGGAGAGCCATTTTGAATGGTATTATTAAATCGAAATGATGTGACTCCTATTTTTCCTACACCAGATATTACTCCTGATAAATTTTTAGAGGAATATATCATACTATCATTTCCATTGTAAAAAACTAATTTGTAATCAGACAGATTTATACCTACATCTCCTGCTATTTCAACAAATTCTGAGGTATCCTGACCTGCTGGGTCATAAGAAAATTCATTAATCCAAATGTTTTGAGCTATTACTTTAGAAAAAGATAGCAGTAAAAGATATATAAATGTTAGGGATTTAATTTTGTAAGTTTTCATATAATCACAGTAAAAATTTTTTTCAATATTATAAATAAAATGCTTCATAGTCAAGAATCTAGTTCAGCGACTATGAAGCCTTTTGTATTTATTTTTTCATGTAAGCTTCAATTGCCCCCACAGTAAACACCAAAGGAGCGTTCCAGTTAATCGCCACTTCATTTGTTGAATAACTACATACGTTATCCTTGTACTTGGTAGCTGGCAATTCAAAAGAATATGCACAACCACTTTCTGGGGTATTGGTATTTTGAGGCCCTCCCACCAACATACCAGGAACAGGATCTACATTTTTATCGCCACAAGATGGTCTATGATGCGGATACATAGAAGGTTTTGATCCATAACCTGTTACAAAACTATACATAGTTGCATTTCTGCCCAGCATATAATCTAAACCAGAAATAGCCGCTTGAAGATATTCTTTATTTTGAGAGATTCTATACCCGTTTAAAAGTGCTATACATTCATTGGCACATACAGAATTACTACCCCAAATAAAATCAAAGAATGTACCCATCGGTACTCTATAGGCAGATTTCTTTGACGACTCGTTTAACAAAGGATTTGCAATTGAAAGTATTTTATTTTTAATAGCAACTGTATCGTATTTAAATGCAATATCTTTTCTGTTATTATATAAAGAATACAAACCTAAAGTACCTACATTTGGCCATGATGGCAAGGAGTAATCTGCTGATAAAGAATACCCATTTGTATACACTTCATTTTTAGTTGTTATAAACAACTCATTAGCAGCCCATTGAAATTCATCTGTAAAAATCTTATCCCCATATTCGCCTGTTACTACATCTTTAGGATTCACAAATTCTACATTAGGATTTTTCACAGCCCAAGCCCAAGCCTTTTCAGCTGCTTTCAAACAAGTATCTGCAAGACCTGGTAATTGTTTAGGAAATTTCCTAAAAATCCTTGCCGACTGAGCCATAACTGCTGCAAAATCTAGTGCAGCGGCTGTACCTTTGCCTACTACTAATCTCTGAGCGGTATGTTCATGAGGCAATACCATACCTTCAAAATTATGTGCAGTTAATTTATGATAAACGGCACCTTCCGCAGGATCTTGCATGGTTAGCATCCATCTGATATTCCACAAACATTCATCTAATAAATCTGGGATATTATTACCACTTTCAGGAATATTTAAATTAAGAGTATCGTAAACTTGAGGAAACTGCTCGTACAATGACAAAATAGTATTGGTACTTATTCCTGAGTTAACAATATATTTACCATAATCGCCTGCATCGTACCACCCTTTAGCAGATGAAATGTAAGTGCCCGTTGGTCTATCAGTACAGGCTGCTGATTCGTGAATTTCTACTTTGGTGTCAGGATGCCCCGTTGGTCTTGCATATTTACCTGCAAATTTTTCTTCTAAAGGCATTCCACTACGTTGGAAATAGAAAAATTTAACAGATGCTTTACCTAACTCGTGATGAACTTGCTTACGAATAGAAAAATTGAACGATCTACCTTTTTGAGGAACAATAAGTACGTATTCTCCTTCGGTATTTAGCTGAGTGAAGTCAGCAATAGAAACTTTTTCTTCAGAAAATTCCCAAACAGTTGGCTGAGATAATTTCCCTTTGAAAACTTCTTTGTAATCGGGCAATTTAGCTACTGTAAATGTCAAATCTACAGGTTCTTTAATAACTGCAAGTTTAGGCCCCGCTGGATAAAAACCTACCTGATTCAATCTAATATCATAAGAAAGTGGATACGGGTTAGGGTCTCCATTTTGTGGCCCACCAACACCCAACTTTACATCATCTAAATATAGGATTCCCAAAGCAGTTTCGTCTTCTGCTTTCACGCTAAATTGTACTTTTTTTATGCTTTTGAAGTCAAATCCTGAAACTTTAGTAAACAAAACGGAGTCTTCTCTGGCTATTAAATCACCTGTATGCTTCACCGATTTTTTACCAGAACTATTACCCTTTTGATCTATTAATTCTATAAACAAAGACAAAGGAACACCACTTTTGATTTTGAATTTGAATTTAGAATCTCCAGACAAATCAATCCCCTGACCTAAAGACCACACAAAACTGTCTGTTTCGTTAGCATCTTTCATGTTTATTTGCAATCTTTTTTTGTTTTCGTAGAGTTCAAATTTATCGTTCCCTACCCATGTTTCTGCCAAAACACCGTCTTCAAAGTCGTCGCTTATGCCTTTGTATTTATTTTGGGCTAAAGCAGACATACCTATTACTGAAAATAATAGAATTGTTTTTTTAATCATAATTTGTTTGTTTTATACAATAATTTAATTGTAACAATTAAGGCAATAATTTTGCCAATAATCACAAATATGGGACTATTTGATTTTTTTTCCAATAAAAAACATGTGGGCATTTTAGGATGTGGATGGCTCGGAAAACAATTATTAGAAATATTAAAAACAGAAAATAAATACCATATACTCGGTAGTACCACAAAAGTTGAAAACAAAGAATTATTAGAAAATTTAGGATGCGATGAAGTTATTATTGGCAGCTTAGTCCCAAACTGGACAGGAGAAAATGATTTAAAAGATGTACTTTCTAAACTTGATTATTTGGTATTAGATTTTCCTCCACTTAAAAGTACAGATGAATATGCTCATGCAAATCAGTTGTCTGAAATACTAAAAAATCTAAATACTTCAACTAAAGTTATATACACCTCATCTACAGCAATCTATAAGGAAACGGGAAGAATAATGCTTGAATCTGACATTAAAGAAGTCTCAGATGCGGCCTCATTGAAAATATATTATGCAGAAGAAGTTTTAAAAACTCAACTCAATGAGCGAGTTACGATTCTCCGTTGTGCTGGACTTACCGGTAAAAACAGAAACTTAGCAAAATTTTTTGCAGGTAAAACAAGTTTAGAAGGCGGAAGCATTCCTGTAAATTTAGTCCATGGTTCAGATGCATCTAGGGCTATTTTACATTGCATTGAAAAAAACATTTGGGGCAAAACATACAATGTTGTTGCTCCTTTTCACCCAAATAAAAAAACATATTATACAGATTTGTGTTTAAAATCTAATTTATCAAAACCTGAATTTTCAGACATAGTAGAAACAATAAAATACAAAGAAATTAACGGAGACTTATTTATAAAAGAAACTGGTTTTTCATACACTTTTGAAGACCCTATGTTATTTACCTATGAATAATATCATTTTGAATCAGTAAGTTTGTTTTTTCTATTCTTCAAAATATGAATATAGTTAAGCGCTAATTTCTCATTATAATCTTCATAGGCTTTTTGAGACCATCGGATAGCTTCATCTAGATTACCTAAAATTTCTTGGTAGATGGCATAATTATACGCTGCTCTGCCAGCAATTTTAGCTTTAGAGTTTTCACTATCTTTTTTCCACAGCTCTCCTGCTCCATCCCAATTACCAGCTTGTGCACGTCTACAAGCAATTTTCAAATTATTGCTTCCTTTAACATAATAGGGTCTAGTTACTTTGATCCAATACGGAATCATCATTTCAACGTATTCTTTAGCACTATTTTGTGCAATCGTATTTACGGCTTGTTTTCTATTGGTAAGAGCTTGAACTGCATTCAGAGGATTAATTCCTTTACTAGTAAAGCTCATATTACGATTGAGTCTATTTTCATTTACCAAATAGTTCATAGAATGTGGATCATATATTCTCCAGCCTAGCTCCACATTGGTGTTTAATGTGGCTATATGTTCTATTGCAGGAATATTCCCAAGTCCTGTATTAATGGTGATTTGATTTACCTTCAATTGTAGTTTTGTATCAGTATCTAATAATTCTAAACTAATTAGCGCATCCGTTTTATGCTCTTTACAGTATTTTAAAACTTGCTCTTTTGATAATGCAGTAGGAAATGTTCCTGCATTTATTGTTTTAAATTCCTGTTTTTCTGAAATCTTAACTTCTGTATACTTATTTAAATTCGTCAATTCATCTTTTAATACTTGAATAGCAGTATTTGCAGCTTCTTTGTCTAAATTGACACCCTCTAAGGTTAAAACTTTTTCTAATTCATCTATAACTTTTGTTTCTTCAGCAGGAATAGTCCTATTGATAATAGTTATTTTCTTGATATTTTCAGATAATTTTATTTGAGGAGGTTCTTGTATGGTAAGAGTTATGGTACCTTTCTTACTACATGAAGAAAACAATAATATAAATAACAGAGAAAGTAATAGATTTTTCATATTTTAAAATGGAAGTATATACGAAACTAACAAAAAAAAGGTCTAATAAATTAGACCTTCTGTATTCCGTTTAAGCAATAATAATTATTCAACAAAATTTTATCTTCCATCAAATTGTAATTATGTTGTTCATTTTCAGATGTATACCATCTATCATGATACAAATGATACACCACAGATTTGTTTTTCATTGATTTTCGTTCAATTCCAAGCTTAAGAAGCCTCCATTCCACATCTACATCTTCGCCAACACCTGCCTGTACGTAATCTTCATCAAAGCCATTGATAGCCATTAAACTTTTTTTATGACAACCCCAATTTCTACCAACCAAGCCTTTTACTTTAAAACTAAGTGGAAATAATGGGAAATAAATTGCATCTTTTAAATGTGTGGTTTTGGTAAATAATAAATTAAAAAAATTTAATTTACTAATCGATTTTAACTCTTTTAGAGTTTCAGTAGTTTTTTCGTCTAAAAAAACAGCCCTACCAACACATAAGCTTTTTTCGTCTATTTCGTTTATATAATTTTCTACAAAATACTCATTAGGCACACAATCTCCATCTATAAAAGCCAATTTGTCTGCACTAGCTTTTAAAATAGATTTATTCAGCATTTCATTTTTTCTAAAACCGTTATCTATTTCTTGGCTTATATGGATTATTGTAAAATTTAAGTCTTTGCTAATATTTTCTATAAATTCTTTAGAGTATGTACAATTATCATCTTCAGAAACAATTACTTCAAAATCCATACAACTCTGGTTATTCAAAGCTTGTAATATTAAAAATAAATTATCTGTAGCTTTGTAATAAGAAATAACAACAGTTAACAAACTCATTTTAGAATCAATAAATAACAAACAAAGTTTAAAATGATATTACGATAAAGACTTAATAAAATTTTGTATAGAAACCACCGGATGAGGTGTTTGCATAAATGCTTCGCCCATTAAAAAACCTTTGTATCCATAAGTTTCTAGTTCATGAATCACTTCTGGTTTATTAATTCCACTTTCAGAAATTTTAACAAAAGAATCTGGAATAAATTGTGATAACTCTTTAGAAGAATTGATATCAACAGTGAAGTTTTTAAGATTTCTATTATTAACTCCTACTATATCAATATGTTCACTTAAATTTCCATCAAGCTCTTCTTTTTCTTTAATTTCTAATAAAGTCTCTAATCCTAAAGATTTAGCAAATTGTGCTAATCTATTTAATAATTTAGAATCGATTCCTGCCGCTATAAGAAGAATAACATCTGCACCACAAGCTTTTGCGGCCACAATCTGATATTCATCTACCATAAAGTCTTTTCTTAAAACAGGACAATTGTTTAATGTTCTCGCTAAAGTTAAATCTCCAAGCGTTCCTCCAAAATAGTTAAAATCTGTAAGAACCGATAATGCCTCTGCACCAGCCTCTATATAACCTGTAGTAATTTCCTCTACCGTAAACTGATCGTTAAACATTCCTTTTGAAGGAGATTTTCTTTTGAATTCAGAAATTATCCCATGATTTTTACTATTCAAAAGAGCGTTTTTTAACGAAATACATTTTCTATCAAAAAAAATACTCTTCTCTAGTTTTGCGATAGGTAAAGATTTTGAATGACGTTCAACTTCTATATATTTATAATCAATGATTTCTTGTAATACGTTTTTCATTTTTATGAATTTAAAGTTAAAAATGTATCAAATGATTTTTTCGCTTTCAAAGACTTTAAAGATTCTTCTGCCAAAGAAACACACTCCATCAACGATTTATTTGCTATTGAAACCCATATTGCTACAGCAGCATTTGCAATTAAAACCTGATTTTGAGCATCTGTTCCGTTTCCACTAATTATTTTTGTGAAAATTTCGAAAGATTCTGGAATAGAATTACCTCCAAATAATTCCTCCTGATTATACGTTTTCAGACCTAAATCTTCTGAGTTTAATAAACTATCAGATTCATGAGTAATCATTTTAAAAGGGGAAGTTAATGATATTTCATCATACCCATCTAATGAATGTATGATAGCAAATCTATCAAAAACATCGTAAAACAAATGTCCATACATTCTGGTTAACTCCAAATTAAACACACCAGAAAGTTGTTTTTGAGGCATTGCCGGATTTATGGTAGGCCCAAGTATATTAAAAAACGATTTAAAACCTAAATCTTTACGAATAGGTGCTACGTTTTTCATAGCAGGATGAAACAAAGGTGCATGTAAAACAGCCACACCTGACTTCTCTAAACTATTTTTAATTTTTGATAAATCATTAGTAAACTTAACACCAGCATATTCTAAAACATTTGATGAGCCACTGGCAGATGAAACTGCATAATTTCCATGTTTGGTAACATAAACACCCGCACCTGCGGCCACAAAAGCTGATAAAGTAGAAATATTAAAAGTGTTTTTACCATCACCACCCGTACCACACACGTCTATAGCATTATATTCAGAAACATTCACTGGTAAACAAACTTCAAGCATTGCATCTCTGAAACCAGCTAATTCTGGCACAGATATACTCCTCATCTGAAAAACAGTAATAAAAGAAGCTATTTGAGTAGCATTAATTTCGCCTCTGCAAATACTCAATAAAGAATCTTTTGCTTCGGACCTACTAAGTGTTTTATGTTCGAAAAGTTTACTAAGAATATCTTTCATTTAAAAATCAAATCACAAATGTACATATTTTAAAAATTATGTTTATTTGAAAATTTATGATTTTTAGTAATTTGATATTTTCAGAAAACAAAAAACACTCAAAACTTAAGTAGTTATGAGTGTTTTTGAGAAAATATAAGGAATTAATTTTTGATAATTTTCTTAATTGAAGTGTAGTTTTTTGTCTTAATTACTAACAAATACATTCCACTCGGAATTTCTGAAATATCAAAATCGTTTTGATACACACCATTTGATTGATTTTCAGATACCAAATTTTTAATTTTTTTACCTTGAATATTTGTAATATTCACTTCAACTAAAGAATTGGTATTTAATGCGTAATTAATCATAATATAATCAGATGCTGGATTAGGACTCACACTCAAAATCAAAGATTCTGTAACATCAGTAGTAGAAGTTACAATTTGTTTCTTTTGAGGTGCTGGTGCGTCTTGTATAGTTTTAGGTGCAGACTGAGTCAATAATGCAGAAGATGTGATTCTATTTGAATCTGATTTTACAGACAAACCTTTGCTCCACACGCTGTTTTCTGAATTTCTTGATAAAATGGTTGGAGAAAAATAATAGTCAGACTGTACAGAATCACTTTTAATGTCTAACAAGAAATAACCATGATTTTTTAAGTTGACAAATTTTAAATGTGGATTATAAACCGCATTTCCTAATTGAGGAATTGGATTATTCATAGCATATTCAAAACCCAGAACAGTAGACAAAGGATAATATTCGTCAAAATTTGCCGAAGAAATTGACGGCCCAGCAAATTCCACTGCATATGAACCTTTTCCGCTAGAATAACCTTCGCCTGTAAGTGAATTGTAAGGATTTGGTTGTGGAATGTTCATAAATGCAGCCACAGGATATTGAACTGCCTGTTTAGTAACATCAAAAGACCAACTACAATGTGAGTCTCCCGTTACAAAAATTGTATTTTTGATTTTATATTTCTTTAAAGTATCTATGATTGCGTCTCTTTGTAACAAATAACCCTCCCAATCATCAATAAAATTATCTTCTGTAGCTCTGATAGATGCTAAATCAGTAGGATTTGAAGCTGCAAAGCCCACGTTAAAAGTAGAAAATAAAGTTTGATTACCAATAATTTTCCATTTTGCTGTAGAATTTTTCAAATTATTGATGAGCCATTCATATTGAGTTGTACTTATCATTACTCTTTTGCCATCATTAGGAGTATCAAAATGTTCAGGTTGTTTTTCTCTACCTTCCAGTCTTGTATCCAGCATAATTAAATCTACTAATTTACCATAAGAGATTTTTCTATAAACTTGTTCATTTGAATTATCTCTAATTGGCATCCATTCAAAATATACTTTTTTAGCTATACTTTTTCTTATTTGATAATCACCTTCAGTACTATCATGGTTCTCTGCTCCATACAAATACGCATCATTTGCAGTTTCGTGATCATCCCAAACTGAAATCATAGTTTGTTGTTGATGCAGAGCCATCAAATCTTTATCTAATCTATATAGAGAATATCTAATTCTGTAATCTGCTTCATTCAAAATCTCATTTGTTGGCAAGTTATGTCTAGAAGTATCTGAAACACTAGAATTCTTATAACCACCAGCTTTATATTCATAAATATAATCTCCCAAATGTATAACAGCATCTAAATCATTCTTTTTGCTAATATTTTGATACCCATTAAAAAAACCACCTTCGTAATTTGCACAAGAAACTACTGCAAATTTTAAATTAGAAATATTAGAGGATGGTAAGGGGGTAGTTTTTGTTCTTCCAACAATAGATGTATCAGATACTGAAGTAACATCTTTAGTTATAAATCTATAATAATAAGTGGTATAAGCTGATAAGCCTGTAACATCAACTTTTACGGTGTAGTCTTTCGTAGAATTTGTAGTTAAGTTACCAAATGATACTATATTATTAAACAAAGTATCAGTAGACATTTCATATTTTACGGAAATTGATTTATCTACCTCTGGAGTTACTCTTGTCCAGATAACAACTCTATCTTCAAGTGGATCTCCTGAAGCCACACCATGATAAAATGGTTTTAAACTTGGCTCAAATGCTAACTGACTTACATTAGCTACTGTTCTACTAATTTTAAATGTAGACTGTGAAAACGATAAAAATGTGGAAATTAAAAAAGTGTAAATGAAAGTTTTCATAATTAATATTTTTATTAAAAGTATGAAAACAATATAAATCAAATATTAACTACTGATTATTAAGCTATTAACTAAATACTATTCGTTCTTAAAATATCTTAAAACAAAATAATTATTAAAAAACAACAATCACGAATAACCTGTTTTCTCTTTTAAAACAATTTATAAATTGTACAAAATATTTTAACATTAATAATAATGTGTTTAATAAAACACAACAAATGTAAACTTACTATTAACAAAAAAAGCTGCCCATTTTGGACAGCCTTTTAATTTAAACATCTATATGTATTAAAAAATATTATTTTTCTCTAGGAGCTTCAAAGAAAACTTCTGAATAATCTCTTACCTGCATGGCATTATTAGGGAAGTTTTTCAAATTTGATTGAAGTAAACGATACCCCTCATCATACCAAAGAACAATAATAGGTGCATCATCCATTAAAATTCTTTCCGCTTTCATAAAATTATCGTAAGCTTCCATTTTATCTTTAGCAGCTACACCAGCTTCAAAGTATTGGTCAAACTTAGGATTTACATATCTAGCAAAGTTAGGATACGATTTTGCATTAGGATCTTTAGGAACTGTTTTACCATAAAACAATTTCAAGAAGTTTTCTGGACTTGGATAATCAGCAATCCAACCAGATCTGTAAAACGGTGATTTACCGCTTATCATGTTTTCTACCAATTGAGCAAAAGGTATATGATCCAGCTCAACATTTATATTTAGATTTTCTTTTAATTCTTTTTGTATTTCCAATGCCACCTCAGTGTTTCTATCACCATCAGTGTTCAGCTGCATTTTAATTTTAGGAAAACCTTTACCATTAGCAAAACCAGCCTTTGCTAAATAATATCTTGCTGAATCTTTATTTAAACGATACCCTTTAACACCTTCAATTCTATAATCTTGAAATGCAGGAGGAGTAACTCCAAAAAAACCTGGCTGTATTCCTTCGCCTTTTAAAATGTAATTTAAAATTTTATCTCTATCAATTGCAAATGAAATAGCTTTTCTAACATTCTTATTTTTAAACTCAGAAGATTGATAATTGAAAGTTAAAAACTGAGTAGCCATTTCTGGTTTTCTTTGAAGCTGATACTCACTATATTCCCCTTCTTTATCTGGAGATGTACCTTCCAAAATATCTAAAATAGATTCTGTAGGTAATCTATAAATCATATCTAAATTTCCTTTTTTAAACTCAAAAAGTTCAGTTTTCTTTTCATGTAAAAATTTAATATCAACCGCATCTAATAAAGGTAGTTTATTACCAAATTTATCTTTACCATAATAATTTGGATTCTTTTTTAAGATAACTTCTATATCATCATCAATAGACGAAATCAAAAATGGTCCAGTACCCACTGTTTTTGATCTCATTTCTAAACCATATTTTTCAAATGCTTCTTTAGGATAAATATAAGTCGGAGGCATTGCTACAAAAGTAGTAAACAACGAATTTGGAGCTGTCAATTCAAAAACAATAGTGTGTTTATCAAGAACTTTAATTCCAGATATTTCAAACTTTGGAGTCACTCCATTTTCAGAAGCTTTGTAATATTCAGATGCACCTTTTAGTACATCTTTTAGAAGAGCTGCGTTTTGATTGTTAGCTGATTGTTTGCACAATTGAGTAAAACAATATTTTACATCATTAGCCTCAAACTCTCTACCTTTACCACCATTAAAACAAGCATCATCATGAAAAAACACTCCTTTTTTTAGTCTAAAAGTATAAACTAAACCATCAGGACTCACAGAAAAACCATCTGCTAATGAATTCTTGATACTTAAATCAGCCTGATCAAATTTCAATAATCCCTCGTATACTTGTGTACAAATTCTAGTTGAAATACCATCTGTAATACTTGGAGGAAACAAGGTTTTAAAATATTCTGTTTCATTTATTCTTAATTTACCACCGTATGTTCTCCCTCCTTCTGCTTTTGTCAACTTACTACCTGCTCCTGCATCTCCTTCCTCAGAACTACAAGACACGCCTAAAAGTGATGCAAAAAAGAATATAATCAGACCTTTTCTGGTTTTATTAACTAAATTCATACTTTATCAATAAAAAAATTGGTTTTATTAAAGCTTTTGAATGCTTACGATAACTTTATTCTAATGTTTCAAATATAATAAAAAAAATCAACAAATTTCTAGCAATATAGGTGCATGATCAGAATGTACCGCTTGGCTTAAGATGTCAGACCTCTTTACTGAGTCTTTCAAGTTTTCTGTAACCATATGATAATCAATCCTCCAACCTAAATTTTTCTTTCTTGCCCCTGCCCTATAACTCCACCAAGTATAATTGTGAGGTTCGCTATTAAGAAGCCTGAAAGTATCTACAAATCCTCCAGAAATTATCTTACTGATCCATGCTCTTTCTTCAGGCAAAAAACCTGAAGATTTTGCATTAGATTTAGGATTGTGAATATCTATATTTTCATGACAAATATTATAATCTCCACAAATTATTAATTTGGGGAAATTTAATTTTAACTTTTCGATATATTCCCAAAAATCATCCATCCATTCAAACTTAAACTGTTGTCGTTCTTCACCAGAAGAACCAGAAGGCATATAGACATTTAATAAAGAAAATTCTTTAAAATCTAGTCGTATTGCTCGTCCTTCTACATCATATTTTTCGTTTCCCAATCCATATTCTACATGAATTGGTTCAACTTTACTAAATATGGCAACACCAGAGTATCCTAATTTTTGAGCTGGATTCCAATAAAATTTAAATCCTTCAGCATCTAATTCTGATAAATCTACTTGATGAGGAAGAGTTTTAATTTCTTGCAAACAAATAACATCAGCTTGTGTGGCTTTTAGCCAAGGAATGAAATCTTTACTAATTGCAGAACGTAAGCCGTTCACGTTATATGAAATTATTTTCATTTTTTATTCTAAATCTAAGCCTAATCGTTGTACAAATTCTTTTAGTGCTGGCACTTGTTTCAACAAATGTTCAAACTTTTCTTTACTAGTATAAAGTGTTTTCTGTGAAACCTCTTCTTGAAGTTCAGGTATAAATTCTATTTTGTTCATACCCGTATTCTGATGAACAAATTCTTTAAACTGAGGAACAAGTTTTACAAAAGCATCATACAAAGTTTTACTTTTCAGGGTCACTATTGCTTTACTGCCAAATTCATCCCAAAGTTTATCACTTTGTAAGGCTGCATATTCAGTTACTTTATCTGTATATTGTTCTGAAAATTTCTTCCAAGTATTTTCAAACTGCTCTAAACTTAATCTTTCTACACTGTTAACCGTAGAGACAGTTTCTGTTGTTTTGTTTTGAGAAGATTCTATAGCCGATTGAATAAGCTCTGCATTTCTTTGCAATTCTTCTTCACTTGGTATTTTATGCGTAGATTTTGGAGTAGTATATGTTTTGATTTTAGGTAAACTCTCAACTGTTTTGGATTCAGTATTTAGCGAATTATTACCTTTATTTAACTTAGCTGTTAATCTTTTTTTTTTAATTCTTGAGCAAGTGAAATGGCTGAGTTAATTTTAGCAAGTTTCATTAATGCAATTTCAACATGCAGTTTTTGATTTTTAGCAGCTCTAAAATTAATATCACAAACACTACATATTTGTAATGAAGTAAGCAACAAGGCTTCTGAAACAAGTTTACTTTGTTCAATATATTTGGCTTGTACGTTTTCACTTACTTCTAGAAGTGACACCGTTGATGGTTCTTTACAGACCAATAAATTCCTAAAATGCTCTGTAAGACCAATCACAAAATTATGAGAATCAAAACCTTTTTTTAATATTTCATTAAACAACAATAAAATATTTGTAATATCTTGATTATTAACACATTCTACTACTTTGAAATAATAGTCATAGTCTAGAATATGTAAATTTTCTATTGTATTGTGATACGTTACTTTATGCCCTAAACTATACGTAACAATCATGTCAAAAATAGACAATGCATCTCTCAAGGCTCCATCTGCTTTTTGAGCTATCAAATGAAGTGCATCGTTTTCTGCGTCTATTTTCTCCTTTTGTGCAATACCTGCCAAATGTCTAGAAATATCTCTAACAGTGATTCTATTAAAATCAAAGATTTGACATCTAGACAAGATGGTGGGTATAATTTTATGCTTTTCTGTAGTTGCTAATATAAATATAGCATAAGATGGTGGCTCTTCTAAAGTTTTCAAAAACGCATTAAACGCCTGATTACTAAGCATGTGAACCTCGTCTATAATATAAATTTTATATTTTCCGTATTGCGGAGGAAACCTAACCTGTTCTACTAGTTTACGGATGTCTTCAACCGAATTATTAGAAGCAGCATCAAGTTCATGAATGTTAAATGAATTTTGGTTATTAAAAGCTTTACAAGAATCGCATTCGTTACATGCTTCTCCATCTTCTTGTAAATTTTGGCAATTTATAGTTTTGGCTAAAATACGTGCACAAGTTGTTTTACCAACTCCTCTTGGCCCACAAAATAAAAATGCTTGAGCCAGATGGTTATTTTTGATTGCATTTTTAAGCGTTGTAGTGATATGCTCTTGCCCCACTACCATTTCAAAGGTAGAAGGTCTATATTTACGGGCCGATACTACGAAATTTTCCATCTGGTGTGCAAATTATAAAGAACTCACGAATATACCAACGAAAAATTATTCTGAAATAACTTTTACTTCTATTCGTCTATTCAGTTTTCTTCCTTCTTCGGTTGCATTAGATGAAGTTGGGTTTGTTTCTCCATAACCTTTACTTATTACTCTATCGTGAGAAATCCCTTTAGAAAACACATAATCTCTTACAGCATTGGCTCTATGTTGAGACAATTTCATATTATGAGCATCATCCCCAACATTATCCGTATGACCCGCTATTTCTACTTTGAGTTTTGGATTTAAGTTCATTTGATTAATAAGTGCAATATTTATCTCTTTTTTACTTTCTTCATCCAAATCCCATTTACCTGGAGCAAAATTTACTCCATTTAAACTAAATGCCTTACTGTAATTAGTTACAATAGAAATAATGATATCTTGTTGCACTTCTGTTTCCCCTTCTGCTTGTGGTATGTCTATGATTTGATGTTCTTTGTCAAAAATAAAATCTTGTCCAAATTTTTTAACTATAAATTTATACTTTTTACCTTCTGGCAACAATACATCAAACTTGCCTGTTATATCGGTTTTAGTTTCTTTTTGAATGGAATGATCTAAACTTTTAATATACACTTTTGCATTTTCTTCTGGTATACCATTTTTATCTGTCACTTTAATATGAACTAATGCAGTATCTTCTGTTGGTTCTAGTTCAACAACATTTTGACCCGACATAAATAAAAAATTTATTACACCTATAACTATACTGATTTTTGTTTTCATATTTAAAAATTTAAGATTTTATACTTTTGAACAGTCAAAAATGTTACCAAAATATTCAATTTCAAAAAATATTCACACAAATTTTTACAACAATATCATATGTTTAAACAAATATAAAAAATTTATTATTTCAATAAATGATATATTTTTGCAGATAATATTAATAAAAAATAAAATGAAAAAAATTCTAATACCTATTACACTATTGGTATCTCAGCTAATTTATGGTCAAACACCAACCGATTCTACGCTTAATAACCAAAGTGATTTATTTGACATGTCTCTAGAACAATTATTGGAATTAGATGTAGTAGATGATAAGTTTAAAATTTATGGCTATATAGATACTTATGGCGAAAAAACTTTTAATGTACCAACAGTTGAAAATGGAAGCTCAAAATACGAATCTGTTCCATTTGAATTTACACCTGTAAGAAATTTTCATATTTATGGATCAGGAAATATAAATAAGAAAATAGATGTACTTTTTAACTTGGCTAGAACATCAAGTGATGGACTAGAAGTAAGAAACGCTTGGGGGAATTTTAAAGTTTATAGTAATTTCTTACAAATACGTGCCGGTAAAATATATAGAAGATTTGGGTTGTATAATGAGAAACTCGACCAAATTCCTACTTTTATTGGTATTGAACCACCAGAATTATTTGATACAGATCATTTGTTTCTGACCAGAACTACTAACTTGATGATTCATGGTAGTAAAAATATTAAAGGAAATGAATTATTATATGCTATAACTACAGAAAACCCAGAAGGCGGAGCTTCTGAAAATGTAAGACCTTTGGGCTGAGATTTAAGATTTAAAACTAATTCTATGATTATTGGTACTTCAGGCTTTGCGTCTAGTATAAATAACTCACAAACACAGTCTACTGTAGCTTTTGGCAACGGCTCACCCAAAGGTGGTGTTTTACCTCACATGAAGGGAGACAATTTTTCAGTTTTGGGTCTTTACATAGAGAAAAATATAAAAAATTTATTAATACAAATAGAATTTTGGGTGTCTCCTCACAAGGGAATCAGAAATGCAACAAATGTGTTAACCATGGTGAAAAATGGCAACATAAATCCATATCAAAGACAAAGATATTTGGGAGCTTCTGCATCTAAACCAGATTCATTACTTACAGAAAGTGATGTTATTACTCAAGCAAATTACACTTCAAAAACAGGTTATATCAGACTGGGCTATAATATAAATTCTAAAGCAGGACAATTCATTCCCTATCTTTTCCTTGACTGGATGCAAAACTCAGAAGTTATAGATATGAAAAAATATGGTGGTGATAATGAATCGGGCTTTTCTGATGATGGCAAATTCTTAAAACCATCTTTGGGAATCGTATATAGACCTATTCCCTCGGTTGCAATTAAACTAGATGGCAGTATGCATTTTCAGAAATTTAATGGGAAAAACGAAAAATATTCTGAAATCAGGTTAGACTGTTCCTTTGCATTCAAACAAGTATTTGATTAATGAAAAACATAAGGCTGTCTCTTTCTGGACCGCCTTATGTTTTTTAGTGCAATTTAATGTTTGTTTTTAAGAATTAAATTTATGTTAATCTTGTAATAATTAAATTTTAAACTTTTTCAGACTGCCTATTTATAACAGTTCTCTTTACGCATTAATTTACAAACCTATGTTTTAACTTATCAATAAATTCTCTAAAACTATATGATTGATTTTTTAAGTATTCCAAGTCCATCTCATTTGTAATTTCTAAAATTTTAGATTTTTGTAAGTCAGACGAAGGTTTTGATTTTCCATAAATATACGTTTTAGCCACCCCTCTATCTATCTCTTCAAATGTTTGGCTTTTAGTTTTTGAACTGTTTTCAATTCTATATTTCAAACAATATAACCAAGATTCAATACATTGAACTGAAATGTAAATAATAGACTTATCTCTAAAATTAGCGAAAGTTTTATGAACCATTAATTCTTCCAGATCATTTCTATATTTTGTTTCGTCTTGCGATTCCAAATCTAAACCGACCACAAAGAGATCTAATTGAGGTTTGTACCTAAACACCTGAACTGCAACATCAAAATAAGTTGCCCTTACTTGACTATTAGTGTGTTTTTTAAACAATTGACCCACTTGATGCACAATAGTTTTTTCGAATATCAATTCTTCTTTTCCAAAATACCTTGGTAACTGTGAAAATAATGCGTCTAAAAACAACTTATGTGCGTCGTCCTCCACAAAGTACAGATAAGTTATGGTATTCATAAAATTTTATTTAGGCACTCCTCCTATTAAGCCAACAGTCCAGTGCGAACTTAACGATGAGGTATAATCTGATTTGGGCAAACCCTCTACTTCACGTTGTTTGTTTTCTGGTTCTATTATGTCTTTTTGCAGATTTTTAACCTTTGATACCATTCCTTCTTTATCAAAGATGAATACACTTTCCGGAATATCTTTAAACTCTTCCAATAATAGTGGGCTATGTGAAGTCATGATGACTTGAATATCCTTATCTTCTGCCAGTTTAAAAACAAAATTCATTACTTCTTGAAGGCGAACAGGATGTATTCCTTTTTCGGGCTCTTCTAACAATAACAATTTTGGAGGATTGGGTTGATGGATGATGCATAATAATGCCAAAAAGTATAAAACACCTTCAGATACTTCATCTGCCCAATAAGCGTTATCGTTTTTATCAAAAAATTTAATTTTAAGTTCTGTCGGATTTTGAGGATCCGTAGGAGTCGAAATACTTACCAAATCTCCGACACAAGCCTCTAAATCCTTCTCTAATTGAGCATATACTTTTTTATAGTTTTGACCCAAATTAAATAAAAAAGAAACTAGATTGCTTCCATCATTTGATACTAATGGACTTGCTTGAAGTTGAGAAGATTTACAATACAAATCTGGATTTGGTTTATAAATTACCACATTTAATATCTTTTCAAGCAACTCATCAAACTCAAATAACGGATTAAATCTTGGATTATTAATTACAAATTCAGAATTGTAATCATTAGTTCTTAGTTTAGAATTAGAAGATAAATCTTGGCTAATAATGCAAAAATCATAAATATTTTCCGTAATAAGTTGGCTTAATTTTGAATCATCAGATTCTAACGAAAAACTAACATGCCCAAAAACTCTAAAAGCAACTCTTTTATAATCTTTCAAAATTTTTTCAAAATTCTTATTTTGAATACTTCGTGAGATTAACAACTCCGATTGTATTAGTATCTCTGCACTACCTGTAAATCTACCTTTTTCATCAAAATACAATTCTAAACAATAAGCGTATTTAAAACTATTATTTAAAGAATAATATAGCGTAAAACTAATAAATCCTGCATAAGAACCTCTAAAAACATAATTAGAAAAATCAACTTCTCGACTAAAATTTGAGTTTAAAGTTAGAATACTTTTTAAAAACTCCAAAGCTTTCAAAAAATTAGATTTACCCGAATTATTTGCTCCAATTAATAAGTTAATTTGCTGTAAATCTAAAGTTACATCTTCTATGCTTCTGAAATTCTGTATGCGGATGGCTTCTAACATTTTTAATCAATTCACAAAGTCAAATGTAATTATACAAAAGATTACATTACTGAACAAATACAAGGCCTAAAACACAGAAGCCACCGTTTAATACGATGGCTTCAAAAATCTTACTTCTTGTATCTTGAGTCTTATCTCTCAATAAAGAACTCTAAATCTTATTGTATTATCTATTTCCTTCATCTCTTGTTCCAAATCTTTATCATGAACGTTTTCAATATCTGTAATTACGTAACCTATTGACTCGTTAGTCTTCAAATATTGACCCACAATATTGATGTTATATTTTGCCAACACATTATTAATTTTAGCTAAGATTCCTGGAGTGTTACTATGTACGTGCATCAATCGGTGAGCATCTTTTAATGCTGGCAATTGAATTTCTGGGAAATTAACACTACCATAAGTACTACCTGTATTTACATACTGGATTATCCTATTTGGTACAAACTGACCAATATTATATTGAGCTTCTTCTGTACTACCGCCAATGTGTGGCGTTAAAATTACATTTGGTAATCCGCGTAACGGAGTTTCAAAACGTTCATCGTTTGTTTTTGGCTCATAAGGGAACACGTCAAACGCTGCACCACGGAATTTTCCTAACTTATAATATTTCACAAAAGCATCAATATCAACTACATGCCCACGAGCAAGGTTCATAAAAATGACACCATTTTTCATAGCTTCAAATTCAGCCTCTCCTATCAAGTTTTTATTGCTAGCACGACCATCAACATGCAACGAAACCACATCAGCAATTTTCAATAAATCGTGTAATGAATTGCATTTTTTAGCATTACCTAATTGCAATTTTTCAACCACATCATAGTAATATACTTCCATACCCAAGTTTTCAGCAATTACTGAAAGTTGTGTACTAATACTTCCGTAACCTACTAAACCTAGTTTTTTACCACGTATTTCATTACTGTTACCAGCAGATTTATCCCACTCACCTGAATGTAACTTTTCGTTTTTAACAGGTATGTTTCTCATCAAAAGTATCATTTCGCCAATAGCTAATTCGACTACTGAACGAGTATTGCTATAGGGTGCATTAAATGCAACGATACCTCTTTTTACACAACCTTTTAAATCAATTTGATTTGTACCAATACAAAAAGCACCAACAGAAAGTAATTTGTTTGCATTTTGAAGTACTTTTTCGGTAACCATAGTTTTACTACGAATACCTAAAATCGAAACGTTTTTGATTTTTTCACAAAGTTCGTCTTCATCCATTGCCCCTTTATGAAATTCTACATTGTATCCTTCGTCTTTAAAAAGTTTTACGGCACCCGGATGTACGTTTTCTAACAATAAAACATTAATTCTATTTTTAGGATACGAAATTGCGGCAGGAACTCCCGCATGAAATAATACTTCGTCAACACTTGGTGCAATATGATCAGCTTTTGAAACTACTGCCTCACGTGTAACGTTTTCAGTAAAGGCATAAAAACGAGTAGCAACACCTTCGGCTTTCACTTCGTAATCAGTGTAACCGTCACCAATCATAAAAATTTCACCTTCCAAGTTCAACGATTTCACTTTTTTGGCTTTACCTTTATTTTGGCTTAGTTCATTGTTGGTATCAAGACCCACAATATTACCTTCGTTGTCAAAACGGAAACTATTGGCTAAAATATGCTCTTTTTGAATACCATATTCAACTACAACTGGCTCAATAAATTCACGAAAACCGTTTGAAAGAATGTATATATTATCTGAATTATTAACAAAAAATGCTCTATTACGTTTTACAGACTCCGAAATTAAACCTCTTAAACGCTCTACTAAAATTGGCAAATGCTCCTTATTGGCATTTAAAAGAGCGATACGCTGATTCAAAGAATCAATTAATTCAATTTTACCTTCCATACCTAGGTCGGTAATTCTTTTAATTTCGGCAAGAGTAGCAGCTCTTTTTTCTGAAGGTACAGCTATCTCACATAATACATCTAAAGATTCTACCTTTGCAAAGGTACTATCAAAGTCAAAAACGAAGTATTTGTTTTGTTCCATTTTAAAAATCTAGTAAATACTGTTAACTATCAACAGTTAACAAGAATTATAAATATCTTATCAATAAAGAAACGTGAATATATTTATAATTTTAACTGCAAATTTGCCTTAATTTTTCGGTATATAAAAGTATAATATTTTATTTTCTATCAAAGAATCGTTTTAATACGTAATTTTGCAACATGTCTTTAAACACATCGTCTATTCTTTTTGAGGATAACCACTATTTGATTGTGAACAAAGAAGCGGGAATATTAGTGCAACCAGATAATTCTGGCGACAAAGCTCTCGTTGATTTTGCCAAAGATTACATCAAAAAAAAATATAACAAACCTGGTAAAGTGTTTTGTGAAGCTACTCACAGGCTTGACAGGCCAGTGAGTGGGATAGTAATTCTAGCCAAAACATCAAAAGGCCTAGAAAGAATGAATGCTATGTTTAGAGAAAAAACAATTCAAAAAACTTACTGGGCTTTAGTTGAACATAAACCGCCCAAACATACCGAACTACTAACCAATTGGTTACGGAAAGAAAACGGAAAAAATATTTCCAAGGCATACGATTACGAAGCCAAAAACAGTCAAAAAGCCGAGTTAACCTATACGGTTCTATCTGAAATAGAAAACAACAGATGGTTAGTTGAGGTAGATTTACACACGGGAAGACACCATCAGATTAGGCTGCAACTTTCACATATTGGTTGCCCCATAGTTGGTGATGTAAAGTACAGATCTCATAGACCTACGGGCGACAACTGTATTAGCCTACATGCCAGAAAAATTGAATTTATACATCCTGTTTCGGAACAAAAAATATTGATTGAAGCTCCATTACCCAATAAAAAATATTGGAATGGAATAAAATAACATAATATGAATTTAGAACTCATTGACCCTTCAAAATTTTGGGATGAATATGAACTTATCGATTCTGGAAATTTTGAAAAACTTGAAAGATGGGGTAAAGTAATTACCAGTAGACCAGAACCTCAAGCCGTTTGGAACAAGTCTTTATCTGAAAATGATTGGAAAAATAAAGCTCATCACATATTTAAAAGAGATAAAAATAATCCAGAGAAAGGGCAATGGTTGTCTAAAGATAATGCTCCACATCAGTGGTTTATAAATTATCAACACAATGGTCTTTCTTTAAAATTCAGACTAGGGCTTACATCTTTTAAACATGTGGGACTATTCCCTGAACAATGTTACAATTGGAATTATATTTTTGAAAAATGTTCAGAATATAAAAATTCAAAGTTCTTAAACTTATTTGCCTACACTGGAGGAGCAAGTATAGCCGCCAAAGCAGCCAATGCGGATGTTACACACGTAGATAGTGTAAAACAAGTTATAAATTGGACTAAAGAAAACATGGAAGCGAGTAACCTGAAAGACATTCGCTGGATGGTAGATGATGCTTTAAAATTTGTTCAAAGAGAAGAACGTAGAACCAACAAATACAATGGAATCATTTTAGATCCACCCGCATACGGCCGTGGCCCTGATGGTGAAAAATGGATTTTGGAGGAAATGATTTTAACACTACTTCAATCTTGTAAAAACATTTTACACACTGAAAAATCGTTTTTAATCATAAACCTATACTCTATGGGCTTATCCCCTATTGTATTACACACATTATTAGAAGAAGTATTTGGCGAATCTTTTCAAAAATCTGAACTAGGTGAAATGTATTTCAAGGATTCATTCCATAAAAAATTACCTTTAGGTATATATATGAGAATAGAGAGGTTGTAGCCTCTCTATTTTAAATATTTAAACCATTCTAATCATTTTCAATCATAAACTCTGGTCAAGTTTACTTCTGGCATTGGCTGTATAATCAATGGAATTTTTTCTATACTTACCGAACTAGTATCTAGTCCAAACCATGTTTTTTCGTTAATTGTGTAGTTTTTGATAAAGAAATACGTTTCAAGAATTATTTGTTCGCCAATATCCAACTCGTTTTCATTCGAAAGATATTTTTCTAACACTACAAATCTAAAGTCGCCATTTATATTCTGACGTGCCAACGACGCATATCTAGATGTAATATCTATCTCTTTGTTTTTGACCAAATCTTCTACTACTTTTCTGAAATACAAATTGATTTTTTGTTCAACTCTAAATCCTAGTTTGAAAGTTACCCATACTACATCATCTTCTGCAAGTACATCAACTTTGTATTCTTTAGTATACGGTTCATCAGTAGTGTCTACGTGTACAAACCAATATACATCCGCACGTTTCGGTTGTCTGTGGAAAATTGAATAAATTACTTTTGATTCAATTTTATCTTTACCCGGAGAGCTCGTCATAAATACCAAATTGGTTGCATATTTAGGCACCGAAAGATCTCCACTTAGTTCTTTCATATTTTTTACATACTTATCAGTACTTACATATTCTGTAAGTCTATTTTTAATTTGATTAGATCTATGCCAAACATACATTATGAAAACCAACAAACCACCTATGAGTAAAGTAACAACGCCCCCATCCATAAACTTTTTCATATTGGCTACTAAAAATGCACCCTCAATTGAAATATAAACAGCAAAAAATGCATAAATATATACGGGATTTACCCTCTTCGTTGTTAAATAATTTGACATTAAAATAGTAGTCATTAACATCGTAATTGTGATTGACAAACCATAAGCGGCTTCCATTCTTTCTGACTCTCTAAAAATGAAAACAACTACCAAACAACCCAACCACAATAAAGTATTTATAGCGGGTACATACAACTGACCTTTTTGTAAAGAAGGATATACAAGTTTAAGTTTTGGCCAAAAATTCAAACGAATTGCTTCTGAAATTAATGTAAAAGAACCCGTAATTAATGCCTGACTTGCAATAATTGCAGCCATTGTAGCAACTACAATACCAAAAGGAATAAACCAAGCTGGCATTACACTGTAAAAAGGAATAGATTCTAAAATTTCGCCATTGTGGTTAATCAAATACGCACCTTGCCCCATGTAATTTAGTATGAGAGCTATTTTTACAAATCCCCAAGTTATTCTTATATTTTTTCTACCGCAATGTCCCAAATCTGAATACAAGGCTTCACCACCTGTTGTACATAAAAACACTGCACCTAACAACCAAAAACCTTCTGGTCTTTGTGTAATCAGTCTAACTGCGTACATTGGATTCAAGGCATGAAATACTTCTGTATTTGAGAATATTTGTGTTAAACCTAAAACAGCTAACATTGAAAACCAAATCAACATTATAGGTCCAAATGCTTTCCCAACTACAGATGTTCCAAATCTTTGAAAGAGAAACAACAAGGTTATAATCACCACTACAATGATTTCAATTATGTAATGATTTTCATGAAGTCCTAATTTAGGAAACACTATTTCTAGACCTTCAATAGCCGAAGTTACTGAAATAGGCGGAGTTATAATACCATCTGCAAGTAAAGCAGCACCACCAATGATTGCATAAAAAGTTAAATTTTTGATTTTTCTACGAACAAGTGCATAAAGAGAAAAAATACCCCCTTCACCATTGTTATCCGCCTGCAAGGTTAACCATACATATTTAAATGTAGTTTGAAATGTAAGTGTCCAAATGATTGCAGAAATCCCTCCTAATACTACGTCCTTGTCAATCCTATTACCTTCACCAACTATTGCTTTTAATACATACAACGGTGACGTACCAATATCTCCATAAATGATACCTAATGTTACTAATAAACCCGCTACTGTTACCCTGTCTACACTGTGATTGTTATGACTACTCATTGGTAAATTAAATTTTCACAAATTTTCACTTATTTTTTGAATTTAAATATATTTTTTTGTAAAATTTGCCTGCATTTTAACTATAAAAAATTGGACAAAAACGCACCAATAGGAATATTTGACTCAGGAATTGGAGGATTGACAGTTGCCAAGGCAATCAAAGAACTTTTACCTAATGAAAACCTCATTTATTTTGGAGATACCGCTCATCTTCCCTATGGAGACAAATCACAGGCAATGATTCAATCATATTCTTTAAAAATATGTAATTTGCTTATGGAACATAAATGCAAAGTCATAGTAATAGCATGTAATTCTGCTTCTGCAGCTGCCTATGAATTATTGAAAGAATATGTTGGAAGTCGATCTCACATCATCAATGTGGTTGACCCGGCTGTAAAGTATGTTAAAGAAAACTTTTCAGACCAAAAAGTAGGACTTATTGGCACCAAAGCTACAGTAAGATCAGGTATTTATAAATCAAAAATTGACCAACAAAAAGCTGGAATAGAATTAAAATCATTAGCAACGCCTTTGCTTGTCCCAATGATCGAAGAAGGATTTTTTAATGAAAATATTTCTGAAGGCATTATTGAACAATACTTAAGAAACGAAGAACTAGAGCATATTAAAGCTCTGATATTAGGTTGTACACACTATCCGTTAATAAAAAAACAAATTGATAAGTTTTACAATGGAAATGTAGTGAGTATAGATTCTTCCAAAGAAGTTGCGAAGGAACTTTTACAAGTCTTAAAAGACAATTTGGCAATTAATGATGAATCTAAGCCATTCGAAAAATTTTATGTATCAGATTACACCAAATCTTTTGAAGAATCGACAAAGATATTTTTTGGAGAACAAGTTAAAATAGAAAAATATCCACTGTGGAGCTAAAATTCAGATAGTAATTTTAAGGCTGATGTTTGAACAGCAACATCTATTGAATCAAATTTTTCATTCAAGGGCTCGCCATCTATATGAACAATCATATTAGGTGATTGAATGTTACAATTATGAATTTTAGTATAACTAACTAATTCTTGCTTGCAAACTCTACCTTTAAACATATCATAAGCCATCAATAACATTTTCGATAATGAGGACTTTTTAACACATACTAAATCTAAAAGTCCATCAGCGATATCAGCCTGTGGAGCTATATAGAAATTATTTCCAAATTGATTGGTATTAGCGATTGATATAAAAAAGGATTCTTTGGTAGTATTTAATGTGTTATTTATTTGTAAATTATAAATCTGATTTTGATATTTTTTATAGCTATTAATCGCTATTTTTATATAGTTCAATAATCCCCTATTTTTAGTATGTTGAAACTCATTAGCCACAAAAGCATCAAATCCAATACCCGAAACATTAAAAAAAGGAATATTATTTAAATAACCAACATCAATTAGTTTACTACTATTTAATAAAAAAAGATATTTTAAACTTTTCTTGTAATCAAGAGGAAATCCATTGTGTCTAGCAAAGCCATTACCAGACCCTGTAGGAATTACATATAAACAAGCCTGTTGATGAATCAATGCTTTTGCAATTTCATTTACAGTACCATCACCACCTACAGCAACCAAACAGTGATTTACTTTATCAGCATATTTTGATGCTATTATAGTTGCGTGACCAGCATACTCTGTTTTTTCTATTTTATAGTTCAGATTATTTTTGTTACATTCAGCAACAATATAATCCATTAACTTTTGTTTAGAATTCCCTCCAGAAATAGGATTAATAATAAATATATAATTCATTATTTATTACAATGTGTGCAATAAAAACTCTTTGTTGCTGAACTATTTTTCAACTGAAAACTACCAAATTGCGAATCGAATATCTCGCAAGATTTATTTGGAGTATGTGTGTACAAATTTTCCAAAGCCAACTTTAAGTCTACAATATTTTTCTTCTCTATGTCTGAGATGATAGTATATTTTACAAAATTCAATAATACTTGTGAATCTATAAATTCTGAGAATGCAGATTTATTTATTAAATTTATTATTTGCTCATTGTTATCAAAATAGGCATAGTTTAATATAGTTGTGTTTAAGTTTATATCAGACAAATTAGATGCTGTTAAATTCAAAGACACATTTTTAATAGCCTCATCTCGTACTTTAAATTTGTTATTTTTTTGTTCTTTATAAGCTTTCATAAAGAAAAAGTTAGCATTTAGTTTATTTAATATACTTTTATCTAAATTGTATCCTAACAAATTTTGAATATCTGCATAAACAGGGTCAAAACTCTTTTGTTTATCTTTTGACTCAAAGTATTTTAAACAATTTAGAACTGTCATGTTATATGCTAAATATTTATTACCAGAAATTGTAGTACTAAGCTTCAAAAATTCATCATAAGCTGAGTTTGTTGTACTTAACTGATAAATATATTTTATAGCTGATAATCCTAACAAAGCATTTGCAAACTCAGATTTTACTGGAATTTCAATTTTTGACAATTCCGATTTATCCATGCTACCATAAAATATTTGAGAATACATTTCTTTTAAAATACTTTCTAACTCAGAAGCATTTTCTTTAGCAATAGCCGCTTCAATTAATGGTTTTAATTCAGAAATAGTCCTAGGTTTTACAATTCTTTTAACATTTGTTGTTATAGAAACATTAAACTCATAACCTTGTTTATTTAAATCTTGTATGTAATTCTTTAAATCTGAATTATTTGTAATCTCATTTAATATATAATCTCTGCTTTTATTTAAAAGATTTTCATATTTTGAACCAACAATTTTTGTATAAAATGCTTCCCAATTAGGCAATACTGTATAATTAAAAGAAATACTATCTTGCTGTTTTTGTTGAAATTTAGTTTTTAATGACTTCAACAAAGCATCAATATTTTCTTTAGCAGTCACTTCATTTTCCTGAAAAGGATAATATGATTGAACATTAATATTTTTTATTTGAAATGTATTACTAGCACCCAATGCTTGATAGATACTATCGATTTTAATATTAGAAGACTTAATTGTATTAAACTGATAATTAAATCTATATGAATTATCTTTTTTATAAATTTCATTATCGGGATTTAATGTGTCTACAAATAATCCCATTGTAAGTAAATTTAAAGAATCTACTACAAATGCCTGCTTGGGAGCATAGGCACATCTACATTTACTTTTTAGAAAAATAACATTTACTTCGTATTCGCTTGCATTGATCTGTGAAGGAACTACTGCAAGAGGAGCATACATCTGACCTTCTTTAGCTCTTAAGTTAGATTTAATTAATGCTTTTGCATTAACAATTGGCATTATTACCCCGTCATGTATAGGTGATTTATGCTGTATATTAGAACCTTCACAACCATATTGACTTTTATGAATCAAATCATACGAAATAGCATCTACTGATTCTTCAAAAATTTTTGTAAACCAGTTTAAATCATTCATATAAAAATAAAACTTACCATTTTCTACAACAATTCCATATTTTACAGTTGGAGGCAATTTTTTTAAATTAGATTTAGCATTTGCACATTTTTCATCATTATATGGTTTAATAGAAAAAGCATTTTCTGAAATTTTAATACCGTTAGGAGCTAAATAAGGTTTGTTTGCAAGAATGTAAACAGCATAAATTTTCTTACCGGGCTCGTCCACACCCAATGTTATACAAACATTACTAAAGTTCTCGTTATCTAAATACTTTAAATTACTTTTATAATTGAAAATATCTTTTGTAATACCTTCAGCTACTTCTTCATAAGTTTCATAAGTAACTTTTTTGTTTTCCTTTTTCAAAAAAGTAGTTTTACCAACGTTGGCTGCTGCAGACAATTGTCCTAATGTACCGTAGTTTCCTTTGATTGAGTTTACTCTATCTTCAACAGTAGCTAATTTCCCTTCTTCTAAGTTAGTTACTTGAGCCGTTTTGATCATATACTTCACGTGCATATCACCAGCTGGAATCAAAAAATCATCAGTGCCTAGTTGTGAAACTTTTAATGTATCTCTTATAAAATTCAGTTTTTTCAAAAGTAACTCTTTCATAAAAGACTGATTCAAACTAGAAAACACTACTTTATCATTAGTATTCTGTGCATGAGCAACAAAAACAAATGAACTTATAAATAAAAATAAAAAACGAAAACTTATTCTAAACATAAAATTACTTATTTACCTCAACCACAACAAAGGTGAGTTTTTGATTTTCTAAATCCGCCTCCAAAGAAATGCCCTCTGAACTGATAAATTTTGTTTCTTTACAAAGCGATTCTCCAAGTACTTTAACTATTTTTTGTTCGTATGTACCGATTCTTTCTTTACTAAGAACTGAATTTATTTCTGCAAAATTAATAGGTTTAGACGAAACTACTATTGCAAAATAATCTTTATTTCCAATATTATCTGGTTCGAAAAACTTGTCTTTAGGAAAAACCCTTGTACCCGTTATCCCGCAATATGGAGAATGTTTTTTGGTGTAAGGAAATATGGTATACGAACTACCATCTGTTTCTTGAGCAAAAACATAAGAATAACATTCTGCACTATTTTTAAGTTTTATTTTAAATTTAGTACCCGGTTGTACTTTTGCTGATGTAGAATACGTATAATCTCCTGTCTTTTTAAGTTTGATTTCTTCATCGGTGTTATTTACAACCAATCCAAAATCTAACTTTAACTTAGAGTTTATTTCTTGATTGGCTTTTCCCATAGGATATAAGCCGTAAGCTTCACTAACAAATTCTTGAAATACTTGGTAAGGCACCCATATAAAACCATTTTTACCATATTCTGGCCCCCATGAGTTCATAATTTGAAATGCACCAACTTTTTTACCATTATATTCTTTAAAATCATCGTATCCAACCACACACATGGCATGCCCACCAAATCCATATTTCTGATAATCTTCTTCTGTTGGTATCCACATTTCTTGGCCCATCATTTCCATG
Organism: Cytophagales bacterium; assembly: GCA_046329305.1. Lineage (GTDB taxonomy): Bacteria > Bacteroidota > Bacteroidia > Cytophagales > UBA9547 > CAMFLX01. Next base: position 1,287,074 of record JAXLUW010000002.1, read on the forward strand.
AATGAACCACCCACACTCATACCAATCACTACTGGTGCATATTGTGCTATATTCTGTTTAATGGCTAACAAATCAACTTCATATTTATTAGCATCTTTTGACAATCTATTCGATCCTTTGATTTTGTAAGCAGCGGCAGATTGCAACATAGTCTGTCCTGGTTTTCTGGTACAGTCGTTTTCATCGTAAGGAAAATCGTTAATACTTATATCCCCTACTTGTTCAAGAACTTGCATTGCATTATGTATATATGCACCTTGGCAACCTTCTAAACCAATTTGATTGTATAAAAATGAAGGGCTAAAAACTGTATTTTTAGGATTAGAACCCGTAGCAATATTATATAAAATACTTCTTGCGGCATATGAACTACTCCAAGCCACACAAGAGCCTTGAGAACCTTGATTACCAATTGGTGGGCAAAATTTTTCTAAAGAAAACGATTCTGGTAAGGGATTGTAATTTTCTGCTAAACTTGCAAACTGATCACTTTGAGCATATACTTCTTGTTTCATTTCGCAACCTGTAGAATACGAACCTTTTTGAGGTTCAGAATTCAATAACGAGCCACAACCTTTTGATAAAAAGAAAAATAAGCCAAAAATAACTAACAATGGAAATCCAATTTTAGGATTCTTAAAAAGTAAATTAAGAATAATAGGTAAAAAACCTCCCATTCCTCCTCTACCCCTATTTCCTTTGTCAGAATTTTGATCGTTTTCTAAACCGCCATTGTTTTCAGCAGAATTATCATCAGTTACTCTTATTGGCATAAAAAAATTTTACAACAAATATATAAAATTCAATTAATTAAACAATAAATGTGTTTTGTACAAATAAAAAGCCCGAATAATCGGGCTCAATTTTTTTCCAAAGAGTTAAAAATAAATTAATAAAATAAGTTGTCCGAGATGAACAGGCATTTCGTATTTTATTAGTTAGATATATAAACTCACTAAAAGTTACAGAAAATTTTAAAAAAATTTATTTTTCTATTACAAATCTGATATTCTGTACTTTATCTTTATCAAAAATTCTCAATAAATATATACCTCCTGAAAATTCTGTTGTATGAATTGTTTCTTTATTTGAATTCACTATTCTACTTTCAATAATACTAGAATTCACATCTATTACTTCTATTTTACTACCTTGATTTAAATTCCAGATGTTTATATAGTTATTTGCAGGATTAGGAGCTAATTCCACAAAGTTTCCAGTATTCAAAACCACTTGACCATTAGAGTTTTGAGAGAAATTATTTCTTACAAAAGTTTTACTTAATGTTTTCACTTCTAATTCATCAGACATATACACGCAACCGTTATCTAATTTTATACTCAATCTATAAGTACCATTGTATAAAAGCTGTAAAGTATCTGACTCTGCTCCTGCTATTGCATAATCATTTACATACCATTGGTATTTTATAGTGTTTGAAGGTACGTGTTGAATCTTCAATACAGAATCTTTATTGTTTGAGAAAACAATTTGAGGATTGAACGATCCAATATCAGAGATAGAAGTATCTTTTGAAATCACTAAACATTTACTTAAAGTATCTAATACAGAATAAGAATAATTACCTGGTAATAAAACTTTTAAACTATCTCCATCTGAAACTACTTTTTTATAATTGTACATCCAATATTCCACGTGATTTACAACTTTAGAGCCGTTTAAAACATTGGCAATGTTAGGCATTAATATTTTAGATGAACTACAATTTTTAGCATCAAAAACCATAAAACTTGTTTTAAATGACGAAGTACAAGAATCTAACTCTACAATTCTTCTTTTAAATACTAAGTTTGGAAATGATGTATTACTTACCCAAACTGTATATTTACCTTTATCTGTTTTATTGCTAAACTTAAACACCATAACTCTTTGTTTTGCTTGGCTTAAGCTTAAATCTTGGAATAAATTAGTTGTAGAATTTAATTTTTTCCACTGATAAGTACTTGTACTAGAATTCAAAGAAGTACTTAGTGTAACAAAACCGTCACCTGCTGGTTTTATGAATACTCTTGAATCAATGCTATCAAATTGTGGGCTATATGAAGATGCTGTATTTTTAAACATTTCCACATATGGATCTAAATCATTAAAATCTAGATGGTTATTATCAACTTTAAGTATCAAACTACTTTGAGTTGGCAATTTTGGCAAACTTCTAAAACCTGATTTATTTTCGGTAAATGAAACCATATTTGAGTCTACTGCAAAATATGTCAAATCTGTTAAGTTAGAATAGTCCGCATCAAATGTTGAATTTTCAATTTTGTTATTACCTAAATCAAAATATTTCAAGTTAGATGCCGCAGTTAAATTAACAGCCTTAGACCCAATTTCTGTAATTGAGTTATGTGAAATATCAAAAAATTCTAAGCTATCGCATTTGTCTTCAAAACCAAATTTTCCTATCAAGTTATTGTAAGAGACATTTAGATATTTAAGTTTATCAACACCACTTATTCTGCTGAATAATGAATTCGTATTTTCAGTTAAATTATTAGCAAGTTTATTATTTGACAAATTCAAATAAGTAACAACATTGGTAGAATCTGTATTGTTTAGCCTAATATTAGATAATTGTAAATTGTTTAATTTAACATACTTAGGCAGTTTACCTGTCAAAAACAAGGTATCTGTTTTGGTATTATAACTTAAGTCTAAAGTATCCAGATTCAAATTATTTATATAAGAAAACTTGTTTTCACCTGCCAAATTCATTTGGTTGTTAGACAAATTTAAAACTCTTAACTGAGGTGCAATTTCAGAAATTGCTGAATACTGTGTATGAATCAACTGGTTATTTGACAAATCAAGTACTTCTAGATTTGACAAATAATCTAAACATTCCAAATTACCTTTCAATGAACTGTTAGGCATTCTAATTTCTTTAATTTTACCACATTGTGCATAAGTACCTTTCCATGTTTTAGGCTGGTTCACAACAATCCACTGAGGTTTTGAGGTAAGTCCTTCTAAAAACGAAGCCATACCCGTAGAATCTGCATAAAACAACGATGGACTAGCTATATCTATAGCTTGCAAAGTTCCTAAGGTGATTTTTACAGGACTTGTAGATGCTACAGCTGTATCTATTTTTAAACAACTTGCATTTGACTTAACTTTCAATGAAATTTTATCGTCTTTTTTGAGATTAGAAATTGACACTGTTGCAGACTGTGTCTCTAACAAACTATTATTGATATACCAAAAATAAGTTGGTTTCGCTCCTCCATTCAATACAGTAGACGTAATCTTAACATTTTGCCCTTCACAAATAGTGATGTTATTTGGAGACAAAGATGCTGAAACTTTTAAAGTATCTATTGAAATCAATGGATCAGAACTAACAAATTTTGTAGTAGTATCGGCACACGTTTCATTTAAGTTATAGGATACTTTTACCACATCTCCTGCAGACAAATTTGTACCAGTGTATGATTTAGTAGTTGCATTGCTGATTATAGTATTATTTAAATACCATTTAAATACTCCGTTTGTATTGGCCGGATTAGCAGTAGCCGTAAATACAACATTTGAATTTTTACAAATACTATTTTGAGACATTTGAATACTTAATGTACTTTTAATAGAATCTTTAAAAGTAATATTTACATAGCCAGAAGTTACTGGGTTATTAACCAAACAATTAGTATCTGGATACAGCTTTAAGCTCACATAATCAGAACTTTTCAATGATTTAATATTCAAATTAGCTCTCAGAGAATCTTTTAAAAGATTGTTATTTATATACCATTTATAAATAGGTTTTTTACCTAAAATATTAGCCGAAGACGTTATTGAAATTTCTTCTCCTGTACAAGCACTGTATTTATTTGCAACAATAGAAACGCTTGCATTTACTGACAAAACGGTTAGTTTAAGTGTATTTGACAATACTTCTGTAGTGGTAGTAATACATGTGTTTGACGACAACATGGTCACATACACACTAGCATTTTTAGACAATGTATCTAAGACCAAACTATCTCCTTTAGCACTAGAAAGTAGCGTATTATTAACATACCATTTGTAAGTTGGATTCGTACCTGAGTTTGTTTTTGTGGTCTTAAAAACTGCTTTCTCTTTAGCACATATATTAGTTTTTAAAGAGTTTAGAGTTATTGTTGGATTTACTTTTGTTTGAATTTTAACTACAACTTTATTAGAAACAGCTGTTGGCGAAGTAACACAACCAACGGAACTGGTTAAAACAACAGAAACTGTATCATTATTTTTCAAACTTGAAGTAGTAAATGTGTTCAAAATATTAGATTGAACATCCTTATTTATTCTCCATTGATAGCTAGGGTTTGCTCCAGTATTGTACGTAACTGTATTAAATAATGTACTTATTCCTTCACATTGATTAATTAACGAATCTTTAATAACAATTTTAGGAGTTAATTTTTGAATAACGGTCATCACTATTTTATTAGAAATAGCAGAATCAACAGACAGACAGCTAGCATTTGACATAACAATTACACTTACGGTGTCACTGTTTTTCAAATTTGAAATAGCGATAGAGTCTAAACTTGACTTTTGAATAATTGTTTTGTTAATTTTCCAAGTGTATATTGGGGCTAAGCCACCATTTAGAGGAGTAGCTTTATAAATTACTTTTGTACCCTCACAAATAGAAGTACTTGTAGTTGAAATTTTTACACTTGGAACTAAATTAGTCACCACATTCAATTTAATTTTTGAAGACAAAACGGCCTTTATAGTTCCACAGGCCTCACTTGTGAACATTTGTACCCAAATGGAATCATTGGCTTTATTGGTAGTACTTATATATGTTACTCCAGAAGAGTCTACTTTTGTACCATTTCTATACCAAATAAATTTAGGAGCCGTACCACCATTTACAGGAAAAGCACTAAATACTATGGAAGTATTTTGACAAATTGAAGTTTGTGATGCACTAATATTCACTTGCGGAGTAAGACTTGGAAGCACTTTAACCACACCAGAAACATTTGATATTGCTGTCTTACCACAAGTATCACTTACTAAACAGTAATAGTAAAAATCACCAGCTGTTTTAGTTTGAGGAACATATGTGCTATTGGTAGCACCTGTAATTGCAAGACCTCCCACATTAGACGAACTCGTATTTACAAACCATTGGTATTTCAAACCACTTCCTGTTGCATTTATTTTATAATTTGAAGTTATTTGAGATCCTTGACATATATTTATAGAAGTAGTTGGTAAGGTATTACTTATAACCAAACTATTGAATAAGGTAACTGTGGCTGAACCTGAAATTTTTGAAGCTTTGCAACCATTAGCATCCACAAGTGAATCTAACTTATAAGTTGTAGTAGACGTAGGGTTTACAACTACCCCCCCAGATTTGTAATTACTCAATACTAATTTATTGTAATAAACAGTGAAAGGACTAGTTCCTCCTGTGATATTTAATTTTAAAGTTGCAGAACCACCCAAACAAATAGTAGTATCAGTACTAATTACAGCACTAGAAGGTGAACTATATACAGTTATTGGAACTTTTACTCTATTAGACTTACAAGTAGTTGTCTGGTTACTATCTATCAAGTAATATACTTTTGAAGCACTGAGGACTCCTATTGTTGTATCATTTGAAATGGGTTTACCACCCGTTGCAGCTACATACCAGAAAAACTTACCCATAGCTTTTTCTGTAGAACTCAATTTAAAACTTGTTCCTGAACAACCAGCAATACTTGGAATAGCAGGATCTGTCGGACTTGCATTTATAGTAACATTAAATTGAGCTTTATATGCAGAACAAGCTCCAATTGCAGAAATAGTATAGGTAACCACATGAGAACCCGCAGTACTTAATTTAGGTTTAATAGCTCCCGTTGTTAAATTAACAGTAAGACCAGCTGTTCCGGAGAAAACTCCACCTTTTGTGCCAGAAAAACTCACCAAAGCAGAATCTATACTAGTACAAAAGCTACTTGATGAATACTTAATACTAGCTGTTGCTTGAGTTTGTAATAATGCTATTACTGATGTTTTAGTACTATTTACACAACCAGAAACAGAATCTACAGCTTGAACATAAAAATTGGATGTAGATGTTATGGAAGGAGTAATATAAGAATTTTTAGTAGCAACTGGGGTTGTGCTGGTTGCTGATGTATACCAATACGTTTTAACATTTTTAGAAAAAGTAGTAGCTGTTAACGTAGCAGATCCGCTACCACAAACAGTATCCCCTACAGCAGATTTTAATTTAGGAATTGAGTTTATTTTAAATTTTAATGTATCGTAATACGAGCATGTAGTATTTGGAACTGTTGCCTTTAAAATTAAATTAACAGTACCAAGTATTGAATCTGATTTTGTTGGATAATATAATGATGATGCCGAAGTTGGACTAGAAAACTTACCACCACCATTAGGTGAGCTCCATAAAAAGTCAGGTGAGAATGTAGCCACCGATGAAGTTCCTTTTAAGTTAACAGAAGCTGGCAAACCACAAACCGAAGTATCGTTACCTGCATTTACAGTTATTGTTGGGCAAGCACTTACTCTTAAGTTTATTACATTTAAATAATTTATTGTAGTTGCAACTGCATTTGTAGTTTGTTTGGAAATAGATGTAAAATCTGAATGAGCCACCCCACAATAATAAATACCTGTATCAGCTAATGTAAAAGAGCTTATTTTAAAATCTCTAGTTGTAGAAAAGACACTTTTATTACTTTTTTTGTACCATATATATTGCATTTTACCATCTTTGGTATCAGGAATAATATTTGAAACGTTTACAGTCTCTCCAACTTTTACGGTTAAAGTAGTATCTAAATCAAAAGATTTTTGAGGGAAAAATCCGCTATTAACAGTCTTAGATTTTGAGTTCAAAAAACTCACAAAAGTTAGTTGATTATACTGGCCATTGATACTTGTATTTTTGAAAGCGGTATCAACATTTGTAAAACTATTATCTGTAAAGTTATTATAAGAAATATTTAAAGAATTTATTTTAGAACTTTTAATAGCAGAACTAGAATTAAATACTCCAGAAAAATTATTCGAAGCAATGTTTAATCTTCTTAATTCTGTTAAGGTTGACAAATCCATAGTAAAATTCGAATTACCGCCAATTGAATCTCCTTTATTGTACCCAGAATTTAAATTTATCTCTACAACTCTCCCACAAACTAGTCTTATAATGGTATCAGCCGCAGCGGAATATATCCAGTTTCTTAATGGTAATCTTACTAATGTTTGGGGGTTAACAATACTCCTATTATACCACAAAGGATTTGTTGTTGTGGGTTTAAAAGAAGTAGTATTTACAAAATTTACTACAGCAACACTATCTGTAGTTAAAGTTGTTTTTGCAGCAGGTCTATCTAAATACACATAATAAGAATTCACATAACCACAAACTTTATGATTTTTATTAACATATACATAGTTATTGGTATAATTACTAAAGTCATATGCAGGTAAATAATTACTTAATGTAGCACCATTACCAAGCAATGTTTTACCTTTTATTTCGAAATTATTAACATAAGGAACATAGTTATAATCTTTAGTAGAATATTTTACAGAAAAAAATGCACCTACATCACAGTTTGGAGTTGAAACACTAATAACATCATTGTTTCCTGATTCATAATTAATTACTGACAAAGTATAGCTCCCTATTACAGAAGAACATAATTGATTAGGAGTAGTAGCGATTACATTAAAACTTATAGTAGATGAAGAAATATCACTAAAATATGGATATAAAACTAATGTATCTGTTTTACCTTTAATAAGGCTTGATGTTACAGAAGAAGCATCTGTAATTGAATAATTGACTCCATTTTGTGGAGAAATAATATAAACTTTAGTATAAGGATAACTTGTTGCACAATAATAATTAGATGAAATAGCCGTAGAAACTTTCTGCAAACCTACTTCAGTTTTATTATTACCCAAAGAAGTATAAACTTTAACACCCGATAAAGCTTTCACGCTTTTGATTGTATACGTTACACTATCACCCGCAAATGAAATTGAGGCTTGAATGTATTGTTTTTTAATAATAGAACTTCCCACATTATAGATATAGTTCTGAGTACTCAGTACTCCACCCGTATAGGAGTTTTGAACCAATGTTATCTGCATACTATCTGTGTATGCAAAACCTTGAAAATCTAATCTGAATTTATGTGAAGACGCCCCATTACAAACCACAGGATCTAAATCTGTAAATTTAACTTTAGCACTATCACGTATGGATATATATATAGGATTTAAATTTACTTGATTATAATTAAAATAAGTTGATGGATCGTCATACGGTGTTGAAGCTATGTAAGGCTGAACTTTAACCATATCACCCGTTGTAGATAAATAAGTTTGTAAAAATTTATCTGTAAAATTAAAATTAAAATAACCGCTACCATTACTAGAAGTGATAATCGAAGAAACATCAGTAACAGCATCATTAATTCTATATTTAATAGTATAATCGCCAAAAGGTGCATTCGTTTTATAAGAAAATGCGGCTGGTTTCGGAATATCTATTTTAGCCGTGTCTCCTAAATATTGAGGAATAACTTTAGCAGTAAAAGCTTTTACTGCACAGGCAGTTGTTAAAGGATTTTTTATGTAAGAACCGGTTCCTGCACTAAAAGTCCAATTTTTAAGTAAAAGTTGAGAATTTATTAATTTATTATTTGACAAATCCACATTAAAATTATACAAACAAGGATTCCCCAAAGCGTTTAAATTACTAAAAAATCCTAAATCACTTGAAATTAAATTATATGACAAGTCAGCATTCATATTCTTTGTGAAAGTGAATGTCGTATTATCAATGCTGGTTAGTAAATTATTATTAACCTTTATCCAAATTGTTGCAAACTCAGAAGATGTTCCTATTAAAAAAACAGCAGGATTGAAAGTTCCTGAAAATTTATTTCGGGATAAATCTAGATAATATAAACTTTTTAAGGCTGTAGAAGTTGTAGCGTCAAAAGGCAACTCTTTGCTCAAATTATTATTTGATAAATTCAATGCTTTAAGAGAAGTTTGTTTTAATAAAAATGTAGTCGTGAGTGCCCCCGCTGCATTGATGTTATTAGTAAAAGTGAAATGTTGCAAAGAAAAACTTACAGTAGCTAACGAATCTAAGTATCCAGATTGTAAACGTGGGCAATCAGTTATATATAACTTAGTTAACAAACTGAATGACATGTTTTTATAATGCAATCTTGCTACAGAAGGTACCATAAAATCTTCTATTTTTAAGGAATCTAAATATTTTTTGCCTGTTGTAGCAAGTGTTGCAAATGAAATATTATACCAAGTAGACGGATCAGACTTAGAAGTATTAAACCATTTTTGAGAAGTAGTAACTGAAGAAGGATAAACCCAATTTGGTCCGTTCATTTTTAACCAATAAGCCCTCAAAACAGATGTATCAGCATAGGTTTGAGATTTTACTTGATTTAAAAGAACTATAGTACAGATTATATGAAGTAATAACTTTTTCATGTTCAATATTTTATGATAATAAAACTTAATTTAAAACGTATGTATAAGTTACAAATTTATAAAAAAATTACCTATAACCAATCATTGAATATTAGTATTTGATATTTACGAAATATACTAAAACAACACTAAAATTTTTATAATATTTATACTACCAATTACTCAATTTCTTTGGTAATTTAATGTAGTTTAGTTACTTTTGTGTTTAAAAATAGTCTAAATAAAGACTTTCTTTGTATGGCAAACGAGATATTAGAAGAATTTACCTCCAGCGAATATAAATACGGTTTTGTTACTAATATAGAAGCAGATGAGGCTCCAAAAGGTCTTAATGAAGATATTATTAGATTTATTTCTAAAAAGAAAGACGAACCAGAATGGCTTCTGGAATGGCGTTTAAAAGCATTTCGTCATTGGTTAACGATGGAAGAACCTACCTATTGGCCAAATGTCAAATACAGTGTGGTTGATTATCAGTCTATCAAATATTATTCTGCTCCTAAACAAAAAGTTACACCAAAATCTTTGGATGAAATAGATCCAGAGTTACGTCAAACTTTTGAAAAACTGGGAATTTCTCTTGACGAACAAAAACGTTTAACAGGTGTAGCTGTAGACGCAGTTATAGATTCGGTTTCCATTGCTACAACTTACAAAGAAAAACTTGGTGAATTAGGAATCATATTTTGCTCTATAAGTGAAGCTGTTCACAATCATCCAGAACTTGTAAAAAAATATTTAGGAACTGTAGTTCCAACTACTGATAATTTCTTTTCAGCTTTAAACTCAGCTGTTTTTACAGATGGTTCATTTGTGTTTATTCCTAAAGGTGTTAGATGCCCTATGGAACTTTCAACTTATTTCAGAATCAACGCAGCAGAAACTGGCCAGTTTGAAAGAACTTTAATAGTTTGTGAAGAAAAAGCATATGTTAGCTATTTAGAAGGTTGTACAGCTCCTATGCGTGACGAAAACCAATTACACGCTGCGGTGGTAGAATTGGTAGCTCTTGAAGATGCAGAAATCAAATATTCAACCGTACAAAACTGGTATCCTGGCGACAAAGACGGTAAAGGTGGTATTTATAATTTTGTAACTAAACGTGGTATTTGTGCCGGAGATAATGCAAAAATCTCTTGGACACAAGTAGAAACAGGTTCTGCAGTAACTTGGAAATATCCATCTGTAATTCTTAAAGGTGATAATTCTCAAGGTGAATTTTATTCAGTTGCTGTTACTAATAATTTGCAACAAGCTGATACAGGAACCAAAATGATTCACATAGGTAAAAACACCAAAAGTAGAATTGTTTCTAAAGGTATATCGGCAGGTAAAAGCCAAAACTCATACAGAGGTCTTGTTAAAATAAATAAAAAAGCCGAAAACGCTAGAAATTTTTCTCAGTGCGACTCATTGCTTATGGGCGATAAATGCGGGGCACATACTTTCCCTTATATAGAAGTGGATAATAGTTCTGCAAAAGTTGAGCACGAAGCTACTACTTCAAAAATTGGCGAAGATCAAATATTCTATTGTAACCAAAGAGGTCTTGACACAGAGCAAGCTGTAGCACTTATTGTGAATGGTTTTTGCAAAGAAGTGATGCAACAATTACCAATGGAGTTTGCTGTTGAAGCACAAAAATTATTAGCAATTAGTTTAGAAGGAAGCGTAGGGTAAGAATATTAGTTTAAAGTTTAGAAGTCTAAAGTTTAAAATGGCTAGTATTCAGCGATTTGAAGAATTGAAAGTGTGGGTAAAGGCTAAAGAATTGGCTATATTGATTTACAACAACACAAACGTTGGCGACATTGCCAAAGATTATTCGTTGAAAGACCAAATTAGAAGAGCAAGTGTATCTGTTTCGTCTAACATTGCAGAGGGATTTGAACGAAATAATAGGAAAGAGTTTATTCAATATCTTTTTATTGCAAAAGGTTCTGTTGGAGAATTAAGGTCTCAATTGATTATAATAAAGGAATTAAAATTAATAAATTCAGACATTAACGATTTGCTTATAAGTAAAAGTGAAGAAATAAGTAAAATGTTAATGTCGTTAATAAATTATACTAAAAAAAGCAACATTGAAGGTGTTAAACATAAAGTTGAAGAATCCGAAGTTACCTATCGTAAATCATCTCTTTAAACTTTAAACTTTAAACTTTAAACTTTAAATTACAATGTTAAAAATAACAAATTTACAAGCTCGCATAGGCGAAAAAGAGATTTTAAAAGGTCTAAACTTAGAGGTAAAAGCTGGTGAAATTCACGCTATAATGGGTCCTAACGGTGCTGGAAAATCTACACTATCTTCTGTTTTAGCTGGTAGAGCAGATTATGAAGTTACTGGTGGTTCTGTAGAATTTAGAGGTAAAGATTTGTTAGAATTATCCCCTGAAGACAGAGCAAGAGAAGGTGTATTTATGGCATTTCAGTATCCTGTGGAAATCCCGGGCGTAAGTACAACAAATTTTCTTAAAACAGCTGTAAATGAAGTACGCAAATACAGAGGTCAAGATACTCTAGATGCGGTTTCTTTCTTGTCTGCCATGAAAGAAAAAATGAAAGTGGTAAACATAGATCAATCATTACTTAGTCGTTCACTAAACGAGGGTTTCTCTGGAGGTGAGAAAAAAAGAAATGAGGTTTTTCAAATGGCAATGCTTGAACCAAAACTTGCTATCCTTGACGAAACAGATTCTGGTCTTGACATAGACGCACTAAGAATTGTAGCTAATGGTGTAAATGCTATTCGTTCCTCTGAAAATGCATTTATCGTGGTTACCCACTATCAGCGTTTACTAGATTACATTGTGCCAGATTTTGTACACGTTTTGTATAATGGTAAAATAGTAAAATCAGGCCCTAAAGAATTAGCTTTAGAACTTGAAGAAAAAGGATACGATTGGATTAAAGCAGAGCAGTTAGCTTAATAAAGATTTTATCTAATCGCTAAATATATCACTTAAACGAAAAATAATTGAATGCAAAAAGTGGTCAACATAGTTTCAAAAGTAGACGATAATGATGTAAATGATATCGTATATTGGTTAAAAAAATCTGAATTGGAACGATTGGCTGGTTTGCAAAAAATGCGAGAAATGTATTTGTCTTTGCTTGAGGAAAAACCTGTTTTTCAAAAGGTTATTACTTTTAGAAATAGAAAATCAGATGTTTGACAAAGACTTTGCTGAATTTATTGAATTATTAAACTCAAACAATGTTGAGTATATCGTTGTTGGTGGATATGCATTAAGCATTTATGGATATCCAAGACATACTGGAGATTTAGATGTTTTAATTAACAAGACTGAATCAAATGCATTGAAAATGATTCAGGTATTTAAAGCATTTGGTTTTGGTGAATTAACTATTACTCCAAATGATTTTTTATCAGAAGATAATATTGTACAAATTGGTTATCCTCCACTTAGAATTGATGTAATCAATTCTATTGATGGTGTAAATTTTGATGAATGCTATTTGAATAAAAAAACAATAGAAATTGATAGACTTAAAGTAAATTTTATTTCTTACAAAGATTTATTATTGAATAAAAAAGCAAGTGGTAGACCTAAAGATTTGTTAGATATAAAAAATTTAGAAAAAGCTAATAAGAACCCAAAAAAATGAGCTCATTAGTATTACAAGACATATTAAAATATGAATCTCCATACCTTACTAATAACGGTTTGGATGATTTAAAAACAGAAGGTTTACAGTCCTTCAAAAAGCTTGGGTTTCCTAGCATAAAGCATGAAGAATGGAAATACACAAACATTTCTCCAATTCTTAAAAAAAGCTTTTCTTACGGGACTAATAGCCAAACAACTAGCGAACAAATAAAGAATTTGTTCTTAAAAAGTCACGAAGGTACAATTTTGGTTTTTGTAAATGGTGTTTTTCAGGAGAGTTTATCAACACTTACTCCTTCTGATGACCAGACAATTATTAAACCTTTAAGTAAAGCCATTGTTGAAAATAAAGATTTAGTACTACAAAATATTGGTAAACAAGTTGAGATTAAGTCAGATGCATTTTCAGCTCTTAACACTTGTGATATCAACGAAGGGGTGTTTATTCACGTTCCAAATAATAAAATTGTAGAAAACCCAATCTATATTTACTATATATCGGATACTTCTAGTGCTGATATTATAGCTCAACCTAGAAATTTGTTTGTGGTGGGTAAAAGTTCAGAAGTTACTGTTGTTGAAGTTAATCGTTCTATTGGTACCCATACAAGTTTTGTAAATTTAATTTCTGAAATATCTGTAGGAGCTAATTCACATGTGAATTATTACAAAATTCAGGATAACAAAGGTGAAAATTACCACATAGAAACCACTGAGTTTCATCAAACTAAAGACAGTGTAGCCACTTGTTTAACATTGACCTTGGGAGGCAAACTTACTCGTAACAATTTACATTACAGACTGGACGATGAAAATTGTGAAAATCACATGCTTGGTTTGTATTTGGTGGGCAATGATATGCACGTAGACAATCATACGATTGTGGACCATTTAAAACCGCATTCTCTAAGCAACGAATTGTACAAAGGTGTATTAGGTGGCAATGGAAAAGGTGTTTTTAATGGGAAAATATTTGTAAGACCAGACGCTCAAAAAACACAAGCGTACCAATCAAACAAAAATATTTTATTGAGTGACAATGCGTCTATGAACACTAAACCACAGCTAGAAATTTGGGCTGATGATGTAAAATGTTCTCATGGTGCTACATCTGGTCAGTTAGATGACACCGCAATGTTCTATTTACGAGCAAGAGGAATAGGTGAACAAAAGGTAAAAGCCCTTCTTACCAAAGCTTTTGCAAATGAAGTTATAGAATCTATTAAAATAGATGCTCTAAAAGATGAACTCGAATTTTTGATAGAACAAAAGTTAGAATTACTTTAATGAAACATAAAACCCACTTTTCGGTGGGTTTTTTTATAAAAACTAACTTATTCAATTAGCTTAAAATGTATCAAAAGAAATTAATTTTATACTTTTTACTCATACTAAGTTCTTTTTTCATAGAATATTTAAGTATTCCTTTAATAAAATCGCAAAAAATTGTTTTTGTTATCATTGTAGGTGTAAGTTTCTTAAAAACAATTTCTTTTATGATCAATATTATTAAAAAGGAAATTGACTTTTTCAAAAAAGATATCAATTCCAACAATTCGTTTTATATCTTAATATTGCTTTCCGTTTTTTTAATTATTACTTCTTATGCTTTTGATTATTTTTTAGTTTATAATTTTTTCCAAAAATGTTTCAATCCATTAGCTGTTAATGTTTCTATTTTTAAGAAAATGTGGCTAAGTTTTTACTACAGTTCCATGATATTTTTCTGGATGGGAATTGCTGATGTTACAAGTTCTTGCACCATAAGCCAAATGATAACATGGGCAGAAAGTCTCGTAACATTTTTTATATTATCTTACAGCGGATTTAAATTTTTACAACATAAATAATGAAATATTCTCTAACTTTTTTAACTATTTTTATAGTCATTTATTCAAAAGCCAGCGATACGGTAAGTACAAAATATCAAAATCTAAACAAATTATACACTTCTATATCTGTTGGATATGCTGGAAACTTGAAAAATACAGATGAATATTTGTATAAAACTATTGGCAATAGCAATTACTACGAATATCTAGATAAAAACGAAGGTAAATGTACTGTTATTGAAGGAGGTCTAACGTATAAATTAACTCCAAATTTGGGATTTGGTGCTACTGTAGGGTATTTCAACGGTGCAAATTTAAAATACAATGAACAATTATACGATACCAGCAACACTTTCATCAAAATAGCAAGCAATCAAAGAACTCAGTATTTGAAAATTTCTCCTTTTATTATAATGGATGCTCCCGTTAGTTTTAATAATTCTGTGTATGCCAAAGTAAGTGGGATTATTGGTTCGGGAAATACTAAAACTACATTTAATGACCAATTTATTTATTTAAATGGGAATAGTGACCAACAAGAATTAACATATAAATCTACCGGAAATGCCATTACAGGTCTTAATGTGGCAGTTGGTTTTAAATTTAAAATCGGAAAAAATCAAGCAATGTTTATAGAATTGAATCAGGATTTTGTAAGTCAAAAAATTACTAATAGAGAAATGATTGCGGCTAAATACAATGGACAAAATATATTAAAAAACATACCTACGTACTACAAACAAACGATTTACACCAACCAAGTTCCACAAAACCAAACCATTGATAAAAACCAACCAAGAAAAAGTTTGTATTACAGAAATAATTACAGCAATATTGGTATTAAAGTAGGTTTAATATTTTATTTAAACACCTTTTAGAGTATTCTTAAAAATAAAGTAAATTCGTAAAAAATAATTTTATGTTTATATTCATTGACGATAATAACTCAACCAATAATAAAGTAAAATCTTTTTTTTGGGGAGCGGTTTTAGTAATTCTAGGTGTATTATATCTGTTGAGAAACATGGATGTTATACCTTTTGAGATTCCAGATGAAATCATCAATTGGAGAATAATTTTTGTAGTTTTTACTATAAATGCACTTTTGTCTAAACGATGGAATTTAGCCTTTTTATGGGGTGGTTTTGCGTTTATTTTGTATGCTCCCATTTTGTTTAATGTGCAACCACTACAATTTAAATTTCTATGGCCAATTTTATTAATTTTAATTGGACTTGCTATCATGGGAAAAGTGCGAATTAAATAAGAAGTCTTGAAAAATTACTTACAAATTATTTTAATAGTATTCTTCAGTATTTGTAAATCACAAATAAATAATGAAGCATTAGAAACTCCACTAATTAGCAAATACGACAGCAGTTATAAAAAATTAGGTTTTAAAGCTGATATTTTTGGATTCCTCAAAAACAATGAATATTTCAACAAACAAGTGGACGGATACACCTTATTTGGTTTTTGGGCTAATTCGAGATTAAATTATCAAGCACATAAAAAAGTAAGTTTAGAAGCTGGAGTTTGGGCCTTAAAAAATTTCGGTCAAAATAATTTCGATAGCATATCCCCTACTCTTAGTTTACAAATAAGAGAAAAAAACTGGAATTTTCTCTTTGGAAATCTAAATGCCAACTATTCTCATCAACTAATAGAGCCTATCTATAATTTTGAAAGAGGAATACTTAAACCTTTAGAAACAGGCTTCCAAGCAAGATACAATAAAAATCAAACGTTGTTAGATATGTGGGTAGATTGGCAACAATTCACTAAGCCCAAAGCAAACAAGCAAGAATATATTTCAGGCAATTTGGTGTACAAACACAAACCAATCCATAGCAAATATATTGATATTCTATTTCCATTGGGATATAATGTATACCATAAAGGAGGTCAAAATATTTCTTTAAAAGCACCTGTGCTTACTATGCATCACGTTACAATAGGGAACATTCTCAAAATACCTTTTGATAGTAGCAAAAACTTAAAAATTGAAAATTACTATATACTCTACAAACAAGACACCATGCAAGGAAATGGTTATTTGTGTAATATAAATTTACAAATCAACAAATTACAATTGATTACCAGCTATTGGAATGGTTACCAGTACAACGCAACCATGGGGGGAGATTTGTATCAAAGTACAGCAACTCAACTTGGTTCATTAAACTATATTAAAAGAAGAGAATTGTTGTTTTTTAGAATTATATACAGCAATCAAATCATTCCTGGATTAAATATGTCCATAAGATTTGAACCCATTTATGATTTCTCAACAAAAAAAATGGAACATTCTGAAGGTTTATATTTTGTTTATAAAATTCCACGAATAAATATTTTCTAAAAATGAGTGTAACACTGGGAGAAGATTTCAAACCTTTCTTTATTAAAAATAAATGGTTTCAGACAGTAGCACCTATATATCTGAACAAAACAGATATTAAATATTTTAGAAAAAGAATCTTTTTAAGTGACGACGACTTTCTAGATTTAGATTTTTGTCAGCCAGAACCAGAACAACACAAATTAGTAGTTCTTGTACATGGTTTCGAAGGGAATAGCAATTCTACATATATTAAAAAAACAGCAAACTATCTTAAAAAAGATGGATTAGATATTTTAGCTGTAAATCTACGCGGATGTTCAGGAGAAGACAACCGAAAAGTATATGCATACCATTCAGGGAAAACACAAGATTTGCAAGAAATCATAGAACAATTACCACAATCATATACACAAATCATATTAGTAGGCTTTAGTCTTGGTGCTAATTTGGTTTTGAAATACATGTCAGATTATAAATCTGAAATAAAAGTAACCACAGCCATAGCTATCTCCGCACCATTTGACTTAGAAGCATCCGCTCAAAAAATAATTTCCCAAACGTTCATAGACAATAGATTTCTTAAAACATTAAAAGAAAAAATTAAAAAGAAAAAATTAAAATTTGAAAAAGAACTCAATTATTTAAACGTAGCAGATTTAAAAAACATCATAGATGTAGACCAACATTACACTGCTCCTTTACACGGTTTTATATCTGCATCCGCATATTATTCATACGCAAAATGCGAACAATACCTCCCAAATATCAACAAAAAAACTTTGATTATCAACTCTTTAGACGACCCACTACTCGTTCATTCAAAAAAAGCAGAATTGTATTGTAAAGAACATGAATTCATCACTTTAATACTAAGTAAACATGGTGGACATGTAGGATTTTTGGATCAAAAACTAGAACCTTATTATCTAAAAAAAATACTAAACTTTATTAATTAGTTATAAATAATTTCCTAAAATCAAAAAATATAATTAAATTTGAATCCATTTTTTTGCGAATAATTGTTTAAATGGAATGATTTAAACATATTACATGTTAGAGTATCAAGAATAGAAATTAATTATTATGGGAGTATTTGACGAAATAAGACCGATAGAAAGCTGGACAGGGAAGCCTACAAACAAACCTTTTATAATATCAGGACCATGTAGTGCTGAAACTCCAGAACAATTACTAAGCACAGCTAAGTTATTAAAACAATATAACATAGACGCACTTAGAGCTGGTGTGTGGAA
The DNA here is from genome assembly GCA_046329305.1 of Cytophagales bacterium. Classification (GTDB taxonomy): domain Bacteria; phylum Bacteroidota; class Bacteroidia; order Cytophagales; family UBA9547; genus CAMFLX01. The sequence continues at coordinate 1,305,651 of JAXLUW010000002.1, forward strand.
ACCTCGTACAAGACCAAATGGTTTTGAAGGTAACGGTGTTGAAGCCCTTAAGTGGATGGCTGAAGTAAAAAAAGAATTGAATATTCCTATTGCTACTGAAGTAGGTTCTGCATTACACGTAGAAGTTGCTCTTAAATACGGAGTAGACATTTTGTGGATTGGTGCAAGAACTACTGTAAACCCATTCAGTGTACAAGAAATAGCTGACGCTCTTAAAGGAGTAGACATTCCTGTACTTGTTAAAAACCCAATGAACCCAGATGTTAATTTGTGGATAGGTGGTTTAGAGCGTATTTACAATGCTGGTATTCGTAGTTTGGGAGCTATACACAGAGGTTTTTCTAGTTTTGAAAAAACTAAATTCCGTAATACTCCAAACTGGATGATCCCAATGGAACTACGTCGTCAGTTCCCTAATATGCCTATCATTTGTGATCCAAGTCACATTGGCGGTAGCAGAGATTTGATATACGATATTTCTCAAAAAGCATTAGATTTAAATTTTGACGGACTTATCATTGAGTCGCATATCGACCCAGACAAAGCTTGGTCTGATGCTTCACAACAAGTAACTCCAGATCGTCTTGGGAACATTCTTGCAGAATTAAAAGTAAGAAAAGAAACTTCTGACAATCCTGAGTTTACAAACAAACTTGAAGAGTTACGTACTAAAATAAATAATATTGACCGTGAACTTGTAGAACTTCTTGGTCAGAGAATGATGATTTCTGAAAAAATTGCTGAGTACAAAAAAGACAACAATGTTGCTACGTACCAAAGCGACAGATGGAATGAAATCTTCAATACTCGTAAAGAATGGGCTAAAAAAATGAATGTAAATGAAGATTTCATTGCTGAAATGTTCAAACTAGTTCATGAAGAGTCTGTGAGAAAACAAGAAGAAGTTATCAATAATCTTGCTTCAAATGTTTAATTAAACATACAAAAACTAAAAAAGCCACAAGAAATTGTGGCTTTTTTGTTTTACAAACCATATTGTTTTAGTTTATTGAATACGGTAAAAACGCACTTACATCTGTACCAAACTTATGCAATTCTCGTACTATAGATGAGCTTATGTATGCAAACTGAGGAGATGTTATTAAGAAAACGGTTTCTAGTTCTTCATTTAAATAATTATTGACTTGAGCTATAGTATTTTCATATTCAAAATCTGTTGTATTTCGCAATCCTCTTAATAATATATTTGCATTTATTTCTTTTGCGTAGTGAGAAGTTAATCCTGAATATATTTCTACACTAATTTTAGGATTATCTTTAAACGCTTCCTCTATTTTCTGTTTCATTACTTCTACAGGAAACATTCTACTTTTCTGAGTATTATTGCCAATTGCAATTATTAATTTATCAACCAGTTTAGCACCTCTCAGAACTATATCTTCATGCCCTTTGGTAAAAGGATCAAAAGATCCTGGAAATAAACCAATTAATTCTTTTTTATCATTTAACATAAATATGCAGCTAAAACATCGTTATATTTTGCAAATTGAATTTCATCAAACTGATAAGAGAATTGCATATTTTTTTGTTTTGTACCAATACGTACATTTTTAATAAAGTCTTTAAGCGCTAAAACAGAATCACCATTTTGTTCTATATTGCCATAAACATTACAAGACAACTGGCTCAAATCTGCATTTAAACTTTCCAACACAGCTATGGTGTAGTACATTACATCTTCTGTGCATTTGTAAGTAAATATGTTTGCAAATTCAAGTTTTGCTCCTTTCTTATACCCAATACAAAAATGTTCGTTAGAAAAATTAAGTTCGAGAACTTCTTTATTGTCATTGTTTTTAGACAACAACAACATTTCTATTTGTGCACTAGTAGGATGAATAAATACAACTCTTTTGTTTACATAGAAATCAGAAATCCATCGGTAAATATCATAGTCTACAGAAAAAACTGAAGTAATACCAGATTTTTCATGATGGTGTACTAAAACTTTATCTAATCCTAACTTTAAATCTGATACTAGATCTAGGTAATCAAAAGAATTTTCTTCTATAAAAAGTGCATTAGGAATTAAAGTAAATTTATTATTATACTGAGAAAATTTAATTTTTTTCCAATATCCCGCTTTCAAAAAATGATGATTCTCAAAATATTCACTCAGCGATTTGATTAAATTAATAGTATCAAGCTCTACTTCCTCTATAAATAGACATCGGTGATCTACTGTATCTACAACAGCAACATGTATGTTTTGATGATACAAGACAATTAATAATTCATACTGAGAAAGATATTCAATATTAAATCTTTCATCTTTAATGCTTATAACTTCCTGATAAGATACTATTTCGTCCAACTGCAACACTATTTCTTCCCTAAATTTACACAAAAATATATAATATTTTTAAAATAAATCAATGTAAACTAATGTATTATAAAATCTTTTTTCATTTTTTTAAAAAACTTGAAATAATGAAAATACAGCTAACTAAAAATCAATTTTTATATCTAAACCCAAAGTTGTTTTTTAAATCATTTACACTTTGTAAATTTCTAAAACAACTATGTACCGATTCATGTGGTAATAGATTTAATTCATCTATGGTCATAAATTTAACATTTTTAATTAATTGTTCATTTGCATTCAATTCCGGGTCCGTGCCAATTCGAAGTGTACCTGAAAAAGAAATAATTTCAAAAAATAATTCAACTGCATGTAAAGGCTCATTTAGATATTCGTTTACAAACAACAATTCTCCTACTTCCACATCCAAACCTACTTCTTCTTTAAACTCTCTCTTTAAACATGTTTTCACCGTTTCTCCGTAGTTCATTCCACCTCCAGGAGGAGCCCAAAGTACCGGAGCATTCACAATATTTTTATGTTCAATCATTAAAATAGCATTATCATGAATACAAACTCCACTCACACGTAATCTAAGTTTATGACCAAATGTTTTTTCTATTACACTCATTTTAAAATAATTTCTAGTCTGTTATCAATTGATTTGATTATAAATTGATACAATAATCATACAAATTTGGGAATAATTATGTATGTTTGTTATTGTTGAATATATAAAAAATGCCCAAGAATAGATTTATAATACTAAAAATATTTTTTACTTTTTTATTAAGTTTTTACTCTGTGAATGCCCAAAAGAAATCAGACACTCTTAAAGTGTGTGAAGGGGTTGAAGAGCACGGCATGAAACAAGGTTTATGGAAGTATTTCCATCCATCTGGCAGTTTACAAAAAGAAGTATTTTTTACAAATGACACCGCAAACGGGAAATGGATCGAATATTTTACAAATGGTCAAGTATCATTAACCTCAAACTATTTTGAAGGTCTGGAAGATAGTAGTTGGCAAGAATTTTCTCCTCAAGGAAAATTATTGGTAGATGGACAATATTCTTTAGGCGATAAAACAGGTACTTGGAAAATTTACGACAATTCAGGTGTGTTAGCACAAGAAATTAACTATCTCAATGATTCATTAGACGGTTGGACAATTATTTATACTCCTAAAGGAGGTGTTCTTGAAAAAAGTTTTTATAAGAACGATACTTTAAATGGTGCATATGAAAAATATTATGAAAATGGAATCGTAGAATTGTCTCAAACTTTCAAAAACGGAAAATTAAACGGCAAAATTTTTGAAAATTATGAAAATGGAAAAATTCATTTTTCTGGATTCTACAAAAACGACTTAAAAGATGGAGAATGGATCTATTTCTATGACAACGGAACTGTAAAAATAAAGGAATCATGGAAAGAAAATAAACTTGTAGATGTAAGTGATTTTTTTTCATCCAAAGGTAAAGTTATTGGTAAGAAAACTTTCAAAGATGGGACTGGCAGTGTAAAATATTTTTATGACTCAGGTAAACCTTTGAGTTTGATTTCATACAAAAAAGGAATAAAAGAAGGAATCAGTAAGACTTTTTTCGAAAACGGAATTATAAAATCTGAAGTAAACTATAGAGGAGGAAAGGAACAAGGAGCCTCAAAAGAATACTATGATTTTGGTCAGTTAAACTCCGAAACATATTACAAAGAAGGGCAAATGCATGGCTCCTACAAAGAATATTATGAAACTGGAAAACTAAAACTTATAGGATTCTACAAAAAAAATTTAGAAGACAGCATTTGGGTAACTTTTTATAATGAAGGAGCGGTACTTGAAGAAGGATTTTACAAAAATGGATTAAAAACTGGAATCTGGACAGAATATTATGAAGATAGTGTAACTGCTGCTGAAGGCAAATATGTAGACGGACTTCAAGAAGGTGAATGGGCAGAATTTTATCCTGACAGCACCTTAGCAAATTTAGGATTGTATTACAAAGGCAAAAAAATCGGTTATTGGGAAAGCTATTATCCAAATGGAAAAATGGCTATGCAGGGAAATTTTGAGAATGGCCTGGAAGAAGGTGAATGGAAAATGTATTATGAAAACGGCATAGTTGAGTCTAACGGACAATATACCGCAGGATTACAAAATGGAATTTGGAAAGAATACTACGAAAACGGTGATTTAAAATCTACAGGAACATATATTAATGACCTAGAAGATGGTAAATGGATAAATTTTTATCCAAACAAAAAAGTGCAACAAGAAGAAATTTGGGAAAAAGGCAAACTTATTTCTGTAAGTGACATATTCACACATGACGGTATTTTGCTCGACAAAGGAACTTTTAAAAACGGTACTGGAACACGTAAATCATATAATGAAAACGGTATCATCATAGTTGAGGGAGAATTTAAAGACGGATACCCGAGTGGCGAATGGATATATTTTTATGAAAATGGAAAAGTTTCTGGAAAAGGAAAAATGAACATTGGTAAAAGAGAGGGATATTGGGCGTATTTTTACCAAACGGGTAAATTACAAGCCGAAGGCAATTATTTAAATGATGAAATTTCTGGCAAATGGAAATTTTATAACGAAGACGGAAGCTTAAAAGAAGAAAAAAACTTTGATAAAGAAGATATTGAATAAATGAATCACGAAATATTACTTTTAATAACATCTCTAATTGCCATTTCCTTTTTCTCAGGAATGGAAATTGCATTTGTTTCTTCAAACAAATTACAAATTGAACTTCTTAAACAACAAGAAACAAGTACTGGCAAAATTTTAGGATTTTTTATTAAAAACGCATCCAAATACATTGGCACTACCATGGTTTGTAATACTCTTGCCATAGTAATTTATGACCAAAGTATGACTCAGATACTTGAAGAACCGTTGGAAATGTTTTTACATAATTTCCTTGGGATACATAATGACATCTTAGAAATTACCCTTCATGCCATTCTAGCTACTATTTTTGTGCTGATAGTTGCTGAATTTGTTCCTAAAACAGTATTCATGGCCAACCCAAACACCATGTTAGAATTTTTTGCGTATCCTATGCAACTCATATACTGGCTCATGTATATTCCTGTTTGGTTGATCATGTTACCAACGAAGTTTTTCATTGAGAAAATATTAAGGATGGAATTTTCCGAAGAAAAACCAGTTTTTGGGCTTACAGACCTAAATCACTTTGTTGCCAACCAAACACCTAGCCCAGAAGCACACGAAGATAAAGTAGAAGTTGATGCCAAAATTTTTAAGAATGCTTTAAAGTTTAAAAATACGAAAGTAAAAGAATGTATGCGTCCAAGAACTGAAATAGTTGCTGTGGATATAGAAGACGGTACAGAAAAACTTTACGAAACATTTATAGAGAGCGGTCACTCAAAAATTTTAATTTATAAAAACAATATTGACGATGTACTTGGCTATGTACACTCACATGCTTTGTTTAAAAAGCCAAAAACTATAGAAGAAGTTCTCAACCCTATCGTTATAGCACAGGAAGTAACATCAGCTAATGAACTGTTAGTCAACTTTATAGAACAAAGAAAAAGTTTAGCCATTGTTGTAGATGAATTTGGTGGAACAGCCGGCCTTGTGAGTATTGAAGACATCATTGAAGAAATTTTTGGTGAAATAAATGATGAACACGACGAAATAGAACACAAAGAATTTAAAATAGATGAGAATAATTATATTTTCTCTGCAAGACTTGAAATTGATTATTTGAACGACAAATACAATTGGGAGATTCCTACAGGAGAATATGATACTCTAGGCGGATATTTAATCTCTGTTATAGAAGACATTCCGCAAGTGGGCGAAGTGTTTGATGTTGATGATTTCCAACTTACGATTATTTCAAAAGAAGAAAATAAACTAGACAAAATAAAACTAAGTTTGAAAAATAAAGCCAATCATTAAGATTGGCTTTTCTTTAATATATATATTGCTCTTGAATCATCTGAACTGTCTTTTTCTAACATATAATTATTAAATTTTGTTTCTAATTCAAAACCTACATTTTTGAAAATTTCTATCAAAATTTTGTCATCAAAAGCTTTTACTCTTTCAAAAAATTCAAATTCTTTTCCGTTATCTAATATTTTTATAGATTTCACAATCGTATCATTCTCCTTAAATTTATGTATGGAGAAATTTATATTTTCAATAACTTTTTCTTCGTGTACAGGTAAAACACTTATGGCTTTGCTTACATTAAAATAATCTAAAACAAAAATACCATTTGGTTTTAGGGCATCAAAAACATTCTTTAAAACTTTAGTATGCTCTTCTAAGGTACCAAAATATCCAAAGCTTGTAAAAAGATTAAATATATAATCAAACTCTTCAGAACCAAAAGAATCTCTCATATCTTGAACCGAAAATTCAAGATATTCATTACTAAATTTCTGAGCATGAGAAATACTATTTTCAGATAAATCTATTCCTTTTACTTGCAATTGATTTTGTGCCAAAAATATAGAATGCCTACCTTTTCCACATGCCAAATCTAACACTTTAGAATGAATTGGAATATGTAAGTGACGTATTAACCTCAGCATAAAATTTTGAGCTTCGGCATCGTCTCTATTTTTATACAACAAATGATAATAGTTTGTATCAAACCATGACACAAACCAATCTTGATTTAAATCGGACATTTTTTAATATATTTACAATCTAATATTGTAATAAATGCAAAATACAAAATTCGCAATTCTTTTTATTCTATTTTCATTATTTATAAATTCATTTGGTCAAAACACCAATCCTGAAAATGAAGAACAGCCAGTGCCTGAAATAAATTTTAATGAAAGAAAAACTAACAATATAGAAAATCAACAATTAGACATCAATTCGGTACATCAAAAAGAAAAAAAATATCTTAAACTAAAAAAAACTAACTCTAAAAATACCTACACGGGAAACATGTGTGCAGAAGAAATAACAAGAGCTTACAATTTTGAATATGAAGTAGATCATGTAGCAGGTATGGGTAGCGCAGTAAGGTATTATATTGGCAATCAGTTTAAAATTTTTTATTTGAATTTCAAAAATGGATTGTTTTGGAGATATAGATTTAAAAGAGATTTAAGAAATTGCATTAGCAGAACGGGAGATTTTATTGGATAAACAAATCCAATAAATTTTTTAAAACAAAAAAGGCTCAAGTCAAATAACTTGAGCCTTTTTTGGTGCGGAATGGACGGGACTCGAACCCGCGACCTCCTGCGTGACAGGCAGGCATTCTAACCAGCTGAACTACCACTCCTTTTCCTTCTTCGCTAGTAGCGTTTTGGGATTGCAAAGGTAGTAACATTTTTTAATCTTCCAAACATATTTGCCAAATAAATTCTATATTTAACTACTATAAATACTTATTCAACTATTAATCAGATGATTAAACTTTAATATTTTTAAATAAATTATAAAAAACTAAAAAAAAATGTGATTTTACTAATGCTATTGGTAAATTTGTAGAATCAATTAGAGACAATAACAAATGATGTATCTAGATTTTGAAAAACCAATTGCTGAATTGGAAATCAAACTGCAAGAGGTTAAAAGCGGTGCTGAGGAAAACAACGTAGATGTTACCAACGAAATCTCATCTTTAGAAACGAAAATCCAAGGTTTAAAAAAGGATATATATTCAAATCTTACAGGCTGGCAAAGAGTGCAGCTCTCAAGACACCCAGAGAGACCTTACACTTTTGACTATGTAGACGGAATTTTTGAAAATTTCATAGAATTACATGGTGACAGAAATGTAAAAGATGACAAAGCTATGGTGGGCGGACTTGCTCAAATCAATGGCAGAAGTGTAATGATTATAGGTCATCAAAAAGGAAGAAATACCAAACAAAGACAAATTAGAAATTTTGGTATGGCAAATCCTGAGGGTTATAGAAAGGCTCTTAGACTCATGAAAATGGCTGAGAAATTCAATAAACCAATTATTACGTTTATAGATACTCCTGGGGCATTTCCTGGTTTAGAAGCAGAAGAAAGAGGACAAGGTGAGGCAATCGCAAGAAACCTTAAAGAGATGTTCATGCTTAAAGTACCTGTAATTTGTATAATTATTGGTGAAGGTGCTTCTGGTGGTGCATTGGGTATAGCAATTGGAGATAGAGTATTAATGCTGGAAAATACATGGTATTCTGTAATTTCTCCCGAATCATGCTCTTCAATTCTTTGGAGAAGCTGGGACTTTAAAGAAAAAGCTGCTGATGCTCTTAAACTAACAGCTACAGACATGTTCTCTAATAAGTTAATTGATGGTATCATAGAAGAACCATTAGGTGGAGCACACACAGACCCTACAAAAACTTTTGAAATAGTTAAAGACACTATTCTAAAACAACTTGGTGAATTAGACAAATTAAGTACAGAAGATATGATTGCTGAAAGAATTGAAAAATTCTCTAAAATGGGAGTTTTTCACACCAAATAATGCAATTATTTTCCATACATACAGGATTATTCAAACTAGATGGAGGAGCAATGTTCGGCGTTGTTCCTAAATCTATTTGGAACAAACTTAACCCTTCTGATGAAAACAATTTATGTACTTGGGCCATGCGTTCTTTGTTGGTAGTATGTAACGACCGAAAAATACTTATAGATACAGGAATAGGCAACAAACAAAACATTGATTTTTTAAAACATTTTCATTTACATGGAGCTTATAATCTACATGATTCGCTATATGATGTTGGTTATAGTGTAGATGATATAACGGATGTGATTCTCACACATTTACATTTTGACCATGTGGGAGGAGCTATCTCTTTGAACGAATCACAAGAATATATTCCAACTTTTCCCAATGCTCATTATTGGATTCATTCAGAACAATTAAATTGGGCTTTAAATCCTAACTCCAGAGAAAAAGCAAGTTTCTTAAATGAAAACATATTGCCACTGGTAAAAAGTAAAAAATTAAAATTTATTGATTCTCAAAATGACTTTGATCCAGCATATATTGAATTTTATTTTGTTGATGGACATACACACAAACAAACTCTTCCCTTATTAAAACACCCTAAACAATCTATTTTATTTTGTGCAGATTTGATACCTTCTGTTGGGCATATTCCCATTCCATATGTAATGAGCTATGACATGCACCCTTTGCTCACTCTTAAAGAAAAAGAAGAACTATTAGCTTTAGCTTTAAAGAAAAATTGGCTGTTATTTTTTGAACATGATCCTTTAATTGAAGTTTGTTCGCTTCAAGAAACTCCTATAGGAGTTCGCATGAAGGAAACTTTTAAACTCAACCATATAGTTTAAACAGTGCTTATTTTTACCTTTGTATTATGAATACAAATTGGGTTGTAGCAAAAAAACCAAATACCGAACTATTAACTAATCTACAAAAAGCACTTAATATTTCTTCCGCCACAGCAACATTGCTTGTAAACAGAGGAATCATTGATTTTGATGGAGCTAAATTATTTTTTAGACCAGAAATCCATCACCTACATGACCCTATGCTAATGAAAGATATGGATGTAGCCGTAAAGCGGATGATAGATGCACTTAAAAATAACGAAAAGATACTTGTGTATGGTGACTACGACGTAGATGGCACCACTTCTGTATCTATGATGTATTTATTTTTAAAAGACAACTTTACTTGCGAAGTAGAATATTATATTCCTGATAGGTATAAAGAAGGATACGGTGTTTCAAAACAAGGTATTTATTATGCTAAAGAAAACGATTTCAACTTAATCATAACTTTAGACTGCGGTATCAAAGGAGAAGAATCTCTGAAACTAGCACACGAGTTAGGTATTGATGTTATTGTTTGCGATCACCATTTACCAGGAGATTCGCTGCCAATAGCTACTGCCATTCTTGACCCTAAAAGAAAAGATTGCCCCTACCCTTTCAAAGAACTTTCAGGATGTGGAGTAGGTTTTAAACTTATTCAAGCGGTATGCTCAGCACTGCAACTTTCTCCAGAAATTGCCTATAGTTTTTTAGATTTGGTAACCATTAGTATATGTGCAGACATAGTTTCTATGACTGGCGAAAATAGAGTTCTTTGCTATTATGGTTTAGAAATTTTAAATAAACACCCTAAAAAACCAGGAATTCAAGCTTTAGTTGAAATTTCTGGGTTTAAAGATAAAATTTTAGATGTAGGAAATGTAGTTTTTGGGTTTGCTCCCAGAATAAACGCCGCTGGAAGACTTGTTCATGCCAGCGAAAGTGTGAAACTACTTACCGCAACCAACTACGAAGATGCTTTAGAATTTGCTAAAAAAATAAACACCCACAATACCAACAGAAAAGACGTGGACAGCTCCATTACTGCAGAAGCACTTGAAATGATTTTGCAAGATGATTTCACTAAAAATGCGTGGTCTACAGTTCTTTTCAAAAAAGACTGGCATAAAGGCGTAGTGGGTATAGTGGCATCGAGATGTATTGAAAACTACTACAGACCTACAATTATTTTAACTCAGACAGAAGATGGCAAAGCTGTAGGTTCAGCAAGAAGCATTGCTGGTTTCGACTTATATGAAGGCATTAGTGCTTGTAATGAATACCTTGAGCAATACGGAGGGCACAAACATGCAGCAGGTTTAAGTTTAAAAATTGAAAATATAGATTTATTTAGAAAAAAATTCGACTCAATTGTTCGCACAAAAATTACAAAAGATCAATTGACTCCTTGTATTGATATAGATTACGAATTAAACTTTGATGAAATTACTCCAAACCTTTTAAAGATAATTAAACAATTTGCTCCTTTTGGACCTGATAATATGCAACCCGTTTTTATTACAAGAAATGTTTATTTTGAGCAAAACCCCAAAATATTGAAAGAAGAACACATCAAATTTACTTTAAAACAAGAAGGCGTGAGTACAACTTTTGAAGCTATTGGTTTTAGAATGGCAGAGTGGCATCAAATTTTACAACCCAAAATGAAATTTGATATTTGTTTTCAGCTCATGGAAAATAATTTTAGAAATCAAACCCAAATAGAACTGTTGTTGAAAGACATTAAAACACATGAAGCATCTTAATGTCTTAAAATTAATTTTTATTCGTAGATAAGATGCTTCACACTTTCACCAGAATTGGCTAATTCTAACAATGAATCTATACCAATTTGCAAGTGCATATCCACAAACTCTTTGGTAACTTTCTTATCACTCTCAGAAGTTTTCACACCGTCTGGCGTCATAGGATTATCTGACACCAACAATAATGCTCCATGAGGAATGTTATTCATGAATCCTGTGATAAAAATAGTAGCAGTTTCCATGTCTATAGCCATGGTTCTGATGTCTTTAAGATATTCTTTAAATTCTTCATCATGCTCCCATACACGTCTGTTGGTGGTGTAAACAGTGCCCGTCCAATAGTCTCTATTGTGTTTCTTTATCATTGAAGACACTGCTCTTTGTAATCTAAATGAAGGCAACGCTGGAATTTCTGGAGGGCAATAATCGTTGCTTGTCCCCTCTCCTCTGATGGCCGCTATGGGTAATATTAAATCGCCAATTTTGGTTTTTTTCAACCCACCGCACTTACCTAAAAACAAAGCAGCTTTGGGCTCAATTGCTGAGAGCAAATCCATGGCCGTAGCAGCCATAGCACTACCCATACCAAAATTCATCATCGTAAGATTCCCAAAAGTAGCTGTTTGCATGGGTTTATCTCTTCCTTTGATTTCTACATTAAATTTTGTAGCAAACAATTCTACATAATTAATAAAATTGGTAAGTAATATATATTCTCCAAATTGATCCAGAGGAGTACCTGTATATCTCGGTAACCAATCTTTGACAATTTCTTCTTTTGTTTTCATACGAATAGAATTAAAAATTATATTTTTGTTAATGAAAAAATTAATTTTTCCTGAGTTTGACCTAAAAGTAAAACAGTCTGGAGAAAATCTTTTGGTATTTGACGTAATACGTAAAGATTATGTTACACTAACGCCTGAAGAATGGGTTCGTCAGCATGTGGTTCACACACTTATTAATTTTAAAAAATATCCTAAATCGCTGATTTCTATTGAGAAAAGTTTAAAAATAAAATCACTGCTCAAACGTACAGATATTGTAATATTTGACAAAAATTTAAAGCCATTTATGTTGATAGAATGTAAAGCTCCTGAAGAAAAGCTTAATGAAAATGTACTTAAACAAGCCTTAATTTATAACAGCAACAAAAAAGCTCCTTATATCTGTATAACCAATGGAATAGAGGTCAGAGTCTTTCAAATAGACACCAACGGCTTAAAAGAACTTCTTGATTTTCCAGAATTTGAATAAATAGGTATTATTTATTATTCATATCTACCCACAATCCTAAGCAAGACATTCTCCAAAAGCTAAAATCAAATTTTTGTGTACCTTTTACCATGTCATCTACTGCAGAAAGAGTAAGGTTTTTATTAAACAACTCAGGAACTTTGTTCATACTGGTATGTATGGTATCGTACAACCAATCTTTCCCTTGACCTTTTAGCCAAACTTCTTCTGGAGTCACAAAACCCATTTTATCTTTTCTCTCATAGATTTTTGCAGGAAACACGGGTCTCATTGCTTCTCTAAGAATATATTTTCTTACGCCCTTGTTATGAAGGAATTTTTCAGGCAAACTCATATTAAATTCCACCAGTCTGTAATCCATAAATGGTACTCTAGACTCAATAGACCATGCCATAGAATTTCTGTCTTCGTATCTTAAAAGCATTGGTAGCGACGTAAATAAAGTTTGCTGTGCTAATGTTTCTTGTAAAGTAGACGGAGAATCTAATCGGTAGTTTTGATAATTTAAATAATTAATCCAAGGTTTGGGTTTATCAGTTCCAGCAGATTTCAAAGAAGAAGGCATTAACCCTTTCAAAGAAGGATATACTCTAAGAATTGCACCTAAAATTTGACTTTTAGGAAAAACACCTGTTTGTTCTTCAAAAGCCTTTGCTTCTCTCCAAACTTGGGCATATTTTGCTTTAGAAATTAAACCCGCATACATGGGTAATTCGTTACCGTTATAGCCGCCTAACTGTTCGTCAGAACCTTGTCCGTCAAGCATAACTTTCAAACCTTGACTTGCTGCACCTTTGAATACAGCCCATTGGCTATATTGACTAGTAGAGCCAAAAGGTTCGTCCATGTGCCACATCAATTTTGATAATTCATCTTGCAAATTTTCAAATGAAGGAAATACCTGATGATATTGTGAATTAGTTTTATCTATTACCGCTTTTGCAAATTCCCATTCATCGTATTTTTTGTTTTCGAAACAAGCCGTAATAGTTTTGATACCATTATGGTTATCTTGTTCGTTCAATATTTCAGCCATGGTACATACAATAGCTGATGAATCTAAACCTCCAGATAAGCAAGAACCAACCGTAACGTCAGACCTTAATCTTAATTTAACACTTTCTGAAAATAGTTCTCTAAATTTATCAATTGCCTGTTTTTCAGACCCTTCAAATTTGTTATATAAAGGTAATTGGTACCATTTTTTTATACCAAATTGATGTTGAGGAATAGAATACGTTAGTATTTCTCCTCCTCTAATTTGTTTAATATTTTTATAAAAAGTGTTTTCATCAAAATCTAATCTTCCATAAGCTAAATATTGATACGCTATTTCTTGAGAAACAGAATCATTAAAACCAGGTAAAGTTCTAAATTGTTTAGGTTCAGAAGCAATTCCAAAATAGTTTTCATCTTGATACCAATATACAGGCTTCACACCAAACCTGTCTCTTACGGCATATACAGTTTGCTTACGAGGATCAAAAATCACAAACGCAAACATTCCGTTAAATCTATGCAAGCATTCTTGCCCCCACTGAGCCCACGCACACAAAATAACTTCAGTATCTGATTGAGAGTAAAATTTATGCCCCAAAGCTACCAATTCTTCTCTAATCTCTTTATAGTTGTAAACTTCACCATTAAAAGTAATCACTAAGCCCGTTTCATAATGTTTCATAGGCTGATGACCACCTGGAGATAAGTCTATTATGGATAACCTTCTATGCCCAAGACCTATTTTCCAAGAAATATCAGAAGGTATAAAAGAATAATTTTTAGCGAGGAGGGTACTTTCTGAAGTTTCTGAACTGCAAAAAATTTGATTAACATTTTCTGACCACAAATAAAAACCCTCATCGTCTGGGCCACGATGTCTAATAATTTTGGTACCTAAATCAAGAACATTGGTATTGGTATTGGTATTGTTAGATTTATTAATTAAGGCATAAATTCCGCACATATCTTCTACTTCCTTTTCAAACTTTGTTTTAAAATTACTGCATTTTTATTTCCCAGCAAATTTCCCAAAAATTTATATGCAGTACCTCCGTTTAATTTATAATTTGGGTTTAATTTTACGGATATACTATAACAAATCTTTGATAATTTCGGATATACTTTTCTATAACTTTGCCATTGATAAAAAAGATACTCTGATAATGCATTTTTTAACTTTTGAGAAAATATATTTTTCAATTCCAATTCTTTAATAAATGCCTTACGCAAAAGTATTAAATCTAAAAATTTTTTTTTATTATTAATAGTACCTACCCTTACATTATCATGATTTCTTATATAACAAACACCTGAATCAATTCCAATTATTGAAAAATTTACTAAAATTTTAAAAGTCAAATGAACATCTTGATTAATTTTGAGTTTCTCATCAAACCCACCTATTTGTAATATATTAACTTTCCTATGAACAAATGCATTTATTGGTATGAACCATCCATTAAGTAATCTACATAAATGATTTTCTCTATTAAAATTAATTTCTTTAGGGTAATCTTTATATAACAAAGAAATTTGGTTAATATTAAAATCTTCATTTCCGTTAAAAAAACACCATCCCCCATATACAGAACTAACATCATTATGACTCTTTAAATAAGATATTTTTTTTATGAAAAAATTTTTTTCGACTAAATCATCTGAGTCCAAAAAATGAACAAATGGTGCAGTAGAGTTAAACAATCCAAAATTTCGAGCACTTGGAGCACCTTTTTTAGGATTTCGGTATAAAGAAACCCATGAATAATTTTCTTTTACAAATTCATAAGCACCATCTGTAGAACCGTCGTCTACAACAATTACCTGAATCTGAACACCTTCGTGATGTTCTGGTTTTAAAGAATCTAAAGTATATCCTATTAAATGCTTACGATTAAATAAAGGTATTATTACAGAAACATCCATTTAAAAATAGTATTATATATGTTCAGTCAAAACTCCTTGAAACAATTTCTGAAGTTTTTGAGCATTTGCCTCATGAGATTGTATTTTATTTAGAGCTGTTTGCCTAGCATTCTGACCAAAATCTTGTTTCAATTTAGGATTTTCTATTAAATTTTGCAATGATTTTTTAAGTGCATTTACATCTTTAGGAGCAATTAAAAATCCATTAACTCCATTTTCAATTACTTCAGGATGCCCCGCAACTGCTGTTGTGACTACGGCACATCCGCAACTCATTGCTTCGCATAAGACATTTGCCAATCCTTCCCAATAAGACGGTAACGCAAATACATCACACAATTGATAGAGTTCTAATAAGTTTTCATTTTTAACTTGTCCTAAATCTACCAAATTATCTTCTACGCCATACTCTCTTGCTTTATCTATCAACTTAAAATCTTGAATACCACCACTTGCTGCCAAAATTTTAATTTGAGGAAAATCTACTTTTAACATTGACACCGCCTGAAAAAGCTCAAGCCAACCTTTTCGTTGAATAGGTGAACCCACGTTTAAAATCACAAAATCATTTGTATGTAAATTATATTTTGCACGAACTTTTATTAATTCTGTACTTTCTTGAAATGGGATAAAATGACTAGTATTTACTCCTTTATAAATTGCTTTAGAAAACAATTTTTTACCAAATAAAATCTCCGCTTGATCACATAAATATTGAGAGCAACCTATGATATAATCTGCATTCTCTAAAACAAATAGTGCATGATTTTTATGAATTTCTGATTTATGAGGCCAGACAATTACATCATCGCCATTAAGTTCTACAACACATTTTAAATTTAAACGTTTAGCTAACAAAACAGCTATTCGACCATCTGGAATAAGCCACTGTGCATGAATCAAATCTTTTTCAGGATTTACACCTTTTGCTTTAAAAAACTGTTCAAGTTTATTAAGCAAATAATATTCATAAGGTTTTTTAAAAACTCTTGAAGGCTTTGGTGTAAATATCTTTGGATGATTAATCTTTATACCATCAAGAGTTCTTACATCAGGTCTTGTATTTGAAGCATATTTTTTCCAATCAGGAAAAAGTTGATTAATTGGCCAAATGGGCGCAACATTCCATGGTTGCACCACTTCAACATTTACACCAATATTCTTTAATGCAACACTTTGTTTGTGATTAAAAATTCCAGTAGTTAAATCGTTACCTTCTGGATACGGATAAATACCCGGAAATGACCAAATTTTCATTTATTTAAAAAGTGTCTTAAGTATATAATTTTTGTAAATTCTGTAGTTATTAGAAAAAAAAGTATTCAGATACCCTAATTTCAAAATAGGAATCAAACCTAAAGTTGTATTGAAAAGACCAAACTTGTCTACAGAATTATTTACGTAATACTTAATTACGTTTTTCATTAAATATTCTTCTAATACCTTATATTCGGATGAACTAAACTGGTTATCTAACTTTACTACTTGTAATAAACCCCAATTTTGATTTATATAATGAGGCAATTTTCTGAACCCCATTAAAGATTCCCCTCGTACTCTATATCGGGTATTGATATTCTTAGAATAATACCAATTTGTGATTTTAGATACTTTTAACCAACAGTAGAAATCTTCTATGCCATTTAGTGAAGTATTAAAATTATTCAACTTAGTCAACAAACTTATATGTAAACAAACAGTAGAAGTACAAATATTATTAAACTTCAACAAGTCAGGCAATTTTGAATGTACTTGGTTTACATTTGGTAAAATTACGGTATTTAACACCTTACCTGTTTTGTCCTCAAACTCTACCACTGCATGATGAAACGCTAGAATAGAAGAATTTTGACTTATAGATTCATATAATTCAAATAATTTATTTTCAGTAAACAAATCATCACTATCCAAAAAACAAATCCACTCACCTTTTGCCAAATCTATACCCTGATTTCTAGCCCCAGAAACACCTTTCGGGTATTTTCTTAAATCTTTTTTAATGCATATACCCGATAAATTATTATTATTGAAATAATCTACTGATATGTTATAAGAGTTATCGGAGCTCAAATCATCCACTAAAATAACCTCAAAATCTTTAAAACTTTGATTTTTAATAGAATCTAAAGTTTCAATAATATACTCTTGAGAGTTATAACATGGGATTATTATTGAGAAAAAGGGTGTTTGCATAAATTAAGATTTGAAAAAATCAAATTATGTACAAATATTATGAATATTGACAATTTTAGCAATTAATATTATAAACACATTTCAAAATTTTATTTTTGATAGCTTTTAAAATAAAGACACTAAAATATAATTTATCCAAAAAATAAAGCTTAAAAATGCGGAACAAAAACCCAAAATCAAATTTATATACTGTCTCAAAATACGATTTTAACAAAAAAGAAAATGTTAGTTTACCTTCCCTTTTCAACCGAAACACATCAATGCTATTAAAAGAAAAAGCCTTACTTTTTTGCTGATTAGTCAACTCAAAATTTTCTGTAATATACTTTAGCACCTTGTAATATTCTTGCACTTGCAACTGAGCCTTCATGGTGTTTCTTACAGTGGCTTGGTGCACCCTAAAATTATTCAAAGAATTATGAATAATACCAACATTGCCTTTTTGAGCTATTTTAACCCAAAAAAGCCAATCGCCAGCCAACTTAAATTGCTGTGAAGCTTGTAATAAATCTGATGCTAAATCTTTTTTGAAAACCACAGCACTGGCGTTGGATATTACACAGTTTACAAACAGGTGATTCGCTACAAAATCTGCACCTTTGTGAACCCTATATCCCACTAGACTTTTGTTTGTGAAACAATCATGCGAGTATCCTCTAGCAATTTTATGACCAACTGCATCCACAATGAACGAATCAGTACTTATATAACTCAATGAAACGTCTTTCTCAAAAAGAAACATAACTTCACTCAAAAAATCTGTTTCAGCCCAATCATCACTCTCGGCAATCCAAACAAAATTACCTTTGGCTAAAGTTATCCCTTTTTGCCATTGTTTAAAGGTGCTGCCAGAGTTTTGTTCGTTGTAAACAATATGACTTACCTTTTCATGCCCCCTAAATTGCTCAATTATCTCACGGCTGTTGTCCGTTGAGCAATCGTCTAGTAAAATTAACTCAATACTTTGATACGACTGAGCCAATACTGAGTCTATCCTTTGAGCTAAATACTGCGAATGATTATAATTGGGGATTATTACTGAAACCATTTAAAAAAAATCAAAATGAATGTTCTTATAAAGTTAAAAGTCCTTGTTCGTGTTTGAACAGTATCAAAATTAATAACATGCTTCAACTGCTCGAATCTTGAAAAGCCAAACCTTCTCATACAATCAACAAAATACCAATGAACGTGGTTGTCTATTTCAAACATTGCTTTGTGTACATAAACTTGGTCAACCACTTGTAAAGGTAAAAGATGTTTCCACCGCTTATTGCAAGCTATATGATTGCTAAGCCACTGCTTATTAGGTCTACCTCCAGAAAAATGCTCCAACAAAATATCTTTACATACTGCCACTTTGTAACCTATATCAATAACTGCCATAGAAAGGTCTGTATCGTATGCATGAAAACCAGGCAGTAAGGTATTAAAAGATACTTGATCAGCGATATGCCTCGGCAGGGCCATAAATACACCATCTATACTTGCCACCACCTTGCAGTATTCATCATCTGCCAAGTTTAAATGGTTCAACCTAGCATCACTTCCCTCCTTGTTATTTTCAATCAGGTGAGTAACCGACAGTTCATCTTTAATATACCAACCTGAAGGGATAGACGACTTGTAAGTGCAGCCAGCCACTCCTATCAAACCTAAATTTGCGGTATGGGCAAACACCTCTGCCAGTTTGCCCCCCCAATTATGGGTTCTAAAAAGTACATCTTCATGTACGAAACATACATAGACTCCTTTGGCTTGCCTCTTGAGATCATCATACACCTTATATATACTCTCGTTTTGTATGTTTTTGTAACAGATCAGTTCATAAGATGTACCAATGGTGGCGGCCACATTTTCCTCGAAAGCTGCATATACAGCATCATTTACAGAACATACCAGTACGGAGATCATGACTGTTTTCGATTGCATAATTTCAAATATACCGCTTTGATAAAGAAATAAACGATTCTTGCACCATCATATATTTGAGCTCTCATTTGAAAAATGATCCCAATGACTGAAGAATACTTACCAAAATAACGCTCCCAAAATAGCCTTTTATTCAGATTCTCATCTTCTTTCAGAAAACCCTTTTCATGGAGAACCTCCAGCGGTCTGTAATCCTCAAATTGAAACAAAGAAAACTTGAACTGGGCTTTAAACACCTTATCTTTATCTAACTTCAAAATATCTGTCAACAAACCAAACAATTGGTATCTCTCTATGATAGATTTTGAGTAGTCAACATTATTTCTCACGGTATCAATGTGTTTTCTGAATTTGTTATGGACTGTTCTTGTTAAAGCGACTTTGTGGTCTTTCATCAAAAGCATCCAAAAAAGCCAATCACCATTTAGTTTATAACTTTTAAAACATTGATCCAAACTCATAGCAATGTCTTTTCTAAACAATACCCCACTAGCATTCGAAATGACATTATTATGAATCATATAAGCTTCAATTAAGTTAAGGCCATTATGGATATGGTAATCTTGAGAACCTTCAAATTCATAGCATTTCAGGCCATATCCGTTTTGCAGAACTTTTCCTTCGGCATCAATAATCTGGCTATTAACTGAAACCATACTCAACTGCTCATCTTTTTGTAGCGAAATCAAACAGGTCTTTAAAAAATCCAATTCTGCAACATCATCACTTTCTGCAATCCAAATATATTCTCCTTTGGCCAAAGTAAAACCCTTGTCCCACTGCTTAAAAGTACTACCTGAGTTTTGCTCATTGTAGACGATATGGCTGATTTTTTCTTGACCTCTATAACTCTCAATAACTTCACGGCTATTGTCAGTAGAGCAATCATCTAAAATTATCACTTCAAAATCTTGATAAGTTTGATTTAAAACACTATCAATTCTTTGTTTTAAATACTTAGCATGATTGTAATTGGGAATGATTACTGAAACCATTATTTAAATTTATTTAACAAAGCTAAAAACAAAAAATAAGTTTTTCTGAAAGGATGAAAGATGAAATAAAAGTAACACAAATAAAATTTAACCTTCAAGTCTCTTTCAATTTCATATTTTTTTAATACCTCATTGATTTTAACTAAGCTTCTGTTTTTTTCTAAATATTTAATAAAATAACCAACATTACTTACTTTAGAAAAATCAACCAATAATTCTTTATCAAATTCAATTAAATTTTTTGATTTAATTGATTGAATAATTTCCAAATATGCTTTACCCCACTTTATACAAGGCTCTAAGTGATTGCCCTCAGCCCATTCATTCATGGCATTAATAAACAAAAACTTATGTTCCGTATTTGAATTCACTGTCTTAAACAACATATTATTCAACCACTTACCAAACAAATCTGGTGTTGAATTAACCAAGACAAATGGATTGTTTTTCCTTCTGGCAGAGTTATCCCAACTAGGTGTAACACCAAGAATTTGCTTCTCTGAGGCTTCACTGTTTTGGCTTGAATTATATACCAATTCACTGTAATCGAATACAATATTTTCACCATCTTTTGGTAAATTCGTATTGTAATTTTCACTACAAAAACTGAGTTTACCAGTTTCATTATTAACCCTTAACGGTGTATATTCGAAAGACTGTGGAGGAAACTGTACAGATGTATCAAATCCTTTTTCGCAATATTCTGTTTTGACTCCAAAAGACTGAAAATAACCTAGATAAAGACCTGGCAAGCCAGCAATTTTAGCTTCTTCCTTCCAAATTGCTATAGTTTTGGCAATGTCAGGAAATAGGTTTGGTCTATAAACACAAAAAAAAGGTTTACCATTTACTTTTATATATCTTGGGTCAGCGAAGAAAGTTTTAATCAAAAAACGAATATGCTCTCGGTCATCCTCAAAACTATAATCTTGTTTTATCAACACCTCCTGCTCTTGTCCGTCCCATCGTCTAGTCCAGTTTTCATTTGCCCAACAAAACATAAAAGGAAAATCTGGAGTCTGAGTCTTCAGCATATCATCCAATGGTCTGTTCATCAACCTTTTCCCATTGAACCAATAATGATAATAACAAAACCCATCTATACCATGAGCTTTTGCTAATTCGGCTTGGGCTATTCGTGATTCTTCAAGTCTTAAATCATAAAAACCTAAATCGGTTGGCAATTGTGGTTGATAATGTCCTTTAAACCGTGGTAAAGATTTTGTTACATTCGTCCATTCTGTAAAGCCCTTACCCCACCATTCATCATTTTCGGCAAAAGGATGAAACTGAGGTAAGTTAATAGCAATAATTTTTATATCATTATTACTCATTTCCAAAAACTTCTTTAACAACTTTTAAATAATCATTTTTATTAGCTATGCTTGGCTCTAAAAAATTTCCTTCAGCCCATTCATTCCATGCATTTATAAAAACAATTTGTTCATTTAATTTACATGACAAAGCTTTTGATTTAGCATCAATCAAAGAATCCTTAAATTTTTCAACATTTTGATTCAATATTACAATTCCATTTTTATTTCTTCTGGGTGTATTGTCCCAACCCACAAAAACACAAGGGATTGTATTTGTGTCTAAAATACGATTCATCATGATATCTTTAACTTCGTTATAATCATATAGTTTATATCTTCCACTAAAAACACCAAATTTGAAAAAATTATTAAATAATCTTTTCCAAATGAAACCATCCAAAAAAGCATTTTTTAATAATCCCAATTGTGGTTCAAAATTTAATCTTGCATCAAATAATTCTTTTTTTTCGACTCCATGAGAATTACTTGCAACTAGAAAAGGTTTTTCTATATTTTCATTTTCGCATTCTATGTTTAGACAATCAAAAAAATATTCTATGTTTGGAATATCATTTGGTCTGTAAATTAAAAAAAATGGTCTTTTATTTATTTTATAATATCTATTATCTTTAAAAATTGACACAAGATATTTAGCATGATTTTCATGATCCTCTTCGCTATATTCTTGTTTTATTAAAACTTCTTTTTCTTCTCCTAGCCATCTTCTTGACCATGTTTCGTTTGCCCAACAAAACATAAAAGGTAATTTATTCTCTGATTTCAATTTAGCATCAATTGCTCTATGCATTAATTTTTTACCCGAAAACCAATAATGATAATAACAAAATGCATCTATTCCATAACTTTTTGCTAATTGTGCTTGCTCGTCATGAGTATTTGAAAGCCTCAAATCATAGTATCCCATATCTGTACTAAGTTTAGGTTGAATATGATTTTTAAATAAAGGTTTCGCTTTTGTAACATTCGACCATTCTGTGAATCCTTTTCCCCACCATTCATCATTCTCTGGAAAAGGATGAAATTGAGGAAGATGAATGGCAACTACTTTTACCTCTTTACCCATCTTTTTACTTTTGATTTAAAGTAATTAAACAAATTTCTTATTGGCTTTTCAATTAAATTTTTGTTTATATCAACTTGTCTGTTAAATTGTATATGTAAATTTTCATTTGTTTTCTTTAAAATATCAAATTCTAATTTAAGATTTTGATAATCATCATATTGCCTTAAAGTCATCCATGATTTATAAATATTAGTTTTTAAATTAATTTCAGTATTTAATACAAAATTTTGAAAGAAAACATGTTGGGGTTGAATTTTTAAAACATTTAATGGTTGAATAATATTATCTGGTATTTTATCAAGAAACTTCCAAGTTGCATTTTCTATCAATTCAACATATAATTTTATAGCTTCTGGATTGTATTTTTTCATCAAATCAATATAAAACAACAAATCATCTTCTAACATTTTAAAAGAAGATTTGTTTGCTAAAATATTTGGATTTTTAATTTGGTTAAATTCAGTAAATTTTTGTTTTATGTTTTCAAATAAATATTTTGGATTATCAATTATACTCCCACTATGTAATAAAATTGTATTATTGGGGTTTTCTTTTAATAATTGTAATATTCTAGAGTTGTATTCGAACCATGAATTAATAATTTCAAAAGGATTATTTTCGAAATAAATATCACCTCTTCTAAAAACAGAATCAATAACCTCCCATGGCTCTCTAAAAACACAAACAAACTTAGCATCAGGAAGCAATTCTGACCATAAATCTAAAAATAAAGTTGTTCTTGGATCTTTCCAGCACCAAATTTTATTTTCATTTATTTTAATTAATTCAATTGCTTTTCTTTTATCATCTTCATTTATATAAATTTCTTTTGGTAAAGGCGTCCATCCGTCATGATGTAAATTATTTTTTATTAATATTTTACTGTGAAAATCATGAAAATCAATATTTTCAAAATGACCAAAATCATTTCCTTTTGATTCGCCCCATAACCTTTCTCCAATATCTACACCAGCCTTTTGTAATACAGAAGCAGAAAAAGAAGTAGCTGAACGGTGCATTCCAACTAATATTATACACTTATTTTCCATAATCAACCTAATACGTTTGTCCAGTTTTGTGATACATACACCCCTTGTCTTCCTCCTGTATTTGGGAATCCTGTTTTATAATAATCTCCTTCAATTACATTTATAGCTATTCCTTTTGTAAGCATATGTGACATTTCATTATCAACAAAAATGTTTGCTTTAATAAAATGTAAGCCTGTCATTAATGGTAATTTTTCTATTTCACAAATTACAGTACCTTCTAAAGGTGCATTATAAAAACTTTTATAAGCCATTTTACTATTTAATACCGTTATAAACTGATCTTGATTATTAAATATCGGCATACCAAATATAATTTGACTTATACTTAAGTTTTCATAGGCAAAAGATTTATAAGTAATTTCTATTCTTACTTTATCTCCCGCTTGAAATACATGAGTTGGTTCAGAAGAGTCATTTCTATACATCAAAATAGAGGTCATTTGCACTTTCATATGTCCCGCAAAAGGCCCTAAATTTGAAGTTTCAGTAAAATTGCTCAACAATTCATCACTATAATTGTCTTTATTATACTGAATGATAATATTTTCTGTAGTGTTATAATCTACGAGCTGCCCTTGTTTTAAATACACACACTTATTACAAAGTCTCTCAATAGCGTTTGTATTATGGCTTACAAATATTAAAGTTTTACCTTCTTGTTTGCAAACTTGTTCCATTTTGGCAATACTCTTTCGTTGGAATTCGTTATCACCTACTGCCAATACTTCGTCAATTATTAATATTTCTGGTTGCAAATGTGCCGCTACACCAAATGCTAAACGAACGTACATACCAGAACTGTATCTTTTCACTGGCGTGTCTATGTATCTTTCTACTCCAGCAAAATCTACAATTTCATCAAATTTAGAAGCTATTTCATGCTTTTTCATGCCAAGTATAGCACCGTTCAAATAAACGTTTTCTCTACCTGTTAGCTCAGGATGAAACCCAGTACCTACTTCTAACAAACTTGCTATTCTACCGTTTACTTTCATAGAGCCAATAGTAGGCTGTGTTATTCTTGAAAGTATTTTTAGTAATGTAGATTTACCAGCACCATTTCTACCTACAATGCCAATCATATCTCCTTTGTTTATATCAAAAGAAATATCTTTTAAAGCCCATACATAGTCCGAATTTGCTTTCTTGGTTCTATCGTTAGATTCGCCGATTTTTAAATAAGGGTCTTCTTTGCCAAGCATTTGAGACCACCATCTGTTAAGATCATGGCTTAAAGTACCTGTACCAACTTTACCTAATCTATACTGTTTAGAAACATTTTCAATTTTAATTACTTTACTCATAGCTATTAAACAGTATCCATGAAAGTTTTTTCATGTTTATTAAACATTATTAGACCAATTAAGAATATTAGAAGACAAACAAAAACAGAGTAAGTCAAATGTAGTATTGAAACCCCATATTCACCAAAAAATGCAAATCTAAATAGTTCCATAAATGAACTTAAAGGATTGTACCACAATAAATGACCGTACCATTTATCAGCTACTTTTTGCATTGGGTAAATTACAGGTGTAGCATACATTAACAACTGAATACCAAAGGTTAACAAATGTTGTAAATCTCTATATTTGGTGGTTAAAGATGAAACTATTAAGCCTAAGCCTAATGCCAAAATCATCATTAAAAATATAATAACAGGCACAAAAAGCAAGTTGAAATTTAGATGTAATTGTGATTCAGTAAAGAAAAAGTAATAAATATAAAAAACTAAAAACAATACAAATTGTATTAAAAACTTCAACATACCAGATATTACTTTAGAAAACGGCAACACCAATCTAGGAAAATATACTTTTCCAAAAATACCAGAGTTGTCTGTAAATGAACGAGATGTGTTAATAAAAGAATCACTAAAATAAGTCCACAAACATGTACCCGAAAGATAAAACAAAAATGGCGGAACAAGCCCGGGTTTAATACCTGCAATATTAAAAAAAACAATATTAAAGACTAATGTTGTAAATAAAGGCTGAATGATATACCACAAGGGACCTAAGATGGTTTGCTTATATAATGTGGTTACATCTCTTTTGATAAATAAGACTAGTAAATCTTTATATCTGAAAACTTCTTGTAAATTTAGTTCAAAGAGACTCGTTTTGGGTTTAATCTCAATGTTCCACTTTTGTTCACTCATTTTAAAAATACGCTATGGTAAGGTGCAAATTTAGTTTATATTTTCACAAAAATGGAATCTATTTTGTTAGAAAACAATAAAAAAGCCTTTACAAATGTAAAGGCTTTTGCTTATTCAAAATATTCTTTCATCCTTTGGAAGAAACTTTTCTCTGATTTTGAGGGTTTTGGGTCAAAATTTTGAGAGCTTCTTAATTTCTCCAAAATTGTTTTTTCTTCATTTGAAAGATTCTTAGGAGTCCAAATGTTTACATAAATCAATTGGTCTCCTCGGCCATAACCATTCACATCTTTGATTCCTTTGTCTCTTAATCTTAAGATTTTACCGCCTTGGGTTCCCGCATCTATCTTTATCTTAACTTTTCCGTCAATTGTTGGGACTTCTACACTTGTACCCAAACATGCATCAATGAAACTTATGTGTAAATCATAAATCACATTATTGCCATCACGTTTTAAAGTTTCGTCTTCCTCTTCTTCTATCAATATAAGTAAATCGCCCGGAATACCACCTCTAGGAGGTACATTTCCTTTGCCACTCATATTTAGTTGCATACCTTCTCCTACGCCTGCTGGAATTTTTACAGTGATTACTTCTTCTTCACTTACTCTACCTTCTCCCCTACACGTATTGCAAACTTCTTTTATTTTTTTACCTTCTCCATGGCAGTAATTACATGTTGTGGCACTCACCATTTGCCCTAACATAGTATTTACTACTTTCCTTACTTGGCCAGTACCGTTACAGTGTGAGCAGTTTTCTAGAGACGAACCACTCTTAGCTCCGTTACCACTACAATCTCTACAAGTACTATATTTCTTAACTTTAATTTTCTTTTCGCAACCGTTGGCTATTTCTTCTAGATTAAGTTTAAGTTTAATTCTTAAATTTTCACCTTTCTTTCTTCCTCGTCCGCCGTTGCCTCCGCCGCCGAAAAAGCTTTCGAAGCCGCCACCGCCGCCGCCGCCAAAAATATCACCAAATTGTGAGAAAATATCTTCCATATTAAAGCCTTGGGCACCGCCACCGCCACCAGCTTGACCTTTGAGCCCGTCGTGACCAAATCTATCATAAGTGGCACGTTTTTGCTCATTACTGAGCACTTCATATGCTTCAGCTGCTTCTTTAAACTTTTCCTCTGCTTGTTTATCACCTGGGTTTTTATCTGGGTGAAATTGAATAGCTTTTTTTCTGTAAGCTTTTTTTATTTCATCTGCAGAAGCGTTTTTTGCA
The DNA here is from genome assembly GCA_046329305.1 of Cytophagales bacterium. Lineage (GTDB taxonomy): Bacteria > Bacteroidota > Bacteroidia > Cytophagales > UBA9547 > CAMFLX01. Next base: position 1,333,199 of record JAXLUW010000002.1, read on the forward strand.
ACTTCTAATATTTCGTAAAAATCTCTTTTTGCCATCAGATTATTGTCCTATCACTACTTTTGCAAATCGGATTATTTTATCATTAAGGGTATATCCCTTTTCTACTACGTCTACTATTTTGCCCTTTAAATCTTCTGAAGGTGCAGGAATTTGAGTAATAGCTTCATGTTGATCACTATCAAATACTTGACCATGTGCATCTACTGCTTTTAAGCCTTTTGATTCTAAAACTTTCGCAAGTTTAGTAAACACCAAATTCAATCCTTCTTTAAGAGCACTTACGTCCGTACTATTTTCTATAGATTTAGACGCACGTTCCATGTCGTCTAACACAGGCAAAAGTACTGACATAATGTCTTTATTTGCTGTTGCCGCAAACTCTAATTTTTCTTTTGCGGTGCGTCTTTTATAATTTTCAAATTCGGAATAAAGTCTAATAAATTTATCCTTTTGTTCCGCTAATTCAGCTTCTAAGTTGTTAGATGTTTCTGTAGCTTCTAGATTAGGATTATCTACCACATTTTCTAAATTTTCTTCTATATGATTTTCTTTATTTTCAGACATAACTAATTCATTTGAGTAAACTAATAACTAAAATTTTGCCAAAATTAACTTTTGCGACATTTTGTCAATAAATCAGTTTAATTCTTTCCATAATAGATCTTTCAATGCATCTATATTTTGCATAGCCATTGAAGAAATAAAAATATGTGGAATTTGTTTAGGCAATTCTTTTTTAATTAGCTTAACTAATTCCTCATCCAACATATCTGCCTTAGTAATAGCCAGAATACGTTTTTTATCTAACATTTCAGGATTGTACTTTTTAAGCTCTTTTACCAGAATTTGATATTCTTTTTTAATATCTGCTGACTCAGCTGAGACCATAAAAAGCAATAATGAATTTCTTTCTATATGTCTTAAAAATCTTACTCCCAAACCTTTACCATCAGCAGCCCCTTCTATGATTCCAGGAATATCAGCAATAACAAACGATTGAAAATTCTTATACTTTACCACACCCAAATTTGGTGTTAATGTAGTAAAAGGATAATCAGCAATTTCTGGTTTTGCAGCAGACATTACAGATAGAAGAGTTGATTTACCCGCATTAGGAAAACCCACCAAACCTACATCGGCAAGAACTTTCAGTTCTAAAACCATCCATTCTTCTATTCCAGGCTCACCAGGTTGTGCATATTCTGGAGCTTGGTTTACAGAATTTTTAAAATGAACGTTACCCAGACCGCCTCTTCCGCCTTTAGTAACTATCATTTCTTGACCATCTAGAGTAATTTCTCCACGTATTTCACCGGTTTCAAAATCCTTAATTATTGTACCTAGAGGTACTTCTAATATTTCATCTTCACCTTGGCGACCAGTCATTTGGCTTTGACCACCATTTTGTCCTGCCTCAGCAATTACATGTTTACGATATTTTAAGTGTAACAAAGTCCATAATTGAGAATTGCCTTTTACTATGATATGGCCACCTCTACCACCATCTCCACCGTCTGGTCCTCCATTAGGGATACCTTTTGCTCTAAAAAAATGTTTAGAACCTGCACCACCTTTGCCTGATCTGAAACATAATTTAACGTAATCTATGAAATTTTCTGAAGCCACTTTTTGCCTTTTTATATAAGCTCAAATAAAAAAATAAAGCCTGAGTATGCACTCAAAGCTTTATTCCTTCTTGATTTTTTAAAATTAAAATTTATCTATAGCGTTGCAAATATTTGTAAATATTTCTTCAATTTGACCCACGCCGTTAATTTTGGTTACTTTTTCTTGATTTTCGTAATAAGGTAATACTAAGATAGTTTTTGAATAATATTCATCTATTCTTTTCAATAACTTATCTTCATCGTCATCTGCCCTACCACTTACTTTTTTTCTTTCAGCAATTCTATTTTTTAATTCATCTTCATTTACATCCAACTGAACTACACCACTAATTTGCTGATTTTTAGTTGCTAAAAAAGCATCTAAAGCTTCAGCTTGAGGTACTGTTCTTGGAAAACCATCAAAAATGAAGCCTTTAGCTTGAGGATTTTTCTTAACTTCTTCCTCTAAAATATCTATAGTTACAGAATCTGGAACTAAAATCCCATTTTCTATAAGTTGTTTTACTTTTTTACCAATTTCTGTTTCGTTTTTGATGTGCATGCGAAACAAATCACCTGTAGAAATATGTACTAGTTGATATTTGTCAATCAACTTCGCTGATTGAGTACCTTTGCCTGCACCTGGAGGCCCAAAAAGAACTATGTTTAGCATAAAAATTATGTATGAATTGCAAAATTAGTTCTTTTTTAAGATTTATTAAAATATTAATTTCTAAGTAGCTAAACAAAAGCCCGCTACAGAAACCTGCTTAGCCCCAGATTTAAAACATTCGTTACCTAAACTTTCTAAGGTTGCTCCTGTTGTAATTACGTCGTCTACCAATAATACTGTTTTGCCAGACAAATCAATTTCTATCTTGTAAACATCTTTAGAATTCAGCCAACGGTCTATTCTTCCTAATTTTGTTTGTGTAGAAGTTGATTTCACTTTCTCTACATTTTTTAACAAGAGAGGAACATTTAATTTTTTAGAAATTTCATTAGCAATAATTTCCGCCTGATTATAGCCTCTTTTTTTCAATTTAGATTTATGCATTGGAACAGGAATAACATAATCATATTTTAAATTGCTTGTGTTCATGATATTATCTGCAAACTCAACACCATAATAGACACCAATTTGTGGTAAATTTTGATATTTAAAATCATGTAAAAGCTCTCCAATATAACTTTTGTGGTAATAATAAAAATACGCAAAAGCTTCTGAAACTTTTAGTTTGTTAAAAAATCTTTGATGAATTTCATTATCAGAAGTTGATTTTTGAATAACAAACGGCAATGAGTTATTACATGACACACAAAAGTAATTTTGTGATTTATGCAATTTTTGAGTACACGAATAACAATATTTAGGAAAAATTAATTCTAAGAAATCAAACCACATTTTTATGTAATAGATTGCCATTTAATTTACTCTTAAATGGCGAATTTTCAAGGTAAAATAATATTGGTATACAAATCACAAAAGAAATTACAGCTCCGGCTAATGTATCTGTGAAAAAATGCTCACATAAATATACTCTTGAAATAGCTAAATTTATTGCCATTACTAAAAACAAGAAACGGAAAAGGGTGTGTTTTACCAAAACTGACAAACAAAAAAATAAAGCAAATGCACTTGCTGTATGCCCCGATGGAAAACTATTATTAATTGCCACATCTACACCATCTGTAAAAGTTAATTTGTAGGGTTTGTCCCAAAAAAAGTATTTAGCAGGTCTAGATGCATCAGGAAAAACAATTCTTTTTAAAAACTGAACAACTAATGAAGGGATAGCATAAGTTGTAAAAACGACAAGTGAATAGTAATATTTTACAAATAATAACAGTAAAGCTAAGCCAACTATAAAGAAACCATCGCCGATATGTGTAAAATATTTATAAAACTGACCCAATTCGGGTATGTAGTGTTTATTAAAAATTAAAAAAGACTCTTCTTTACCTAAATAATAAGCAAAAAGAGAAGCCAAAATAAAATACAATATACTACCCCAAAAAAATATATTTTTGAAAAATATTTCTTTAAACACTTTTAATCGTCTTTCTTTTTAAGCTTCTTATCATCCACATTTTTATTGAGAAAATCATTAATTTTATCAATATCTATGTTGGTTTTTATTTCACCAAATCTATTTACGTGCATGTCTAATCCTGATAAATCAGGGTGTACTTTGGCAGATTTTATATTAGATTCTATTTTCTTGCGTCCCATAACTTTAAAAATTATCACTAAAGTTTACTATCACTTCTGGAAACAAAAAAAGTACAGCAATAATTCCACACAATGCCCCATATAAATGACATTCATGATCTACGTTATCGTATTGATTTCTTCCCATATAATAAGAATACCCAATAAACAACACTCCCATCATAATTGCTGGCATAGGAATAAAGAAAAATGTAACTATAGACATAGGGCTAAATAACACCGACATCAACACCAACGCAGAAATACCTCCACTAGCACCTAAAGAAATATGTCTACTATCATTTTTATACTTTTGATAACCTGGCAAATTGGCAACAATAATCACCAATAAATACATGGCCACGTACATTAATTCACCTATAAATCCGAATTTGTTCACAAAGGCAAATTCAACAGTATGACCAAAACCATACATGGCCAACATATTGAATCCCAAATGCATAAAATCTATATGCACAAAACCTGAAGTAAGTAATCTGTAGTATTGTTTATAATGCGAAGCATCGTAACTACTCAAAGCTAATTTATATAAAATATTTTCATTACTCCAAGCCCACAAACTTAAACCCACAGTAATCAACATTAACAAAATTGTAACACTAACTGAAATCATAATTATTTGTTTTGCCACTCAAGTGTATTGAGCAAATGTACCATGTCTGTTTTAATATAATCAATTATTGGAGCTAAAGAATCATTTTTTTGAGCTGTTTTAAAATACAAAGCACCTCTTATAAAATTTTTGGTAGTATCAGTAGCATAAAATTGGAATTGACTAGGAACATCACCCACCAATTCATACACAAAATATTTCTTTTTTTTAGGAGTTGTAATTTGAATTTCCTCTATGGAATACGCCCTTACCTGATGCTTATTGGTAAGTTTAATGTGATCATCCACAATCTCTAAATATTCTTTATTGTTTTTAGGTTTTTTGTAAGTGATCTGAACATTGGCATCAAAATTTTTATAATAAATATTTATCCAATTGTCTCCTGTAAGGCCTGTTGTATCATCTATTACCTGTGCCAAAGTTGAATATTCAAAATTATAAGGCCTATTTTGATTTAAAGGCTGATAGGTATGTTTAGGTAAATCTATTTTAAAATATCCTCTCATTTTGGGTACAAAATCCTCCTCTTCTTCTTCTGAGCATGACATAATACCCAAAACACTTCCCAGCAACACCCAAAGTATACTAAATTTTCTTTTCATATTAATTAATTCTGATTCTTTTTGCCTTCAATCTCAGCTTCAGAATTATTTTTTAATTTAACTTTAACTCTTCTAATTCTTTTTTTATCAACCCAAATTGGGATAAAAGTAATATCTTCAAAAACAATTTCTTGATTTTTCTCAGGCAAACTCTCGTTGAGATTTAAAATTAAACCAGCAATAGATTCTGCCTCACCACGAACTTCATCAAAAATTGAGTTTTCAATTTCTAATTCTTTACAAAAATCATTAATTGACAATTTCCCTTCAAAAATATATGTATAATCATCTAATTTATAAGAATTTGCAAAAATCTCATCGTATTCATCATTGATTTCCCCTACAACTTCCTCTATAATATCTTCCATGGTTATCAAACCCGAAGTTCCGCCATATTCATCTACAACTATGGCCATGTGTACTCTTTTGGTTTGAAAATCTCGAAGCAAAGAATCTATTTTTTTGTTTTCAGGAATAAAATATGCTGGCCTTAACAAGGTACGCCACTCATATTCTTTAGATTCATGTAAAAAAGGAAGTAAATCTTTCACAAAAAGTACACCTTCAATCTTATCTAAATTTTCTTTGTAAATAGGTATTCTGGAATAGCCAATTTCTTCTACATTTTTCAAAAGTTCGTGAAAGTCAAGTTCATAATCTAATGCAGAAATATCAACACGGCTTTGCATAACTTGCTTAGAAGAAATAGTACCAAATTTTACTATACTTTTTAAAATCTCTTTCTCATCTTCACTTATTTCTTTATCTCCAGTAATTTCAATGGCCTGATTGAGCTCTTCAACAGAAAACGAATATCCTTTCTTTTTTATTCTACTCTCCAACACATCTCCCAATTTTAATAATACAAAAGATATTGGGTATAAAATTTTTATAAAAAAAGATAACAAATGTACTGTAAGTCTTGCCAAACTTAAGCCTTCCTGATTAGCATAAACCTTTGGAACCACCTCACCTAAAAACACGATAAAGAAAGTAACCAAAATAGTAACTAAAATAGAGGGATCTGTTTTACCACCACTGAGCTCCCATGTTACAAAAGTAGACAATGTAACAAAGGTGATATTGAATAAGTTATTCAGTATCAATATGGTAGCAAGTAGAAGCTGAGGAGCATCTAGAAGTTCTGCAATTTTGTTGTTTGTTTTGTCAGAATCGTTTTCTAAACTTAGTTTTGTATTGTACCCAATAGAGAAAAAAGCGACTTCTGCACCAGATATAAGTGCTGACAAAAAAAGTAAAAAAGCCATAGCGACAAATGCCACTATGACCGATGAGTAAGATTGCTCAGGAATCTGAAGCAATATATTTTCAAAAAATAATAACCTGTCCAAGTAGAAATAACTAGTTATATAATATTTTAAAACGGTAAATCGTCTGATTCCGTTGCTGCCAAATTTGGCTCTTGTACCTTAGAAGTAGAAACGGCCGGAGCAGCAGATGTTTCGTAGCTAGAACTACTGTTTTCACCTTTAGAACCTAGCAATTGAATACCCGTAGCTCTTATTTTAGTAGCATATTTTTTAACTCCATTGTCTTCCCAAGAATCGGTTTTTATTTTTCCTTCTATATATACAGGACTCCCTTTTCTAAGATATTGTGAAGCTATTTTACTCAAATTGTCCCACAATTCAATATTATGCCATTCTGTAGTTTCTTTGCGTTCGCCATTTTTATCAGTGTACGATTCGCTAGTTGCGATTGCAATAGTGGTAACAGACACTCCACTAGGAAGTTGTCTAGTTTCTGGATCTCTGCCCAGATTACCTATTAACATAACTTTATTTAAAGATGCCATTATTATTTAAGTTTATGCAAATTTAAAATTTTATTTCAATTAGCAATATTATCATTTACAGAAAAATAAAGCCACGCAAGGTGGCTTTATTTTATTCTGTTATTTGTTCTTCAGAATCTGCTATTTCAGATGTGTTTTCATCCTGTTCTGATTCGTTTTCAACTTCAACCTTTTCTATTCTGGCTATAGAAGAAATCTCATCCGTATCGTTCAATTTTATCAATCTCACACCCTGAGTAGCTCTACCCATCACCCTTAACTCATCAACAGGTGTACGAATTATGATACCCGATTTATTGATTATCATTAATTCATCTCCATCTACAACTCTAAGTATAGAAACTAGATTACCTGTTTTATCTGTTATATTCAGTGTTTTAACACCTTTACCACCTCTGTTGGTAATTCTATAATCCTCAATATCGGTACGCTTACCATATCCTTTATCAGAAACCACCAAAAGTGTTTGTGTTGCTGGATCATCAATAGTAGCCATTCCTACCACTCTGTCGTTATCATCTTCCAGAGTTACAGATTTCACACCTGTTGCAGTACGCCCCATAGGTCTTACTTTCTCTTCATTAAATCTGATAGCACGACCACTTCTGGTAGCAATAACAACTTCATTAGCACCATTTGTCAAATGCACGTCTAACAAATGATCTCCTTCATTGATATTTATTGCATTAATACCATTAGCTCTTGGTCTTGAATATGCTTCAAGAGTAGTTTTCTTAATAACACCCTGCTCAGTACACATAATCAAATAATGATTAGCCACATAGTCTGGGTTATTGATATTATTGATGTTAATTACAGCTTTAACTTTCTCGTCTTTTTCTATTTGAATCATATTCTGAAGAGGTCTACCTTTGGTAGCTTTACCGCCTTCAGGCACTTCATATACTTTTAACCAATACACTTTACCCGCATCAGTGAATATCAACAACATAGAATGCGTATTAGCCACAAATAAATGTTCCGTAAAGTCGCTGTCTTTGGTAGTAACACCTCTGGAACCTACACCACCTCTAGCTTGGCTTCTGTATTCTGTAAGATTGGTACGTTTGATATATCCTTCGTGAGAAATGGTTAAAACCATTTGCTCATCTGCAATCATATCTTCTATAGTTAAATCATCTGCAGCATAAACAATTTCAGATCTTCTAGCATCGCCATAACGATCTCGCATTTCTGCCAATTCATTTTTTATGATTTGATACCTACGGCCTTCGTTTGCAAGAATATCTTTAAGGTCTGCAATAACTGCCATCACCTCTTCATATTCTTTCACAATCTTATCTCTTTCCATGCCTGTAAGACGCTGTAATCTAAGATCAAGAACTGCTCTAGCCTGTATTTCAGACATTCCAAAACGCTCCATCAACCCATTACGAGCTTCTTCTGGCTCACGGCTTTCACGAATTAGTTTTATAACTTCATCCAGATTGTCTAACGCAATAATGTATCCTTGTAAAATATGAGCACGCTTTTCGGCTTCATTAAGCTCAAACTGTGTTCTTCTTACAACTACTTCATGCCTATGCTCCACAAAATAAACCATACAATCTTTTAAATTTAAAAGTTGAGGTTTACCTTTTACTAGAGCAATATTATTAACACTAAAAGACGTTTGTAACTGAGTGAATTTAAATAAGTTATTCAATACCACATTAGGCACTGCATCTTTCTTAAGATCGTAAACTATTCTAATACCATCTCTATCACTTTCATCTCTGATGTCTGATATTCCTTCTATTTTTTTCTCATTAACTAAAGCAGCAGTTTTTTCAATCATCTGAGCTTTGTTAACTTGATAGGGTATTTCGTTTACTACAATCTGATCCTTACCCGTTTTTGAAACTTCAAAATTGGCTTTAGCTCTCATTACCACTCTGCCTCTACCAGTTTCTAGTGCTTGTTTCACGCCAGAGTAGCCATATATGATACCACCCGTAGGAAAATCTGGTGCTTTCACAAATTTGGTAAGTTCAGTAACGGTGATTTCTCTATTATCTATGTATGCTAAAATACCATCAATAACTTCACAAATATTATGAGGAGCCATGTTGGTAGCCATACCCACAGCTATACCCGCAGAACCATTTAAAAGCAAATTAGGAACTTTTGCAGGCAAAACAGTTGGCTCTTCCAAACTATCATCAAAGTTTGATTGAAAATCAACCGTGTCTTTATTGATATCTGAAAGCATTTCTTCTGCAATACGACGCAGTCTAGCCTCCGTGTAACGCATAGCAGCTGGTGAGTCACCATCTACAGACCCAAAGTTACCTTGACCGTCTACCAACATGTATCTTAGCGACCAGTCTTGAGCCATACGCACCATGGTATCATATACCGAAGCATCACCATGAGGGTGATATTTACCAAGTACTTCCCCTACGATACGGGCAGATTTCTTATAAGGCTTATCATAATTCACGCCTAATTCATCCATACCAAACAAAACCCTACGATGTACAGGTTTTAGACCATCTCTTACATCTGGTAAGGCTCTTGAAACTATCACCGACATAGAATAATCTATGTAGGCATTTCGCATCTCATCCTCAATGGTTATGGGAATAATATTAGAAGCGTCGCTCATGCTTTCTTATTGTTATTTTAATTAATAATTTTTCAAATAAATCTTTGCAAGATACAAAAATAAACCCCAAAAACAATCGAGTTTTTGGGGTTTATTTTAAGCTCATTTAAAAAGTTAATCTAATGGAATCAACTTTATTTTTTTCATTTCAGACAAATTAAAGTTTATATCAGAATATTTATCATATTTAATAACCATATCTTTATATAAAAATTCTTTTTGAGTATAACCATATTCACTATCTTCCGAATCATAATTTTCAAATTCAAAATAATTATTGATTAATGTAAGATGTAAAGGAATATTTCTAAAATTTGAGAATTTCAGTGTAGATGAATTTTTTTGAATGGCTGTAATTTGCGGAACTACTTTTTGTGTGATGTGTGTCTCGTTTCCTAATGAATCACTAACCACATCAATATAATTAAGGTTTAATGTAGAGCCGTCTAAATCTATCTGTATGGGCTTCAATTGATTATTCTTGTATGTGTTAATTTCAATATTTGAGCACTCATAAGATTGTATACCAGACAAGCAAGGAATATAAATAGTGGCGTGATACGTACTGTATCCATCTTCAACTGCGTAACTTTCGTACCTAGTACTATTCCTCAAAAATCCACCATTATTTTTTTGATTATTTAACTCATCTAAAGCTTTTTGTTGGTCTTCATACACTCGTAAAGCGGCAGTATCCAAGGTAATCTTTAAGATATTATTATTTTCGGTAAATTTTACAAAATGTAAGATTGCCGTATCTAGCACCATGTGCGGGAGCGTGTCTGAATATTCAATTTCTAATTTAATATTGTTATTAAAATTCTCAATTTCTAATTTATTGATCTGCGTTTTAAAATTGAAAATTTTTTCTTCAGCGGCTCTTTCTTTAGCTCTATCCTTAATTTCCCCTCTTTTAATCTTCATGTTTAAAGGCAATGTTGCCCAAAATGGCACTGACATGGCAAAAAAGACCAATGAGATAAAAAGTATAATACTTGGTTTTAATTTCATACTATCTGTTTGTAAGTTTTTATTAATTCTTCTTCAGTCACTTCTAGTTTTTTGGCGTATTCAAGCAACTCTTTTAGATCAGAACTGAGTAGTTTTTCTTTTCTGTAAAGTTTAGCATTGAATACCGCATCAGGAGTAAGGCAATAGTTACTTTCATTTATACAAAATACATTTCGAGAAACGAGTTCATTAAATGCCTTTTCGCAAACGTGTACATTTAGTCCCGAATTTTCTGCCCATTTTTTTACAGATATTTCCGTAGTGACATGTGTGTTTGTGATGAGTTTATCACAGATAAAATCCATAATTTGAATGTATAAGGGATCGTTTTTCATAATTTAAATTTGTTTTTCTTTTAGCTTAAAAAAACTTAAAAACAACAACCCTGTAGGTAACAGTAAAACCACTGTATAAAACAGCCACATCAAATCTGTCTCATTGATACTCACATATAAATCTCTGTTTTTTTCTAGATGAGCTGTTGTGTCAAACAAATTTGCATCCCAACCCTCTACAATATATCTATTGGGTAATAAGGATATACCATAAAATAAAAAAAACAAGAATATAGCAAACCCTAGCAAGAAGGTTTTAAAAATAGAATATTTATTGAACAGAACAGCACCATACATAAAAAAACCTATCATGGCTGTATATACTGCAAAGACTACTAATAAAATTCTAAAATCTATTGCCTCTCTAAACGTATTCCAAGGTTTAAAATAGGGTGAAGTTTCAAAAACAGGATATGTTAAATTTGGACAGAGCTTTGATTCATTAATTTGGATCAATTTAACGTCTCTGAAATAATAATCGTAAGATGATTTCTCTAAAAAATGAACCAACAACGTGGATGGATAAAAAAGTAAGTAAAATACTACAGAGTATACGGCTATGAAAAGCGGAATTTTCAAAAGTACTTCTAGCAACCATTTTTCAAATATTGAAGTCGGTTTATTCATGTAAAATATGGCTTCGCCTTGGTTAGAGAAATTAACAAATGAAGTAAATGAAAACAAGCCTCCAAACAAAAACATTCCGCCCCAATACAAAATGGATTGATACATATACCAATCATCTTCTGTGTTTTCGTATATTTTTGAACCATCAGGTTTTACGCAATAACAATTATAACTTGTGTTATTAAACATCAAAAATAAAATTATGCTAACCACCCCAAGTGCCGCAATACTGCCTAAAAAAAGTATGTATTTTCTTCTACTTTCTACAAAATGATTTTTAAATAACAATAAAAATCTGCTCGGTTTAAAAATTGATAAATTAGACATGAGTGCTGAAGATTTGGTTTAATTGGTCTGGAATATTCATAATACCTTTGTAGAGCAACTCTAGATCTACTTTAGAATCAAGGTTGGATTCATTGATTTCTATACATTCAAATCCTTTGAGGGTTTCGTCGGTATAGAGAGCCGTGATAGGTTTTTGAATGTGATTGCTAAAATTGAGTTTTTTACTAATGTCTACCATGGATTGATCAAACAGCAAATTACCAGAGTCAATCACGGTAAGTCTATCTACCAAATTTTCTATGTCTTTTACTTGATGTGTACTTATTATAATACATTTATCTTGGCTACTCACTTTAGACATCACTTTTTTAAATTGAACTTTACTCATTATATCCAAGCCGTTGGTGGGCTCATCCATCATCAGTAATTCCGTATTAGTAGCTAAACTGAAAGCAATCAATGCCTTTTTCTTTTGACCTAGACTCATCTGGCTGAGATTATTGTCTTGAGAAATTTGAAAATCGTTGAGAAGCTCTTCAAATAATTGCTGGCTGAAATTGGAATAAAATGGAGCCAATGAACTTGCAAAATCTTTCACAGAAATAGGAGGCACATGAAACTCTTCAGGCAACAAAAACAACCTGTTGAGCATATTCGGATTTCGTTCTTTAGCATTGAACTCAAAAGTAATTACCGATCCACTTTGTGGGTACAATAAGCCACATATATTTCTAAACAAGGTACTTTTTCCTGTTCCATTTTTACCAAGTAGCCCGTAAATATTTCCTTTTTCAAATGTAAGAGAAAGTCCATTATACACTTCCTTTTTACCATATTTAAATACTAAGTCTTTAATTTCTATCATGTTTATTATAAAATACCAAACAAATATAACGTGTCTAATTTCGCTTTCATATAATTATGAATGGATATATTTAAGTTGGAATGAGTTTCGAACCAAGTAGCCTCAGCTTCCCATATATCTAATGCTTGATTTTTACCATTAGTAAATGACATACGAGCATTTTGCAATAATTTATCAGCATTTGAAGCGGCCAGTTGCATTTTTTTCATTTTCAAATATCCCATTTTCAGCTTTTGTTTTTGAATATCCATAGCAAGGAGCTGTTCCTGTTGCCAAGTTTGTTTTCGTAAATTAGAAACCTCCATCTGAATTTTTGCTTGAGATATATTTTTTTGATTTTTATCAAAAACCGGAATTGTTTGTGTAAAAAATATTCCCAAATAAGGAATTCTGTTTTGAGGATTGGCTATTACGCCCATCTCTGGCCCAGAAACCATCATTTTTTTTTGAAACTGATAATTTTGATGATCATAAATTAATTGTGATTCAATTTCTTTAAGTTTTGGATTAGAAATTACAGCAGTGTCTTTTAATTTTTCATTGTAAAAAGCAAAAAAACTTGAACTATCAACTTTCACTGTCGAATTCAAATTTAACATTCTCGAAATAGTTTGCGTAAGAACATAGTTTTCTTCTTCTATGTTGATCAAATTTAAATCGTATTGATCATCTAAAATGATATAACGCAAATATTCATCAGATTCTGGATTAAGCTTGGAACCATTGATTAAACTATCTAACGATTTCACGGCCTTTTGAGATAAAATCAAATTATTTTGATTCAGCCATAAATCTATCCATAAATTGGCAGCTTTGTATTTAAGCTCCATCAAATCTATTTCTGACTGAGAAATATCATGTTCGTAGTTTCTTTGTGCTGTTAATATTCCATTTTTTCTTTGACCAAACGGATTCGTTTTTTTTGTTATCTGAAACCAGTCTTGTCTGTTATACTCAGACACATACATAAGTTTGTCTTTAATAGGTTTATATTTGGTATCGGTTAAAAATAAAATTTGAGTATTAAAAACTGGATTGGGTCTAATACCTGCATTTTCATAATCTGAGTTAGATGATTTTACAAAATTTTGTATTTCTTTAAAATATATATTGGTTTCTGAGCTACACAAATCCAAACATTTTTTAAATGGTAAAATTTCTAAATCTTGTGCAATTGCAAAGTTTACCACAAAAACTAAAAAAGTATACACGTATTTATTTTTCATAATTATCATGAAAAAGTTTCATTATTTGCTTTAAAACTTGAAAATACAATATTTTTTTTCAATTTTGTAATATAAAATATATAATCCCTGATTTATGAAATATTGGATTTTACTAACATTTGTATTTACAAATATATTATTTAGCCAAGACGAAGTTTTAATTTCAAAATCTTCCAGAATTCACTTTTTTTCTTCAACACCTCTTGAAGATATATATGCTGTTAATACACAAGCAAAAGGTACTTTGCACACTTCAGACCATAAAGTAACAGTATTGATTCCAATTAAAGAATTTCAGTTTGAAAAATCTATAATGAAGGAACATTTCAATGAAGATTACATGGAATCAGACAAATATCCTTATGCAACTTTTAGAGGTAAAATTCACCACCATTTACATAAATTCAATTTGCACAAAGATGGTACTTACCACATTACTGTTGATGAAGAATTAAACATCCATGGGGTTCATCATCCTAGAAAAATTGATTGTACGGTATTAGTTGAAAATGGAAAAATTGCTATTAATGCAAAATTTAGTGTAAAGCTTGTTGACCATCACATCAAAAAACCGTCGTTGGTGTTTGACAAGATAGCCGACGAAATTGGTATAGATGTAGTTATGGAATTTGTTAAACAAACTCCCAACAACACAGAAAACAAATAATTTTATTTGTTTTTATCAGCATATTTCTGAAGAAATTTTTTAACCTTTGGCTGTATAACTATTTTGCAATAAGGCTGTTCTCCATTTAAATTGAAATAATTCTGATGATAATCTTCTGCCTTGTAAAATACTGAAGCAGATGTAACCTCAGTTACTATTTTATGAGCGAAATAGTTTTTATCGTTGTATTTCTTAATTAACTCATCTGCAATTTTCTTTTGTTCTTCTGTAGAGTAAAATATTGCAGACCTATATTGGGTTCCTTCATCAGCTCCTTGTTTGTTAAGAGTGGTAGGGTCATGAGTTTCAAAAAATATCTGTAACAATTCACTAGTCGAGATTACAGAAGCGTCATATACCACTTTTATAACTTCTGCGTGTCCTGTAAGTCCGCTACACACTTCTCTGTAAGTAGGATTTGAAATTTTCCCGCCCATGTAGCCAGACTGCACTTCTTGTACACCTTTGATTCTCTGAAAAATGGCTTCTACACACCAAAAACAACCTGCTCCTAAATAAATTGTACTATTCATTTTAGATTTATTTTTACTAGAATTTACATTTGATTCTTTATTTTGAGCTCTCATTATAATAGAGCTAAATAGTAATAAAAAGTAAATTACATTTTTCATATTACGATAACAATTGATAAGAAATCAGAGAACCCAAATAAGCAATGGTTGTTAAACCCACAAACTGTATGATTGTCCATGTCCAAGATTTAGTTTCGCGTTTGGTAGTTGCCAAAGTACTCACACATTGCATAGACAATGAATAAAACACTAACAAAGAAATACATAGAGCAGTTCCATACAATGGCTTGCCAGTCTCAGGATTGATTTCATTTTTTAGTTTTTGTATAATTACTCCATCATTTTCTTCGTCAGAACCTAAGTTATAAATTGTAGAAATTGTGGGAACAAAAACTTCTCTTGCCGCAAAAGAGGTAAGTAAAGAGATTCCTATTTTCCAGTCATATCCTAAAGGTTTGATTACCGGCTCTATCCACTTTCCAAAATTACCCGCATAAGATGCTTCCATTTTTTTGGCCGCAACCAAGTTAGATCTTTCTGCCTCACTTAGGTCTTTATATATTTCTTGCGACATAGAATCTTCAGCAGCTTTCATTGCTTTGCTAGGCCCATAATACGACAAAAAAGTTAGTAAAACACTGATGAATATAATTGTTTTGCCCGCGTCAAAAACAAATGCTTTTACTTTTTCAATAATATTAATCCATACATTATACCAATTGGGCATTTTTAAGCTCGGCAGTTCCATCACAAAAAATGAAGAATGTTTTATATTCACAATTTTCTTTAACAAATAGGAACATATTATAGCTACAAAAAATCCAAAAAAATACAAACCCATAAATACCAAGGCTTTGTATCCAATAATTCCCCACACGTATCCATCAGGAACAAATAAGCCTATAAGAACCGTATACACTGGAATTCTTGCAGAACAGCTTATTAAAGGAGTAACCAAAATGGTAATTAATCTATCTTTTGGATTGTCAATGGTTCTTGTAGCCATAATTGCAGGAACAGCACACGCAACACCTGAAAACAAAGGAATTACGCTTCTTCCGTTCATTCCTACTTTTCGCATTAATTTATCTGTAATAAATACAGCTCTTGCCATGTAGCCAGACTCTTCGAGAATTCCCAAAAAGAAAAACAACAAGGCTATCTGAGGAATAAATACCAACACTCCAAACACTCCTGCTAGTAGACCGTCAACTAAAAGTTTTACAATCCCTTGTTCCCCAAAATAGTTTTTGGCGACATCCATTAAAAATCCACCAAAATTTTCAATGAGACCCATTGGTATTTCTGAAACCGTAAACACCAACTGTATCACTATGAGAATAAACATTAGTAAAGTAACATATCCCAAAATAGGATGTGTTAAAACCTTGTCTAATTTATCTGCAAATAGTTGATTTTTGGTTTTGCTGATATCAATTACAACTTTATCGTATACCTGAGCTATGTGTTCGTATCTCTTGATATTTTCTCTAGCTTGAGCGGGTATAGATTTAAAGTTTTCTGTATGTATTAATGCTTCCAGTTGCTTTTTTTCATGATAAGACAAAAATGAAAGCTCATTATAATGATGTGCAGAAAGCAATAAATTATACCCTTTTAAAGTAGTATTTAAGCCTTCGAGTTTTGTTAAAAAATTTAATTCAATTTCAGAAAGTTGAATACCAGATTCTACTTTTTTAAAATCAGCTGCATATATTCTTTTCTTAAGTTCTTCAATACCTTGTCCTGTTCGGCTATTGATTTTTACTACAGAACAACCCAATGCTTGAGATAGTTTTTTTTCATCAATGTAAATACCTGCATCATGAGCTACATCGTTCATTGTGAGTGCAACTAACACAGGAAAACCTAGATCAACAACCTGAGAAAACAGCAATAAGCTTCTTCGTAAATTTGAAGCATCTATTACAGAAACTACTACTTTTGGAGTTTCTTCACTTGCAGAATCACTAAGTACTTCTAGAACAACTTTTTCATCTAATGTTTTAGGATGTATGCTATATACACCAGGCAAGTCTAAAACATCAAATTCATTAGATTCTATCTTAACTTTACCTTCTTTTTTATCTACAGTAACTCCACTGTAATTACCAACTTTCTGATTTAAACCTGTTAATTGATTAAATAATGAAGACTTACCAGTGTTGGGATTACCAACAAGAGCAATTTTTTTATAAGAAGTATTTGGCATTTTATTTAATTTCTACAGCTACTAAGCTGGCTTCATCGCGGCCCATAGATAAATCTGAACCATTTATACAAAAACACAGCGGCCCTCCCAAAGGTGCTTGAAATTTTAATTTCACTTCACAACCAGGAACACAACCCATCTCAATTAATCTCACTGAAAGCTCTTCGTTTGTAATAGAAACAACTCTTGCCGACTCCCCTATTTTTAATTCTCCCAGTGTTTTTTTCACAAAATTTTTATTTAGAATAAATATAAACAAAATTAAAGTAAAATGATTCCACAAACAATAATTTTTATCATTATTTATGAATTGTAGACTGAAAGAATAGATAAATTAAATACAATTTTCGGCTAAACTTACTTCTTAGTTAAGGCATAAATATCAATTTTTCTAATAAAAACTAATGGCTTTTTTATTATGATATTTAATTTTTCAGATCCTTTCAAATACGTAATTTCTGTATTATAATCTGGGCAATTAGGTTCCCAACATGGTATTTCAAGTATATTTAATACATCATTTTCTGCAATGTTTACATACAAATTTAACCATTCTTTTATTTTAGATTTGATAATTAGGTTTTCTGGATCGTTGGGGTTTTTAAACATTATTCTTGTAACAATATGTTTTGTATGTTTTCAATATTATCATATAATTTTTCAAAATTGATTTCATCTTCATTGTAAACACATAGTTCTAAGCCTTTTTGAAAAAACTCTTTTTCAAGATTTACCCCAATAAAAACCAATTCAGAAACAGAAAAATTAGAAGCCCCAACAGATCTTCCTTGTTCTGTAACAAATGTATTTTGAACTCCTTGAATAACTGTAAAATGTTCAAAATCTTCAAAAACCACAAAGCCTTTTACTCTGTATATATTCCCAAAACTATTTTGTAACAAAGCTGAAAGCCATGTATTAAATTTTAAAATATCCAACGGATGATCAGTAGAAATTGAAATACTTTTTACCTTATGTGTAACAGAACTATCTAATACAATTTTTCTTTCATAAGGCGAGTTATTGAGCATTGTAAAACTCCTAGATTCTTTTGGCGATAATTTTAACTCATCAAAAAGATTCAGTTCCAATAAATTGATGTCTTTTACAAAAGCAAAATTTGTAGCATATAATTCAGCACCTGGGTTATAGTTTGCGATTTCTTGCATTAATTCCACCAAATCATTTTTATGAATAGTTGCAATTTTGTTTACCACTATAAAATTTGCATAACTCAGCTGCTTTATACTTACAGGATTTTGATTGATTTGATTTTTAAAATTTAAAGCGTCAATTAAAGTAATGACACTATCTATCCTAAAATTAGATTGAATAATCTCGTCATTTAAAAGTGAAATTATGATAGGTGCAGGATCTGCAATTCCTGTAGTTTCAATGATTAGATGGTCTGGTTTGGTTTCTAAATTTACAATTTTTAGTAGCGTTTCTTGTAAATCTTCATTGAGATTACAACAAATACATCCATTACTTAATTCAAAAATTTGAGCGTCAAGTTCTATCAACAAAGCACCATCTACACCAATCTCCCCAAATTCATTTTCAATTACTATAACCTTCTTATCTGGGTTTTGTACAATTATAGAATTTAAAAGCGTAGTTTTACCCGCACCCAAAAAACCACTAATTAAGGTTATAGGAATCATTATGGTTCTATGTTTACAGCTGTTGAATCTACTGCGGCGGCAGAAGTGTCTTTTACTCTGGCTATTCTCGTAGGGCAGTTGTAAGGCCGTTTTATTTTAACAGGTGGTTTTGGGAAATATCCCATTTTAATTTCTAATTCTTTTTGGGCATAAATTTTCTCCATAAATCTACCAAAAATTGGTAAAGCTGTGCGAGCCCCTTCGCCCATGGCAGAATTTCTAAAATGTATACACCTGTCTTCTCCACCTACCCAAGTACCACAAACGAGTTGTTTGGTAAGCCCCATAAACCAACCGTCAGAGTGATTATTTGAAGTCCCTGTCTTACCGCCAAACTCATTTCCTTTGAATAAATCAAATTCAAATAATGCCTGAGAAGTTCCTCCTGGTTCTTCTAAACCGCCTTTTAACATGTGAATCATCAACCAAGCCACTTCAGGGTCAAGCACATGTCTCGTATTAGGAGTAAACTCATGTATGATATTTCCGTTGTGATCTTCTATACGAGTGATAAACATTGGTTGCGTGTAAACGCCGTTATTTAAAAATGTTGCATAAGCTCCAACCATCTCATAAAGATTCACATCACTAGAACCCAAGCCAATAGAAGGTACTTTTTTTAATGGACTTTTGATTCCTAAATCTTTAGCCGTTTGAGCAACATTATCCCAGCCAACTTTAGCGGTGAGCTGTGCAGTTACTGTATTCACTGATTTAGCCATTGCTCTTCTCAAAGTCATAGAATCGTATGTAAATTTCCTATCACTGTTTCTTGGTTCCCATACTTTTTGTTCACCTTCTTCCAAATATTCTATTTTAAAAGGTTTATCAACCATTCTGTTACAAGGCGAATATCCTTGACGTAGTGCCGTAAGATACACAAAAGGCTTAAAAGTAGACCCTGGCTGTCTGCTAGATTGTGCCACATGGTCATACTTAAAATATTTATAGTTAATACCACCCACCCAAGCTTTAATGTGACCTTTAAATGGATCCACGACTAAGAAACCTGCATGTAAAAAACGTTTGTAATATCTGATAGAATCTATGGGTGAAAAAAGTGTATCTTTTTCTCCAGACCATGAAAACACTTTCATTCTGTAAGGTTTATTCATTACAATATTTACAGAATCATGTCCTTTACCGTATTTTTTTTCTAATTCTTTGTATCGTTGCGTTCTCTTAGCAGCGTCTTCTATGAAATTAGGGATTTCATTTTTCTCTGCATCTATCCATGGATTTTGACCTTTCCAATGCTGATCAAATTTACGTTGTAAGCCCTTCATATGTTCTTCAACGGCTTGTTCAGCCAAGGCTTGAAAACGTGTATCAATAGTTGTGTAAATTTTTAATCCGTCTTTGTATAAGTCATAATTATGGTCTTCGCACCATTTCTTAAGGTAGTTGTTCATGATATTTCTGAAATACGTACCAGCACCGTCATAACTCTTCTCAACAGTAAAGTTTAAATCTAGCGGCAATTTAGACAAAGAATCTACCTGATGCAGAGACAACACCCCAGCTTTTTGCATTTGTGACAAAACAACATTTCGTCTTTCAATTGATTTTTCAGGATTAGATTTGGGATTATAGGTAGTGGTAGCTTTAAGTAAACCCACCAATACCGCACATTGTTCAATTTTTAAGCTATCAGAAGAAGTATTAAAATAAGTTTTAGCAGCTGTTTTTATACCAAATGAATTACTGCCAAAATCTACTGTATTTAAGTACATGGTCAATATTTCTTCTTTGGTATAGGCCCTTTCTAATCGCACAGCTGTAATCCATTCTTTTAGTTTGATAATTAATGTGCTAATACCAGGAACAAAGCCCAAAAGACCTTTGGAACTTTCTCCTCTAATTTTATACATGTTTTTTGCTAACTGTTGAGTGATGGTACTCCCGCCCCTATTATCACCTTTAGCTACGTAGTAAAATATGGATACTAAAGCTTTCAAATCTATTCCGGAATGTTCGTAGAAACGTGTATCTTCAGTTGCCATCAATGCTTTTACAAGCATAGGAGAAATTTTAGAATACTCCACAGGCACTCTATTTTCCATGTAATATTTTCCAAGTAATACCCCATCAGAAGAATATAACATAGAGGCTTGATCTATTTTGCTTTCTTCAAGTTTCTTTATACTTGGACTTTTCCCAAAGAGCCACAAAAAATTTAACTGAATAGCAAATACAAATAACACCAAACCCATTAATATGTACACCGCCCATTTGTATACCTTACGTATAGGATTTTGATTAAAAAACTCCAAAAACACTTCTCTTGCAAACAAGAAATAATCTCTTAAAAGAAAGATGAATTCAAGGATTGGTTTTAAAAAATTAAAAAATTTCTGCTTCAATGGTGTACTCAAAATATTGGACTTTGTGCAAAAATAACAGAAAAAAATAATAAAATCATTAAGAAATTAGACCTGAATCTCAAGATTTCTTAGCTACAACATATATCCACGGGCATTTTATTGAATTTAATGATTTTTCATCAAGAAATCTGCCAGATTCTGCATCTAATAGATTTACAATTTCAAAGTTATTCGTCTGCAAATCTGATACTTGAAATTCTGGCTTTGAATACAGCACTTTAGTTGAGAAATTTTCTGCACCGTCATAAATACTAAAAAAATTTTCTTGGTAATACGTCCTATAATTTCCATTATACTCGCGTATTTTCTTGTACCTATTCAATTCTTTAAACCAATTCAGTGGGTTTTTAGGAAACTGTAGATTATATAAATCAGGAATACATTGTGAATTATGAAATGAAAAAACAAATAAAGAATCGGGTTTCAAAACTCTATATATTTCTTTGTAAATCAATTGTCGTACATCTATGGAAACACAATCAATTCCATTAAATGAAAATAAACAAAAATCTACCGAGTCAGAAAATATAAAGGAAAGCTCGCTGGCATCGGCAACTGCAAAATCTACGGTTGGAAAACTTTGTTTACAGGATTCTATCATGCTTGGCGAATAATCAATCCCTAAATATTGCTTACTTATTCTAGATAAAACTCTTGTTGTACGCCCACCACCTACTCCTAAATCCAATACAAAACCATTAGATATACGAGCTCCGTATTTTTCAAATATTATTTTTTCTGCGGCAAGAATGTAATCAGATTTTGAATAAGATTTTACTACATTCTCAGACTGATATACCGATTTATTATTCATTATTATGAACCGGAGGACCAAACAAATACAACATTAATAAACGAGAAAGCCTTACAATCCCATTGAATGTCAGTAAAATAAATGAAACAGTTGTAATCAAATAATTAAAGGGATTAAATTTATCTGTAAAAATAAAGAATCCGAAAAGCATAGCTATAATAATACCAACATTTATGGCATAAGTAAAATACATAGCTCCATAATAAAAACCTGGTTCTGGCTCAAAAGAATAGTTACAACAAGAACATTCTTTGTTCACTTTTATAAAATTTAAAGAATAAGGTCCTTTTTCAAAAACATTACCTTTACCACAATTAGGGCATTTTGCTCTAACAAAAGAATATAACTTGTTCATAAATTTAACTTTCGACAAAAGTAAAAAGATTTTAATTATATATTTGTGACAAAAAACACATATTTATGAAATTTAAATTTTACTTAGTTTCATTACTAACTACATTATTTACAACTATTGCACAAGATGCTACCAAAGCTGTAGCAACAGACAGTGCCGCAATTAAGAAAGATACTTGTTATTGGAAAAACAGCCTAAAAGCTGGTTTAAACATGAGTGGTTCTGCATTTTCAGACAACTGGAAAGGTGGTGGTGTTAACAACTTTAATTACTTGTTGTTGTTTTACGGTACAGCCAACTACAAAAAAGAAAAAGATTCATGGGATAACGTATTAGATTTACAATTTGGTCAAATTATAACCAAACAAGCACCAGAATTTAGAAAATCTCAAGACCGAATTATGTTGGATTCTAAATATGGTAGAGCAATCAATAAAAACTGGAACTTATTTAGTTCTTTCAATGCTCAATCTTTTTTTACAGCTGGTTATAAATATGTTTCTAAGTTAGGTCCTGTAGATCCTAACGCCAAAATTAAAGATACCGCTGTTTATGTGTCTAACTTCTTAAATCCTGCTTATTTTACGGAAGCTCTAGGTTTTGAATATAAACCAAAAGATTGGTATTATGTTCGTATTGGGGTTTTGAATGCTAAACAAACATTGGTTACTAAAGGTTTTAAAGTAAGTGAAGTAGAAAAAAATTACGGAGTTACAAGAGGTCAATCTTGGAGAAATGAATTTGGTTTTTTCAGTTTGTTAGCTGCAGCAGATAAAGACATTCGTAAAAATGTAAACCTAAAAGTTAAATATCAAATGTTCTTTTCTAACGTAGATTATTTCTTTAGAAGAGATAAGATTAAGGCTAAGTTTACCGATGAAGCCGTAAAAAAAGCTTATGATAGAATAGAGTCATATGTAGATCAACGTTTGGACGTTACTCTTACCGCTAAATTAACAAAATATATTACTACAAGCTTTAGCTATATTGGTTTGTATGATTTTGACCAAGACAAAAACACGCAACATGCTCACAATTTGCAAGTTGGATTGTTATATACTGTCAAAAATCACAAATAACAAAAGATTAATTTTAATAGAAAGGGAGCAAATTGCTCCCTTTTTTATTTAAAAAAAATTACTTTTACTATATTTAATGGATATAAGATAAAAATCAAGCCAAAGACAAATAACATCATTCAAAAATAATTTATGAAAAAACAATCCATTTTACTTTTATGTTTCTTACTTGGAATAAGTATTTCATGCAAGAAAAAAGAACCTGTAAGTTGGCCTATAGATGCGTTAACACCTATTGCCAAAGGTACACTAAACATGAAAGATATTTTAGCCGACAGCTTGTATGACCTTGGGGCAGATTCCTCATTAAAATTGGTATATTCTAACCAACTAGCCAATCTTAAAATTGATACACTGATTCCCTTGGAAGGAGAAGAATACAAAGAAGTTGTAAAATTATCAACTTTACCCATCACCACAAGAGAAATTGAAAGCGAAGTAAGTATTCGTAGTTTATTACCAAGTATGAATGCTTTTTTGAGAGCTTATCTAAAAAGTATAGATTCTTCTAGTGTAGTAGTGCCGCCATACGCTGGCATCAGCACGGGTGATGAAACCGTAACCGTTGACGATGTTTTTTCATCAGCAACTATTAAAGAAGGAACCCTTTACAGCGAAGTCACCAACAACTTAAACTTTGCAGTTGCTAATATTACTTATGAAATCAGAAACGTTGACGACCAAAATTTAATAGGTAGTATCACTATAGATAGAATAGAAGCAAAATCAACTTCTAAAGACTCGATTATAGTAGATGGAAAAAGAGTAACGGGCAAATTACTTTATAGAGTTACCAACTTTGACATTGTAGGAAGTAATGGTGTGCCTGTATTTGTGGACTTAGATGACGGGTTAAAAGTAAAAATTTATGCTCCCGATCTTACTTCTTCTGAAATGACGGCCATATTTCCAAGTTATTATTTCGTAAAAGATACCTTTGATACGGATATCAAAAATCTAGGTGATAAAAAACTACGAAAAGTAGGCATCAAAAGTGGAAAAGTAAAAATTGTATATGAATCTACAGCCCCAGACACGGTAAAGTTTGAATATAAAATATGGGATGCTTTAGCTGGTGCAGATACTTTTAAACTTTTCGGAAAATTTAAACCAGCAATAGGAAATGTAGCAGTTAAAGATTCTATCATAACTGAAATAAAAGATTTTAATCTAACACTTGAACATTTAAATGAAAGTGGTGGCACAACTTATAATAATTTCAAAAGTACATTATTAGCAGGTTTTGACAGTACGGGTAAACTTACTACTATTTCAGAAAATGATTCTATCATTATGAAAGTTAAACTGATAGACATCATTCCTTCTTATGCACTCGGATATTTTGGAAAAGACACTTTCAATATTGGGCCACTTTCTAGTGATTTTAATGTTTTTGAAAATTTAAACAATGGAAAGTTAGAGTTTGAAAGTGTAAATTTAAATCTGACAATTAAAAGTGGAGCAGGTGTAGATGCTAAAGTTAAAATAGATGAAATTTCAGGATTGAATACAAAAACTGGTAGTTCAAAAACCCTAACACTTGCAGATCCTATCATTGTAATTCCTGCGGCAACAGAAACACCTTTTGCTTATGCTCAAGTTAGTTATTCTATCACATCTAGCAATTCAAATGTTTTGGCATTTTTAGAAAACATGCCTAACAAAATAAATTACAAGGCCACCGTGTTTACTAACTACGACTCCAACCCTGAACAACCAAGTAGTTTTGATAATTTCCTTACAGAAAACTCAAGTTTTGATGTTTCTATAAATGCTGAAATTCCATTAAAAATTAAAGCAAGCAATATCACACTCATGGACACCACAAACATGGCAGCATTTAATCTCAACAATATCGACAAAATAAACAAAGCTACCATAAGTATATTATCTACGAACGAATTACCTTTAGATTTCAACTTAACGTTATACGTTTTAGATGCTTCTAATAAAAAAGTAGATTCATTAACTGCAAGCCCGAGTATAACATCTGCAAAAGTAGAAACTCCTTCAGGTAAGCTTTTGGAAGCCAGCAAACAAAAATTTGATTTTGTTTTTGACAATCAAAGATTGGTTCAACTTCTAACTTCTAAGAAGATATATTTTAAAGCAATTTTAAATACCACGGGACCAGACTTCGCTCCTATTAATATCAACAATAGTTTATTATTAAATCTTGTTGGAAGATTCAACTATCAATTAACCAAAAATTAATTCCCAAAATGACTTTTTCTAAATATAAAATATTATTTTTCTTTGCCATTTCTCAATTTGTTTTTGGACAGTTTACTGAAGATTTAATTTCAGACAAAAATGCTTACCAAAATTTTTATACTACTAAAACCAGAGCAGAAATCAACTTTGGTTCTACCCTAGATTTGGAAAGTAATAAAGTAATTACAAATTCATTTCTAAAAGATGTATACGTAAACAGAACCATTAGTCAAAAAAGTAAAGATGCTGTACAAAAGAGATTTAAAAACAAAAACCAGTTTGGAGCGTTATGGGGTATCAATTTAATCCTTAAATATAAATTAGATTCTAGTCAGTCTATATTCCTCAAAGCTACCAATCAACAATATACTACTGCTAGTTTTTCAAAAGATGCCTTTAATCTGATTACGTCTGGTAATTTGGCTTATGCGGGCAAAACTGCGTATTTAGATAACTCTCAAATTTATAATATTAGTTATCAAACACTTGGGCTAGGTTATGAAAAAAATCTTGGCAAAAAAGTAATTGGTGGAACAATCTCATACGTATCACTTGCTGATTTTCAAAAATACGAAATCAACAAAGGAAGTTTATATACAGACCCTGACGGATTATATATAGATTACTCCAATAGCGGAGCAATAAAATATTCTGATTCTGCTAAAAGTTTAATTTTGCCTAATGTAGGCACTGGTGTAAGTTTAGGAATGCATTTTATCGATTATGATAATTCTGACAAACTTACATATAGTATTTCAATATCAGACATTGGCTATGCTCGTGTGAATAGCATGACCAACTACAAACAAGACACCAGCTACCACTACGAAGGCTACAATCTGGGTAATTTACTAAACATCAATACTGAAGACCTCACTAAAATAAGAACAGACAGTATTGAAAATATTTTGGGTATAAAAGCATACAAACACTCAGAAACTATTTCGTTACCATTAAAATTAAACATACAAACACAATATGAGTTATGTAACAAACTAGCATTACTTGGTGATTTGTCTTACGTTAACATAAGCAATAGGCTTCCAAAAGCAAAAATTGGAGTAGCATATACTATGTGTTCTGCTTTTTCTGTTCAATCTAAAATAGGATTTGGTGGTTTTGGAGGAGTAGATTTATATCTTGGACTCAATTCAAAATTAGGTTCAAAAACCTATTTAGGAGCTCATGCAAACTTTGTAGAATATGTTTTTGCAAACAAAAAAACATCAGGTGTAGGAGCTCAAGTAAGTCTAATACGCCAATTTTAAAATAATTTGTTTTAGTACATAAAAAAGTCTACCTTTGCAGACTAAATTTTAATAAACAGGACGGGTTCCACAATAACTGAACAAATGGCAGTAAAAATCAGATTAGCAAGAAGAGGGAGAAAACAATTGGCCCTTTATGATGTAGTAGTAGCAGATGCTAGATCACCAAGAGATGGTAAGTTTATCGAGAAATTGGGTACTTACAATCCAAACACAAACCCTGCAACAGTAGTATTAAACGAAGAAAGAGCTTTTCATTGGGTAATGGTAGGTGCTGAACCAACTGATACTGCAAGAACAATTCTTTCACAAAAAGGTCTTATGCTTAAGAGACACCTTCAATTAGGGGTACTTAAGGGTGCGATCAGTCAAGAAGTTGCTGACAAGAAATTTGAAGATTTCGTTTCAGGTAAAGTAAAAGCAAATGAAAACGTACAATCTTCATTAGCTAAAGCTAAAGTTGAAGCTAAAGCTGCTAAATTACAAGAAGAAGCTGCAAAAAATAAAGCTAAAGCTGAAGCTATCGCTAAGAAAAACACTCCAGTTGCTGAAGAAGCTCCTGCTGCTGTTGAAGGTGAAGCTCCTGCTGCTGAAGCAGAATCAGCTGAATAATCTCACTTATTCAATCATAAAAAAGGAACACTCTGGTGTTCCTTTTTTATTTATTTCCAGTCATACATCTTTCGATCTGTATAATTATGAATAATTTACTTAAAATAGGAAGCATACAAAAAACACACGGTATCAAAGGCGAACTTAGCTGCAATATCCAAATTGTACCAGACGACTTTGTAGAAGTAAAATGTCTGTTTATTAAAAATAACGAACAAGCAATTCCTTATTTTATTCAAAAATTTAGTTATAATCAACAAAAATTAATTGTACAATTCGAAGAAATAGACACTGTCGAAAAAGCTAAAACACTTTTAAACAAAGACTTATGGATTGACGAAAAATATGTTACCGAAGACGAATATCTTTGGGTGGATCAGATTATGGGGTTCAAAATTATTGACTCCATTGCTGGCCACATAGGAGATGTAGAAAATTTTTATAAAATACCAAACAACGACCTTTTGGTAACATCCATAAACAATAACGAAGTTCTGATACCGGCAAACACACATATAGTTAAAAAAATTGATCATAAATCTAAAACTATTACAGTAGAGCTTCCGGAGGGTTTACTTGATATTTATACTTCAAATAACTATCAGGAACCTGACGATGCCGACGAAGAAGATTTAAACGACTAAGATAGATTCTGATATGCACATAGATATAATTACTTGCTTACCTAAATTACTAGAAAGTCCTTTCTCGCATTCTATTTTAAAACGTGCTATAGATAAAGGTGTGGTATCGTTAATCGTTCATGACTTACGAGATTACACCCACAACAAACATAAAAACGTAGACGACTATCCGTTTGGTGGTGGTGCTGGTATGGTGATGATGTGCGAACCTTTGGCAAATTGCATTGAACATCTAAAAACTACTAAAGAGTATGATGC
This sequence comes from Cytophagales bacterium, assembly GCA_046329305.1. Lineage (GTDB taxonomy): Bacteria > Bacteroidota > Bacteroidia > Cytophagales > UBA9547 > CAMFLX01. Next base: position 1,361,734 of record JAXLUW010000002.1, read on the forward strand.
AATTGTGTACATGACTCCTGACGGAGAAACTCTGACCCAACAGATTGCCAACAAATATTCTTTGTTTAACAATATCATGATTATTTGTGGGCATTATAAAGGTATAGATGAACGCATCAGACAAACTTATGTTACACATGAAATAAGCATTGGTGATTATGTATTATCGGGCGGAGAACTTGCCGCTGCTGTGTTTTGTGATGCCATTATTCGTATCATTCCAGGAGCAATCAACGACGAAACATCGGCACTTTCTGATTCTCACCAAGATTTTTTATTAGCTCCACCCGTATATACAAGACCCGCAGAATGGAATGGCCTCAAAGTACCTGATGTATTATTGTCAGGGCATGAAAAAAATATTGAAAACTGGAGATTTGAACAAGCCATAGAACGCACCAAAACAAGAAGACCAGATTTATTTAAAAAATGGACTAATGAACAATAATTATGGCATAAGTATTGTAAAAATCTTTATATGAAAAAATTTTATTTAGTACTATTATTCACGATAACATTTTGTGTTGCAAACGCTCAAGTTCGTTTTGATACTTCATTTGTACAAAGTCTAGAAACACACAAAAACAACCATAAACTATTTTTTATAGATTTCATGGCCGAATGGTGTGGTCCTTGTAAACAAATGGATAAAAATGTATTCAGAAAACAAGAAGTTTCTACCTTATTGAATGAAAAATTTAATCCAGTAAGACTCAATATTGACAGCCCAGAGGGCGGTAGTTTGTTTAGAAAATTTTCATTTGAAGTAATACCGAGTATACTAATAATTGATGCCAATAACAATGTAAAAATGCGTATAGAAGGGTATCATAGCTCAAAAGAACTCATAGAGTTATTAGAAAATGTACTGAAAAAATAGTACCGTTCTTTCAACAAAGCTCCTTATATTTGCGAATGCTAAATATTTCTAGACCTCGCAGAAACAGAAAATCGGCAGCTATCCGTGAGCTTTGCCAAGAAACTCATCTACAAACAAGTAATTTCATTTTTCCTCTTTTTATTATTGAAGGAAAAAACATTAAAATAGAAGTTAAATCTATGCCGGGTATCTACCGCATGACTTTAGATTTGATTCTAAAAGAAATAGAAGAGTGTACAAAACTTGGCATAAATTCATTCTGTTTATTTCCAGCTCTTGAAGATTCAGTTAAAGACAAAAATGCAACAGAGAGTCTAAATACCAACGGGTTATATTTGAGAGCTCTAAGAGAAATCAAAAAACAGTTTCCTGAAATTTGTTTAATGACAGACGTAGCCATGGATCCGTACAGCTCTGATGGTCATGATGGATATGTAGAAAATGGAAAAATAATAAACGACATCACACTTGACATCTTAGCCAATATGGCTTTAGCTCAAGCAGAAGCAGGAGCAGATATTATTGGCCCCAGCGATATGATGGACGGCCGTGTGGGAGTAATTCGTAACCACCTAGATGATAACGGATTCTACGAAACATCGATTATGTCTTATTGTGCCAAATATGCCAGTGCATTTTATGGCCCTTTTAGAGATGCTCTAGATTCTGCACCAAAATTTGGCGACAAAAAAACTTACCAAATGAATCCGGCAAACAAACGAGAAGCCCTGATAGAAGGTAACCTAGACGAACTTGAAGGTGCTGATTTTTTGATGGTTAAACCCGCTCTCTCCTATCTTGATGTGATACATGTAATGAACGAAAACTACAATTTGCCTATTGCGGCCTACAATGTAAGCGGAGAATATGCTATGATAAAAGCAGCTGCAGCAAATGGATGGCTTGATGAAAAAAAAGCAATGTATGAGAGTTTGTTAAGTATCAAAAGAGCAGGTGCCAAAATTATACTTACCTATTTTGCTAAAGAAATGGCTTTGGAACTAAAAAAATAAAAAATGTTAAGTAATAGACAGCTTTTTCTAAGAAATGTGGCTCAAACATCAGACGCACCATTAATGATTGAAATTGAAAAAGCAAAAGGTGTTTACTTGTATGCCCCTAACGGGAAGGAATACTTAGATTTTATTTCTGGAATAGCTGTAAGCAATATTGGGCATTGTCACCCAAAAGTAGTAGAAGCCATACAGAAACAAGCTGAAAAATTCATGCACTTGATGGTATATGGAGAATATGTACATGCTCCACAAGTACAACTTTCACAAGCTATTTGTAATACGTTACCTAAAGAACTTAATAATGTTTATTTGGTAAATTCAGGAGCAGAAGCTGTAGAAGGAGCCATAAAATTAGCCAAAAGATATACGCAAAAAACAGAAATCATAAGTTTCAAAAATGCTTACCACGGCTCTAGTAATGGGGCTTTGTCTATAATGGGTAGTGAGTTTTTTAAACAAGCTTACAGACCCTTAATTCCTGATTGTAAACATATTGAGTTTAACAATATGGAAGAACTTGAAAAAATTTCGACCAAAACAGCTGCTGTTTTTGTAGAAATAGTGCAAGGAGAAGCAGGAATCATACCTATAGAAAAAGAATTTTTAGAAAATCTCAGAGAAAAATGTACTCAAACAGGTACTATGCTAGTTTTTGATGAGATTCAAACAGGTTTTGGGCGTACAGGAAAGTTTTGGGCCTTCGAACATTATGACATTTACCCTGATATTTTACTTTGTGCCAAAGGCATGGGTGGTGGTATGCCCATTGGTGCGTTTATAGCTTCACAAGAAGTAATGGCTGTTTTAAAAAATGATCCATTTTTAGGACACATCACTACTTTTGGAGGGCATCCTGTAAGTAGTGCGGCATCTTTGGCAACACTAAATGTTATTCTTGAAGAAAATCTGATAGAACAAGTTGAACAAAAAGCAAATTATATAAAAGAAGCACTAAAATCGCCACTTATAAAATCTATAAGAAATAAAGGTTTAATGATGGCTGTAGAATTTGAAAACTTTGATATTCTTAAAAAAATAATTGATGCCGCTATAGAAGAAGGTTTGATAACAGACTGGTTTTTATTTTGTAATAATTCAATGCGTATTTGTCCACCTATAAATATTTCTTTTCAAGAACTTGAAAAAGCTTGTGGATTATTAAACAAAGCTTTTTCTAAATTCTTACCACAATAACACAAGATTTACTTTAAATAATACAAAATTTATAGTAGATTTGTATTTAATTTACATAAAATCACACTTTAAAATGGTATTAAAATCTATTACTTCTTTTTTAAAGAAAGGAGCATTGGTATTACTTACAACAAGTTTACTTAATGCACAGAGCTACACTTGGAAAAGTGTACAAGTCAAAGGTGGAGGTCTAGTTTCTGGACTTATTTACCATCCTACTGAAACAGATTTACTATATGCACGAACAGATGTGGGGGGAGCTTACAGATGGGATGCGACCAATAAAAAATGGATTGCAATTACTGACGGCATGACAACTGGCGACGACCATGGAATTTGGAGTTTGGCTGTAGACCCAAGTGATGCTAACAAAGTATACATTGCAACTGGCTTGTATAGTGCTTCTTGGGGAAATAACGGTATAATTTACGGTTCAAGTGACAAAGGAGCTACTTGGACTAAACTCGCATCTTTATCATTTAAACTTGGTGGTAATGACCCAGGTAGAGGAACTTGTGAGAGACTTGTTGTGGATCCGAACAAATCAAATATATTGTATTTAGGTTCTAAAAAAGATGGACTTTATAAAAGTACTGATTCGGGCGTAACGTGGAACAAAGTATCTAGCTTTTCGTCATCTTACATTACTTTTGTTGAATTTGACAAATCTAGTGGTTCTTCAGGAACAGCTACTCCTACCATATACGTTGGTGTTGCAGATTATATTTACAACAGTGGAAATGTAGGTGTTTATAAAAGTACTGATGGCGGAAGTACTTGGGCAAAAATGACCAATCATCCAACGTCTTTAACGGGTAAATCATTCAGCCCAGGCAATGCCGCATTAACACCAGTACCTTCTAGATTAGTAATGTCTGGTAATAACATTTACATTACTTTCAACAACTCTGTTACTCCAAATGGTGATTATGCATTATCTGCACCACATAATAGTATTTCAAATGGTAGAGTTTATAAAGTAAATAAAACTACCAACGTTTGGACAGACATCACACCTTCAGGAGCAGAAAATTTACAAGGAGGATTTGGGTCAGTGGCGGTAAATCCTAGTGACGCCAACAAAGTTGTTATTACTACTGCTGAAAGATGGTGGCCAGCTGATGAAGTATATTTCAGTGCAGATGGTGGGTCAAATTGGTCTAGTACCTTTAACTCTTATAGTTATTCATCTACTTGGGGTTCATCTTTCAACAAAGGAGCATACAGTGTAACTAAAGCACCTTATTCAGCTTCACTTACAGTTCACTGGATCACAAGTGTCGCCATGAATCCAAAAAGAACAAACGAAATCATGTTTACAACTGGTTTTGGCATATTCGCTAACTATGATGTTTCAAGCTTGTTTAGCAATGCTACTAGTACCAATACAGCAGCAACTACTTGGACGTTTGAGAATGATGGTTTAGAAGAAACAGTACCATTAGAACTAGTAAGTCCTCCATCTGGAAACGCAAATCTAGTAAGTGCTATTGGAGATTTTGATGGTTTTCAACATTTAAATTTAGATGCTTCTCCAGCGGCTGGTAGATATAAAACAAATAATACAACAGTAGGTACTACCAGATCAATAGCTTTTGCTGAATCTTTACCAACTAAAATGGTAAAAGCATTTGATAACAACGATTACAACAAAGGTGGATATTCTACAGACGGTGGTGCTACATGGACAGCATTTAGTTCTAAACCAACAGGTTTTGCTAGTGCAGACCAAAGTGGTAAAATCACACTGTCTGCCGATGGAAGTACGATAGTTTGGTGCCCACCTAATGGTTCTGTAGCGTATTCTACAAACAATGGTAGTTCTTGGAGCAATTCTAATGGTAGCGTAACAGTAGGTTCAAAACCAGCTGCGGATCGTGTAAACAGTAAAAAGTTCTATATATTTGATCCATTAAACAGTAAAGTTTTTTACTCTACTGACGGCGGAGTAAATTTCACAAGTGTTACAATATCTGGAGCATCAAATGTTGCAAGTTATAACACTTGGCAAACAGATGTATGTACCGTATTTGGACAAGAAGGACATGTGCTTCTAGCTAATAGAGAGAATGGTTTATATCGTTCAACTAACAGCGGAACATCATTTTCAAAAATATCTTCAGTTAGCCAAGCTTACAAAGTATCTGTAGGCAAGGCCGTAACAGGTGCTACATATCCTTCAATCTTCGTTTGGGGTGTAGTTAATGGTGTTAATGGGATTTTCCAATCAGATGACCAAGGAGCAACTTGGACTCAAATGAATAGTACTGCAACTGAATTTGGAAGAAGTCATAACTGTTTAGCAGGAGACCCAAGAGTATATGGTAGACTTTACGTGGGTGCTGGTGCAAGAGGTATTATGTATGCTGACAAAAGTATAGCTACTGATATTTCTGATGCTTTAGATAAAAATTCTACAAGTGCATACCCTAATCCATTTACAAATTCTTTAAAAATTGAAAGAAATGGTTCATTTGAATATTCATTATCTACAATTGATGGTTTAGTACTATCTAAAGGTAATGCTTCAAATGAAGTTGTTTTAGGAAGTGATTTATCAAAAGGTGTGTATTTGATAAAAATCACACAAAATGATTTCAATAAAGTAATTAGAGTTGTAAAAGAATAATCTTTAGTTTTTCAACTTCAAAAGGGTAACAGTAAAAATTGTTACCCTTTTTTGTTTTATTTCTTTTAGGATTATTTCAAATAAGTGTATTTTTGAAAACATTACATTTATGTTAGAAAAAGAAATTAAGCTCGAAGAGGGTAAAAAAATATACTTTGCGTCTGATTTTCATTTGGGCACACCTGATGAACAATCTAGCTTTGAACGAGAAAAAAAAATTATTCGTTGGCTTGATGAAATCAAAAATGATGCACAAGTTATAGTGCTACTTGGCGATATTTTCGACTTTTGGTTTGAATATAAATATGTAATCCCTAAAGGTTTTGTAAGGTTTATTGGCAAACTTGCCGAACTTTCAGATGCTGGTATAGAATTGATATTTTTTACCGGCAACCATGACATGTGGATGTTTGACTACTTCCCTACTCAATTTAATGTACAGATTTACAGACAAGCACTCACACTTGTAGTAAACCATAAAAAGCTTTTTTTACATCATGGTGACGGACTTGGACCTTATGATAAAAAATACAAATTTTTAAAGTTATTTTTCAATTCAAAAATTTGCCAATGGATGTTTGCAAAACTTCATCCTTGGATTGGTTTTGGAATTGCCACCAATTGGAGTAGAAGTAGTAGAGCCGCAAATCATGAAAATGACGAAAAATTTCTAGGAAAAGACGAATGGCTTTGGCAATATGTTCAAAACTTACACCTGAGCCAACCACATGATTATTATATTATGGGGCATCGTCATTTATTTATGGATTTACCCGTGGGAGAATCAGGGCGATACGTGAACCTTGGAGAATGGATTAAAAACTCAAATTTTGTTATATTTGATTCTACGGGATTACATTGTAAGATTTTCGAAACATAAAAAATTGAGTTTTAATTTTAAAATATCTCTTAAAACCCTAAAAACAATTTTAGTAAGTATTTACCTATTTTGTAGTTTTAAATCCATTGGAAGAGACAGTACATTAGTAAACACCATAATTCTAAAAGGTTTAGATAAAACATCCATAGATGCATTCAACAACATATATATCAGCGATTCAGCGGGTCAAATTTACAAATTCGACCCCAAAGGTCAATTAATTACCCAAAATCAAACTTTTAAAACAAGAGCACTTAATCTTTTAGAAGCAAATAATACCGTTAGGATATATTGTTTTTACAAAGATTTACAATGTTTTTCTTTTACGGACAGACAACTGAGTTTTTTCGATTTAATATATCTGGATAACGAGAAATTTAACTTTATATCATTAGCTACCGTAAGTTCAGACAACTCGCTTTGGTTGTTTGATGAAGCCCAAATGATACTTTACAAATATGATCCCATCACACAAACCGTTTTTCAAAAAAATTATCTTAATCAAACATTAACAAACTTTGAAGATTTTCAGTTTTCGTATATGCACGAATACGCAAATAATTTATATATGATTGACAACCAAAAAGGTATATTCATATTTGATAATATGGGAAATTTTAAAAACTTTATTAAAATACCTGATTGTAATTACATTTCATTCTTTAAAAATTTGATTTACATTTTCACAAACACCCAATGGGGATATTGTGACTTAAATCTGTTTTATAAATATAACGACCTAAATGTAATCTGGAACAAAGGAAATATTACGTCAAAATTCATAAAGACCGATAGATATTTATACATCTTAAAACCGTCTCAAATTCAAATATTTGAATTCAAATAATATTTTATTAGTAAAATTGGCTTTAGCAATTATGATTTAAATGTTTTAAGTTTAAATTTCATACAAACATAATAGCGAAGACCCTATTTTGGGTTAATTTCTACAGAGTTTGTATATTTGCATAGTTAATTGAGAAAATTGAAAAGAATACCTCTTCATGACAAACACGTGGCACTAGGTGCCAAGATAGTTCCGTTTGCTGGTTACGAAATGCCCGTAAGATACAGTTCAGACTTAGAAGAACATCATTTGATAAGAAACAATGTTGGGTTATTTGATGTATCTCACATGGGCGAGTTTTGGGTAGAAGGCCCCAATGCTTTAAAACTTATCCAATATGTAACTTCTAATGACGCAAGTAAACTTACTGATGGCAAAATTCAATATTCTTGTTTACCAAATGGCAAAGGCGGTATAGTAGATGATTTATTGGTTTATAGGTTTTCTGAAGAGAAATATCTTTTGGTTGTAAATGCCTCAAATATAGATAAAGACTGGAATTGGATTTCGCAACATAACGAAAAATTTGGAGCGACCATGTCTAATGTTTCTGATTATTATTGTCTATTTGCATTACAAGGTCCTAAAGCTATAGAAGTTTTAAAAAAACTGAGTACTGATACTGCATGTAATCTAGAATACTACTCATTCACCACAGCCAAACTAGGAACTTTAGACAAGATCTTAATTTCAGCTACTGGCTACACGGGAGCTGGAGGTTTTGAAATATATGTTCCCAATAATTTAGCGAATGGAGCCTGGGATTTAATCATTGACGCAGGTGAAGAATTTGGTATTCAACCCGTAGGATTAGGTGCTAGAGACACCTTAAGACTAGAAATGGGTTATTGTTTATACGGAAACGATATTGACGACACTACATCTCCTCTTGAAGCAGGTTTGGGCTGGATCACTAAATTCAACAAAGAATTTATTGACAAAGAATTTTTAGAAACTCAAAAACAAAATGGCATTTCTAAAAAACTAGTAGGATTTGAAATGATAGACCGAGGAATTCCTCGTTCACATTACAAAGTTTGCACAGCAGACGGAACGCAAATTGGAGAAGTCACGTCAGGAACCCAATCTCCTACTTTAAGTAAAGGAATAGGGATGGCGTACATTTCCATAAATTTTGCTAAATTAGATTCGGAAATATACATAGAAGTACGAGGTAGGTACTTAAAAGCTAAAGTGGTTAAAATGCCTTTTGTTTCAAAAGGTATTTAATAAGTAAAAAAGTATGAAGAAAGTAGAGGTTTGTCCGAGTCCGGAGAGTATAAAGCTATTTGATCTAAAAGGTAAAATAGTGGTGGTGGTTGATATTTTAAGAGCAACTTCAACCATGACCGTAGCACTCGCAAAAGGTGTTAAACATATAATTCCTGTGTCAAGTATTGAAGAATGTTCGGAATATAAAAAAAATGGATATTTAACAGCCGCAGAAAGAAACGGTGCCAAAGTAGATGGATTTGACTTAGGAAATTCTCCTTTTGGATTTTTGGAAAACGACTACTCAGGTTGTGAGCTGGCCATGACTACTACAAACGGAACTAAAGCTATCAACCTTAGTAAAGATGCTGACCAAATAGTGATTGGGTCATTCTTAAATTTAACAGCGGTATCTAACTACATTTTAGAACAAAACAAAGATGTACTCATCTTTTGTTCGGGCTGGAAAGGTCATACCAATTTAGAAGACACCCTTTTTGCAGGTGCTCTTATAGAACAACTTTCTGATAAATTTATCATAGATTATGATATGTCCATCATTGCAAAACATTTGTATGCAAGTGCTAAAGGTAATCTTTTGAAATTTTTATCACACTCAAGTTACTGTATCAGAATGGAAACCAAAGGGCTTCAAAATGATATTGATTATTGTTTACAATTGGACAAATTCAACAATGTGCCTGTATTACAAGAAAACAGATTAGTGAATTTTGCATTTACCAGCATCAAAGTCTAAGAATATGACAAACATAAAAAAAAGTATTTCTGTAAGATTCATAAGATATTTTATGCAAGGCTTGCTTATAGTAATGCCTATATTCTTTACAGTATATTTATCTTTTCAGATTCTAGACATACTTGATCATATTTTACCAGAATCTGTTCATCATAAACTTAAAGAACTCATTCATTTTCATATTCCTGGTTTAGGGTTGGTTATTGTCATATTAATTATAACCACCGTCGGTTTTCTTGCGTCCAGTTTTTTTGCAAAGCCATTACTAGATTTTATAGAAAATATTATCAAACAGATTCCTCTTGTAAATTTCATTTATTCATCATTTAAAGATTTTGTAGATGCTTTTGTCGGTAATAATAAAAAATTTAAAAATCCAGTATTAGTAAGATTAAATAAAGATAGTGAACTCTATAAGCTTGGGTTTGTAACACAAGAGTCTCTAGAATTTATAGACATATCAGAAAAAATAGCAGTTTACGTACCTCACTCCTACAATTTTTCAGGAGATTTATTCATAGTAGACAGAGAAAATATAACAAAATTAAATGCTTCTGGTGCCGACGTTATGAAGTTCATCGTAAGTGGTGGAGTAACTGGTTTTGCAGCTGAAGAAGATAAAGAACATAAATAATGGCAGACCAAACTAAAACAACACCCATAAGTTCTGTGGGAGAATTTGGGCTTATCAACCAAATAGCAAGCAAATTTAAACTACAAAATAAAAATACTCTTTTAGGAATCGGTGACGATGCAGCAGTAATAGACATAGGTAATAACACTGTTCAGCTAGTGTCTACGGATATACTTGCAGAACATATTCATTTCGATTTATCATTTACGCCTCTTAAACATTTGGGTTATAAAGCTGTTGCCGTAAATGTTTCTGACATAGCAGCCATGAATGCCGTTGCCCAACAAATCACTGTTGGCTTAGCACTTAGTTCTCGCTTTACTGTAGAAGCAATTGATGAGCTATATGAAGGCATCAAATTGGCCTGTGAAGATTACAAAGTAGATTTGATAGGAGGCGACACTACCTCTTCCGCATCGGGCTTGGTGCTGTCTATAACAGTACTAGGAACTGCACCCAAAAACAAAATAAGTTTACGCAATGGTGCAAAAACAGGAGATGTAATATGTGTAACTGGAGATTTAGGTGCAGCATATTTAGGCCTCAAGATTTTACAAAGAGAAAAAGAAGTATTTAAAGACAACCCAAATGTACAGCCAGAACTAGATGGATTTGAATATCCAATTAGAAGACAATTAAAACCTGCGGCGAGAGTAGATTTGGTACATGAATTAAATGACTTAGGGATAGTTCCTAATGCTATGATTGATATATCAGATGGATTATGTTCTGAAATTTTACATATTTGTAAACAATCACAAGTGGGAGCCTTAATTTCTGAAGACAATTTACCGATAGAAACAGGGGTCTATAATTCGTTTATAGAGTTAAACATGCAGCCCATTGCAGCTGCAATGAATGGCGGCGAAGATTACGAATTATTGTTTACACTTTCTCAAGAAGATTATAACAAAATTGCAAAACATCCAGACATTACCGCTATTGGTATTATTAAACCCAAAGACGACGGCATATTTTTACTTTCTAAACAAGGAAATAAATATCCGATACAAGCTCAAGGCTGGGTACATTTTTAACTCATTTTCTAATATTTACAATTAATTATTTGAAAATATTAGAAAAAAAATTAATTTTGCAATCCAATATTTAGAAATAATAAAATTAAAATAAAATGAAAGAAGGTATCCATCCAAAGTATGAGTCGGTAGTATTTTGGGATCAATCGTCAGATTTTAAGTTTTTAACTAAATCTACTATGGTTCCTAAAGAAACTATCAAGTGGGAAGATGGCAAAGAGTACCCAGTAATCAAAATAGAAGTTAGCTCGACTTCTCACCCTTTCTACACAGGTAAAAAAGTATTCTTGGATACTGCAGGCCGTGTGGAGAAATTCATGAACAAATACAAAAAGAAATAATTGTAACGTTTGCCATAGAAATCCCGCCTACAAGCGGGATTTTTTTTTATGTTTTGAACTTTTAGTATTTCAACCTACGTTTTTATTACAATGACTATTAACGAAATTCAAGACCAAATAATTTCTGAATTTGAATTGTTTGACAATTGGAACGACAAATATGAATACATTATTGAATTGGGTAAAAAGCTACCTAATCTTAATGAAATTCATAAAACTGATATAAACAAAATAAAAGGCTGCCAGTCAAACGTTTGGCTCACGGCCAATTTAAATGAGGGTATCCTTTATTTTGAAGCAGACAGTGAATCTGTAATTGTAAAAGGACTTGTAAGTTTGTTAATCAGAGTTTTATCTGGACATTCACCTAAGGAAATTACAAATGCTGATTTATATTTTATAGAAAAAATAGGCATGACCAGCCACTTGGCACAAACACGCTCAAATGGCTTATTATCAATGCTTAAGCAAATGAAATTTTACGCATTAGCTTTTGAAACAAAATTAGCTAACTCTTAAAAATATGATTGAAAACGAAGAATTAAAAGAAAAAGTTTTTGACGCCATAAAAACAGTATACGACCCAGAAATTCCTGTGAATGTATATGAGTTAGGTTTGATATACGACGTTACGGTGTACCCAGTAAACAACGTACATGTGGTAATGACACTTACTACACCCGCTTGCCCGTCTGCTCAATCGCTTCCTTTAGAGATTGAAAATAAAATAAAGGAAATAGAAGAAGTAGCACAAGTAACGGTTGAAGTTACTTTTGACCCACCATACAGCCAAGATATGATGAGCGAAGTAGCGAAACTTGAACTAGGATTTATGTAATTTTGTTTAATAATAAAAAATAATACAAATATGTACCCATTAGAACTAGTAGCTCCAATGATTCAAGAGCTTACAGATGCAGGATATAAAGAACTAAAAACAGCTAACGATGTAGATTCACTGATAGCTAAAAAAGGAACTACTCTTGTAGTAATAAATTCTGTTTGTGGTTGTGCTGCAAGAAATGCTAGACCTGCTGCGAAAATGGCTGTAACTGCTACAGCTAAAAAACCAGACAACATTGCTACAGTTTTTGCTGGTGTTGATAAAGATGCAGTTGCTAAAGTAAGAGAATACACATTACCGTATCCGCCTTCGTCACCGTCAATGGCTTTGTTTAAAGATGGCGAACTTGTACATATGATTGAGAGACATCATATTGAAGGTAGACCTGCTGACATGATTGCCGAAAATTTAATGTTGGCTTTCGACGAGTATTGTGGTTAAAAAAACATAAGGCTGTCCTCAATTATGGACAGCTTTTTTATTTCAACTTAGTTACCAAATAGATATCTTCTAATCCTTTGCCTCCACTCCTATTTGATGTTACAAAACCTCTGTCTGTTTTGTAATTTATAAAATGAATAGAAAAATCATCTTGAAAAGAATTGATAGGGAAGCCCATATTTGTTGGATGTTGCCATTCTCCATTTACTTCTTTAGCTACAAAAATATCATAACCACCCACTCCTAAGTGTGTGTCAGATGAAAAATATAAATTTTGATTTTCATCTAAAAACGGAAACAGTTCATTGCCTTTGGTATTAATTTGTTCTCCCAAATTTATAGGCTCAGACCATATACTATCAACTTTTATGCACACATATAGATCTTTACCCCCAAAGCCTCCTGCCATATCAGAACTAAAAAAAAACAAATTATTGTCTTTATTAATAAATGGATGCGTAAAACTTGCGGTAGAATCATTAAAAGAAAATATTTTCATATCTGTCCACATACCTCTTTTTTTCTCACTTTGATACAATTTAAATTTATAAGTACCATCATATTCTGCATAAGCTCTAGAATAAAATACAGTTTTATAATCTTTACTAAATGTGAGCCCACCTTCTTGTAATCTAGTATTAATTTTTGCACTAAATCTTGACACTAATATACTTGGACAGTTGTGAATGGTATCATAACTAGTTTTCAAAATATTGTAGTTGGGCTGATTGTTATATAAATTTTTCTTTCTGATGTACAGACCTTCTTTATTACTCAAATATGCAATTCCTAATTGCTCATGGTAAATAGGAGCAATTTCTGAATATTTAGTATTTATATTTTCTAAGGATTGAATTTTGAAGTTTTTGGGAGAATAAAACCATTTTTTTACAGAATCTTTACGGTCTTGAATTGCCTTTTTAACTTTTTCATTTGCACATCTATTAAAACTAAAATCACAAGCTTTTAAATTTTTCTGCTTTAATAACAACCCAAAATATGACCAATAAAGGCTATCTGGCAATATTTTTTTTTGCCAACAATAATCATAAATTTTAATTTGCTTATCTGTCATATTCAAATGCTGATAACAAGTTGCCAGCTTAAAATACACAGGAACATCGTTAGGAAATACAGCTATGTGTTTCTGGTAAAATTCTATTGCTTTAGTGTAATACGCTATTTCTTGATACGCTTGAGCCTTTTGTAGATATTGATTTTGAGAAAAGCTGTGTAAACAAAACAATAGAAACGTTACTAAATAGTTTTTCATGGGTTAAAAATCTAACGGACTTACCTCTTTTTTCTTATTCTTAATTTTTTTAACATTTTCAGAGTTTGATATATTGGCAACTATTCCTATTTCGTGATTTTGAGAAAGCAAATTACTTAAGCTACCAAAATATCTTTCGTAACTGTATACTAATTTTATTCCGTGTAAAACGCTATTTATTTCACTCAAATCCAAAGAAATACTCGAAAGAAGTATTTTATTAGTTCGATAACCAATTCCAAAACTAAATTTATCTTTAATAATGAAATGTGTAAGAAAAACACTTCTAAAGGCTTTCTTAATTCTATATTCAGTATGTAAGTTCGAATACAAATCTATGGATTGAGATAGCTTCCATTTTTTGTCTAAATTTAATCCCATCAAAATATCTTGAGAAGGTTCATTTAAATATCGCCAATAGTCGTACTTAGGTTTATTTAAATGTTTTAAAAAAACACCTAAATTCCATGACTTTTTCTTGTAATCTAATCCAAAATTTATGTCTACGTAAGTATGATTTAATGGTGAATTTGCATACTCATCAGACAAGTCTTTGATATTCATATTTTTGAGATTCAATGAGTTTTGAAACACTCCCACTCCCAAGCCCATACACAAAAAACCGGTAAATAAATTAATTTTATAATTTGAATTAAGTAATGCTCCAGTTTTTTGTTCTAAACCATTTTGAGAATTGACAAAAAAACCTCCCAAGCCTATTCGCTCTTGACTTAATGCTTTTTCTACACCTAAAACTTGTGATTGATGTTTCCAAATAGATGGACTCCATGTGTTTCTGTTGAAAACATAAATATCTAAAGTATTGTTAAAGCCCGCATTAGCCGGATTATACATTTGTCTAGTCTCTGCTAATCTTGATATCAATAAATCAAATTGAGCAAAAACAGAAGTAAATATTGTTAGAAATAAAAAAATCCAAAATTTCATTATCGAGTTATATATATGAAATCTTTATAAACTGTTTGATCTAAATTTAATATGAAATAGTAAGTTCCCAAATATTTATTTTCGCCTGCCCAATCATTATTGTAATTATTGGTATAATACAATATTCCCCCAGTTTCATCAAAAATTGTGAGCTCTACTTTTTTATAATTCAGGATATTATTCACTTCAAAAAAATCATTTTTTTGATCATTATTTGGCGTGATAAAATTAAAATAAATCACTTGATTATTCTCTGGCGGAATAGTAGTCTTCATAGGTTGTAATCCACCTAACTTATATGAGCTCATATCTGACGAATTTATAAATTCGTCAAAAGTTTCTCCCAAATTAACGTCAACTATCAAATTATCTCCCACTAAAGTAGTTGTGGCACTGTTAATTACGACCTGTGATTTTAAGACATTGGCTGAAATGATTATAATAAAAAATATGTAAATCAACTTTTTTATCATAAATCCACAATTGTAAACAATTCTCTTAAATCATTAATAATATATGTGGGACTTTGCGGTGCGTAATTGTTTGTAGGATTATACCAAACTCCGTCAATACCAACGTTCATAGCCGCTAAGACATCTATTTCTAACGAATCTCCAATCATAATACAACGCGATGGGTCTATATTTTGCTCCTTCAGTACAAAATTAAAATATTCTGGATTAGGTTTTTTGAATCCTATATCTTTCACAGAATAAACTTCGTCAAAATAATGAAAAATATTAGACGTAATTAATTTTGTAAGCTGAATATGTTCAAATCCATTAGTTAAAATAAATAATTTATAATATTTAGAATATAGATTTTCTAAAACTTCTTTAGCATGAGGTATCAAATTACCTTTGTGTGGACAAGTGTTAATATAAGCTTGATTAAATTCGTTAATTAGATGTTTTACATCTTCTAAATGATGATCAAAAGCCATCTGAAAACGCATATTACGCAGTTCTTCGGCTGAAATTTTATCAGTATTAAACTGATCCCACAAAATATAATTGGCTTTGTGAAATTTTTCAAGAAATTGGTTTTCATCAAATGAATGAATATCTGAAATTTTAAAATGTCTGACTAATTCTAATAAAGTTTCATTTGAGTTTTTTTCAAAGTCCCAAAGGGTATGATCCAGATCAAAAAATATATGTGTATACTTTTTTTTCATTTAATTTTTAAAGGGCAACTCAATCACAAATTCAGTTCCTACTCCTTTTATACTTGAAACAGAAATTTTACCGCCTAGTTTACTTACCAATGATTTTACTACAAACAAACCCATTCCTGAACCTTTAGAATTAAGATTTCCTCTGTAAAACATTTCAAAGATTTTTGATAAATCGTTATTATCTATTCCAATACCGTTGTCATTTAACAATATTATTAACTTATCTTGTTGTTTACTTACCGATATATGAACAAAACAAACAAATTTGTCTTTATCTCTAAATATAAAAGAATTATCAATCAAATTAAATAACAGTGTGTACACTACTCTCTTGTCAGAATAAAAAAAGATTTGATCTTCAATATTGAGAGTTACATCAAAACTTTCATTTTTAGTTTTATAGTCAAACTCTAATACTATTTCATGAATAATTTGCTTAAAATCAATCTGTTGACTAAGTGAAATAAACGAAGTGTTTGACAGTAACGTAAGTTCTGACAACAGTTTATTTAATTTATTGGCAGAATTGGACAAATGTTCTAAAAAAACCTGAAACTTTTGATCTTTTGCAAATTCCATTTTACCCAAATTTACTAAGCCAAGAGTAGATTTTACGGGTTCTTTGAGATCATGAGAAACTCTATAAAGCATGGTTTCTAGATTGACATTTGCAGACTTCAATTGTTCAGTCCTTGAGTTTACTATATGTTCTAGTTTTTGTTTTTGAATTTTAAAAACAGCCAATTGACTCTTTGCATAGGTATATATCAAAATTAAAATTAAAACTATAAGAAATACATAAAACCACCAAGACTCATACCAAGGAGGTAAAATCTCAAACGAAACAGAAGCGGGGATATCGTTCCAAATACCGTCGTTGTTACAACCATAAACAATAAACCTATAATTACCAGGTTGTAAATTATAGTAATTCACTTGTTCGGGAGTATTAGTAAATTTCCAATTAGTTTCTAATCCTTCAAGTTTGAACCTATATTGATTATACTCAGGGTTAATGAAATTCAAAAGTGAATATTTAATAGAAATATCGTTATAGTTAGATGCTAGCTTTATATTTTCAAATTCATTTAACTTATCAATTTTCAGTTGAGCATTCATTCGCTCTTTATGACCTTCTGTGTAAACTGAAAAATCTGTAATTAAAATATTTGAAATATTTTTATTTCTTGATTCCTGATCAGGATTTACCTGAACCAACCCATTACTTGTACCAATTAATAAAGTATTTTTTTCCTTGTTCAGAAAAGAACAATCAGTAAAAGCATAGTTCTCATAGCCAACAGAAACATTAAACCAAGTGATTTGCTCGTAGTTTTTACCACTTATTTTAGACAAAACACTTCTAGATGTTGCCCAAATATTACCCAAAGTATCTACTTGAAGCTTCTTTATACTTTGTTCATTAAAATCACTATTTTGTTTATAAACACTTAATTGAAAATTGTTTTTTAAATCTAATCTAACGACACCATAATTTGTTGCTAAAAAAGCAAAATTATTTTTGGCAAATAATACATCACTTATAAAATTTAATCTAGAAGAATCTGAATTAGTATATTTTAAATAATGATTGCTTAATGATTTGTTTGAAGGATTATAAATTGTAAAACCATTAGCCGTTAAAATCCAAATATTCCCATTTGGGTCTTTAGCAATATTTTGTACCCAATTATTACTTATACTATTTTGTGTTTGTTTAAAATCTTTAAAAGTAAAATTTTGAGACATAAATGTCTTAAGATTTATTCTTGTAAGCCCATGTCCAAAATAACCTAGCCATAAATCATTTGTAGATTTATCATAAAACAATGTTTTTATATTATTATTGATTAGTTTTATATCTTTACTTGTATTGGTATAATTATAAATTTTATTTTTTCCAATCCTCACTATACCCTCAGACCATGTAGATATCCATGGTTCGTCATTTATAATAACTATATCAGAAGCAGCAATATCATTCAAATTAATATTAGTATGAGGTAAATTTATTTTTTTAACTTCATTAGTGTTGACGTTTTTTTGATAAACACCATCCCTATCGGTTACAATCCATATATTCTTTAATGAGTCTTGAGCTATACCAGTGATAATACTCCTACCCTTTTCGCCCCAAATTTTATTTTTTATTAAAGTCGCAAACTTGCTCGATTGATTTGAGATATTTACACCATGCATGTAGGTTCCAACCCATAAACTTTGGTCTTTATCAACAAACAAAGAGGTAACATTGTTACTGTTTAGCATGGCATCATTATAAGCTGTATATTCGGTTATTTTATCAGTATTTAAATCCAAATAATTTACTCCTCCTCCATCTATACCTATCAAAAGGCCTGATTTGTATGCCATTATACTACTAACTACAAGTGCAGAAAGTTTATAAGATTTTGGTTTTTGATTTGTATAATGTTTTATTTTGTTTTTAAACACATCATACCTAACCAATCCTCCAAAATGACCTATCCATAATTCATTATTAAGACAATAAAGTGTATTTATATGTAGATTATTTAATTCTAGTGGAATTAATTCTTTGTTTTTAAACTCATATAAACCTTGATTGGTACCTACATAAACTTTATTATTTATATCATCTACAGCCACAGCTGTATAATCTATTTTAATATGAGATGATTTAACTTTAAAAAATCCTGCAAAACTATTATCTGCATTTATTTTTCCTAAACCATTATTAACATCTATGATCCATTTGTTTTGGTTTTTATCTAGAGCTATATCTTCAAAATATCCATCTAATTGCTTTAATACATTTAAATCACCTGTATTTCTGTAATTAGAAAAAGTTTGTGTTTCTGTATTAAAAACATTGATACCTTTGGTTGTAGCCAACCAAATTCTTTTAGAATTTTCGTAAGCTAAAGCATAGATTTTATTACTAGTAATGCTGGTTGAGTTGAGATTATCTTCCTCTGCTATGTATTGTTTAAGTTCATGACTATCAAATCTATAAAATCCATTTTCTCCACCAAAATACATATATCCTTTCTTATCTTGAGTAAAACACCAGATCTTGGTATCATTAATTTTGTTATTTACACTTAATCTTGTAAATAAAAAATCTGGCACTTGAGCTAGTAAGCAAAGGTTAGCCAACAAAATAAAAAATAGAATATAATTACTTTTATTTCTCATGAGATTTAAAAAGAAACTTCACCACTCATATCTGAAGTTAATACCGTTTTAATAAGTTGTTGATTACTATAATACTTCCCTAAAGTACACATTAATTTGGTAATAGCAGCCTCTGTAGTCATATTATACGCAGGAATCACACCCATGTCAAATAGTTTTTTACTTGTTTCGTATCTTTCGGGCATTACTGTCCCTTTCATACATTGAGAAACATTGTAAACAAATACTCCTTTTTGTAGGGCTCTTTCCATTATTTCTAAAAACCAGTCGTGTGTAGGTGCATTTCCAGAACCAAAAGACTCTAAAACTACCGCTTCTACATCTGACGAAATCAATATTGTTTCTAAAATTTTGGGAGTTATTCCTGGGTACAATTTAAGTACTACAACGTTTTCATTAATTTTCTTATTAAAAATAGGAGCTAAATTCTTAGGAGCCAATAAATATTCTTCTTGAAAGTCAATTTCAATACCAGTTTCTGCTAGAATAGGATAATTCGGCGACTCAAATGCATCAAAATGAGAACTTTCTACTTTTTTGGCTCTATTTCCTCTAATAAGAATATGATTAAAATAAATTGCAACTTCGTTCAGAACCGGAATACCATTTTTCTTAGAAACAGCTATCTCCATGGCAGAAATTAAATTATCTCTCGCATCAGACCTAATCATTGATACTGGTAATTGAGCTCCCGTAAAAATAATAGGTTTTCCCAAGTTTTCAATTAAAAAACTAATTGCTGAAGCTGTATATGCCATCGTATCCGTACCGTGAATCACTATAAATCCATCGTAATGCTGATAGTATTGTTCTATTATTTCTACCAATTCAACCCAATTTCTAGGATGAAAGTTTGATGAATCTACAATTTCACAAAGAGATACTAAGTCTATGTTGATTTCTAAATCAACTAATTGAGGGAAATATTGTACCATATTAGATAAATTATATGGCACTAACGTTTGAGTATGTTTATCTTTAACCATTCCAAAAGTACCGCCTGTATAAATTACAAGTACTGTACCTTTAGATATGTTGAATTTTAATATAGAAATTAATTCATTTTTACTCATGTTTTAAAAATAGGATTATTTAATCAAATAATCAGATTATTTTAATTTTTTACGTATATTTGCAAAAAATATTATTGAGATGAAAAAGATAGTAGTAGCAATTGCAGCAGTGATGATTCTAGTTTCATCATGTGCTAGTTCTGCAGACAGACAAGGTAAGCATCATTCACACAAAAAATCTAGAAAACAAGCTTCTGGATACTTTTTCGGTTTCCAACATTAATTTTGCTTTTTCAAATTTCTCAATCTTGCCAACATTGGCGGATGTGAGTAATGTACAAATACATATAGTGAGTGAGGATTTAAGTTACTTAAATTCTTCTCACTTAATTTTTTTAGAGCGTCTGCCAAATCGTTTCCATTTGTAGTATTTTTGGCGTAATCATCTGCTTCATATTCATTTTTTCTAGAAATCATATTAAACACTATTCCTATCAAAAGTGATATAGGTGTAAATAACATAGTAAACGCCCAAACATTTACAGCATAAGATACTCTTTCTGCTCCTAAAGCAGCTGATAAATCATTACTGAAAATAAACTTAGACATCATAAACAACATAAATCCTACCTGACCTAATCCTATTAAAATATTCAGATACACATGCTTTCTTTTATAATGACCTACTTCATGTGCAAAAATCGCCAACAATTCTTCTTCTGTGTGGTTTTTAAGCAATGTATCATAAAAAACTACTTTCTTTTGTTTACCAATACCAGAAAAAAAAGCATTTGCTTTAGAAGACCTTTTACTCCCATCAATTACAAAAATATTTGACAAAGGAAAATCTACCTTTGCACAATATTCTGTTATCAAATCTTTTAATTTACCATCTTCTAGAGGTGTTAATTTGTTAAACAATGGGATAATTAAACTTGTATAAAACATGTTTAAACCTATCATAAACACAGCCATTATCAACCAAAATATCCACCAAAAATCTGGACCTAATTTTTGTATCAGTATAAATAATACTCCCACTAAAATACCTCCAACCAATCCACCCAAGACATAAGACTTTATTTTATCAATAAAAAACAAGCCTACTGTAGATTTATTAAATCCATATTTTTGCTCTATTACAAATGTATGATACAACTGAAAAGGCAAACTCAAAACATCACTTACCAAAAAAGCCAATCCAAACAAAAACAAGAACTTGTACAATTCTGACTCAAAAAGAGTGTTTACCCAACTATCAAGCTTACCAACATACCCACCTTTTAAAACTATAAGTGTAAAAACTAAAGACACATAAGCAGAAATAGAATGGAAGTTAAACAGATCTTTATGATAACTTTTTGCTTTAAGAAATTCTTCATCTGAATATATCCCGTTGAGTTCCGCAGGAATGGGAGCGTTTTCTGATTTTAAATTTAAAAATTCTAAAATCTGCTCAAAAAATGTATTAAAAACAACTATTGCGAGAATTGTGAAAAGTATAATTTCAGGTGTCATTATAAATGTTTAATTTTACGTTCTCAAAATTACGAAAAAAATTATTAATGCCTTCTGATAAAATAAATAAGACGGTTCATATACGAAATAAAAGTGCATCATACGAATATCACTTTATTGAAAAATTTACTTGTGGAGTGATTCTACAAGGTACGGAAGTAAAATCTATACGAATGAACAATGCCAATATTAATGACGCATACTGTATCGTGCACAACGGCGAGTTGCTCATCAAAAATATGCATATTTCAAAATACAACGAAGGTACGTACAATAACCACGAACCTCTTAAAGACCGTAAACTTCTTGTAAAGAAAAAAGAAATAAGAAAAATTGAACGTGAGTTAAAAGATAAAGGTATTACGGTGATTCCGTTATCGTTATTTATAAACGACAGAGGATTAATTAAAATAGAGATTGCGTTAGCAAAAGGTAAAAAACTACATGATAAGCGAGAATCTATCAAAGAAAAAGATCTTAACAGAGAACTTCAAAAAAAATATAAAATTTCATAATCAAAGTTTAGGAATAAGAAAAATAATATTCGTGAACTTTTCATAAATTTTAACTAGCAGTATATCAACAAAAAAGGCTACCGATTGGCAGCCTTTTTTTGTTGAAGATTTATGAATCAATTATGCTTTTTTAGCAGCTCTTGATCTTTCGTTTTCATCTAAAAGAATTTTACGCATACGAAGAGACTTTGGAGTAACTTCTATGTATTCATCTTTCTGGATATATTCCATCATTTCTTCTAGAGAGAAGTTGATTTTTGGAGCAATTTTAACGTTTTCATCAGAACCAGAAGCTCTCATGTTGGTAAGTTTTTTCTCACGTTGCACGTTTACAGCAATATCATTCTGACGGTTGTGTTCGCCAATTACCATACCACCATAAATTTCATCACCTGGTTCAATAAAGAATTTACCTCTATCTTGTAATTTATCTAACGCATAAGCAGTTACTTCACCGCTATCCATTGCTATGATAGAACCGTTATTTCTTTCTGGAATTACACCTTTGTATGGTTCGTAACCAACATAACGGTGTGTCATAATAGCTTCACCAAATGTTGCTGTAAGTACGTTTGTTCTCAAACCAATGATACCTCTTGACGGTATTTTGAACTCCAAATGTTGTAAATCACCTTTTGGCTCCATAATTAACAATTCACCTTTTCTTTGTGTTGCTAATTCAATTACTTTACCAGAAGTTTCTTGAGGCACATCTACTACCAATGTTTCGATTGGTTCGTTACGCTCACCATCAATTTCTCTGTAAAGCACCTGAGGCTGACCAACTTGCAATTCATACCCTTCTCTTCTCATAGTTTCTATAAGAACAGACAAGTGAAGAATACCTCTACCAAAAACTAAGAATTTATCTTCAGTATCTGTACTTTGTACTCTTAATGCTAAGTTTTTTTCTAATTCTTTTGTTAAACGATCTCTGATATGGCGAGAAGTTACAAATTTACCTTCTTTACCAAAGAATGGTGAGTTGTTGATTGTAAACAACATACTCATTGTAGGCTCATCTACAGCAATACGTGGTAATTCTTCAGGATTTTCAGCATCTGCAATTGTATCACCAATTTCAAAATCTTCAATACCTGTAACGGCACATATATCACCAGCTTTTACAACTTCAGCTCTTGCTTTACCAAGTCCTTCAAAAGTATGTAATTCTTTGATTCTTACTTTTTTAACAGTACCGTCAGCTTTAGTAAGAGAACATGGCATGTTTTCTCTTAACTCACCTCTGAACACTCTACCTATGGCAATACGACCTGTAAAATTAGAGTAATCTAAAGAAGTAATCTGCATTTGAGGTGTACCTTCATTGTATGGAGCTTCAGGAATATGCTCAATGATTGCATCTAACAAAGGAACAATAGTATCAGTTTTTACTTTGTAATCTGTACTCATCCAGCCGTTACGACCAGAACCATATAAAGTAACAAAATCTAATTGATCTTCTGTAGCACCTAAGTTAAACATCAAATCAAAAACTTCTTCATGTACCTCATCTGGTCTACAGTTTTCTTTATCAACTTTGTTAACAATCAAAATTGGTTTCAGACCTAAGCCTAGAGCTTTACTTAACACGAAACGCGTTTGAGGCATAGCACCTTCAAAAGCATCTACTAGTAAAAGTACGCCATCGGCCATTTTAAGTACACGTTCCACTTCACCACCAAAGTCAGCGTGACCTGGAGTATCAATAATATTAATTTTGTAATCTTTATAACGTATAGAAACGTTTTTCGCCAAAATTGTAATACCGCGTTCGCGTTCTTGGTCGTTGTTATCTAATAATAAATCGTCAAATACCTGATTCTCTCTGAAAATTTTTGCTTCATGGATCATTTTATCCACCAAGGTAGTTTTGCCGTGGTCAACGTGGGCAATAATGGCAATGTTTCTAATTTTTTGCATTTCTTATTTTTAACGAACTACAAAAATAACTATTTTTTTATAATTACATCAAAAAGTAGTTTATCAAATTGTAAACTAGCTCAATATGTATTTTTATTTCATAAAAAATTTATACTTTTGAACGGAAATGTACTAAAATATGAATCAGAATATTACAGAACAAGAAGAAAAAACTCTTGAAAAAAGAATCGCAATTGTACTTACCATATTTGCAGCAGTACTTGCTGTAAATGGTTTGTTTGGTGGTAAATATGGAGACGACGAAATGATTGCCCATCAAAAACATACTCAAATGTATACTTGGTATCAATCTAAAGGGCAGAAAAAAATGCTTGCTGAAAGCAAAGAAGATATGATTGATATATTTGAAAAGTCTGGATTGTTAAACAAAGATCATGCAGAATATTTGCAATCTTTAAAAAATGAAACTGATAAAAAAATAAAAAAATATGAAAAAGAAATGGCTGAAATTAAAAAAGGTTCAGCTAAAGTAGGTAAAGAAAACTGGACTCAAGAAGATGCTGAGGGCAAACTAGGAAATATCGTTGGTGCAGAAGATTACGAAGCCGAAGCTGACAAACTAGGGACTGCTGGTGATTTTTTTGACTATGGTGACTTAGCATTAAATCTAAGCTTAGTAATAGGTGCTATTGCGTTGGTTTTATCCAACTATCATGATAAGCAAAAATTCTTAAAAATTACATTTGCTTTAGGGCTTGCGGGCTCATGTCTTACGGCTTACGCATTATATTGTGCAATATAACAAAAGCTCCCAATTTTCAAGCAAATTGGGAGCTTTTGTTTATTTTTTAGGCCAAACTATCTTTTGATCTTTACCGTCAATTATCAAAGCAAAACTAAAAGGCTGAGGTATAATCACTAAATTTAATCTATTTTTAGGAAACTTCTCAGAATCTATTGCTACCCCTTCATTTGCTGAAACCTGAAAACCTTTTTCAGATTTTTTATATTTTTTAGCTAAGTATGCAGTTGCGAGCAACACATCAGTATCAGATTTCAAATCATCATGAATATCATCTAAAATCCCCTCAATTTCTGCCCCAAATTCATCCACAAAATCATCTTCTAAATCATGTAACTCTTCCTCTACATCATCGTATGAGCTATCTGAATAATCAAGCGTAGCTAATTCGTTTCTTTTTTCAACTATTTCTAATAAACTTTTTTCTAAACTTTTAATATCCATGCAAAACTTCCTTATATTTGGTTCAAATATGAACCTTTTGAGTTTAGTTTCAAAATAATATCAAAATAAAATTAACTTTTAAGTATGGAGAACATCACTGCTTTAAATTTAGAACCAACAGTTCTAAAAAATGTTGAAAAATGGTTATCAGGCAACTATGATGTAGAAACAAAAAATGAAATCAATAAATTAATTAGTGAAAATAACACTGAAGAATTAACTAATGCATTTTATAAAGATTTAGAATTTGGTACTGGTGGTTTAAGAGGCATCATGGGTGTGGGTACCAACAAAATGAACAAATACACTATTGCAGCAGCTACACAAGGATTAAGCAATTATTTAAAAAAATCTTTTGCAGGTGAATCTCTAAAAGTTGCAATAGCTCATGATAGCAGAAACAATAGTGATGTGTTTGCTCAAATCACAGCTGATGTATTTTCTGCAAATGGAATTAAAGTATATTTATTCGAATCTCTGAGACCTACTCCAGAACTATCATTTGCTATAAGACATTTTGGATGCCACAGCGGTGTTGTACTTACTGCATCACACAATCCAAAAGAGTATAACGGTTACAAAGCGTATTGGAACGATGGTGCTCAAATGGTAGCTCCACACGATACTAACGTGATTACAGAAGTGCAAAGCATTGAGTCAGTAGACCATATTCTATTGAATGGGAATCCTGAACTTATAGAAAAAGTCGGTAAAGAAGTAGATGAAGTTTATATTCAAAAAATTACTTCTTTATCTGTTGCTAAAGAGGCTATCAAAAGACAAAAAGATTTAAAAATCGTCTACACTCCTATTCATGGTTCAGGTGTGATGGTTGTGCCTGATATGTTAAAAAGTTTCGGATTTGAAAATGTTTTGGTTTTAGAATCTCAAAGCAAACCTGACGGAAATTTCCCTACAGTTGTGTATCCAAATCCTGAAGAAAAAGAAGCATTGTCTTTAGCAATAGAAAAAGCAACAGAAATTGATGCAGATTTAGTATTAGCTACAGACCCTGATGCAGACAGAGTAGGTATAGCAATAAAAAACTCTGAGGGTAAATTTCAGTTACTAAACGGAAACCAAACAGGCTCATTGTTAATCTACTACTTACTAAGTGCATGGAAAGAGGCTAATAAAATTACAGGTAAAGAATATGTAGTAAAAACTATAGTTACTACAGACATTATTTCTAAAATGGCCGCTGATTTTGAAGTTAAAAACTTTGATACTTTAACGGGTTTTAAATTTATTGCTGAAATAATTAGAAATCTAGAAGGAAAAGAAACATTTATAGGTGGTGGCGAAGAAAGCTACGGTTATTTAGTTGGTGATTTTGTAAGAGATAAAGATGCTGTAGGAGCTTGTGCATTTATTGCAGAAATGGTTGCTTGGGCAAAAGATAAAGGCAGCTCTCTTTATGACATTATGATAGACATGTATGTAAAATATGGCTTTTACAAAGAACGTCTCATTTCCATTACTAAAAAAGGTAAAACTGGTGCGGAAGAAATAAAACTTATGATGAAAAACATGAGAGAAAACCCTCCTAAAACAGTTGCAGGATCTGAAATCATTCAAATGCTAGATTATGAAAATGCTATACAAAAAGACATCAAAACGGGAATAATTAGCCCATTGGCTTATCCAAAATCTGATGTATTACAGTTTTTAACCGCTGACGGCACTAAAATATCTGCTAGACCATCTGGTACAGAACCTAAAATAAAATTCTATTTTAGTGTAAATGAACCACTTGCTAGCAAAAATGAATTCAATAAGGTGTCAGAATTGTTAGAAAACAAAATTAATCAAGTAATAGCAGATTTAGGATTAAATTAATTTTTTGAAACTAATAGACCAATAAAAGAGGGTAAGTGAACAAACACTTACCCTCTTTTTGTTTATTCTATATCATATTTGATATTATCAAGATTTGACATTTTATTAAAATATTAACAACCTATTTTATTACGTGACAATAAAAACAGAAAAGGCTATCAAAACATTTTGACAGCCTTTTCTGTTTTTGCTTAAACTAAAATTAAGCTTTTAGTTATCAATCTTATCTTCCTTGCATAAATGGTTTAGAATATTCGCCATAGATTGACTCATATTTCTTAACATTTGCATCATTTTTACATTCTCTAAATACATCTACACACTGACCTAGCATGTAAATATACGTACGCATATCAAAACCAGTAGGATCTATTTGACTGTAGTATTTTAAATTCTCTACACTTCTTTGAGCAATAACATTCGCCATTTCATTAGCTTTCTGAGTTTCACCCAATTTAGCATATAAGTATGCAAATCTCGGAGAATAAACATCATAAGGAATAGATTTATCAGGCATTACTTTGATACAATAATCTATAACCTCTTTAGCTTTTGCTCTATCACCTTCCATGTACAAAGTTTCAGCAAGTTTAGCAAAGTTAGTACGTGCATTTAATGGGAATCTTAAATAATTCTCATCGTAATAACGTGTCGCATCATCTAAACCTCTGAATTTAAACTTCTTCATCATGTTTGTATACATGATATCTGATGCAACTCTTCCTTGATCTTCACCAGGAGTACGAATTGGTAATAATCTATACGCTAAACCTTCTTGTTGTAAATATTCTTGCAATCCTAAATAATTCTCACGAGATAATGTGGTAGAGAAATAAATAGGGCGTTTCCAATTGTTAGTTGCAATCATATCTAACATAACTAAATCGGCTTTCATTAAAGTACGAGCACCTAGATTCCAAACCATTTTATTGACTAATCTGTCATGGACATTATTTGGAACAATACCTAATTTATTTACTTCATTAGTATCCACATCCAATCCTACCATTGAAGTTGGCATTACTGTTCTTTGATATTCTGAATCATATAATGGATTATTTGCTAAACCATTTGGAGACACACTCAGCTCAAGAGCCTTTAAGAATTGACGTAAATTCATCACGCTACCTTCCATAGATTTGTTAGCTTTATAAGGTAAGTAGTCATTTTTACCCTGAATATAAACTTCCGGAGCCCAAGAAATTGGTAATGGCTGAGACAGATATGCTTTTTGTTTCATTTGGTCTACATACCAATCTGTACTTAATAAGCTTAAATTACATACTCTTACATCCGTTCTTATGCCTTCTACATCTTGAGCATACCAAAGAGGGAAAGTATCATTATCTCCACCCGTAAATAAAATTGCATTAGGAGCACAAGATTCTAGTAAGTTTCTCGCACTGTCAACAGAATGGAATCTGCCTGATCTATCGTGATCATCCCAGTTTTGAGCAACCAAAATACCTGGCACTACCATACCAATACATACAGACAATATAGAAGCTAATCTTTCATTTTTAACAAAACCAATAATTGCATCTATAAGTGCTAACACCCCAATTCCTATCCAAATACAGAATACATAAAACGAACCAACATAAATATAATCTCTTTCTCTTGGTTCTACAGGAGGCTGATTCAAATAAAATGCTAAAGCTAAACCTGTTAATATAAAAAATGCTACCAAAGGAAAGAAGCTTCTGCCGTCTTCACCATTTTTAATTTTAGAAACATGAAAGAATAAACCTAAAAGTCCTAAAATAAATGGTAAGAAATAATAATTGTTTCTTCCCTTATTTTCTAAAACTGATTTAGGTAATTCAGAATTATTAGACTCCCATGGTGCAAAAAAGCCTGCTCCTTGCATATCATGTTCTCTACTTGCAAAATTCCACATAAAATATCTAGCATATTGATATCCAAATTGGTATTTAAACATGAAAGATAAATTTTGTCCAAATGAATATTTATATCTTCTCTCACCATGAGAATCTATAAATTCTACAGAAGGATCACCTACATAATTTCTATATCTTTCCACATGATCATCCTGATTACTGTGTAATCTAGGAATGAGCGTCATGTGCTCTTCTTCATATTTTACTTTTTTCTTATAATCAAAAATAACATATTTATCGCCTTCTCTACGGTACATAGGTGCACCGTTTTCTTCACCTATATATCTGCCTGTATGTTGAGCACCATAAAATAAAGGTCTATCACCGTATTGTTCACGTTTTAAATAAGATACGAAAGAGATGATATTCTCAGGATTATTTTCATCCAATGGAGGATTAAAATTAGAACGGATTAAAATCAATGCATACGAAGCATATCCGATCAAAAACATAGTTAATGTAAGAAGTATTGTATTATACAACCTATTCTTTTCTTTTTGTGTTTTATTGATTCCGTAAACTAATGCGGCAAGAATCAAAATAACAAAAATGATAATACCCGAATTAAATGGAAGACCTATAGAATTTCTAAAAAACACTTCAAATTTACCTGCAAATGTAGGCAATTGAGGTATTACTCCTTCAGATATTGTCAAAACTAGAACTACACCTATTACAAATGCAATAATACCCCCTTTAATTGTTGGTTTGTATTTTTTAAAGTAAAAGATTAATGCTAAGGCTGGAATAGTTACCAAATTTAACAAATGGACACCTATTGACAACCCTACAGTGTACCCAATTAACAATATCCATTTATCTGCTTGATTTTCATCTGTAGATGCTTCCCATTTTAACATTGCCCAATAAACAAAGGCAGTAAAAAACGAAGACATAGCGTATACTTCTGACTCTACCGCAGAAAACCAAAAAGAATCTGAAAAAGTATATGCTAAGGCACCAACAGCACCAGAACCTATTACTTTTATAATGTCGGTAACATCGTAATTATCAATTGATTTTTCAACTGTTCCCAAAATAGCATTTCCTGAATATACTCTTATGAATTTTCTAGCAATAAATGTAATACTCCAAAATAAGAATAATATAGTAAATCCACTAGCCAAAACCGAAGATATATTCACCCAAAAGGCTACTTTAGTTACATCTCCACCCGCTAACATTGAAAATACTCTTCCTACAAGTAAGAAAAAAGGTGCTCCTGGAGGGTGAGGAACTTGCAATTTATATGCTGCAGCAATAAATTCTCCACAATCCCAAAAACTTGCAGTTTGTTCTACTGTAAGTGTATATGTTACAGTTGCGATAAAAAATATTACCCAACCGGCAATATTATTGATTTTTTTAAAGTTCATTGTTTTCCTAAAAAAATATTAAATCAGAAGGCGAATTTATTTACAATTTTGATAATTAAAAAATTAACTTCAACCTCTTACTATAAAACGACAATATCTATTATTTATTTTGATTAATGATTTTAACCTCTGTTCTTCTGTTTTTGGCCCTATTTTCAGGATTATCACTACCGTCAGGATTTTCATTAGGCATTACAGGTTTACTCTCACCATAACCTTTTGCTGACAATCTTTTTTCATCTATACCATTTGCAATTAACCAACTCATCACTGATTCGGCTCTTCTTTGAGATAAATCTAAATTATGTTCCTCTGTACCTCTGCTATCGGTATGTCCCATAATCTCCATTTTAACAGAAGTTTTTTTGTTTAAGAAATTTAAAAGTAAATTTAAAACAGGTCTAGATTCATCTTTAATAACATCACTATCAAAATCAAAATATAGATTATCTAATACCAATACTGTCTCAGAAGACTTACTGTTTTCTAACTTATCTATGTTTTTACTTAACGTATTACTTGGTTGTTCTGCAATTACAAGAGTAATAGTTTTTTGTTTTTCTAATACTATGGCATCTATAGTATCTGATTTTATATTTAAATTTTTAATCTTATGTTTTGAGTTTTTTTCTTTAAAAACATAAACATAATCTTTATTGTTTTTAACTGTAGTAGAAAAATTACCATTTTTATCAGTGGTATCCACCCAAACTACTTGCTCACTTATGCTCGTAAAAGAGGTATCATTGTTCTGCAATAACTGATTATATACTGTCTTTTTTATAACACCTACAGAGGTATTTGGTAATACATTGGTCTTTTTAAAAGATTGAGGTTTGAAGGCTGTGGTATCTTTACGAAGTAAAGATTTTTTCAATTCTACTTTTTGTAATAATACAGAATCAGCAGCCACAAATTTTCTTTTCATTATTTTTTTGAAATTGGAAACATTTATGTTTGTATCTACTTTTGCAAGTGCATTTAGAGAACTATAGTAATCTTCTTTAGTTTTCTTTTGCTCATTTGTTAATCCCAAAGTATCAACTTCGTTGTAAACCGTACCATTATACTTATGTAAAAGTACTGGCTTATCTTTATAATAGTAAATATCATCGCAACAAGTCTCACTGTGTAAAGCAATTCCACCTGGTCTGTTAGAAACTAAATAACCCGCATCTGCTACAAATGATTTTTTTAATGCAGGTATATAATAGGTATCATCATACGAAGAATTAACAGGAAACATTAAATTTTGTGGTTTAATCCATCTATTTTGGGTTCCAGAAGTTTTAAAAATATCCTTAGCCCCAAATCCCCAATGGTAGTTTGAAGAAAAATACAAGGTATTTTCACTATTGTCAAAAAAAGGTGTAACCTCATCTCCAATTGTATTAATTAAGTTTCCACAATTAGCAGGTTTTTTAAATTTCCCATGTTTCTCCATTACTGCATACCACAAGTCAAAACCTTTACTTTTAGGTCTATTAGAAGAAAAATACATCACAAATGTAGAATCTATTTTACCTCCTTTACCTTTTTTAGTTACCAGTTGAAAAGTAGGTTGTGTAGTAGAAAAACCCATAAAATTAACACCTTCCACTTCTTTAGCTTTATGTTGTTTTATTTTATCAGTGTCATATTCTACGTAATAAATTTTACATTCTATTTCATTGTCTTTGTCGGGAGTACATCTTGTGAAATAGAAATATTTTTCATCTGGAGACAAGGTGCCATTTGCTGTATGAGCATATTCTGTATTATATTCTTTCAATTCTATTGGTTGTGACCAATTAGTTGAATCTAATCTAACTGTTTCATATAGTTTTACAGTTTTAACTTCCGTATCAAAATGCGTATACTTTATGATACTATCTGAATCCATAGAAGCAAAAACTACCGTGTCATGATGTATTGGGTAAGGTGAAAAATCTGAATATGCTCTATTCATATCACCTAACAAACGGTGCATATA
This sequence comes from Cytophagales bacterium, assembly GCA_046329305.1. Classification (GTDB taxonomy): domain Bacteria; phylum Bacteroidota; class Bacteroidia; order Cytophagales; family UBA9547; genus CAMFLX01. Next base: position 1,394,285 of record JAXLUW010000002.1, read on the forward strand.
CAAATCTAAACTATCTTCTTTTAAATTTTTCTTTATCCACGAATAAGAAGCTATTTCGTTATTCGCCATAGTTTGTAATGTTTTGGCGTCTTTAGACTTGTCTTTTAGTTTTACATAATCAGAGAACATCTTGTATGCTTCATCATACTTACCCAAACTTTTCAAGGTCATACCATTATAATAGTATGCTTGTGGTCTATATTTTTTGATTTCAGAATTACTAAAATACCATGAAAAATGGTTGCTTGCATTCTTGTAATCTCTTGCAACATAATATGCCCATGCTAATTTAAAAGCCCCTTCTTCATGATCTGGGAAATCTGCATTGAAGGATTTGTATTTATCTATTGCATTGTAATAACTTTTAAAAGCCATCAATCTATCAGCGGATTTCAAAAACTTTTTATCATGTTTATTTAGAACCACAGTCTCCTTAGGTTCTTCGCTTTTCTTATTTTGAGCACTTGTAGAAACTAAAAAAAGAAAACTTATGAGAAGTAAAAATATGTTTTTCATTACAATAAAAAATTAAAAAATAGTACAAGGTAGTGTATAATCCCTAGAGTTTTTTCTAGCCAGTTTACCGTAAAAATTCAATACAAATTCATGTGCATTTACGGGTTTGTTGGTAGCGTTTAGTGCACCTCTCATTTTCTTGGCAGATGACATGGTCATATCATAACTATATCTTATTTCTAAACTTTTATATCTAATGCCCGCCAAGAATATCAGTGCGTCAGAAGTTCTGTAAAATATTCCACCTACCAAATTGATTGGAGCATCACTATTTAAAGTATAAATAGCTAAAGAACCTATATTAACATCTGTAGCCCTACTTTGTCTCATATACAGCATTTGTGGGTTTACAGAAAATTTATCTGAGAGTTTATATTTTAACCCTAAAGTGTTGATAGTTCTGGTCCCTAGCTTATTTTTGGTAGAATCTAAAGGCGTTAATACACTTTCTTTAGGTTGATGTAACTGATACAAAGATGTTCCCGCATTTAACTCAGCTTTTTGAGAAATTAAATACGAATAATACAATCCCGCCTGTCCATCAAAATAATGATAGTTAAACCCATTTAAATTTTCTCCTGAAGCCTTATCTGGCACAAAAGCAAAATCTTGATATTGGTTATAAAACTGAAAATAAGTATCATCTACTGCTTTGCTAGTATATCCTGCTTGCAATCCTCCAGACAGTCTATGTCTTTTTACTCGATCTAAAAATGTATGATACGCCAACGAAATATATACTGATGATGATTTAAAAACTCCCGAACCAATGTTATCATTTACGGCATATATACCCAATCCTAAATTGTCTCTTTTCATAAAACTTGGCATAACTACAAAATCTGTACTAATACCCGTTGAATTGAACTTGGAATTTAAACTTGCCCATTGTGTTCTATGAATAAATGTAAACCTAGAATCTTCTTTTAACCTTCCTGCTTCTGCGGGGTTTACTAAAACCGGTACAGAATAAAACTGCGAAAAATGTAAGTCTTGAGCATTCATTAAAAAAACACTCAAACTTAATATTATATGAATAAATAATTTTTTCATGATTATCTAATTAAAGAGATATTTTGTTTAAAATTATAATTAACACCATGCTTACCTTTTGCTTTCACATGCACTACATACACACCAAGTTCTTGATCCACTCCTTTGAACTTACCATCCCAAGACGCTTTTAAATCTCCATTGGCATCAAATACAACTTGACCCCATCTGTTGAAAATTTTAAACTCTTCGAGTTCTTCTATTAATCTATAGATAAGGAAAAGTTCATCATTTGTACCATCGTTGTTTGGACTGAATGCGTTTGGCAACAATAAAATTGGTCTCAATTCAACTATTTTTCTGTACACATCTGGGCATTCGTTTTCTGTATTCCAAACAGTAAGTTTCACATTAAAGCGATCAATATTATCATATTGATGTGTGGTAGTATAAATTTCGTTTGAAATATCTCCATCACCAAACTCCCAAAGTGCTTTACCTACTTGATCCAATGGCACCGACTTGTTGATGAAGTCAATTGGCTCGTTAAAATCAAGCAATGTGGAGTCTTTAACAGTACTAAAAAATGCAGCAGGACTGTTTTTTACTTTTGTTTCAAGTGTATCCGAACTACTACAACCTGCTGCTGTAGTTGCTGTCAAACTTACCAAGTGTATTCCACCAGTTTTAAAAACGTGTTTAGGAGCAAACACGTTAGACTTGGTGCCATCTCCAAAATCCCAAACGTATGAAACAATAGTTGAGTCTTTAGGATCTTTCACAACACTTTTTTGCCTGAACTTAGAAAGATTTACAAAACGAGTAGTATCATTTCTTGCACAAACAGGATCTGCTGTAAAATTAATTTCAGGTGTAGGCCTTACATATATAGTAGTATCTACCACACCTCTACATTCTTGAATTCGGTCAGTTATAATACTCTTAACTTCGTTTCTGTACATAATCATGTACGCTTTTATTTTATTTTCTCCTGCTTTTGGAAACTTAAACTTAACTGTTTCTGTACCTGTAGAAGTCTCATAACCTTTGATAGTTATAGGGTTTCCGTAATAATCAACACCATATTTGGTTGCAATACTTGGTACGCCTTCCAAGGTTTTGTTGGTAGATTTTAATCTGATTGTAGACTTAGAACCATAACATGCAGAATCTAAAGAAACGATATACGGAAGCGCATATTGATCTATACTTGCATCAGTAGAATCTCTAAAAATACATCCATTTTGATCTTGTGCCGTAAAATAAAATCTCAAACCTCTTGCCTTAGTAAACAATTGTTTAAAAGTTAAAGAATCTTTCACCACAATTGGGAACTGAATATCTGGTTCTGGAATATTACTATTGCTATATACTTTCCAATCAATCTTTTGTACATTTATGGTGTTGTCTCCTATTGATGGGTCTTTTTCAAAAATAAATTCTGATGTATCAGAAGTACAGTTTCTAAATGCGAACAATTTTCCTTTGAACTCGGGCTTCACTCCTACTGATAAAGTTTCAGAAGCATAAACACACGAAGGCTGTACTTGAATAGTTTTTGTAAGTCCGTTTTGATCTGTTATAGTTTTATTTTGAGAATTGTAGTAAACTTTAAAACTTAATTTATAGGTAGAATCATTAGGATATGAAATACTAAAATCATTGATACTTGAATTAGAACTCACATTTGTTTGAATAATTTTTCTTCCATCTCCTAGATTCCAAACTATTGAATCTATATGATTAGTTGGATTTTGTAATAGTATAGAAGTTGGATAAATTTTGTCTGTTGCACAAATTGATGAAGTTCCTGACGGTACAGAAAAATTATCCGTAAACTTACTTTTGTAGATCAGATTACTAATTTCTTTGGAGCAACTTAGAGAATCTTTAACTTTTAAGATTACGTTAACATCTGCAGAGGAAGAAACAATTTTTTGAAACTTAGAAGCACTCTCAGAGAAAGTTTCAATGGTATCTTTTGTGAGTGAATTTATTAAAATCCAATCGTTGCTCAATACTTTTGGTCCATTACCACTTGTTGTTAAATTCACAAAAGTTACAGAATCATTGACACATGAAGGAGTTATATAAAAATCAGATTTTAATCCACTAAGAATAGTAACTTTTGACGTATCGTCGCAACCGTATTGATCTTGAGCGTAAACATAATATACGCCTAAATTTGCTGCTGGATATTTTGAAGAATCTGTACTTAATTGTATATCATCTATGGTGTTGATATCTGTTGGATTATAAGACCATTTGTATTTTACAAAATCACCGTTGGGTTTATTCATATTGGTGGCAAATAACATAGTATCTGGTTTTATACAATTCTGAAAAATTGTATCTGACAATATCACTTTACCCGTTGCATCAGTAAGCTCCAGTGTAGGCTCTGGTCTTATAGTATATTCTTTTTCTATCTCATACGGACAACTTGCAGCACTTATACCTTTCATTTTTAAAATATAAGTACCTGTATCTTTCTGAATTCTATTACCTTGATTTTCCCAAACAAAATTTAAATTAGGAAAAGTATAATCTATATCACTATTACCTTTAGCAGTGTACGGAGAAATTAAAATATCACCTTTTAAGTCATCTTCATTTACAAATTCTTTACAACTTACTATTTTATCAGTTAATTGATTTTGGATATCATACACTGTATCAGTCTGATATTTCCCTGATTTTAAATCACTTAACAGATACGACCTTGTTATTATATTTCCTGTAAAAATGGTATCTTCTCTGTTAGCTCCAAAATTAAATTCTTTAAATTTAAACGTAACAGTATTTCCATTAACCACTACTGATAAAACCTTTGAAATGGTTTTAGTTGAAAGTGTACTAGCCAACATTCCTTCAACTCTATTGGCACTGTAATCTAATACATTAAAACAATTATTGGTAAGTGAATCGTCGTAATAAGAAACCTTTATAGAATCACACAAAACTTGAATAACCGCTTTAGTTTTAAGCTTAACTGTGTCTTTTGAATATATTCCAGAAAACACCTTAGAAACATAATAATCTACACTAGTATTTACATACCAATCTCCCGTAAAATGTTTGTAAAAATTTGGTGTGGAATAATCAGGTAGTAATTTAATTTTCTTTTTAAATAATGTATCAAGTCTGTAATACTCTGTAGGGTAATTAAATACAGATGTGCCAATAATATCAAACTCATTTCTACAAGTAGTTAATAAGTCAAAATCAGGAACAGGATTATTGTTAATTGAAAAATAAGTGTCTGCGGTATCTCTACACCCTTTTGCGGTTTCGAGAACAAGTCTCACAGGGTATCTTCCAACTTCACAATATTTCCTTTTAATTACATTATCTGTAACTGAACTACTTACTACCGAATCTTTATATTTGGTATCGTAATACGTTGCAAGACCTTTTGCTCCAAAATACCATGTTCTTTTAGTTATTGGGCTTTCGGTATCTTCTGAATAGCTCAAATCTGTAAAAACTGTTGAATCATTACTCAAACATCTGCCTGAAACAGAATAATCAAGCTTAAATCTTTGTTTGATATAAATAGAATCTGCCGTTTTGCAACCATTAGAATCTGAAATAGTTACAGTTACTCCTCTTTCAAACTTCACTAGTAAAGAATCTTCCTTATAGGTTTTATATTTAGCTACCGAATCTCTAACATGTTTGTTATTGTCTATATGCCAAACTTCCCATTTATAAGTAAAAGGAGCCTTACCTGATAAGTTTTTAGGCTTAATGGTATCATTCAAAATCAAATCTTTCTGATTCGAAGGCTTTAACACCGTTTTGGGACTACAACTAATGAATGCCTCGTCATATCTAAAATCAAATATGGGTCTTGCTTTAACTAAAATATTAAAGGTTTTGGTAAAACTCAAATCTGTAGGACATCCACTATCGGTAGCTTTTATTTCAACTTTAATATTCAAATCTACAGGAGTTGTAAATACAACTAAATTAGGTACATACACTTCAGCTGTTTTCTGATCTGTACCATACACAACCTGAAAATAATTCTGAAACCTTGAATCGGAAACTAAAATTCTGACATCGCTTAATCTGTCTAAAGTGTCTTTTTCTGCAATTTTAATTAAAGTTTTGCTTTGTTTTAGAGTATCTCCAGAGCAGACAACAATCTGTTTTTTATTACCTGAAGTAACATTTACAAAATCAGAAATGGTTGGAGCATTGTTGTTACAATCTAATATATTAAGTTGTAGATTTCTTCTTGTGGTTGCTATTTTAACATTATTTCTGTACTCGTCTATTAACACATCCACAGCTCCCACATCATCTGTCTTAGTACCAGTTATGACTACACCGCCATTAACAATTTTCAAATTTTCAGATACATTCAGCGGTTTTTCAAAAGAATAACCCGAAGCATAAGTAACATTTACTATCTGTTTGTTAATTTTTGTAATAGGAGAAACCAAGGTATACACCAATTTGTCGCCATCAGAATCTACGGTTGTCAAATCAAGTGTATCTTTTTTATTTAGACAAGACTTCAGAATCGGAGGATCTCTAAAAACTGGAGAATTGTTACATGAAGACAATGTCGTATTTATATTAGTTGAAGAAACGTGCGGATAAGTATCTGGAGCCACCAAATGACTAAATACTTTGTCTTGAAAATCTAACAAAAATATGATATCCCAATCGTCTGTTGAACTATACGTACTTAAATCTATTGTTTTATAATAGACATATTTGCGTAATCCTCTGTTTTTAGAATCTTTAGAGTAACAGTTGTTACCACGTACTTTACAATAAAGATTGATGATTTCATTAACAACTGTGGGTTTATCAAAGAATAAATCGGGTATGTCCACATTTAATTTGGCCGACTTCACATAAAGTGGAATTTGTACCCCAGATACCCAAGAACCATCTGTACCACATTCGGTATATAATTCTAATTTTACAGTGTATTTACCTGAACCTAAACAAGTATAACTTAAATCAGATGCAACAAACTGTGCTTGTAAATGAATAAAATTTATAAAAAATAAAATTATCCCTAAAAAGATCTTTTTCATAATCCAATAACCACTTCAAAGTATAAATGACAAATCTAAGAAAAAAATTATTACTATATCCAATTAGCTGATTTAAATGTAATATATATTTCTTATTATAAACACATCTAACTATTTGAGTATTAAAAATATCAATTTAATGATTACTATGCGATGCTTGCAAAAATTAAAGTAAGAGTAAAAACTCTAAAATTTTTAAATAAAAAGTTAAACCTCATACAATCTTAATGTAATTTTAAATAATTCAAAGTTTTTTAGGAATAAATGAACTTTAAATCTATTTATACGTTATAACATATATGTTTTAACATTATAAATAAAAATGATTATGAAATGGTTAGTAGACGCTTCTCACTCAGAAGTACAATTTAAAGTAAAACACTTAGTAATATCAACAGTTACAGGAACTTTTAAGGAATTTGAAGGTGCTTTGGAAGCAGAATCAGAAGATTTTGATAATGCTAAAGTTGATTTCAGTATAAAAGCAAACAGTATCTCTACAAATCAAAACGACAGAGACAATCACTTAAAATCTGGTGATTTTTTTGATGCAGAAAAATACCCATCGCTTTCATTTAAGAATGGAATTTTAAAGAAAAAATCTAAGGAAGATTATTCTCTTACTGGTGAGCTTACTATAAAAGATGTCACAAAAACAGTAGAGTTAAATGTTGAATATGGAGGCGTGAGCAAAGATCCTTGGGGAAACACGAAAGCGGGATTTGAGGTAACTGGTAAAATTAACAGAACCGAATTTGGTTTAACATGGAATGCAACCTTGGAAACTGGTGGTGTTTTGGTAGGTGAAAGTATAGCTTTGGATATAAATATTCAATTAGTAAAGGCATAAAAAAAGGGCAATTTGCCCTTTTTTTATGCCTTTGGTTTATTTTCTTCTTCACGCATATGTTGCACTAATTTAGCACAAAGTTCGTCTATTTCGTTAGCCATATATGCATCGTTAGTTGCTCTTCCTAGTGTATCTCCAAGACCAGCAATTATTTCAATACAAAATCTCTTCATTTCATTTACAGGCATTTCTTTAGTCCAAAGGTCTATACGCATAGTACCTTTACCAGTTTTGTCCCATATATTTAAAGATATAGCTTTACAGTCTGAAGTAGTGTCGGTTGGCTTATCTGTAGCTTCCCAAGTGATACTGTCAGGAATATTGTTTACATCTAATAAAACTTTGAGATTTATATCGGATTGTCTCATTAATTATTTATTTTAAACTATTTACTATTGCTTGTATTCTTGAGCCACTGGCATCATAAGGAGTACTTGTATTGCACCCAATAGATGCAGCCTTTTCTTTAATAGCAGCTACTCTGTTATCTGGGCTTGGGTGGGTACTCAAAAACTCAGGGGTACGGCTACCACCTGCAGCTTCTATTTTTTCAAAAAAACGAGCTGTAGCATCGCATTGGTAACCTACTGATGCTCCAGAAGTAGTTTTAGCATTTGCTAAATATTCTACTGAATATGAATCTGCTTCAGACTCGTGGCATCTGCTGTATTTAAGCTGTTTCAACCCAACAACTATTTGAGCAAGTTTACTTTTATCACCACCAACAATACTTAACAACATAGTTAAACCATATTGTTGAGTCATAGTTTTGGTAGAATGTCTCAAAGCAGCGTGAGCCATTTCGTGCCCCATAACTCCAGCAAGGGCATCTAAAGTAGGTAAATATTTGATTAAAGCAGAATAAACATAAATGTAACCTCCTGGTGTACAGAAAGCATTGAGTGTAGAGTCATCTTTCAAAACTCTCAGTTTCCAAGCAAAATCTGTTGAATGATCTACTTTGCCACTGTTTAAGAAATTATTTTTAATAGTGTTTAACTCCTGATATACCAATGGATATTTTGCAGAGTCTAAAATTGTATATTCGGCTGGTGTAGCTTTGATAGAGGAATCTACTTGTAGACCTAAAGTACGGTCTTTATCTAAGCTAAACAAGGTAATATCTGTAATTCCACAAGGACTTTTTGCAGATTTTTTACAAGAAAAACCCAATAAAATTGAAATAGTAATTAAACTAAATTTGAAAATATTTTTTCTCATTGTCTTTATAATTTTGGCAAATATACAATTTATTCAATTACATTTGAGATTTATATTACAATCAAAAATAAACAATAAAACTTAAGATGTTTAACGACAATATATCATTAAAAAACCTTAACAATCTCTGTTTAGGGAACATGGCAGAAACTTTAGAAATAGAGTTTACAGAAATTACTAGCAATAGTTTAACAGCAAAAATGCCAGTTAACCATAAAACAAAACAACCTTACGGAATCTTACATGGAGGAGCATCTGTTGCATTGGCAGAAACAGTGGGTAGTATTGCCGGAAATTTACTTGTAAATGATTCGGGAAAAATGTGTGTGGGTTTAGAAATTAATGCAAATCATTTAAGACCCGCAAGTGACGGATACGTATACGCTGTGGCAACACCATTGCATTTAGGTTCTAAAACTCATGTTTGGGATATTAAAATCTCAAACGATGACAACAAATTAGTATGTGTGAGTAGATTGACATTGGCAGTAATTCCTAAAAATTGATTAAAAAAATAGAAACAAAAGATATCTTTTATAAAAAACTCAGGGGACTTTTGAACCTTGCAAAAGCTGAATGTTACAGCTTAGCTGCTTGGAAGTCTCCTCATGAAGACACCATTCATGTAATTGTTTGTAAAAAACCCTCAAAATTTGAAACAAATTTTATAAGTCAGAAACTCGAAGGTTTTTGTTTTGTACCTTTTGAAACAAGTGAAACTCACAAAACTTTGTGGTTTGCTAAGGAATATTACTTAAATAGTGAGGGAACAGATCAAGAAACTAATTTTAAAATTAATTTAGAACTTGTTCCTTCTAAGACAGAAGAATTCAAAATAAAACCAATTTCCAAAGTAAACAATTCTACTTATTCAGATTTGGTTTCTGTGGCCTTGCCCCTATTAAAAAACAATTTACTCAAAAAAGTTGTATTGGCTCAGAAACAAGATTATGAATTGATTTCTTGCGACGAAGTAGCTCTTTTTGAAAATTTATGTAGTTCTACTAAGGGATTTTGTAATTTAGTTTATACCCCAGAACATGAGATACAAATTGGTGCCAGCCCAGAAATATTGGTATCCGAAGAAAATCATATTTTCAAAACAATAGCTCTGGCGGGCACACAAAAGGCAGAAAATATTTCAGACATCAACGCAGCCACTTGGACACACAAAGAAATAGAAGAACAAGCTCTCGTAAGCAGATATATTATAGAGTGTTTTAAAAAAATTAGACTTCGAGAGTATGACGATATAGGCCCTAAAACTGTACAAGCAGGTAATTTACTCCATCTCAAAACAGAATTTTTTGTAAATACTGTAGAGGTCAATTTTCCAAATCTGACCAGTACCATGCTGGAGCTACTTCACCCCACCTCTGCTATATGTGGTATGCCCTTAGAATTTGCAAAACAGTTCATAAAAAATCATGAGAATTTTGAAAGAGGATATTTTTGCGGATATCTGGGTAGTGTGAATATAGACCAAAAAACAAACATTTATGTAAACATTAGATGTTTGCATATCAAAAACAAGATGGTGAGCTTTTTTGCAGGTGCAGGTATTACAGAAGATTCTATTCCTGAAAAAGAATTTGCAGAAACCAACAACAAAATCGCATTTTTAAAAAACAGATTTAGTATTCAATAAAAATAAAAGTGAATTTTAATGCTGTAAGGGTCGTTTTTTGATCAATCCTCCTTTGGCTTCTTTCACACTATTGATTACAACAAAAGCATTAGGAGCTATTTTTTCTAATTCATTTTTCAATTTATGAAGTTCTAATCTCGTAATTACGGTGTACACCACCTCTACAGAACGTGTGTCTTCATATTTTCCATAACCACGTTTGCCTTCGTAAATGGTTACTCCTCTACCTAATTTACTTATAATCATAGCTCTTACTTCTTTGAAATGAGCCGTTACTATAGTAACTCCGATGTATTCTTCTATACCTTCAACTAAAAAATCTAAAGTCTTGGAAGCGGAAATATAAGTTATTAATGAATATAAGGCTATCTCTATGCCTAGCGAATATGCTGCAACAGAAAATATTACAAGATTAATACCTATAATAATATCTCCAATAGAAGCACCAAATTTTTTACTGATGTATATAGCCAGTATTTCTGTACCGTCTATCACGGCTCCTCCACGAATGGCCAAACCTATACCCGCACCTAGAAAAAAACCTCCAAAAACAGCAACAAGTACGTTATCTTTTGTAATATCAGGAAAATGCGCTAAGGCCAAAACTGCTGATAATAAGCCAATAGCTAAAATGGTTTTTAAGGCGAAATATCGCCCCATCATATTGTAACCTAAAATCACAAAAGGAATATTGATGATAAATAATAAGTAATAAAATGGTATTTGAACGAAATTTTTTAATAACAAAGAAATACCCGTAACGCCTCCATCAATAAAATGATTGGTCAAAAGAAAACCTTTAAACCCAAATGCCGCTGATACAACTCCTAATGAAATCAAAAAAACATCTTTAAAAAAACGTTTAGTATTAATTTTCAGATATCTGTATTTTTTGGCATAGGTATACTTAGATTGTGTATTGTTTTTTTTCAATACTAAACCTATAATTTTTGTCATGAATCTGGTCATATTAGATATTTATGGATTGCTCCTGAAACAATCGGTATATCATACCAAAAAGTTCCATTCTGTTTATGATTCTTCTTCAGTTACTAAAGAATCTTCCGATTCTACGTATCTAATTTTTTTGTAATTACCTTTTACGAATTGACACCAGACACATTTTTCTTCACCGCAACCTTCAAAATCATGTGCTTTGATACCTTCCCAAGCTGTTCTTATCTGTCCTTTTACTATTTCTATACTGTGTATGTCTGGATTAATCTGAAATTTAAGGAACTGATCCTCCTTTTTAGATTTTTCTAAAAAGTCTACCAATCCATATTCCATATCAAACTTATATTTGCTCACTATCAACAATATTTGGTAAAATATAACTTGTCGCCAGATATCACCACCTTGCGGATTTTTTTCATTTGGTGGCAATGTTTTGATTTTTGAATTATCCGGATTACCAGTTTTATAATCTACCACTACGGCTCTATTGTCGTTAATGATGATGTTATCTAGTTTACCAAATAGTGGTATTTTTTCAAAATTACCCGCTAACGCTTTCTCTGTTTGGTAGAATTTATGCACATCCCAGGTATTTGAATAATGTTTGTAATACTCTTCAATGACTTTGTAGCCTTGTTGCTTTCGTTTTTCATACTGACGCTCATGAAACGAGTATCTGAATTTTTCTGCCTGTATTTCATAAAATTCTTTTACGGTTTCCCAAGTAGGTACTTTTTTGTGTGTATTGATGTATTTGAAAATCTCTTCAAGCACATTGTGTACCATAGACCCAAAAGCCAAAGCACTGCTTCTTGCGGTTGGCACTTTAAGGATTTGTTCAAAATAAAATGCCAGCTTGCATGTCAAATATTTATTGAGAGACGATGCACTCATTGTAAATGTTCGCAATGCTTCATTTAATATTTTTTGATCAATAAGTTCATCTGTTATCTGCAGCTTTTTAAGAGTAGTTGCTACATATTTACTGGCAAGCTCAAGAGAAACATTACGTACAGGGAAATCTCTATCTTGAGAAATGTTGGGTTCTATACTTACCACATATTCAGAAATAATCTGACTTTTGCCCGTGAGTTTACACAAAGGAATACAGATAAACAATTTAGACTCTGCACGAGTCATGGCCACATAAAACAATCTTCTTTGTTCTTCTGCAAGGTTGTTCTCTACCACCATATTGTTGGGCAAAGAAATCTGATTCATTGTATTGCCTCTTTTTTTCTCCCAATACTCTTGGGTGGCATTTAAGATAAAAACATATTTATATTCTAAGCCTTTGGAACTGTGAGCCGTACGCAGTTGTATACCTTTATCGTTAGCTATAATTCTTTCGCAATTGAGCGAAATATTATACTCTTTCATACTACTGATCATCTCTAGCAAACCCTTGAGTTTGTTGCCTTTCTCTTTTATAGTTTCAGCCTTTACAAACCCAAAAAAGGTGGCAATCACCTGTAAGTCTTCATGTTTGTATTTTTGGTTTTCCTCTCTAAAAATGTACTTATAAATTCCCATTCTCAGCAACACTTCTTCTAGGAGTTCCTCTATATTTATGTTAAAACTCATTTTTAACAAAGAATTTAAGGTATCTGATGCAGACGTTATTGCAGATGAATTATACAAGCCTAACCTTAGAAGTTTAGCCGAATTACCAATTACCTCTCTCCATTTTTCTTCTTTATGGTCTTTTATAAATCTCGAAATATTTGCTATGTCTACTACCTCTGTTTGCAAATAATCATGATGCAAAATTCTAAATAACACATCGGCAGCATAATCTATTTTGTAAGTTTCATAATAAATGTATGTAAGCACATCCACAAGCTGATTCACAAGTTTGTGCTCCAAAACGTTCACTCCATATCTAACATCAAAAGGTATTTGCTTTTCGTTAAACCATTTGAGTAAGTTTTCTGCTTCTTTGTTTTTACCATACAATACCGCTATATCCTCATGAGCTACACCCTTTTGGAGTAATTCTTCTATCTGATTCACCACTCCCAAATCTTGAGTTGCAGTATTTTGAAACTTCAAAAACTCAATAGCATGTTCGGCCCCCTTGCCCTTGAATGCCAATAGCTGTTTTTCAAAATCTTCATGATAGAGTTCTGAGTTTTTATACAAATGTGCCAGTCGTTCTTTGTTGTTTTTGATAAGTGCGTAAGAAGCATCAAGAATAGGCTGTACAGATCTATAATTGGTTTTGAGAGAAATAATTTTAAGATTTTGATCTTGATATTTTTGTATAAAATTGCTGATGTTACTAATATCTGCACCTTGAAATCTATAAATAGCCTGATCCTCATCTCCCACCACAAACACGTTGGGAGCATCCCAATACGACAATAAAATATTCAAAAGTTTTATTTGTGAACCATTAGAATCTTGAAATTCATCTACTAAAATATATTGTAATTTTTCTTGATAATCAGCTAACAAATCTGCATTTCTTTCCAGCTCATGAATTACAAAATTAATCATGTCGTCAAAATCGTATTTACCTTTTTGTGACATTTTTGCATTGTAATTTTCAAATGCTTGTATAGCTGCCTTAAATTTATGATGACTGTCTACCAGTTTTTTATAATCATTTTCTTTAAAATCTCCCGCATTGTACTTTCCAGATTTTCGTTTGTAAAACATGGAATCATCGTATTTCATGGCTTCAAGGTAATCTTCTGATTGTTTCAAAAGATACTCTGCCGACCATTGTTCTTTCTTAACCGTTGAGAAAAATGATTTCAGAGAAGTGTATGTAGTATTAAAATTATCTTTAAAAGTTTTAAGTGGGTTGTCGTTAGACATTTCATTTACAATATCCTCAATAATCTCCACCACTTCCAGATCCGAAATGTGATCCAGACTTTTGGTATTGGCAAAATAAGGTCTATTGTCTTGAATGATGGAATTACAAAAACTATGATACGTATGTATCTGCACCCTGTACGCATCAGTTCCTATGAAAGCCGACAATCTACTTCGCATAGCTACCACACCAGCATCTGTGTAGGTTAAGCATAAGATATTTTCTGGCAACACATCTGTTGTAAGCAAAATATTGGCTATTCTTAACGAAAGAATTTGTGTTTTACCCGTTCCTGGCCCCGCAATTACCATTACGGGACCGTCAATCTGTGCAACAGCTAGCTTTTGTTCTGTGTTGAGGCTTTCAAAAGCTTGCTTTAGTTTATCTGCATCAAAATTTATTTTAGAAGTTGTGCTCATTTAAAAATATCTTGTTTTACTTTTTTACCTAAAAACTAAACAAATTTGGCGTATTTAACCGACTTTTTTCGTTACTTTACCTAAATATAGTATGAATACATACTATATGACAATTATTTTTGAAAAAAACATTGATCATTTTATGAAAAAAAGTACTTTTTTGTTACTAATCCTGCTAAGTTATTTAAATTTTTATGCACAAAGTAAATTTAGTATTAGTGGAACTGTAAAAGATTCACTTTCAGGGGAAGATTTAATTGGAGTATTAATTATCAATAAAGCATCAAACTCGGCGGTAGAATCAAACGACTACGGGTTTTATTCCCTAGAAGTACCTGCTGGTGAGCAGAAAATTACTATTGTTTACTCAGGATATTTAACAAAAAATATCACCTTGAATATTACCAAAAATGAAACTTTTAACATCTTCTTAAATGAAGAAAAAGAAGTAGTAAAACTAAAAGATGTAGTAATATCTAGCCAAAGACCAGACGACAACGTAGACAATGTTAAGATGAGTACCAACACTTTGGACATAGCTCAGATTAAAACCTTGCCTGCACTTTTTGGTGAAGTAGATATTTTAAAAAACGTACAAACTCTACCTGGAGTGCAAACAGCCGGAGAAGGTAGCACTGGATTTTTTGTGCGTGGTGGTGGTGCTGACCAAAACTTAATATTAATGGATGAAGCACCCGTGTACAACGCCTCACACGTCTTAGGATTTTTTTCCATTTTCAACTCAGATGTAATTAAAAACGCCGAACTCTACAAAGGAAACATCCCCGCTCAATATGGCGGAAGGTTGTCGTCTTTACTAGACATAAGAACTAAAGACGGAAACATGAACAAATATTCTGGAAGTGCCAGCTTGGGACTTATCAGTGGCAAACTCATGCTGGAAGGTCCTATAAAAAAAGACAAAAGTAGCTTCATCATTTCAGCAAGAAGAAGCTGGGCCGATGTCATGATAAGACCTGTACCTGATTTTAAAAATGTAGTTCTATATTTTTACGATATGAATGCTAAAATCAACTATAAAATAAATGACAAAAATAGAATCTTTTTAGCAGGATATTTTGGTAAAGATGAACTAGGACTTAAAGCTTTTGGTATCAAATGGGGAAACAGTACGGGTACATTTAGATGGAATCATATTTTTAACAGTAAAGTGTTTTCTAATACTACCTTAGTTTTCAGTAATTTTAATTACGGCTTAGGATTCAATCTATCTGGACTTACTTTTGACTGGACTTCGAACCTTAAAGAATTCGGATTCAAACAAGATTTCAATATTTTTGCTAGTAACAAAATTGAGCTTAACACTGGTTTTCAGGCAAACTACAGAACTTTTGCACCAGGAACTGTTAAATTTGGTGGTACTCAAGGTGCTGCATTCAAAGACATTGAGCTTGCTCATTTAAAAGCTGCTGAAGAAGCAGTATATCTTAATGCCGACTACAAACTAAATGCACGTTGGTTTATTCAATATGGTATCAGAGTATCAAGTTTTCAACAATTAGGAAGTTCTTCTATAAATAAATATGCAAATAATAATGTAAAAACTGAAACTGTAATTGATACCATAAATTATGGAAATCTACAAAATATTCAAACTTATTGGGGTATAGAACCTCGTATGGGTGTGAGATATAAAATAAACGAAAGTACGTCTATCAAAGGCTCTATGTCTAGAAACGTGCAGTATCTGCATTTGATATCAAACTCTACTGTGCCACTCCCAACAGCTATGTACATACCGTCTGGTAAATATTTAAGACCACAATATGCCAACCAAATAGCAGCAGGTATATTTAAGAACTTTAAAGACAATATGTTTGAAACGTCTATGGAGCTATATTACAAAAAACTGTACGATGTTACCGATTTCAAAGACAATGCTCAAACATTCTTAAACCCAACCATTGAAACACAAGTAAGACAAGGGAATGGCAAAAGTTATGGGGTTGAACTGTTTTTTAAGAAAAACAAAGGAAAACTAACTGGATGGATTAGTTATACCTTAGCTAAAGCTACTAGAATAGTAGAAGATGTAAATGATGGCAGAGAATTTAGAGCAGATTATGACCGTAGACACAACGCAAACGTAGTTTTTAACTATGAACTAGGCAGAAAATGGACTATGGGAACAGCTTGGGTATTGGCATCAGGACGCCCCTATACGCTACCTGTTGGGTATTCTTTTATTGATGGCTACAAACTACCACTATACACAGAAAGAAATGGTTATTTGATGCCTGCATTTCACAGACTTGATGTTTCTTTTACTAAAAAGTGGAAGAAATCTGAAAGCTCGAAAATTGAAAAGGTATTCAACGTATCGTTATACAATTTATACAACAGACACAATGCGTTTTTTATAACTGTAGAAGACAAAACAGATGCTAATGGCAACATTATTCAAGACCAACGAGAAGTTAAAAAAACTTGGTTATTCTCTGTTATTCCTTCTATTTCTTATGGTATTAACTTTTAAAATCTGAACAAATGAAAAATTTTAAATATTTAATTTCTACAATTTTATCAGTGTTCCTTTTACAATCTTGCACAGAAACTATAGATGTAAAAATAAAAGATGTAAACCCAAAAGTGAGCATTTATGGGAGAATAGACGACAACCCTCTAACACTAGATAAAGTAACAGTAAACTATAGCGTGAGTTACTCTAAGCCACAAGACTCCATCTATATTGCAAATGCAATTGTGAAAATTACTGAACAAGGAGGTGAACAATGGCAGTTTACATATTCAAAAAAAGGAGTGTATTTACCACCTCCTACATACAACGGCATCAAACTAAATACCCCTTATAAACTCACTGTAGAATACAATGGGACTATTTATGAGGCCAATTCTACTGCTGAGCCATTTTTTAATGAACAAAATCAAAATCCTATAGTTGGAGATTCTGTAATGAAAAAAGATAAAGAAAATTCATTTGGAAATGATACAAGTGGTTATAAAATATGGTTATTTCTAGTAGATAATCCTTCAAAAACTAACTATTATTATTTGGATTTTTCAAGAAATGATACTTTACAATATAAACTTAGAGACAATTATTATTTAGTTACTTTTGACGATTTAGTATTTGAAGGAGGAAAAGTCACACCTTTTCAATGCCAGTATACTTTCAAGTTGGGAGATAAAGCACGCTCTGATATTTTTTCTGTAGATTTTGATACTTATTCATTTTTATCTGCATTATCTTTACAAGCAAATAATGATGGTTCTTACTTTTCTGCACCAGGAGCAAACGTAAAGTCTAACATAACCAATGGAGCCATTGGATACTTTTATGCGGCTAGTAGCTTCTCCGATACGCTCACGGTAAGACCACGTAAAAAGTAACGTATGAAATTACTCATAGTAGAAGACGAAAAAGAAATTAGAAAATCTATAGTACAGTACTTATCTGGTAGCGGATATTTGGTAGAAAGTGTGTCGTCAGTCAAAGAAGCTGACGACAAACTTGCTGTTTTTGAATATGACTGTGTAGTGCTAGACCTTATGCTGCCCGATGGCTCTGGACTAGACGTTTTAATGAAAATAAAAGCTAATCATCCTAAAACAGGAGTACTTATTTTGTCTGCCAAAGACTCATTGAACGACAAAATAAAAGGTTTAGATCTAGGTGCTGACGACTACCTTCCCAAACCTTTTCATTTTGAGGAACTCATGGCTAGAATAAAATCTATCATCAGACGTAGAAGTTTTGCTGGTGGAAATATTATTGAGTTTAAAGAAATAAAAATAGATGTAGACGCTCGACAAGTGTTTATTTTTAACCAAGACGCACAAATCACAGGAAAAGAATTTGATATATTACTGTTTTTAATCACCAACAAAAACAAAGTAATTTCTAAAAATTCTATAGCGGAACACGTTTGGGGCGATTTTATAGAAAGATTAGATTCTGTTGATTTTCTTTACACGCACATCAAAAATCTTCGCAAAAAAATGACCAGCATGGGTTGTGGAGACTATATCAAATCTATTTACAGTGTGGGTTATAAGTTTTCTGAATAATGCGTCTTAATAGGCAATATAATAGAATCTATATTTATTTAACTATTATTGTTTTTGTAGCCAGTTTGATAACCTCATATTTTGGCTTCAAGATAGTGGTGTTAAAAAATATAGATTTTAGCCTTGCCGAAGAAAAAAATGAGTTAGTAGAGGAATTTAAACAAGGCCTTTACTCTCAAAAACACGGAGAACTTGTTGATTTTGAAGCTGTAGGCCCGCTAAAATACCTTCCTAAAGATAAATTTAAAACGGTTGTACTTCTAGATAAACACAGCAAAAACAAGGTTAGTTTTAGAGAGATTATATCATATTTCCATAATGATAACCAAACTTTCAAAGTTACACTAAAGCTCCATTTGGACCCTCATCTGAATAATATCTTTACTGTTTTCCCATATTTCATATTAAACTTTCTTGCGTTTGTGATTTGTTTTTATTTGATCAATTCATTTTTTTTCAAGAAAACATTTACACCATTTTATCAAATACTATCTTTATTAAAAATTTATGACATCCAAAAAGGAGATTACAACCCTGAGATACGAACCAATATTTATGAATTTAAAGAACTTAATGAAATAGCATCCAATCTAACGGAACGTGTGCATAAAGACTATAAAATTCAAAAAGAATTTATAGAAAACAGCTCGCATGAGTTCAAAACACCTCTTGCTATCATTAACAATCAGCTAGATTTTTTGATACAGTCAGAAAATCTCACTGAAAAAGAAATGAAGCACATAGAGAAAATTTATGATTCTGTAAAACGACTTACCAATCTAAATAAAAACCTTACTTTTCTGTTTAAAATAGAAAATCAACACTTTACCGATGTCCAACTGCTCAACATTAACAATTATGTTAGTAAACTTAGCATCGCAAACGCAGAATTATTTGAAGATAAAAATATCAAAGTAATTATTCATCAGCCAGAAGCGGTACAAATTAAAATTAACGAACTTCTGCTAGAAATACTTATTAACAACCTGATAAACAATGCTTTCAAATATGCTGTATCTAATTCTGAGATTGTGGTACGTACCCGAAACCAAACACTAGAAATATTAAATTTAATAAATCCAGACAAAATAAATCCAGAGGCTCTGTTTAACAGATTTGTAACCTCTGGCGATATCAATTCTTCGGGTATAGGATTATCTATAGTTAAAAAAATATGCGATTTATATAAAATAGAAATCAACTGTACAATATTTGAAAATCTGTTTTCAGTACACTTGAGTTTCCCAAAATCTTTTACAGAACATATTGACAAAGAAGAAGATTCTCTTATTTAATTTTAAGCAACAACTGCCAAATCTCTAAGTTCTTCTTGTGAATTTTCGCTTTTTTGTTTAGATTTTTTATCTGACTTATCTTCTTTATCTGTTTCTTCTGCTTCCATGTCTGAATAATTAAGTAGTTTCCACTCGCCATCAGTAGTTTCTACCAGTGCACTCAAGCTTTCTACCCAATCACCCGAATTAAGATAGAGCGTTTCTCCTATCATTTTGATTTCAGGAGTATGGATATGACCACAAATAACTCCAAAACACTCTTTTTCTTTAGCAATTGCAGAAAGCTGCGTTTCAAATTCAGAAATAAAACTCACGGCGGATTTCACTTTCTGTTTTACAATTTTAGATAAAGAATAATACGGCAACCCACGAGACATTCTGTAGTTATTGTATTTTTTATTTATCCAAAGTAATAAGGTGTAGCCCACATCTCCCAAATGAGATAGCCACTTCATGTGTGAAGTAATGCTATCAAACACATCACCATGCACCACATAATATTTCTTTCCAAAAGACTCATAATAAAATTCTTTCACAATTTTAAAATTGCCTATCTCGAAAGGAAGAATTTGATCCAAAAAATCGTCATGATTCCCTCTCGTATATATTACTTGAGTTTTATCATTCTCTATCATTTGAAGAATAATTTTAAAGAAACGTGTATGTTTCTTTTTCCAGGTACCAGATTTTTTAAGTTGCCAACCATCTATGATGTCTCCATTTAGTATAAGCAAATCACAAGAGTTTTTCTTCAAAAACCTAACTAGTTCTTTTGCCTTAGAACCTTCGCTACCCAAATGTACATCAGAAACCACAATGGTTTTATAATGATTTTTCATAAATCAAACTTTCTACAAAAGTATTAAGCATATTTAAACACAATATTGACAACAAGTTACCAAATCGTTAAATAATCTAGCCCAAAATAAATTCTATAAAAAGTAGAATTTTAGAATAAGTAATTATAATCGTTTAAAATGAATAAAACAAAGATTAATTCTCATTGCGGTGGTCTGTTACGAAGACTAATTTGTAAGTAGTTAAGATTT
The DNA here is from genome assembly GCA_046329305.1 of Cytophagales bacterium. GTDB lineage: Bacteria > Bacteroidota > Bacteroidia > Cytophagales > UBA9547 > CAMFLX01. The sequence goes on from JAXLUW010000002.1 coordinate 1,415,164, forward strand.
GATTAATTTATATATAAAAAATTAGTGTATAATTTTTACTAACAGTATTTATGATAAATAAAAAATCTTTTAAAAATTAGCCGCCTAATAATTTATCTTGTTTATTGAAGACTCCCTACTAACTAAGTGGACTGCAGGAGTAATTACATACAAAGTACCTTTATTTGTACTCAAACCTATTTTTAATGAATCTAAACAAACAGTCTTTATTCTATCTATTTTAAAATTGATTTCATATTCTTTAGATGAACCAACATGTATAGTATCAGAAACCGTACCACTGAACTGGTCTAAAATCACTAAACTATTACATTTATCAATTAGTATAGATGGTAAAAGATTTTTAGATTTTTTATCTATAGTAACCTCTATAGGCTCTTTAAAAATATTATTAATACGTAATAATAAATAACAATTATGATCCTCATCTTTGATTGATACTTCATATTTAATTGTCTCAAATAAAGTTTTTTGTTTTTGACAAGAAAAGTTAAAAAACAAAAAAAACACCAAAATAATATGAAAGTAACTTTTAAAAATCCACATAATACTTGAGTAAATAAGTTACAAATAATAATTGTCTTTAATTAGCTTGACTTTTTAATAGGCTTAATGTTATTTGAATTTCTTGGGTTCAAATCCTCCTAATCCTTTCATTAATATTAAACATAGATTCATCAATATTTTAAAAATTAAATAAAATATCTTTCAAATATCTATAACCTAAATGACTTTTACTATTTCACAAATAAAATCTTGTTCAATTTATTTTAAAATAACAAATTTATAACTATTAGAAAAAGATAAACCAATCTAAACAAAAATTCTAGTTAAAAATTTAAAGCCTTTACTTTAAAAATAGAAACGTAAAGGCTTTGTGTAAAACACGAAATTAGTACTATGAAAATTAAAAAACAGATTGCTGCATGAACGAATTGATAAGTTCGGCATACCAATACCCCGATTTTTTAACGATTCTTTTCTGTGAATCAAAATCTACGTGTACTAAGCCAAATCTTGGTTTGTAGCCTTCGGCCCATTCAAAATTATCTGTAAACGTCCACACAAAATAGCCCTTTACATTGGCTCCTTCTTGCTTAGCTCTCATTACAGCCGTTATATGATCTTTCAAATACCCAAGCCTCTTTTCATCATTCACTTCTTCGGCACCGTGAACGAGATCGTCAAAAGCTGCTCCATTTTCTGTAATATAAATAGCTTTGATTTGCTCATATTTATCAAATTTTTTAATAATATGGTAAATACTATCAGGGAAAACCTCCCAGTTCATCAGTGTATATTCCACATTTCTTTTTTGAGGCACCACAAGTTTGGCTTGCAAATACGGTGTAAAAAATGAATGTTTAACAATTTCACGAGTGTAATTTTGCAGACCTATAAAATCAAAATCAAACTTTAGGTTGTTTTCGTCGTTAGGTTTAAAATATTTTTCAATTTTTCTCAAAGGCTTAAGTACATCTACAGGATACCCCAAGCCCAAAGTAGGTTCTATAAACAATCTATTCAGTAATGCATCTACACGCTGTGCCGCTTGCTGATCTCTCTTATCAAAACTATAAGGCTCTACATACGAACATGAAAACGTAGTTCCTACGTTAAAATCAGCATTGATAGATTTTAAGGTCTTCCCTCCTACTCCCATAGCCAAGGTAGCATGGTGAATGGCTGGCAAAAAATTCCCCATACCCATACGCCCAGGGGCATGCACTCCTAAGAAATACCCAGCGCCCACAAAAACCATTGGTTCATTAAGTACCATCCAATTTTTCACTCTATCGCCAAAAGCATTGGCACACAATGCGGTGTATTCCTCAAACCACGAAAGTACATCTCTGTTAGTCCAGCCTCCTTTTTTTTCAAGTGCTAGGGGCAAATCCCAATGATAGAGTGTGAGCCAAGGTGTAATACCCATCTCTAAACTTTTATCAATAAGTCGGTTATAAAAATCAATACCTTTATAATTAACTACACCGGTTCCTTCTGGTAATATTCGTGACCACCCAATACTAGTTCTAAAATTACTGATGTTGAGGTCTTTCATAATTTGTAAGTCACCGTTATACAAATTATAAAAATCACAAGCTACATTAGCATTTTCTCTATTTCGTATTTTTTTAGATTTGTTGTTTACAAATTCATCCCAAATAGAAAGCCCTTTACCATCGCTGTTAAATGCACCTTCTGTTTGATACGCAGAAGAAGAAACTCCCCATACAAAGCTTTTCAACTCTGTATCAGTTAACTGTTTTATACCGATCATCAGGATATTTATTTGATTTTAGAAGCTGAATTAAGTACTTTATCTAAGATAGAAGAGGTTTCATCGTTATAATTTACCTCCACTATTTTATCTGTACAGAAGAAATCTTCTATAATATCGTAATGTTTTCTTTTCAAAGATTTGATAACTGGTACTCCCATATTTTTAAGAGCAGCCGCATTACAATGTTGTTCATATTGGTTTTTCATGGGTACTACTAGAAGTTTCTTTTGCATGAACAATGCTTCTGCGGGCGTTTCAAAACCAGCACCACATATCACACCTGTACTGGTTGCCATACTTTTTATAAATTTTTCATTATCAATAGGTCTTATTTTTAGATTTTCATGTTCAAAACTTTTTTTTGTGTGTTTAGAAAACACATCAAACCTAATACTTTCAAATCTAGATAGATGTTTTATAAGATTTTCTTCATCATAAGAAGGCAAATACACAGTATAATGACCTTTATTTTCAACAACTTGTTGTCTTACTTGTTGTCTAATAACAGGTGTAAAAATACTAGAATCGTATTTCTCGAAATGAAATCCAAAATTAATATCTGTAGGGGCATAATATTTGAGAACCATTTGCCCAAAAATATCCGTTTTATCTGGTTTGGGAGCTTTTTTGTGCATAACCGCAGCCTGATGACTCAAACCAATACATTTAACCTTGGAGTAATAAGCTGCCCAAGAAGAAACTGGCTCAAAATCATTTATGACCAAGTCATACTTCTCCACATTTAAATCTTTAATTTCTTTATAGATTTTTTTGGTCTTAATGTTTGCAAATGTGTTTAGTAAATCTACTCCACCCTTTTTGCCAAAAATAAAACTCATGCCATGGTATTTATAATTCACGTCAAAAGGTAAAATCAAATCTCCTTGAATACCACTTACCAACACATCCACATCAACACGTTCTTTCAACAAAGGAACGATATCCATTGCTCTACTCAAGTGACCATTACCTGTCCCTTGAATGGCATACAAAACTTTCATAATTATTATTTAATCTTAGAGGGAAAATAAAAACGCATCCAAGTATAGGCAATATAAAAATCTATGATAGCTTCGATTTTCTTTCTCATTTTTTTCATATAACTTTGCGTTTTATTGTAGTACAAAATTAAATCCTTAACATTATTTAAGTATTTAGTACACTTTATCATAATGTTATATTTATCTATTTATGGAGTAAGCAAACATCCCTAACAAAATTGGCACAATATTGGCATATTCATAAATATATAATTCAAGAAAAATGAGACATTTATTTATATTTTTAACTGCGATTTTGGTGCAAGTAACATTTGCACAATCAGAAGTTTTTAAAAACATTGAAAGCAAATTTGAAAACAATGATATCAAAAGTGTAGCTACTAACTTTAATAATTCTTTAAAAGTTAGGATTCTTGACGACGAAGGCATGTATGCCAAAAATCAAGCTGAAACAGTGATATCAAACTTTGTGAAACAACATCCTATTTCGAGTTTCCAGTTGTTACACCAAGGAACCAACAAAGAAGGTGGACTTCACTACGCCATTTACAAGTATTCTTCTGGAAGCCAAAGTTTCAGAACTTACATTTTACTCAAACAAAATGGAGGTTCGTACTTGATAGACACCATAAGTTTCAATAACGAATAAAACACCTAGCCTTCTTTACGGAAGGCTTTTTTATGAATTCATTTAAAATTTGGCTTCTAGAAAACAATATTGATTTTGTAACTAAACAACATATCAATTATTCATCCAATATTGTAATTACTCTATTTTATTTACCTCAAATAAAATTAGATATTTTTTTCGCAGACATCTGCCTGAACACTTCCACAGAAACACACCCAAATATTCCCGAATCTAGTAACGCCATTTGGATATGGCAAGATCGCTGGACACACAAAAAACAAATTGTAAAAAATAGGATTTTGTACAAACTAGAAGGCGTGAAAAGTATAGCTGCTAGAGACACCGTTTGTGGCAAAGTTTCTGAATCTGAAGCGAGCAAATTCTTAAACGAACATCATCTTTTTGGCAGCTGTTCTAGCAAATACCGGGTTGGCTTGTATTATAAAAACATTTTAGTTGCACTTGCTGCATTTACTTGGCCCAGAAAATATTATAAAGAAGATGGAACAATTGAAAAATCTTTCGGTCTAGCCAGACATTGTACACTTACAGGCATACAGATTCCTGGTGGTCTTTCAAAGCTCATGAGTTATTTTGAAAACACTTACAAGCCTCATAACATATTCACCGCCATTGATTTAGACTGGGGACATGGCAATAGCTATACCTTAGCTAATTTCATAAAAGGAGAACTTTATCCTTCAGAAAAATTTTATTTAGAAACAAAAAATCTAATAAGATATAAAAAACACGAAGAAAAACCCGAAACAGGTAATTTTATAGAAATTTTTAATCAAGGTTATCAGGTATATCGTAGATACTATAAAAAAACAGAGGTTTAATTTCTTAAACCTCTGTTTGTACATATAATATCTAGTATAAATTATGCTTCAAGTGCAGCTACACCTGGCAATACTTTACCTTCCATATATTCTAACAATGCACCACCACCTGTAGATACATAAGAAACTTTTTCACCAAACCCTAGGTTGTTGATAGCCGAAGCAGAATCACCACCACCGATTAAAGAAAACGCACCACCTTCAGTAGCTTTTACTACCGCTTTAGCAACTGCATTTGTTCCTTCTGCAAATGATGGAAATTCAAAAACACCCATAGGACCATTCCAAAGAATAGTTTTAGATTTTTCAATGATTCCAGTGAATAATTCTCTAGATTCAGGACCTATATCTAAACCTTCCCATCCATCAGGAATAGTACCTCTTTTTACAGTTTGCTTATTAGCTTTATCACTAAAATCATCAGCAACCACGTTATCAAGAGCCATATAAATATTAACACCTTTCTCTTTAGCTTTCGCTAACAAATCAAGCGATAATTGCATTTTATCTGGTTCATTGATAGACTTACCTATTTGTCCACCTTCTGCTTTCACAAAAGTGTAGGTCATACCACCACCAATGATTAGATTATCTACTTTATCTAGTAATTTTTCAATAATCAAGATTTTATCTGATATTTTAGAACCACCCATGATAGCCGTGAAAGGTCTTTCTGCATTTTCAAGAACTTTCTTAGCATTATCAAGTTCTGCTTGCATCACAAATCCACAAACTTTATCTGTGAAAAACTTAGCCACAATAGTAGTAGAAGCATGTGCTCTGTGAGCAGTACCAAACGCATCGTTTACGTAAACATCACCAAGTTTAGAAAGTTTTTCAGCAAAAGCTTCGTCACCTTTCTCTTCTTCTTTGTAAAAACGTAAATTTTCTAAAAGTAAAATTTCACCAGCTTTTAATCCTGAAGAAAGCTCTACTGCATCTGCACCTACGCAGTCAGTAGCAAATTTCACATTAGTATTAAATACTTCAGAAAGTCTTTTTACTAAATGCTTTAAAGAAGACTTTTCTTCTGGACCATTTTTAGGACGACCTAAATGTGACATTAACACACAAGAACCGCCATCTTTCAATATTTTAGAAATTGTCGGTATCGTAGCTTTTATTCTAGTTTCGTCGGTAATTTCAAATTTGTCATTAAGGGGCACGTTGAAATCCACACGTACCAGGGCTCTTTTACCCGCAAAATTGTAAGAACTTACTGTTTTCATTTAACGATGATGTTTTTTAAAATTACTCAATATTAAAAAATGTCCCCAAATATATAATTTAAGTATTAAATTTTAACTATTTTAAAATAAATAAATTTATAAGTATAAGTAAAACAAATGGTGGATATAAATAAAAAAGGTGGTAAAAACCACCTTTTTTCTATGCATGTAACCAATCTTTTTTAGCTTCCAATTCTTCTACCGACTCCACATAATCTGGATCTGGCACACAACAATCTACTGGGCACACCGCAGCACACTGTGGCTCTTCATGAAAACCTGTACATTCTGTACATTTATTTGGAACTATGTAATAAACTTCGTCAGACATAGGCTCTTGTGCTTCTTTAGCATCCATTACACTTCCGTCTTCTAGTTCTACTTGTTTCAATGTAGTACCACCTGCCCAAGTCCATTTTGCACCACCTTCATATATAGCAGTATTCGGACATTCCGGCTCGCAAGCCCCACAGTTGATACACTCATCTGTAATCTTTATAGCCATTTCTAAAATTATTTAAGACCGTAAAATTAATCTTTGAAAAACTATTTACAAAGGTCTTTCTTATATAATTTTGTATTTTCATTAATAACAAACAAATTTTCAATTGTATGAATCATAAAATTAATACATTAAAGATACTTGGCGATAAAATTAAAACCTCATTGTTGCCAGATATCGATTACTTAGCTAGAGCCGTACAATTAGAAAATCCTTGGTTTACAAAATCAAATGTTGAAATTGCTCTAACAAACTGGGCAAACTGTTTAACAGAAAACAACATTAATTTATGGTTAAACAATACTAATCCAACATCACAAAAGAAAAAAATAGGTATTGTAGCCGCTGGTAATATTCCATTAGTAAGTTTACATGATATATTATGTGTGTACGTTTCCGGACACGAAGCACTTATTAAACTCAGCAATCAAGATACTTTTCTAACAAAAGAAATTCTAAAAATATTAAACAGTATTGAACCAGAAACCAAAGAAAGCATACAAATTACAGAAAGGCTTAACAACGCCGATGCTACCATAGCTACAGGTTCTAACAATTCAGCAAGATATTTTGAACATTATTTTGGCAAAAAACCAAACATTATAAGAAAAAACAGAACGTCTGTTGCAATAATTTCTGGAAATGAAACTGAAGAAGAATTAAAAGAACTCAATAAAGACATATTTACATATTTTGGATTAGGATGCAGAAACGTTGGAAAAATTTACATTCCAGAAAGATATAATTTAGAAATATTGTTTAAAAGTATTGAAAAACAAACAGATGTTTTAGAGAGTACAAAATTCATGAATAATTATGACTATAATAAAGCTGTTTATTTACTAAACAAAGTCAAGATATACGACACAAATAATTTGATAATTAAAGAAAGTAGTGAACTTTATAGTCCTGTTGGTTGTATTAATTTTGAATATTATAAAACAAAGGAAGACCTCCACGAAAAATTAAGGAGTCAAAAAAACAATATTCAATGTATAATAAGTGAGAATCAAATAGAACTAAACATAGTAAAATTTGGACAAAGCCAATATCCAAATCTTAATGATTATGCAGACGATGTAAATACTTTAGATTTTTTATTGAATCTACAAGAAGTATAATATTCTATATTACAATACATTAGCATTTTTTAAATTCATCAATGCAAAAAAATCAATGCATAATATTTGAATTAATTAAACTATTTAATTTTCTTTGCAGACAGTTTAAAACTTAAAACGAGAATGTCAGAAATCGCATCAAAAGTAAAACAAATCATCATTGACAAACTAGGAGTTGAAGAGTCTGAGGTTACATCAGAAGCAAGTTTCACCAACGATTTAGGTGCTGACTCTCTAGACACAGTAGAATTAATCATGGAATTCGAAAAAGAATTTAACATTTCTATTCCTGATGATCAGGCTGAAAACATTGCTACAGTAGGTCAAGCAGTTGCTTACCTTGAAGCTAATGTGAAGTAATACTTCTACTACTATTTATCAAATATGACTTTAAAAAGAGTAGTTGTAACGGGTCTTGGAGCATTGACGCCTATCGGTAACAACGTTCCTGCATTTTGGGAAAGCTTGAAGAATGGTGTTAGTGGTGCAGGACCTATTACTAAATTCAACACAGAGAAGTTTAAAACAAAATTTGCCTGCGAAATTAAAAATTTCAATGCTGAAGAGTTTATTGACAGAAAAGAGGTTCGTAAAATGGATCCTTTTACTGTATACTCTATGGTAGCTGCTGGTGAAGCAGTAAAAGACGCAGGAATTTCAGAACCAGGTTCATTTGACCCTGACCAAGTTGGGGTAATATGGGGTTCGGGTATTGGAGGAATCAAGGTATTTGAAGAAGAAGTTTCTTCATATGCAAAAGGTGAAGGAACGCCAAGATTTAATCCTTTCTTTATTCCTAAAATGATTGTAGATATATGTGTTGGGCATATATCAATGAAATATGGATACAGAGGTCCAAACTTCGTAACAGTTTCAGCATGTGCTTCATCAACAAATGCAATCATTGATGCTTTCAACTATATAAGACTAGGAAAAGCTAAAATAATAGTATCAGGCGGTACTGAAGGTGCAATTACAGAAGCTGGTATTGGCGGATTTAACGCTTGCAAAGCTTTATCTGAAAGAAATGACACTCCAGAAACTGCATCTAGACCATTTGACAAAGAAAGAGATGGATTTGTGATGGGTGAAGGAGCGACATGTTTAGTACTAGAAGAGTACGAACATGCAGTAGCAAGAGGAGCAAAAATCTACGCAGAAGTAATTGGTGGAGGTATGTCTGCTGATGCTTACCATTTAACAGCTCCACATCCAGAAGGACTAGGCGCAACTAATGTGATGCTTAATGCTTTAAGCGATGCTGGAATAAAAGCGGAAGATGTTGACTATGTGAATGTGCATGGTACTTCAACACCATTAGGAGATGTTGCTGAGCTAAAAGCTATTCAAAAAGTATTTGGTGAACATGCTTATAAACTAAATATAAGTTCTACTAAATCTATGACTGGTCACTTATTGGGTGGTGCAGGTGCTATAGAAGCGGCAGCTTGTGTTTTAGCAATACAGCATGGTATTATCCCTCCTACTATTAATCATGTTACTCCTGATGAGAACATAGATTCTAAGTTAAATCTAACACTAAATGTTGCACAAAAAAGAGATGTTAATATTGCTCTTAGTAATACGTTTGGTTTTGGAGGACACAATGCTTCAATAATATTTAAGAAAATTTAATTGTAAGGGTTTGCTTAAAAAGCTCGCACGTTTTATTGGTTCAGACTCAAAAACGTTGGCTTTTAAGCGAACCCTTATTTCTATTTTAGGTTTTAAGCCTAACTCTCTAGATGTGTATCATCTAGCATTAAAGCACACTTCTACGGCTAAAACAACTTCTACTATTGGAATAAGAGAACATAACGAAAGATTAGAGTTTCTTGGAGACTCTGTATTGGGCGTTGTAGTTGCTGAATATTTGTTTAAAAAGTATCCTTTCAAAGATGAGGGATTTTTAACAGAGCTACGTTCTAGAATTGTTAATGGTGAATCTTTGTCTCAAATTTCAATTGAAATGGGGCTCAGTTCATTAGTAAAATTTGAAGGTTCCAAATCTAATGCTCGCTCAATTTATGGAGATGCTCTTGAGGCACTTATAGCAGCAATATATCTGGACAAAGGTTTCAAAACTGCTCAAAATTTTATATTAAAAAAAATTATAGAGCAACACATAGATTTAGATGAGCTTATAAGTACAACAAAAAATTATAAAAGTAAACTTATAGAATGGGCTCACAAAAACAATAAAGTCTTAAAATTCCAGATAATTAACGAAGAACAAGCTAACACTAAAAAACAATTTGAAGCTAGTGTAAGTGTTGATGAAGTAGAAATATGTATTGGATTTGGCTTTTCTAAAAAGAAAGCAGAACAAGATGCTGCAATGAAAGCTTGTACATTATTAGAAATTATAAATTAAAAGGGAGCATTCGCTCCCTTTTTTTATTTATGCAAATCAATTTCTTCACTGTTTACATCTAAGAATTTATACTCAACAACTCCAAGTGTTGTATCTTTTACTAGTTTTATCCACTTTTTATATTTAAAGAACCACTTCATTCTTGGAGAAGGGAATCCTTTGGTATAATAAGAATATACAAATGGATGTACAACTAATGATACACTCTTTTCTTTTTGTTTTTCAAGTAAATACTCTAAAGTATGTTCAACTTGATCAATAATATTAATACTAGCAGCTATGTTACCTGTTCCATTACAAGTTGGGCAAGTTTCCATAGTGTTAACATTTACAATAGGCCTTACTCTCTGTCTGGTGATTTGCATTAAACCAAACTTGGTAAGTGGTAATATTGTATATTTAGCTCTATCACCGAGCATCTCTTCTTTCATTGTAGCATAAACCAAGTTTTTATTATCTGGGTCTTTAACATCAATGAAATCAATAACAATAATACCTCCTAAATCTCTTAATTTTAACTGTCTTGCAACTTCTTTGCAAGCCTCTTGGTTAACTTTAAGAGCAGTTTCTTCTTGTGAATTCTCACTATTTGATTTATTACCAGAGTTAACATCAATTACGTGTAAAGCCTCTGTGTGTTCAATAATTAAATAGCCGCCATTAGGCATACTCACTGTTCTCCCGAAAGAAGAACGTATTTGTTTTTCTATTCCGTTGATTTCAAACAACTTATCTTTTCCTGTATAAAGTTTAAGAATTTTCTCTTTATCAGGAGCTATTCGTTTAAGATATACTTTAATATCTTCGTAAGTTTCTTTTGAATCTACTGTGATGGTGTCGAAATTATCATTCAACATATCACGTAAAATAGAGTTTGCTCTGCCCATTTCACCGATAATTTTATCGGCTGTTCTGGCTGTTTTTAGAGCTTTACAACCATCATCCCATTTCTTAAGCAGATCTCGTAAATCTGTATCTAGCTCTTTTACATCTTTTCCTTGAGCAACTGTACGAACAATAATTCCAAAACCTTCTGGTTTTATTGAATTCATCAGTCTTACAAGTCTTTGGCGTTCTTCTTTCTCAGAAATCTTTTTAGAAATACTTACTGAGTTAGAAAAAGGTACTAGAACAATGTAACGTCCTGCTATAGAAATTTCACAAGATAGTCTTGGACCTTTTGTAGAAATTGGTTCTTTTACTACTTGTACAAGAACCTGTTGATTTTTGGCAAATACTTGTGGTATTTTACCTAATTTATCTATATCAGGTTCAGGTTTAAAACCGCTCAACTTAGAATTTACTTCTCCAGTCTGAGCCATTTTAACATACTTTAATAACGATTTAATCTGAGGACCTAGGTCTAGATAATGTAAAAAAGCATCTTTTTCGTATCCTACTTCTATGAAGGCCGCATTAAGGCCTGGTGCAATTTTTTTAACTGTACCTAAAAAAACATCACCTACGGTGAAGTTATTGGCCTTATTTTCTTCATGAAACTCTACAAGTTTTTTGTCTTGTAGAAGTGCAATTCTTTCTCCTTTGGATTCAGAACTGATGAATAATTCATTTGCCAATGTACAAAAATTAAGATTTTAGAATTACAAACTAAATAATATAAACTTTCAAATAAGTATAGCTGCACGCTTAAAACGTGCAGCTACACTTTATTTAATATTAAAGAATATTATTTTTTCTTATGTCTGTTTTTTCTAAGGCGTTTTTTTCTTTTGTGTGTAGACATCTTATGTCTTTTTCTTTTTTTACCGCAAGGCATAATCTTGAAATTTAATGTTAAACAATTTGTTACTTATTCTGCCACTAAAAGCTTTTTTGCTTCTGATACTACTACCGGATTTGCATCGCTCTTAGCTATTATTTCTACTAATTCTTTCGTTTTAGTAAGATCTTTTTTTTCTTTATAACAAACAGCCAAATAAAATCTACTTAGCTGGTCGTTATAATCTATCTTTAATAATTTTTCAAATTTTTCCTGAGCTTTTTCTATTTGTCCTGATCTTATATCTAACAATCCTAGGTCAAATAATGCAGTTCTAAAATTGGGACTTTTAGCTAGAACTTCTTTCAAAATCTTAACTCCTTTCATAGGAGCTTCGCTTGTAAGAGTTGTTACATAGCCCAATTTAGACTTAGCTTCAAGATTATCTGGCGATATAGTTACAATTTCTTCTAGAATCTGAACACATTTTTGAGCAACTTGAGCATCCCTCCCCTCTGTGATACTGAACCAACTGTAATAAGCTTCTGAAAGCTTAATTTTTATCGCCAAACTATTTTTTTGTTTTGATACTTTTTCATAATAATATGATGCTGAATCAAAAGCTGTTGCTTCAAAATACAAATCTCCAATTTTTTCTAAAAACTTTATATCATTAGTTTTATGATAAACATTCTTAATACTATCAATACTTGTTTTTAGTTCTTTTGGTATTTGTACTTGATGCGTACTAGAAGAAGCCTCTTGCTTTTCTTCTTTTTGTTGAATTTGATCCCTATTGGCCGTAATTGTATTCTTTTTTTGAATTACACCTTTAGGGAAAAACATCAGCAGAACCGTCAGCATTACTGCTGAAATAATAAGTAACCACTGATTACGAGAAATCATAAATTATGATTTTATGTTTTTACTTTCTTTGATCTGAGCAACAAACTCTTTTGAAGGCTTGAAACTAGGCACATGATGTGCTTCTATCACTATAGCAGTGTTTTTAGAAATATTTCTAGCAACCTTTTGTGCTCTTTTTTTATTTACAAAGCTTCCAAAACCTCTGATGTAAATGTTGTTTCCTTCTGCCATCGAATTTTTAACAACACTTAAGAATGCTTCTACTGATGAAGAAACATCTGACTTCTCTATACCTGTTTTTTCTGCGATTGCTGCAATTACTTCTGCTTTAGTCACCTTTTTAAAATTTATTGTTAAACTTATTCCTATTCCGAACAAAAATTGGGTTGCAAATATAACTTGTTCATTCTTAATTAAAAAGAAATGAAATGAAAATTTAAAATATTTTATTAAAATCCCTTAATTATCTGATTCTAAAACAGATAATAATTATGTGTATCCGTAGAAATAGATACAATTATGTATATGGTAAGATAATTTTCATATAATTTACTTAAATTTGACGTCAATTGATTTCCAAAATGAATATAAAAATTGTTTCTGACGTTCGTAGTGAGCATGATTTTTTAATAGTTCCTGTTAAGCTTTACCAAAACGATTCTAACTGGATTCGTCCATTAGATCAAGATATAAAAGATATTTTTGACCCTAACGAAAACAAATATTTCAGATATGGAGAATGTTGTCGATGGATATTATTTGATAATTGTAATAAATTAATTGGGCGAATTGCTGCATTTACTGACAAACGCACTTTAAAAGACAAATTACCTAGTTCTGGTTTTGGTTTTTTTGAATGTATAGATTCTCAAGAAGCAGCAAATTTACTTTTTAATACGGCTATAGAGTGGTTAAAATCTAAAGGTGCAGTGGCAATAGATGGTCCTGTAAATTTTGGAGACCGAGATAAGTGGTGGGGATTACTGGTTGACGGTTTTTATGAGCCCAATTATTGTATGCCTTATCACCACAAATATTATAGACAACTATTTGAAAATTTTGGATTTAAAGAATACTTTAAACAATATACTTACCACAGAAAAGTAGAAGGTCAATTGCCAGAAATATATCAAGCAAAAGCTGATAGAATAGCTAGAGATCCACATTACAAGTTTGTTCATATCGACAAAAAGAATCTAGAAAAGTTTGCTGAAGATTTCAGATATATTTACAACAAAGCTTGGGTAAAACACACGGGGGTAAGAGAAATGCCTAAAGCTCAGGCTATGAGTGTGATGAACAAACTAAAGCCTGTTTTAGATGAGGAAATAGTTTGGTTTGCATATTACAAAGATGAACCCATTGCGTTTTTCATAATGATTCCTGAGCTAAATCAATTATTTAAGTATTTGAATGGTAAAAAACCAAGTCTAAAAGAACCAATTGCGGCTATTAAATTTTTATGGCATAAATACACGGGCTCTTGTAAAAGAATGTTTGGGGTTGCTTTTGGAGTTATTCCAGAATATCAAAGTAGAGGTTTAGAAGGTGCAATAGTAATGGCTGCGGCTAAAATAGTTCAGCCAAAAGCTAAATACACAGATTTTGAAATGAACTGGATTGGTGATTTTAATCCTAAAATGATGCATATAGCAGAATCTGCTGGTGGTTCAATTTACAAAACACATATTACCTACAGGTATATCACAGATTCTAATATTCCGTTTGAAAGAATGCCAATTATTCATTAAAGTGAAAAAAACTATTAAATATTTAGCTTTAGGAGATTCGTATACTATTGGCGAGGCTGTGGAACCTGGAGAAAGTTTCCCTTTACAACTTACACAAGTTTTACGCAACAAGGGAAAAAGAATAGAAAACCCTAATATAATAGCTAAAACGGGTTGGCGTGCAGATGAATTGTACACACAAATCAAAATGCAAAAACCTTCTAAGGCAGATTTAATAACTTTATTAATTGGTGTAAATAATCAATATCAAAAAAAAGCATTTTCTGTTTTTAAAACAGATTTTGTTAGAATATTGAAAAAAACCAAACGATTACTAAAAAAAAGGGGGAAATTTATTATTCTGTCTATTCCTGATTATGGTTTTACTCCCTTTGGTGTAAAAAATCAAGAATCAATTTCTAAAGAAATTGATATGTATAACGCTTTTATTGAACAAACTTGTATTAAATATAATCTCAAATTTGTAAATATTACAGACATAAGTAGAGAAGGGCTTAGTAAGAAAGAATATGTTGCAAAAGATGATTTACATATTTCTCAAACAGTATATAACATTATAGCACAAAGAATATTAAATGTAATACAATGCCCAAAATAGCATTTCTTATACAAGCACATAATGAACCTGAGTTGTGTATAAAACTGATACATCAGTTAAACCACGAAGATTCATTATTTTTTATTCATTGGGATTCTAAATTTAAAAAAGAAGGCAAAACAGTAGAAAAAGAATTTACAAATCATAAAAACGTATTTTTTTATTCAGAATTTGAAATGTTCTGGATGGGAATAAGTCAGGTTAAAGCTACACTATTACTATTAAAAAACGCATTATTACATAAATTTGATTATTGTGTTTTGTTGAGCGGTCAGGACTATCCAATAAAACCAACAAAAGATATTTTTGAGTTTTTTGAAAAAGAAAAATGCAATTTCATTTCGTTAAATTACTTAAAATCAATGGGACCTAATTTTCCACAAAAAGTAGAAAATTATCACTTTTTAGAGTCTAATTTGTGGAATCCTAAAAGCTCAACTAAGAATAATTTAATGTTTAAAATATATTTTAGCGTTTACTTGAAATATGTAAGACATTGGTTTCCTAAAAGAAAAATGTGGAAAAACTGGACTCCTTATTTTGGGTCACAATGGTTTGCATTTACTTACAATACATGTAAACAGATTATAGATTTTGTTGAAAAAAATCCAGATTACACAAAATTCATGTCAACAACTGAGTCGCCAGATGAAATGTTTTTTCATACAATTATTGGAAACACTGATTTAATTTCAACTATCAAAGAATTTGATGATTTTAAACAAAAAACTTCAAAGTACAACTATATTTGGGGTAGTTTAAGATTTATGGATTGGGAATCTCCAAATCGTGCAAAGCCCGCTTTGCTAGACATGAGAGATTTTGAAAAACTAAAAGAAACTCATTTTTTATTTTGCAGAAAAGTATCTTTAAAAAATCCAGACTCAAATGCTTTAATTAATGCAATTGATCAAATAATAAATTAATTTTATGAACATATCACGAATAAAAAATTATATCACAGCTTTTATTTCTTGCCCAAATATCTTGCTTAAAAAACATGAATATGTAATCTTAACTTTTTAAAGTAAATTCCTAATTTTGTAAAAAAACTAATCATGCTTAAAATAATTGACAAATATATTATCAAAAAAATGTTAGTTACCTTTTTCTTTGTAACTACGTTATTGATGATTGTTATTGCCATCATAGATTATACCGAGAAAAGTGACGAATTCGTCAAACTAGATTTGATATTTATCTTAAAAAACTATATGGTATATTTTATACCTTACATGGCCAATTTGATAAGTCCGCTTCTCATTTTTATCACTACTATATTTGTTACAGCTAGGCTTGCTTCTCATACCGAAATAATTGCTATGCTCAGTGGCGGTATTTCATATAATAGAATTATGTGGCCATATTTTATAGCTTCTTCTTTTATTGGAGTTCTCATTTTTATTTTAATCGCTTGGTTTTTACCTGGTTTCAATAAACAAAGACTTGATTTTGAAAATAAATATTATAAAAACAAATTCTATTTTGGCAAGAGAAACTATATAACACAAATACGTCCTGGCGAATATTTATTTTTTGAAAGTTACAACAACGACACCAAGACAGGATTTGGATTCACTTGGGAAAAATATGATTCAACAAATAAAAACTTATTGTATAAGTACAAAGCTGCCTATGTAAAATGGGATACTGTTAAAAACAAATGGCGTCTGGAGGGTTTAGAATACCGAAGTTTCTTTAACGATAAAGAAGTTTACAAAACCTTAGCTCCCAAAGATACCGATTTGGTAGTAACACTCTCTGATTTTGAAAGTAAATATATGGATCATGAAAAATTGACCATTGAACAACTAGAAGATCGGATAAAAACATATAAGTTGCGTGGAGAGTTATACGATGAATATGAGATTGAAAAATACGAAAGATATTCTTACCCATTTGCAATGGTAATACTTACATTGATGGGTTTTGTGGTATCATCTAGAAAAGTGCGAGGAGGGGCTGGTTTACAAATAGCCTTAGGTTTTGTACTCGCATTTGTATACATATTTTTAGTATTTATGGGTCGTACTTTTGCGTCATCAGGTGGTATGCCTACTATGTTAAGTGCTTGGATGCCGAACTTAATATTCCTATTTATTGGTTTTATCCTTTACTGGAGAGTACCTAAATAATTAATATGAACTCAGAAGAATATATTGAAATATATGGAGCGAGAGAACATAATTTAAAAAATTTTGATCTCAAAATTCCAAGAAACAAGTTAGTGGTATTAACAGGTATTAGCGGAAGTGGCAAGTCATCCTTGGCATTTGACACCATATATGCTGAAGGTCAAAGACGATACATGGAAACATTTTCATCGTATGCCCGTTCGTTTATAGGAGACATGGAAAGACCCGATGTAGACAAAATCAATGGTCTATCACCTGTAATTTCTATTGAACAAAAAACTACTTCTAAAAACCCCAGATCTACCGTAGGTACAACTACAGAAATCTACGATTTCTTACGATTGCTATATGCTAGAGCAGGCGAAGCGTTCTCATATATTAGTGGAAAAAAAATGATTAAGCAATCTGAAGATCAAATTGTTAGTCATATTATTCAAAATTTCAATGCAAAAAAATTAACCTTATTAGCTCCTATTATAAAAGGAAGAAAAGGGCATTATAGGGAATTATTTCAACAAATTGCTAAACAAGGATTTACTAAAGTACGTGTAAACGGTACCATAGAAGAAATAAGTCCTAAAATGCAACTTGACAGATACAAAACCCATGATATAGAAATAGTTATAGACCGAATAATTCCTAAAGAAGAAGATAGATTTAGAATTTCTCAGTCTGTGCAAACTGCTCTTAAACACGGGCAAGGGGTGATTATGGTACTCACAGAATCCAATGAGACTATTCATTTCTCCAAGTTTTTGATGGACCCCGAAAACGGTTTGTCTTATGATGAGCCCGCACCCAATACGTTTTCATTTAACTCTGCTTATGGTGCTTGTCCTTGTTGTAATGGACTAGGAATTATTGAAGAAATTACGAAAGAGTCTGTAATTCCTGATAAAGAACTAAGTATTTATAAAGGAGGAATTGCTCCATTAGGAGAATTCAGAGATATTTGGATTTTCAAACAGCTAGAAGTAATTCTAAAGTCGAATAAATTTACTCTTTCTACGCCAATAAAAGATTTACCCAAAGAACTGATTGACATTATTTTATATGGAAGTAATGAAGCCATAGAATTAGATTCTAAAAAATATCCTGGAGAACAGTGGGAAACAAAATATGAAGGCATCGTCACTTTTCTAAAAAAGCAACAATTGTATGGTACCGAAAAAAGCCAAGAGTGGGCTTCTGATTTTACCATAGAAAAAGTTTGCCCAGAATGTAACGGAGCTCGCTTAAAAAAAGAAGCATTATGGTTTAAAATAGCCAATAAAAACATAGCAGAATTGTCAAATTTAGACATAAACCTCTTGTACTCATTTTTTGAGAATATAGAAGCTGAACTAAATGACCGACAAAAAATTATTGCTTCTGAAATATTAAAAGAAATACGTAAACGTATCAATCTATTGGTTGAAGTCGGGCTGACCTATCTGACTTTAAACAGACCTATGAAAACCTTATCTGGAGGCGAAGCACAGCGAATCAGGCTTGCTACCCAAATAGGTTCTCAGCTGGTTGGTGTTTTATATATTCTAGACGAACCCAGTATTGGGCTTCACCAAAGAGACAATGTAAAGCTAATCAAAGCTTTACAAAATTTAAGAGATATAGGTAACACGGTTATGGTAGTAGAACATGATAAGGACATTATGCTAGACTGTGATTACTTAATAGATGTTGGGCCTGGAGCAGGTAGACATGGAGGAGAAATTGTGGCACAAGGTCATCCTTCAGAGTTTAAAAAATTATCTAGCACTACAGCTCAATACCTCAATGGATTAAAAGCAATAGAAATTCCTAAAGAACGAAGAAAAGGAAACGAAAAAGCTTTATTACTAACGGGAGCTAAAGGTAACAACCTTAAAAATACCAATTTACATATTCCTTTGGGAAAATTTGTAACTGTAACGGGGGTTTCTGGTAGTGGAAAATCTACTTTAATACACGAAACACTCTATCCTATTTTAAGTCAGCATTTTTATAACTCTAAAAAAACACCTTTAGCGTATGAAAATTTTACAGGACTTGAACATATAGATAAAGTTATAGAAGTAGATCAATCGCCAATTGGGAGAACGCCAAGATCAAATCCGGCTACTTACACAGGCGTTTTTACAGATATCAGAGATTTGTTCACCCAACTTCCTGAATCAAAAATTAGAGGCTACAAGCAAGGAAGATTTTCTTTTAACGTAAAAGGCGGAAGATGTGAAACTTGTGAAGGTGCTGGTATGCGTGTGATTGAGATGGAATTTATGCCTGACGTACACGTTCCTTGCGAATCTTGCAAAGGTAAAAGATACAACAGAGAAACATTAGAAGTGAGGTTTAAAGGTAAATCTATTTCGGATGTATTAGACATGACCGTTGAGCAAGCGGTAGACTTCTTTGAAGCACAACCCAAAATTTTAAGAAAAATACAGACCTTAAAAGAAGTAGGACTAGGTTATATAACTTTAGGACAACACGCCACTACCCTATCTGGTGGCGAAGCACAACGTGTAAAACTAGCGACTGAACTTTCTAAAAAAGATACGGGCAAAACTTTGTACATTTTAGATGAGCCTACTACGGGTTTGCATTTTGAAGACATCAAAAAACTTCTTGATATATTACAAAAATTAGTAGACAAAGGAAATACTATATTGGTCATAGAACACAACTTAGATGTTGTAAAAGTTTCTGACCATGTGATAGACATTGGCCCTGAAGGCGGAAATGCGGGAGGAAAAATAGTTTTTGAAGGCACTCCTGAGGAGCTAATAAAAAATAAAGATTCTATTACAGGAAAATTTTTAGCTCTAGAAATGTAAAACAGTTTTGTACTATTTTAGTAAAGGTTTAGAATTTCACCATTCTAAACCTTTATTTTTTAAACATATTAAAGGTAATAGCTGTAAAATACGTACCTTTGTGTTACAATAAATTTGAATGAAAACTAAAGGCTCTCGCAAAACCAAGGTAAATATTGTGACACTAGGATGTTCTAAAAACCTAGTAGACAGTGAAAACATATTAACACAACTCAGAGGAAATAATATTGAAGCTACTCATGAAGCCGAAAATGATGACGCTAATGTAGTTGTAGTAAATACGTGTGGATTTATTGATAATGCCAAACAAGAATCAATAGATACTATACTACGATATGTAGAAGCCAAACAAGATGGTGTAGTAGATAAAGTATATGTTACTGGCTGCTTGTCAGAAAGATACAGAGAAGATTTAGAAAAAGAAATCCCTGATGTAGATGCTTGGTTTGGAACGAGAGAACTGCCTAATATTTTAAAGAAATTTAAAGCCGACTACAAAAGTGAACTTATAGGCGAAAGGCTTATTACCACACCCAACCATACCGCATATTTAAAAATAGCTGAAGGTTGCGACAGACCATGTTCTTTTTGTGCAATACCCGTAATGCGTGGAAAACACGAATCTAGGACGATAGAAAGTCTTGTTACAGAAGCCAAATCATTAGTAAAAAGAGGTACTAAAGAACTTGTACTTATTGCACAAGATTTAACATACTACGGATTAGACATTTACAATAAAAGAAATTTGTCTGATTTGTTAAAAAACTTATCGGATATTGATGGAGTAGATTGGATACGTTTACAATATGCCTATCCGGCAGGTTTTCCTCTTGATGTATTAGATGTCATGGCTGAAAGAAACAATATTTGTAAATATCTTGATATGCCTCTGCAACATGGTTCTTCAGAAATGCTAAAAATAATGCGTAGAGGAATCACAAGAGAAAAAACAGAAGAACTTATTCAGACAATAAGAACAAAAGTACCTGATATTGCCATCAGAACAACTCTGATCACGGGGCACCCTGGAGAAACAGAAAAGGATTTTGAAGACATGGTAGATTTTGTCGAAAAAATGAAATTTGAGAGATTGGGTGTGTTTACTTATTCTCATGAAGAACATACACATTCATACTCTATGGCCGATACAATTGCTCCTGAACTCAAACAAGAACGTGCGGATATAATTATGGATATTCAGCAAGGAATTTCTTTAAAACACAATTTGGCAAAAGTAGGAAAAACCTACAAAGTTTTGTTTGACAGAAAAGAAGGAGGGTATTTTATAGGGCGTACAGAACACGATTCGCCAGAAGTTGATAATGAAGTATTAGTAGAAGCACAAGAAAATTTTGTAAGACTTGGCGACTTCGCAAATGTACAAATTGACGATGCGGAGGAATTTGACTTGTTTGGAACAGTAGTTAAATAATGAAAAGATATTTTGTAACGGCAATAGGTACAGACTCTGGCAAAACCCTAGCGAGTACTATTTTGGTGGAAGCCCTTCAGGCAGATTACTACAAGCCCATACAATGCGGAACAGATTCTTTAGATAGTGAATATGTAGAAAAATTCTGCAACAATACCTTTTGCAGGATATATAGCTCACAATTTATTTTTAAAACACCTGCGTCACCACATGAAGCAGCTGAAATTGAAAATAAAACTGTTTCGGTAAAAGATTTTGTATTTCCAGAGAACGAAAACACATTAATTATTGAAGGAGCAGGCGGGCTTTTGGTACCTTTGAATTATCAAGGAGAAACGATAGCAGATTTAATAGAATCTATAGATTCAGAACTCATTTTAGTTGTTAATTTATATTTGGGCTGTATCAACCATACTCTTCTGACTGTAAATGAATTAAAAAGAAGAAATATTACGGTAAAAGGAATTATATTTAACGGTATCAATAACACCGCTACTAAAAAAATCATTCTCCAACATAGTGGTTTTAAAGAACTATTACACATTCAACAAGAAGAGCATATTAATCAAGAAATTATTAAAAAATACGCCATTGAGCTAATGGGAAACTTTTATGAATAAAGATTCATCTTTTGCGTTATCAACTGACAATCAACATATTTGGCATCCATTTGACGCAATTGATGTACCCGAAAACATATTAGTTACACATGCAAAAGGTATATATTTATATACACATACTCAACAAAAAATTATAGATGCTATTGGCTCGTGGTGGGTTAATATTCATGGCCACAGCCATCCTGAACTTGTAGAAGCTTTAACATCACAAATCAAAGAATTAGATCATGTGATTTTTTCAGGATTCACACATTTACCTGCTGTTAATTTTACAGATTTACTCTTAAAAACACTAGATAAAAACATTTATAACAAGGTTTTTTATTCAGACAATGGTTCTACAAGCACAGAAGTTGCTTTAAAAATGGCCATACAATATTGGCATAATTTAAATCGACCAAGATATAAAATTCTGGCTTTAGAAGGAGCTTATCATGGAGATACTTTTGGAGCTATGGCCGCAGGAGATAGAAGTAAGTTTAACGAACCTTTTTTTCCTTTTTTATTTGAAGTAGATTATTTGCCATTCCCAAATTCTGACAACGAAATACAAGTAATAGAACTCGCAAAAAACAAATTATATTATAAAGAATATGCAGCGTTTATTTGTGAACCTTTGGTGCAGGGTGCAGCAGGAATGCGAATGTATAATCCTAGTTTTTTACAAAAAATTTGGGAGATTTGTAATCAAACTTCAACTATAACCATTGCGGATGAAGTTTTTACAGGGTTTTACAGAACGGGTAAGTTTCTAGCCTCTGACCATGTAAATTCTTTAAGACCTGACATCATCTGTCTATCAAAAGCCATAACGGGAGGATTGTTACCGTTAGGAGCTACTGTTTGTAAAAATTATATTTTTGAAGCGTTTCAAAGTAAAGATGTTTATAAAACATTTTTTCATGGACATTCATATACGGGAAATCCGTTGGCTTTAGCATTGGCGTATAAATCTCTAGAAATATTATTAAATCAAGAAACACAAAATAATATTGAAATGATTTGTATGGCCCATAACAAATTCTGTTTAGAGTTAAATAATAAATATAACCATATACATACTAGACTGTTAGGAACAATACTTGCTATAGAAATAAAAGATAAATCTGTAGGATATTTTAGCAATCTCAAAGAAGAAATTTATAATTATTTCTTGAACAAAAACATACTTTTGCGTCCACTTGGTAATGTAATATATTTTTTACCAATGTATATCTTTTCTATTGAACAACTTAAATATGTATATTTAGAGATAGAAAATTATATAATTTCAAAAACTTACAATGAATAAAAAATTCAACTTACTTTTAATAAGCCTATTTTATATTTTCTCCAACTCGTGTTTTGCTTCAGAAATTTTAGGAGATGCCACGGCCATATCAATTATTAAAAATGGACTGGCAAAAACTTACAATTACGAGTTTGACAAAGCAGAAGAATATTTTTTAAAGATTAAACAAACACACCCCTCTTCTCCTGCATATTATTTGCTTGAAGCTATTTTAACTAATATTCAATACCCTAACTTAAATCCAAATATTTCATCAAAAGAGTACAAATATTTAATAGAAAATCTTCAAAAAACTATTTCTCTTGCCGATCATATTTTAAAAACAAAACCGACAAACTTAGAAGCAATTTTTTACAAATTAAATGCACTGAGTTTGATTGGATCTAAATATTCTGAAGCTAAAGATTACACAAAAGCACTAAATTATGCCAAACAAACTTATGATTATTTAAAAAAAGGAATGGCTCACAAACAGGAATTAAAAGAATTTTATTTTTCATCTGGGCTTTATAATTATTACACTATTCAGTATCCAGAAAGCCACCCAATAGTAAAACCTATCATGTGGTTTTTTGAAAAGGGCAATAAAAGTTTAGGCTTAAAAGAATTAGAATTTGCTTCTCAAAATACCATATTTTCTCAAAACGAGGCATTGTATTTCTTATCAAATATTTATTTTAAATACGAAGAAAATCCTACACAAAGCTTAAAATACCTAAAATTATTATCAGAGAAATATCCCAAAAACTCTTTTTATCAATTTAAAAATGCTGAATTAAATATCTATTTCAACAACAAAGAAGATCTTTTTGAAAATTTAGACAGCATCAGTACCAACAAATCTCCGTTTTATCAAGTTGCTTATTGGGCACTAAATGGTCATTATCAATTAATTTCCCATTATAATATTTCTAAAGTTAAAGCATCATTTAATGAAGCGTTAAAAATAGCTGAACAATATAAAATAAAAAATCAAGAATTGATTTGTCTGATCCATTTGGGCTTAGCGAGGTGTTATTGGCAAGAAAAAAATAAAATAAAGGCAAAAAATCATTATGAAATAGCCAAAGACAACACTAGCAATAAGTTATATTTGAAAGAAATAAAAACACATTTTGACTGAAATTCATAATTACAAAACCATTTCTAAACCATCAGAAGGTATTTATAAAGAAAAAGGTAGTAAGTTTTTATCTTTTTTGCATCAAATAAATACAGAAGAAGAGGCAAAGGAAATCTTAAAAAAATACAAAAAAGATTATTTTGACGCTAGACATCATTGTTATGCATTGATTCTAAACAATGACTCGAGTTTGCAAAAATACAGCGACGATGGCGAACCCGCACACACCGCAGGAACACCAATTTTAAACAAACTTAAAAGTTACGAACTTACTAACGTAATTTGTGTAGTGGTAAGATTTTTTGGAGGTACAAAATTGGGTGTACCAGGGCTCATAGAAGCGTATAAAGAAAGTACTGAAGATGCTATTAAAAACACAGAAATCATTACAAAAGAAATCACTTGTAAAATTTCTATTTCCACCGACTACGAAAGTATCAATGATCTGATGCGTTTATGTAAACTATATGAAATAGAAATAGAAAACCAAAAATATGAAAATGATAAAATAATTACAGAATTGAACTATACTCTTAAAAATAAAAATTCTATTTTAAACTCAATAGAAAAAAACTATAAGTTTGAGGTTATTTCATAGTATAAAACTCTTTAATAGTTTTACAAACAAACTCAATTTGTGGTACATTTAATCCCACAAATAATGGTAAACTTAAAGCATTATTTGAAATATATTCTGCATTCTTAAAATCTCCTTTATTATACCCTAAAAATTTATAACATTCTTGCAAATGAGGAGGGACAGGATAATGAATTTGAGTTTGAATTCCTCTTGATTTTAAAAATTCAACAAGTTGAAACCTATTTGTAACTAATACAACTAATAAATGATACGAATGAAAATACATATCTTTATTATAATCACTGAACTTTATCTCTTCTAAATCAGACAATAAATTTATATATACATTTACCAACTCATTCTTTTGGTTAATCCAATCTTTTAAATATTGAAGTTTTACATTTAAAAAACCTGCCTGTAATTCATCCAATCTTGAATTTAACCCAATTATTTCATTTTTATATTTTTCTTTAGAACCATAGTTTCTTAGTAATAGTGATTTTTCATATAAATTAACATCATTTGTGGAGATTGCACCACCATCTCCCAAAGCACCTAAATTTTTTGTAGGATAAAAACTTGTCGCATTAATGTTACCAAAAGTTCCAACATTACGATTACAAAAAGTAGCACCATGAGCCTGTGCGTAATCCTCAATCACAAAAAGATTATATTTCTGAGCTATCAAATTTATAGAACTCATATCTACAGACAACCCATACATATGAACTACTACAATTGCTTTAGTACTTTTATTTATTTTAGGTTCAATTGTTTCATAATCAACATTATAAGTTTTTAGGTCTGCATCAACAGGTACTGGTTTAGCACCAACCAAACTAATAGCATTAAACGTAGCTACAAAGGTATGGGCGGGCACAATAACTTCATCATTGACACCAATTCCTAATGATTTGAGAGCTATCACTAAAGCATCTAAACCAGAGCCAACTCCCAATGCGTACTTTGTATCTAGAAATCTTGAAAAATTAATTTCAAATTGATGTAATTCTTTTCCCAGAATAAAATGTGAAGATAAATACAAACGCTCAAACACATCTTTAATTTCTTGATGTATTTGAGCGTTTGTTTGTTCTAAAGAATAAAAAGGAACAATCATTTGTTCCATACTACTTTACAAAATCTGGATGTTGACCATCTTTTTCTGAAACTATTGGGTTCGCAATTGGCCATTGAATATTGAACAATGGGTCGTTCCAACGGATTCCTTTTTCTTTGCCTGGCGTATAGAACTGAGAAACTTGGTAGCTAACTTCTATGTTGTCAACCAAAGTAATAAAACCATGTGCAAAGCCTTCTGGCACATAAAGCATTTTATGGTTTTCGTCAGTAAGTTCTACTGCAATATGTTCACAATAGGTAGCACTGTCTTTACGGATGTCAATAATTACGTCTAAAATAGCACCTTTGGTACAACGGATTAATTTTGCTTCTTCCGCACCATCAACCTGATAGTGCATACCACGCAAAGTACCTTTTAGTTTAGACAAAGACATATTTCCTTGTACCATGTTAGTTTTAAGACCGTGAGCGGCAAACTCATTGGCACAAAACGTACGTGCAAAAAAACCACGTTCGTCAAATCTTTTTTCAAGTTCTATTACAAATGCTCCTTTGAGCTTAGTTTCTGTGAAAATCATTTTTTTGTGAGATTTGAGATGTGAGACATGAGATTTGAGACTTAACAAAGGGTCTAAATACTCATATCTCTCATCTAGAGTCTACTGAATCAAATTCATTCTATTTTTCAAGGTTTTTAAACGAACAAATTGGTCGCCTTCAAAATCAGTCAATGAAAAATTATGTTTTTGGTATTTTGCAAATAATTCATCCATTCCTTTTTCTAAATTATATTCTAATTTAAAATCTGGTAACATTGAATTTAACATGTCAAATTTAACTCTGTAATTTCTTGGATCCTCTCCTACTTCACCCGTAAAAACAATTTGTGCTTCTGGCATCAATTTTTGTACAAAAGCAGCCACATCTTTCACTTGGTAGTTTTCTGTATTTCCTCCAATATTTACAATCTTGTTATGAATTACATCTTTAGGGGCTTCTAAAAATGCTACAAAAGCTCTAGCTATGTCTTTACAGTGAATCAAGGGTCTCCAGGGGCTACCATCACTCATGATTCTGATATCTCCTTTTGCGATTGCACATGCTAACAAGTTGTTTACAACTAAGTCTATACGCAAATTAGGAGAATGACCATAAGCAGTAGCATTTCTTAAAAATGCTGGAGAGAATGTATCATCTGCCATTTTAGTAACCTCATTTTCAGTTGCAATTTTAGAAATTGCATAGGCCGTTAGCGGATTCGTTGGGTCAGATTCATCCAAATCTAACTTAGCTCCTTTACCATATATTGAACATGAACTTGAAAACAAATAACGAGACACGCCAGCTTGTTTAGACATTTCAGCCAATTTAATAGACGCATCACGATTGATACTGTACGTAATGTCTTGATTCATAGCACCCATAGGGTCGTTTGAAATAGCCGCCAAGTGCATCACACAATCGTAACCTTCAAGATCTTTCACGGTTAATTTACGAATATCACCGATAATTTCTTTGTCTGGTTTAGTGTAACTTTCCCATTCGCAACCATCAAAAAGTCCAACATCAATACCTGTAACTGTGTGACCTGATTCTTTTAACAAACCCACTAGGTGAGTTCCTATATATCCTTGATGTCCTGTAAC
This sequence comes from Cytophagales bacterium, assembly GCA_046329305.1. Lineage (GTDB taxonomy): Bacteria > Bacteroidota > Bacteroidia > Cytophagales > UBA9547 > CAMFLX01. Next base: position 1,442,810 of record JAXLUW010000002.1, read on the forward strand.
TAAAACTTTCATTTATGTTTTTTGAAGTACCAAGTACTAAGTACCAAGTACAGAGATTTATTATTCGAGGAACAAAGTAAAATAAATTCTTGCTATTTACAAAGCAAACTCACGGTTAAAACCGTGAGTTATTCTACCAATTTAAATATCTTTTTGGCCTCTTCCACAAAATGTGGCTGAGCGTCGTAATTAACTACTTGTTTTAATTTTTGAGCACTCACTTGCAATGGTATAGGGAACGTGGTCTTGTCTTCGGTGTTTACTTTAACTGGAATTTCTTCACCGTAAACTTCCAAATAAGCCTGTTTTACATAATTAGCAATTTCCAACATCGTAAATGTACGTTCGCCAGCTAAATTATAAATTTCGTTTTTCGCCTCAGTCAAAATCAAGTTTTCAAAAATCTGACAAACATCTCCCATCCAAATAAAATCTCTCGGAGCTAACCCATTAGATTTCAACACGATTTCTTTATTTTTCACTGCACTGCGAGACAAATCATTCAAAATCAAATACCATTTTGAAGAATCTGTATCTAGCGGACAACCGTAGCTGTTTGTCAAGCGAATGCACGAATAAGGAACTTGTTTTTCGAACTGTTTTAAATAAAATTCAGAAAACAAATGAGTGTTTCCGTAATCGTTTTTAGGCTCTAGAGCTGTTTGCTCCGTAATTGTTCCCGTATATTGGCCATACACCTGAAAAGTAGACATGTAAATAAAATGCTTTACTTTATGGTTTTTGATAGACTCAAGGATGTTTCTTGTCCCTAAAGTATTCACTTCGATAGCCAGCTGATAATAGTTATCAACAAAACCATCGTTTACACTTGCCGTATGAATGATGTATTCAAACTGATGTGCATCAAATATAGCCTTACATTCCTCAAACTTTGTAATATCGCAAGACAAATATGTAAAGTTTTGATCTTTAAGAATAGGTCGTTTGTTTTTAGCCAAAACATATACGTCCCAATTTTTTGCAAAATGGCTTGTAAGCCACGATCCCAAATTGCCTAATCCTCCTGTGATGAGTATTTTGTTTTTCATTAAATAAACTAGCTATTAATTATATTACCACACCTTCCATAGTGGATTTTTTTGCCACAGTTCTTCCAGTTTGTTTCGGTCACGCACCGTGTCCATACACTGCCAAAAGCCATCATGTTTGTAGGCTACTAATTGCCCTTCCTTAGCTAGATTTTCAATGGGTTCTTTTTCAAAAGTGGTATCGTCGTTTAAAATGTAATCCATGACTTCTGGTTCACACACAAAATAGCCGCCGTTGATCCACGCACCATCACCTTTAGGTTTTTCTAAAAATGAATGAATTCTAGAATCTCCGTCATACATTTCTAAAGCACCATATCGGCCTTCTGGCTGTATAGCTGTAAGTGTCATTTTTTTTCCTTGTTTTCTGTGAAACTCAAGTAAATCAGCAATATTAACATTACAAACTCCATCACCGTACGTACATAAAAATGGTTCGTTATTTATATAATCTTTTGCTCTTTTGATACGGCCACCAGTCATGGTGTCTTTACCGGTGTCAAGAAGCGTTACTTTCCAGTCTTCTGAAGATGAATTATGTACTTTTATTTCATTATTTTTCAAATCAATGGTAACATCACTTCTATGTAAAAAATAATTAGCAAAATATTCTTTAATCACATATCCTTTATATCCCAAAAGAATCACAAATTCGTTAAAACCATACGCAGAATATGTTTTCATTATGTGCCAAAGAATAGGCATACCACCTATTTCTACCATAGGCTTTGGACGTACGTCTGTAAGTTCACCAATTCTTGTGCCTAAGCCACCCGCTAATATCAGTACCTTCATAAGATTATAAAATTCAAATATTGAGCTTTTTTATGAAAAAATTAAATTGTTTTACTAAAAAATAAAAAAGCCCGATGTATAAACAACGAGCTTTACCCTAAAATATTTTAATAGATTAAGCTATTCCAGAAATTTTAGATAAGGTATCTAAACTAAGTGGTTTATTAAAAAACTGAACCACATAATTATTTTTTCTAGATTTTGCTAAATCTTGTGGATTTATAGAAGACGTAAGCATGATTATTTTTACATAATCTTTCGTCTTTTGCGACAGAGAGGCATATTCTTCCAGAAATTGAAAACCATCCATTATTGGCATGTCAATATCTAAAAAAATAACTTCAGGCAAAAACTTTTCTACGTTATCTTCTGACATTACTTCTATACTTTTTAAATATTCGAGAGCACTTTTAGCACCCGTATGTGTTAAAATTTTTTTGGCAAAAGCTGCCGCCTCAATCATTTTCTGATTTATTAAATTATCGATTTCGTTATCATCGACAATCATTACAGCGTTAAAAGTTGTTGTTCCCATGTTCGTTAATCTAAATCAAAAGTTACACCCTGTGCCAGAGCTATGTTGTTACTATAATTAATTGTATTGGTTTGTCGTCTCATGTAAGCTTTCCAAGCATCTGATCCTGATTCTCGACCACCGCCAGTTTCTTTTTCCCCACCAAATGCACCTCCTATTTCTGCACCTGACGTACCTATGTTTACATTGGCAATACCACAGTCAGAACCTCTGTTAGACAAAAAATATTCTGCTTCCAAAATATTATCTGTGAAAATAGAAGATGACAAACCTTGCGGTACAGCGTTTTGTAAACTAATTGCGTTTTCAACCCCTCCTTGGTATTTAATTAGATAAACAATTGGGGCAAAAGTTTCATCTAATATAATTTTTGTTTGTTCTTTAGCTTCAATTAAACAAGGTTCTACATAGTTTTCCCCCGTGTTTTTAAGTTCATTACCGCCATATAAAACAATATGTTTTTCTTCTCGAGCCTGATTTATAGCTAATTGATATTTTTTAACTGCTTCTCCATTTACAAGTGGCCCCATATGATTTTCTGTATCTAGAGGGTTCCCTATTTTAATTAAAGGCAATTTATGAATCAACATACTTTTGAATTGTTCATAAACATTTTCATGAACAATCAATCTTCTTGTTGATGTACATCTTTGACCAGCCGTACCAATTACTCCAAACAAACTGGCTTTTACTGCTAATTTTAAATTTGCGTTATCAGTAACTATAATGGCATTATTACCACCGAGCTCCAATATGGACTTACCAAATCTAGCCGCTACATTAATTGCCACATGTTTACCCATTTGTGTACTTCCTGTTGCAGAAACTAAATCTATGTTTCTATCATGAGTAAGTTTTTCACCAATGTTTTTTCCTCCTATTAATACTGAAAATAAGCCCTCAGGCATGTTTTCTTCATTTAAAACCTCAGCAACTATTCTGTGAGTTGCAATTGCAGACAATGGTGTTAACTCAGACGGTTTCCAAACTGAAACATTTCCACAGACAAAAGCAATCATAGCGTTCCATGACCAAACAGCCACCGGAAAATTAAATGCTGAAATTATTCCTACAACTCCTAACGGGTGGTATTGGTCATACATTCTATGTAGATTTCTTTCGCTATGCATGGTGTTCCCATACAATTGTCTAGATAACCCAACTGCAAAATCACAAATATCAATTACTTCTTGTACTTCTCCTCTAGCCTCCGTGAGCGTTTTTCCCATTTCTAGGGTAATCAACTCCGCTAATGATTCTTTATGTTTTCTAAAATTCAAGCCTATCAATCTCACTAATTCGCCTCTTTTAGGAGAGGGAATAGTTTTCAACAACTTACTTGCGTCAACAGCACATTGAATAACAGAATTGTACTGTTCATCATTAGCTGGATTTATCTCAGCAAGTAAAGAATTATCTATTGGAGATTTTATTTTAAAAGGTTGCTCCGCAGACATCCATTCTTTTTTTCCTGATGTAGCAGAAAAAGAATTATGCAAATTATAAAAATTCAATATGTCTAGCTTTGGAGTATTCATTTAAAAAATTATTAATTAAAAAGATTTATTTCTACGAATTTTGTTTGGATTTTATACGAATAATTATTATGTAAGTTGTTAAGAATTGAATTAAATAATCAAGTTAATAATTCAAATCTTTAAATTAATTAAAACACATGACTTTTTACATCATTTAGAGTAATCTCATCACCACTCAAAATCACTAATCTTTCTACAACATTTCTCAGTTCACGCACATTACCCGTCCAAGAATATTCTTTTAGCTTTTCAAGTGCATCTTTTGAAATTGTTTTAATTTTAGATTTATAATCTTTTGCAATATCTTCAAGAAACTTCTCTACCAACAAAGGAATATCATCTTTTCTTTGATCTAACGAGGGTACATTAATTACGATTACACTTAATCTGTGATACAAATCCTCTCTAAATCTACCTTCGGCAATTTCCTGTTTCAAATTTTTATTTGTAGCTGCAATAACTCTCACATCTACATTAATATCTTTTTCACCACCTACTCTTGTAATTTTTTTCTCTTGTAAAGCACGTAACACTTTAGCTTGGGCAGATAATGACATATCCCCTATTTCATCCATAAACAAGGTTCCTCCTTCGGCTTGTTCAAACTTACCTATTTTTTGTTTAATAGCAGATGTAAACGCTCCTTTTTCATGTCCAAACAGTTCACTTTCAATAAGCTCTGAAGGTATAGCAGCACAATTTACTTCTATCAAAGGACTTTTTGCTCTTAAACTTTGATTATGCAATGCTCTAGCTACCAATTCTTTACCAGCACCATTTGGTCCTAAGACCAGAACTCTTGCGTCAGTAGGTGCTACTTTAGATATCGTTTCTTTTACATGAATCATTGCAGGAGAAGAACCAACCATATCGTTAGATTCTTTAACTTTTTGCTTTAGGACTTTAGTTGTAGTTTCGAGTTTACTTTTATCAAGTGCATTTCTTAAGGTTAACAACAATCTATTCAGATCTAATGGTTTTTGAATAAAATCGAATGCTCCTTTTTTAGTGGCTTCTACGGCTGTTTCAATATTTCCATGAGCCGATATTACTATAATTTGAGTGTCTTTTTCAAGGTCTTGAGCTTTGGTTAAAAACTCAAGTCCATCCATTACTGGCATTTTAATATCACAAAAAACAACGTCGAAATTAGAGTCTTCAAACATTTCTAATGCCTCTTTTCCATTAGTGGCTTCAGAAACAATATGTTTTTCATATTCTAAAATTTCTTTAAGAGAACCTCTAATATGTTTTTCGTCGTCTACTACTAATATTTTTGCCATAAATTATTGATTTTTAAGTAATGTATTATATTTTTCTGCACCAGTAGGGTCTAATTCTGTTAGAGCAACTTGTGCTTTAGTTCTTGTTTCAAGATTCGCTTTTGAAAACAAATTCACGATTTCAGAATCTTTCATATTGAAAAACCACTTTAGTACCAATGTGTTGGGTCTAATTCTGTTCATCTGTCTTAATGCCTCTAAACCATTTAGAATATTTTCCCTTGATTTGTCAGGTGTTTCTAAAAAAGTATCTAGAGATTTTCGGTGATAAATGTAATTAAACTCTCTAATTGCTTGTAATTGTGTATTGGTTAGATTTTCAATTAACCATGCTCTTGATTTGGAACCATCAGATTGTTTCCATCCAGGGTCACCAGACCCTTGAGCACTATTGGCAATTTGAAGTGCCTTATCTATATAAACTTGACCACCAAATTTGGCAAAGCTATCATAATCATAAGCCAAGATTGTGTAAACGTAAAATGACAAATATGAAGCCAAAGCATTCACATATGAATTTTCGTTATAATTAATAGAAGAAGATTGGTTGTAATCAAATTCCCAATCTGAATCTAAAAAGCTAAATACTTGAGTTTCGTAGTTCGTATTATAAACCGGTCTTGTTGCAGAAACTTGAACACTAGCTTTGTATCTTGTTCCCGAAAAATTAGTTATATTAATTAAAAACGTACAATTTATTTTTTCAAACGACTGAAAAGTATGTTCTGTCCATTTGTAGTTATTCAAAAACTGAGAGATATTATTTTGCATATCTGTTACCAACTGCTTGTCTAATCTTGCATCATTGGTTTTAGATTGCTGTTCTGTATTTACTATAACATTTGCTTTAAGTTCTTGAGAAAAAACGCAAAAAATATTCGCAAAAATTAATACTATAAATTGAATGTTTTTGTTCATAAAATTGAAACGGATATCAAAGGTCTGATGTTATAAGTATATAAATTATAATGAATTTAATAATTCTTGCATTTTCTTTTTAATCTCTGTAAGTTTTACAAAAACTTCGTTGTTTTGTTTCAAGTGAGGACTTTCTTTTATTTTATCTAAATATTCCTTAGCTCCTTGTAACGTATACCCTCTTTCTTTAACCAAATTATATACCAATCTTATATTTTCAATATCTTTTAATGTATATAATCTATTCCCTTTTGAATTTTTCTTAGGAGCAATATTTGAAAATTCCGTTTCCCAATATCTAATTAGAGAGGTGGCCACATTGAACATGTCTGCAACTTCTCCAATATTATAGTATTTTCTTTCTATCTCTTTGGGTTTGTACGGCATTTATTTTTCTTTAAAATTAATTTTTAAACAGACATAGTCTGTTTTGGTAAAGACTTATACAAAAATGATAATTTTTTTCCTCATATAAAACCTATGTCAATAATTTTCGTAGACATTTAAAAGCAACACATAATTCATGGATACATCACTCATAAATCAAAAACTATCAGGCATAGCTGAAGTAATTATCAACGAATACAAGTTGAGTACATCTATCAAAAGCATGGTAGTAAAAAGTGCTAAATTGGCACTAAGAACAGTTACAGTGAACGAGTACAAAGAGGGGCATGCAGAAGAAATACTGAGGATTTTAAGAAGTGCTAAAAACATAAAAAATGATGATATTCTTAAAGAACTGATTTATGAATATGCTTGGTCTTTATCTCAGAAGACTAAAATGTCTGTACTCCAAGCAGAAGCAATTTCTGAAAAATATTTTCCATCCATGTTGTCCGCCATATGCGATGCTGTGTATGAGCACAACGTAGAAGGATTGTTAGAATATCTAGAAATTGAGTATAGTTTAACCAACAAAACGGTTCAAAAAAGACAAGACTTAATAGAATTGGCAAAAAAAGAATTTCTAGAAAGTTTTGATCAACTAAAAACTTTAAGTTAATAAAAGGGAGTTTACAAAGACTCCCTTTTTAATTTTAAATGGAAAAACTTTCTCCGCAACCACAAGTTCTTGCTGCATTAGGATTCACAAATTGAAATCCCTTTCCATTTAACCCATCAGAAAAATCTAAAGTAGTACCAATCAAATACAAAAGACTCTTTTTATCAACCAAAATCTTAACGCCTTTGTCTTCAAACACTTGATCATTATCTTTTATTTGATCATCAAAAGTTAAGTCATACATCAATCCTGAACAACCGCCACCTTTCACTGCAACACGTATATGATGGTCATTAGTTAGACTATCTTTGATTCTTAAATCTTTTACATGTTCTATTGCTTTATCAGTAATGTTTATCATCTTGTGTTCTTTTGTTAAATAACTTTTGCAAAAATAAAAAAGTTCTATATTTATTTATTTTGTTTTTAAAATAGATGATAGATTTTTACCTTTATATTCTATAAAATTCATTTATAATGTTTGAAATACTCCAATATGAATATGCCTCTAGAGCACTTTTAGCATCAATTATGGTTGGTGTTACGTGTGGGGTATTAGGTTGTTTTGTGATATTACGCAGAATGGCATTAATTGGAGACGCGCTTTCTCATGCAATTTTACCAGGAGTAGTCGCTGGTTTTATTTTCTTTGGACATAATCCACTAGCCATGTTTATAGGTGCGGTTTTGTCTGGTTTGTTTACATCGGTAGTTATTACTTGGATACAACGAAATTCAATAACTAAAGATGACAGCTCCATAGGAATAGTGTTTACGGCTATGTTTGCCCTAGGAATTGTTGGTATCTCATGGATTACCAAAAGAGAAGGTGTGCATTTAGATATGAAAGATTTCTTGTTTGGAAACGTTTTAGGTGTTACTAATCAAGACCTTGCACTAACATACTTAATAGGCACATTTGTCATTATCTCTATAATCAGTTTTTACAAATACTTTTTTGTGTCAACTTTTGACCCTATCATAGCTGCCACATTAGGAGTTTCTGTTGCTCTGATGCACTATTTTACCATGTTTTTGTTATCCATAACTATTGTTTCTTCATTACAATCTGTTGGAGTAATTTTAGTAGTTGCTATGCTCATAATACCAGGTTCTACCGCTTATTTACTTACCAATAAGCTCACTTCCATGCTTTTAATTTCTGCCTTGGTTGGTGCATTATCGGCATTTTTAGGCTTATATATTGCCATAATAACAGAACTTACACCAGGTCCATTAATGGCTTTATCAGGGACAGTATTTTTTATTTCTGCTCTTTTATTTTCACCAAAAAGAGGATTACTAATTAAACTTGTTAGAAATTGGATTAAAAAAATCAATATAAAAGAAGAAGACATTTTAAAATTAATTGCCAACAAAACTGAACAAAATCAAAAAACACAAATAGCTGATTTAAAAATCATTTCTACCAACATTATCATTTTAAACTTTATAGTTAAGAAATTAATTAAAGATGATTTCATTAATAAAATAAACGATAATTTTGAATTGACTGAAAAAGGTAATGAAAAAGCCCTTCAATTAGTAAGAGCTCACAGACTTTGGGAAACATATTTATCGTCTAAACTGGGCATTCCTATGGACAAAGTTCATTCTTCTGCAGAAGAAATGGAACATATTCAAAAAACAGAATTTTGGGAACAAGTAAATAAAGATTTAGGATTCCCTAGTACAGACCCACATGGTTCACCAATTCCGTAAACAACAGCCTACATTACTAAAGTATTCCATGTGTTACACTTTGGACTTTGGGCAATTATTTATATTTTTGTGCAAAATTAGATAAAATGTATCAAAACACTTTGTTATTCATATTTAACAACATAGGTCTACCTGAGATGATTATTGTGTTGTTAGTGGTTATTTTGCTATTTGGCGGCAAAAAAATTCCAGAGCTTGCAAGAGGACTTGGTAGAGGAATTAGAGAATTTAAAGATGCTACCAAAGAAATAAAAGACGAAGTTAAAAAAGGAATGGAAGACGATTCTGATTCCGATACAAAACCAAAGGCTTAAGAAATTGAAAATTTACAATTCATATTTTGAAGTAAAGTCCGATCTTGCTTCAAACAAAACCTCTTGTGTAGAACTCACAAAATCATATTTGAGCAACATAGAGTCTCAAAAACATTTAAATGCATTTTTAGAAGTCTATACAGATGAAGCTTTAACTAAAGCTGCTGAAGTGGATGAAAAAATAAAAAATGGCACTGCTGGTAAGCTTGCAGGTATGGTTATTGGGCTTAAAGACGTTTTATGTCACAAAAACCATAAATTAACGGCTTCTAGTAAAATATTAGGTAATTTTATTTCGCAATTTGACGGTACAGCAGTTAAAAGATTACTTGACGAAGATGCTATAATTATTGGAAGACAAAATTGTGACGAATTTGCAATGGGGTCTACTAATGAAAACTCTGCATTTGGTCCAGTATTAAATGCCGCAGACAACAGCAGAGTCCCTGGTGGTTCTTCGGGTGGTTCTGCAGTTGCAGTACAAGCAGATATGTGCTTGGCTTCTATAGGATCTGACACTGGCGGATCGGTACGTCAGCCAGCTTCATTTTGCGGTGTTGTGGGATTAAAACCTACATATTCTAGAATTTCTAGATTTGGACTTATAGCATACGCTTCTTCATTTGATTGTATTGGCCCTATTACTAAAAATGTAGCTGATGCTGCCTTATTACTTGAAGTAATGGCTGGCAAAGATGATAACGACAGTACTGTTTCTCAAAAAGAGGTTCCATCTTATTCTACAGAATTAAAGAATCCTACAAAATTAAAAATAGGATATTTAAAAGAATCTCTAGAAAGTGAAGCTGTGCAGCCAGAAATCAAAGAAGCTATCAAAAAAACAATAGCATTACTTAAGGCTGAAGGACATAGTGTAGAGGAGGTATCTTTAGGGTATATGGATTATTATTTACCTACATACTACATACTTACTACTGCCGAAGCAAGTACAAATTTATCTAGATATGACGGTGTTAGATACGGACATAGAAGTAACCTTACCGTAGATCTAGAATCTATGTACAAAAAGAGTAGAGAAGAAGGTTTTGGCAAAGAAGTAAAAAAACGTATAATGCTTGGTACTTTTGTTTTAAGTGCCAGTTATTATGATGCGTATTATAATAAAGCTCAAAAAATCAGAAGATTAATTAAAGAAAATACTGAAAAGTTATTGAGCGAATATGCATATATTTTAATGCCCGCTGCTCCTACTACAGCTAATAAAATTGGCTCTCTTACGAGTGATCCATTAGCCATGTATCTTTCAGATATATTTACTGTTCATGCAAATCTTGCTGGCGTACCAGGCATTTGTGTACCAATTGGTTCTGATAAAGAGAATTTACCAATTGGATTACAAATTATAGGTAATTATTTTGATGAACAAGGTGTTTTAAACCTTGCTCAACAAATAGAAAAACTCAATCAATAGCATTAATTATTCCCTAAATATTTTTGCGATATTTAGGGATTATACTTTATGATAAGACTCATTAAATACTATTTATTCTTTTTCATACTCACCTACTCTTTAGGTTATTCTCAGGTAGTAGAAGATGTAAAACCAGAAGAACTAGAAGAAGATTCTGTTGAAATTATAGCAGCTGCTGACACCAATTTAGTAGATGAAATAGAAGCAAATGAGGCTATTTATATTCCTAAGTATGAGTTTATTCCAGAATTTACAAACGAACAAATAAAAGACCGTTTGGGCTGTGCTGAAAATGAAATAAAACTTACTTATAACCCCAAAATAAATTCATTTATTGATTTTTTCGTAAGAAGAAGAAGAGATTATTCTATTATGGTTCTTCAAAGGAAAAATTTATATTTCCCTTTATTTGAACGACTTTTAAAAGAATACAAATTACCCGATGAACTCAAATATTTAGCTATAGTTGAAAGCGGATTAAAAGCCAGAGCAATTTCACCTTCTAGTGCTGTAGGATTGTGGCAGTTCATCCCAAGTACAGGCAGGCATTATGGTTTAAGAATTGATTCTTATATAGATGAGCGTCTCAACCCAGAAAAAGCTACAATTGCAGCTTGTAAATATCTCAAGTGGCTGCATGGTGTTTTTGGTGATTGGCAATTAGCCCTTGCATCGTACAACTGTGGCCCTGGTTATGTTACCAAAGCACGAGTAAGAGCAGGAATTAAAGGAGATTTTTGGCAAATATACAATCACCTACCCGCAGAAACACGTAGTTATGTTCCTCAGTTTATTGCTATTTCTTATTTAATGCATTATTCAGAAGAACATAATCTTTTCCCGCAATATCATGATGCTGAGATTTTGAGTGACACTGTTATAATTGACGGATATTGTGATTTGAACACAATGGCTAGAATGCTAGAAATATGTCCTGAAGATATAAATAACTTAAATGTTGAACTAAAAAGAAACGTAATTCCTGAATACTTAAAAGGGTATGCTTTAAAACTACCAATAGATGTTGTACAGAAATTTAGAAGACATAGAGAGACCATACTTGATAGTTGTGGACAACAAAAACCAACTTATCTTATTGCAAAATCAACTCGTTTTGAAAATTCATTTAGTTTGAATGAAAAAACTGAAAAAGTAAAAGTTAAGGAAACCAAATTTTATCATACAGTAAAAAAAGGTGAAAATCTCATCAAAATTGCATCAAAATACGGTGTTACATTAACTCAAATAAAAAAATGGAATCATTTGAGTTCTTCTAAAATTAGATTTGGACAAAAACTTCTCATTCATGGAAAAAACTACAGTAGTGTTACTACCAAACATGATTCTAATACAAAAAGAAATACTACTACACCACAAAAACCTAATGTAAGTACTCGCCAAAATAGCAAATTTCATGTTGTTAAAAAAGGTGAAACTTTATATCAAATATCTCGCAAATATGGTATTTCTGTAAATGAACTAAAAGATCTTAACAATTTAGGATCTAGTGATATTAAATTTGGACAAAAATTAAAAGTAAATTAATGAACACTATTATTTTACTTTTTTTGAGTTCGCTCTTAGCGGGAATTTCTGTTCTTGCCAAACCGACTTTAAACAAAGTTAATTTTAAATTTATACTTTCATTTAGTGGTGCTTTTTTATTTAGTTCCACATTATTGCATTTGCTACCAGAAGCTTTTGAATTAGGCACAAAACCTGTTTTAACGGGAGCAATGGTTTTGGTAGGATTTTATTTTCAAATATTTATAGAACTTTTCACCGAAGGTGTAGAACATGGGCACATACATATTCATAAACCTCACCAATTAAAATCAATTTCATTAATAGCCGCACTTTGTATACATGCATTCATAGAAGGTATGATCATTATACATCATCATGAAACTGGAGTGCATGAGCATAACAATAATAGCCTTATTTTAGGATTGATTATTCATAAAATACCTGAAACAATAGCTTTGGTTTCTGTATTGATTTCTAATCAAATTTCAAGAAAATCAAGTTTAGTTATATTATTGTTTTTCTCTGCTGTTTCGCCTATTGGAGCGTTATTGAGTAATATTTTTATTGCAAATAGTAGCCATTTTTATGGGTATATTATGGCTCTTGTTGCTGGAAATTTTTTATATATTTCTACAACAATTTTCTTTGAATCTAACCCAGAACACAAAGTTCAAATTCAAAGAATGACCGCATTATTTTTAGGAGCAATTTGTTCGTTTATTATTGAGTATTTTTTATAATTTCACTCTTTTCGCTATAAGTTCTGCGGTTTTATCCGAAGCCCCTACTGTTCCCATTTGAGATTTTAAAAACTGATAATCGGCAAGCATTTGTTCTCTTTTCGGGCCCTCAAGTATATTTTCAAGTTCAATTTTCAGCTTAGAAACCTCAAAATCTCCTTGAATCATTTCTTTAACAATTTCTTTGTCTGCAATTAAATTAACTAAAGAAATAAATCTGATTTTAATAAAGAATTTTACAATGGAGTACGTAATAAAACCAGTTTGATAACAAACTATTTGTGGAACGTTAAACAACGCTGTTTCTAAAGTAGCTGTACCAGAAGTAACAAGTGCTGCGTGAGCATTATGTAATAAATCGTAGGTTTGAGATGTTACTACTTTGAATCCTTTATTTTTATATTTCTGATAAAAATTTTCAGACAAATTATCTACAGCTGCTATTACAAATTCATATTCTTTAAAATAACTAGACAAAAGCATCATTTTCTCTAGCATATTTTCTACTTCTTGTTTTCTACTACCAGGAAGTACCGCTACTATAGGTTTGGAATTGAGATACTGTTCGTTTTTAAAATTTGGATTAGGTTTAAAATTTGAAATAGCATCTAATATTGGATTACCGACATAATCTACTTCGTAATTGTATTTTTTATAAAATTGCTTTTCGAAAGGCATAATCACGTACATGTAATCAATGAGTTTTTTGATATTGTATGCACGAGATTGATTCCAAGCCCAAATTTTTGGCGAAATATAGTAATGAATCGGAATTCCTTTTGGCTTAATTCTTTTGGCAATTTGCATATTGAACCCCGAAAAATCTATCAGAATTAGAGCATCAGGTTTATAAGATTCAATATCTTTTGCACATAAACTAAAATTTTTAAAAATTGTAAAAATATTCCTTATCACATCACCAATGAGCATGTAAGAAATTTCGGAGTAATGACGATACAAAACGGCACCTTCTTTTTGCATTAAATCACCACCTAAACATCTAAATTCTGCATTGGAATCGTATTTTTTAAGTGACTTTATAAGATTTGAACCATGCAAATCTCCGCTTCTTTCACCAGCAATAAGATAATATTTCAAGTCTTAAAATTTGAAAAGAATTAATATGTATTGATATTTTCGCCAAAATATTCCACAAAATTTCTTGGCGTTTCATATAATTTCAAACTGTGAAGTTCAGCATTAGGAGCAAGTTTTTTAATAGATGGAGCTAAAATTTTCCAAAACTCTATGGTGATATTTTCGGTACTTGCCATTTTGCCTTTCATAAAATCTACGTCAAGATTTAGATTTTTGTGGTCTACTTTATCTATGATTTCAGTTCTAATAAGAGTACTCAATTTTTTCAAATCCACAATAAAGCCCGTGTCAGGGTCTGGATTTCCTTTTACAGTTACTATTAATTCAAAATTATGACCGTGCCAATTGGAATTGGCACATGGACCAAAAACCTCCAAATTCTTATCGTCTGACCAATTTGGATTGGCCAATTTATGAGCTGCATTAAAATGTTCTTTTCTACTAATGTATATCATTGTAGTTATGAATTGAGAATGCAAATATAAGAATCAATTTTGTTAGTAATGCTATTAAGCAAAGCAAATAATATTATGATTTATCTCTTATTAAATACATAAATTAGGTTTTTTGTGTAAATTTGAATACTAAATATTGACAAGTGAAAAAATTACTTTTTCCGATTCTTACAATTTTAATATTTCAAAGTTGTAAAAAATCTAAAAATACAGATACCACTACAGAAAACAATACTTCTTCAAATGCTGTAGAATTGGCGTATGCTCCAGAAGCTAATGCAGATTCAGCTTTTAAATTTGTACAAAAACAAGTGGATTTTGGCAAAAGAATTCCCAATACCATTCCACATAAAAATTGTGCAAAATATTTTGTAGAAACTTTTAAAAAATACAATTGGGAAGTTATTGAACAAAAGTTTGAAGCTCCTGCATACGATAAAACCATATTAAAACTTACTAATATAGTAGCATCATACAACCCAAAAGCTACCAAAAGAATACTTTTAGCGGCACATTGGGACACGAGACCATTTGCGGATCAAGATCCTGACCAAAAAAATCATAAAAAGCCAATAGATGGAGCCAATGATGGCGGAAGTGGTGTGGGTGTTTTACTAGAACTTGCAAGAGCTATTAATGAATGTAAAACAAAACCTGGTATTGGGATAGATATTGTTTTATTTGACGGTGAAGATTACGGCACTCCCTCTTTTGCTGAACATGAAGAAGGTAGTTCTAAAACATGGTGCTTGGGTTCTCAATATTGGTCTAAAAACACTCACACACCAAATTATCAAGCATATTATGGGATTTTGTTAGATATGGTTGGTGCAAAAGATGCTAAATTTGCTAAAGACGGAACTTCTAGAATGTTTGCAACGGATGTACAAGAAATGATTTGGAATGTAGCGGCAAGTATGAAATTAGAAAACACATTTACAAATATGTATTCTGATGAAATTATTGACGACCACTTGTTCGTAAACAAAGATGCTAAGATTCCTATGGTAGATATAATAGAATACGAACCTAGCGACGGAGCTTATTTTTCTAAAACTTGGCACACTTTAGAAGACAACATTGACAACATTGACAAAAATTCACTAAAAAAAGTAGGTGATTTGTTGCTACAACTAGTTTATAGAGAAAAATAATATGATAGACGTAACTCCATATAACGACCACCAAAAAAGTAAAAAAGAACAAGTTGCCCTTATGTTTGACAATATCTCATCAAAATATGATAAGATCAATAGAATCATGACATTTGGGATAGATATAGCTTGGAGAAAAAAGGCTTTATTGAAACTAAAGAAATCTGCTCCTAAAATTCTACTTGATATTGCAACTGGCACTGGTGATTTTGCTATAATGGCTAATGAGATATTAAATCCTGAAAAAATCATAGGAGTTGATATTTCAGAAGGGATGTTGTCAATTGGAAAAAATAAAATAACCAAGCTAAATCTTGATAAAATAATCACTTTAAACACTGGTGATAGCGAAAAACTCCCTTTTGAAGACAATAATTTTGACGCTGTAACCGTTGCTTATGGTGTAAGAAATTTTGAAAATTTAGAAAAAGGACTTTCTGAAATATTGCGAGTTTTAAAACCAAAAGGCACTCTTGTAATATTAGAAGCCACCGAGCCTGATCATAAGATTGTAAAATTCTTTTTTGACCTTTATGCAAAAAAAATTGTACCTTTTATTGGTAAAATGATTTCTGGCGACAGAAGAGCCTATGATTATTTGCAAGAAAGTGTTGCTAAATTTCCTCAAGGGAAAAAATTTATAGAAATATTACAAAAAACAGGTTTTAAAAACACAGCTTGGGACAAACTAACTTTAGGTGCAAGTTCAATTTACATAGGATGCAAAGAATAATTAAATATACAGCTTTATTTTTAACAGTTTTCAGCGTTTATTCTCAAGGAAACAACAAAAGAAAACCTGAAATAAATCTTCCTAATTACGATGCTAGAAGAATACATTTTGGATTTATTCTAGCAGGCAATTACACCACTTATAGGGCCAAAAACTCTGAATATTTTTATCAGATCAATGATACTTTAAAAAGAATAGAAACTACCGGCAATGGAGGTTTTACTCTTGGATTTATTTTCAATGCTCACTTACATGAGCATATAGATTTTAGATTTACACCTCAAGTTGCATTTTATCAAAGAGGTGTTGATTACACTTTTTACAACTTAAGTACGAAAAAATACACAACAGAAAATTATTCTGTTGAAGCTACTTTTGTAGAATTTCCGTTGTTAATTAAATACAAATCTCAGCGTAGGAACAATTTTGGCATGTACGTAATTGGTGGCATCAAACCGTCTTTATCTACATCAAATAAGAATAAAGATCAAAGACCAGACAAATTGCGATTTAACAATAAAGATTTTGCATTAGAATATGGTGTAGGTTGCGACATATATTTTCCATTGTTTAAATTATCGCCCGAAATTAGATTTTCTAATGGTTTCAACAATATGAGAGCAGCAGACAATAACTTGTTTGCAAAATCATTACAAAAACTAAATACCAACACCATAACATTTCTGTTAAATTTCGAATAAATGTCTCTGGACGAATTAAGTGACTTATTAAAACTTACTTCATCTTTAATGGAAATTATTGATGAGAATCCATATAAAATTAATGCATATAAAAATGCTTCATTTAATATAGATAAGATAAACTTTGACTTAAGTTCTGCTACAGAAGAAGAAATTTCTCAAATTAATGGTATAGGGAAATCCATAGTTCAGGCAATAATTCAATACCGTGATTTTGGAACTTTTGAAGAATATGAAAAAATAAAAGCTAAAGTTCCTGAAGGCTTAGCCGACCTACTTTCCATAAATGGATTAGGCCCCAAAAAAATAAAAATACTTTGGAAAGATTTACAAATTTCTAATAAAAACGAACTATTAAAAGCTTGTAAAGCAAATATATTGGCCGATGCTAAAGGTTTTGGATTTAAAACACAAAAAAGTATTCAGGAAAATATACTATTTGAGCTAAGTCAACAAGGGAAATTAAGACTAAATGAAGCTGAAGTTTTGGATAGCATAATAGTAACTTTATTAGAAAAATATTTTACTAAAGTATCATTAACGGGCGACTATTATAGAAAAGATGAAACTATAGATTGTTTAGAATATGTTGTCATTCATTCTGATAAAGATTTCACATTTAATCCAAAAGTCAGTTTTTTTTCAGAACAAGATAGTACAGAACTAACCTATTTATTTGAAAAATCATCACCTTACTGTTTGGTTTTCAAATGGAATAAGACAAATACTGAACTAAAAATATACTTGTCTGATACAGAAAAATTAATATCAGAAACTTATATACTAGGTGCCTCTCAAAAACATTTACAAGAAAAATTTAATAATTCTAGCTTACTGAAAATATTAAATACACATAACTTCAAATCTGAAAACGAGATATTTGAACAGTTAACATTACCATACATTGCCCCTACTCAACGAGAAGGCACTTTGGAATGGGAACTTGCACGTGAAAATAAAATTGAACAAATAAAATATTCTGATTTAAAAGGTCCCTTACACAATCACTCTACTTGGAGCGACGGAAAAAACACATTAAGTGAAATTGTGGAATTTTGTAAATCTCAAAAATGGGAATACATGGGAATCTCAGATCATTCTCAATCAGCTACATATGCTGGAGGCTTAGAACCTGAAAAAATACTTAGCCAACATAAAGAAATAGACCAGTTAAATTCACAAAATGGTGGTTTCAAAATATTTAAAGGCATTGAAAGTGACATATTGGCTGATGGCTCTTTAGATTATACAGAAGATATCTTGAAACTTTTTGATTACATAGTGGCTTCGGTACACTCTGGCTTACAAATGGATGAAGAAAAAGCAACAGTAAGACTTATAAAGGCCATCGAAAATCCATATACAAGCATTTTAGGTCACCCAACAGGTCGCTTACTTTTAAAAAGAAAAGGTTATTCTATAAATTATAAAAAAGTGATTGACGCCTGTGCTGCAAATAATGTAGCCATTGAAATCAATTCAAATCCTTGGAGATTAGATTTGTCATGGCATTATGTTCATTATGCACAAGAAAAAGGCGTTAAGATTGCTATTTGTCCTGATGCCCATGAAAATTCAGGATTTTACGACATGAAATACGGAATTCTTATGGCTCAAAAAGGCTTTTTAACTAAAGAAAATTGTATCAATACTTACTCAAAAGCAGAATTAGAAAGATATTTTAAGAAACTATAAAACAGACAAAATATTTTCACACCAAATTTGAGGAGATCTTTTTCTTGATAACAATTTACTGTGTTCTGAAAATTGAATTAATTTTTCAGATTCTAAATTACAAATTGAAAGTATTTTGTTTTCAATATCTTTTGGATTTTTAATATCAAAATCGAAACCATTTTTCCCAACTTCAAGAAATTCCGTACAAGAACCTATATTATTGGAAGTCAGTAAAGGTAAACCCGAACATGTTGCCTCGTGAATAACAAGCCCCCAAGGTTCATGTAAGCTTGGTAAGCAAAAAATAGTTGCTTCTCTAAAAACTTTAGCTAAATCTTCAGGATTTAGAAAACCATTAACTTTAATTTGGGCACATTCATAAGTTTTTAAATATTCAAATAATTCTCCATTACCATATAAATGAAATTTCCAATTAGGTAGTTTTTCTTTAACCGAATCAAATGATTTTATAAAAATATCAATTCCTTTGATTTTAACATATCTTCCAACAAAAATAATAGTTTTACTTTGAATATTTAAAATTCCATTATTTTGAAAAAGTGAAACATCACAAGTATATAGACCTTTTATTTTTTTATTTTTATATCCTAATTTGTTAATAAATTCATCTTGAAACTTTCCTGGTGAAAAAAACCAAGAAAAATAGGGTTTAATAAAATACCAAGAAAAAAAAGATACTAAAATCTGTTTCAATGAACCTTTCCACCAATTATCTAGTCCAGAAACTACTGGTATCTTATTTTTTTTGAAAAATTTACAAACATGAAGATAATCTTTATCCATCCAACCTGAAACTAAAATTAAAGCTGGAGAAATTTCTTTAGAAAAATTTAATAAAGAAATTTTATCGTAATAAGATCTAGGATAAAAGAATATACCTTCTTCATTATCATGAAGAAAAGGAGTGTTTTTTTTATGATCCCAATATACACAATGTACTATAAAACCATTTTTAACAAGTTCTCTAAAACAAGGTAAATTATAACCCATAACTTCTGAATAAAGAACTAAAATAGTTTTCATTATATTATTTTATACAAATCTTTATATTGTTTAGAAATTGTTGAAATCTCAAATCTTTGAATATTTTCAAACCCTTTGTTCACGAGTGAGTCTCTAAGAGATTTATTTGCTATTAAATCTGTTATTGCAGTTCTAATTTCAGACACAGATTCGTGATTTACCAAATAAGCACCTTCTCCAGCCACTTCAGGCATAGAAGCAACTTTTGAAGTAATAATAGGTCTACCTACGAGTTGTGCTTCTAATATAGGCACACCAAATCCTTCATAATTAGATGCAAAATAAACCATATCACATTCTTGA
The DNA here is from genome assembly GCA_046329305.1 of Cytophagales bacterium. GTDB lineage: Bacteria > Bacteroidota > Bacteroidia > Cytophagales > UBA9547 > CAMFLX01. The sequence continues at coordinate 1,462,834 of JAXLUW010000002.1, forward strand.
TACTTCTGAAATACTTCTTCGTAGGTCAAAAAACTAAATATTCTATATTTTATCTTGTTTTTTAGTAATAAATCTTCCAAAACGGCATCTTTTTTCCGTATGAGTAATAACTCTACGTTTAGACCTTTAACAGCTTCTATGAGTCGTTCTATATTTTTGTTATGCCCACTCCCAATCTGCAAAATTTTTACTGAATCTCCTTCCGTTAATTCTCTAACAGCTGATTTTTTAAAAACAGATGAAGGCGAAGGATTCGAAATAACTTGAATTTTAGATTCTTTAATATTCAGATTTGAAATTATTCGTTGTTTAGTAAAATGAGATATGGTAGTAATGTGTTTAACTTTTGTTAATGGCCATTTTAACCATAAATACTTATAAATAACCCTTTTAAAACCTTTCAATGTTTGTTCAAAATGTCCAACATCATGAACAGTTATTATGGTCTTTTGTGAAGGTAATACAAAACTCAAATAATTTACATCACCAGTAATATGAAAAACATCAGATTTTAATTTACTTACAGCCAACATATTTTGAAATCTATCAGCACTTGGACAAGTAAAAATCTCTATTTCAAATTCTTTTTCAAATTCAGGTCTTAATGTTTCAAAAAGTTCTTCTATACTGTAATTTCCAGATCTCTTTTCTCTAAAGATTAAAGTAACTTTTTTCTTCATAAATTAAACTGTTACTTTAGAAACAATTTTACCTGTATTTTCATCAGAATCTCCTTCATATTCATCTGTAATACCTTCGTAATCTTTCTCATTCTTGCCTCTATCAAAAGATAATATCAATACAGGCAAAATTGTGAAACTGGTAATCATAGCAGTAAACAAGGTAATTGATGTTAAAACACCCAATGCTTGTGTTCCGCCAAAAGATGAAAATGCAAATATTAAAAACCCAAAAAATAAAACAATTGAAGTATATATTATGCTTGGCCCAGCATCTAAAATAGATAATTTTAAAGCTTCATCTTTTGATTTCTTATTATTAAAAATTTCGTACCTATATTTTGCTAAAAAATGAATGGTATTATCTACTGTTATTCCAAACACAATACTAAATATAATAGCTGTACTTGGTTTGAGAGGAATACCGAAAAAACCCATGATTCCAGCAGTGATAAACAAAGGAATTAAATTTTGCACTAAAGTAATCAAAATCATTCTAACTGATGTAAATAAAAAAGCCATCAAAAATGCGTTAAAAAGTATAGACTGTACAATACTTGAATACAAACTACTTATTAACAAGTTATTACCTTTTGTAAACAACAGAGTTGTTCCAGTATATTTCACTTCATATTTATCTTCAGGAAAATACTGATTAACTAGAGGTTTAATTACATTATTGCTTAAACTATCAATTTTTATTGAACCCAAATCTGCAACTTTACAAGAAATTCTAACATAAGTACTTGTGCTATCTACAAAAGACCTTACAAGTTTTGCATTAGAGGAATTACCACTTTTCAAATACGCCGATTTATAAAAAGGATCCATTAAGCCTGGTAAAAAATAGCTATTTTTATCGCCATAATTATACGCCTGATACGTACCTTTTAATAATGTCGTGATAGAAATCGGTGTAGAAATTTCTTTATGTTTAGACAAATTTTGAGATAGTTCTTCTATTTTCTTTAAGCTACGCTCTAATTTCTTTTTATTTTTAAAATTAATTACAATTTCATAAGGCATAATCCCCTTAAATTTCTCTTCAAAAAATTTAAGATCAGAAACAATAGACATACTTGTAGGTACGTCATCCACCATAAATGATACTGTTTTTATCTTGTAAATACCCCAAAAAGATACCAAGCAAATTAAACCTGTTACTACATAATTAGTAGTTTTATTGTTTTGAGCTATTTTTAAAGACCATTCTAAAAAGTTATTCATAGAACTTCTTTTTAAATGTTCCAATTTCTTTTCTGTTGGAGCAGGCAAATACATCAAAACTGCTGGCACTAAAATTATACTTATAAAAAATGCCAACATTATATTAATACCAGAAACAATACCAAACTCTTTGAGCATGGTAACATCGTTGTTTGCTAAAACTAAAAAACCTACAGCAGTAGTTGCATTTACCATAAGTGTAACTACACCTATAGATTTTATGATTCTACTTATCGCAAGTACTTTATTTTTATACTTATAATATTCTTGATGATATTTATTGATTAAATAAATGAAGTTAGGAATACCTGTAACCACCATCAATGATGGTATTAAACCTGTTAGCATGGTTATATTATAACCCAACAATGCTATGGTTCCAAAAGTCCAAACTACCACAACTAGAACTAAAATATTGGGAACTATGAATGCATCCCAACTTCTGAAAAAGAAGAATAAAATAATACCTGAAATAGCAATAGATAAAACTAAAAATATCTTAAGTTCACTTGAAACCTCTGTGGTCATTATAGACCTGATGTAAGGAATTCCTGAGTAATGAACTTGTATATTGGTTTTTTTATTAAAATGACTGAATGCCTCTACAATTTTGGAAGTAATTTCCTGTCTTTTTTTACTATTAGCGTAATTTTTATTTACAGATATTGCAATAAGCAAGGCATCATTGTTTTGATTAAACAATTGCCCTTCATATATTTTTTGGTTATATGCTTTATCAATTAAAGTATCTAATTCTTTTTGACTTGAAACTTGAGTTGGGAAAATATTTATAAACTCAAATTTCTCTAGTGAATCGTTTCTCTTTAACTCTTTAAGTTTCGGAAAAGCCAAAATATCGTTAATCCCCTCAATAGCAGAGATTTTGTTACAAGCTAGTTGATATTCTTTAAAATTAGACAGTTCTCTAATTTTTTTATCATCAATTCCCACAACCACTAAGTTGCCGTCTTCTCCAAATTTTTCTCTAAATTCTTGGTAATATGCTAAGTCTGGATCATTTTGAGGAATAATCCTAAGATAATCATAAGATATTTCTAAACTTCTAGCACTCCAAGCCATAAAAATGGTAATAAGTGCTATGATAATTAGTAAAGTAAGTTTATTTCTTAATACGAAATTAGCGAGATTGCTCCAAAACATCGGTACGTGTCTTATTAATAAATGGTAAAACCACTTTAGATTACAAAGGAGGCTTAAGCCTCCTTTATTTATTTATATTGCTCTGAATAATATTTTTGATATTCACCACTTGTAACATTGGTAAGCCATTCCTGATTAGCCAAATACCAATCTACCGTTTTCTCTAATCCTTGTTCAAAGGTAACAGAAGGCTTCCAACCTAGTTCATTCATAATTTTATTGGCATCTATTGCATATCTCAAATCATGACCTGGTCTATCTGTTACATAAGTAATTAATTTACGAGAAGTACCATCTTCTCTACCTAATTTTTTATCTAGCACATCACAAACTAGATGAACAATGTCAATATTTTTCCATTCATTGAAACCTCCAACGTTATAGCTTTCGCCAATTTTACCTTTATGGAAAATTAAATCAATAGCTCTGGCATGATCCACAACAAATAACCAATCTCTCACATTTTCTCCCTTACCATAAACCGGTAATGGTTTGTTGTTCTGGATGTTATTGATCATTAGAGGAATCAATTTTTCTGGAAAATGATTTGGTCCATAATTGTTAGAACAATTAGACAAAACCACTTGTAAACCATAAGTGTTATGATACGCTCTTACGAAATGATCAGAAGCAGCTTTAGATGCAGAATATGGAGACTGAGGATCGTAAGAAGTTGTTTCTGTAAAGAAATCTTCAGGATTATGTAAAGAACCAAAAACCTCATCTGTAGAAATATGATAAAATCTATGATTCTCATAATTTCCTTTCCATAATTCTTTGCAGATATTTAATAGATTAACTGTACCTACCACATTGGTCATCACAAAATCCATTGGAGAAGTTATAGATCTATCTACATGAGATTCTGCCGCCAAATGTAACACATCTGTTACGTTATATTCTGTAAAAACAGACTTTAACTCATTTGCATCCACAATATCTGCTTTTACAAACGTATAATTTGGTTTATCTTCTATATCTCTCAAATTGGCTAAATTTCCTGCATAGGTAAGTTTATCCAAATTGATGATGTGATACTCTGGATAGGTATTAACAAATAATCTAACAACGTGTGAGCCGATGAATCCGGCACCTCCTGTAATAACTATATTTTTTTTGTAATTCATCTTATTCAACAGTAACTGATTTTGCTAAATTTCTTGGTTGATCCACATTACATCCTCTAAGAACTGCTATATGGTACGATAACAATTGTAAAGGTACTACCGAAACAATTGGCATAAGTGCTTCGTGAGTATTCGGTACTTCTAAGATATAGTCAGCCATTTTTGCCACTTCTTTATCTCCTTCTGTAACCACTGCAATTACTTTTCCTTTTCTTGCTTTTACTTCTTGTATATTCGAAACAATTTTTTCGTATGAACTATCTTTAGTTGCAATACAAATAACAGGCATTTCTTCGTCTATTAAAGCAATAGGACCATGCTTCATTTCAGCCGCTGGATACCCTTCTGCATGTATATAAGATATCTCTTTCAATTTTAATGCCCCTTCTAATGCTACTGGGAAATTGTAACCTCGTCCCAAATACAAACAGTTTTTAGCATTTTTAAACTTTTCTGCAATTCCTCTAACTTTATCATTCAGAGAAAGTACTTGTTTTACTTTGTTAGGTATTGCCTCTATTTCAGCTAACATTTCTCTGAAAAGTTTTTCAGGAATAGTCCCTTTGGTATGACCTAACTGTATGGCAATCATAGCCAAAACAGTAACTTGTGCTGTGAATGCTTTAGTACTAGCAACCCCAATTTCAGGACCAGCATGTAAATATGCCCCCGCATGAGTTGCTCTAGCAATAGAAGACCCGACAACATTACAAATTCCAATTATAGTTGCTCCTTTAGATTTTGCCAATTCTAAGGCTGCTAACGTATCTGCTGTTTCACCAGATTGAGAAATGGCTATTACAACATCTTTTTCTCTAATTACTGGATTTCTGTATCTAAATTCTGATGCGTAATCTACCTCTACAGGAATTCTTGTAAATTCTTCAAAAATATATTCCGCAACCAACCCCGCATGCCAAGATGTTCCACATGCTAAAATTATAATCCTATCTGCGTTTAATAATTTGTTCAAATAATCTCTCAAACCTCCTAAAACCAAATGACCTTCGCTTGCATGTACACGACCTCGCATAGCATCTGTCAATGATTTAGGTTGTTCAAAAATTTCTTTAAGCATGAAATGTTCATAACCTCCTTTTTCAATAGCTTCCAATTCTAATTCAAGCTTTTGAATATACGGCTTGGTTTTCACATCTTCGATATTGTTTATTATTAAACCATCTTTACTCAGAGTTGCAATTTCATAATCATTCAAATACACCACTTCGTTAGTATATTCAATAATAGGAGAAGCATCGGAAGCTATAAAAAACTCATCTTTACCTAAACCAATTACTAATGGACTTCCTTTCCTTGCAGCAATTAATTTATCTGGTTCATGCTTAGACATTACTACAATAGCATAAGCACCCACCACTTGAGACAAGGCAAGTCTAACAGCTTCTTCAAGACTGCATGAATGGTGTTCTTTAATATCTTCTATTAAATGTATAAAAACTTCAGAATCTGTCTCACTTAAAAAATGATGACCTCTTCTCATTAAATCTTCTTTAAGTGAAGCATAATTTTCTATAATTCCATTATGAATAATAGCTAAATCTTTTGCTTCAGAAAAATGTGGGTGTGCATTACGATCATTAGGTTCACCATGTGTAGCCCATCTGGTGTGTCCTATGCCTATAGTACTGTGAAGATCGCCTTGCTCTTGCAAAAATTTTTCTAGTTCTGATACTTTCCCTTTCTTTTTATACACATTAAGAGAACCATTCATTAAACCAATTCCTGCACTATCGTATCCTCTATATTCTAATCTTTTAAGGCCTTTTAATACAACCTCTTTCGCATCTCTAAATCCTAGATAACCAACTATTCCACACATATTGCGCTATGGTATTTATTTTAATTTTGTGTAATATATTTTAATTCTATAATTTCTTGGATCCAAATCCCCGTTACCTAAGGTCTGTAACCCAACGTATCCATTGTAAATATACAAATATGATGAACTTTTTTGTCCTAATATATACTTTTGAATATAATTTGTGACATCAAATCTATACTCATGTTGTTTGGTATCAAACGCACCTAAAGTATAAAAGTATGTAGAATCACCATAATACTGATGATACAATAGTTCATTTGGCTTATAGCTTGGTTTATCTGAATTAATCATATAAATCAGAGAATCAGCACTTATATTCAATACATCTTTAGTAACATTAGATTTAGCAATAATTTCAGCTTTGTTTATCACTATTTTGTTAGAGATGGATTTTAAGTTTGAAAACTCTGGAATTTTTACTCTAGCATTTAAACCAGAATTTTGTTGCAGGTATACATAACCATCTGTATCGAGCCAACTTAAAGAATCACCATTTTCAAAATTAGACAATTTGTTCTTCAATTGAGTCTGATATCCCAAATAATACGCTGCAATACTAGTACTTGATTGACCAGGACTCAGATTGATAGATGAACTTGATGTAGAAACAGAATAAAACAAATTAAGTGAAAAGGCTGTAGGCGTAAAATCTAAAACACCATTGCCTTCTGCAACAATAGCAACACCTCTTATAGTATTATGAAAGTTTAATAACTTTTCTTCATCCGTTGACGCTGTTTCGTTTTTAATAACATTTAATATTTCCTCAGCATACGTTTTTGGCAAATTCACTGACAATGTATCATCTTTAATATCAATTGGTTTAAATGTAAAACTTGCCAAAGGCGTGTTTTCATATTCCATTTTGTTATCACTAGTCATGTACACTGTTGAGTCTAAATTTTTATTCGTTCTATAAAACGATAATTTATACTCTGAGGTTGTGTCTCCATATACTCTTAACATACCAGCGGTGTAAAACTTTAATTCTAAAGAATCTACTACTGCATTTTGATCAACAGTTACTGGTGAATAATAATAGAGTTTGGTATATGTTTCTATATTATTGGTAATGCTAGAATTATTTGAGCAAGTTCCCGCAAAATAATGATAACTACGTAGTAAACTACTACTAGAAACATAAGGGAAAGCAAACATGGACGTATTTGTAGGAGTTGTTCTTAGATTTTGAAAATCTAAGTAAGAAGAATCTGTAAGTACCTCCAAAATTTCTGATGAAGGTACAAAATCTTTTCCTAATTTTTTATTTGACTTACAAGCACTAAAAAAAATAACAAAAAAAAATAAATAACTTAAAAAGCTCTTAACCTGCAAGTTCATTATATAAATTATAGTAAGTTTCAGAATTATCTCCTTCTTCTATGCACAATGACAGTGCTCTTGAAGGTTTAATTTCATTTAACAAATTTTCAATATCTTGTAAATCTTTATTACCACTCACAACGGCGTCTGCATACTGCATACCCATTTTCACAAAACCTTCATAATCACAATTTTCCATTGGTTTTAATGAAGTATCGTCAATATCAATCATTTTTATTTTACCTAACATATCAGGGTTAAACGTATGATTGAATCTATTATTATATACACTAAATACAGATTTAGTATTTTTAAAAACAGGATCTTTTTTGTAAGTAGTTTTCAAATATAATGGTATCAAACTAGTCATCCAGTCGTTGCAATGGATAATGTCTGGTGACCAACCTAATTTTTTTATAGTTTCTAATACCCCTTTACAGAAGAAAATAGCTCTTTCGTCATTATCAGAATAGAACTTATTGTCTTTATCATGAAACACTGATTTTCTCTGAAAATAGTCTTCATTATCTATAAAATATACTTGTAATTTAGCATTTGGTACGGAAGCAACTTTAATTATCAAAGGTTTTTCATCATCACCTATAGAGATATTGATACCTGACAATCTTACAACTTCATGTAGTTTGTTTTTTCTTTCGTTGATTAAACCGAATCTAGGAATCAAAATTCTGATTTCCATCCCTCTTTCTTGCATTGCTTGTGGTAGAGATCTTACGAAGTCTGCTACTTTTGATGTTTCTAAGAATGGATTGATTTCGCTTGCAGCGTAGAGGATTTTGAGTTTTGACATAGAAACTAAAAGATGAGTTAATTATTTTGATACTTTTATGTATCGACATACAAAATTACGATTTTTTTTTAAAAAAATTCAAAATAATTGAAAACAAATTATAATTTTGGGATTTTAGTTTTTCTTATCTAGAAACGTTTTCTATGCGTATTTTCCACACAATCAAAGATTTACAAAACACATTAAAACTTCATAATTCATCTATTTTGGGCTTTGTCCCTACAATGGGTGCTTTACATAATGGTCATTTACAATTAGTTAAGAAAGCTAAAGAACTTAGTGATGTAGTAATTGTTTCTATTTTTGTAAATCCAACTCAATTTAATAACCCAGAAGATTTTGCCAAATATCCAAATACGTTATCTGAGGACATAGAAAAACTTAAATGTGCTGGTTGCGATATTTTGTTTGCACCCAATTCTGAAGAAATGTACCCAAATGGTTTCTCTAACATAAAATTTGATTTCGGAAAATTAGAACGTGTAATGGAGGGAAAGTTTAGACCTGGTCATTTTAGTGGAGTTGGTGTGGTAGTTTCTAAATTATTTAATATTGTTAAACCTAATAAAGTATTTTTTGGGCAAAAAGACTTCCAACAATGTGCTGTTATTAAGCAACTGATAGCTGATTTAAATTTTGACCTAGAAATATACACCTGCCCTACAGTAAGAGAAACTAGTGGCTTGGCTATGTCTTCTAGAAATATGAGATTGTCAGAAAATGGCAAAAACACTGCAGCTAATATTTATAGAATTTTAAAAACTGGTGAAACTGTATTAAAAGAAACTTTATCTATAGAATTATCTCTTGAGTCTATGCAAAATGAGTTAAATAGTACTCCTGAAATAACGCTAGAATATTTAGAAATTGTAAATCCTAAAACATTAGAATCTAAAAAAAAACATACTGATGAGTCTGTAATTTGTTTTGCCGGTTTTGTAGAAGGTATTAGACTTATTGACAATATAGTTGTAAAAAATGACTAAGATTTATTTAGACAATGCGGCTACTACTCTTTTAGACGAACGAGTATTGGAGCATATGCTTCCTTATTTGAAAGAACAATATGGTAATCCGTCATCTATACACGGATATGGTCGTAGTTCTCGTACGCTTATAGAAAAATCTAGAAGAAAAATTGCAGATTTATTAAATGTTTCTCCTGCAGAAATATTTTTCACTTCGGGTGGAACAGAGTCAGATAACACGGTTTTAATGAGTAATGTGTTAAATGAAAATGTATCTCATATAATTACTTCTCCTGTAGAACACCACGCAGTTTTACATACTTTAGAATATATCAGTGTTAAAAAGTGGGCTCAAGTGTCTATGGTAGCTCTTGATAATAATGGAGCTGTGGATTTAGAAAATTTGCGAACACTTTGTGCGGCTCAGCCCAATAGCCTGGTATCGCTGATGCATGCGAATAACGAAATAGGAAATCTGCTTAATTTAGATAAAGTAGTTGATATTTGTAAAGAATTTGAATGTAAATTCCATTCAGATACCGTGCAAACTGTAGGTCAAATTCCTATAAATCTAAAAACTACGGAAATAGATTATATTGTTGGTTCTGCTCATAAATTTTACGGCCCTAAAGGCATAGGATTTTTATATACCAAACAAGGTCTGAAGCCTTATATACACGGTGGTGCTCAAGAACGAAATGTTAGAGGCGGCACTGAAAATCTTCATGGAATAATTGGAATTGCAAAAGCTCTTGAGCTAGCTTTAGCAGAACTTGAAGTGTCTCACAAACATGTAAGTTCGCTCAAATCAAAACTAATTGAATTATTAAAATCAGAAATCCCTGATGTTATATTTAATGGCAACTGCGAAGATGATGCTCAAAGCTTAGCCAAAATTGTAAGTATTACTCTCCCAAAATCTCAAAATAGTGATTTAATACTTTTCAATTTAGACATAGAAGGAATCTACGTTTCTGGAGGAAGTGCTTGTACTAGCGGCAGCTTAATAGGTTCACATGTTTTAAATGCAATTCATCCTGGTTCTGAAAACACTGTTATTAGATTTTCACTTTCAAAGTTTAATACTGAAGCAGAAATAAATTATGCCGTTCAAAAACTAAAAGAAATCTATTCTAACTAAAAATTTACAATTTGTACTTTTACCGATACTGATAGTACATTCACCTAAATACAATTCTCACAAAAATTTCAAACTACTATTTTTGTGTAACATTAAAATAAAATACAATGGCTAGAGAATTTAAACGCAGACATTTTAGAACTTGTGACCCAAAGCATGAAGAAAGAAGAAGAAAAAGTTTACTATTCTGGGGCATTATTCTACTAATTTTTGGTCTTGTATTCTTTTTAAGAAATTTAGGAATAATAAGCTTCGAAATTCCTCCTCACCTATTAAGTTGGAAACTTATTTTTGTGTTATTTTCAATAAATTTTCTTTTCCATAAAAAATTTATAGCGAGTGTTTTAATGGCTCTATTAGCTTTTGCATTTTATGCTCCAGAAATATTAGGCCATGAAATTTGGGAATACAAAAAGAAACTTTGGCCTTTAATTCCTATCTTCTTTGGGGCTATATTCCTTACCAAATTTTTCAAAAAAAAAAGTCGCTTCAATCTAGAGAAATCTACTAAAATAAATGACTCTGACACTTCTTTTACTAAAGATTCTTCCAACTCAGAAAATAGCGATTATCTAGAAATAGAATACATACTCAGTGGAGGCAACAAAAAAATAAATTCCTACAACTTTAAAGGCGGAAAGATATCTGCAATATTGAGTGGTTTGGAGATAGATTTAACTAACTGCACACTCGAAAACAACAAAGCTACTCTGGATATCAATACAGTTATGGGTGGTGTGAGTTTGTTCATTCCACGAGAATGGAACGTAAAAATAGATATCGTACCCGTTATGGGCGGTATAGACGACCATATTAGAGAAACTCCTCAAGCTTACGTAGACCCAGGAACAGAATTGTTAATAAAAGGTTCGTTGGTAATGGGTGGTATAGAAATCAACAGAGTATAATACGTTGAGACACCCCATCTTACATAACAAAAAAGCATTAAGAATATATGTATTGATATGGTTTGATGTCATATTGATACAAGTTCTTACCATGTTTTATTTCTTTGATACGCCACCCTTAATTGCTATCATTAACGGATTGTTTTACAATGGTACATTTGCAACGATTGCACTAGGTTTATGGTATACAATCCGATTCATGAACCTTGAAAATCAGCCTGTTTATAATTTACTTCTCAATCATCTTGGACTAGCTTTTTTCACTATTGTAATCTGGCTTGGATTCTGTGAATTTTTTATTCAAATATTATTCGAAAATATTTATTTCAATCATTTCTCAGAAATTAGTTTACCTTTTAAAATTGGACTTGGAGTAATGTATTATTTATCAATGATATTGTATTATTACTTAAACCTTTATTACAGTTCATATAGAGAAAAACAATTTAATGAAATACAACTTCAAGCTTTACTCAGAGAATCAGAACTGAACAAATTACGATCTCAGTTAAACCCTCATTTCATGTTTAATAGTTTAAATTCTATAAGTTCTCTTACACTCATAGAACCATACAAAGCTCAAGAAATGATCGTAAAACTTTCTAGTTTTATGAGAAATTCTCTCCAAAGCCACGAAAAACAAATTATAACATTAGAAAAAGAGCTTGAAAACACATTGTTGTATCTAGAAATAGAAAAGGTAAGGTTTGGAGACCGACTTATTTTTAACATTTCAGCACCAGAAGATTTATTAAAAATTCATGTTCCGGCAATGCTTTTGCAACCACTTGTAGAAAACTCAATAAAACACGGAGTGTACACCAGTACTGAACCTATAACTATTGATTTTGTGGCACATAAAGAAGGAAATTATTTAATAATTGTTATTCGTAATAATTTCTATGATGGGGTAACTTCTAAAACAGGTACAGGTTCAGGACTTAAGAACACTAAAGAACGTTTAAAATTAATTTATAAGAACAACGCTCTCATTCACACACAAATTTCTGACAATTTTTTCAAAGTAACTATTCAAATACCTTGTGATGGACACATTAAATAAAATAAAAACATTAATAGTAGACGACGAACCACTTGCTCGTACGTTGATTAGAAATTTTATATCTACAGAAACTGATTTTTATGTACTTTCTGAATGTAGCGATGGCTTTGAGGCTTTAAAAATGATACAAGAACATAAACCTGATCTGGTGTTTTTGGATATACAAATGCCTAAAATTTCTGGCTTAGAATTGCTGGAACTTTTAGAAAACCCTCCCGTAATTGTGTTTACCACCGCTTATGACCAATTTGCTCTTAAAGCTTTTGAACTAAGTGCAATTGATTATTTATTGAAACCTTTTGCAAAAGATAGATTCTTAAAAGCTTTAGAAAAAGTAAGATTTTTCTTACAAAACAAAGAACAATACCAACACAAAGTTTCTGAACTTGTTGATAACGTAAATTCTCAACAAAAAAAATTAGAAAGAATAGTGGTAAAAGACGGTCACAAAATAAATTTAATCCCTTGTGATCAAATAGTTTACATAGAAGCACAAGATGATTACGTAATGATTTATACGCCTACAAGTAAGCATCTGAAACAACAAACCATGAAGTCTTTAGAACAAATATTAGATACTGATTTTGTAAGAGTACACAGATCTTATTTTGTAAATATAAAATATATACAACGTCTAGAAAACTACGATAAAGAGTCGCATAAATTAATTATGCAAAACAACGCCTCTATTCCCGTGAGTCGAAACGGATATGTTGAATTAAAAGAAAAATTAAAAATATAATTTATTTCATTAGTACTTTACCATACTATACATGACTGAGTCTTCAGTAAAAAGTTTTTCTTTGCCATTTAAAAAAGACAATTCTACTAGAAAAGCATAACCGCCCACGGTTGCTCCTAGTTTTTGTATAAGTTCTTTACACGCCGCCGCTGTGCCTCCTGTAGCAAGCAAATCATCGTGTATTAAAACTTTCATTCCTTTTTCAAAAGCATCTGTATGAACTTCAATTTCTGCTGTACCATATTCTAAATCATATACTTGAGAAACAGTATCGTACGGTAATTTGCCTTTTTTTCTTACAGGAATCATAGGTATGCCTAATTTATTGGCTATACTCAATCCAAACCAAAAACCTCTCGCATCTAAACAACAGATGGCATCAAATTGATGAGATTTTAATTTATCATAAAATTCTTCAACAATTAATGAACATAGTTCTTGATCTTTTAAAATAGGTGTTAAATCTTTAAAAACTATACCAGGCTTAGGGTAATCAACGATATCTCTTATGGTGTTTTTAATTTTTTGTTCTATCATAAAAATGTTTTAGAGCTTTTTAGTAAAAATAATAATTAATTTGCACTATAAATAAATATTTGCAAATGAAACTCATAGGAATTCTCGCTCCCATGCCCGAAGAAATAGATTTAATTTGTGCCGCCATGACAGACGTTCGCACAGAATATTCAGGCAAAAGAGAATTTCATATTGGCAAATTGGAGCAAGTTGACTGTGTGGTTGCCTTGTCAAGAATTGGCAAAGTTGCCTCGGCTGTTACCGCAGCCGTTATGATTGAAAAATACAACATTACACATTTGGTAGTGACTGGTGTTGCAGGTGCTATAAATCCGAAACTAAACATAGGAGACATAGTAGTTTCTAATGCCTGTATGCAACATGACCTAGACGCAAGACCACTTTTTCCACAATTTGAAGCCCCTTTGCTCAACAAAAGTGTTTTTGAGTGCGACAGCAATCTGGTTAGTATTGCCGAAAATGCCTGCAAAACATTGTTAAAAGAAAAACTATCACAATTTATCACTCCAAAAGATATAGATTTTTTTAATCTAACTAATGCTCAACTTTACACAGGATTACTTTGTTGTGGAGACCAATTTATTGGCAACGATGTGCAGTTGCAAAAAATTCGAACCGAATTACCAGATACTTTGTGCGTAGAAATGGAAGGAGGAGCTGTAGGACAAGTATGTTATGAATACCAAGTTCCTTATGTGGTAATTAGAAGTATTTCTGACAACGCTAACGACAATGCACATATTGACTTTAACATGTACATAAATTCTATTTCCAGAAATTACTGTTTGGCAATCATTAGATATCTTATGAAAAACATTTAATATGGCTCTATCTCATTATTCTTTAGAAATTTCTGAAATAGGTGTAGACGAGGCTGGCAGAGGTTGCCTTGCTGGGCCAGTGGTTGCTGCTGCTGTTATTTTACCCAAAGACTTTACACATCCTTTACTGAATGACTCTAAAAAGTTAACAGAAAAAAATAGAGAAGAACTTAGATCTATCATTGAATCACACGCAATTGCTCATGCAGTAGGTTATGTATCAGAAAAAGAAATAGATGAAATAAATATTTTAAATGCATCTTTTCTAGCCATGCACCGTGCATTAGACCAAATAAAAGAAAAGTTTGAATTGATAGTAGTGGATGGTAATAGATTCAAAAAATATGGAGAAACCGCTCATGAATGTATTGTAAAAGGTGACGGAAAAATTCTATCTATTGCCGCAGCATCTATATTAGCAAAAACCTATAGAGACGATTATATGAAAAATTTACATCAAGAATTTCCTCAATATAACTGGGCTAAAAACAAAGGATATCCCACCAAGGACCATAGAAATGCTATCCAACAAACAGGCACTAGCATACATCATCGTCTTAGTTTTAATTTATTAAATACTCAGTTAGAAATTTTTTAAAATTAACCACATTAGAATAACTTTGCGAAAAAATAAATTTTGAAAGAACTCTTAGCATTATATTTCAAAGATTTACAGTTAGATTTCAAAAACAAATCATCCGTATCCTCTGTACTTTTGTATACGGCCTCTATAGTATTTGTTGCTTATTATTCTTTCAAAGTAAAAATTGCAGAAGTGGGTCCCATAGTTTGGAATGCTTTATTTTGGGTAATAACACTTTTTATTTCAATCAATGCTTCTGGCAAATCTTTTCAGCATGAAAACAACGGAGTTGATTTTTATTTATATCAACTTTCGTCTCCCTTAAAAATTTTATTTTCTAAAATACTATACAACATTACACTTTTGTTGATTACAGGAATTTTAAGTTTGATGATTTACTCAATCATTATGGGAAATCCAGTTGGCTCTTTTTCTGATTTTTTCATAATTTATATTTTAGGTATAATTGGGTTTGGTAGTATTCTTACCATGATAGCAGGAATTGCCTTCAAAGTTGGAAATAATTTCACCTTGATGGCTATCATGAGCCTACCGTTATTGTTGCCATTAGAAATGCTTCTGATAAAAGGAAGTATGTTAGCCATAGATGATTTAGGTTGGGGGAACATTGGCTTCCAAAATATTGTTTACAGTTTAATAAGTTTGATTATGATAGAAATCAGTCTATCGTATCTACTTTTTCCGTACCTTTGGCGGGCTTAAAATAAAAATGAATATGTGGTGGAAAGCTGTTACAGTTTTACTTTTAATTTACACAGTATTATGCGGGTTGTTTTTTCCCATTCCAAGTGTGGTAATGGTAGATGAAAGTGTTCGAAATTTATTTTTTCATGTACCTATGTGGTTCGGAATGACCATTTTATTAACAATGTCTTTTGTTAATTCTATTCTTGCCTTATATAAAAACGAAAAAATATACGACATCAGGGCAAAAGTTTTTACCCAAACGGCTTTAGTAATGGGCACATTAGGCTTAATTACAGGTTCTTGTTGGGCTTTAATAACTTGGGGAGCACTTTGGACATCTGACCCTAAACTAAACGGTACAGCCATAGGAATGCTTTTATATCTTGCTTATTTTGTACTGAGAAGTAGTATAGATGAAGACAGTAAGAAAAAAACAATTTCAGCAATTTATAACATCATGATTTTCCCTATTTTCTTTTCATTAATCTACGTTTTACCAAGATTATTTGATTCTTTACATCCAGGAAATGGCGGAAACCCAGGATTTAATATTTACGACCAAGCCAAACATTTGCGAATAGTATTTTATCCGGCTGTACTAGCTTGGTTTGGATTAGCTTATTGGATATCAACACAATACATTAGAATAGATACAATAAAAAACATTTTAATAGAAAACGAAATATTTGATTCAAATGAATAAAAAAGGAGTATTTGAAGTTTTTTTAGAAAACTTTGGCAATATGTTAAGAGGTGGTGCAAAAATAAATCTAGTGTTTGCATCTATAGTTATTATACTGATAGGAATAGTTTCATATCTGATTTATAACGAAAAAAGAATTAAAGATTTAGAAGACAAATTGAAAAAATAAAATGAAGCTACCTCAAATATTAATTCTTATAGTTATAGCTGTGGGTATAGGTATATTTATAAGTGTAAGTATGGACGTGAGTACCTATAGAACATTTGCTGAAGCTCAAGAACTGGCAAAAGAAGGAAACGATACCGAAGTGCATGTTGTGGGATCATTAATTAAAAACAAAAACAACGAAATAGAAGGTATGTATTACAACCCTCAAGTAGATCCGAACTATTTCTCGTTTACATTAAAAGACTCTTTAAACAACCAAATGACAGTAGTTTATTCCAATCCTAAACCAACAGACTTTGACAGATCTGATAAAGTGGTTGTAATAGGAAGAGTGAAGCAAGATAAATTCTGGGCAAGTAAAGTTCTTTTAAAATGCCCTTCTAAATACAACGAAACGGAAATCAAAGAAACTACATTAATTAAAAAAGAAGAAACGCTAGCAATAGCTCAGTAACTATGACAGCAGGTAATTTAGGTCATTTTTTTGTTATATTTTCCTTTGTGACAGCCTTGGTAACAGGGCTTTCTTATTATATACAGACACAGCTCAATCCAACTCAAACTCAAGACTTTTCTTGGCAAAAAATAGCACGAACATCATTTTATATACATACGTTTTCTGTATGGGCGGTGGTTGCGGTGTTGTTTTACATCATCAAAAACCATTTGTATGAGTACCATTACGCTTGGGAACATTCTTCAAACATTTTGCCGACGCACTACATGATTTCATGTTTCTGGGAAGGACAAGAAGGAAGTTTTCTATTGTGGATATTTTGGCATACATTATTAGGACTAATTTTAATTAAATATTCGGGTAAATGGGAGTCTGCTATTATGCTTGTTTTTGCATTAGTTCAGGCGTTTTTATGCTCTATGATTCTCGGTATTTTATTTACTGATGATTTTAAATTAGGAAGTTCTCCTTTTGTTTTAACAAAAGAAGTATTAACTAATTTACCCATATACAGTATGAATCCAGACTATGTACCTACAGATGGTACGGGTTTGAATCCATTACTTCAAAATTATTGGATGGTCATACATCCACCGACACTTTTTCTCGGTTTCGCACTTACGTTAGTACCTTTTTCATATTGTATTGCAGGTTTGTTTACAAACAATATCAGCGAATGGGTAAAACCAGCACTTATCTGGACAATAATTGCGGCATTAGTACTCGGTATTGGTATTATGATGGGTGCATATTGGGCATACGAAACCTTGAATTTTGGTGGATATTGGAATTGGGATCCTGTAGAAAACGCTGTTTATGTGCCTTGGCTCATTTTGATTGCCGCAATTCATACCATGATCATTTACAAAAGTTCAAATACAGCACTGCGTCTTACGAGCATTTTAGTAATATTGGGCTTTATTTTGATTCTTTATTCTACTTTTTTAACCAGAAGTGGAGTACTTGGGGAGTCATCTGTTCACTCTTTTACTGATCTTGGTCTTTCAGGTCAGTTACTGGTTTATCTGTTGTTTTTTACAATTTTAGCTATCATCTTATTAGTGATTCGTTGGAAAAATATACCTGCAAGTCCGACCGAAATTTCTGTCTTCGATAAAGAATTTTGGTTATTTATTGGAGTTACATTTTTGTTTCTTATGTCGTTCCAAGTTCTTGTAGATACTTCCAGACCTGTTTATAATGCAATTGTAAAAGCATTTGGAATGCGTGGCAACTTAGCTCCGCCAGTAGATGCCGTTGCTTATTACGGAATAAGACAATTAATATTTTCCATAATCATATTACTTCTTTCTGGTACTGCACAGTTTTTTTATTGGAAAAAATTAGACAAAACTAAGTTACTAGAACACGTATATTATCCGTTGTTAGGTACAGGAATCTTAATCATAATAGTGCTTTCAATAGCTCCAAGATATCATAATTTCAGTCCTCAATATTTAGTTTTACTGATTGTATCTCTATATTCTATTGTAAGCAACTCGTTTATCTTTTTCAGGTTTATAAAAACAGCAGGTAAACTTACTGGAGGAGCTATATCTCACATAGGAATTGCAGTAATGCTTGTGGGAATTTTATATTCAGCTGGTTTTGCCAAAACGGTATCTTTAAACACCTCTGGATTATTGATTTCTAAAGAAATGAGTACTGAGATGAATCAAGAGAACTCTTTGTTATACAGAAACGATGCCACTAAAATGGATAAGTACTTTTTAACTTACAGAGGACCAAGAATAGAAATTGTAGGTTTTCCAGAATACTTTAATAAAGAAAAAATTGACCCAATTAAAGGAAACAAAGCCATCCTTCTTGAAGATGCTATTTCAAAAAATTTCACCTACTTCAAAAAGGGAGATACGGTTACGTATTATTCAGAAAACACATACTATCAAATAGATTATTCAGACACCACCAAAAATAAAAACCATTTATTTAGTTTGTACCCAAGAGTGCAGTCAAATGCGAGTATGGGGCAAGTACCTTCTCCAGACATCAAGCATACCATTTCTAGTGATTTATATACGCACATCACTTTTGCGGGAGAAGAAAGTAAAGAAAAAAAGTGGTCTGACCTAGAAGAACAAACTGTAAGCGTTGGAGATACCTTTTTCTTAAATGATTATGTTGCCAAACTAATTTCTGTTAAAAAACTAAATATTAGTCAAATTCACGGCATAGAAATTTCTAAAAACGACATTGTGGTACAAGCAGACATAGAAATACAAGGTTTTGACAAAAGTTATCATGCACTACCTACATATATAATTAAAGACATGCAAATAGGTCGTGTTCCAGAAATTATGATGGATTTGGGAGTTAAACTAACATTTTTAGAGATAAACCCAAAAGAACAAAAATTTACTTTTGGGATACAAACTACCCAAAAAGATTTTGTAGTTATGAAAGCCTCTGAAAAACCAATGATAAACCTATTGTGGATTGGTACATTGCTGGTTTGTGTAGGTATGTCCGTAGCATTATACAGAAGATTAACAGAAAAATAATATATTAAATTTTGGAACTTAAATTAGTTTTTATGAATTTGAGTTCCAAAATAAAAGCTGAAAAAAAATGAAAAAAAATCAAGTTTCTTCTATAGCAGTAATAACATTTTTATGTCTAGTATCTTGTAAAAAAGAATACACATGTGAATGCACTGTAAATGGTGTAGTTTATGAATCCACAACCATAAAATCTACAAAAAAGAAAGCTGAAGATTCTTGTAACAAATCATCTACATCATTTGGGGTTACCAACAAATGTGAGATTAAATAATTAAATTTACAAAACTCCTTCGTCAGCAAAACTGTAATAGTTGTCGTTTGTAAATATAATATGATCCAGAACTGGAATATCAAAAATAGTACCCGCTTCTTTTAGTTTCTGTGTTACTTTAATATCCTCTTGGCTTGGTTTAATATTCCCCGATGGGTGATTATGTACTAAGATAACAGAACTAGCCAAATGTTCCAATGCTGGTTTAAATACTAATCTAGCATCCACTACTGTTCCACTTATGGTCCCTTTGCTTACTTGAACTTTTTTAATAATTTGATTTTGCCTGTTAAGTAATACAACCCAAAACTCTTCATAATTACTATCTAACAAATTAGGATATACCGCCTCATATATATCTCTGGAACAAGTAATTTTATCTCTTTTAGGGCTCAAACTATCTTTTCTTCTTCTACCTAGTTCAAGTGCTGCTATTATTGAAATAGCCTTAGCTTCTCCTACACCTTTGAACTTTTCAAGATCTTTTACAGAAAGTTTTGCCAATTCTGCCAAATCATTACCAACTTCCCTCAAGATTCTTTTGCACAAATCTACCGCAGTTTCATCTCTACTCCCACTACCTATTATTATGGCAAGCAACTCGGCATCAGACAAAGCCGCTTTACTCTTTAATAAAAGTTTTTCTCTAGGACGATCTTCTTCGGCCCATTGTAAAATCTTTAAATAATTATCTTTATATTTTTCTTCAGACATACTCTTACTCAAATACAAAACCTTTTTTTTCTTCCGAATTAATAAAATCTAACTTAACTCCTATTAAATGCATAAAGTCTTTCTTTTTAATAACCACATTAATGCTTTCGTAGTTGAATAGTAAATCATCAGGATGTTGCTCGTCAAACCCTAAATAATGTGTGACACCCGAACAACCACTACCTTTACTGCCTATACGTAAACAGTAATTAGAAGGTATATTTTTATGAGTGTATATATCTACTATTTCGTCAAAAGCCTGTGAAGTAATTTCTATTGGAATTTTCATAATTTAATTTCAAAATCATCAGCATCATTTAAAAACGGAAATTTATTTCTATTTTCACGTATATCAGTTATATCTATTTCTGCCCAATAGCAATTGTCATTCATCTTTTTACTAATAACATCTCCTTTAAAGTTTATAATTTTAGACTGTCCCGAATAAAAAAGTTCATATTTATCAGTCCCTAATCTATTACATAAAACTACAGAAGCTTGATTTTCAACAGCCCTAGATTGAGCCAAGATATTCCAAGCTTGCATTCTAGAATCTGGCCAATTCGCCACACATAACAATACATCATACGGATTATCTTTCTGATTTCTGCACCAGACAGGGAATCTTAAATCATAACATATTATTGGTCTTATAATTACACCTTTGTATTCAAACTGACCTATATTTTTTCCTTCTTTAAAAAGTTCATTTTCTTGAGCGTAAGTAAACAAATGTCTTTTATCATAACTATAAATAAAACCACTGGGTTCAACCGCCAACAACCTGTTATATACTGCACCTTGTTCCTTTATAGGAACAGAACCTATGACCAAAGCATTTGTAAACAATGCCATTTGCTTCATCCATTTAGTTGTAATTCCTCCTTGAATTTCAGCATAGACATTGGCATCTTTTCCAAAACCACAAGTAAACATCTCTGGCAAAACAATAACGTCTACATTATGATCTAATAAATTACCGTGAATAAATTCCTCTATCCAAGACCTGTTAGCTTCTGGACTATCTTGAATGATATCATATTCTACAACTGCAATAGAAAGTCTATGCATAAAAACAATTTAATTACCACCTATAACTGTAAACAGATATCAATTGTTCACAATTAGTATTAAGATACAAAACTAAACATATTAATCTATTATGATTAAAAATAAGTAGAATCAATTATATTTTTGTAACAATTTTTTGTATTAATAAGAGTATATAATTAATATTGCAAGATATTATGTAGTTATGAAGACCCTAAAATTAGAAATTGAGTATGATTACGATTTTCTACTATACGGATTAATAACTGCTCACAAGGAATATACAGTTGCTTGGATGCTCAATCAGTTATTGTCATTAGATTTAATATTTAGTGAAGACATAAAACTAGAATTTAAAAAAGACAAATCTCTGAGCATTGGAAATTATACATATGAAACAGATTATTTATCATTTAGATTATTGGTAAATAAATCTGTAAAAAGTGTAGGTATTTCTAAAAATTATTTAATTCCAGAACTTAAAGAATACGATTATTTTTTAATGATTAATGGAGATGATGATATTTTAAAGCGACAGAACCTTAAAGAACCTCTTAAAGAGAATGATTTTTTCGACTTTGTGAATGAAATCAATGTAGAATCTTTAAGATCTAAGGAAAATTTAATATTTTAAAACGTTACTAAATTATTTTAAATGGCTACTTTTCCAAACAAAAGAACAAAAGTAATCGCAACAGTAGGTCCTGCGTGTAATACAGAGGAAAAACTTTGGGAACTTGTTCAAGCAGGAGCAAACATTTTCAGATTAAACTTCTCACACGGCTCACATGATGTACACAAAGCTGTAATTGAGCACATCCGTAATATCAACAAAAAATACGGAACCAACGTGGCAATTCTTCAAGATTTGCAAGGTCCAAAAATCAGAACTGGTGAAGTTGAAAACAACGGTGTTGATCTTATTCCTGGAGAAAAAATAGTTATCACTACTGAAAAAGTAATTGGTACTGCAAAAAGAATCTCTACATCTTACAAGCTTATGGCTAGAGATGTTAAAAAAGGAGATGATATTTTGATTGATGACGGAAATTTACAATTAAGAGTTTTAAAAGTAGAAAATGACGAAATCCATTGTGAAGTAGTTTACGGTGGTAAATTAAAGTCTAAAAAAGGTATCAATTTACCAAATACAAATGTTTCTGAACCCTCATTAACTGAGAAAGACAAAGAAGATTTGTTGTTCGGTTTAGAAAACGATGTAGATTGGATAGCTCTTTCATTTGTTCGTAATCCTGAAGACATGAAAGACATCAAGAGAATTATTCAAGGTAAAGGCAAAAACACTAAAGTTATTGCTAAAATTGAAAAACCTGAAGCTCTTGCTAACATAGACGGAATCATTGACAACTCTGACGCATTAATGATTGCCAGAGGAGATCTGGGTGTTGAAATCAATTTTGAAGACGTACCTGTTGCTCAGAAAATGATGATTAAAAAATGTAACATGCTTGGCAAACCAGTAATTGTGGCTACACAAATGATGGAAAGTATGATTACAAACCCTCGTCCTACACGTGCAGAAGTAAACGACGTTGCTAACGCAGTTATGGATGGTGCTGATACTGTTATGCTAAGTGCTGAAACAGCTTCTGGTAGCTACCCAGTACAAGCGGTTCAAGCTATGGTTAGAGTTATTCAAGGTATTGAAGAAAATGTAAATATTTTCAACAAAGAATACGAATTAGATCCTAACTCTCCTACATATTACAATGAAGCAGTAATTGCTTCTGCATGTAGATTGGCTCATTTTGCTAAAGCAAAAGCAATCATAGGCACTACAAAATCTGGATTCTCAGCTTTAAAAACTTCTAGCTACAGACCAGATGCTAAAATTTATATGTTTACAGACAACAGTGAACTTGTAAATAAGTTAAGTCTTGTTTGGGGTGTTAAAGCGTTCCATTTCAATAACTTCACTACATCTGATCAAACAGTGGAGAATATCTTGAATTATCTAAAAGAGAAAGGTTTGTTAAAAACTGGTGATGTCGTAGTTAATACTGGTTCAATGCCAATTGACGAGACAAATCCAACAAATATGATTAAACTAAGTATTGTTAAATAATCTTAAAAGCCGACTTAAAGTCGGCTTTTTTCTTTTAATACCAACTCTATTTTTTTTGCAAATACTTTTTAAAGAATTTATATTTGGCCGTAATTTTAATTATGGCAAAAAAGAAAGCACCCACAAAGTCTCCTAGCAAAAACAGTGTTAAAGGTAAATTTAGCTTTAAAACAATAACGTCTTTTCTCGGGAAATGGATTTTGAGGATTATAATTTTCTTCTTTGTAAGCACTATAGCTACCACACTTTTATATAAGTATGTACCCATACCCATAACTCCTCTTATGGTAATTAGAGTTGGGGAACAACTCAAAAAAGGTAAACAAATAAAACTGAAAAAAGACTGGACCTCTATAGACGAAACAGGACCTATGCCATTGGCAGTAATAGCCGCTGAAGATTCTAAGTTTATGGATCATATTGGTTTTGATTTTGATGCTATAAATAAAGCTGTTAAATACAACAAAACTCATAAAAAAACTAAAGGAGCAAGCACTATCAGCCAACAAACTGCCAAAAATGTATTTTTATGGCCTGGCAGAACATGGATTAGAAAAGGATTAGAAGTATACTTTACGCTTCTCATAGAAATTATGTGGAGTAAAGAAAGAATTCTTGAAGTATATCTTAATGTAGTAGAAATGGGCGATGGTATCTATGGAGCAGAGGCTGCATCGCAATATTATTTCAAAAAACCAGCCCAAAAACTAAGTAGATTTGAAGCTGCCAAAATAGCAGCAATACTACCAAATCCTATACAATGGTCCGTAAAGAAGCCAAGTGCATTTGTAAGTAAAAAACAAGCTTGGATAAGAAAAAATATGGATTTTGTAACAGAAATTGACTTTGAATAAACAGATTTTAATTAATGTGTTTTTTAAATAATTGTGGATATTTAGGATTTACTATAATTTGGTCATGTCCTTGACCTTGTAAAGATTCTATTTTAATATTCTTATTATTTGAGTATTGCTTAATGAATAATGAATGGCTTATTGGAATTTGCGTATCTGCATCTCCATGAAAAATAACTACTGGACACTTACAAGCTTTAACATTTTTCAAATTATCTAAATTATATCTTAAAACACAACTAGGTACAAAAGGCATTTTTTCTTTCAGAATATTTTTAAAGCTGGTATAAGGTGCATGTAAAAGTAAATATTTTGGAGTTGATACATTTGCCAATTCAGAAGCCAAGCCCGTTCCTAAAGAATATCCTGCAATGATAATTTGGTTTGAATCGTAGTGTTTGAGTGCCCATTGGTACATACATTTTACATCAGCTAACAATTGCTCTTGAGAAGGCACTCCTCCCCTACTTTTACCATAATTTCTATAGTCAAAAATTAAAAAATCATAACCCATATTAAGATACACCTGAGAAACATGCCCCCAAGTACTTAAATTTCCGCCATTGCCATGAATAAAAAATACCAAAGGTTTTCTCAATGTATCATTCCTAAACCATAAGGTATTTAAAGATGCCCCGTCTGATGTATGAATAGTAAACTCTGAAAAAGAATTTTTAAATTTATACTTATAAGTACTTGACAAATATGCTGGTCTGAAAACAAATTTATTTTGTATTACAAATAAAAAAACTATAAAACAAAGGTAAGTTACTACCAAACCTAAAACAATTCTCGAAATAATTTTGACCATTTAAATATTTTTCTGACCCAATTTCTTAGAATATGGTTATTATAAAATTACTTATGTAAATTAGCATAAATTTTGTAAAATGATTGGTGTTTTATTAATTAATTTGGGTACTCCTGATAGTACACAAACTAGTGATGTTCGTAAATATTTAAGAGAATTTTTGATGGATTGGCGTGTAATAGACATTCCTTTTTTACAAAGATTTGCACTTGTAAACTTAATTATTGCACCATTTAGAGCTCCCAAATCTGCACATGAGTATAAAAAACTTTGGACAAAAGACGGCTCTCCCATTAAGACATATTCGTATCAACTCAAAGATTTATTACAAAATGCACTAGGTAATAACTACCAAGTTGCTTTGGGTATGAGATACCAGAATCCATCTATAAAAACGGCTTTAGATGAATTTAAAAATAAAGGTATTCAAAAACTAATAGTGATTCCCTTATACCCACAATATGCTTCGGCTACCACAGGCTCGACTATTGAAAAAGTATGGGAAGAGATGAAAGATTTTCAAATTATTCCAGACATCAATTTTATTTCAACTTTTACTAACGACGAACATTTCATAAAAGCATTTGCGGAAATAGGCAAATCGTATTTAGAAAAAGACAATTATGACCATATTGTTTTTAGCTACCACGGTGTACCTGAAAGACAAATACTTAAAGGTTCTTGCAACAATCATTGTAAACTTGGTTCTTGTTGCGAGAGTTACACAAAATACAACCATTTTTGTTACAGAGCTCAGTGCTTTGAGACCTCGAGACATTTGGCAAATGCCTTAAACTTAAGCAAAGATCAATACACAGTTTGTTTTCAGTCTAGATTAGGAAAAACACCTTGGATAAAACCATATACCGATGACACTATTAAAGTTTTAGCACAAAAAGGTGTTAAAAAAGTATTGGCATTTTCGCCTTCATTTGTGGCCGACTGTCTAGAGACCACTATTGAAATTGGTGAAACGTACCAAGAACAATTTTTAGAACTTGGTGGCGAAAAATGGACTTTAGTGGAAAGTTTAAATACCAATCCGCTTTGGGTCGAATGCTTAAAAAACATGGTGTTAAAAAATACATAGTCCTATGAAAAAGATTTTGATGGTTTTGGCGTCTGAAAAGTTCAGAGATATAGAATATCTAACACCAAGAGCATTTTTCGAACAAAATAATTGTAAAGTATTCACGAGTTCAACAACACGAGTGAGTACAGGTAGATTTGGTTACAAAGTTATCAATGACTTTTTGAACACAGAAATTAACCCAAATCAATTTGATTGTATTTTTTTAGTTGGAGGCATTGGCAGTTTACAGTATTTAGAAGATCAGCAACTTAGATCTATTTTTGTAAGTTTCATAAATCAAAATAAAATAGTATCAGCTATATGTGCTGCACCGAGAAACTTTGTTGCTTGGGGATTAGCAACAAACAAAAAAATCACAGCTCATAACGGAGATGGTAGTTTTGAACAATTTGCTATAACTAATAATGCTATACCCACACCAAACGAAATGGTGGTTCAAGATGGACTAATGATTACAGGAAATGGACCTGAAGCTTCTGAAGCTACTACACTTAAAATTTTAGAAAATTTAGGTGTTATTTAAAAAAGTATATTCAATAATTTACGTAGAAATTTTTCTCTCAAAGCTAATTTTATTTCCCTAGTGGTTTAACTAAAACTTTGAAAACAATCTATACCAAAGTTTTATATTGCATATCATACAATCTTGAATAATAACCACCTTGAGCAATTAGATAATCGTGAGAACCTTTTTCCACAATTTCACCTTTATCTAATACTAAAATTTGATCAGCCATTTTAATAGTAGAAAGTCTATGAGCTATAGTGATGGCAGTTCTGTTTTGCATCATTTTTTGTATCGCATTCTGAATCATTTCTTCCGTTTCACTATCTACAGAAGAGGTTGCTTCATCTAGAATAAGTATTTTAGGGTCATTTATCATTGTTCTCACAAAAGAAATGAGTTGTCGTTGCCCAACAGACAAAGTATTTCCCCGCTCCATAACTTTGTAGTCCAAACCACCTGGAAGTTTATCAATTAAAGTATCAACACCAACCATTTTAGCAACTGACATAACTTTTTCTCTACTGATAGATTTATCTCCGAAAGTTATGTTTTCGTAAATACTGCTCGAAAACAAAAACACATCTTGTTGCACCACACCTATTTGACTTCTGAGAGATTTTAAATCTAATTGATAAATATCGTTACCGTCAATCAAAATAGAACCACTTTTAATATCATAAAATCTATTCAATAGACCAATAATGGAAGATTTCCCTGCACCCGTTGCACCCACAAGTGCTAGAGATTGTCCTTTTTTAACATCAAAACTTATACCTTTGAGTACGGGTTCATTTTCTTTGTATTCAAAATATACATTTTGTAAGGATACATTTCCTTGAATATCAATAGATTTCTTAGCACCTTCATCTGCAATTTCGCTCTGGTCTGCCAACAGTTGCAATACTCTATCAGCACTCACAATCCCCATTTGGAGCGTATTGAATCTATCAGCGAGCATTCTTGCTGGTCTAAAAAACATATTTATACTCATAATAAAAAATATCATTGTACCTATAGACAACTCTTTTTCAAGAACTTGACTTCCACTGTACCAAACGGCCAATGCAATACATGCAGTTGAAATAACTTCTGCTATCGGAAAATAAACAGAGTAATATAAAATAGATTTTTTGTTGGCATCAGTATGTTCTTGATTAATTTTTTCAAACTTCTTTAGTTCTCTTTTTTCTGCTGTAAAGAGCTGAACAATAGCCATTCCAGTAATATGTTCTTGCACAAAAGTATTTAAATTGGCAACAGCAACACGAACCTCAGCAAAAGAAACCTTAACCTTTTCTTTGAATACATAAGTGCTGTAAAATAACATAGGCAATAACGACAAACTTACTAATGTCAACTGCCAATCAAGCCACAGCATTACACCCAACAATACTATAATTTGTAAAATATCTCCAGAAATAGCCAATAAGCCTTCACTAAAAATATCAGCAATACTTTCCAAATCTGAAACTGTTCTGGTTAAAAGCCTCCCAACAGGTGTTTGATCAAAAAACTTAAGTCTGAATTTTAATATATGTTCAAATAATTTAATTCTAATATCTTTGATTACGTTTTGAGACAATAAGCCAGAATAATAAGCATGTGCATATTCAATAACCGACTGAATCACAATAAATACAATCATTATTGACACATTCCATACCAACTCAGAATATTTACTTTTACTAAGATTTTCATCCATGATATGTTTTGTGAGCAAGGGTCTCACCACGGTAGTTATTGACAAGAAAAAGGTCATTAATACCAAAACAATGAATGTGATTCTATAGGGTTTTACATATTTAAAAATTCCTTTTAAAACTTTTAAATCAAAAATATTTGTGTTTACTTTTTCCGAATTCATGAGTGTACAAATGTACTATTATTTAACCGAAACAAGAAAAATCATTAAAATGGTTCTATTCGTAATAAAATAGTACAAATAATTAATTGGTGGAGTTATTCCCTTGTTCAAAAATTTATGTAGACATGTTAAGAATATATTCACATTATATTCTTAACATTTATTGAATTTTGAAGTATACTTTAAAATTTTGAACCAACTTTTATAAAAGAAAATCTACTTCTTCAATATCTCCTCTATCTCTTGCAAAGATTTATTGGTAAGTGTAGCAATTTCTTCCGCACTTAAACCCATTTTGTGCATGTTGATAATGGTGTTGGTTAGTGTTGCTTTGGCTTCCTCTTTTTGTCTGCGTTCTTCCTCTTCCCTTGCTTTAGCTTCTATTTCTCTTGCTTTGGCTTCTTCTTTTTGTCTACGTTCTTCGTCTAAGAACACTTTTAAACTTGCTTTGCCTTGTTCATAGCCTTGCTCATAGCCTTCTTCTTTGGCGGTGTCCAGGGAGTTTTTGAGGTCGCGGTAGTATTTTAAACTGTCTTCGTACGATCGTATTTGTTCGGGTGTGAATTTGGCTATCTCCGCCGTTTCAAATAGTTTGTCAAAGATTTGTTCTTTTAGCTTTTCGGGGATGCGGTCTAGTTTGTTCAAGTTACGTAGCACAAACAACCATTTATCAAATCTCGTTTCTAGTTCTTCTACCGTTTTGTTGAATTTGGGCATTTCTAGGTAAATGAACGTGAGTTTGTCATAAAATACCTTTTTGGTTTCTATGTCACTGAGTTTGACGTCGTATCTGAATTTGTGCGGTTCGTGTTGGTCTGCTTCAAATACAAAATCTAGTATAGCAATGGTGTAAACGGCTTTGAGTTCGTAGTTCCAATCGGCTTTCTGGGCTTGTTCTCTTATAGGGAAAGTGGAATAATAAACGGTTCGGTCTTTGAAAAAGTTTTGTTTAGATTTTTGCAGTTCTACTATAAACTTCTCGCCTTTTTCGTTTTCGCAGTAGAGGTCAAAGATGGCTTTGCGGTCTAGCTCGGTAGTGCCGAGATGTTCTGATTTGAGAAAGTTTAACGACACGATACGTCCTTGCTCTTCATGGAGTAGTTCATTCAAAAAATCTAGCAACAAATCTTTGTTGGGCTCTTCGCCAAATAGTTTTTTGAAACCGTAGTCGGTAAATGGATTGATGTATTTCTCTACAAACTCTGACATCTGGATTGTTTTAACAAAATTACTAAATCGGAGGGAATATTTATATATTATTGTTTGAGGGAAAACTAGATATTAACCGATTGAAGACAAGACATTGGGCTCTTTCCCGAGACGGAGTCTCTACATTCATTGGCTAGTACGTAGATACCCCTTCGGAAAGTCTACGTACAGTTGGAAATCAGAACAGCTCATTATTTAATAATTGTAATTTTATTTAAACCTTTTAAATCTAAATCTATTGTATTGGTGTCTATAACTAATTTTTTATTTTTAATCATAACTCTCAGATAACCTCCTAGTGAATTTGTACTTATATATAAATCTTTATAAGTATTCAAAAAATGATTGTACATTAGTCTTGAAAATTTATTACAATATTTTCTATCTATAAAATAGTCTACAAAAATAAAATACAATGTATTATTATCTTTAAACATGTATATATATAAGGTTTTAAATCTTTCAGGAAATATTAGCAATTTACTTTTTAATAATTCTTTCCAAACTGTATCTAATGAAGATTTTGATGAATATTTAATTTTTACACCCTGAAAATTACTCTTACATCTATTTTGTTCAATTTTATCTATGTGCTTAATATGAAACTGACCAATTGAAACTATACTATCAATATTAAAATAGTTTCTAATGGTAGTTGTATCGTCAAAAAAATCAACTAAAGACTTTATGTTTGAATTTGTATAATTACAATTATGGGGACAAACTAATTGAGCAAAAGAGCTAAAAAAGAACAAAGTCGAAATAATTATTGGGATTTTCATCATGTTTTCTATTAAAGATTAGTAGCGAAAATAAAAATAGGCGTTTGATATCTATTTTTAACTCCACTTGCACCTATACTAGGTGTTCGACAAGTTAGTGAAACGCTTGTCGATCTCCAAATAATACAGGTTCTCCGAATCGAACTCATATGGTACACTTGTAAACCACCCCAAAAAATACGGTTCTGAGAACCTACATTATTCTAAGTTCGGAGTGCGGATACACCTTAACCCTCCGAACAGCAAGTACCCAATTATTAATTTTGAATATATGTATTTTCAAAATACCCTAATCCTAAAAAAACATTTAAAAGCCTTCATGTTTTGTGTGTAAAACAAAAATGAATATTTAGTGTTTGTTTTTTGAATTTTAATTGAGTTTCATCTATTTTTATTGCAAATTTAAACAACATGGCTACGAAGTCTGATTTCATTTCATCCATAAACAAATCTTACAATACAGAAAATCCGCACATATATTTGGGTGCTGGGCTTTTGAACGGGGAAATTGTACCTGAAGCAAAGGTGAATTTACCATTGAAAATGATGAACAGACATGGACTCATTGCTGGTGCTACGGGTTCTGGAAAAACGAGAACATTACAAGTTATAGCCGAACAATTATCAGAAGCAGGGGTTTCAGTATTTTTGTCAGACATCAAAGGTGATTTATCTGGTTTGGCAAAAGAAGGAACTAGCAACGCTAAACTTGAAGAAAGAGCGAGTGCTTTGGGTTCTAAATTTACACCAAAGGCGTTTCCGGTAGAGTTATATTCTCTCAGCGGAAAAAAAGGTGCTCAAATGCGTGCCACAGTGTTGGAATTTGGCCCTGTTCTTCTTTCCAAAATATTAGATTTAAACGAAACTCAGTCTGGTGTTCTTTCTATCTTATTTAAATATGCAGATGACCAAGGTTTGCCACTGGTAGACTTACAAGACTTAAAAAAGGTGCTACAATATTTAACTGATGAAGAAGGCGCTGCTGAAATTAAAGACAATTACGGTACTATTTCTACGGCTACTTCTGGCACAATTTTAAGAAAAATTGTGGCTTTGGAGCAACAAGGAGTTGGACAAATATTTGGTGAACCGTCTTTTGACTATAAAGATTTATTACAGAAAGTAGACGGACAAGGCGTAATTTCCATTCTAAACGTATCGGATGTTCAAGATAAACCATCGTTGTTCTCTACATTTATGCTCAGTTTGTTGGCAGAACTTTACTTAAACTTACCTGAAGCAGGAGATTTAGACAGGCCTAAACTTGTGTTTTTCTTAGACGAAGCACATTTGTTGTTCAAAGACGCCCCCAAGGCATTTATGGATCAGATAGAGCAGGTAGTACGACTGATCAGATCAAAGGGTGTTGGTGTATTTTTCTGTACTCAGATGGCTCAAGACGTACCAGATACGGTATTGGCTCAGCTCGGAAACCGATTCCAGCATGTTTTGAGAGCGTTTACTCCAAACGATGCAAAAGCATTAAAAGAAACTGTAAATACGTATCCAAAATCTGATTATTACGAAATAGACAAAACACTTACGAGCCTAGGAATTGGGCAAGCTCTCATAACTGTTCTTAACGAAAAAGGCATCCCTACAGAAGTTGTAGCAACGCATCTTACACCTCCACGGGCAGTTATGGGCCCACTTTCTGATGCAGAATTTGAAAGTCACTTAAATGATTCTAAAATGTATGACAAATACAAAGAAGGAATAGACAAAGAAAGTGCTTTTGAAATTTTGAGCGAAAAAATGGAAAAAGCTCAAAAAGAAAAAGAAGAGGAAGAAGAAAAGAAAAAAGAAGAAAAAGAAGAACGAAAAACTACTCGTGGTGGTAGAGCAGAAAAATCAACTATAGAAAAAATACTTACCTCTCCTACTGCCCGTAGCATAG
This sequence comes from Cytophagales bacterium, assembly GCA_046329305.1. Taxonomy (GTDB): domain Bacteria; phylum Bacteroidota; class Bacteroidia; order Cytophagales; family UBA9547; genus CAMFLX01. The sequence continues at coordinate 1,495,467 of JAXLUW010000002.1, forward strand.
GCACGGCTATTGTAAGAGGACTGTTTGGTATGTTAACAAAAAAATAGATTTATAAACAATAATAAAATGGCAAAAATAGCACCTTCAGTTTTATCTTGCGATTTTGGGAATATCCAAAGAGACATAGAAATGCTCAATGCAAGTGCAGCTGACTACATACACGTTGATATTATGGACGGAGTTTTCGTACCTAATATTTCTTTTGGATTACCCGTAACTGAAGCCATGAACAAACATGCTCAGAAGCCTTTAGATGTGCATTTGATGATTGTGAATCCAGAAAATTATGTAGAAGCTTTTAAAAAAGCTGGTGCATCTATTATCTCGGTTCATTATGAAGCTTGTAATCATTTACACCGTAACTTACAACAAATAAAAGCCTTAGGAATCAAAGCGGGCGTTGCTATGAATCCTCACACGTCGGTAAGTTTGTTAGCTGATGTAATTAATGACATAGATTTGGTTTGCTTGATGAGTGTAAACCCAGGCTTTGGTGGACAGAAATTCATAGAAAACACCTATTCAAAAGTAACTCAACTGAAAGATTTAATCATTCAGAAAAATGCGTCTACCGAATTAGAAATAGATGGTGGTGTAAATGCAGAAACAACTCCCAAACTAATAAAAGCTGGTGCGGATGTACTTGTGGCTGGTAGTTTTGTGTTTAACTCTAATAATCCCGCTCAAACTATTGCAGAGCTAAAAGCACTTTAAAAACAGATTTTAATGATTAAAAAGTCATCTTTGAGAAAAGATGACTTTTTTTATTTATATAATTTATTACTTTTGTACTATAAAAACTTATTAATATGAAACATTTTCTTACATTTTGTTTATTATTTATGCTGGGTATAAATAATATATCAAGCCAAGAAATCTTAAGAATTGGCAACGTTAACTCTTTAACACAAAACAACTCATTTTCTTCTGACGAATCCAATTTATACTTTATACAAGACAAAAGTATACTTTCTCATTCCCTACATAAAGAAAATAATCTAGAAACATTTTACTCAAATACAGACACTATAGAAAACTTCATTTTACTAAAAGACTTTCTAATTGTATCTGAAGGAAAAGGATTAAACAAAACAATTTCAGTAGTTAACAAATCAAGCAAAACAGCAAAATCAATTACAAAAATTGACAGCTCGGAAATATTAATTTTCTGTAATCACTATAACGACTCATTACTAATTTTAACAGAAAATATAACTAAACACACTTATAAAATATACAAAGGTAGTGTATTTAAAAACTCAATACTTTTAAAACAAACTTTTAACTCTTTAGTAAGTAACGATATTTATAGAACTAAAATCTTTCTTAGCGATTCAAATATTTATATAATTAAATTATTTAATCTAAATTCAGAAATATATAATTACAATTTTATAAAAGGAACTTTTGGTAAAGCTCAAACAAATTTTAAACCAAAAGTAGAACTACACCAAAAAACCCTATTTGTATATAATACAGAAAATGGCGATTTATTTACTACTAAAGACACATTACTAAGTTTAACAACAAACTATAAAACAAACAATTCTATATACGAAAATATAAAGTTATATTCATTAAATGACTCATTAGTATTAGAAGAATTTATCTTAAATTTTTCATTTAGTCCTTTTGTAGGTACTGGAAAAATTTCGAAGATTTATAATTTAGCAACTAAGCAATTTGAAAACAAATATTCTTTTTCTACAAACAATTCTCCATATCAAACATTTGATTTAGATAAGTCTATTTTTATGATCTATAGAGAAAATTCTACTCATGGCGGAAACTCAAGTTATACTTCTAGATTTTTAAATTATACTCCAATAAATGGATATTACTCCACATCTATACCTTCTGCTACTCAAGATATAATCATTGAAGCGGGTTTATCCACAGACAATAAATTAGTAATTTTTAATAATAAAATTAATCAAGAAGCTAATTCAACTTTACAAATTAGAGTATTCAATTGTTTAAACAATAGTTTTAATGATGTTGTTTTTCCTTACCAAACAACTATTATGAATCCAAAATATTTGCATGGAAATCATGAAACTTCATTTTTTAGTATTAACAACGAATTATTTGAAATTAGTAACATTATATTATCTAGCCAAGATTTTAATACAAAAAAAGATTTTAACTATTTCATATCAGAACAAACGATTAATTTTAATTTAGAACAAACTGGTAAAATATTAGACATAAATGGTCAATGTCTTTCAACATTTAACAATCAGAAAAGCATTTCTATTCATGATTTTAAATCAGGAGTATACATTATTTATTTAAAAGATAGGACTCTGAAATTTATAAAATAACATTGCAAACAAAGCCTTAATAACTTCCTTATTGAGGCTTTGTTTGCAAATAAAGTCTATTTTGAAGCATATCGTTTTCATAGATTTGAACATATGCTTTCACTTTATTTATTAATGAATCTCTCTTTGCTCCTTCTAACTCAGCTCCTGTAGCATCGTTTTTAACTACATAATCTTTAAAGTCTGTTACCACAATATTCGGATATTGACAAAACCAATATCTAGAATCTGTAAGTGTAATACTAAAATTATTGTTTATGTCTCCAAACATATTGGCTCCTAAAGAAAAGAAAGGTTTATCATAGCCCAAAAGATACAAAACGGTTGGCAATATATCTTTGTGCTGAACGGTTCTATCCACAATCTCGTTTGCCTTTATACCATCTCCCCAAAAAACAATTGGAACACAATATTCCCAGAAATAGGAGTGCCTGTCTGCTCGTTCTGTAACAGAAGTATGATCTGCAGTAAACACAAAAATTGTATTTTTAAACCAAGGCATTTTTTTAGCCTTAGTAAAAAAATTGCGTAAGCACAAATCTGTATAAGCTATAGATTGGTGTATATCCAAAGTACCTTTAGGTAATATTTTCCGGAATTCTTCTGGCACTACATACGGATGATGTGACGACAATGTAAAAACTGACTTACAAAACGGCTGCTTTGACTGAGCTAGCTCATTTACAAAATAATCTAAATATTTATCATCAGGAATACCCCAATATCCATCACCGTCGGCTATTTTAGGATATTCAGTTTTTCCATAATATTTACCAAAATTTGAATTACCAATAAATGTATCAAAATTCATGGTTCCGTTTTCTCCTCCATGATAAAATGCAGTTTCGTAACCTTCTTTCGCCAATATTTCGCCCAAGCCAGACAACTTATTGGTAACATACTGAGAATTAATATAAGAATCTCGCATCAAAGAAGGAATTGATGAAAATATTGCAGGAGGTGCTTCTATTGACCTAACTCCATTGGCATAAGAATGTTTAAAACTAATTCCAGAAGCTATTATACTATCAAAAAAAGGTGTATAACCTTTCCCTTCATTGTAATATCCAATATATTCTTTATCAAAACTTTCTAGAATAAAGACTACAACATTCTTTTTCTCAAAATTAGCATTCTGGTACTTAATAGTTGTATTAATAAATTCATGAGCTTGTTTTTCAGACATAAAATTATGAGGCTCTAATTCCTCCGTCTGAAACGTAGAAATAATGTGATGCGGTGTGTTTATGGTGAGACTTATCAATTCCGCATTTACAAATTTGCCCGCATCTGATGACAATAAGGGAGTTCTAAAAAATCCTCCTCTAATTAACACAATCCAAACGGCAATAATGAGAATATAATAAGAAAAGTGTTTAAAATCTGGTTTAATAAAAGAGCCTTCTAATACTTTAAAGAGTGATTTGGTTCTTAAAATCAGAAAAACACTAAATACTACAAATACTATGATGATTAAATAAAAATCTTTAACATAGGCAAAAATTGTATTTATAGAATTAAAAGACACCAGTTTAAATATTTCATCTCCAGTTCTGTGATGAGTAAATTGAAAATAGCCTAAATCTATTAAGTTAAACGATACAATAATTAGATTTATCGCCATAAAAATTATGGCAAAAATAGAAGTCCATTTTTGTGAAAATGGTTTGCTAAATGGGAAGAATAACAATAAAACTAATGGTAAATTTGCATAAGAAATAATCACGGTATCCATTAAAGCTCCTACAAAAAAAGCTTTAAATAACTCTAAAACAGATACATTGCTAAATTCTAACTTATAAATTAAATAGAAAAAAATTCTACAAATGGTATATCCAGAATAAACCCAAAACAATGCTTTGAGCAAAGTATTCAGTCTTTGTTTCATTCAATAATATATAATTTACCGCTTCCTTTACATTTAGTACATTTATACACCATCTTTTTCTGCCCTTTACAAGTTTCGCATTTCAAGCTACCTTTACCCGAACATACTTTACATGAATGCATAGTCGGATTACCCAGATTAACATCTGTACTTACCAATCCTTTTCCTAAACAATTATAACATGTAATAATTCCTTTACCCGCACATTTATTACAAACTTGTAAAGCTTCTGCTTTTCCTTTGCATACATCACAATCTATCACTTTTGTAGCTTTAGGTTTGGGAGTCATCAGTTCTAAATAATAATTAGAACTATCTTTATACATAGATTTGGAAGTAGGTAAAGACAAATATTTAGTAAAAAAATCTTTAGATTGTTTTGTTTTACCCAATTTGTAAAGAACCACCCCATAGTGATAACATAAATCTTCTGGTAAATTCTTTTTATACTTTTTTAAAATTATTGTAAAGAGAGAATCAGACTGCTGATATTTTGCATTATTTCTAAACTCTATCGCTTTAGTATACTGATTGTTAAAACTTTGAGCAAAAGCCCAATTACAAACAAACACTACAAAAAGTATGTAAATTTTACACTTCATTTATTTTCCTAAAAACTTTAAAGAACAACGATCCCCCACGGTCAATTCGTATGTACCTCCTAATATTAAACTATGATTCATACTTTCATGCCCCGTAGGAAAATCAAAAATCACAGGATAATTATATTCTTTTACCAAATTTAAAATCATTTGATACGTAGAAATACCAAACGGAACTGCGTTATCTTTCATTTCAGACATAGAACCTACAACCAAAGCTTTTAAATTTTGTAATTTACCAGCTCTTTTCATCTGATGAAGCATTCTATCAATATGATAATAATACTCATCTAAGTCTTCAATAAAAAGAATTTTATCTTTTGTATCTATATCAGATTTGGTTCCTATCATAGAGACCAAAATAGACAAATTTCCGCCAGTTAAAACACCTTGAACTTTACCTGTAATATTATTTGGATTATTAGGTATAATTATTTCGAAGTTATCACCAAAAAGTGTTTTCTTCAAATATCTCATACATATAGAGTCAATTTTAGGAAATATTAATGGCATGGGGCCATGCAAAGATGCGAGTCCTAAATTGTTAATTTCATTATGAAAAACAGTAATATCGCTAAAACCAATGATCCATTTTGGATTTTTTAACAAAACTGAAAAATCTATTGTATCTACTATTCTTACAGCTCCGTAACCACCTCTAGCACATAATATTGCTTTAGCTTCATTATCATGCAAAGCGTCATTAAAATCTGCGGCTCTTACTTCGTCTGTGCCAGCAAACTGATGGTATTCGCTGTAAAAACTTGGAGAATATTTTATTTTAAGTCCCCAATCTTTTAAAATCTGTAACTGAGGTTCAATTTCTTCTGCATTTACTTTCCTTGCAGGTGCTACAACTCTTACAGTATCACCTTCTTTTAAAAATGGAGGAATTATCATCATGTGCTCTAAAACAAAAAGTCCCGAAGTGAATACTTCGGGACTGCAATTTAGTTATTTATTTTAAAATTAATAACCTAATTTAAATTCAACTCTACGGTTTTTAGATTTACCAGCAGCAGTTTTATTATCTGCAATTGGCATTTCAGAACCATAACCTACTGATGTTAATCTTGAAGCATCTACACCTTTAGACACCAAGTATTTAGCAACAGCATCAGCTCTTTTTTGTGACAATGCTTTGTTTTTAGCTGCATCACCAACGTTATCTGTATGTCCTTGAACTTCAGCTTTTACAAGCGGTTCAGCAGTCATCAATTTCACCAAGTTATCTAAATCATCAATTGATTCTTTCTTGATTACGTCACTTCCTGTTTGGAAGAAAATACCTTTTGCTGCTAATGAAGCTCTTTGTAATACTTCTTGTTTAATTTCTGGGCAACCAGAATTTGCAGCTATACCCGCTACAGAAGGACACTTATCTTCAGCATCTGTAACACCGTCACCGTCAGCATCAGGACAACCCGCTAAAGCAGCAACACCTGCCACAGAAGGACACTTATCTTCAGAGTCTTGGATACCATCACCATCAGTATCAGGACAACCACCAAATGTAGCTATACCAGCCACTGTAGGGCACTTATCTTCAGAATCTTGGATACCGTCACCGTCAGTATCAGGACAACCTGCAAATGCAGCAACACCCGCTACCGTAGGACACTTATCTTCAGAATCTTTAACGCCATCATTATCAGAATCAGGACAACCTTCAAATTTAGCTATACCTTTTTCTGTAGGACATTTGTCATCAGCATCAGATACACCGTCACCGTCAGTATCTAAATCACAACCTTCTAATGTAACTTTAACACCCGCTCTTGTGTCAGGACATTTGTCTAATTTATCTGGCACACCGTCACCATCAGTATCTTTAGGTTTACCTAGTGCAAATATGAACCCTAAGTTATATTGTAAATACTTATCATTTTTACCATATTTATCAGATTCAATAGCTTCTAACTTATCAGTTAACAAATAGTTATATGTTAATTGACCCACTAATGCCACTCTTTCTTCTAATTGTAATTTAAGACCAACTGTTGCTGGAATGTTAAGAGAAAATAGATTTTTCTCATCTACATAAGAACCATTCTTGCTTGTAGAACGAATGTTGAAAGTATTCACACCACCTACACCAATTCCTAAAAATGGAGCTAGTGTAGCGTTTTCTTTCAATATGTAACCATTGTTAAATTTATATTTCAAACCTAAACTATAGTCTAACAATGAACCTCTAAATTCTCTGTCAGATATATCGATTTTACCAGAACTAACTGCTAATGAGTCAGAACCAATATGTTTGTAGTTGATACCACCAAAATTCAAAGAAAGTCCTGCATCAAATGATGGATTCAAATATCTGTATGCCCAAGCACCAGCAGATACATCATTTTGACTTAATTTAAAAAATCCGTTACCAAGATCTCCACGGTAATCTCTAAGCCCAGCGTTAACACCAACGCCCCATTTTGCATCCTTAGTTTGAGCTAAAGATGATAAACTAGATAGTGCTAGTGCACCTAGTATAACTTTTTTTAACATACTAAAATAGAATTTACTTTTAAAAATTTATCTAAATTAAACAAAATTTATTACACCCAAAATTATTAAATTATTATTTTACTGTGTAATTAGATTCTTTAATGATTTTATCGAAAAATAATATTGACCAAACTAAATGAACTTTTTCAGAATATGGTATCACATCGTCTAAAGTTTCGTTCATTGAAGAAATGAATTCTTGTTTATTTTTAGTTTCTTTTTCTAAATGCAACTTATTTGCTTCTGTTTCAGGAATTGACATATCATGAAACGTTGCTCCAGGTGCAGGATTAAGAGAAATAAAAGGTAAAACTTCTATCAAATACTCTAATCTTGACTTATAAATTTGTAATAAATCTAATTTGGGAAGTTTATTTAATTCTTCTTTAGTATAAAATTTAGTTACTTTTTCAACTTTTACAAAAGACAAATCAGACTTAGAGCCACTTCCTCCCGTGATAGCATCTTGTGCAAAAAAGCTTAATGGAGATATAGCTAAAACAACTGCAATTTTTCTAATAATGTTCATTCTTATTATATTTCTAAAATTCTTATCAATCATTTCAAATACTTTGCCAAAAATTACAAATTGGCGAAAAAATCATTCCCTTTGTCGTCACAAATTATAAAAGCAGGGAAATCTACTACTTCTATTTTCCTTACAGCTTCCATACCTAATTCAGGAAAATCAACTATTTCAACCGATTTTATATTTTCTTTTGCTAAAATAGCCGCTGGTCCACCAATAGATCCTAGATAAAAGCCTCCAAATTCTTTACAAGCTTCTCTTACTGCCGCAGAACGGTTTCCTTTTGCAAGCATAATCATAGAACCTCCGTGGCTTTGGAACAAATTAACGTATGAATCCATTCTACCAGCAGTAGTTGGCCCAAAACTACCCGAAGGCATACCTTCTGGTGTTTTTGCAGGACCCGCATAATACACAGGATGATTCTTAAAATATTCTGGCATTGGATGCCCTGAGTCTAACAATTCTTTAATCTTTGCATGAGCTACGTCTCTTGCTACAATCAAAGTACCGTTTAACATTAATCTAGTTTTTATTGGATACTGAGATAATTGTTTTAAAATATCAGCCATTGGTTGATTAAGATCCACAACCACAGGTTTTTCTAGATGTGGTGCTTGTGCTGGCAAATATTTTTCAGGAGTTTCTTCTAGTTGCTCTAAAAATATACCTTCTTCTGTTATTTTACCTTTAATATTTCTATCTGCAGAGCAGCTCACCCCCATTCCTACGGGACAAGATGCAGCATGTCTTGGCAATCTGATAACACGAACATCATGTGTTAGGTATTTTCCACCAAACTGAGCCCCAATTGTACTTTCTTCACAAATTCTCTGAACTTTCGCTTCCCATTCTAAGTCTCTAAATGCCTGACCGCCTTCGTTACCAGAAGTTGGCAATTCATCATAATAACCTGCTGAAGCCATTTTTACAGCTTTTAAATTTGCTTCGGCACTAGTTCCGCCTATTACAAATGCAAGGTGATATGGAGGACAAGCTGAAGTACCTAAATCTTTGATTTTTGTTTTTATAAAATTAGTAAGACCTTCTTCGTTCAACAAAGCCTTAGTTTGCTGGTATAAATAGGTCTTGTTAGCAGAACCGCCACCTTTTGCTAAAAACAAAAATTTATATTCATTTCCTTGTTCTGCATATAAATCAATTTGTGCGGGCAAATTGGTACCAGAGTTTTTTTCATCAAACATGGTCAAAGGTACCATTTGAGAATACCTAAGATTTTTTTTCTGATACGTGTTATATACCCCTTTAGAAAGCCATTCTGCATCGTCAGCACCCGTCCAAACGTTTTCGCCTTTTTTGCCCATAACTATAGCTGTTCCGGTATCTTGACATGAAGGTAATTTACCATCTTTTGCAACAGAAGCATTTTGCAACAAAGTATATGCTACAAATCTGTCATTATCAGTAGCTTCTGGATCTTGTATAATCTTAGATAATTTTTCTAGATGTGAAGATCTCAAATAAAAAGACACATCTTCAAGAGCTTTTTCTGCTAAATATTCTAATCCTTTGGGATCTACTTTTAATATTTTTCTCCCCTCAAAATCAACAGTACTTACATAATCTTTGGTAAGTAATTTATATTTTGTAGAATCCTTTTTAATAGGAAAATCTTTTTGATACTTAAAATCTGCCATTGAAAAATTTGATTATAGAAAACAAAAATAAGAATAATTCAAGAAAAAAAAATAGCAATCAAGATTGCTATTTAATATAATTTATTGATTTTGAATAATTTTTTAAAAAATCTAAAATTCAAAACTTAAAAAACGAAAATAATAATATCACTAAACTTTGCACAAAAGTTAAAATAGCTGTTAGTTTAAGAACTGCTGTTTGTTGTTCAGAATCTTCTAGTGTATATAAATTTAAATTTTTAATAAACATCAATGTAAAAACAACAGATATAATACCTGTCCCGACCAGATGAATTCTGAAATATATTAAGCCAATTGTTAAAAAAATAAATGCTAAAATTAAAATCACTAGTTGATATTTAACAGCATTTATTTTACCAAGTTTAGACGCCAATGTGATTTTTCCTGCTTCAATATCGGTAGAAATATCTCTGATATTATTTACATTCAATACCGCAACAGAATACAATCCAAAAGGAATAGCATAAAACAAAATAGAAGCATGGAAACTGTGAACATATAAAAACACATGACCAACAACTGCCACTAATCCAAAAAATATAAAAACCGCCAGATCTCCAAGTGCTCTGTAACCATACGGATTTTTACCAGCAGTGTACTTTATAGCAGCAGCAATACATGCCAAACCGATCAAGAAAATGAGAACAAACTGTATATCAATTTGTTTAAAAGATTCTAATAAAAGCCATATTCCTGAAACTAATGATAGTACAACAAACACAATTATTGCTTTAAACATTGCTTTTGCACTTATCAATCCAGTACTTACGGCTCTTGTTGGCCCTAGTCTATCTGCTGTATCTGCTCCATTTTGAGCATCACCATAATCATTAGCAATGTTAGACAGTATTTGTAAAAAAATAGCTGTAGAACAACTCAAAACAAATATTTTCCAAGAAAATGAAGTATTGAAATTTGTATACACATACGCAGCACCAACAAACATACTTGCTAGTGCAAGTGGTAATGTTCTAAGTCTAAATGTTGAAAGCCAAATTTTAATCTTTGATTGCATCTAATATATCTTTACTTAATGGATCTGTAGCCGAATTGTAAAAATATAACAATTGACCGTCTTTACCGATTAAATATTTGCAAAAATTCCAAGAAGGAGATTTATCGTTCCATCCATTTAATTCTTTTTGGGTAAGCCACTGATAAAGCGGACAAATATCGTTACCTTTTACAGACACCTTAGATAGCATTGTAAACGTAACCCCGTAGTTTTTTTTACAAAAAGCACCTATTTGGCTATCAGTACCTGGTTCTTGGCTTCCAAAATTGTTTGCAGGCACTCCAATTATTGCTAATTTTTCACCGTACTGTTCGTGAAGTTTTTGTAGTTTTTCGTATTGTGGAGTAAAGCCGCATTCCGAAGCCACATTTACCAACAAAATATATTTACCTTTAAATTGCTCCAGAGTGATTTCATTGCCATCAAGTGTTTTCAGTTTGTAATCGTAAATTGATTTTGTAGGCTTCGCAATTTCTTTATCAGAACTAGTGTTACCTACAGTTTTTCCTACACACGCACTCAACAATGCTAAACCTAATAATTTTAATGTTTTTATCATATTCTTTGCATTTTTGATTATAAATGAAAAAGAGAACCAATTGGTTCTCTTTCAAATGTATTTTTATAAATGATTTAGTCTAAATCAACAATCTCAACTCCTTTTTTACTGAAGTCAAACGACTTATCGTCTACAGCAACATCTTGTTTAAAATTAGTAAGAGAAAATGTATATCTGTTACCATTTTTTTCAAATGTCTTCCATCCATTGATGGTATTATCTTTTTTATTGATAACAATTCTAACTTTAAAAACCTGTTTATCTTTGTCTTCCGGTATCAAATCTATCACTTCATACAGTGCAGGATTTTCGTTTACACCTTTTTCATGATTTACAGTGTATTTAAACCCTTTTTTGTACATAGTATATATTTTGGTTGGGTTCAAATCATCTTCTTCGGCTACATATTTAGCTTTGGTGGCTTCGTTATCAGCAACGGTATAGGTCCATTGAAAAACGCCATTGTTATATATCTCTCTTTCTTTGAGTTTTAACAAGTATTTTGCACCTTTTACAGTTATGTTTCCTAGTGTTTTTTGGTCTTGTTTGCTCGTTGGACTATGAAAAATCATAGAAAAATCTGCTTTAAATGATTTCATAGATTGATACTTTTTGCTCATTGCATCAAGTGTTTTTTGAGCATTAGGATCTTTTTGTGCGAACGTGTTGATTGTAAAAAAAGCTAAAACTATAGCTATAATCTTCTTCATTATTTATGTTTTATTTGACAATATTCAAATTTTATACCAAAATTTGAAAGGTCAAATTTAGAATTAAATATTTAGAAAAAACAATATAATAGGTAGTTAAAATTTAGCAAAAAGAATTCTTTACAAATTCCATTTTACTTCTTGTATTTTCATAAGTTTCATTTGCATTCTTGCAAGAACAAATAAATAATCAGACATTCTATTTATATAAATGAGAATATTTTCATGAATATTTTCTGTTGCATTTAAGGCAACCAATGATCTTTCTGCTCTTCTGCACACACTTCTTGCAATATGAATGTATGAAGTAAGTAAATCTCCTGTGGGCAAAATAAAATGTGTCATTGGTTCCAAATTTTCTTGCATAGCATCAATGTGTTGTTCCAAAATTTGTACTTCTTCCAGATTTAATTTTGGAATTTTAAATTTATCTTGATCGTATGCTGCCAGTTGTGCACCAATTACAAACAAATTATTTAGAACATTAAAAAGTATTTCTTTGTGAAATGACAATTGAGAATATAGAAGCCCTATGTGAGCATTAAGTTCGTCAACATCCCCAATGGCAGCCACTCTTAAATTGTCTTTACTTACTTTGTATCCTCCTAATAAAGAAGTAGAACCTTTGTCTCCGTTTTTTGTATAAATTTTCATTTTTATAAAGTTAGTCCTACAGTAATATAAAACTGAATTGGATCAGAAGGGATTATACCTGGCCCAGGATATGACTCTGCCCTTCTGGTAAAATATTTATTGTTAGTCAAGTTATTTACAGTCCCACTCAAATAATATCTTTTAAATTGATATTTAATTGAATAATCTAAAACATAATAAGATGGAATCAGACCCACTATAGCACCTGCTGATTTCTCAGTATTTAAAGCGTCGGTATATTGTTTGCTGATGTATGAGTACTGTATTGAACTTGAAAAATTTCCTTTTTTAATTGAAAAACCAGTACGTAAAGTAACGTTTGGCACTAGTTCTACTTTTTTGTTTTTAAACATAACAGTATATTCTTGTGATGTTCCTTTTATGTATGTAGAATTATTTAAAGCTGTGTTTACAAAATACGAAAACGATGTTTTGTATTTTTTCCCCGTAAAAATTCTTAATAAATCTACTTCAGCCATACATTCTATTCCTTTAGTAATAGATGTACCAATATTGGTTCTGTATCTTTGTCCAGAACTTAAAAACGTCTCTCCTATTCTGTTGTTATAGTAGAGCATATAAACACCCGCATCAAAATGCATAAATTCGCCCACAAAACCTCTTACTCCCCAGTCTGCATTAAAACCTCTTTCATCTTTTAGCAACGAATCTACAATTAAACTAGGATTACTAACAATCATATCACTAAATGTAGCTGCTCTAAAATTCCTTGTATAATTTATATACGTTTCAATGTCTTTAGTTATATAGTATGAAGTTCCAATCCCATATAAAAACACAGATCTATTAAATTTCTTATTAGAAAATATTTTTTTGTCATATATTACATCTCCTAATATGTTCTTTTGAATATCCCTTACATAACCTAGAACAGAGGTATTGATAAACTCTAATCTCGCACCAGGTGTAATACTTAATCGTGGACTTAATTTAAATATATTTTCACCAAAAAGTGCATAATTTTTACTATGCAGATCATAATCAAATTTTTCTAATGAGTTGGGATTTAAAAAATAAAAATCTGCTCCTGATAAATTATTTCCACTGCCTTGTTTTCTAGAATCAAAACCTTTGTAAGCTCTGTAGCCTAACACAAAAGTATTTTTATGTTTTTTATTGAATTTATAATGTTTTAATACTCTGAGTTCGGTACCAATATTGGCAAATCGATCATAGATATAGGTTCTATCTTGCCCCAAATCTACCTGACTAATTGGTGTCAAAACACCCAAAGATTTTCTGTTTGCAAACAATGCAAAAGCACGCCAATTGATAACAGTATTTTTATTTACGTTGTAATCAAAATTAATGGAAGGCAAATTCCAATTTACGGCAAACCAATTTCGTTTTCTTTTAGAAATAGTATAATCAGTTTTAAAATCATAATCTGTAAGGCCACCTGGTTGTTGAGCCAAATAGTTTTCGTGAGTATAATTTACAGTTAATTTAATTTTGCTATTTATTTGTCTGGAAACCGCCAAATAACCAAAATGTGCATAATAATGACTATTTTTCCTAAAAGCATCGCCTTGTTTGTATTGATAAGCGGTGTAATAATTAGTTTTACCTACTGTACCACCCAAGGAGTTAAAGGTATTTAAAAAATTATAGCTTCCGCCAGAAAGTCTTCCTTGATATTGTATTTTCTTGTCTTTGGGTCCTTCATTAAAAACAAAATTTACCATACCACCTAACTGAGTTCCATATTGTAGAGATGCAGCACCTCTCACAAATTGAATTTCTTTAATGGCTTCAAGTGGCGGCGTGTAGTAACTCTCCGGATACCCGAGTGCATCTGCTGAAATATCGTAACCATTTTGTCTAACATTAAAATTTGCTGTTCTATTTGGGCTCAAACCTCTCGCCCCTATTCCAAGTTGCAAACCAGCAGCATCACTTTCCCAGATATTCAAGCCACAAACTTTAGAAAAAACTTGTCTAGCATTATTAGTAGCCACATTAGCAGTGACATTTTTTAGAGTAACTACTTCTGTTTTTTTACCTTCGTATATGGCAGTTCCGTCAAAATCTGGAAGTTTGGAGATACCAAAAAAATCTGCTTTCCTAGAGTTTAATTGTACAAGACCCAAATCAACAATTTCTTTTTCAGGCGTAAGTTTGATATAAATACTCGTGTCAGCTTTTATAATTATTTTTTTAACAAATAATTTATGGAGTTCATTATATGCAACCAATACATATTCCCCTTTTGGAATATCTAATAATTTATAATTCTTTAACGTATCTGTTAAGGTTCTATGTTTTGTGTTTTCTAAGTACACTATTACTTCTTCCGCATCATTATCTTCACAAGTAACCGTACCACTTATTTTATACTGAGCACATAAGTTTGTGCATTGTATAGCTATCAAAAAAGAAATTATTCTAAAAAACAAAACCTTGTATTCTTAAATTTGACTACAAAGTTAAAACTTTGCAACTAAGAATACAAGGTTTGTTTAAAACCGTTCTAAATAATTTTACACAACCCCGCTATTCATGAAAGCCTGCATATCTTTATCTCCTCTACCTGATAAGTTTATTACCACTATATCATCTTTTGAAAATTTAGTTTTTTCAAGTACAGCCAGAGCATGAGAACTTTCTAAAGCAGGAATAATTCCTTCTAATCTACTCAAATTTACTGCGGCATCAAGTGCTTCTGTATCTGTTACTGCTTCAAATTTGGCTCTGTGAGTTTCAAACAAATGTGCATGTATTGGACCTATTCCCGGATAATCCAACCCAGCAGAGATAGAATACGGTTCAGTAATTTGTCCGTCTTTGGTTTGCATAAGAATGGTTTTACTTCCATGCAAAACTCCCGACTTACCTAAAAATGTAGTTGCTGCAGAATGCCCAGAACTGATACCCATACCTGCTGCTTCCGCTGCAATCAATTTTACGTTTGAATTATCTAAATAATGATAAAATGCTCCCGCAGCATTGCTTCCACCTCCTACACAAGCTATTACATAATCTGGGTAATCTCTGCCTATTTTCTCTTTAAGCTGCCATTTAATTTCTTCACTTATGATAGACTGAAATCTCGCTACCATATCAGGGAATGGGTGTGGCCCAACTACACTACCTATGATATAATGTGTATCTACAGGATTGGTAATCCAATCTCTCATAGCTTCGTTGGTAGCATCTTTCAAAGTTTTGCTGCCACAAGTTGCTGGTCTTACCTCCGCTCCCATAAGTTTCATTCTATACACATTGGGTGCTTGTCTAGCTATATCCACTTCACCCATGTACACCACACATTTTAAACCCATAAGAGCACATACAGTAGCCGTAGCTACACCATGTTGCCCAGCACCAGTTTCAGCTATAATTCTTGTTTTGCCTAATCTTTTCGCTAGTAATATTTGACCTATTGTATTATTTATTTTGTGAGCTCCCGTGTGGTTTAAGTCTTCTCTTTTTAAATAAATATTAGTGTTATATTTTTCAGATAACCTTTTAGCCAAATACAAAGGCGAGGGTCTTCCTACATAGTTTTTTAATAAATCATCAAATTCTTCTTTAAAATCGCTTGAGTTTATAATAGATAAATATGATTTTCTTAACTCTTCCACATTTGGATAAAGCATTTCTGGTACATAAGCACCCCCAAAACTGCCATAATATCCTCTTTCGTTTACATTAAATTTTGAAGTCATCTCAACTATGTTTTTTTTACAAATATAGAATTAAACACTAAATCTCCTCACACAGTTCTTTACAAAATACATTAATTCTTAGTTTATTTATATTTAAATATTGTTATTTATTAACATTTATGTAACTTGGCAATTATTTTAAACTATATAGAGATTGTATGAAGAAAATAAAATTATATACACTTTTTGTGATTTGTTCTACGAGTAGCATTTTTTCTCAGACTGATGAAAAAGAATGGAAGAAAAAACTTAAAGAATTGACACCTCTTCAATACAAAGCACAAGTAGAAGAATTGGAAGCAGCAAAATCTGAACTAAACAATAAATCTACAGAATTATCTAGCCTACAAGAAAAAATTACGGCATTGGAAGCAGCTAATAAAGAAAAAGATGAAAAAATAGCAAGTCTTCAAACATCTGCTCATGCTGCAAAAGCAACTGAAACTACAAAATCTACGCTTTTATCAAACACGCCTCCTCCTGCTGCAACTTCAAAAACTACTTCTAATAAAGGTGTTGTTTTTAAAGTTCAAATTGGAGCTTTTAAAAATAAAGATTTAGTAAAATATTTTAATAATAATCCCAATTTTACAGGAGATGTAGATACTGATGGAACTAAAAAATATACTTTAGGTGCTTTCAGAGACTATTGGGAAGCGGATAACTTTAAAAAGTATCTTAGAGAAATGGGCGTAACTGATGCATGGATTGTTGCATATAAAGACGGCGCACGAGTTGATATAAAAGATGTACTTGAAGGAGTAGTTAAATAAAAAAAGGCGACAAATTGTCGCCTTTTTTTATTTAAAAGCTTATTTACTTTCATTTCAAGAAAAAATATCTAATATCTAACTTCAACGGTTATATTTACTTAATTCCATGATTTAATTCTCTTTAAATCCCCTATTTACTTTTACATTTAAAAAAGTATTCATATTCAAATTGAGATTAATTATTTAAATTTGGAACGAATTATTATACATTAATAACTATTTTACATTCATTACGAATAATAGTTAGTTTAAAAATTAACAAAATCTATATTTTTGAATGATACAAAAGATTTATACTCGTAAAATTATTTTATTTATAGCAGTATTACTATTGAGCACCTATAGTACCTTAGCTCAAAAGTGTGCTTGTAATTCTACCTATGGTTTATCTTGTACCGCTACTCCAAGTAATCAAGCAGTTCCATCAACTGGTCTTAATTTTATGGAAGGCAATTGGTTTATTAATGGCAATGTAACTATTAATAATCCGGTAAAAATGGGGAATGGACCCAATGGTAACGTAAATCAATCTGGATTAAAAATTTGTAGTGGAAGTAATGTAGTATTAAATCAGTTTGAATTTAATGGAGCCAACCAATTTCACACTCTAGAAGTAGACGAAGGTGCAACCTTAGAAATATTTTTAACATCATCAAGTTTAGATAGAATTAAAATTGTTAATAATGGAACATTAATCATTCATGCTCCTACATCAGACAACAAACTAGATTTCAGAAACAATTTAAATCAATTTTTTAACAACGGTACATTAGTTTTTGTAGCAGATGAAGTAATTGAACAAGTTGCTACAGGTTTTACGAATGCGGGTGTTTTATTAATTAGAGGTAGAAACAACACGTCTGGAGGTAATCTAACTTTTGTAAATAGTAATCAAAAAATATGTATGACAGGTGGCAGTGTCTTAGATATACAAGGTTATATTACAAGTACACATGATAGTCAAATAGGTTATGGTGGTGAAACTAATGACAAAGCTACAGTAACAATTAGAGGCAAAGACGCTGCAGGATATGAAATCGATGGTCAATTAAACAACGTACCTTCTGGTTTTTTTAAAGATTTAGGTAATAATTTTGTGTATAATACTAGCGATGGAACCATATCATTACCTCCAAATTTTCCGTCCTATAAGGTATCTACTGGTACAGCAAGTACAAATGCTGGAATATGTACAACTTTAGGAGATTGTATCCCAGTATTTACACCTATAACTTATACAGTTACTGCCAAAAATGCAAATTGTGGTAGTGCTGATGGTAGCCTTACCTTTTCAGGCTTACAACCCAATACTCCATATACAATTACATACTTTAAAAATGGAATAGCTCAAACAGGTTCATTTACAACAAATTCATCAGGTGTTGGTGTTATTTCTGGTCTAACAGCTGGCACATTTACTGGTATTCAAGTTAATCGTGGATGTTTATCAAAATTAAGTAATGAAACCTACGTTATTAAAGATTCTGTTCCCAACATGCCATCTGTAGCTATTGTAGCTAACAAAGATTCCATTTGTGCTGGACAATCTATCACTTATAGTATTTCATCCCAACTAAATCAAGGCACTAATCCAACCTATACTTGGTACAAAAATGGAACCATAATTTCAGGTGCTACAGGAACAACATATACCACTTCTAATATTTTAAGTACTGATACTATCATGTTAAAAATGGGTGTTTCTAGCACATGTGTGGTTGCTAGTAGTGTTAATTCAAATAAAATAAAAATAAAAGTTAATCCAATTCCAGATGTTAATAGCATTTCCAACTTTAACCTTTGTAATAAAAACACACTTACTGGATTTAATTTTACGGGTACAGTACCAAATACAACATTTAATTGGACCAACACTTTAACTTCAATTGGTTTAGCTGCTAGTGGAACTAATTCAATACCTACTTTCAGCGTTATAAATACTGGAAGTACAAATTTAATTTCAACAGTAACGGTAACACCCATTTCTAAAGGATGTTCTGGCACAGCAAAATCATTTACTATCACCGTCACCCCATCACCGGTAGTACAAGCAGGAGCCGACCAAACGGTATGTTCAAATAACAGTCAGGTAAAGATCAACGGCAGTGTAAGTAAAGGCAGCAGTACAGGTATCTGGACAGGCCTAGGCGGCAGTTTTGGGAGTAGTGCGAGTACTTTGAGCAATACATATACCCCAAGTAGTTTAGAAATACTAACTACCTTTACGCAGTTGATATTGACGAGTACTAACAACGGTAACTGTACCGCAGTGAGCGACACCTTGAACCTATTTTTTTCCTCATCGCCTACCGCAGATGCAGGAGTAGCAAGCAGTGTATGTGCCAACAACGCACAGATCAACTTAAACCCTACTACAAGTGATGCCGATGTTTTCAAATGGACAACCAGCGGTACAGGCTTATTTTTCCCATCAGACAACGTAGAAAAACCGCAATATCAGTTATCAGCGGCAGACACCTTGGCAGGCAGTGTAAAGCTCAAACTATCGGCAAACAACTCTAACCCACCGTGTAAAGCAGTGGTAGATTCTGTGATTATTACCGTCAATCCGTCTCCTAAAGTAAGCGCAGGAGCAGATGTACAAATATGTAAGAACAACCCAGTCACCAGCTTGATAGGCAGCAGCACAACAGGTAGTGGAGTATGGAGTTTAAGTACAGGAGCCTCAGGAACACTCACTGTAGACCCCTCAAATGCATTAAAAGTAAGTTATAAAGCATCTGCGGCAGAGTTAAACGCAGGCACACCTATCCGTCTACGCTTTACCTCAAGTAACAACGGCGGTTGTAATGCCGTATTTGATGAAGTAAGTATAAGTTTTATAGCCGCCCCAACAATCACAGTAGACAAAGGAAAAACCGTTTGTGAAAACAATCCCTCTTTGAGTTTAAATGCCAGTTCCAGCACAGGTAGTTTGTTATGGAGTGGCTTTGGAGGCAGTATCAATCCAAGCACTAGCAGCAGTAGCATTACCTATACGTTGTCTACAGCAGAAATCAGTGCGAAGCAAGCCAAGCTCGTAGTAAGTACAAGCAACAACGGCTTGTGTGCGGTGGTAAAAGACAGTACCCTAGTTTTAGTTACAAGTAAACCCCTAGTTAATGCAGGCAGCGACGTACAAGTATGTGCCAATGCCAGCACGGCAAATATTGTAGGAACCGTACAAAACGCCTCAGGCGGCGTATGGTCACACGGAGGAGGCTCCTATGGCAGTAGCAATAGCACCTTAACGAACACCTACACACCCTCAGCAAGTGAGTTATCAGCGAGCAAAGCCCTGCTTATATTAACAAGTACTGGCAACGGTCTTTGTAAGCCCGTAAGTGACACCCTACAAATCAACATCAAGAGCAGTCCAAGTGTAAATGCAGGTAATGACCAAACAGTCTGTGTTACCGCAAGTAGTGTAAGCCTACAAGGAAGTTCTAGCAATAGCACTGCGGTACAATGGCGTACCTTAGGCACTGGAACTTTTGGCAATGCAAATGCGGCCGTTACTACGTACAGCCCTTCAGCAGCCGACAAAAATGCAGGAGGAGTAACCTTAGAGCTGATGAGTACAAACAATACCACCTGTATTGAAGACAGCAATCAGGTAAACATTATATTTACAGACTCACCCAAGATGACTATCGGTAACGACCAAACGGTCTGTGCCAATGATTTTCCCGTACAACTTTCTGCAACAGGTACCCCTGCTAGCTGGATAGGCGGTAATGGTACGTTCAGTCCAGACAGAAATACCCTCAATGCCACGTATACTCCTACAGCTGGAGAACTCAGTGCAGGCAGTGTAACCTTAACCTTAGAAAGTAACAACGTAAACGCCTGTGCCAAACTCAGCGAAACCCTTACGATTACCTTAAAGCCTGCACCCGTAGTAGACTTAGGCACTACTCAAACCATTTGTGCCAATAGCAATCAGATTACTGTAAGTGCCAATAGTGCCAATGTAAGCTGGAGAAGTCTTAACGGCAGTGGAAGCTTTAGTCCAACAACAGGAGCGTCCGTAACCTACACCGCCTCAAGTAACGACCTTTCTAGAGACAGCCTAGTATTTGTAGGTACGAGTACGAACAATAACGGCTGTTCATCTGTATCAGATACCGTACTCTATAAGCTACAACAACCCGCCCAAGTAAATGCAGGTCCAGACAGAAGTGTATGTGCTAACAATCCAAAGATTAAATTAAACGGTACGATCATTGGCAAAGCCCAAGGCACGTGGAGTGGCGGTTCAGGCAGCTTTAGCAATGTAAATGACTTAGAAGCCAGCTATACCCCGAGTGCTAGCGAAAGTGGTTCGGTAACCCTTACACTTTCTATAGCCGCAGCAGGTAGTTGTCCCGCAGAAACCGACCAGATGACTTTAAGCATTACCCCAGCACCTACGCTGAGCCTTAGTGGAGCACAAACCATCTGTGCCGATGTAGACTCTGCAAGAGTGAATGCTACTACGAATGCCGTAGCAGGAGGCGTACTGTGGAGTACAAGTGGGAGCGGTATTTTCTCTAGCTCAAGTGCCATCAAGACACCCGACTATTACTTCTCTGCCGCAGATGCGAGTGCAGGAAGTGTAAAATTATATGCCAGCACCACCAGCAGTGGCAGCTGTTTAGAAGTAAAAGATTCTTTGACCCTAACCATCCAAGCCCCACCACAGATACAAGTAGGAGCCGATACGGTGATCTGTGCTGATTTAAAAAGTCTGCCACTAAAAGCACTACTGGTAAATGCCACAGGAGCCACATGGACTACTGATGGCGGCGGTAGCTTTGCCAGTGCCAGCGGTATCAACAATAGCTACCAAATCTCAGCGACAGATCGTAGCAAAGGTTTGTTCACTATCACCGCCACCACCACAGGTACAGGACTTTGTAAGAGTGTGAGTGATGCCCAAATCATACAAGTAAAGCCCGCACCTACGGTATATGCAGGTAACGACCGTAGCCTTTGTACCAGTGCAGACACCCTCAACTTATTAGCCAAAGTAAGTATAGCAGGAGGCACAGGCACCTGGAAGAGCACCGGTAGTGGGAGCTTTAGTACGGCAAGTAGCCTACAAACCTTCTATACCCTCTCCGCAGCAGACAAGGCAAAAAGCAATTTTGAGATTATATATACAGCCACGTTCACAGGACAAGGATACAGCTGTAACCCTATCAGTGATACCTTACAGGTTACCATAGCACCTACACCTACATTAGACTTAGGCAATGCCATCTCGGTATGTTCAGATAGCAGCTTGATACCTTTGTCAGCTAGCTATACAGGAGCTACAGGCATACGCTGGAGCAGTAAAGGTAGCGGTAGTTTTACCCCAAACACCTTATCAGACAGCCCACAATATACGCCAAGCAGTACAGAATCTGCAGGCAATCACATGTTTATCTACGCCGTAACTACGGGCAATGGCGTATGTAATCCTGTAACAGACTCCGTACAAATCAACTTTACCAAACAAGTAGTGGTAGATGCAGGCTTAGATATAAATATTTGTCAAACAGCCCAAACCGTTACCCTAAAAGGCTTCAGCCAAAACTCAGCTGATAGAACTTGGAATACCGCAGGTACAGGAAGTTTCAGTCCAAGCAACAAAGCCGATACCGTCATCTATACCCTGAGTGCTGACGACAAACAAGCAGGGAAGGTAATTTTTAACTTAAGCACCCAAGGCTTTGGCACTTGTATAGGCAAGCTAGACCAAATGCAAGTAAACATAGAAAAAGCCGCTACAGTAGATGCAGGAGCAGACAAAGTACTTTGTACAGACAACAGCGTAGTCACTCTTGTAGGTAAAGCCCAAAACACAAGCCAAACCACTTGGTCTACCTTGGCAGATGGCGTATTCAATAACAATATCCAGAATCTGAATAACAGCTTCAGTATAGGAGCGGTAGACTTCACACAAGCCCTAGACTTTGTCTTGACAGCCGCAGCAACCGCCAACTGCCCAGAGGTGAAAGATACTCTGCAAGTACGTTTTACCCCCAAACCTACTTTAACACTACAAGACGCTTACAACATTTGTCAAGATGTGAATACCGTAAGCATCTTCGCACACCAAACTGTAGCAAGTGGTTTGAAATGGAACGTAAAAGGAACAGGAACTATTGCCAACAGTGCCATAGCCGATACCCTTTTATATACACTCAGTAGTGCAGACAAAACCAACGGCATAGTAGAATTTGTAGTTACCACCACTGGTAACGGCTTATGTAAAGCCATCAGCGATTCTACCAGTATCCTCTTGACCCCTACGGTAGAATTTGATGCAGGCTCAGATATTGTAACCTGTGCCGATCAGTTTAGTGTAGCCTTATCTACCACCTTGAGCACCGCTACGGGCGTGAAATGGGAAACCACAGGCTCAGGAACTTTTGCTCCTAACGACTCTACTATTAACCCAATTTACCAGTTTTCACCAGAAGACAGTGCCAGTGGTTCGGTAACCATTGTAGGTAAAACAACGGGCAACGGCACTTGTTTAGAAAAATCAGATGCCATCACTATTACCCTGAATCCTGTACCTATTGTAAGTGCGGGTACAGACATCAGCACCTGCTTTGGAGCAGACTCTATACGTATAGATGCCTATTTGAAATATGCTTCAAAAGCTACCTGGTCTAGCTCAGGCACAGGATCTTTTGTACAAGGTACAGATACCAGCTTTGTGTATTATAGACCTTCTGCCACAGACTACACCGATGGTACGGTGGTCATCTTCCTAGAACCGCAAGAATTTGGTCTCTGTAATCAGTATACAAGTAACGTATCTATTAACTTTACCAGTGTACCGAGTATAGAAGCAGGCATCTCAGGAAAAGTATGTTCTACCGACTTACCTGTACAGCTGAGTGCTTCGGGAGCCAACTCTCGTTGGATAGGCAATGGAGGTACTTTTGAACCTAGTGAATTTGCTTTAAATGCCATATATACACCTACTGCGGCAGAAATAGCTACGGGGGTAATAAAATTACACATAGAAACCATCAAACAGAAAACCTGTACACAAGGGGTAGACTCGGTAGAGTTTATCGTGACGCCAGGGCCTGTAGTAGAAGCAGGTTTTGATACCACCCAATCTTGTGCAAACAATAGCACCGTACAACTTAGTGCAGCCACCAACAACGGAGTGTCGGCAACAGTAGCGTGGCGTACCGCTACGGGCGAAGGAACCTTTATCCCGAATGCACAAACCCTCAATGCTACCTTTGTACCTTCTGCCAACCAAATAAAAAATGGTATTGCCAGACTCTTCTTAGAATCTACCAGCAATGGCAACTGTTCTACTGCTACAGACATGATGATAGTGCAGATAGCTCCAGCACCTACGATTGTCGCTTTTGATAACTACACCATTTGTGCCGATGTAAACGCCGTATCTGTAGAAGCAAGAATCACGGGAGCTGCAAATGTAGCTTGGACAAGTACAGGAACGGGTACTTTTGGAGCAGCCAATGCTTTAACAAGCACGTACAACCTTTCTAGTGCAGACAAAACAACCGGCAATGTACAATTGATTGCCAGCACACAAAATGCAGGCACTTGTTTGAATGTAACAGATACCCTTTTGGTTAAAGTGACCCAAGCACCTACCGTAGATGCTCTTTCAGGCTTTGCAGTATGTAATAGCACTAACATCCTGACCTTACATGCTCAAAAAACAGTAGCCAAGTCGCTAGAGTGGACAAGCACTGGGACAGGTACTTTTACCAAAGGCATCAATGCCGATACGGTGTTGTATGAGATGAGCACCGCAGATGCCAAGGCAGGGACGGTACGCTTTAAGGTAGCTACCCAGCAGGCAGGGACGTGTATCACTCAGTTTGACTCTCTAGTGGTACAAATAGATACCTTACCGCTGGTAGTGGCGGGACCTGACACCGCCGTATGTTCGGCTTCAGGAAGCTTCCCTATCTCAGCACTATCTTCAGCACCTATCGTATGGTCTGGTGGAACGGGTACTATAGAGGATAATACCGCTACAAAAACTAAATATATACTGACCACCACAGATGTCTCTAAGGGTTCTGTGGTACTAACTGTGACTACCAACCAGGCGGGTACTTGTCCTGAAGCTAAAGACTTTACGATTGTACAGATTTCTCCGCTGCCTTTGGTAGAAACAAATTTTGGTTCAGATATTTCAATATGTAAAGACAACCAAGGTATTGATGTATCGGGAGTGGTGAAAAATGCCGACGGGGGCACTTGGAGTGTAGTGAAAGGAAACGGAGCATTTGTAGACTCTACAGCTCTGAGCACTAGATACATCTTTGGGGCTAGTGAAACCAATACGGCAGAAGTTATCTTACAGCTGACCTCTGTAGGTAATGGCTACTGTAACGCCGCCTCTGACTCTTTAAAAGTAAGCTTTACACCTACACCTGTGGTGAATGCAGGTACAGATCAGACCGTATGTGAAGATACGACCGCCTTACCACTTACTGCTAGCTATACGGTGTCTTCTGACCATACTTGGTCTACAACAGGTGATGGGGTATTTAGTCCTAACATACACGCTAAAAATATTACGTACAGCCCAGGCCCTAACGACTTGTTACTGCAAAATACGCTCCTGATACTTACCGCTCAAAACAACGGTACGTGTATAGGTAACTATGCCGATACCATAGACTTAAACATCATCAGTAAACCAACGGTAGACTTAGGTGCCGATAAAGTGGTATGTTCTAACAGTACCAGTGTGCCACTTACTGCTAGTACAGAAAATGCTACAAGTATTACGTGGTCTAGTAGTGGTACAGGCACGTTCTCTTCTGCTAACTTTAACACCAACTACAGCTTAACTGCTGCGGATATCAAAGCAGGTGCGGTAGGTATCACAGCGGTGGTGCAAGGCAATAGCTTGTGTAAAGCAGTACGTGACCAACAAGCCGTATCTATCAACCTTCTACCTACCGTAAATGCAGGCCCTACGCAGCTCTATTGTGCCAATGCCACGGCCATTAAGCTTAAAGGTAGTTCTCAAAATGGAACCTCTTCTTCTTGGGTGAGCACAGGAACAGGAACTTTTAGCCCTAGTGCGAACCAGCTCTCAAGTACCTACGTGCCTTCTGCTACTGATAAAAATAAATCAAGCTTGACATTTACACTTACCACTCAAGGAAAAACGGCTTGTCCTGCAGTGAAAAGTACTACACTAGTGACTCTTCAAGCACTTCCTACCGCATCGGTAGGCGACTTTAACATGTGTACCTACCTTACAGGTATACATCTTAGCGGAACTGTAACAGGTGCTAAAGGGGGTAAATGGTCTACCGCAGGCACAGGGGTCTTTGCTCCAAGTACAGACTCTTTGAGTACGGTCTATCATTTGTCGCAATCTGATAAATCTAAGTCAGAAGTACTACTAACACTCACAACCACAGGCAATGGGGTGTGTGCCGCTACCAGCGATACCTCATCCTTGTTCATCAGACCTCTACCTGTAGCTGATGCGGGCATAGATCAGGTGGTATGTAAAAATACATCTGCCACACTTTCTGCGCTCATAAAAGAAGATATCATAGACTATACTTGGAATAATATCTCTAACATGACCGCCACAGGAAATACGGCGGTCGTAAATACTCCGCAGCTTAATGCTACCAATGACTTTGAACTAAGGGTACTTAACGCTTTTGGATGTACCGATACGGATACGGTACGAGTGGAAATCATAGATACGCTAGGATTGGCCTTGATACCGCACTATTGCTATGAAAATGAACTCGAAATTAGAGCTCAGGTGCCGACAAGTAGCTATCCAGCTACCTTCCAGTGGTTTAATGATAAAAACCTCATTAAAAACGCTACCGATACTTCGTATATCGTTGCACTAGGATCGGGTAAGTATATCATTACTTATACGGTAGACAAGTGTACCTTTAAATCAGAAACCAATGTGACGGATCCGCCAATTATGTATCATAGAGATCGAATTGCTTGTGAAAATAGTTCTTTGCGTATTTCGGTAAATTATTTACCTAAAGTGACCTATACTTGGGCAACAGGTGTGGCGGACTCCAATACAAGCTTGATTACTGTATTGCCAGACACTAACTTCTATAGGGTATCGGCTGTGGATCCATTAAACTGTAGCTCTAAAGATAGTGTGCAAGTGATAGGGATAGAAAAACCTCAAATAGTGGTGGTTGATACGGCTTTCTGTCTGAACCAATCTGCTCCATTAAGCTATCAATATGCGAATCAGAACAACTTGAGCCAGTATACACAAAAGGGGTATTGGACTACTCCAGACACGGTGAAGTCTACGTTACCTATAACGGTTTCTAAGGC
>JAXLUW010000003.1:0-152500 GCA_046329305.1 Cytophagales bacterium
CTTGAGGTACCGTTAAAGTACGCTACTTTATCATTATTACAATTATCATTAACGAAACTAATCTCAGTAGATGTTGCATGATTTTGATAATCAGTTTTGTCATTAAAATCACCATTTAATGGATAATATGCAACTAAATCATTTTTACTATATTGATCCAATACTTCGTCACTTGATAATCCTTTTTTATAAATTTTTATATCATCTATAGCTCCATAAAAATTTCTTGTGTCTCCAGACCAATTTGCACCAAATATAAAATCACTTACACCACAATTAGATATACTATCTATTTTTAATGATTTTTCTTTATTTAGAATTCCATTGATGTATAATTTTGCAGAAGCATTTGAAATCACTGCTGTTACAAAAGTCCAAGAATTTACATTTTGATTAGTAGAGAACCTTGTCCAATTATCATTATATCTACAATCTCTTGTATCATTTACCCAAAGAGAAACACCTTCACCATAACTATATGTATTTGCTGTACTCAGTCCATAAGACATACCATAATAAGCATTATTAGCTGTTGTATATTTTGTTCTTGAAAATAAATTTTGGACTTTATTATTATCTGGTTTAATCCAAAAAGAAATCGTCAAATTTTTATACAATTTTAGTTGTGGTGCATCTAAAATTTCTAGTTTTGCATTTCCATTGAAATAAGCACTCGAAAATGGTTTTGAATTTCTATCTTCTACAAATGTAACGTTTGTTCCAATTGCATTGTTACCAAATGAAGTAATATCACTTAGAGAATTATTGAAAGGATAAAATGCAACTAAGTCTTGAGTATATGTTTGCGATTTTAAGCTACATACAATAAAAAAGTTTACCACAAATAGTGATAAAACAAAAGATTTTTTCATTTTAAAATAGTTTTATATGTTATTTAAGCAAAAATATAGATTTTTTTAAAAAATTAAAAATCTATGTAAATTATTAACCTCTTCAGAATTATTATATTGAAACTCTATATATTAGAATTATCTAACACATTACATAACTTTAATGTACTAAAATATAGTTTCTTAATTTTAATTTCAAAAATTAGTAATTCTCAAAACCCTGCATCTACTGTAAACGAAATACGTTCTTTACTAACTGGGTGCGTAAACTCCAGATATTCAGCATGTAAATATAAGCGGTCGGCTCGTGTGCCATAGATATCATCTCCTACAATGGCGGCATTAAGCCCCAAACTGTGAGAGGCATGCACCCGTAACTGATGTGTACGACCCGTAATTGGGTAAAAATGAACTTTGGTTATTCCATCTTTTATATGCACTACTTCGTAGGTGGTTTGTGCGGGCTTTCCATAATTGTAGCAAACCATTTGCTGAGGTCTATTGTCTAGATCCACTCGTAAGGGCAAATCAATCAATCCTTTATGTGGCTCCACAATTCCGTTAAGCAAAGCTACGTATCTTTTTTTCACCGATCTTTTTATAAACTGTTGCTGTAAGCGTGCATGTATTTCATGATTTTTAGCAATGAGTATTATTCCTGATGTACTTTGGTCTAGCCGATGCACTAATGTAGCTTCAGGATGTAATTTTTGAATACGCTCTTGCACAGAATCTGTTACTAGCTTACCTGGAACCGATAAAAATTCTGAAGGTTTGTTAATAATCATCAGATAATCATCTTCGTAAATCACCTCCAACTCTTTCCCTTCAGCAGGATTTTGTTCTAATGGATTCGGCTCCACCGCCAAGCCTTGTAGCATAAAACCTAATATAGGGCCACATTTACTCTTACAAGCTGGGTAATAATCTTTGTGTTTCCTTACTTCTGACTTAGGCGACTGCCCCCACCAAAATTCTGCTAAAGCTATGGGTTTCAGTTGATTCAAATATGCATAATGCAACAATTTGGGTGCGGCACATTCGCCAGCACCAGCAGGTGGCTGTATACCAAGGTCTTTGTTAAAAATAGCCAACAAACTTTTCCATTCATGTTGTGCATTGAGAAACTTATAATTATCAAAAAGCTTAGCCTGTACTGTTGCCGACTTCTGAGCTCTTAATTCTTTTAGTTCTTGAATCTGATTTTCAATTATTTGTACTTCGTTTTGTATAACAGAGATTTTTTCATTCCAGACTTTTATCAACATTTTTTGATCATATTGTTGTTTCAAGCTTTCGTTTTTTAAACCCTCCAACAAATGTTCAAATTCTGCTTCATCCAAAACATCTTTTGCAGCTTCTCGTCTTGTTTGGCGTTCTTTTTTTAATTCTTTAAGTTGCTTACTAAATATTTTCAGTTCTTGCTCTGCCTCTTGTTTGCTCTGTGCTAATTTTTCTTTGAGCATCAGATAATTCTCAGAATTTTCCAAACTTTCAATTTGTTTGTTGTATTCCACCAAAATCCGCTCTTCAGCTCTGTAAAAATCATCGTCTTTATAAATATCAAACACCGAAGGTACAAAACGTGGGTGTTGAGAACCATCTGCCAACTTACCAGAATAGGCGGCTATGTATCCGTATTGGTTTTGAGATGTTTGCACAACAAGTACTCCAAACATTTTACCAATTACCAATCCTGCCTGAGAAGGATCTAAACCAAAATTATGATGATGAATATGCTGTTCTAAATATGTTTGCAAATCTGCTGCCGCCCTCTTAGCTAGCGGATGTGCATCATAACAAAAAGGATACGTAAATTTTTCTGGAATATGCACACCAGAAACCTCTAATGGCTGAAAAACAGCATGTATGTGTTCGAAATTTCCCATAAAAAAATCCCTAGCTTGAGCGTAGGGATTGTGTGTAATATCATAAAATCAAAATTATACCAGCTCTGCAATCACAGTTTCTCCACCGCGTACCTTTTGATTGATTTCAACTTTTACTTTACTGTCTAGTGGCACAAAAACATCTACTCTTGAACCAAACTTAATAAAACCAAATTCCTTACCTTGCATTACGGGTTGTCCTTCTTTCACATACCACACTATACGTCTCGCAAGAAACCCTGCAATTTGTCTGAACAAGATTTCTGTTTGATCATCTGTTTTAACTACAACGGTGGTACGTTCGTTTTCTGTGCTAGACTTAGGATCCCAAGCCATCAGATACTTACCCGGATGATATTTAAAAAACGAAACTACACCCGAAACAGGATTTCTGTTTACGTGAACGTTAAACGGAGACATAAATATAGAAATCTGCTTACGCATTCCTTTAAAATATTCACTTTCTTCGGTATCTTCTATCACTACCACTTTGCCGTCTGCCGGAGCAATAATGTGCTTTGGATTTACTACCGTATTTCTAGAAGGATTTCTAAAAAACTGTAAAATCACCACCATAATCAGTATAGAAATACCTAAAATGATATTCTGAGCTAATTCTGGAAAAAATGTAAACGATAGAAAATTCAAAAGACCAAGCACCACAATGGCTAGCGATATGGTCATATTTCCTTCTTTATGTAGCATATTTTTTAAAAAATTATATTGTAAAAGGTAAAACTAAGAAAAAATCACTAAAAAACTATAGATAACGGGCAACGAAAGATAAAGTCCGTCAAATCTATCTAAAAAACCACCATGACCAGGAATCATAGTTCCTGAATCTTTCACTTGAATACTTCTTTTGAATGCACTTTCTACCAGATCTCCATACATACCAAAAACTACAATAATTACGGCCATCCCAATCCACTGAAACAGTGTAAACTCAACCCAAAAACGAGATAAACCATAAGCCATGGCCATAGACCAAATCACGCCACCAATAGAACCTTCCCATGTTTTACCTGGAGACACGCTCGGGAAAAGTTTATGTTTACCAAATGTTTTACCAGCCACATAAGCTCCAATGTCACTTGCCCATAAACATAAAAACAAACCCAAAACTATATGCCAAGAATATTGATTTTGACTAAAAAAAGAAATCTTAATAAATAACACAAATGGCAAAACCGTGTATATCAAGCCTAAAACTGTAAATGCAATATTTTGAAATGGTGTAGAAGATTTGCGGTATAGCTCATGTATAAATGCAAAAGATACAAGCGGCAAAATGAGCAGATAGTAAACAAATGGTAAAAAATTTATTTGGATGAGATACGTAAGTAACAAACTAAAGAAAGCAATCAAAAACGCCGAAAAAGTATTCGGTTTAAAATCTGTCTTTGATTTAATCAAGAAAAAAAACTCATGTAAAGACGCCAAAGATAGTGCTGTAGCTAGAGCCACAAAAGTGTACTCATTGGCTATAATCAATGAAATCATCAGGGCAGCCCCGATGATTCCACTAATAGTTCTTTGTTGTAGATTACTACGTTCTGCCATATTATTTGGCTATTTCTAGAAGTTCAATATCAAAATACAATGGTGAATGCGGTTTGATATCAGGACCTGCCTGTCTTGCTCCGTATGCTAAAGAAGAAGGCAATACTACTTGTACTTTTTCTCCCACTTTCATTTGAGCCACTACCAAAT
This sequence comes from Cytophagales bacterium, assembly GCA_046329305.1. Lineage (GTDB taxonomy): Bacteria > Bacteroidota > Bacteroidia > Cytophagales > UBA9547 > CAMFLX01. The sequence goes on from JAXLUW010000003.1 coordinate 4,454, forward strand.
CCCAACCAGGAATCACCAATCCTTTACCCACTTCAAACATGAAAGGTTCGTTTCTGTCTAGGGAGCTATCAAATTTTTTACCGTCAAGCAAAGTACCTGTGTAGTGTACTCTCACTTTTTCTCCTGCTTTAGGCTGAGCACCAGTAGTAGTTTTTACTTTTTTCAAATAATATCCTTCAGCAGTTTTTTCATATCCTGCATTCTTTTTTAAGTAAGCTTCTATTTTCGCTGGCTCAGCTTTAAGACCTTCAGCCGCTTCTGCTTCCATTTTCTTTTGCATTTTCTGGAAAGCAACTTGCTGCAATTCAGAATATTTCTTGTTAAAATCTGCTTCTTTGCTAGCATCATATACATTTAATATTTTAAACACATATTTCAGCTTAGTACCTTTGGTAACACCTGGCATTAATTCAGAACCTGGTCTTGCTTTAATAATAGAATCTACCGATTCAAATACTGTTAAGCTATCTCCTTCTGATGCAGTAGTAAATGCTTCGTTTAGTCTGTAATTCATTTTAGCTGTATCTACTTTGGTAGCTATTGGCATACCTCTCTCGTAAGAATCTTGCAATAAAGAATCTTTATGATTGTAAACTTTGAAATTAAAAATTATAAAATCACCAAACTTTATATTTTTACCTTCAACATCTTTATTTAGAATATACTCTAATCCACTTTTGGTTTGTTTTTTACCACAAGCTACAGCCAATAAAGCTACAGCTGCCGTTAAAATTAATTTTGAAGTTGTTTTCATTTACTTTAATTCTGTTTTCTTTTTAGTTACTGGTTTAGTAGAAGGTTTACTTACTTCTTTTTTTACATTAACCGTTGATTTCTTTGCTGGAGTTGTACTTGGTTTAGCAACAGGTGCTGGATTTTTAGATTCAAAATCAACTAGTTCCACATCAAAAATCAAGATAGAGTTAGGGCCTATGTTGCCTCCAGCACCTCTTTCTCCATATCCTAAATGCGAAGGAATTAACAAAATACCCTTTTCTCCTTTTTTCATTAATGCAATACCGTCGTCCCAACCTTGAATAACTTGATGAGCACCCAATTCAAAATCAAAAGGCTGACCACGGTCTACAGAACTATCAAACTTAGTACTATCAATCAATCTTCCTGTGTAGTGTACTTTCACTTTGTCGCCACTCTGTGGTTTAGCACCTGTTCCCGCTTTAGTTACTGCGTAGTAAAGTCCATTTTCCGTTTTAGTAGTTTTTAATTTATGCTTTTTAATATATTCTTGCAGTACCACATCTTGTTCCATTCTCATGGCCATAGATTTTGCTTCCATTTCCTTTTCATATTCAGCCATGGTTACAAAGCCAACTATGTTAAAAGTAAATATCAAATCTGAGTGTTCTGCAATACTTGGTGGTCTCTGCTGACCAAATTTTGGAGAGAAAATACTATCAGACGGTATATACACAGAAACACTATCACCCGCATTGGCCATAGTAAATACTTCTTCATAAGACCAAGGAAACTGAGCTTCTTTTACCATATCTACTTGTGGATCAAGACTCATGGCTTTAGAATCTTGCAACACCATACCATCAGCAGTAGATATTTTAATATAAAACTTTGCAATTTCTCCTACTACACCTGCTTTTCCTTCAACATCTTTATGAAACTGATATTTCATTCCTTTTGCAGATGTTTTGGTTTGAGCGTTGGTATTGAGTACACCCAATGCAAGCAAGGCTGCACATACCCCTTTTGTAAATTTATTCATTACTATTGTTTAATGTATTTTTATAAGTTTCAAGTAGTTTTACAAATTTTTCTTCGGTTCCTTTAATACCTAGAACAGATTTACCACCAGCAGCATTTTTATGACCACCACCGTCAAAATGTTCAGAAGCAAAATCTCTAGCAGAAAAAGTACCTTTAGAACGAAACGACATTTTTACCATATCTGGTCTTTCTACAATGATGGCTGCAAAAATAACATTATCCAAAGACAATGCATAGTTTACCAGACCTTCGGTGTCGCCAGTTTGAGAAGAAAATTTTTCTAAAACATCAGAAGGTACAACGAAATATGCCGTTTTATATTGTGGCAAAATGTGTAAACAGTGATATAATGAATACCCAATAAACTTGAGTCTATTTTCAGAGTTTGAGTCATACACAGCTTGGTGTACTTTGGCATTATCCACACCCAAATCTATCAGATCTGCAATTATTCTATGTACTCCCGAGGTAGTACTTGGAAATCTAAACGAACCCGTATCAGTCATGATACCTGCATACAAACATTCTCCTATCTCCACATCCAGTAAATGCCCGTATTGCATTTCTATTATGAGTTCATAAATAAGCTCACAAGTAGCAGCAGCCGTATTTCGCCAATACCACATTTGAGCAAACTCTTCTGGCTGCAAATGATGATCAACGATCACTTTAGGCGCCGTATTGGCTCTAAGTAAGCTTTCTAGCTCATTTACACGAGATAAGGAATTAAAATCTAAACAAAATACAACATCTGCTTTAGATAAAATCTCTTCACAAGGTTTAGGATTTGCTGCATCAAACGTAACTACATTTTTCTCTCCTGGCATCCAAAACAAAAACTTAGGATAATCAGAAGGACTGATGATGGTTACTTCATGATTTAATTTTTTTAGAAAATGATACAACGCCAACGAAGAACCCAATGCGTCAGCATCTGGTTTATGATGTGTGGTGATTACTACATTTTTGGGAATAGCAATAAATTCCTTAATTTTTGCAGCTTCTAAAATTTGAGAAACAGACATTTATTTTGTATTACAAAACAAAAATGTAGCTTTAAAATTAAAAATCAAAGTTTTAGCACTTGTTTTAGTTTTTCAAACTGAAAATGAATATTTTGTACAAAAAATATGTTGTAACACTAAACTAGTAAGTATGCATCGTAGAAATTTTTTAAATGGTATAGGACTTTCGCTAAGTAGCTTGCTTACCGCTTCTGGCAAAGTAGCTTCTGACACACTAGAAAACGCCCAAAATAAGGCAGAAAATGAAGAATCGGTAGTTCTAAATACTGAAGAAATGGGTTTTCAGTGGCCCACTTTAGATCCTTTTCTTTTTTGTGTGCATCATGAAGATCAATTCCCCAAAGGAAATGCTAAACTTGAGGTAGACGCTTCGTACCTGAAAGGTAGGCATATTGGCGATGATTTTATTATAAAAGACGGTTTCAGGATGTATCATGGCGACAAGGTACCGGGTTTTCCTGGGCATCCACACAGAGGATTTGAAACGGTTACGGTTGTTCGTACAGGCTTAGTAGATCATGCAGACTCTATGGGAGCTTCTGGAAGATACGGAAATGGAGATGTACAATGGATGACTGCTGGCAAAGGCGTACAACACTCAGAAATGTTCCCATTGTTTCATTCAGATAAAGAAAACCCACTTGAGCTTTTTCAAATTTGGCTGAATTTGCCTAAAACCAATAAAATGGTAGAGCCACATTTCAAAATGCTCTGGAAAGAATCTATTCCTAAAATAGAAACCAATGACAAAAACGGAAAAAAAGTACTTGTAGAGGTAATTGCCGGAAAAATAGATTCATACGTTGCTCCAACGCCACCTCCAAACTCATGGGCCGCCAACGCCTCCAATGAAGTTTCTATATGGAACATCAAAATGGAAAAAGGAACCCAATACACATTACCACCGGCAACTGTAGGCACTGGCAGAATGCTGTATTTATACGAAGGAAGTCTACTGAAAATAAATAATTCTGTTCTTAAAGGCTACCATGCGGCACAGTTAAAACCAGATAAAATAACCACGATTTTTGCAGAAAATAATGATGTAAGTATTCTCATTTTACAAGGTAAACCTATAGGCGAACCTGTAATTCAGTATGGTCCATTTGTAATGAACACAAAAGCAGAAATAAACAAAGCTTTTGAAGATTACCACAACACTCAATTTGGCGGATGGCCTTGGCCTCAATACGACCAAGTGCATGCCGCAAATTTAGGCAGGTTTGCCAAACATGCCGATGGAACTATAGAAACAAAAGAGGGATAAATTTTAGTTTATCCCTCTTTTATATATAGATTAAAAGATGTTAGACACGAGATTCAATACCTAATTTATTGAAGTTAAGGTGTTGAAAATTAATTTTGTCATGTTTCTAATTCAGTTTAGTAAAACATTATTGTTTGAGTATTTTAATATGGTCAACGGTTTCATCTTCATAAGTAACGGAAACTAAATATATACCTAGTAAATAATCAGCCCCAAACTTAAAATTATTTAGCTGGCTACCCGTTAGTTGTTCCACCATTTGTCCACTTAAATTATGTATTTTCAAATACTTAACAGCCTTCAAAGTTGTTAGTTCAAATTCATTATTTGTATAATCTACAGACAAACTCAAAGCATCTTCGTCTAAGCCTAACCTAGCGGTACTGGTACATACAGCTAAGGTTTTACAATATTTTTTGTAGGTTGGAGCTACTGAATAGTTCACTCCTACACACAAATCACCACTAGTAAGCGAACTGTTTGTAGTAATTATTGCTTTGTAATTTGCACCTGCTACAGGTGAAATACTCACCCCTGAACCCGAATACGTCCATGAATATGCGGTAGCATTAGTTTTAAGATCTGCGTTTAACTCAAAAGTTGGACTAGATGAAGCCGACAAACAAGAAGCATTGTTCACAAAATAGCTCGTAGATGCATAGTTCACATAAAATACAACTATTGTGCTTGTTGCTGTGTTGCCAGCAGCATCGTATGCTTTTGCCGTAAGATAGTAAGTAGCACTTCCTGCATTCCAAATAGTACTTGTAAATGGAGCGTAAGTGTCTGTGCCTAACAAAGTGGATCCATTATAAAACTCCACTTTAGTAATAGCCCCTGCGGTACTAGAAGCAGAAGCTGCTAAATTAACATTTGAACCAACTGCAAATACTGTCCCAACCGATGGTGCTGTGAGTGTACTTGTAACAGGACTTAAGGAAGGAGTTACTGTAACTGAACTTGTTGTAGAAATACTTGAAGCCCCTAAATTATCAATTGCTTTAGCAGAAAATGAATAAGTTCCTGCTGACAAATTGGTAACAGTAATTGTATATGGAGCTGTATTATCTGTTCCCAAGAAAACAGAACCATTATAAAATTCTAGCGAAGCTATTGTTCCATCAATATCAGAAGCTGAAGCACTGATAGTAACACTTGCTGGGGCTGTCAAACTTGTTCCAGATATAGGTGCTGTGAGCGAAACTGTTGGAGCTTGATTGGCATTTACAACAATATTTATTGGACTAGAAACTGTACTTTCTAGAGCGTTGTCAAATGCTTTTGCGGTAAGTGAATAGTTACCTACCGAAACATTATTCCAATTATACCCATAAGGAGCTAAAGAGTCTATAGCCAACAATTGTGTACCATTGTAAAATTCAACTTTTTTAATAGAACCGTCTGCATCTGATGCTGAGGCAGACAAAGAAATAGTAGCTGGAGCCACATAACTTGCTCCTGTAACAGGACTAGTTAAAGACACCGTAGGTAAAATATTAGGACTTGGCTGTACCACAATAGCAACCGCATCACTTTGTGAAAAACCACCTTTGTTATCAAATACTTTTGCTGAAATAGAATACGTCCCAGCTTGCACACCTGTCCAATTCATAGTATATGGACTTTCCGTATCTGTTCCTAATAAAGTGGTTCCATTATAAAATTCTACACTTGCTACTGAGCCGTCTGCATCAGCAGCCGTTGCTGAAATGGTAATCAATGCGGGAGAAGTAAATATTGTAGATGATGCAGGACTGGTAACAGTTACCGTTGGCAATTGATTTGGAATAACATTTAGGGTCACAACGTTTGAAAAAGAGCTAAGCCCTAAATTGTCGTAAACTTTAGCAGAATAAGTATAATTTCCAGAAAGAACATTTGACAAATCTAAAGAGTAAGGACTCGTATAATCTGTACTTTTCAGAGTACTACCTTCATAAAATTCCACATAAGCTACTGTTCCGTCTACATCTACAGCTAAAACCGAAAAATTAACTACTGCAGGAGCAATGATTGGATTTTCAGAACTCACCATATTCAGAGTTACTGTTGGAGCTTGATTTTCATTTACTTGAATCACAGAAACTGTAGAACTAGAAATTGCACCAGAGTTGTCTGTTGCTTTTGCAGTGATTGCGTAAGAACCAGCTGAAATACCAGACCAATTTATTTGAAATGGTGCAGAAGACACAGAGCCAATTAATGTGGCACCGTTGTAAAACTCAACTTTTGAAATACTTCCATCGCTATCAGTGGCATTAGCACTCAATAAAACAATGGCAGGAGCTATGTAAACAGCACCCGATAGAGGCGAAAGTAAGCTTACTTGAGGCAATACATTAGGTGCAGGATTCACCGTAATATTGGATACAGAACTTGTAACAATAGCACCCGAATTATCTGTCACTTTAGCCGACAAAGCATACGTACCAGTGTTCACATTTGACCATATATATTCGTACGGAGCGGTAGCATCAGAGTATAACAAAGTAGTACCGTTGTAAAATTCAACTTTAGCCACAGAACCGTCAGCATCAGAAGCTGTTGCTTGTAAAGTAACTGAAGCTGGAGCCGTATAAATTGCATTCGTTATTGGTGCTGTAAGATTTACCACGGGCAATACATTAGCAGCAGCAGTAATAGTAAATGTTCTACTACTTGTAGAGCTCACAGCACCTCGCACATCTATAGCTTTTGCAAGAACAGAATATGTACCTGCTGCAAGACCAGTAAGCGTATATTCATAAGGTGCTGTAGCATCTGAACCCACAAAAAAGTTATTCAAATAAAAATCAACTTTTACAACTCCACCATCAGTATCTGTAGCTGTCGCCCCCACCAGTACATTACTGTTTGCTGCATAGCTTGCATTGTAACCTGGGCTAGATAAATCTACAGAAGGATACGTATTTGACACACTTCCTACATAAATTCTAGTAGTAATAGCGGTAGTTGCACCTAGATTATCTGTGGCTTTAGTAACAACATCATAGGTACCAGCAGCCATACCTGACCATTCGTATTCGTAGGGTGCTGTTGCATCAGAGTTTAACAACGTGGAACCATTGTAAAATTCAACTTTTGAAATAGACCCATTAGGATCAAAAGCAGCTGCATAAAATTTTACAGTATAAGGAGAAAATGTATTGGTAATGTAGGGAGTAGGAGAAACTACAGCAACCACAGGTGGAGCATTGTTTAATGCAGACAATGTTAATGTAACAGTATTGGTGGTAATCCATGCGACATCAGAAGGTTTAGCCTTGAATCTTGCATAATACACCCCTGCTGATTTTATATTATCTAACCTATGAGCACCTTCACCAGAAACAAGTACACCGTCTTTGTACCATTCGTACATATACATGCCCGCGAGAACGCCCAAACTTGTAGTACCACCTGTAGGGATAGGATTTAAGCCAAGAATTTTGAGGTCGTTTCTATTCTGACGCAACATAAAAGGGTAAAAGTCTGGATCTATATAAGCATTGATCCATGCACTATGGTATACACCTGGATATTCGCTATACTTAGCCCATTTAGAATCCAACTGGCCAGCTTGGCGTAAAGCGGCTACAATTGGTCTACTTACCCAAGGTCTTGGGTTATCATCTTCACGGCCTTGGAACAACCAAATTGGGGTAGTACTTATTTTTTCTATTTGTGTAAGATCTCCAGGAGTAGACATAGGACACACGGCGGCATATAAATCTGGTCTATTGTAAATAGATGCCCAAACAGCCGTTCCACCAGAAGACAAACCATGTGCATAAACTTTATTAGGGTCTATTCTATACTTCAACAACAGAGAATCTGTCATTTCAAAAGCCAATTTTAAGGCATCGCTACACTGCCCAAAACCTGCCGAATAATTTGGCGAGGTGGTCCAATATCCATATGGCTCTTGCGGAAACACCACAAAACCATCGAAAGTTTTGTTATTTACAGCATTCAAATGTTCTAAGCCTCCCCATTTTAGGTGAAAATTATTATCTATACCTTTTTCCCCTTTACCATGATACATAATTATTACAGGATATTTCTTGGTAGGATTAGCATCGTAATTTACGGGTTTCAATATTCTAAAAGGCAGTTTCTGTACCGTCCAGCCTTGTGTTTTCTGATAGGCGTATGATTCGTATTGTGCAGTATTAAAACCTGCATCATAAGGAGCGGCGGAGGTATACGTATACGGAACTATTTTACACACCCAAGAAGATGCAGCCGTTACGGTAAGTGTAGCTGAAGAAGAATACACAGCTCCGTTGGCATTAGAAACTAAACATCTGTACGTGGTAGAATTATCTGCACTAGTGGTCACAAAAGAATATTGCGACGATATAGCTCCAGGGATATCTACAGAATTTTTTTGCCATTGATAGGTAAAAGGTGCTGTACCAGAAACTCCTACCATAAATGTAGCGGCATTACCCGCCACAACACTTGTTGCAACTGGTTGTGTGGTAATAGTAGGTGCTGCAGGTGCTGATATTACGGTTAAAGTGGCTGTACCAGAGTTTAGAGTCCCTAAGCTGTTAGATATTTTGCAATAATACACAGAACCGTTATCGCCAAGAAGAGGTGTGAACGTATATGTACTAGTAGTAGCTCCAGAAATAAGAACACTGTTTTTGTACCATTGGTAACTTAAAGGAGATAAGCCCCCAGCAGCTACCGAAAAACTTGCTGTTTGCCCAACAGTTACTTCTTTATTAATAGGCTGTGACGTTATAAACGGAGCAAGTGCCACATTATCTAATCTATTATAAAGAGCTATTCTTGTGTTTTTGTCGGCTATTTGCTCCACAAGAATTTTAGCATTGAACACATTAGCACCTGTAGGTGTAGATTCTGCCAATACCACAGCATTGGTTGCTAAACTTACAATATTTGATACCACCTCAGTGTAAGGAATTACGCTTGAGCGAGTACCTTGATAGATGTATTTGAACCCATAATCTATCCAAAAATTTCTAATTTTATATTGTTCAGAACCATAGATATGTGTCCCGTCACTTAGGATAGATTGATTATTGAGCGTAAGCTGATAAAAATCTAAATAACCTCTTTTTTCATCAGAATTATAAAAATCTGGACATTCATCTTTTATAATCTGATCCATGTAAAAATTATAAGGCAACGAACCGTATTCTTGATTCAAGCCTGCATTTACGGCTGGCTGAGCATACCCTCTCCAAGATGTGGAAGCCGTATAATTTCTAAAACTTATTCTAGAAGGTATTACCACTTTTCCGTAGCTTTTGGCTTTGGTGATCAACAGTTTCATATTACTAAACAATGTAGTATGAATGCTTTCTTGAGTACGATCATAAGTGAGTGGACGCAAACTTGTGATGTCATTACCGGCTGTTTCCACAAACACATACCCAGCTTGTGGGTGTTTCGATAAAAATTCATCTATTTTAGCAAGTAGCTGTTCGGTATTGTAGCCACTCAGTGCCCAGTTAAACACTACTGGCTGATACGCCGTTGATAAATTGCTTTGAATACTAGACTTCCATTCTGCCAAACTACCCGTAGGTTCTGTTAATGAAGCACCAATAAACACAAAATATTGATTTTTGCCTGTACTATTAAATTTATACAAAGAAAAATCTTTTAGATTTTTAGAAACGGTACTTGTGTTTTTTAGAATAACTTTAAAGTATTTATTGGATGAACTCTGAGGGATATCGGCTTTTTGCAAGTCATCGCCTCGGCCGTTGTTGTAATTAGCTAAGTTTAAAGTCGTCCAAGTAAGTGCATCCGTAGATTCATAGGTTTCTACTACCACACCCGTAATATCTGATTCCACGGCATACAAAAACATTCCGCCGTTGGTTAATACGGGCAGCTTTACTACAATTTCTAGATTTGAGTTTGCAGCAAGTGCATAAGAACTTGCATAATCTGTTCCAGAAGACAAGGAAGACAAAACCAATGCATCTGCAGGTGAAACATTCACAGATGTTGGATATATTTTCCAATCTGCGAGGTTAGGGGTAAGTGATGTTTGAGCATACATAAATACTACCCACACCACTGTAATTAAGTGTAACAGCTTTTTCATAAAATATAGATTTGAACAAATGTAATACTGTTAAGAGATTTAAACAAAATAAAAGTAACTTAATATGCTCAATATCAATCATTTATAGGTTTTATTAAAATAAATATTGGAATAATGATATAATAGTAATTTGTAAGTTATTGTATAGAAATTAAACGTATTAAGATTTTATATTAAAATATGTTTATTTAAATAATCTATTTATTAAATGAAGAATCTTACAAATAGAAAATCTAGCACATTTTAAATTATATTCATTTTCTTATCTTTGCGGGCAGTAAATAGATTTCAGTTTTCAGTAAAAAGACTTTTGAAAACTTGTAAACTGAAAACTGTAAACTGATAACTCAAAAAACATGGAGTACAATTTTTTACAAATAGAGAAAAAGTGGCAAAAATATTGGGCCGATAATCAGATATTTAAAGCTGAAATAAAGCCCGAAAAACCTAAATATTACGTGTTGGATATGTTCCCGTATCCTTCTGGTGCGGGCTTGCACGTGGGGCATCCGCTCGGCTACATAGCTTCGGACATCATGGCTCGTTACAAACGTTCAAAGGGCTATAATGTTCTGCACCCAATGGGTTACGATGCATTCGGTTTGCCTGCGGAGCAATACGCCATACAAACTGGGCAACACCCAGCCATTACTACAGAAAAAAATCTTAAAAGATATAGAGAACAGTTAGACAACATCGGGTTTTCGTTTGACTGGAGCAAAGAAATAAGAACCTGCAATGCAGATTATTACAAATGGACACAGTGGATATTCTTGAAACTGTTTGGCTCGTGGTATAACAACCAAAGCAACAAAGCTGAAACCATAGAAAGCCTTGTAGAAATATTTTCTAAAGAAGGCAACAAAAACGTAAACGCGGCAACAGACTATAAAGAAATATTTTCTGCGGCAGACTGGAACGGATTCTCTGAAAAACAACAACAAGAAATTTTGTTAGAATACCGTTTGGCGTTTATCACTTTTATGATGGTGAACTGGTGCCCAGGTTTGGGTTCGGTGTTGTCAAATGAAGAAGTGAAAGACGGCGTTTCGGAACGTGGCGGATTCCCAGTAGAGCGTAAAGAAATGGCACAATGGTGTTTGCGTATAACTGCCTATGCCGATAGATTGTTGCAAGACTTGGATTTGGTGGATTGGCCAGAGCCTGTAAAAGAAATGCAACGTAACTGGATTGGTAAATCCTTAGGTACTGAATTAGATTTCCCTATCGTAGGTTCTGACGAAAAAATAAAAGTATTCACCACACGTATCGACACCACTTTTGGGGTTACGTATTTGTCGTTAGCACCAGAGCATCCACTCATAGAAAAAATAACTACACCAGAACAAGCCGAAAAGGTAAAAAAATACGTGCATCAAGCCAAAAATCGTTCAGAACGTGACCGAATGAGCGATGTAAAAACCATTTCTGGTGAGTTTACAGGTGCGTATGTAATCAATCCGTTTACCAACGAACAAATTCCTGTTTGGATAGCTGACTACGTACTTTGGGGTTATGGCACGGGGGCGGTAATGGCCGTACCAAGCTCTGACACCAGAGATTATGGCTTTGCCAAACATTTCAACTTGCCAATAATTGCAGTGCAAGAAGGTGCAGGTTCAGACATTACCAAAGACGACTTTGACCCTAAAGCAGGAACTATGATTAATTCAGGTTTCTTAAATGGTATGTTGGTAAAAGATGCCCTACCTGCTGCCATGAAATACACCGAAGAAAACGGCTGGGGAAAAATAAAAGTGAACTTCAAAATGCGTGATGCTATTTTTAGCCGTCAGCGTTATTGGGGTGAGCCAGTGCCAGTGTATTTTAAAGATGGCTTGCCATACCCAATGCAAGAAAGTGAATTGCCATTATTATTACCTGAAATTCAAGAATATAAACCTACCGAAACAGGCGAGCCGCCACTGGGTAGAGCTAAAGACTGGAAGTATCAAGGGAAATACAGCTACGAACTCAGCACCATGCCAGGTTGGGCAGGATCGAGTTGGTATTTCTTACGATACATGGATCCTACAAACGAAAACCGTTTTGTAGGTGAAGCCGAAGAAAAATATTGGAACGAAGTAGATTTGTACATTGGGGGTTCTGAGCACGCAACAGGTCACTTATTGTACTCTCGTTTCTGGAACAAGTTCTTGTTCGACTACGGCTTGGTGACTAAGAAAGAACCTTTCAAAAAAATGATCAACCAAGGTATGATTCAAGGTAGATCAAACATGATTTACAAGGAGAAAAATGCCAACGTGGTGGTTTGTAAAAACCAATTGAAAGATTACGCCAAAGAGAATAGTCTTAAAATCAACGAAGATTTTATTCAACTGTATGTAGACGTAAACTTGGTAGACGCTAAAGACAACATTTCTATTGATAACATCATCAAATGCCGTCACGATTTGCACGATGCTAAATTTGAATTTTCAATAGACGAACTAGGCAATAAAGTGATTCACTGCGACGCCGTGGTGGAGAAAATGTCTAAATCGAAACTGAACGTAGTTAACCCTGACGACATAGTGGCTCACTACGGTGCCGATACCTTGCGTTTGTACGAAATGTTCTTGGGTCCACTGGAGCAGTTTAAGCCGTGGAACACCAACAGTATAGACGGCGTGGCTCGTTTCTTGCGTAAACTGTGGCGTTTGTTCTACGACGACAAAGGCTCGTACCTAGTTGTGGACGACGAACCGACTAAAGACGAACTTAAAGTTTTGCACAAGACCATCAAACGTGTGGAGGAAGATATTGAGAGATATTCATTCAACACCAACGTGAGTACGTTTATGATTTGTGTGAATGAGCTGGCGGCACTCAAATGCCACAAAAAACAGATATTAGAAGAGTTGCTGATTATGGTAGCACCTTACGCACCACATATTTGTGAAGAATTGTATGCAGTTTTAGGTCACAGCCACAGTATTTCATTTGCCATATTCCCTATTTACAAAGAAGAATATGTAACGGAAGACAGCTTCGAGTACCCAATTTCTATCAACGGGAAAACACGCCACAAAATGACGTTCTCGTTAACAGAAGATGTTAAAAATATAGAAGCCGCCGTAATAGCCGACGAACACGTACAAAAATACTTGGAAGGCAAAACCCCTAAAAAGGTGATTATTGTACCAAAAAGAATTGTAAACGTGGTGGTGTAGAAATCACTTTTAAATAGCAAAAATTAGAACCCCCAATGCGTGAGAATGTGTTGGGGGTTAATTATAAAAAACATTATCCATACTATGCAACAAGAAACTCCAAAATTTAGCTTTGGTATTATTAATTCTGAACAATTCTTAGAAAAGTTATTATCAGAATATGAGGATTTTGATAAAAATCCTATAAGTGCTCGCCATGCTATAAATTGTGCATTAACAGCATGGCATTTAACAGATTGGATATATCAAGAACATTCTATTATTAAAGACAATTTTAAAGACTCTGAAAAAACTAAGGAAAAAAATGGAATTACTGAACGAATTAAAATAAGTGGTTTAAAAAAATTTCAAGATCATTTAATAAACCAAAAATGTAAAGAATTGAGTTATATGCGAGATATTTCCAATGGAAGTAAACACTGTTTATTACGAAATACTGAAATTAAAGGTAAAACATTGAAATACATTGGAAATTACTCATTTAAAGATTATTCACGAAAAGATTATAATGTAGATAGATTTATATATGAAGATGGAAATGGTGTAAAACAAAATTTTGAAGATGCATTACTTACTGTAATAGAATTTTGGAAAAATTTCATTTTACAACCAGAATTACTTATCAACTAAACTACATCATTTTAATTCTTTGCTATTCAACCTGAAAATATAATAATTTTCATAACTTTAAAACCATAATACTTTTTCTCAAAATATGGATTCAAAGAAACTTGCTGTAATTATAGATTACCTTCACAAAGTAAAAGCAGCAAACAAAGAACTAACCCAAAAAGAGCTTTTTAAAGACCTTTTGCATAGATTGTATTCGGGTGAAAAGGAAATCGAAAAACTTATTGATGCCATAAGTGCAGGTGCAGAAACTGCTACATTTAATATTCCGAGAAAAGACAAAATTCATCGTGGTAGTGCAGACACGCTATACAATAAAGTAATCATAGAATTTGAAAAGATTAATTTAAAGTAGATTAGTATTTAAAATGCATAAATATACTTTAAAAGGTCACATATATACAAATGTAGAAGGATGTCAAAAATTAATTGATTTTTACAATTATGCTTCTTCATTTAAAGATTGTTGGTTTCATCTTGATTTATTAAATCTTGAATGGATAGATGCTAACCTTTGTTCCGAATTATTTCTTTATTGTCATTTACTAAAAAGTAAAAATAGAATAAAATTCTTTATAGATTATTCAGCACTAAAAGGTCATTTGAATGTACTGTCAAGAAATGGCTTTGCTTATTACGTAGTACATGACAAAAGCAAATTTCAACAATATGATGAAAGAGAATCGGTTATTCCATTAAAAGCTTTTAATATTGACGAAGTGGACAAGTTTGCCAATTATATAGAAAAGTCATTTTTAAAACAACGAGGTCTTGAAAATGTAGAAATACAATCTAAGGAAAAAGTAAAAAGTAGTTACTTTGAAATTTTTGATAATGTGGGCATACATTCAAATACAGAAACACCTATTTTTTGTTGTGGTCAGTACTTTCCAGAACAATCCGAATTAAAGTTTACCCTTACAGATTATGGGGATGGATTTCTTAAAAAAATAAAAGATTACACACTTAATGAAATTACAACTGCTGATAAAGCAATTGACTGGGCAGTAAAAGGAGGGTCGACAAAACCAAAACAAGATAATATAAAAGGAGGTAATGGTTTAAAAAAGATGATGATGTTATGTTATAACACAGGAGGTGTGTTAGCTATAGTTACTGACGGATGTTTTTGGAAAATAGAAAACAAAAAAATAGATATACAACAACTCAAAAATCATAGAAAGGGAGCAACCATTCATTTAATTTTTCGTAATCTTGAATAATTGTTGTACATTTGCAATCCTTTTATTACTTTTAATAAATGAACCCAATCACTTTAAATATAGCTGAAATAATTGGCACTCCTAATGCCATTATTCAAAAGTTTGGCAATATGGTGTTTGAAAAAGCCTCTAAATACTTGGAGTCTGGTGCAACAATAATCTTAGATTTTGAAAATATTTCAAATCTTACTTCTGGTTTTTGTAATGCTTCTATAGGTAAACTTTATTCTACTTTTCCTAAAATTGCTGATAGTAACATCATAGTTACTCATATTGAAAAATCGTCAATATGGCATGAAAAAATTCAAGAATCAATAGATTTGGTTAAAAATCCTGATAAAGCTAAAAAGATAGACGATGCTATTCTAGCATTGTTTCAATAATACATATAATGTATTTTGACATAAATAACCTAAACAAAGAACCAGATAAATATAAGCTATACTTTATCGATGCCAATATTTGGATTGCAATTATCAAATACAACAATTTCAACAAGAAAGATATTGATTTTCAGCCTTATTTTGATTTTTTTGAAGCATTGGTAAATTTAAATTCTTTACCAAACAAATTAATTAAAAAGGATAAATACAAGCCGAAAATTATAATGACTAGCATGTTATTATCAGAAATTATCAACGCATATCTACGTAATGTTGCGATGCCTGCTTTTCTGAATTGTAAACCAGGTGAAAAAAAGTTCAAACAAGACTACAGAGAGAATACTCATTCTGATTACGATAAACAATTAAAAATATTGATTTCTGATATTCAATCATATTCATTTATGTTTGAAACTATTGACGACAACTTTTCTACTAATTCAGATTTATCATTTTTAAATGAATTAAATAGAAATGTTGATTTCAATGATTTATACTATTATAAACTCATGAAATCTTTAAGTGTGCCAATTGTAACAGACGATAAAGATTTTAAATATAATGATATTATGGTTTTTACAAACAATAAAAGGGTATTGAAGAAACTTTAAAATGATTTTCAACTATTAAAAACTACTTGAATTTCTTATCTTTGCAACACAGTGCCCTCGAGAACATGGCTTTTCGGCTGCACTTTAATCTTTGAATCATAAACCTTGGCTTTGCCCAAGGTTTTCTTTTTTAATAGAGAAAGGTAAAATCAAAAAAACGAATTATACTCATTAATTTAATTCTAGTTCACCCCCTCATTACCCACACTTCAACCTTAAATTTCAACATTTTGGAGCATTAGTTATTTATTTGCTATACTTATTTTGTAGCTTTAAATAAAAAACCATGACGTATCAATCTTTAATGTATTTGCACTTGGCAACTATTGTGCCTTGTGTATTTATTGGTGGTATTTTGCTGATTATTAAAAAAGGCACCCCTTTTCATGTAGTTTCTGGCAGAGTTTACATGATTCTCATGATTTTAACTTCTCTTATAGCCTTGCTCATGCCCGCACACGTAGGCGGTTATAAACTATTCAATCATTTTGGTTGGTTACATATTTTTAGTGTAGTTACTCTTGTAACCGTGCCTCGTTCTTATTGGGCCACTAAAAATGGTAACGTAAAATCGCATAAATGGAGCATGATTTTACTGTATGTAGGAGCCATTTTAATTGCCGGTTCTTTTACCTTAATGCCTGGCAGGTTTTTACACACACTATTTTGGGGCAACTAACTATGTATTTTTTATAAAAAACTTTACATCGCTCTCCAAAAATTCCAACTCAGATCCACACACTTCAATCTACCATTATAAAACCAAAAGGGCATGGTTAAATTCCTTTTTAACCATGCCCTTTTGTGTTACTAATTGTAAAATCTTATTGTACTACTAACTTCATTCTTTTAGAAGTTCCATTTTTATAGTGAATTGTCAGCAAATACAGACCATCTGGCTGTTCTAATGAAATAGTTGTGGCAAGAGGCAACTGTTCTGTGATTCCATTACTAGAAGTCAGATTCATACTAACTATATTTTCTATACCATTGATGTGTATAAAACCCTCGCTCGGATTAGGATACACCAAGTCTTGATGTAAAATTTGTTCGTCAGTTACCCCAACCGCTGCGTTTTCGAAAACATATTTTTTAGTTTTTATATATTTGCTATCTAAAAAAACATATTGTTCTTCAAGATCTGTAAGAATATTTTTTCCACTAAATGTTCTTGTATTTTTTATATATGGTATTCCGTCTGACTCCCAAACCCCTCCAGATTTTGTAAATTTTTCCTCAATTGTGATTTCACCAGATTCATCAAATGTCTTCACATTTTTGGTATAATCTTTCTCTATATAGGTAGTCTTGTTTGGTTCGTATGTCCAAGAATTCACGCTAATATATGACAAAAACTTCTCTGTTTCACTGGTTATTCGCCCTAAAGAATCATATGTAAAATCCATACTAAAAACATAATCGTTTCTATCAGAAGCATTATAAGATTTATATTGAATTAGGTCTGTATTTTTGTCGTTGTAGGTTAAAAATTTGATATCAAATCTTTTCTGAACCACCTGCATAATACCCCCAAGTGTTACATTTCTTTCTCTAAAAATTATGGTATCTATTTTATTGTCTTTGTACACATATTCTTCTGATTTTTCCAGCACCAATGTATCTGAGTAGCCTTCATAATTTCTTCTTTCTATTTTTAGCACCTGATTATTGGCGTTTCTTGTCACTACTCTTTTAAAAGAGTTATAACCTAAATTTTTTGTAGTATTATCTATGGCCCATTGATTGTCTTCCACAATCATTCCTTGAGTATCATATACCCACTGGTGTTCCCAATCACTCTTATAGTCATTAATTCCTTCTATTTCATTCCAAAAATAGACAAGTCTTTTCTGGTTGTCGTAACTAAATCTATATCTTATATTCTGATAAAAGTGAGGCGAAATTAATTTGTCTGACATCAAATGCTCTGTTAATTGGCCATCAGTATTATACTTAAAGTTATGATTATAATTTAAAGATTCCTCTTGGGTATCTGGATCATAACTATATTCTTTAGCTGCAATTGGGTTTCCATAAAGTACTATTTTAGGATAAAACAATGGCTCAGAAACTTGAGCAAAGCTACTTAGGATAGAAAAAAACAATAATGTTGATAGATGTAAAGATTTAAACTTCATAATTTTTTGTTAAAATTTTATATTTTAGAAACATATATTTTAAGTTAATTTCACAAAATGTACCATTTAATTAAATTAAGATATATCCACGTGAATTTAGCTATTAATTTTAGTTTTAAAAACTAAATTAAGACAAACAATATCATTGTTTAAAAAGTAGTTAATTTCTTGTTTTCAGGAAAATCCCTTTAAAGACTCTAGCAATTTACATTCAACTGGTTATAATTTTAGATTAAAGCTAACCAATAAAAAAGGCTTCAGAAACTGTTTTCTGAAGCCTTTTTAAAATAATTTTATAAAACAATAAACTTTAAATCTTTAAAACCATGTAACTACTATGGGTACACCATGAGCAACGTCGGTACCGTCAATAAAAAGTACTGGCACGGCCCATAGTTTAGGTTGGCCTGCGGCTTTCAAAAATTTCTGCGGTATGTACACTTCAAATTCTCCTTTGTATTCATTGATCCACGATTCAAGTTCAAACTCATCAGTATACCCAACCAAGTCATTGTTTACATCTGTAAACAGTTCATCTTTACAAGGTATATAGGCCGTTTCGTTACCTTGTTTGGTTATATAGATTACTACTTGCCCTTTGCTCCCGGCATCAAGGTCTATATCTATTTTCCCCGACAACAACAATCCGCCTCCGTAGCTTTCAAACCCTTCGTATTCATTTACGGTTTCCATTCCATCTACGTCTATAGAAGCAGGCACCTCGTCTTCAAACTCAAAAGTTTCTGCAGCATCATCTGAGTTTTCTGGTACGGGTTGGTTGTTTTCATCTTTAGGAGGGTCAATTTTAGCCCCAGATTTAGCATCTTCTACTAGCCAAGCTTCTTGCACACATTTTTTAAAGGTTTCGTAAGTCATCCAGCAAAAGCCCTTATCGCCCCAGTCTTGCCCCCAAGAATTCATAATTTTGAAACATCCACCCGCTTTGGTGTCGTCGTAGCCCACTACTACCATAGCATGGCCTCCGCCGTCTGTAGACATACTGTTCACAATTTTTCCAGCTGTTACGTTTGAAAAATTATCATCAACCGTAGCACCTATTACTATGGGATAATTTTGGGTAAGGTAAGACTTGATGGTTCCTATCTCTTTAGGCTCAATATTTTTTGCCCAAGCAATTTTATATGCAGCGGCTTCACTCAGAGCTTTAGCACTAGGTTGAGAGGTATAATCTTTGTCGTTGTAAGGCATAGTAGACAAAGAAGCACAACCCTTTTTTTGTAGTAATTCAAAAATATCCACAAAACAAGAGCCTTGATCTTTACCACCGTTTACTTGATTATACAAAAAAGTAGGACTAAAAACGTGTGTTTTTTCTAGTGTATTATTTTGTGTAAGAGCCCATTGTCTTTCAAGTTTTTCGTGCGAGGTTTTGAGTGCATAAGCACAAGCCCAGCCAGCACAGCAACCCATTTGCCCCTGATTACCAGGAGGAGGCATGATATTGCTCAGATCATAACTACTAGGCAACTTACCTCTGTAAAGTTTAGGCTTGGCGTTATCTACTTGATCTAAAATTTTTTTACTTGTAAATACCAACCCTTTGGATTTGGACTGTGCCAAAATAGTACTACTAAAAGTAGCTACAAGTATGAGAAAAAGTTTTAAAAAAGTGAATCTTAAATAATGATACATATTGTGTGTGTGAATTAGTTTCAGACGCAATTAAGTATAAAATATTTCAAAAAAAAAGAGGCTTTTTATGAAATAATAAAAAGCCTCTAAATGTGTAATAGATTAATAATCTACTGATAATATGAATTTTGGGTGATGTTTTTATTGACGTTTATTTCACTTAGAGGTATTGGGAATACAAATTCGTCACCTGAATAGTCAATAGTGCTATTGTCTACTAAAGTAAATACTGTTTTCAAGCGTTTGAAATCATGTATTCTATGTCCTTCAAAAGCAAGTTCAAGTTGGCGTTCTAGCAATATTTTATCCAAGTCTATGTCTGCGTAAGCACTTGCACCTGCTTTTTCTCTTAGTAAGTTAATGTCTACAAGTGGCTCAGCTCCTGTAGTAGAACTTAGTCTCAGGTTACATTCTGCTCTTGTCAGATACATCTCTGCAAGCCTGATTACGGGTATGTTAGTATACGGATTTTTCCATTTACCACTTGTTACTGATGCTTTGTTACAAGAACCTTCATAGACAAGCTGACTACGACGCAAATCCGTTTCTTCATAAAGTTTGATAAATGTGCTATCTATATTCACATCTCCTCTTCCGGCACTTCCAGGAATGGTTTGGTCACAGCCATAAAAAGTAGTAAGACCGTCATTGGTTGTTCCTGTATTGTTTTGAGTAGTTTGTAAAATAGCAAAAATGTGATCACTAGCTCCAGAAGTATTAAAAGACTTATCTGGAGAACTTGGCAGGGAATATTTTTCAGAAGCTATAACCTCGTTAGAAAAACTCAATGCCTTGTCGTACTCTCCTTTGTACAAGTACATTCTCGCTAGCATGGCCGCTGCTGTGTATTTATTGGCATAGTCTCCGTGATCATCACCCAAATTGTTATAAGCCTCTGTAAGATCAGAAATTATCTGCGTATAGGTTTCTGAAATAGAGTTTCTTGATGGAAACGTGATAGATTCGTAGTCGTTGGTTGCACTCGTAATGATTGGTACGCCCCTATTTGTACTAGCTTCGCCATAAAATTTCAGCAGTTCAAAATACATACAACCTCTAACAAATTTTGCTTGAGCAGCATAATATTGAGCGTCAGTGGCAGAAAGTTTACCTGCAGACTCCAAAAGCACATTGCTCAAGTTGATTGCAGAATAAGCCTTTCTCCACATTCTGATAATACTTGTATTAGTTACACTGATGGTTTTGTTAGAGATTTCGTTATAGCTATTAAAAGTCCCTCTCCAAGTCATATAATCTTCAGACGCCAATAAATCAGCCGCAAGCAAGACATCGGTGCCATATAAAGCACCTTCTTGAGAATTTGTGATACCACCAGAACCCATTAAGCTGTATGCCCCTATGAGCAAAAGTGCGGGATCAGACTTGGCCACGTCCGCATCTACAGACGTCTGAGGTTTTAAATCCAATTTATTTGAACATGAATTTAAAAATATAGTTGAGGCTATCGCCAATGATAATAATTTTACAGTTTTCATAAGTTTAAAATTTAGAAGCCTAATTGAACCCCAACAATAATTGTTTTAGGAAGTGGTGCTGAATAATAGTCGTTCCCAATATTCAAGTTATTGGTTTGCACAGAAGCCGTAGGTGCTACATAGCCCACTTCTGGGTCATTGCCTTTATATTTAGTTATAGTGAAGAAGTTTTGACCTGTTACATAAACTTTTACCATGTTAAACTTCGCTTTTTTCACCATTTTTTCTGGTAATGTATATGAAATGGTTATGGTCTTGAATCTAAAATACGAGCCGTCGCTTAAGTATCTAGAACTTGCTCTAGCACCGTTGTTCATATCGAGTTGTGGTCTTGGCACGTTTGTAACCTGTCCTGGAGATTTCCAGTAGCTCATCATCTCAACGGTTTGGTTATCTAAACCAAAGTTTGTAAAGCCCGAACTTTGAAAAATACCCGATGCATGATAGATCTGGTTACCATAAGACCATTGTCCAAAGATCATCAGACCTATACCTTTGTACTCGAAACTGTTGGTGATACCTCCGAAATGTTTAGGGTTAGGATTTCCCAAATATTTGTAGTTGGCTGCTTGGTTGGCTTTGCTCCAGCTGCTTGTTTTGGTGCCATCGGCCAAGTAATACAGAGCATCGCCAGATTCTGGGTCAACACCTGCATATTGGACACCGTAAAATGCACCAAGAGGCATATTTTCTATGGCCGCATTTAAAGCTCTACCGCCCGTAGGCAATATAGATTGTCCATTAAGATCCAATACTTTGTTTTTGTAAAACGAAATATTTAAACTGGTACTCCACTTAAATTCCTTATCTATATTTTTTGTATTTACACTTATCTCCCAGCCTTTGTTTTCCATTTTACCTACGTTACGCAATGTGCTTGCGTAGCCCGATGTTGACGGTACGGGCATAGACAATAGCATATCTTTGGTGAGTTTGTTAAAGTAATCTACACTTGCGCTAATTCTGCTTTTGAAAATACTAAGTTCAAGACCAGCATCCCACTGAGAGTTTTTCTCCCAAGAGAGATTGGAGTTTGCCAATTGTGTTGGATACAAACCTCCTGTTGAACCATAATAACTAGTAGAATACAAACCTCTTGAGGCAAAATTGGCAATTTCTGAGTTACCAGTTTTTCCATAAGAAGTTTTAATTTTAAGCAGATCTATGTATTTGCCCAAACCAGATTTTCTGAAATAGTCTGTGTTTGATATAATGTAACCCGCAGATATGGCTGGAAACCATCCATATTGTTTATTCGCACCAAATCTACTAGATCCATCATTTCTCATACTCACACCAAGTAAATATGTACCCACGAATGAATAATTCAATCTACCAAAAAACGATTCGTAAGCATACGAAGTGGCAGAAGAAGAGAAGGAAGTATTTTGTGAGGCACTCGTCAAATATTTTAAGTTGTCGTTTGGCAAACCTTGCCCTTGTATGAATGAGTATTCAAAATCAGACTTTTGAAAACTCTGACCTAACAAAGCCTGTATTTTATGTTTTTTGGCAATTGTCTTGAGATAAGTTACGGTATTATTGGTACTGTAGTTCAACACTTTAGAGGTACCATATTTGCCAAAATTGGGTGTACCTGCACTTGTTGGAAACTTACTTCCATTCCAGCCATATTCATACAAGCCCAAATAATCTAGCCCTACTTCACTTCTGAACGTGAAATCTTTTAAGAAATTGATACTTAAGTAGCCATTGCTAAAATTTCTAAGTTGAGTAGTTCTATCAATGGTGTTATAGGTTGCTCTAAAAGGGTTGGCATAAAACGTAGAGTCATTGTATTCGCCTGTTCTATCTTTTATAGAAATAATAGGAGCAAGAGCATTTGCTTCAAGTGGGCTGTTGAACTGGTTATTTTCTGGTGTATTGTTTCGTAGGTTATACACAAAGTTCGTTGACATCCCCCAAGTGACATATTTATTTACGTTGTTATCCAGATTAAATCTATAACTCAGCCTCTGCATGTTGTTTCTAATAATGATACCGTCTTGCTTCATGTAGCCCAAACTCGTATAAAACTTCGTTTTTTGAGAACCACCTTTAGCTGATAAGTCATATTGGTTAAAATGACCCGTCTGAAATGCCGATTTTTGCCAGTCAGAATCTGTACCTCTGCTCACTAAATCCGAGAAACTACCAGCTCCAGAATACGGCCCACCGCCGTAGTCGCCCCAAGCAGCATCTAGACCTGCTTCGTCAGTGGTGTAGCCTGCATTTTTTGCAGCTTCTGTAAACATTTCTATGTATTGACTTCTGTTCAAGAATTTTCTCACATGTGCAGCCTTCGACCACCCAGTAGAAAAATTTACGGTAAATTGAGTTTTAGTATCTCCTTTACCTCTTTTGGTTGTTATTAAAATCACTCCATTGGCTCCTCTTGCTCCATAAATGGCGGCAGCAGCGGCATCTTTAAGCACCTCTACACTTTCTATGTCATTAGGGTTCAAGTCTGCCATTGGGTTAGAGGCGTTATTGTCAGTAAAGTTTCCTTGATCTTCTGAGGTCACAATAAAACCATCAATAACCACCAAAGGCTGATTACTTGCCGTAAGCGAGGCCGCCCCTCTTACTCTAATGTTCATTTTACTGGCAATTTCACCGCCCGTACTTCCTATCTGCACACCAGACATGCGGCCTTGTATGGCTTGCTCGTATGAGGTAACTGGTAAGTTGGCAATATCTTTTCCTTCTACTTTAGCTATGGAACCCGTATTTTCGGTTTTATCTTGAGAACCGTAACCTATGAGGAGTACCTCTTTTAAAGTAGTTGTTTTGGTTTTGTATAAAACTGCCGACAAATCAGCTCCAGCATTTACCTTTAACTTATTTGCTTCTCCAGAGGAAATCATCAAATAATAATCACTTAGTTTCTTAGTGCTATCCTGCGGAATATTCAATTCAAAATATCCACTGTCATTAGTTTCTGTTGCTAAAGAAGTTCCGTCTAACATAATTACCGCTAGAGGCACTCCCGCTCCTTCTTCATCCACAATTCTACCCTTCAACAGAGTGTCTTGTGCTGATATACTACCGTACATCAAACACAACGCTACGGCGAGTTTGTAAATTTTGTTCATAAATTTAATTTTAGTTATTCAGTAGTATAAATATAACTATTTTAACTTTACAAAAACTTAACATATAGGTAATAATACTATAAAATTGAGTACAAATACTTTATTTTAAACGCTTTAATAGATATTTACAAGCTTTTTAAGTTTAATAAAATATTAATATATATTACATTTTTTGTACTTTTCCAATATACCTAATTAAAAACCAAAAATAAAAATATTAAAATTGTGCAATTAAATATGTAGAAACATTTAATTGAATTGTAGAAGAAATTTAGGGTTTTAAAGAAGAAATCTTATGTGGTTGTTTAAAATATATAAAATAGGAAATTGCCCTAAATCTCAAACAAGTGACCAGAAAACAAGATTTATAGACTTGAAGCTTTTAGACACGAGCTTCAAGACCTAATTAATTAAAATAAAGGTATTTTTAAAAAAATGTCATTTTATAATTCGATTACATATAAACAGATACTATAAAAAAAAGTCGGTGAGTTTGAACTCTCACCGACTTTAAAAGTATGTTCTACTAAAAAAACTCGCAAATGAAGGCTATATCAGCATTGGTAATACAAAAATATAGGCTAGCAGCTTAAGCACCTACTAGCCTATATTTTGTAAATTTATTTTCTGAGAATTCTATGGATAAATGTATTCTCTTCTGTTATAAGTTTAAGTATGTATATACCAGAATTTAAATTTTCTGTAATTGTAATATTTCTCGTATCAAAATAATTTTTACTACTTATTTGTTTTCCTTCAACGTCATAAATTTCTAATAATATTGAATTTAAGTTTTTATCAAATTCAATATTCAACACATCTTCAAACGGATTCGGTGAAATCATTAAACCTTTATTGTTAACAGAAACAGAAACTATCTTTGAAGTATAGTTTTCTGTATTACCCATATATACGATTTTGTAATATATAGTAGATTCACTATTTTCAATATAGTCAAATGAGTAATTTAAAGTATTTTGTGGACTTTGGTTGCCTACAATTTCCCAATTCAAATGATCATAACTTTTATAAATATAGTAATATCCAGAAGTGCTTTTTTGAGAAACACTCCAATTTAACACAACAACATTTTGGTTTTTAGACACATTAGTTGTTATGAAATAAACAGGGGTAGTTACAGTACCACAGCTAACTATATTTGTAGCTGTTAGCTTACTTGAGTCATTTATTGTCAATACGGCATTATTTATGATTTTACCGTTTGCAGGACATGAGCTTACTTTTCCTTTCCAAACATACGTTATTGAGTCACCATACATTACGGGTCCTGCAATATTAGTATAGGTTACTGTTCCTGAAACATTACTTCCAGAAATTACCGTACTTCCACATGATGGACAAAGAGACAAGTTTGCATTCGTAGCTGACACAAAAGTCAATCCACTTGGTATTGGATCTTTCATTTGTATATTGAACGCTGCATCAAGATTGGTTTCCCAAGCCGTAACCTCAGAAGAGGAGCTATTGTTACTTCTCCAGCCAGCATAACCATTTACATCTTGTAAGTTCAGATATGTAAATTGAGGAATACTTGGCACGATTGCACCTGGATTCATTATAGAATAACTTAGTTTTTGATCCAACAGCTGTACATTTATGTCTATTGTAGACCCTGTTAATGCTATTAGTTTTTCAGGAAGCAATTGTGTAAATGTATTTGCAGTGGTATATCCAAAATCCCATAGACTTGTACTGATACCATTGTATAGTTTCTTAAATCTGATTTCATACCATTTATTACCGTTTTGTCTAAAAACTAAAGCGAAAACTTCCTGATCGCTAATTAAACTTATGGTAGATTCTATGGAGCCATTGTTGCCATAAGAGTATTTATTAGTCATTAAGTTGTCATATTTAACTCCTCCAGAATCTTTACCACTTATTATCATTGAATTTGTATTAAACTTGAATCGAAGACCATTTATTAATTGCCAATGAGAACTCAATGAGGTGCCTACACCTTTCTCAATACCACCCGCTGAATTTTTCCAGCCTATGGTGTAAGTTATGTCATCACCAACTTGGTAATTTTGTTTATCTGATGTTTTATTAAAATTTTTCAACGGAGTAAAAAGTGCATCGCAACTAACCCTAGTTACGGCAGTGTCTTTTACAATACCTTCATTATCTGCGGTAGCTTTTGCACCGTTTATAATAAATTCTGGATTGGGGGTATTAGGGCAACCAAAATAACTTGCATCTTTTACTGTAACCCAAAACTTATATACTACAGAGTCGTTTACAAGCATTTGAGTAATAGTTGGCCATGTAATTTTGTTGCCCGTAATAGTACCAGATGGGTAGCCGTTTGTAAAGCCCCCAAAAACTACCTCACTTGGCAAAGAATCCGTAACTTTTACATTAAGCAACTCTCTGCCCTCTACAGGCGATGTACCATAAATACGTCTCCATGTATAGCCATCAAATTCTTCAACTAAAATTTTATTAGATTTTTTGGTATACACATCACAAGCTTCTGGATGGATTTTCGTTAGAGGAATATCAGTATTTAAAGGGTCTGTCCAGTCATTGGTTATTAATGTTAAAAGATCATCTGATTGATCTGTACTTATAAAATTAGGATCTGCACTCCAATCATCTGAAAAATCAAAATTACCATTAGGGTTTGTCTCAAACCTTGTTAATAATCTTGGAGGCTGCATGGCACCTCTGTGTATCATTTGAGTACTTGTACTGTATTCTGCTAGGTGTGGAGTAACTGTTGAAAGTACACTTGGGAATCTTACAACCAACCTATGATTATATCCAACACCTGGAGTCAATGGTTGTATAAAAAATGTCGGATCTTGAGTACCTACTCCTTCACTAAATTCTTTTACTACTATCCAATTAGGTACAATTTGTTCGTTCATAAAATAAGAGTACCTGTAATTACTTAAATTTATATAGGCCTCATCAGCACCATGAAAAATTCTACCAAAAGTCTTCATGTTATTTTTTGATGTACTTAACCCATCCACTCCAAATGAAAAATACACACCTGTTCTGCCTCCATTTAAAAAACCGACTGATTTATTTTTAACCACAATTGTATACGTAAGCGTGTCTCCTACTTGTACCACATTTCTTGATGCAGATTTTTTTATAGTAAGAGGTTTATCTTTTATAATATCCACACAATTTCTTTCCATTGTTGCTGTAATATTATTAGGATACTCATTACTTGTATAACTTTCACCATTACTGCAACTTATAGTAGATGTATTACAAATTCTGCTAGAGGCCTGATTAGTAATCAAAACTTTTATAATTATACTATCTTTAGTGAGATTAAGATTTTGAGGTAACCCAACATTTGTTCCTTTAATTTTATTAACTGTCCAGGTTAAAGAATTTCCAGTTTTCGAGAACGACATTGAGGAATTGGAAGACACGCTCGAAAGATATTGCAAACCAGCTGGTAAAACATCTGTTATTACAACATCTTCCGCATCTAGTTTGCCATAATTCCGGCACTTTAGAGTGTAAGTTAAAGTGTCACCGATATATGCATAAGTTTTGTTTACACTTTTATATATTTTTAAGTTAGGCTTTGCAATCATATCTAAAGGATTATGCCAGTTACCAGTGGTCACCATAAGGCCTAAAAGCCTAAAAAATTCATGAAAATACAAAGGTCTAGATGTTTCATATTGTTGACCTACTTCATTATTTGCACCATCCCAAGTAATTTCACATTTTCTATAAGTTTTAGCCATTAGATTAAAATCTTGCGTAGCAACTGTTGAAGGCGAAAAACCACCAAATGCTTTATTTAACCTGTAATAAGTTGCTGAAGCTGGATATGTAGTATCAGAACTAGATTCTGGACCTGCCCCTTTGGGTCCATGGAAGGTAGTCATAGTAGAAGGACCGCAAATATTAAATTTTAAGGTTGATAATTTATATGGATCATTTCCATAAGACTGTGGATTATTCATGAACTTTTGGTTATTCTTAGCAAAATCAAGTTCATATGAATTTGGGGTGTTAACGGGTTGGTGAGTAATAGGATTCCAAGTTTTAGTACTGTTTCCATTCCAAACATAATTTAATACAGTTCTCCAGCCAAGTCTAAAATCCTCACCATCAGAATAGCTACTAAAATCAGGTTCTCCATTAGATAGAAATTTCATTCTTCCCGCAAATCCAACAAGCCCCTTGCTTGCCATTTTTCCCATAAGCCAATCACTGGAAGCTTCAGCTCTATCATATTGCTCTATCAGCCAAGGTTTAGCACCTTCTTGTGTTAATACTTTAGAAAAAGCGTTGAAGTATGAGGGTGCAGAATAGTCAATATATAAAAATTGATTACCCGTTACCTGTCTTTTAATACCTCTGTACGAGGCATTAGCAGCCCAATCTGTTATCTCATTCCATGAATCACCATTTTTCAAATAACCATCTAGACCTATAATACCCGATACATAATTACCATTTGGCAAATATGTACTTCCATTAGGATATTTATATGGTACAGTATCAGCCATAGTAGATATATATCTAATTGCTTCGTTTTTGTATGTAATCACACCTAATTCAGGATCTGTACATATTACAGCATCATCTCCCCATTGCTTCCATGCTACTAATAATGCCATAGCTACATCCAAATCTCCATCAGCAGCTGAATTACCAGTTAAAGCACCTCCTCTAACATCCAAACCTCCTCCATAACTACCTCCACCACTAATACCTGGAGAATAATTATAATTTGGTGAATTTACAACGTTATCAATAAATCTTGTAGTTTTTTGAAAAGCTCTATCATGCACCCACATGTAATAACCATCAAATGTAGGTTTATCGGCCATATATGCTGCCGCTAATAAATAATACCCATCTCCTTCTACGCAAGTACAGTGATCTATTCCATCTGTATAAGGCATAATATATTTCACTCCATTAACAGTTGTTGGCCCTACAACTCCGTTATTTAAAATATTATAGGTCATATTATTACAAACGTTTTGATAAGCTACTCTTATGGTTTGTTCCATTTCTGCATGGACCACACCTTGAGCATGGTGATCTGAAGATGAAATAGTTTTCAAATTTCCTCCATTATAATCTTTAAACTGCGGAAACGGGAAATTTGGGTTACCTGAATTTATATTAGGGGTAACTTGTGAAAATAAATGAAAAGATATAATTAATGTTAATATGATAGATACATATTTCATATACAAAACTTTAAAGCCTGCCAATATACGAATACTATAAATTCAAAAAAAAGTAAACGTAGAATTGAATTTTTTTGATTCATTTTATAATTTTAATAATATTAGTTTTAAGTGTATTTACTAAAAATTTATAGATTTGAAAAATTGCTTCTCTTAAGCATAAAATATTACAAAAAGCCGGAATATTAATTAAAGAATAAACATGATAACAGTAAAAGAAGTACTAGGAAATGAAGAAAGTTTCAATTGGTGGCTTACGATAATGCCAGATCAATTGCTATATCTCAACTTGTTCCCCAAAGAGGTACGCAACAAGCTAGATTATTCTATAGAATCTTTAGATGTTCTAGAAAAATACATTATAGAAAACTACAGCATGGAAGAACTCAAAGACAGTGCCTTCAAAACCATGGTAGACATCTGTGCCAGATATATAGGCGAAACCTATATACGCAATATGGTAGACCTTAAATGGGATATGGAAAGAGATAAAGGCTATTATATGGAGGGGCATCCATGCATAGTGAGAAATGATAAAACAAAGTCATTTCCACCTCAATTCCCACATACTTTTGCGTTTGTGGCTATACGAGAATTAAATAATAACGGCACTTCCAACACAGGAGATTCTATCAGTAGTGTTTTAAAAGTTAATATTAACTACGAATGGGGCACTTACACAGAAGAAGAATTAAAGAAGTATTATCCAAACTTTGTATTCACTCCTAATCCCTAATTTTAGATTCTTGGGGTAAGGTCTCCCGCTCTTCGGAATTTGCAATTCCGAAGCCTTATCGTAGGATTTTTAATCCGTGTTAAATACTCTTAGCTGACGTGGTATATTTTCAGACTAACTTTTCAACTGATGGAAAAGCAAAAAAATACTTCAATTGGCTAAACAGACAGACTGCGGAAGCTGGCGATAGTGCAGACATAGCTAAAAATGTTGCAAACACAAGTTTAGCAGAAATGTACCAAACCATTTATGAGCTTCGCAGAAGAGGATTGAAAGAAAACGATGTGAAACAATTTGGGGCAAATTATAGCACGCTGGCAAACTCCCGACAATCGGATATTTTGCTGGAAAGCGGTAAACACATAGAGCTAAAAAACAAAGAGTACACCTCTGGTACAACACCCTCAGACCAAGAGATAGACCAAGTTATTGGCCAAAAAGGGGCTTTTGGCAACATCACCACCCTCGCAGATTTTGAATGGGTGGCGTTTGCCTCGCGAGGCAACACCGATGCCGACCTCAGAACCATGTGGAAAACGGTGTTTACAAATAAAAAAACAGAGATTTTTGAGGCAATGAAACCAGAGTTGAGGGAGAGTTTGTTTGGTGACATATCTGAATCAAAGCAAGTTAAAGAATTTGAAAAATTGATTACTAATTTGGATTCAAATTTATACAGGTTTATTAAAGGCGAATAATATGTTTAAAAATATAAATCAAATAAATAATGTTTTATCATTTATAATTTCTTATAAAAATCTATTTTATGTAGATAAAAATAAAACTTTATTTAAAAACAATGCAATAATTAACACTGGGGTAGATACTTTTTGTTATGATTTTGTTGAAGAAGAGACTATTTATGTAAAAGACGAAAACACTTTCATAAATAATTTAATTATTGAAGAGAAAACATACTTAAGAAATAGCAAAAATTTATCTTCAAGAACTATTCTACTTGATGGTGAATATAATTCATTGTCAGATGGTTTTGAATGTAATTACTATCTGTATGATATTTTAAACAAAAAATTAAATCGAATAGCAAATTTTAGAAATCTTCGAAATCATCTAAATAAAAATAAATACCTATTTTTAAGTAACAAAAACTCAATCCACGCCTACAGCCTTCCTGATGCCACCCCACTTTGGCAGTATGAGGTGTCTGAGTTGGGAGCGTATGATGTGTTGTTCTCTACCGAGAAAAGGAATTACGAGGTAGTCAAGTTTTTGGGCGTTTGGCAAGAGGAACTTTTGGTGGCTTTTCAGGGCAGTTTGTTGATGGCCTTTGATGTGCAAACAGGCAAAGTTACCCGCCAATGGCAAGAACTCCCCGCCCATGCAGACGAGGAACTGAGAAATATTTTCAGAGGAAAAATCCATGAGAAAGGAACCGTGTTTCAGCTCAATCTGGCGGGCGACAAAATTGTGGCTATCTACCTCAGGCATTATCTGGAGATAGACTTGGCCACCAGCGAAATCCACGTAAAAAACCTTTCCCAAACCTTGCACCAGCACCTGATGGTAGATTTCAACCACAAGTCTGGCTATGCCGAAGACGAAACGCATTTCTACACCACCGTGCATCTGGACCAAGAAAAATTGGGACTCAAGTACATTCCCACGGCCCTATGTGCCCTGAACAAAAGCACCTTGGAGATAGACTGGTTTCATCGCTTCGACCAAGACGGCACTGGCGACTACGTCTCGGTACAAATACCACAAGTCTCTCACAACAAACTCTACCAGCTTACGCAAAACAACGTTCTGTATGTGTTTGAGAAGGAATAGGGAAACATGCAAAAACAAACCGATTGAAAAGGTCGATGACCATTTTAAACAGGCAATGATCGTCAACGTTCGCAGAACCTGACGAGCGTATGAATTACTATTCAGATATAAAATTTAAAAGTTCTTCCAATTCTTTATCAGTTAGGTTTTCCTTATCAGATTTATCGTAGATAGAAAGTAGATAAACAGATGCATCTGTTACCATAAAATGAGTTATTATTCTTGCTCCGCCGCTTTTACCTTTGTTTTTGGAAGCTATGGCTAGGCGTATTTTAAAGCAATTTTTACCAATGGGTGTTCCTTGTTCAGGATTTTCTTTGAGTTTCTGTACCAGCTCCAATAATTCATTTTTGAGTGAAGCATATTTTTTAGAAAGGCGCTTGACTTGCTTTTCAAATACTTCAATAGATTTTACACTATAACTCATTCAAAAAATCTTCAGCGTTACGTGAGTTTTTTTTACCAGCTTTAATCAATTTCATTTCCTCAACAGCCTCACGAATTTCTTCCAAAAGCAGGGCTTTGGAATCAGTTAGAGGCTTAGCTTTCACATACGAAATGCTATTAATTACATCCATAAAAGAAGAAGCTTTATTGTCTGGTATGTCTACTAATATTTTCATAGGTCTATATCATATATTGCAAATATACATAAAATTAAGATTTTAAGTTTTTGTTTAAGATGATTTTTAGAACAAAATACGTTGTTTTATATTGTAAATAAATGACATGTCATAAACAGTAACAAACCTTTCACTTCGGAATTTGCAATTCCGAAGCCTTATCGTTGGATTTTTAATCCGTGTTAAATACCTTTGAATATGGCATTTGTAAATACGGTAAAGGTAGGCTAGAGACGGGTTTCTGGTAACTAAAAAATGGACAATTTACTGGAAGTTTATAGATTGTGAACCCAGTAAGCCCTTGTTAGAAGCCTTACAAAAAGCCGGAATATTAATTAAAGAATAAACATGATAACAGTAGAGGAAGTACTAGGAAATGAAGAAAGTTTCAATTGGTGGCTTACGATAATGCCAGATCAATTGCTATATCTCAACTTGTTCCCCAAAGAGGTACGCAACAAGCTAGATTATTCTATAGAGTCTTTAGATGTTCTAGAAAAATACATTATAGAAAACTACACCATGGAAGAGCTGGAAGACAGTGCCTTCAAAACCATGGTAGACATTTGTGCCAGATATATAGGCGAAACCTATATACGCAATATGGTAGACCTTAAATGGGATATGGAAAGAGATCAAGGGTATTATATGGAGGGGCATCCATGCATAGTGAGAAATGATAAAACAAAGGTATTTCCACCTCAATTCCCACATACTTTTGCATTTGTGGCAATTAGAAAATTAAATCCAAATACCCGAGGAATTTATAAGGTGGGAGAATCTATCAGTAGTGTTTTAAAATTTAATATCGATAATGAGAGATATAAATATTCTGAGGAGGAGCTAAAGAAATATTATCCAAACTTTGTATTCACTCCCAAATCCTAATTTTAGACACTTGGGGCAAGATCTCTCTGGTGCGAGCGTCTCGCTCCACCCAAAGATAGGCGGTCAGGGCTCACAACATGGAGCTGTGCTATGGCAGTAAAAATATTAATGGAAGCGATGAATATGAATACAATCGTAGGAAGTTTGCCACAACCTACAGGGATAGATGGGGAATACCCTTACTTAATTGATGAATACGTTTCTAGTCATAATAGTTTTTTTACAATAGATATTTATTAGTATGGGATTCATATGTCATAATTTTGATTCTAAAAAAAAAATATCCTTAGATATGAAAGATATTGTTGAGATTTTAGAACAACATATAGGGGTAGCACTTCAATACAAAGAATTGGAGTACACAGATAAATGTCGGTATATGGAAGTTGAAAACCCTAAATATTTTTCTGATGGTTTAGGTATTTTATTTAATGAACATTTTAGTGTAGAAATATTACATCCCTTTAATGATTTTTCATACTTAAGATTGATATTTATTTATGCTTTTGCAAATTATTTATCTAAAAATGGTGGCGGGGTATATACTGATGTAATGTTAACAGAGTATGAGATAGTAGAAAATGCTGACATGAAAGAATTTTTTGATTATTTAAAGTTTGGAGACATGTATTATGAGATAGCTCGTAGACCATATCATACAGCTAAAGAAATGCCAGGTTTTAAAGCATAAAAATTATAGACTCCCTCTATCGAGGCTATAAGAGTTACCTTTACGGTACTAGCTGGAGACGGGTATCTGGTAACGAAAGAATGGAAAATTTATTGGAAGTTTATAGATTGTGAACCCAGTAAGCCCTTGTTAGAAGCCTTACAAAAAGCCGGAATATTAATTAAAGAATAAACATGATAACAGTAAAAGAAGTACTAGGAAATGAAGAAAGTTTCAATTGGTGGCTTACGATAATGCCAGATCAATTGCTATATCTCAACTTATTCCCCAAAGAGGTACGCAACAAGCTAGATTATTCTATAGAGTCTTTAGATGTTCTTGAAAAATACATTATAGAAAACTACACCATGGAAGAGCTGGAAGACAGTGCCTTCAAAACCATGGTAGACATTTGTGCCAGATATATAGGCGAAACCTATATACGCAATATGGTAGACCTTAAATGGGATATGGAAAGAGATAAAGGCTATTATATGGAGGGGCATCCATGCATAGTGAGAAATGATAAAACAAAGTCATTTCCACCTCAATTCCCACATACTTTTGCGTTTGTGGCTATACGAGAATTAAATAATAACGGCACTTCCAACACAGGAGATTCTATCAGTAGTGTTTTAAAAGTTAATATTAACTACGAATGGGGCACTTACACAGAAGAAGAATTAAAGAAGTATTATCCAAACTTTGTATTCACTCCTAAATCCTAATTTTAGACACTTGGGGCAAGGTCTCTCTCCCGCTCTTCGGAATTTGCAATTCCGAAGCCTTATCGTAGGATTTTAAATCCGTGTTAAATACTCTTAGACCCGCTCTTCGGAATTTGCAATTCCGAAGCCTTATCGTAGGATTTTTAATCCGTGTTAAATACCTTTGAAAATGGCATTTGTAAATACGGTAAAAATGCTGTTGCTTAATTTGGGTTAAAAAAAGTATTAACTTGGTGCTATGCTTGAAAAAAAGAGATTTAAAATTTCAGAGGAAGACCGCAGAGGAATCATTGCTGAACATGAAGGGAAAAACAGCAACAATTTCATTATGGTACTATTAGCTCTTGCTCTGTTTGCTGTGATTGCTTGCTATTTTTTTTATAAGGTAGTTCCTGCACATGTTGTACCTCAAATCATGCTTGGTTTTGCTGTTATGTTTGCAATTTTTGGCATCCCCATTTTGGTTTGGTCCATCTGGCATGTGAACAAATGGAAACATCACGGAGAAGATTTGTTGGGTATTGTTACAGATAAATGGTCTGAGACCAGAGGAGACGAATACAACAAACAGTATTACTATTTTATTTTTGGAGAGGAACGCTTATTGGTAAACAAAGAACTATATATACAATGCCAACAAATGAAAAGCCCTATTCAGATACGTACTTGGCCTAAATGGGGAATCAGAAAACTGATGACTCCTAGTTTGGTGAATTTTAAATATAAAAAAAATGGCATCTACAACCTCAATCAAGATGAGCTATCAAAAACAGAGGAATATTTCAAAAATGGTAAATATAGACAAGCAAGCCTCAACTCCGAATTTAAAAATGACTACATTAAAGAATTAACCCAGTACGACCTTAAGAACAATCGTCTGGATGTGTATGACACCCATGTTATTGAAAAAAATAAAAAAATAGTTGCTTCGAATGGTTCTAAAACTGTATCGGTTACTCAATACTGGCTGGAGCTTTCTGTGGGTAGATTTCATATAAAAAAAGAAGATTTTGAAAAAATAAGATTCGGCACTCACGTGCAGGTATTGGTTTTACCTATGGCAGGTGTAATGGCTCCATTCATAAAAATTGGTACTAAAAACATAGAAGGACAACCCGTACCCAATGGCAAAATTAATATGTATAGACAATTAGATACCGAATAGACTGTATTGTAAACGGAATTAGAAATAGGACAAAATTATTTTTAAATACCTTTATTGCATCATATTAGGTCTTGAAACTTATATCTAACATGTTCAAGTCTATATAAGTGTACCATTTAATACTAAAGAAGCTATAAACTCATGAAAAACATATAGTTTTATGTTTTTATTTTTAAAGACTCAACAAGTTTTTAAAATATAAATTAATAAATTTGCACATTAATTTTTTTAGATTTAACATGAAAAGTTACATATTTCTAATACTAGCAATTTCAGGAATTCTTGCAACTAGTGCAGTATCACAAAACACCAATATTGAAATTTTTGCAGAAGGAAAAGGAACAGAAGCTAGAATTATGTGGCTAGCTCCAAGTTGGCCAGACACGGTAAAAGCCGTTGTTGTAAAACGAAGACTCAAAGGCACTAGCGAATGGAAAACATTAACTTCCAAACCAATTTATCCATTAGTGAGCCCTACAAAAGACCTTTCAAATGTAAGTACAGATCCATCTGTAATAACCAATTTGCGTGAAAAAATAGCACAAAACGTAGATAAGTATTCAAAAAGAGATTCAACAAGTTTTATTGATTTTATACGTCAAGATAAAGGCCTTGCACTGCTCAGCTTAGGATTTAACAGAGATTTTGATCAAGCACTAATTGCTGGTTTTGCTTTTTACGATAAAAAAATAACAAATGCCATTGCAGGACAAGTATATGAATACGGCTTATTTCTAGTAACTAAAAATTCAGATAAACCATCAAGCCCCAAACATATATTCGCATGGAAATATGGAGAAAGTAATAGTTATAACCTAACTATAGAACACTCTATGAAAGTACGAAAAAATAACAACACTTTAGAAATAGACTGGGCCATAGACAAAAAAAGTTTCAAAGAATATAAAATACTACAAGGATTCAAAATAGACAGAATAGATGGAGCAAAAAGAACGCATAAGCAAAAAGATGCTATTTGGCTAAATATGAATGAAGCCAAACCACCCATTTATTTAACTGACACCATAGATTTTCAAAAAAAATACACCTATGAGTTGATTCCTGTATCCGTTTTGGGCTATGAGGGCAAAGCATTTTCCTTTACATTTGAACCCTCATCTGCACCAGCAGAGTTTGTTCCTGTTCTTAAATCCAACTTCAAAGAAAGCTCATTTGACATTCCACTCGAATGGAGCATACCCACAGACCAAGAAAAGTTTATAGATAGCTATGAAATAGAACAACGAGTTTCATTTATTGAGGCTATTACAGTATCAAAACCGCTCCCTCCTACTTCTAAAAAATTCATTCTTAAATATGACTCGGCAAGAGAGTATCCTTTTTCGTATAATTTTAGAGTTAAATGTAATCTTAAAAACGGTTACGACCCCATTTACAGCGAATACGCCGAAGTATTTTACAACCCCATAGTAGTGCCAGAAGCACCTAAAGAACTAAAAGGTGAGTTTATTGAAAAAGATGGCAAACACTATATTCATTTATCTTGGCCTGTTGTTGCTAATGCCGTTGAATATAGAATTTTCACACCAAGTATAAGTGACCCAAAAGAAATGGCATGGGAAGCAACCTTACCAGAAATAAAAAACAATGAGTTTGATTTTTATGTAAAAAGTAACAATGCCAAAGAATATACTTTTGCGGTAGCTGCAGTAGACAAATCTGGTTACAGAATGGGAAATTTGAGTAAATCCATAAAAGTAATGTCTGCTTCCAAAAAGTTGTATCCCGTTTTCATAGAAAACTACATTCTTGGAGCTAACAAAACAGCCACAATACTCTGGAATTATAATGAGCCAGCAGATATAAAAGGTTACAGAATTTATGAAAATGGTAAATTAGTAGCAGACGAGTCAATCATAAAAAAAGGGACTAAAAAATACACTACTACATCTTTAAAATCAGGTATTTACAAATACGAAGTAGAGGCTTGGTCTAACACAAATTTAGTAAGTACAAGAACGAGTGTTAATGTAATAATAGAGTAAAAATTTTAGTATAATTTTTTAAAAACTATAAATATACTTAAAAGAGAAGTTAAACCTTATTAGAACATATACACTCTTTCTATTTTTGTTAAAAAAAATTGGGTTATAAATATTTTCATCTGATACTGGTTATATCTAAAACACAGTTTAAAAAGTCTTCTATTACCATTACCCCAAAAATTGTGCGTTTATAAAATTTATAGGTTAATGTCATACATACAAGCACTATAATTTTTTTCAAGACATGAATTTGTTATTGAAAAATAATTAAAAATTACAAACTTCGATATTGTTTCAACTCATGTATACCGTCTCAAAAAGAGTACTTATTTCATTGTTAGGTATAATATTACTCTTACTTGACATTATTTATTTCAATACTTTGTGTTTAGAATTCCCTGTATTTGTACTTTTAGTTTTAGTTTTGCTTATACATTCAATACATTTTAAAAAAATTAAAAGCTCAAAAACACTTAAATTCATTTATTTTTTTTCATTATTAGCAGCAACATTTTGTTTTATTTTATACTGGAGTATAATGTTATTTGGAGCCTCTTTTGAGGGAAGAAAAGAAGATTTATTTTATTTATTCATTTTAATGGTATATGCCATAACATTAAATATTTTTAATGTTTTAGATTATAAATAAACAGCATTAGAAATATTACTTTATTACCCAAACTTAAATATCTTCTTTAAACCTTTAAATTCTTTCCAATTTAAATTCCACAAAAAATAGGTTCTCTCACACACTCATTCATATCAATCAAATTAAGTAAGGTTCA
Source organism: Cytophagales bacterium (assembly GCA_046329305.1). Lineage (GTDB taxonomy): Bacteria > Bacteroidota > Bacteroidia > Cytophagales > UBA9547 > CAMFLX01. The sequence goes on from JAXLUW010000003.1 coordinate 43,554, forward strand.
TGAATCTTAACTTCATATTTGTATGTATGTTGATTAGGCTTACTCTATTTTTAAATTACTTCGAAAAACTCCGAAGCTTAGAATTTGAAATTAAAATAATTCATAATAATATATTAACTTTGTAAGTTATATGCCCTAAATAAGGCCTATACAAGTGTAAAATGGAACACATTCGTAATTTTTGTATTATTGCTCATATCGACCACGGTAAAAGTACTCTGGCCGACAGACTTTTGGAGGTAACTAAAACTGTAACGCAACGCCAAATGCAAGCACAGCTTTTAGATGACATGGATCTGGAAAAAGAACGTGGGATTACCATAAAAAGTCACGCTATTCAAATGGATTATTTTTTGAATGGCAAAAAATATGCTCTTAACTTAATAGATACGCCCGGCCACGTTGACTTTTCTTATGAAGTTTCTAGGTCCATTGCCGCATGTGAAGGTGCTCTTCTACTTGTTGATGCCTCTCAAGGTATTCAGGCTCAAACAATTTCAAATTTGTACTTGGCTTTAGAAAACAACTTAGAAATCATTCCTGTTCTCAATAAAATAGATTTACCTGGTGCCATGCCAGAAGAAATCAAAGACCAGATGGTTGACCTACTAGGTTGCAAAAGAGAAGAAATTTTGGCGGTGTCAGGTAAAGAAGGCACAGGCGTACCAGAACTATTAGAACAAATAGTTGCTAGAATACCAGCTCCTAAAGGCAACATCAACGAACCTTTACAAGCACTTATTTTCGACTCTGTTTTTAACTCCTTCAGAGGAATAGAAGTAATATTCAGATGCTATAACGGCGAAATTCGCAAAGGCGACAAAGTAAAATTTGTGGCTACCAACAAGGAATATTTTGCTGACGAAATAGGCACACTCAGACTTACTAAAGAACCTAAAGACGTCATCTCTGCGGGTGATGTAGGATACTTGATTTCGGGTATCAAAACTGCTAAAGAAGTAAAAGTAGGTGATACCATAACTCATTTTGACAAACCTACTCCTAACGCTATCAGAGGTTTTGAAGACGTAAAACCTATGGTTTTTGCGGGGGTATATCCTGTAGATACCGTAGACTTTGAAGATTTACGTGAAGCCATGGAAAAACTACAGCTCAATGATGCTTCACTGGTTTGGGAGCCAGAAACATCTGCGGCTTTAGGTTTTGGTTTCCGTTGTGGTTTCTTGGGTATGCTCCACATGGAGATTGTTCAGGAGCGTTTGGAACGTGAGTTTGACCAAACGGTAATTACTACGGTGCCGTCGGTACAGTTTCATGCGTTTGATACCAAAGGTGAAAAACACATAGTTAATGCTCCCGCAGAAATGCTCGACCCGTCTAAACTTGAGCGTATAGAAGAGCCGTTTATCAAAGCACAAATCATTACCAAGTCTGACTACATTGGTGGTATCATGAACTTGTGTATGGAAAAACGTGGAATTTTAAAAAACCAAGTGTACTTAACAGCGGAGCGTGTAGAAATGAATTTTGAAATGCCACTTGCAGAAATGGTATTTGACTTCTTTGATAAATTAAAGACAATTTCTAGAGGTTATGCTTCTCTAGACTATGAGCTCATAGGCTACAGAGAAAGTAACATGGTTAAACTAGACATTCTCTTAAACGGCGACAAAGTAGATGCACTTTCTGCCATAGTACACAGAGACAAAGCGTATGACTGGGGCAAGAGACTTTGTGAAAAACTGAAAGAATTGCTACCGAGACAGCAGTTTGAAATAGCGATTCAGGCGGCTATAGGTGCTAAAATTATTTCTAGAGAAACCGTGAAAGCAATGCGTAAAGACGTATTGGCGAAATGTTACGGTGGTGATATTTCTCGTAAACGTAAACTTCTAGAGAAACAGAAAAAAGGTAAAAAACGAATGAGACAGGTAGGTAACGTAGAAATCCCTCAAGAGGCATTTATGGCGGTACTTAAACTAGACTAATATTTTAAAGGCAGAAAATCACTTCTGCCTTTTTTATTTCATTTTAATTTCTGGACCCAAAAATTTGGGATCATTTTTTAAAATCACGTCTATTACCACACGTACTCTTGCCAGATATTCTCTCAAATACGTTTTGAATCCAAAAGCTACAGTAGGCTCTTTTGAATTATAAGCTATTGCCTTTATGTCCATGTGATGGGCAATATATAAGGCTCTTTCGTTATGAAATCGCTGACTAATGATAATGAAATCATCTTGCCCAAATATTTTTTTGCATCGCACTACGGAGTCATAAGTACGCAAACCAGCATAGTCTAGTACAATGGCCGTATCTGGTACTCCAAGAGCTATCAACTCTTTTTTCATATCTTCGGGCTCGTTGTAGTACTTTTCGCTATGGTCACCACTTATGATGAGGTATTTTAATTTGTTTGTTTTCCAAAGTGCAAAAGCCGCTTCTATACGGTATTTGAAAAACAAGTTTTTACGACCATTCACCAGTGACTTACTAGTACCGAGCAGTAAACCCACTTTTTTCTGAGGAATTTCTTTGGTACTGTTATAAGTGTATGTACCTTGTGCCTCCACCGCCCAGTGTGCATACACAATCACCAACATCACCAGAATTATGATGGAGACCATAGACTTCAGAAGAATAGTGATAATATGTTTAAAAGATTTATTCTTCATTAGAATCGCCAAGTAAGTTAAGGTCTGGCACTGCACTGCCCGCAATTCCTTGAATAGAGCCATAAAAACCAACCGTATTCAGCAAAACTTTATCGAGTTGTTTTTCTCTTTCTGCCCATATTTTTTGCATTTGTAGTTTTTCTTTTTCTAGTGAGCCTTTTAGAGACAGAAACGTATCTTTCAGGGTTTCTATGCGTTGTTTAAATTCTGGACTCGTGAGGTAATCATACAACATCTCCATTTTGTCGCCTTTGTTGGTCTGGCTTTTGTTTGCCTGATTTATTTGTAGCAAGCAGTCTCTCAGCACTATAGCAAGTCCACGAAACTCCGCCAGCGAACATACATAAATACCGTCTTTTATGCCCAAATGCTCCATTTCTTTAGGCATTGTTTCTGTAACCAAAACAGCCATTTCAGCTTTCGCTTTCAATCTATCCGCTTTTAGTTTTTCCAACCATTCGTTACTGAAATTTTTGGTACGTTTACTTTCATATATAATAGTACCGCAGTTATTTCCTTGTCGGTCTATTACCGTTTGTATAATATCAGCACCATTAAAACCCTTAGGAACTTCCGCAATATGGTCTAATCTGAACATTTCTTTCAAAACTTCCTCTATGAGCAACTCTTGCACTTCACCTTGGGCTTGCATAGAACCTTGATTTGCCTTTTTTTGCAGCACTTCTATCTGTTCTAGTAGTTTTTGATTTTTATGTTCTTGGTCTTTCAGTTTCAGTTCAAAACTTTCGTTGGCCTGTTTTTTGGCTTCTTCTAATACCTCTAGTCTTTTTTGGTTAAACTCTTTCTGAAGTTCCAAAGCTATAGAATCTCTGGCCATTGCCAGATCTTGCTTGAGTTTTTCGTTTTCAAGCTGAGCTTTCTGAAAGGTTACTTTTTCTTGTTGCAGCTCTTGTAGTTGTTTCTTGAAACCCTCGATAAGCACATTATTATCATTTTTTGCTTTTTCTCTTATTTCAGCTTCAAGTTTTAGTTTTTCAGCTTGAGATTCCTCTCTAAGTTCAGCTTCAATTTTAGCTTTTTCTGCCGAAATCTTTTCTGTAAATATTTTATTTAGTTCTTTTCTTTTGTTCTCAAACTCTTCATTTCGCTTCTGAAGGTCAGCCTCTTTTTCTGAAAAGCTGATGTTTATTTTTTTGAGTTGGCTTTCGTATTGGTTTTTATATTTAAGTTCTAGTTCGTTAGACAAAACTTGTTCTATATCTATTTCATGTTTACAGTTAGGGCAGACAATCTTATTTTCCATACGTGAATATTATGGTCAAATTTACTAATTTTAGACTTAAGTTTAGGTATCTTCTAGTTAAAATTCGCATTCTAGATTTTAAAAAAACGTAGGAGGCTTTTAAAAATCTAAAGCCCCCCTATGTTGTAATTTTAATATCCTTTACTTTTCAAAAAATCATTAAAATCCTTTTTGGTGGAGTTAAAAGTAAAGTTTGACTGTATGGAATAATAATTTTGTTTATCCACTATATGATCAAACATATACTTTGCAGCGTTCAACTTTTTGTCGTCAAAATCAAACTGAGCCAAGATTGAAAGCGACTGCGAAGTATACAAAGCTCTCTGCACTACAGCACGTTGTAACAGCTGAAGTTTGTCGCTGTCAAAAGACAATTTATCTAGCTGATATACCAAATTGTCCAACTCCGCTTGCGTAAACAGATATGCAACATTTGAAGGATACTGCCCTGTCGGGTATCCGGGTTGCGGATACGGTGTAGGTGACGGATACCCTGGTTGTGGTGGATATTGTGTGGGGTACGGTTGTTGCGTCCCTCCTATGTTTATGTTGGGATCAATAATTACTGTAGTACCACCAGAATTGTTTGGAGTTGGTTGCTGAGTATTAGCAGACGGGTTGGTACTCGGTTGTGTGTTGGTTTGCTGCTGCGAAGAGGCGTTATTATTGTTAGTGTTATTATTTTGAGCGTTAGCTATTTCTTGAGCACGTTTTTGCTTCACATAACTCAAATAGTCATTTTTATAGTTTGTATTTCCCATGGTTTCAGCAACCATTTCTGCTTCAGACTTGTCGCATTCGTAATCGTACAAGTATTTGGCCATGTTGCATCTGTGAGAAAAGTTTGCCAATTGGGTACAGTATTCTTTTGCCTGACTGGGTGTTATGGTATGATTTTCTACCACTGATTTGATGGTATTTATTTTTTGATTATCATCGCTCATGTTTCTGATTGTGTACAAGCTTGATTTGTATTCAGACTCAGACAAGCCATTGCTAAAACAGCCGTAATAATTGGTTGTTACTGGTTCACTTTCTGTTTTATCAGCTTTAGGAGTATTAGCTTTTTGTGAGACATCTGCTAAACTAACAAAACTTTGAGTTTTAAGACCACCAAAGGTATGGGTACTTACGCCAAGTAGTACATCATTAAAATCTGGTTTTTCGTCTACTTCAAAGCCAAGTATTGCAGTAGTAGTTTCTGGCTCAAGAGCCACTACAGCCGCTTTGGGTTGTTGGTTACTAAGTATTTTTTCACCATTAGTGGTATATTTGCCGTTACCCTGCCAAGCATTTTTTATCAAAACAAATACTACAGATGTACCTGCCGAAAATGGCCCTATTTGCACTTTTTGTCCTTGACTTAAAATTTCTGAATTTAATCTCGGATAAACCATTTTGAGATTGCTAAGCTGGCTAGAATAGGGCTTAGCTCCCGTTTTATGTGTAAAATAACCTAAAGCGAAATTCCCTTCGGTCTCTTCTTGAATATACGTAATATCCAAAGAACAAAGCTTTGTAATTTTGAATTCGTTCACAGAGTTGTACAGTGCAGGAACAGATGTTTCAACTATTTGATCATCTTTAAATACACTTAAAACTTTGTTATTCATCTCATTGGTGTATAACGTATTGTTTTCGAGTTTCGTCGGTTTTCCGTTACTAGCATAACCAGTTTGAGCTACTGTAACATGGCTGCTAATTAAACAAGAAATAATGGCAAGAGTAAGTTTTGTTTTCATATTTGTAAAATCTAAATACATTTTGGTAAAAGCTAATTTTGTGCCAATTTTTTTTATTTATTCATGCTAGTTTACGACATTTGGATATGAATAGAACCATTGCTCCACCAGTACAAGCTCTTAAATATTTCGATTTACAAGAATCTCAAAGTCGCACATTACAAAACGGCATCAAACTACATACACTATCTGCTGGCACACAAGAAGTTATAAGGATTGAAGTTGTTTTTGATGCGGGTTCTAAACTAGAGCACACAGCAGGAGCGGCTTTTATGGTAAACAAAATGCTACAAGAAGGTACTGAAAAGTATTCTGCATTTCAGCTACAAGAAGAGATAGCGTCATTGGGGGCTTTTATAGAAATCAATCAAGGAGTAGAGCGTTTAAATATTACTTTTTATGTCTTGAACAAGTTCGTTTCTCAACTTTTACCTATTATTCAAGAAATTATTTACAACTCTACGTTTCCTCAAGAGAATTTTGAAAACATCATAAATATTACCAAAAACAATTTAAAGATTAACCTACAAAAAAACAGTGTAGTTGCTTCGCAAGAATTCAAAAAAACACTTTTTGGCAATAACCACTACTACGGGCATACAATTACTACCGAAGAACTTTCTTGCATATCCCTCAAAGACGCATACACACACTATCAGAACTTTGTACAAGGAAGAATGTGTGAGGTATTTGTCTCTGGTTACTTAACAGAGGAAATTGAAAGCAAAATCAATGATTTTTTTGCTCAACTACCTGTACAGCCCATACTTGGCCATAAAACTCGCAAACCTATAGAAAACATTCCGTCTCAAAAAGTTTTGATAGAAAAACCAGAAGCCCTGCAATCTTCTATCAGACTGGGAAAAGTGATGTTTAATAGAACTCATACAGATTTTTTTGAGCTGGTACTCGTAAATGAAATTTTAGGTGGCTATTTCGGTTCTAGACTTATGAAAAACATAAGAGAAGAAAAAGGCCTAACTTACGGCATCAGTTCTCAATTGGTAAGTTTAGAAGAAACGGGATATTTTATTGTGGGTACAGATGTTAAAAGAGAAAACACCCAACTGGCGATAGATGAAATTTACAAAGAAATAGAAATTCTTAAAAAAGAACTAGTGTCGGCAGACGAACTACACACGGTAGTTAACTACATGCATGGTAGCTTTTTAGGTTCTATAAATTCTGCTTTTGCACTTATGGATAAGTTCAAGACTTTGTATTATTACGGTTTAGATTATTCGTATTACAAAAACTACATTCAAAACATAAATCAATCTTCGGCTGAAAAAGTATTGAGCACTGCAAACAAACATTTGAATGATTTATCTGAAATTGTGGTAGGCAATTATTATTGATGTATGAAAATTGTTTGTTACCAATACAATATAGAAAGTTGCTCAGTAATTGAAGTAACAGAAGAAACTTTATCTACTGTTGAACTAACTGAGGATTTTGTATATTGGTTAGACTTTGAGCTGATGCCTACTAAAAATACTCTTGCAGTGTTGGCTCAAAAATTAAATTTCGAGAATCAGCCGTGGTTTGAAAAACTTTTTGTAACAGATTCTCATAGTATTTTTGAAAATCAGCAAGCTTTGAGCCTAACACTCAAAATGCTGGAATACGACAAAATACTCCACAGAATCAAACAAGAAAACACTACCCTAGTTTTGGCAAAAAACGTGGTTATTACCATTCAAGATGGCAAAGAAGGCGACCTATTTGTAGAAATAAGAAATAAAATCAAAAGTCTACAATCATTACTTAACCAGAAAAATTCAGAATATTTACTTTATAGGCTGTTGAATGCTGTCGAAAAAAGCAATCAAAACATTGTAGACCAAATAAATATTCAGTTACTAGACATAGACAGTTTTATTGCTAATGCAAATTCTCTTGACGAACTCAAGGGTCTTTTTAGACTTAAAAGAGAGCTGATATTTTTAAGAAAAAACACCTCTCCGCTAAGAGAACTCTTGAATCAGTTGTGCCACACAGAAGACTATGTGTTTCATGAAGACACCTACAAAAACTTGTGCCAACTAGCAGATCATACTCAGTATTTGATAGAAAATATTGACCTCAACAGAGACATGTTATCAGGAATTTTGGAGTTTCATATCAGTAGCAACGGCTACAAAATGAACAATATCATGAAACTGCTCACTATTATTTCCACGGTATTTATCCCCTTAGGTTTTGTGGTGGGTTACTTTGGTATGAATTTCACTAATTTACCCTTACTCAACAATCCGTATGGTTTCATATATGTAAGCTCGTTTATGCTACTAGCGTCCTTAGGAATGTTGCTCTATTTCAAAGCTAAAAGATGGATTTAAAGAAATAAAAAATCCCGAAATAATTTTCGGGATTTTTCTAATTAGAACATCTACTAAAATCTAAAATTCACTATTAAAAAATATTTTTATTTCTGACCAGCACGCATATTGTCGCCTGCTGCAGGAAGTATGTTTGCTTTAATTGTAAAAGTAGCTTGTGAGTTAGAGGCATTGCTCATCACTGTTACCACTTTGTTTTGGAGACCCATTTTACCTGTTGAGTTAAATGAAGCCACTATTTCACCACTAGCTCCAGGAGCTACAGGTGTTTTTGTCCAGCTAGGAGATGTACAACCACACGTAGTAGTTACATTTGACAACCTCAGGGTATCGTTACCTGAGTTTTTAAACTTAAAAGTATGTCTCACTACATCACCTTGTGTGATATCTCCAAAATCAAAAAGTTGTTCTTCAAACGAAATCACTGCCGCTTTTGAGCTTTTTGCCTCTTGAGACCAAGCTTGTAAGCCACTTATCATAATTACTATTAAAAAAACTATTTTTTTCATATGCAATTTAAAGCAAATACTATGCCACTTATTAATTTAGTTAAACAAATATACCAAAGTTATACGAACAACTATAAATAAAGTTATATTTTTTATAAAAATATTTATATTAATCTGATATATAAAGAGATATGAGTAGTAAAAACTAAAAAAGAGAAGAATATTTGATACAAAAATAACGAAACGGATATAAATGGAGTGCAAAAAATTATAGGCTGTTTATATAAGTAAACACTATTTGTACTTGTAATGTAAAAGAAAAAATAGCTAACTTAGCTGAGTATTATAGATGTAAAATGCAAAAATTATCACTCAATCAGGCTTTATTACAAAAACTATCTCCACAGCAAATTCAGTTTATAAAACTACTTCAAGTAACAACTGCCGAGCTAGAAGGAAGAATAGAGGAAGAACTAGAGGCTAATCCTGCTCTAGAAGACGTAACGGAGCGAGATGATTTTGAAAGTCTAGACAAATCTACCTCAGACAACGAAGACTCTGAGTATGATAACGAATACGAAAATGACGATTTGAATTTAGACGATTATCTAAACGATGATATGTCTGGATACAAAATGCAAGGTGATGGTGGTGGCAGCGATGAGGATGACCGAGAAATGCCTTTATCTTCAGAAAACACATTGTATGATTCTCTAGAAATGCAATTGAGTTTTCTGAAACTTTCAGATAGAGAACATCAAATTGGGATTCAAATCATAGGCTCCATAGATAATGACGGGTATCTGAGAAGAGAATTGGATTCGCTAGCAAATGATTTAGCATTTTCTCAAAATATAGAAACCGACTCTGAGGAACTAGAAAGTATCTTGTTTAAGATACAAACGTTTGACCCTGCGGGAATAGGTGCTCGTAATTTGCAAGAATGTCTTCATTTACAACTGAAACGTATTGATGACGAAGTACATCCAGAAGTATTTCAGGCACTAGAAATTATAGATGAATACTTTGAGGAATTTACTAAAAAACATTTTGATAAGATTCAGAAAAAACTAAATCTTTCTGACGACGAACTCAAAGTCGTGATCAAAATGATAACTAAACTTAACCCTAAACCAGGAGGTGGAGAAAGTGGAAGTATTGCTTCGCAGTACATCATTCCTGATTTTATTTTAACCAATACAAACGGCAAGCTAGACCTAAGTCTGAACTCTAAAAACGCTCCTGAGCTCCGAGTGAGTGATCATTACAAAGATATGTTTGACACCTACGACAAGAGCGATAAAAAAGACAAACAGATAAAAGAGGCTGTTACGTTTGTAAAACAAAAACTTGACGCTGCCAAATGGTTTATAGATGCTATCAAACAAAGGCAAAATACCTTACTCAAAACCATGAATAGCATCATAAGTTTTCAGTACGACTTCTTTCTTGATGGTGACGAGACCAAGCTGAAACCTATGATTTTGAAAGACATAGCTACAGAGATAGGCATGGATATCTCTACGGTATCTAGAGTGGCCAATAGCAAATCTGTACAAACAGAACATGGTATTTATCCACTCAAATTTTTCTTTTCTGAAGGTATAGCTACAGACTCTGGTGAAGACGTGAGTAGCAGAGAAATAAAAAGTATTCTTAAAGACCTGATAGACAAAGAAGATAAGTCTAAACCACTACCAGATGAAAAACTAGAAAAACTACTGAACGACAAAGGCTATAACATAGCCAGACGTACAGTAGCCAAATATAGAGAGCAAATGGATATTCCTGTAGCTCGATTACGAAAAGAACTTTGATAAAAAAAGCACCTATGTAAACTCAACAAATCAATAGGTGCTTTTTTGTTTTAAAAAATATTATATTCCAAAACATACAACAGCATTTTATGCTTACAAATCTGCAAGACATTAAATTTTTACAAAGAGCGGTAGAGCTTTCTCAGTACGGAATGAGCCACGGCTTTGGAGGACCATTTGGTTGCGTTGTGGTAAAAAACGGCGAAATAGTGGGCGAAGGCTACAATAAAGTAACCTCAACCAACGACCCTACCGCTCATGCTGAGGTGGTGGCCATAAGAGATGCCTGCACAAATTTGAGTACATTTCAGCTTACAGACTGCATCATATATACTTCTTGCGAACCTTGTCCTATGTGTTTGGGAGCAATTTATTGGGCAAGACCACAAAGAGTAGTTTTTGCCAACACAAGAGTTGACGCCGCCAATATTGAATTTGACGATGAATTTATCTACAAAGAGATTGAACAAAAAGATATGCATGCTCGCAAAATTCCTTTTGTACATGTTCCATTAGTAGAAGCCCAAAAAGTATTCGCAGAATGGTTTGAAAAAAACTCTAAAACCAAGTATTGATATGCCACAGTCTAGATCTCAGCAAGAACTACTCTCTGAAATAGATAGATTAAAAAAAGAAGTTGAAACGCTCAAATCTATCACGGGTCTTTCGGTAAACAAAGGTTTAAATATTCAAAACGAGTTTGTAAAGCTTGTTTCAGAAAATTCGCACGATTTCATTTTTATACATGACACCCACGGCAAAGTACTTGCCTATAATAGTGTGTTTGCGGAATTTTTCAAAGGAATGCCCGCTGACAACATAGAACTGCTTCTCGCACCAGAAGTTAAGGCTAAGTTCAATGACTATTTACACAGAATTATCTCTGAAAAGTTGGAAAATGGCTACATGAAAGTCATCAACAAAGACGGAGTAAGAAGAATACTGAAATATAACAACAAACTCGTAAACAGTAATGGCAACCAGCTCATTCACGGGGTTGCTTATGATATTACCGATTTATGGATTGCCAATAAAAAACTAAAAGCTTCCGAAGCCAGTTACAGAGGACTGTTTGATTCTAGTGAAATAGCTACTCTCATCATAGACAAAGATTGTAAAATTATACGAGCCAACTTAGTGGCATTAGAAGAACTTTCTATTTCTACTGCCAATATTGATACCTGTGATTTTATTAAACAATGTTTTAAAAAAAGTGCTGACAGACGTGAATTTGGCAATTTAGTTGCCAAAGTATGGAAAACCTCTAAAACAGAAAGATATGAATTTGTAGTTTTTAACCAAGAAGAGCTGAGGCTCAGAGACAAATCTATAACACTTGTAAAAGGTGTATATCACGGCTCTGATGTGATAATTATTTACTACAGCGACACCACAGAACACAAAATTGCCGAACAAATATTGCGTGAAGAGGCCACAGAAAAAGAGTCTGAAAAAAGATTACAAAAAGTATACGACAAGTTAAATGTATTTATCTGTAGTCTTGACACACAAGGTGTTATAAAATATTGCAACAACTTTCTAATAAAGCTTCTTGGCGAAAAGAAAGAAAACATCATAGGCAAAGAATTTACGGAACTTTTTGAGATTAGAGATAAAGAAATCAATTTCAAAAATCTCAACAGAGAAAATGTAGTCTTAAATAAATTTGAAGCAAAACTTACTACCAAATACCACGATCTGCGTACGCTGGCCTTTAACATGATTATGATGACAGACACCTCACATCAGGTAAAATCTGTAACTCTCATGGGCGAAGACATCACCGAAAGCACGCGTGTGGCTAGAGCATTAAGAGAATCTACCAAAAGGCTTCAAGATTTGTTTGACAATGCCAATGACCTCATTCAGTTGTTCACAACTGACCTCAAATTTACCTTTGTGAATGCCGCTTGGAAAAACACACTTGGGTACACAGATGAAGAACTTGGCAACTTATCTTTTCTAGACATCATAGCTCATGACCATAAACAATATACCCTAGAAGTACTAGAAAGAATAAAATCTGGGGAAAAAATTGATACTTTCGACTCCGTATTTATTACAAAGAACAAAAAAATTATCTACGTTACAGGTAGTGTAAACTGTAAAATAGTTGACGGAGTACCCGTAGAATTTAGAGGATTATTTTACGACAACACCGACAAAGTAAGAGCTGAAAGAGCACAAAGTTTGTATTTAGGCATTGCAAACTTGGCCATTAAAATAGACAATCTTGACACACTCTTTAGAGAAATACATAAATTACTCAAAAAATACATAGATGTAAACAACTTTCACGTGGCTCTATACGACGAAAAAGATATGCAAAGGCTGCATTTCCCATGTTATATAGATGAAAACATGCCCGGTATTACGTCGTTTCCTTCAAGGTTTATTCACAAAGGCCTCACAGAATATTCTTTAAGAAAACAACAACCTGTATTTTTACTTGAAGAAGAAATAAAACAACTGATAGATTCTAATGAACTAGATCCACTACCGAGGCTACCTAAAATCTGGATGGGTGTACCGCTAAAAGTGGACAACAGAATCATAGGAGTAATTGCTGTAAAAAGCTACAGCGATACCAAAAAATACAGACAGAGGCATTTAGACATGCTTGATTTCGTGTCCGGACAAATTGCATTTGCTATTGAACGAAAAAGATATGAAGCCAAAATTCAAAATCAATCGGCCAAATTAAACGCCATCTTTGAAAGTTCTCAACATCTTATTTGGTCAATCAACACCAACCAAGAACTTACGTCTTTCAACAGAAACTATGCTGAAACTATTTACAATTTGCACGGCACCTTACCTGAGCTAGACAAACCTGTAAACGAGCCAAGACTGCTGCTCTCTTCAGAAGAATTTAGACCTTTTATAAACGAAAGATACCGACAAGCCTTTTTAGGAAACGCCCAACACTATGAAACCTATGTAAAAGACACACAAGGAAGAATAACTTGGAGAGAAACCTACTTAAACCCCATCAGAGACAACAACGGAGAAATAGTAGAGGTGTCTGGTATCACTCATGATATTACTGAAACCAAAGAAACTGAACTTGCTCTTAGAAAAAGTGAAGAAAAGTTTAGAGATATTTTTGAGAGTTTCCAAGATATTTTTTACAGAACAGACGTAGACGGAACCATACTCATGATAAGCCCATCGGTAAAAGAACTTACAGGATTCAGTCCTGAAGAAATGATTGGCAAAAAAATATTTGATTTCTACAAAAACCCTAAAAAACAAGAAAGAGTACTAAAGCAGTTACTCACAAGAGGCACCGTAAGAAACTTTGAAGTAAACATCAAAACGCAATCAGGTTCGTTTATCCCAACCATTTCTAACATACGCCTCATATTTGACAAAAACTACAAACCCATAGCCATAGATGGTGTAGCTAGAGATATTTCTGAGCTTAAAAAAACCTCAGAAGAAATGCAAAAAGCTAAAGAACTAGCAGAGAGGTCGCTTAAGACTAAAGAATTGTTTTTGGCAAATATGAGTCACGAAATCAGAACACCAATGAACGGAATCATTGGTATGATAGATCTTTTAGCTGACACTTCTCTAAACACCGAACAAAGAGACTATGTGGATACGCTAAAAAAATCTTCTGAAACTTTACTCAACATCCTCAACGACATACTAGATTTATCTAAAATGGAAGCTGGTAAAATGCAGTTGAGATATTTACCATTAGACTTTAAAGATACCATCAACAAAGTCCACTCTTTATTTTTGCAAAAAGCTCTTATTAAGGGAATTGTATTTAAATATCAGATTGATAAATCTATACCACAGTATTTACTTGGAGACGAAACACGCCTCATGCAGATATTGTCTAATCTCACCGCAAACGCCATTAAATTTACCCATGAAGGTAGTGTGCAAATAATTGCCAAGAGTTTAGGTCAAGCAGCTGGCAAAGAGCTTATTCTTATAGAAGTAAAAGACACAGGCATAGGAATCAGCGAAGAAAGTGTAAAACTACTTTTTGACGCGTTCAAACAAATAGACAACACTTCTACCAAAAGCTATGACGGCACAGGCTTAGGATTGGCCATCTCCAAACAACTCACAAAAATGATGGGTGGAGAAATAGGTGTAGACTCAACCGTGGGGCAAGGCAGTACTTTTTGGTTTACATTTGAAGCCGAAATATCAACTGAAATACCTCAAAAAAGCACTTCAGATGCTTTAAATTTTAGACAGATCGCCTTTACAGGTTACGCTCCAAAAATACTTTTGGTAGACGACAACAAAGTAAACAGGATGGTTGGTGGAGAAATCCTCAAAAAAATGGGCTGCCAAGTAGACTATGCAACCAACGGAAAGGAGGCCATAGAAAAAGTACAAAACACAAACTATGACACCATTCTTATGGACATACAAATGCCCGAAATGGACGGTGTTACCGCTACAGGCCACATTAAACAACTTTCTAAAAAAATACCACCAATAATAGCCATGACAGCCTATTCTATGCAGGAAGACAAAGAAAAGTTTATCAATAGCGGCATGGACGACTACCTCTCTAAACCTATAAGACCTGAACTGCTCATGCAAAAATTAAAACAATGGATAAGTCTAGAAAATACTGATCAAAATGCTGCAGTTCAAGAATCACAAGAAGTCAACACTAACCCAGGTTTTGCACTAGATGACTACCCAATGGTAAACAAAGAAATTCTAGACTCACTTGTGCAAATGACTGGTCCAGAGATGATCAAAGAAATATATTTAGACTTTAACACAGAAGCCGAAGATCTCATCAATCAATTGAAAGAGGGAATTACTCAAAATAATATTGAACAAATCAAAAAAGCTTTACATACCATAAAAGGAACAGCAGGAACCTTGGGATTAGAAAAAATATCAAAATATGCACAATACATAGAAAATAACATAAAAAATAATAAATTTGACCTTGTTTATGTAGAATGTAACGATTTGATTCGTATATTCAACATGTATTTTGACTCCTATGACACTTTAATAAAAGCATAATATGAAGAAGGTATTAATCGCAGAAGATAGTTCAGTAATTCAAAATTTAACTAAAAAAATACTTCAATTTCAAAACTATGAAATTGATAGCGTGAAAAACGGTTTAGAGGTTATCAATTATTTAGAAACCAAAACTCCAGACGTAATATTACTAGACATAAACATGCCTGTAATGAATGGCCTAGAGTGCATTAAAAAAATTCGTGAAATGGACGACGAATTAAAGTCTAAAATACCCGTAATTGCTATCACAGGAAATTCTGCAAACTACACAGTTGATTTTCTTAAAGGTGCAGGGTTCGACGAGTTTTTACCTAAACCAATAAATTTTGACGTATTAGTAGATACTGTTAAAAAATACAGTAACGAATAATGCAAATAAAATATACACCGCACTTTTTGAGCAAAATAGAAGACATTTTCTCACAGTCAGATTATGTATTACGCTTTGAAAAAGGCACCTTCAGATCTGGTTATTGTGTTTTGAATGACCAGAAAGTAGTGGTTGTAAATAAGTTTTATTCTTTGGATGGCAAAATAAATTGTTTGCTTGAGATTCTGAAAACCCTTGAACTCGACAACACACGCATGGAACCAAAGAATAAACAGTTTTATGAAGAAATAAGAAACGTACAAACTTAGTATTCAATAGCTCCTAAAACATTCAGGAGCTATTTTTTTAAAAACTCAATAAAATATGAGTACAATAAAAGTTAACTTTTTGGGTACAGGAACTTCTCAAGGAGTACCCATAATTGCTTGTAATTGCCCCGTTTGTACTTCTCCAGACCATAAAGACAAAAGACTAAGAAGCTCCGTATTACTTACCATAAACAATGACCTCAATATCATAATTGATACAGGGCCAGACTTTAGACAGCAAATGTTACGCTCCCAAACACAGCATTTGGAAGCAGTACTTTTCACTCACGCACACAGAGATCATACTGCGGGCCTTGACGACATTCGGGCTTTTAACCATAAAACCGATACTGACATGCCCATTTATGCAGAAGAAAGGGTTTTAGAACAGTTAAAATTAGAATTTCATTATATTTTTTCTGATTTCAAATATCCGGGTATTCCTAGAGTAGAAGCAAAAATAATTGATGAAACACCTTTCTATATAAAAGATTTTAAAATAATCCCCATAAGAGCCCTACACTACAAATTACCAGTTTTAGGGTTTAGAATAGAAGATTTTACTTATATAACAGACGCAAAATACATAGAAGACAGTGAGATAGAAAAAATAAAAGGCTCTAAAGTTTTAGTTATAAACGCATTGCAACATGAGCCACATATTTCACATTTCACTTTTGAAGAAGCCATAAATTTTGCACAAAAAGTACAAGCAACTCATACATATTTCACTCATATCAGCCACAAACTGGGCAAACACGAAGACGTGAGCAAGTTGCTACCTCATAACATATCATTGGCTTATGATGAATTAGAAATTATTATTACAAAAGAATAAAAAAACATATAAATCCTTTATTACAAAATCAAAGAAAATAGTATTTATAAGTAAGATATGAAAATAGCCATTTTCCTAAATACTGCTTGGAATATTTATAATTTTCGGTTGTCGTTGTTAAAACATCTACAACAAGAAGGAAATCATATCATTTGTATAGCTCCAAAAGACGAATACACTCCCCTACTAGAAAAAGAAGGCTTTGAATTTGTAAATATTGACATCAAAGCTAAAAGCACCAACCCCTTAGAAGATGTTAAATTATATTTCAGACTTAAAAAAATATTAAAAAACCACAAACCAGATGTCTTACTTAACTACACCATAAAACCCAATGTATATGGTGCATTAGCTGCCAGAAATTTAGGTATTAAAACAATTAACAATGTTTCGGGTTTGGGAACTGTTTTTTTAAGAAAGTCATTTAGCTCTAAAATTGCCATTGGGCTTTATAAAGTTGCTTTTAGATTCCCAGAAATGATATTTTTTCAGAATCATGTAGACAGAAGAATTTTTCAGATACATCAGTTGGTGAGCAAAACCCAAACAGATGTATTACCAGGTTCTGGTGTTAATCTTGAGAAATTTATTCCCGACTACGAATCACACTTTGATGACACACATACATTTTTGATGCCCGCAAGATTATTGCTAGACAAAGGTGTACACGAATACGTAGCAGCAGCAAAGATTATCAAACAAAAATATCCTAACGTAAAATTTATACTTGTAGGCAAACCAGACTATGACTCAGGTTTGGGAATAAGCAGGGAAGATTTAAAATCATGGATACATCAGGAACTCATAGAATACCATGGCTTTACAGACAACATTAAAGAATATTACCATAAAGTAGACTGTGTGGTTCTGCCTTCATACAGAGAAGGAACTGCCAAAACACTCCTTGAAGCCCTTGCCATGGGCAAGCCCATAATCACAACCAACACTCCTGGATGTAGAGAAACGGTAGACATTGGAGTAAATGGATTTTTATGTAAAGTAAAAGATGTAAACAGCCTTGCAGATGCTTTGCAAAGATTTATTAACCTAGACAATATTGAAAGACAGCTTATGGCTCAAGCAAGTAGAAAAAAAGCAGAGCAAGAATTTGATGAGAATTTTGTAATTAATAAGTATAAAAAAGCTATTTTTGGGTTTTAAGTTGTACAAATGCAAATAAATAAATCATTTATAGAAGGAGTTTTTGAAATAGTTCCTAATATTTTAAAAGACGACAGAGGTTTTTTCTTAGAAACTTATCACGTAGACAAGGTAAAAGCGGCTGGTTTAGAAGCTAATTTTTTACAAGACAATCTATCTTTTTCTAAAAAAGGAGTTGTTAGAGGACTTCATTTGCAAAAGAAACCATACGCTCAGGGCAAATATGTAAAAGTAGTTTCTGGCAAAGCCTTAGACGTAATGGTTGACTTAAGAAAAGACTCCCCAACATTTGGCAAACACGATGCCTTTATTCTAGACGGTGAAAAACAAAACATAGTATATATTCCAGAAGGGTTTGCACATGGCTTTGCGGCACTAGAAGATTGTTATTTTACATATAAATGCACCAATGTGTACAATAAAGAATCAGAATCTGGAATTATTTGGAACGATAGTGACTTAAACATAGATTGGAAAGTAGAAAACCCTATAGTTTCAGACAAAGATCAAGCGTTGATGAGCTTTGCAGAAATACAAAAATATTTAGATGAAATTTACTAAAAACATTCTTTGGGTTTTAATTCCCTTATTTATAACATCTTGTTACAACAAAAGTATCATGTTCAAAACAGAACATGAATATGAGGGTGATTCTGTTTTAGCTCAGAAACTAAAAAAACAACATAATTATATGATTCAACCCAATGATTATGTTCATTTTACAGTTTACACTAACAACGGAGAACGTATCATTGACCCAAACTTTGAGCTCAGAAAAAACACGGGTGTAATGCAACAAGGTTTTGAACAAACCAAGTATTTGGTAGGTGCAGATAGTACTGCAATTTTCCCTATGATTGGCAAACAAAAAGTTGCAGGTTTACAACTCAGACAACTAGACAGCCTACTAACAGAAAAATACAGTGCTTTTTACAATCAAGTTTATGTTATAAGTAAAATATTAAATAAACGTGTATTTGTTTTAGGGGTCGCCACCGCAGGTGCTACATCTAGCAATGCCAAGGTAATTCCACTAGAAAACGAAAACATGAGTTTGATAGAAATTATCACTCTTGCCGGAGGACTTGACAATTACGCCAAAGCAAACAAAATAAGGCTGATTCGTGGCGATTTAAAAAATCCAATGGTAAACATCATAGATTTATCTACAATTGAAGGCATGAAACAAGCTAATCTTATCATGCAACCAAACGATATTGTTTATATAGAAAGATACCAAAGAAGGTTTATGCAAACATTGCAAGAGTCTTCTAGTGTAATAAGTATGGTTAGTGGCATTATGGTAGCTTTTGTGGCTATATTAACACTAAAAAACACAGTGAGTAAGTAATAAAAATGAGTACTAACGAACTTTTACAAAAAAAACAACTTCTTAAAGAAGACGAAGAAGAAAGTATACTAGATAGTCTGGATTTTATTAAGTTTCTTGTTGTAGCACAAAAAAATTTAATATGGGTAATACTTATCTTTATATTATGTGTATCATCTGCGGTTTTATATCTCAGATACACCAAACCCATCTATGAATCTTCTTCTGTAATAAAGATTGAAAAAAAAGATGAGAATAACGTTGGCCTCAAACTACAAATAGACAACCAAGATGACGCCAAAATCCTTTCCGGGGAAATAGAAATTTTAAAATCTCGTACGTTTTTTGAGAAATTAATAAAAAAAGTAAAGTTTGATGTAAGCGTGTTTGCTTACGGAAAAATTAACTACGTTGAAAGATACAATTGCAGCCCCGTTCACATAGAGTATGTAATGCTCAACCCTAGCTTCTACAATCAAAACTTTGATATAGAACTAATTGACGACAAGAATTTTTATTTCAACTTAACTACTAAGACCGAAGAGAAAAAAAAGTATCAATTCGGACAAGTCATCACAACACCAGATTATCAATTTAAAATTACCCCAAAATATGCACATTTTGACGAAGAAGTATTAAGCTACAAATATTTTTTCACAATTAATGATGAACAAAAACAAATAGCAGAACTATCCAACACATTTGATGTTTCTGTTCTTAACCTTGACGCTAAAACTTTAAAACTAAACTACAAAGGTTTTGACCCAAACAAAGCTAGAGATATTATTTTGTATATAGATTCTCTATACCTGATAGAGTCTTTATCTAAAAAATTTCAAACTCAAGAGCAATCCATAATATTTCTTAGAAACCAACTAGATGAAACAGAGAAAAAACTTCAAGACATTGAAATAAAGCTTGAATCTTTTTCTAGAAACAATAGATCGTTTGACATTCGCTCAGATTTTGGTAAAAACATTAGTAAGTCAGAAGAGTTTGAAAAAACCATTTATGATGTTAAAACAGAACTTAGGCTGTTAGACGAGCTCAAAAACATCATCAACGAAGACAAAGAAATAAAACCACATTTAATTGCCTTTAATGGAATCAACAACCAGCAAATAGGCACTATGTTGGTTCAACTCAATAAGATACAAGTTGATTTACAACAGATTCTCAGTACAAGTAAAGAAAATACATTTAATTATACCTCCAAAAAACTTGAACTAGAAACTTTAAAATCCAACATTCTATCGTCCATAATTTTTGCAAAAAAATCTTTGAATGATAAACTGTATCAGATAAGTGAAAAAGTAAACGAAACGGAAGTAAAATTCAACTATTTGCCTTCTAAGGAAACTGAACTCACAAGATTAAAAAGACTCTACAATGTGTATGAAAAATTCTATTTAACACTTTTAGAGAAAGAATCAGAATATGGAATTGTAAAGGCGGGCATGGTGCCAGAATTCAGCATTTTATCTGCACCGCAGGTAAATACTATACCCATTTATCCTATTAGTTCCACAGTTTATTTAACTACGATGGCCATAGCCGTAGTTATAAGTTTTATCTTAATAGTTGTAAAATATTTCTTACACAATACTATAAACAACCAAGGTGAGCTAGAAAAAGGCACCATAGCACCTGTGGTGGGTGTGGTACCAAAATACAAAAAAGAGAAAATGGAAGTGTCTCGATTGGTAGTAGACAAAAACCCAAAATCTCCACTGAGTGAAGCACTGAGGAGTATACGTACCAATCTTGAGTTTATGGTAAAACAAGAGAAGACTAAGAGAATCATGTCTGTTACATCTACCATAAGTGGTGAAGGTAAAACATTTGTGGCTATCAACTTAAGTGGGGTAATTGCACTTTCTGGTATACGTGTTGTAATCATAGATTTAGATATGCGTAAACCTAAAATCCACAGAGCTTTTGAGGTAGACAACGAACATGGCATGAGTACCATACTCATAGGTAAAGACGCAATAGATAAGTGTATACATAAAACTTCTTTAGAAAACTTAGATTTTATCAGTGCAGGACCTACTCCACCGAATCCGTCAGAACTCATCTTAAGGCCAGAGTTTGACAAAACTTTAGAATATCTACATACTAAATACGATGTGATATTTATAGACACACCGCCTGTGGGTTTAGTAACAGACGGAATCATTATCATGAAGAAAGTAGACCAACCTCTTTATGTAGTACGTGCTGAATATTCTAAAAAGGGATTTGAGAAAAACATAACTAAACTAGTGGTTAATAACGGCTTCACCAACCTAGGAGCAGTACTTAATGGCTTCGATAATTCTATGGGTTATGGCTATGGCTATAAATATGGGTACGGATACGGCTATGGGTATGGATACGGCAATGGGTATTATAATGAAGAAGAGAAACCTTCGTTTATAAAGAGGGTTTTACTGTTTTTAAGATTGATATAATGAGTTTTTTTGATAAAATATTTGGCTCTAAAAAAGCAATACAAGTAGAAGACACCATAAAGGTAGATATGCACAATCATCTTATTTATGGTGTAGATGATGGTGCAAAAATACTTGAAGACAGTTTGGAGCTTATTCAAGGCATGATGAAGTTGGGTCGGAAAAAAATAATCATGACGCCGCATATCATGAGTGATTTTTACAAAAATGATGCTTCAACTATAGTACCCGTTTTGCAAATATTAAAAGATAAAGTACAAGAGTTACAATGGGATGTACAACTAGAAGCAGCCGCAGAATATTATTTAGATGAAACATTCATCAGAATGATTGAAAACGAAGAGCCAGTACTTACTTTTGGTAAGAATTATTTACTTTTTGAAACGGCCTTTCTCAACGAGCCACCTCAACTAAAATCTGTTATATTTGAGATGAAAAGTAGAGGCATAAAGCCCGTTTTTGCACATCCAGAAAGATATTTATATCTACATCAAAATTTTAAAAAATATGAGAATTTATGGGAAAGAGATATTGGTTTTCAAATTAACATTTTATCACTTTCTGGGTATTATTCTCCAGAAATAAAGAAAATAGCAGAAAAACTCATTGATGCCAAAATGGTAAACTTTGTGAGTAGCGATTGCCATAATATTCGCCATTTAGAAGCATTAAAAGAAGCTATTCATTCTAAATATTACCAAAAACTTCTTGAATTACCTTTATTAAACAACACATTACTCTGATTTCGTACAAAAACATATTAGTTACAGGAGCATCTGGCCTAGTAGGCAGCCATATTGTAAAACTACTTTTACAAAATGGCTACCATGTTGGTATTCTTTCTAGAGAAAATTCTAATTTAGAATTGCTCCGAGATGTAGTAAATTCTATTACTATTCACCACGGAGACATTTTGGATTCGAGCAATCATAAAGATATAATTCTAGAATATGATACCGTAGTGCATTGTGCAGCAATTGTCTCATACGCACCACATAGATTTGATGAAATGTATCAAATAAATGTAGAAGGTACCAGATATATTGTAGATGAATGTTTAGCTCAAAATAAGAGGCTTATATTTATAAGCTCTATAGCAGCTCTGGGCACTTCAAAAAATGAAGTAATAGACGAAACTGCTAAATGGGACGAAACCGAACCTACTACATTTTATTCTAAAACAAAATATCTATCAGAAATAGAAGTTTGGCGAGGTATTGAAGAAGGATTAAATGCAATTATTTTCAATCCAAGTGTGGTATTAGGAAAAGGTGATTTAGACAAGAGCAGTTCTAAACTATTTTCTTATGTTAAGAATGGTGGAAAATACTACACCGAAGGCAAACTGAACTACGTAAGTGCTGATGATGTAGCCACTTTAGTTGTAAAATGCCTAAATAAACCACAATCTTGGGGCAAAAGATACATTGTAAATTCAGAAAATGTTACCTATAAAGATTTTTTTATAAGCATTGCAAATGCTTACGGAGTAAAAGCCCCAAATAAAAAAGTCTCTGATACGCTGGCGGCAATTATCTGGAGATACGAAAAACTAAAATATTGGCTCACACGCAAAGAACCTCTCATTACTAAAGAAACCGTACAGTTATCCAAAAGAATTAAGACATTTGATAACTCTTTATCTATCAGAGAATTTGGGATTCAATACGAAAAACTAGAAAAAATAATTTCAAAAGTTTGTAAAAAAACTGAAGTACAGTAAATCAAAGTATTCAAATTATCGTTAAATTTATACAAGAACATTCAGATTCTGATGTTTAAAATTATTTAAACGTTTGGCAATTAAATAGTAAAGCTATGGAGAAGAGTGGAGATAATGAAAACAGCAAGCATATTGTAAAAAGATTTGAAGAAATGATAGAAAAAAATGCAAACTATTATTTCGACTTAGAATCTTTTGAGTCTATTATTGATTTTTATGCACAAGCTGGTAAGATAAAAAAAGCTTTAAAAGCCGCAGAAATTGGAATTTCTCAGTATCCGTATGCAAGTGAACTGAGGTTACTAAAAGCCAATTTATTGGTAAACTCTGGACATTTTGAAGAAGCAGAAGAATTGCTCGAAGAATTAATTCCGCTGTATCCAAACGATACTGAATTGATTATTCTGAAAGCTGTAATCTTAGGCTCTAAAGGCAAATTTGAAGTCGCTATACAGCTCCTAAAAGATATAGAAAGCACTACAGAAGAAAAAGAAGATGTGTATTTCCATATAGGATACAGTTACCAATCACTTGGTAAATACGAAGAAGCCATCTCTTATTATAAAAAAACTATCAACCTGAATATTGAGCATGAAGACGCTCTATATGAGCTCGCTTTCTGCTTAGATTTAACAGGTCAGCTACAAAGTAGTATTTCATTTTACGAAAAATTCATAGATCAAGACCCTTACTCTAGTGTAGCTTGGTACAATTTGGGATTGGTTTATACTAAAATAAACAATCTAGAAAAAGCTAAGTGGGCCTATGACTATGCTATAATTATTAAAGAAGATTTTTCTAGTGCGTATTATAATTTAGCTCAAATATTTTTCAATGAAGCGGATTACTACAAAGCAATAGAAAATTTTGAAAAAACTCTAGAGCACGAAGACCCTACTTCTGAAACCTACTGTTGCTTGGCAGAATGTTACGAAAAACTAGCCAAATATGAAGAGGCGATGCTTATATTTAGAAAGTCAGTAAAACTAGACCCTAAATATGCAGATGGATGGTACGGTATTGGTGTTTGTTTGTACAATCAAGATAAGGCCTATGAATCTATTCACTATTTTAAGAAGTCAATAGAATTTGACGACTCTAACGGTGAATATTATTTGGCAAAGGCCGAAGCAGAATGCCAAGTAGGAAATTTTGTTTCTGCCGAAGAAGATTTTCAAAAAGCTTCGTCTATGGTATTTGACGACTATACGCTATGGTTGAGTTGGTCAGAGATGCACTATGAAATGGGAGATTACAGTAGAGCCTGTGAAATCATTTTTGATGCGCTGGAAGAATTACCAGACCAACCAGAATTTTACTATAGAGCTGTTGTATATTTAATTAAAGCAGGTTTATACAAAGAAGCGATGTTATATTTAGAAAATGCATTAACTTTGGATTTCGAAAAGCATGTGATGTTGTTTGATTACTTTACAGATCTCACTGCACAAAAAGCAATAATGAAAATAATAAATCAATATAGAAATACTGATTTTTAAATGAACTTTGAACTAAAGCAAATCCCTGAGAGACCTCTAAAGCCTAGAGAATCAGGTTTTACCATGTCAATGGACAAGGGACTTTCTCCTCGTGAGGTGGAAGATTTTTTAGAAATAGCTAGCGACTTCGTAGATGTTGTAAAACTGGGGTGGGCTACTTCATTTGTTACAAAACCACTTGACAAAAAGTTGGCAATCTACAAAGAAGCGGGAATACCTGTGTACTTTGGAGGTACACTTTTTGAAGCGTTTATAGTACGTGGTCAGTTCGAAGACTATTTACGTATTATAGACAAGTACAAACTTACTCACGCTGAAGTGTCAGACGGGTCTATAGAAATGAACCATGACATCAAATGTGAGTACATACACAAACTTTCAAAATATGTAACGGTATTGTCTGAAGTTGGCTCTAAAGACGATACCAAAATCATCCCACCATATCAGTGGATTGAACTAATGCAAAAAGAACTTGATGCAGGTGCTTGGAAAGTGATAGGTGAAGCAAGAGAAGGTGGAAATGTTGGGCTTTTCAGATCTAGTGGAGAAGTACGCCAAGGATTGGTACAAGAAATACTTACCAAAATCCCTAGTGAAAAGGTAATTTGGGAAGCTCCACAGAAATCTCAACAAGTTTGGTTTATTAAACTTTTAGGCACTAATGTAAACTTAGGAAATATAGCACCAAACGAAGTTATACCTCTAGAAACCATTCGTTTAGGACTAAGAGGAGACACTTTTAGTGATTTTATTCAGATATAATTTAAAAAAGTCCACTTCAAGGTGGACTTTTTACTTTAAAACTAAGCCAGTAGCAAATCTACCACATTTGTTTTTGAAATATCTGGCAGAATACAACAAATCTGGATTCTGAAAAGTACAAATTTCTGCATTTTCTATGTTAGAAGGCAAAACTCCCAATTCTAGTGCTTGTAAAATATTCGCTTGTTGTATATTCAGATATTTTTTTTCAGGATTCACATGTTCTTTTATAACTAGTATCCTTTCTGTTATCTTCAAATAACTAAATTCCTCGGCCACTTCATTACCCACTTCATAAACGCTATCACTTATAGATGGACCAATGCAAACAATAAGATCCGTAGATGAAGTATTGTAAAGAGCCCTCATCTGTTGAATTGTTTTTTGTAAAATACGTTTTTTTGTACCTTTCCACCCCGAATGTATAGTTGCTGCACAATGATTGATGGGATCATAAAGTATAATTGGCACACAATCCGCTGCCAAAGTTGCAATACAAATATTTTTCACATTTGTACACAACGCATCTGTATCTTCTAATGATTCTGAAAAATTTACCTCTGTAATAGTAACAATATGATCACTGTGCGTTTGAATAGGTATGTACAAGTTATTAGGAGAAACTTGAAGAGCCACAGCAAGATTTTGACGATTTTGAGTTACCTGATCCTCAGAATCATTCACCATCAAACTCATATTGTATCCACCAAAATAGTCGTTTAAATCTGCACCATTTCTAGTAGTTACAAATTGAACGACATTTTTATACTTTTTTAGAATATCAAATTCAAGAATTTGAATATTAGACAAAAAATTGAGTTGCATATAACAATAAAAAAGCCGCTTAAAAGCGGCTCACTAATTACACTAATTTTTCAAAAATACTTCTAAATGATGTTGCTTTAGAAATAATATTTTGCAAATCCTCTATTTTAACACGTTCTTGGCTTGCCGTATCACGGTGTCTGATAGTAACAGTTTGGTCTTCCAATGTCTGATGATCAACCACTATACAGAATGGAGTTCCAATCAAATCTTGGCGAGTATATCTTTTTCCGATGCTGTCTTTTTCTTCGTAAACAACATTGAAATCAATTTTCAAGTCTTTGTAAATTTTTTCAGCTACTTCTGGCAACCCGTCTTTCTTAGTTAAAGGGAAAATTGCCGCTTTTACTGGAGATAAAGCCGGATGAAACTTCATAAACGTTCTTTCTTTTCTTGTTTCTCCTTCACCTGTTACTTCTTCTGTATAGGCGTTACATAGTTGCACTAAGAAAGTTCTATCAGCACCTACAGAAGTTTCAATTACATAAGGTATGTAGTTTTGATTAATCTCCGCATCAAAATACTGTTGCTTTTTACCAGAATATTGTTGGTGATTTTTAAGATCAAAATCAGTACGTGAGTGAATACCTTCTATTTCTTTAAAACCAAAAGGGAATTCATATTCTATATCCACCGCAGCATTAGCATAGTGTGCTAGCTTTTCGTGGTCATGATATTTAATTTTGTTTGCAGGTATGCCAAGTGCCAAATGCCAAGCTTTACGAGCTTCTTTCCATTTGTTATACCACTCCATTTCAGAACCTGGGCGTACAAAAAACTGCATCTCCATTTGTTCAAATTCTCTCATTCTGAAAATAAATTGTCTTGCAACAATTTCGTTTCTGAAAGCCTTCCCTATTTGAGCAATCCCAAAAGGCACTTTCATTCTTCCAGATTTTTGAACGTTTAAGAAGTTTACAAATATTCCCTGAGCCGTCTCTGGTCTCAAATATATAGTATCAGCTTCTTCTGCTATAGAGCCAACTTTAGTAGAGAACATCAAATTAAATTGACGCACGTCTGTCCAGTTACAAGTACCAGAGATCTGACATTTAATATTTTCATCTATAATAAGTTGACGCAAACCTGCTAAGTCATCATTTTTGATGCACTCATTCATTCTGTTTTCTACGTCAGTAGCTTTATCATTTTGAGCGAGTTCTTTTAAGGTCTCAATGTACGCTTCTATTAAATGATCTACTCTATATCTTTTTTTGCTGTCTTTGTTATCAATCATTGGGTCGTTGAAACCATCTACGTGACCTGATGCTTTCCATGTTGTAGGATGCATAAAAATTGCAGCATCTACCCCAACAATATTTTCATAAAAATGAGTCATGGTTTTCCACCATAAGCTTTTTAAATTATTTTTTAGTTCTACACCATACTGACCGTAATCATAAACTGCCTGTAGACCATCGTATATTTCACTAGAAGGAAATACAAAACCGTATTCTTTTGCGTGAGATATTATTTTTTTTAATGTTGCGTTTTCTACCTGATTTTTTTCTTTCTCTGCCATTGTATGCAAATATTACTTCGTATGAAATGGCGAAATTATAAAATTATCGCCTATTTTAATAATTAATTATTTAGGTAAGGGAGTTTTATAATAAAAGTAGTACCTACTCCTACTGTACTGAGTACTTCTATGCTACCATCAAGCTGTTCTACTTGCGATTTTACTATATACAGCCCCATTCCTTTACCTTCTCGTTCTTTATTTATTCTATAAAATAGTTTAAAAATATTATTTATCTGATTTTCGGCAATACCAATTCCATTGTCTTCTATCTTTATATACAACCATTCTCGCTCTGTATATGTACTCAAATGCAATTTCATGTCAGTATCTAGTTTTCTATATTTGATAGAATTATTGAGAAGATTATAAATAATACTATTTAGATATGGCTCAAAACTATTACATTCTATTACATTTATTTGTTTTGTAATAGTAACATTTGCTTCTTTAATTTGTATAAACAATTTTTCAAGAGCATTGTCTATAATTTTATTTAAGTCAACTTTTTGCAACTCTATTTGGAGTTCTGTATCTAATTTTACCAGAATATTAATGTCTTCTATTGTTTGTTTTAGTTGACCATTAATTTTAAACATCATCTCCACATATTCTTTGTTATCTTCAGAGAGATCATCTTTGTTTATAAAATTAAGAATAGAAAATAGATTGTTAATAGGCGATTTTAAATTATGAGAAACGATATAAGTAAACTGCTCTAATCGTTCTGTCTTTTTCTCTAATTTCTTGTTAGCAAGCAAAATTTCTTTAGTTCTTGATTCTATTTGTTCTTCCAAATTTGTAGAATACTCCTTCAATAAAGTATTTTTTTGTTCTATGAGTGCTGTGAAAGAAACTAATTCTTCATTTTTTTTAAGAATCTCTTTAGTTCGTTCTTCTATTTTACTTTCTAAAATCTGATTCTGATGTTGAATGATTTTTTCTTTTTCGGCTAAAACATCAAATTTTAATTTCTGTGCTTGCGTGTATTCATTTCTAAGAATATTAAATTTATCTGCTAAGGAAATAATCAAAAATATTTCACTTATCATTAAAAGAAAATAGGCAATGTTTTCTTCAATATTATTTATTTGTTTCACACCCAAAAGCCTTATAGAAATAAAAGTGATACTCATTGCAAAAAGAGCCTGATTGATGATGAAGTATCGAGCAATAATCTTTTTGTCTTTATAAGCATGTAAACTTATGTAAGTAAGTAACATAGGGGCAATTTGCAAAGACAATAACCCAGCTATAAGAAGTATTCGTATTTTAATAAATGGACTAATGACCAACAAACCAGTAATAAATATAATTAAGTAATTAGTTGCACGTTCAAAACTTTTTCTGAGTTTCTTAAAATCAAAAAACACTTTTGATATTAATAGATTTGATAGTGAACTAAAAAACAAGGCAAATGCCAAAATATAGGGTAATGTTTCTCTATTTTGTTCAAAAATAGGATAATAAGGGATAAATCCTAAAAAATAACTAATAACCAAAACTGTGCTTACTATATGCAACAGTGCATACAAATATATTTTTTCTTTAAGTACCAAAAAGAATATAATATTAGCTACGATTACGATACAGATTGCTCCAAAAAACAAGCCATAATACATAAATATATTTTGATTATCAGCTAGAAAGGTTTCTTCACTTGATATTTCTAATGGCAAAAATATGGGTCCAGAATTTTTTGCTTTAATAAAATACGTTGTTGTTTGATTATATTCAGGGGTTATTTTAAAAACAATATTCTTAGAGTCGAAATGTCTTTTATAAGTCGGAATAAGCTCTCCTAAGATCACAGGAGCATCTATGGTGTTATTGGAATTTACTTTATAAAGAAATAGAGAATCAATTAATGGGTATTTACAGTTCAACACCCAATCTAGTGTCTTAGAGTTATTATTTTTAATGTTTAATTTTATCCAAATTGGTGCATTTATAAAACCTAAACTTATATTTTCTTTAGTTTCTATAAATTTATGTTCATCAATTTTTATAGCATCTTCTATTGTTAAAGTATTTTCAAAGTCTACATAATAAGCAATCTCAATATTTTTTAAGGTATACTTTTCATTGTAGAGGTTATGAACGGGTACATCTGCTTTAGAAATCAGACTTACAAATAACAAAAACTGAAAAATAAATATGTGAATAAATCTTAACAAGTATAGTATATTTACTTCCACTAATTTAACTCATTTTTTGTTTTTAAACATTATTTTTAAATATTTTTATAGATGAAAAACATCATAACATTTATAAGCCAGCCCTATCACAGAGGTGGTGTTACCAGATGGATGGTAGATATGGCTATATATTATGCAAATAACGGTTTTGAAGTTAACTATATTACTGTTTGCCCTGTAAAGAGATTTATTTCTGCTCCGAAGTCTGACACAATAATAGATTTACTCAAACAAGGAAATTTTACTGGAAATATAATATCTCAAAAAGTAGATACCATATTTGAACTTAGTTCTGCAAGTTATAAAGCACGAATCTATAAAAATTTAATTCAACAATTTATAGCAAAAGATACCGCTATTATTGTTTCTGATGATTATGCCGTTTGGAAAGGTGTTGCATCTGTGGCACAAAGCTATAAAATGATTGGAGTAGTACATTGCAGCGTATCTGAATTTTATTATCAACAATGTATGGAATTCAAAGAGCAATTAAGCGGAATTGTTGTAGTTTCTCAAAGATGTAATACAAAATTGAAACAGACAGAAATCCCTGTACTTATACAACCTTGTAGTATAAATTTGAACCATGGAGAAATAAATAAAACATTTGACAATCAATTAAATATTGTTTGGGCTGGCAGAATGGAGAATTCTCAAAAAAGAATATTTGACTTTATACCTATTGCTCTACAGCTTAATGAATTGGATTTTAAATTTAAAATAAACCTAATTGGAGATGGTAGTGACAAAGAAAAACTGGAAAACGAAGTAAAAAAACACAATCTCTCAGAATATTTTGTTTTTCATGGCTGGCAACAAAAAGCATTTATTCAAGACGTATTAAAAAATGCTCATATTTATGTATTACCCTCAGCTTATGAAGGTTACCCCGTAGCAATTATGGAAGCTCTTGCTGAAGGTTGCGGAATAGTAAGCAGCAGAGTAAGCGGAATAGAGGATTTGGAAAAAGACTCAGAAACTAGCCAAATTTTGAAAGTATTTGAAATAGGAAATATAGACGAAGCCACTTCAGCTATAATCTCTTTTAAAGATTCTGATTTTAACAAATTATCTACCCAAGCTCAAAAGATAGCACAGAAACATTTTTCAATGAAAAACTGTGCCGACAACTATTGGAATTTTATTTCAAATGAGGCTTGTAAAACCAAAATAATAAAAAATGCTCCCCTATCTGTAAATCTGATAAAGGAGCATTTACTTGCTTATTTACGATTAATAAAATTTAAGCTCTCTTAACAGAGGGCTTATTTTATCATACTTCCTACTTTAATAATATCTGCAAAAACGCCCGCAGCTGTTACTTCTGCACCAGCACCAGGACCTTTTACTACCAATGGTCTGTCTTTATATCTATCCGTAGTGAAAGAAATAATATTGTCACTACCTTGCATAGAATAAAACGGATGGTTCGCATCTACCGCCTTCAACGTTACTGTAGCTTTGCCATTTTCTAAAGAAGCAATAAATCTTAAAACTTTACCCTCTGCTTCTGCCGCTGCTCTGCGTTTTTCAAAATGATCATTTGAGTTGTTCAATTCTGCAAAAAACTCCTCCACAGTTTTAGCATCGCAACAGTTTTGTGGCAAAATATTCTCTACTTCAACATCAGTAGGTTCCAATTCATAACCAGAATCTCTAGCTAAAATTAGAATTTTTCTAGCCACGTCCATACCATTCAAATCATCTCTAGGGTCCGGTTCGGTATACCCTTTGGCTTTAGCATCTTTTACAATATCATGAAAACTTGTTCCTGCTTTGTATGAATTAAAAATAAAAGATAATGTACCAGAAAGTACCGCTTCTATTCTAATAATTCTGTCACCACTGTTCAGTAAATCTTTTAATGTACCAATGATTGGTAGGCCTGCTCCAACATTAGTTTCATATAAAAACTGGACGTTATGTAATTTAGCAGCATACTGAAGTTTCTTATAATTTTCATAAGAACCAGAATTTGCTACTTTGTTAGGTGTAACTACAGAAATACTTGCATTAAGTGTAGATTCATAAAACTTAACTATGTCTTTGTTAGAAGTATTATCTACAAAAATAGAATTTGGCAAGTTTAAAGAACGCATTTTTTCAAAGAATAGATTCAAATCAGAATCTTCTCCAGTTTCATTTAATTCATTCTCCCAATTATTTAAACTGATACCAGCAGGTTTTAACAACATTTTTTTGCTATTAGCAATACCCACTATGTTTATTTCCATAGATTTATTTTTTGCTAAATAAGCATTTTGAGCTTCTATTTGTTTGATAAGTGTTTTACCAATAAGGCCCAAGCCTACAACAAACACATTTAATGTGTGCAAGTCAGACGCAAAAAAACCTTCGTGTAAAGCATTCAATGCTTTTGACAAATCTGTTTTTTTAATTACAACAGACAAATTGTATTCTGAAGAACCTTGAGCAATAGCAATCACGTTGATCCCATTTCTACCAAGAGCATTAAACAATTTCGCAGAAATACCTGGAGTCTGTTTCATGTTTTCCCCTATGATTGCAATAATAGAAACTTCAGCTTCAATACTCAAAGGATCCAACTTGCCAGATTTAAATTCATTTTCAAATTCATCTTCAAGAATTGCTTTAGTTTTTTTAGCATCGGAAGGAGTAACTGCAAAACTTATTGAATATTCAGAAGAAGCCTGAGTAATTAAAATAATATTGATTTTATTTTTAGCAAGAGCCGTGAATAATCTACCAGAAAATCCTGCCTCACCCATCATACCACTACCTTGTACATTTATAAGAGACACATCAGCTATAGACGTTATACCTTTTATAGTATAATTATTCTGAGTAGATGTATGCGTTATTAACGTACCATCATGAGAAGGATTAAAGGTATTTTTAATAGAAATTGGAATATTCTTTGCAAATGCCGGCAATAAAGTTGGCGGATATATTACTTTAGCCCCAAAGTGCGACAACTCCATAGCTTCTATATACGAAACACTTGGAAGTGTAAACGCATTTTTAACTACTCTTGGGTCTGCTGTCAACATACCATCCACATCTGTCCAGATTTCTATTTCTTCACACTCAAGAGCCGCACCCAAAATAGCAGCCGTATAGTCCGACCCTCCTCTACCAAGAGTTGTAGTTTCGTTTTTATCGTTAGATGCAATAAATCCTGTTACTAATTGAAGCGATTTATTTTCAGAAAAATATGCCTTCACATTAGCCTCTGTTGCGTGCGTATTTACTTTTGCATTCGTAAATGAAGAATCTGTTTTTATGAGCGTACGAGCATCTACAAATTTCACATCTGGCTGTTCCTGACGCACCACTTCAGAAATAATGTATGTAGAAAGTCTCTCACCAAAACTTACAACTACGTCTTTTGTTCTGTCAGACAGTTCTTTAAGTAAATAAATTCCATGAAGCAAATCTTCAAGTTCGTTAAGAAGCATCTTAACTTGCCCCATAGCTTTACTTTGATTTTTGGCTTCTATAAGTTGATTGATAACATCAAAATGTTTGTTTTCAATGTTTTTAATAAGATTTTTGTATTTTTCATCACTTTTAGCAGCTAAAGCAGCTGATTCTAGTAATGTATTGGTAATACCTGACATGGCAGAAAATACAACTACTATTCTTCCATGTTTCTTTTGGGCATTGCTGATTACTGCGAGTGTTTTTTGTATATTTTCTACAGAACCCACCGAAGTACCTCCAAATTTTAATACTCTCATCTTCTTTGAAATTGTTTTAATACAATAAAAGGCAAAAATAAGAGTATTTGCGATTATTATATTGCAAATACTCTTATTTTTTAAAAATTATTTAATATGAATAGTTATTTATTTCTTTAGAATTTTTATCTCAACGCGACGGTTAAGTTTTCTAGTTTCTTCCTTCTGGTTACTTGCTATTGGTTGTGTATCTCCATAACCTTTGCTTGATAATCTGGCTGGTTTGATACCTTTATCTGTCAAGTACTTAACTATCACTTCTGCACGTTTTTCAGAAAGTGCTAAGTTAAGCCCATGGTTACCCACATTGTCTGTATGTCCACTAACTTCGATTTCCATTTTGGGGCTTTTCTTTAGTGTTTCTACTAATCTGTCAAGCTCAGGATACGAATTAGGCAAAATATTAGGTGTTCCTTGTTCAAAGAAAATATTGTTCATGACCATCTTTTCCCCAACTTCTACCTTTGTTAGTAAGATATCTCTCTCAATTTCATCGTATTCAGTAACTTGAGTAAAATCAAAATTTTCATTTTGACTCAAATACCCTTCTTTCTCTACAAAAACTCCATAAGCTTTACCGTAAGGCAATACAATTTTGTATTCACCAGTTTTTGGAT
Organism: Cytophagales bacterium; assembly: GCA_046329305.1. GTDB lineage: Bacteria > Bacteroidota > Bacteroidia > Cytophagales > UBA9547 > CAMFLX01. The sequence continues at coordinate 78,115 of JAXLUW010000003.1, forward strand.
CACTTGATGCGTCTCCTAAGTCAGTACCTTTTGGTAACTCTTCATAAGTCATATCTGCACCTAAAGGTTGCTTAGTTTTAGCATCTAATACTCTTCCTTTTATAATTACAACTGGTTCTGGTTTAGTTTCATTAGAAAGTTCTACCTGTAAAATATCTTCCGCACCATACGAGTCCAAATCTGTACTGTAAAAAGCTTTATCGCCTTTTGCTGAAACTGTAAAATAAGCATCGAAACCAGGAGAATTTATAGAAGGACCCAAATTCACAGGTTCTGACCAATTGGTCCAAGATTCGTCAAGTCTTTTACTTACAAAAATATCTTCATCTCCGTATCCTGCTCGACCTTGAGAACTGAAATATAATGTTTTACCGTCAGCCGCTATGAATGGAGAAACTTCATCCAGTTTAGTATTTAAAACTCTTCCCATGTTTAACGGTGCAGACCAATGTTCTTTGTCTATCATAAAACTTACATATAAATCATTACCACCATAACTATCTTTTCTTTGAGCAGTAAAAATCATTGTTTTGTTGTTTGGAGCAAAACAAGCCTCTTGAAATTCAGAAATATTGTAGAAGTCTTTAATATTGATTGGTTTAGGTATAGCCCAACCATTGGTGGTTTTTTTAGAGTATGAAAAACCTACCCCTTTTTTTGCTTCTCCTTTTTTTGAATACACACCTGTTACATATATGGTGTTATTATCTGGCGATACAGAGATTACCCCATTGTTTCCAATATTATTTATAGGTGCGCCCAAGTTCGTTCCTTTCCCCCAAGTACTATCTGTAATTCTGGTACTTACCCATGCATCTTGACCTATTCCGCCTACGTTTGCATGATTTTCATCCATTACATAGTACAGCGTTTTCCCGTCAGCACTTACTATGGGGTTTATTTCAGTTCCTCTTGTGTTTACATTTAATCCCAGATTTTTTCGTTTTTTAGGAATATGAGCGTCACTCGCTACATTTATTTTTACATCTTGTAAAAACTTAAAATAATCTACTTCTATTTCATTTTTAGATTCCACTATGAAACCCATATAATTACGTTCCGCATAAAACAAATTTGAAGCGGCTTTATGTACCAATTTATCGTTGATATAGAAACAGTATTCGCCACCTTTTTTATCTACTCGTAATTTATTGGTATGATTGGCGGTTTTTACAGCATCTGATTTCGTCCAATCTTTAATTTTTTTATGAACATTATTTTCATCAATCGTAATGATTTCGTAAAATCCACTTGTTCGCAAGAAAAAACCATTGAATGTGTTCTTCTCTTTTGCCCAAATAAGTCCTGAGATATTCTGAAATGAAAAAGATTTTTGCTGATAAGCCATTTCAATACTAAAATCTTTGGTCCAATCTATATAGGGGTCTTCAACAGAATGAGGAAATCCATCATCTAGATGAGAAATTAATGTGTACATACCGTTTTCAATACTTCCTGTCCCTTCTTCATCTTCAAAGGTTTCCCATCTGGAATCAGCGTCAAAATTATCAATTAATGAATTGGTATTATTTTGACAAAACAAAACTAGAGGCAATACCAAAATGGTAATTAAATATTTTAGCTTCATAACGTAGAGAAGAATCTATTAACTTATATATTAGCTTATAATTTTAAAAATTCACTATAAGTACGCAATATAAAATTTTAAGATTTAATATAAAAAATAAAACTTGGATAAGATGACAGATTACGACAATAATGCTTTAGGTAGATTGCTCAAAATAATGGATGAATTGCGAGCTGGTTGTCCCTGGGATCAAAAACAAACTATAGAGAGTTTAAGATATTTGACAATAGAAGAAACTTTTGAATTGTCTGATGCCATTATTGATTCGGACTATTCTGGTATTAAAGGCGAATTGGGAGATTTGTTATTACACATCGTCTTTTATTCAAAAATAGCTTCTGAAACTGAACTTTTTAACATCAACGATGTCATTAACACCGTTTGCGACAAACTCATCAGAAGACATCCGCATATTTACGGCGATGTAAATGTACAGAACGAAGAAGATGTAAAAAGAAACTGGGAACAAATAAAATTAAATGAAAAAGGCAGCAAAAAAACCGTATTGTCTGGTGTTCCTAAATCTATGCCTGCTTTAGTAAAAGCTATCAGGATTCAAGAAAAAGCCAGAGCCGTAGGTTTTGATTGGGATAATGCAACTCAAGTTTGGGAAAAAGTTGAAGAAGAATTAGCTGAACTACAGGTAGAAAAAACAAAAACTGCTATAGATCAAGAAAAATTAGAAGGGGAGTTTGGAGATGTATTATTTTCACTTATCAACTATGCTCGGTTTTTAAACATTAACCCTGAAGATGCTTTAGAAAAAACCAATAAAAAATTCATTAAGAGATTTAACTACTTAGAAGAACAAAGCAAAATAGATGGCAAAGATTTATCTAAAATGACTTTAGAGGAAATGGATGCATATTGGAATGCTGCTAAAAAATTGTCATAAAAAAAACTCCTCATTTCTGAGGAGTTTCTTGTGAATCTATCTAAGAAAAATTATTTTTTCTTTTCAGCTTTGTTCATTGCGTCTTTCAATGCTGAAAGTTCTGCAATATCACCAAGAGTTGTTTTTTCGATAGGAGTACTTACTTTATCAGATTTAACATCTTTTTTACCTGATACAGCTTTTTTCTCTTTTTTAGGCTCTTCAGCAACACCTACTTTAGAGTGAGATAAAGCGATTTTTCTCTCTTCTTTGTTGAATTCTAATACTTTGAACTCAACAGTTTCACCTACTTCTACAGAACCACCGTTTTCTTTTGCTAGGTTTTTAGCAGTTGCAAAACCAGTAATACCATAAGAAAGTTCGATTTCAGCACCTTTGTCATTTTTAGTAATTACTGTACCATTATGTACAGAACCTACAGTGAAGATACCTTCAAAAGTATCCCAAGGGTTTTCTTCTAATTGCTTATGACCTAAAGCTAATCTTCTGTTTTCAGTATCTAATTCAAGAACTTTAACTTCTAATTTCTCACCAACTTTGATGAAATCTGAAGGGTGTTTCACTTTCTTAGTCCAAGACAAGTCAGAAACGTGAACAAGACCATCGATACCTTCTTCAAGTTCTAAGAATAGACCAAAGTTAGTAAGGTTTCTTACAACACCTGTATGTTTAGTACCTACAGCATATTTTGTAAGAACATCTTGCTTAGACCATGGATCTTCAGTTAATTGCTTGATACCAAGAGACATTCTTCTTTCGTCTCTGTCTAAAGTAAGAACTACAGCTTCTATTTCATCACCAACTTTGAAGAAATCTTGAGGATTTCTCAAATGTTGAGACCAAGAAATTTCAGAAACGTGGATCAAACCTTCAACACCTGATACGATTTCTAAGAATGCACCGTAATCTGCAACATTAACGATTTTACCTTTTACTTTAGAACCAACTTCGATTTCAGCAGGAAGTTTATCCCAAGGATGTGAAGTTAATTGCTTCATACCCAAAGAAATTTTCTTCTTATCTTCATCAAAATCAAGAACTACAACTTGTACTTTATCGTCAAGTTTAAGTACTTCTTCTGGATGATTGATACGAGCCCAAGAAATATCAGTAATGTGAAGTAAACCATCAACACCACCAAGATCGATGAACACACCGAAATTAGTCATATTTTTGATAACACCTTCAAGTACTTGACCTTTCTCAAGGTTGTTCAAGATTACTGATTTTTGTTGTTCAATATCTTTTTCAATTAATACTTTGTGAGATACTACTACGTTGTCGTTAGTGTTGTTGATTTTCACAACTTTTACTTCCATTTTCTTTCCAACGTAAATATCGAAATCACGAATAGGTTTAACGTCTATTTGAGAACCAGGTAAGAATGCCTCTACACCGTAAACGTCTACAATAAGACCACCTTTAGTTCTTCTCTTAACGTAACCTTCAATGATTGTATCGTCATCAAGAGCTTTTTGTATATTACCCCAAGCACTAACAATTCTCGCTTTTTTACGAGAAACCATTAGCTGACCGCTTTTGTCTTCTTGAGACTCTACATAAATTTCAACTTGATCACCAATTTTAAGATCTGGCAAATCTCTAAATTCTGAAAGTGGAACTAAACCATCTGATTTCAAACCAAGGTTTACAACCACATCTCTTTCGTTGATACCTACTACAATACCCACTACTACTTCATTTTGCTTAGAAGCAAAAAGAGTAGCGTCATACATTTTTTCAAGAGCTTCTCTGTCAGCTTTGCTGTAACCGCCTTTGATACCCTTACGTTCTGCAACTTCCCAGTTGAAGTCTGCTATTGGTGAATTTGACATTATATTTCCTCCTAGATTTACGGCTCGGAGTAAGCCATTTTTTGTGAAACAATATCTTGGTTGCCCAAGCCCTTTACATTAAAAGGGCTACAAAACTACTATATTTTCATTAAATTTCATAACATTTTTTTATTAATTAATTGGTAACAAATACTTTAGTTTTCTCGTAATAGTCTCAAAACCTGAAATTATGTTGTATTTAAAAGTTTCTGAACAATCGCATTTATATTTATACATATTCTTATTGGTAGGTACGGCGGTATCAATGATTATCATTTACATACTTTTCACTAATAGTTGGAAATTAGGTTTAGGATTGGCTATTGGAATAGATTTAGTAATTTTAGCCATACACAGCTACACATCAGGAAAGGAACATAAAATACTGGAAATCAATTCAGAAGGGATTTTAACAAACCAAAAACTCATCCCTAGCCATCAAATAGATTATGTAAAATCTATACAAAAATTTAAACAAGAAGGTAAAATGAAATTTGATTTATTTTACTTGGAAGTAGGATTACAAAACAAAGAAACCTACACATTTTTTACTAACAACTATCAGTATAGCAACAAAGAAATAGAATCTTGTATTGAGAAAAATCTACTCAACAACCGATAATTAAGTATTAAAGACATACAACTTACACATTTACAGTTATATTAATTAGATTTTATTTATAAATTATAATAATATTATTATTTTTGCACCCATTTTTCAAAGTAAAATTTAGAGTTATGAAAATATTGAAGTTCGGAGGCACCTCTGTAGGTAAACCTGAAAGAATGAAATCTATAGCTGAAATCACCAACGATGGCGAAGCTAAGATCGTGGTATTATCGGCTGTAAGTGGCACAACAAATGCACTTGTAGAAATAGGGGAACAACTTTCAAAAGGTGATAAAGCTGCTGCTCAAGCAGTAGTAGATAAACTTTGGCCCGTATATACAGATTTCGTTGCAAATCTATATACTTCAGATGCTGGAAAAGCAGCTGGTACTGCAATTATTACCGAACATTTCGACCTTATCAAGTCTTTGTTTGCTCAAAATGTAGGTGATGATGAGAAAAAAGTTTTACTAGCACAAGGTGAACTTATTTCAACTAAAATGTTTAGTCAATTTTTAACAGAAATTGGCAGAAAAAATGTGCTTCTACCGGCATTAGACTTCATGAGTATTGATGAAGACGATGAACCAGTGTTGTCTAAAATAGAGTCAGCATTATCTGAAATATTAAAAAACAATTCTGATTGTAAATATTTCGTAACTCAAGGTTACATTGCTTTAAACCCTCAAGGCAAAATTGATAATTTAAAAAGAGGCGGAAGCGACTATACAGCAACATTGATTGGTGCGGCATTGAGATCAGAAGAAGTTCAGATATGGACGGACATTGACGGAATGCACAATAATGACCCTAGAATAGTTCGTAAGACATTCCCTATAAGAGAATTATGTTTTGAAGAAGCAGCTGAACTAGCATATTTTGGAGCAAAAATTTTACATCCTACTTGTATTCGTCCTACTATGGAAAGAGGTGTACCAGTAAGATTGTTAAACACAATGCAACCAAAAGAAAAAGGCACTCTAATTTCCGCAAACAACAATTCGGGCAGAAGAATAACTGCAATTGCCGCTAAAGACGGTATTACGGCGATTAAAATCAAATCTGGTAGAATGTTGAATGCTTACGGTTTTTTAAGTAAAGTATTTTCTGTATTTGAAAAATATAAAACAGCCATTGACGTAATCACAACTTCTGAAGTTGCTTTATCAATGACTATAGATGAAGACAAGAATGTAGATAAAATAATTGCAGAATTAGAGCAAATTGGTACTGTAGAAGTTGACAAAAATCAGACTATAATTTGTATAGTTGGAGATTTCTCAGCAGACAGTACTGGTGTGGTTTTAGATATATTTACTGCCATGAGAGAAGTTCCTATGAGAATGATTTCATACGGTGGTAGTAAATTTAACACTACATTACTTGTAAAAAATGAACATAAAAACGAAGCTTTGAATGCCTTAAATGAAGGATTATTCAAAGAAGAATTAGCAATGGCATAATTAATTGAAAAGGCAAGATGTAATATCTTGCTTTTTTTTTATAAAAATGTTAATATTGTACAGTTTGATTTTAATAATTATCCAATGAAAGCTGCTTTTAAATTTATATTATATATATTTTTACTTAATACTCAATTGATTTTCTCTCAAGCACATGGTGGCGTAAGTAAAAAACTGAACATCAAAAAAAAATCTGCTGATCAAATAAAAGATGACCATCAAGAATATATTGAATCAACATTAAAGTACCATATCAAACTTATTGGCCAAATGGTGTACTTCAGTGACCATATCGGTGATTTTGACCAAAAGAAAGAAGAAATTTCTAAAAGAAAAGTACTTTTAGACAAAGATATTGATGATGAAATTGTGCGATTAAGTAGTTTAAAAGACATAATGGATTCTACACACCTAGATAGCATCAAAAGTTTTTACAATAAAGCTAAGGTATTAGTAAACACTCAATACAATTTAGCAATTACTCACCGAATGAATTTAAAAGAAATGTCTCACTCTGAGTTATTTCAATTTATTAGTGCATTAAACGATGCGGATCATGAACTAATGAAAGCTGAATCAAGTTTGTACGAACTCAATAAAAGCTATTCTAGAAAACATAAAATAAAACTTGATAAAGATTTTGACGAATTACACAAAAAAGTTCTCAAAAACGATAAAGTGATTACTTACCATAACAAAATGCTTTTACAGTTTTACCACGTTTTTGACTTCGAACAAGATAGTATTATAAATGAAAAATCAACAGGTAAAACAAAAAATGTAACAGGTAACAGAATTCGTGCTAAGGATGATACTATACACACCGAACAATTCAAAAACTTTGCTAATAAAATGTTTTATGCAGAAGACACAGTAAATACTTTAGGAGTATTTGAAGGAGATGGGACTTTTTCATTTGCAGTTAAAGAATATTTCAAATATTTAAGAAATCAGTATTTTGACAATTTTACGTTTTATACACAATACATGGCTAATGTCGAAAAGAAAAGACTAGAAAATGCCAAAAACAAAAAGAACACAAAAGTTGACAATAATAATAAACAACAAGAACAAAGATTGAGAGCTGCTCAAAGTAAACTTAGAGAATCTTACAGAAACATGTCTGAACAAAGAGGTGACATAGTTTCATATATTGAAGAGGCTGGTTTTGATTTTCTTTATACGCATTGTCCAGAATTTAAAAGATAGGTTTTACAATTGCCATAAAAGAAATATAATATTTTCTATGCGTAGCTAAGTTTGTACAAAGAACTCTGCTACGCATTTTTTTTTCTATCTCATAGTGTTCATTATTAAATTCAAACTTATTTCCTTGATTTAGGTTTTTCAATAATACTTGAGAAGGATCTTTTGAAATAATCTTATTAAATTGATGCAAACTTTCTAATAATTCATGATCTGAGCAAGTACTCGCTTTAGGATTTTGAGCATATTGTTCTAAGTTAATGAGTATACCCAAAGGAAAAACATCTTTAGAAAGCATCGGCATTAGAAGAGTTTTGAACTGATTTTTCCATTCTTTTCCATGTGGTGATACGCTATTTTTATACTTTTTAAAAGTTAGAAGATGTGCAACTTCATGTAAATATGTAACTAAAAACGCATAAGGATTCAAATCTCCATTTACGGTAATTTGTATTGTTTGAGTAGATGGAATGTATCTAAAATCGCCAAATTTACTTTGTCGTGGCTGGGTTATTTTAAAGTAAAACTTATGCTCCTGCCATAAATTATAACAATAACTCACCGCATTTTCTGGAACATATTTCTTAAAAATCTCAATTGATCTATCCATTAAAAATCAAGGTAATTTTGAAACAAAATGTAAATAATTGACAGATCATCACAAAAGGAATATTTATTGTTACAAATTTATCTATTTTAAGTTACATACTATAGACCTAAAAAATAGAACTTTTGAATACTACAACAATTTCTATAGTATATGTTTAAGAAAAAATTCTCTTATCAAATGGAAATTTTTCAATTTGATTGATTGTAATTTTATGAAAATCAATATGATATGGATTCAGTAATAAGTTATAATCACCTTGAGTAACAACCGAAGGAATCATAAGACCAACAAATTTATTTTCGTGAACAAACTCATCTCCAAAACGTTGCGTTGATTTTGGATGTGGAAAATCTTTCCAATTAAGTGGTAATTCTTCAATACTATGTTTCTTAATCGGAATATCATCTGGAATGTCTATGGTGATCATCATATAATCTTCTGGCAAAGTGGCCAAAGTAAAATGTACAGCTACTTCTGCCATAGCTAATGATCTATTCATGGCTGTATATATGAGTTCTATTCCTACAGAATTCCATCTTGCGCCTTTTAAAGCAGCACCTTTTCCAGAAAGCGAGGTTGCAAATTTTTCTCTTGCGAGCCTAAATACTTTCATTACACTAAGATGCCATGTTCTATACGAATGAGTTCACTTATGACCAATTCTTTTCCGTAAGAATCTTTCAAAAGTTCAATGGGCTTAAGATTTCCCAAAGCATAATTGGGAGTATTCAGCCAAAGTCTTAGTTTATCCATATTACCAAAAACATCCAAACCTACCTTTGTAACTTCTGCCATTTCAATAATTTTTTCAGAATGAATAGGTTTAAAATGATGATCCGAAGTAGTCTTGTATCGCTGCAATGATTTGGTTGAAATATCTAAAAAATTAGCCCAATCTGTTTCTGTAAATGGAGTATAGTCTTGTATCAATACAAATAAAGAATAGGGAATTCCAGCTCTGATGGCCGCAATAATGAGCATTTTATCATTAAGAAAACTCTCATAAGTTATTAAACTTCCGTTTTCTATCGGATAGACGTTAAATGTACTTTTCTGAAAGAAAGTAGCTATTTCATGATTCAGCTTTACTTCTATTTTGGAAATTAATGTATCCATAACATTAGCATTTAAGACATTTGTCTACAAATATAAGACATTTATCTTTACGAATCAACTCGAAATGGGTTTACAATTTATCTTTCAACTTATTAAGTTCTGCTAAAAGTGTTGATTTCTCAATTGAAGATCGAGAAAGAGATATAGCTTTTTCATAATGATAAATAGATGTATATATATCATGTTTAGAATAGAGATAACCTAACAAACTATGAAAATATATATTTTGCTCCAACTTAAGTTTATTTGCTTCAATTATAGCTGATTCATATCCATAAACTTTTGCAAAAGCAAAAGTTCTATTTAAAGCAGTAAATGGAGTATATTCCATTATCAATAATTGATTATAGAGCTGTAGAATATTTGACCACTTATTTGGATGATTTGTCTGTGTGTGCCAATATGCAATACTTGCTTCTAAGTGATAAGTAGAAGTTTGGAAAATACTACAGGCCTCTATCAAATAATAATTGCCTAAATGTATTAATTCCTGATTCCAATCACCCTGATTTTGTTGGTCAAACAAAACAGAAACACCGTCAGTACTAGTTCTTGCATCAAATCTTGAACTTTGAAAACACATTAAAGACATTAGTGCTTTTGTAAGGGAAGTATTTGTAGAAGTATTATTTAAAAGCATGTGTGTTAGTCTCATTGCTTCTCCACACAATTCTTTTCTAATGATATTTTCGTTAGTTTTTGAAAAATATCCTTCATTATAAAATAAATATAATGTCTTTAATACACTTGGTAATCTTTGAGACAGTTCGTTTGTATTTAGAATTTTAATTTGAAAATTATCATCTCGTAATTTTTTTTTTGCTCTTACAAGTCTTTTTTTGATGGTTTCAACTGGGCACATGAACGCATTAGCAATTTCTTGTAAAGTGAAGCCACATAGTATCTGCAAAGCCAAACATATTTGAGATTCTATAGAATTCATAGGACTACAAAGAACAAAAAACATCAACAATTGACTATCTTCAAAATGATAAGCTTCAAAACTAAAAGGAACATCTAGACTTAACTGTTGTGTATTTTCTTGTTCTATAATTTGTCTAGATTTTACTTTATCATGTTTGAGCAGATCTTTTACTTTGTTTTGTGCTACAACATATAGCCAAGCGGTAGGATTTGGAGGCAAGCCATTTTTATGCCACAACTCTGTGGCTTTTAGGAAGGTATCGCTAACAATATCTTCTGCAAATTGAATATTTTGAACACCAAAATGACGGCATATAACTGCCGTCATTTTAGAATATTCTTCTTTAAACAACTTTAAGAGAATTTCTTCATTAGCTGTTGTCATCGGGTGTTACTACTTTTCTTACTTCAACATTTCCGCCGATCAGTAAAATAGGACAATTTTTAGCTATTGCTACGGCATCATCTACATGATTTGCTTTTACAATTATGTAACCATTAATAAACTCTTTTATTTCAGTAAATGGTCCATCTGTTACCATGTCATTTGCCTGAACAGTTTTAGCATCAGTCATAGAGAGTCTATTCCCTTTATCTGCAAGTAGATTTTGTGCAGCTATACTTCCCATCCAGTTCATCCAATCTGTCATTATTTTTTGAACTTGTTCTTGAGTTGGTTTTTGTTCTGGATTTACACTGTTTCTAAAAATTAAAACGTATTCTTTCATATTGAATTATATTTTAAGTAATAACGATTAAGCCAGTCAAACGAGGACAAAACTTACAATTAATTTATTTCTAATTTATTTATAATACTTTTCAACATAATGGGAGAGATTAGTTTATGGAAAAATTTAACAGGTATAAAATAGAATTTACCAAACCAATTATGAAATTGTACTACAGTAGTCAGATATAATATATTATTATCGGTTTTCAGTAAAGAAACACGAAAGTCTAAGTGTTTATCATCTTGACCAAAAATAACTTCATGAGGAGTTTTTGAATAAACTTTAAACAAACCCAGTTGCTCCCCAGGTTCACATCTAAAATCTTGCAACAGTTGAGACCTATTACTGACATTTCCACTAGTTTTCAAACCCCAAAAAGATACTAGTTTATTCCTGAATTCAAATAATTTATCAACCCATGTGGGAGCACTAGTAAAAAAAGCTTTTCCGATGTCTTCTATAGAATAAAAGTTGGATCTAATATAACCAGAGTAACTATCCACATAATTATACTTTTGTGAAAAGCTATTCAAAATTGAATTTTCAGGAATATTAAAATTATTTGATTTCATTAAATATTAAGTTTTGAAATTTAAATAATACAGAAGCAATATTACCAATTCATTCTTTTAACTAATGATATAATTTGAGCCAAATGATGTTTCCCGTGCCAAGCATAAATACCTGTGTTTTCTTTTAAAGAAAATTCTTTTCCATGTTCTGGATGTATAAATTTTCTTTCAAATTGAGATTCATTAAGACCTATTAATAAATGTGTCCATCTGGCATGTAAAGATTTGAGAAGAACTAAAGATGGCTCAATTGGGTAATTTTGCGAATCTGTTAACTCTGCCCAACGGTCTTCAAAATAAGGCTTAATAACAGGCTTGTCTTCTGTAAGTGCTAACTTAAAACGTATCAAACTATTCATATGGCTATCTGCACAGTGATGCACCACTTGCCTAATGGTCCAACCTTGAGGACGATACGGAGTATTTAATTGCTCATCGGTTAATAACCCAACCGCAGTCTCAAGTTTTGCTGGAAAATCTTGTATATCTGCAATATATAATTTCAATTGTTGTTCCGTGATTTGGTCTGGTTTTTCATATTTACCAATCGGATATTTCAAGTCTTCTAAAGTCATAAGATTTTTTAATCAATATAATAAAAAAGGCGAAACATTTCTGTTTCGCCTTAGTTTATATTTTAAAATTATGATTAATAAAACAAATATCTCTTGTCTTCAACTCCTAAAAGTTCTGACAGAGCTCCTTGAATACCACTCATATTTTTGTAATAAGCATTTTGTTTCGCTTGTTGTCTGTATGTTGAATAATCAGCAACTGGCTGTGCTGGCATATCAGCAATTTTTTCCCCAATTAAAACACCACCTTCACCTTTAGAAGCTTCAATTTTCTTGCCTGGTTTAGTTCCAAAAAGCTTACCTACTAGCTCAGGTTCGTTTCCAGAACCCGCAAGATAAGGATTATCAAAACTTAAAGTATCTTGTGGTCTTAATACCGCTTGAACTCCATAACCATTCACTAACTCTTCTAGAGTATTTGATTTAAGTTGTTTAATTTTAGCCAAAATCATATCGCCTTTCAGAGAGTTTTTAGCAAGAGGTATAATCTCCTCTCTCACGTCTTCAAATTTAGCTTCACCTTTTTTCTTAAATTTAGACAATACCGCTACTACTTTACCAGAAGGCAATTGAAAATCAGCAGATTCACCAATTTTAGCATCAGAATACGCCCAACGTACTATTGATTCTGCATTACTTAACCCACCAATATATCCGTTTAATTTACTTACTTGAATATTGGCTGTTTTTACATATCCTGCAAACTGAGGTTTTTTAAGAACTTCGTCAATAGTAGTACCTTCTAATGATTTCTTGAAATCGGCAGCAAGCACAACCATTCTATCTTTAGTTTGTGTACTTGGTTTCAAACTTTTTTCAAGCGTATAAACAATACGTTTGGTGTCTTTATGTTTAGGTTCAGTAATTTTGATAATGTGATATCCAAACTGAGTTTTCACTGGTTCATTTAATAAGCCAACAGAGCCTTTACTGAACACCGCATCGTTAAATTCTTTTACCATTTGATTCTCTTGGAACATACCCAAATCACCACCTTTATCTTTAGTACCGTCAGTGCCAAATTCTTTTGCTAAAGCTTCAAAAGACTCACCTTTTTTGATTCTGTTCAAAACTTCTGTACAACGTACCAATGCTTCTGCTGTATCTGCTGCCGTATTACCTTTAGCTTGGAACAAAATATGGCTAGCTTTTATCGAGAATAACTCATCTTGTTTCAATGGACCTAATTTGTACAATTTGTAGTTTTCGTATTCTAAATAAGGACCATACACTTTTCCTTGTTCTGGAGCTGGTACATTTCTTGTAAGACCCAAAGGCAACTCAGACGGCTTCACTGCACTGATATTTGCTGATGAACTTGAATTAATGTTTACAAATGATGTATCGTTGCTTGCATTTTGAAATGCAACGGCCAAGTTTGTGATTTCTGCATATACTTTAGCCGTATCTTCTTTAGAAGCTTTATAAGCAAAATTTACAAAATCAATATATGCTTGATCATCTTGAGGTGTAAATTGTTTTTTATGACTTTCAAAATATTTAACCAATTCTTCGTCAGAAGCTTTTACCGTAGTATCTTGAATAGAAAAATAAGGTATGAAAACATACTTTGCTACCGCCTTAGTGTTTTTTGCAAAATTCATTCTTTCAAGTTCTGCTTTAGTTACATAAGCAGACTTTGTGAATAATTCTGTATATTTTTCTTGTAAGCGAAAATTTGGAAGTTCTTTTTCGAAGTTCATCCAATTGTCTTTCATAGCTTTAGCTTCTTGATTATTAGGATCTGCTTTTGCTATATTCTGCAAGAACTGAATAACTTTTGTTCTATCAAAAACTCCGGTGTTAGGATCAGAAAAGCTTTGTTTGATTTGATCCACCACATTATTGCCTTGAACCATATCTATAAGTTCAGCATTTGTAACCATCAAGCCTATTTTTTTAGCTTCTTGAAGCACCGTGTTTTCAGTTACAATTTGTTGCCATACACCAGACTTTATTTGGTTTATTTCGTACTCTTGTAAAGTTCTGCCTTGTTGTGCAGCGTTGTTCTGAGCTTGATTAATTTGATTTTCTACTTTACTGTTGTACACAGCGTAGTCTATTTCTTTACCATTTACTTCTCCAACGTATGCCTTTTGAGCACCGCCACCGTTTTCAAATTTCATTGCAATCACAAACAAACTGATTGCCAGCATGAGGACAGAAAATAATAATATTCTTCTTTTTCTAATGTTACCTATTAAACCCATTGTAATAAGTTTATTTAATTTTGTTATGAACCCGCAAATTAAGTGGGATTTATAGTAAAAACAAAATTTTATTAATTGTGTAAGAAAAAATTATCTAAAATAAAGATACAGACCTCCTGAAGCAATAGCTATACCCATCAGCAAACCGGCATAGACTTGTGCGGGAGTATGTCTTCCAAGATATAATCTGGCAGAAAGTAGGCCTCCTACCAAAACAATAAACAACATTAAGGCATAAAAACCAATAGTACTAGGCATGAGTAATTGTAAAAACATCCAATATCCTAAAACCCCTCCAGCGGCTGTTGCATGTGCACTTATTTTCCAAAACAAACTTATGAACGTAAATACCAAAAGTGTTATTGCCATATATAACATAGGCAACACCAACATGACACCAGCGTGTGAAATGTATTTGAGCATGGCGAAACTCATAAAATAAGTAATGGTGGTAGCTATATTTGGGAAAAGTCGATCTTTTCTTTCAATAAGATGTACACTACTTATGATGCCATACTTTGCAAAAATATAAACTGAAACTGCTGGTAATAAAGCGGTTGAAATTAATATTTGACTAAGAAACACCAACGTGAACATCCAACCGAAATTGTAATTAGCAGTAAAAAAGACTTGAATGCACAAAATGTACAAGTAAGTCGGCATCAAAAATGGATGCATTACCCCTGAAATAATATGTGAAAGTATCTTTTTAATAATTGTTTTGGTTTAGCATTTCTTTTGCATTGGCTACCGCTAAAGCAGTAGGTTCTTTACCACCTATCATTTCTGCTATGTGTTGTACTCTTTCGTGTGCATCCAGAACACGCATATTACTTGTGCTTGTTTCGCTAGAATGATCTTTGTAAACAAACAAATGTTTTTCTCCAAAACTAGCAATTTGCGGCAAATGAGTGATTGTGATAACTTGGTGCGACCGAGACATGCCTTTCATTAGTTGAGCCATTTTTAAGGCCACATCTCCAGAAACTCCTGTATCTATCTCATCAAAAATAAGTGTTGGTAATGATTTTTTGGAAGCCAAAATATATTTGATTGCCAACATTAATCTTGAAAATTCACCTCCAGAAGCTACATTTTTCAACTTTTGTGGTTTAAAACCTTTGTTGGCAGTAAATAAAATATCTACAGCGTCGAATCCATTTTTTTGAGGCTCCGTTAATAGTTTATGTTCAAAAACCAAATCCGCATTGGGAATAGACAAATCTTGAAGAATCTGAATGAGATTGTCTCGTAATAGTTGAAACTGTGCCAGTCTACTTTCTGAAAGTTGTGCCCCAAGTGTTTTTAATTCTGATTCTGATGCCGAAAATTGTTGTTTAAGTTTTTGCAGCTTCTCGTCAAAATTTTCGAAGTTACCTAGCTTATTTTCAAGAGATTGAGCTATATTTAAAAGCTCAGCTACAGTATTAACTTTGTGTTTTGCTTGTAAAGAATAAATGAGATCTAATCGTTCTCTTATTAAGATAGCCCTTTCTGGATCATACTCTGTTTGTTCCTGAATATCTTCCAATTCAGAACAGACATCTTTTAATTCTTCCAAAGAAGAATATGTCCTTTGTTTGAGCGATTCTAATGCTGTTTGAAATGCCGAAACCTTGTCGAGCAAGCCCGCCGAAGATTTTAAAGAAGACAAAACTCCATATTGTGGTTCGGTAAAATAATTTAAAACTTGCTGAATTTTAGTTTTAATCTCCTCTGTATTTTCAATAATGTTCAACTCTTTCTTAAGAGTTTCATCTTCAGATTCTTGAAGTTTTGCTTCTAACAATTCTTTAAGTAAAAAAGTGTCGTAATCATTAGATTTAGACAAGGTATTACTTTGTTCTTCAAGAGTTTTAAGTTCTTTTTTGAGTGAAGAGTATTCTTTATAAACTTGCGAATATTTATTTTTTAGATGACTATTCTGTGCAAATGCATCTATAAACTCAATTTGATACGTTGAATTTTCAAGTAATAAAGTATCATGCTGAGAATGTACATCTATTAAGGCAGTACTAATATTCAAAAGGACATCAAGAGTTACGGGGCTGTCGTTTATGAAAGCTCTTGACCTACCAGATGGAGCAATTTCACGTCTTATGATACATTCGTTTTCATAAGGAACGTCATTTGTTAGAAATAGCTCTTCAAGATTAAGTTTATGAACATCAAATTCTGCTTCAATCACACATTTATCTTCCTGATTGAGAAGTGCTTTGGTATCTGCTCTCAGGCCTTTGAGCAAACCTATAGCTCCCAAAATGATAGATTTACCGGCACCAGTTTCACCCGTGATTATATTGAGTTTAGCATCTAGCGAAACTTCTAGATTCTTAATTAATGCGTAATTTTGTATTTTTAAGGATGCAAGCACTATGAAAAAATTAATTTTTAAAATTAATTATGATTGAGAATTTCTATTAGATTCTTTTAAATTAAATTGTTTGTAAATATCTGGAATGCTTACATCTGGTTTTTGTTTTCTATAACCCCATTCAAAATATCCTTTTTTCCAAATATACATTAGCCCCAAAGCAAGTAAAGCCACAAATACAAGCAATTCACCCATAGCCAACCAAAACCAAGGCTTACCTACTGCCGACAACACTTTGGGTTCGTTATATACCATAGCCCAAGGAAACAACAAAATCAGTTCCACTTCAAACAATAAAAATGCCAAGCCTATAACGTAATACTTAGAATTAAAAGTACTTTTTAAACCTCCTATACTTTGTTCCCCACTTTCATAAATACTGTTTTTAACTTCATAAGGATTGGGCGTACTTAAAAATCCATTGACCATAAATGTAGCCAATAAAAATATTACGATTGTGGCAATAAAAATGAGTACAATTCCGAAATTTGATAACATATCTTTGAAATAATTATTAAGACCAACCCAAAAAAGACCAAATAGTTCCTTTTAAAAAATAAGTAAATATTCCAAAACCTATTCCCCATACTAGTGAAGACACCAACATAACTAGGAGTATTTTGGCTGGTTTTTCTCCTCTAGTTACAGCCACCAATGTGCCACCTATGGGAGTAAGCAAGGGCGGAGTGGCAAAAGCAATTCCCCATAAACCAAATTTACTATATATTTTTATGATAGTTCTGTTAGATTTGGTAAACTTATTTCTTTTATTGAAATATATTTTATAGAAAAACGCTTTAATTTGTTTACTAAAAAACGTAATGATGCAAACGGTAGTCATCATGCCGGCACTGCTCGCCATAATAGCCATTGGCAAACTTAAATTTTGCTGAATAGCAACCGGATACGCAAATAGAAATTTGAGCATCGCTACTGAAAACACCGCTACTACACCTGATCTCATTACTTAAATTATTTAACACACATTCTTAGTACATTTTCATACGTACTGTGCCAGTTTTTCCAGTTTTTATGGCTCCCAATAGACTCATTATGAAACACTACCCCCATTTCTCCTCCTACTTTTTGCACAATTTCGTACATAGGTTTGATGTGGTATACTACTTCACTCGCACGTATTTTTAAGAAATATTTAAAGGTAGCATCCATCGCTACAAAAGGATGGACTATAAGTTCTGTTTGCGTCTCTTTGCTGATATCGTAAAACGGAAACGGCGTGCATATACTTGCCCTAAAGCCCAACTGAGTAGAATAGCCCATGGTATAATCATGTTTAATACCACATACTATTAAGTTTTGATACGTTTCTGGAAACTTCAATCTCAGGTAATGCTGACGAGATTCTGTAATTTGATTTACGCCCAAAATACCTTTTAATCTATCTATTTCTTTGTTTACACGCTTATCATAATAGTTTGCATTGTACGAAGGGTGTATGCCAACATCATGTTTCAAACTTACCTTTTTGATAATCGCCTGTAGATATTTGTTTCTATAATTAATGTTTTTATCAAATGAGTTATAATCACCAAGCAAGAAAAAATATTTCGCTCTTACATTATATTGGTCATGCAAACTATTTTGTTTGTCGTAGGAATCATAAGGATCTGGTGCAAAACCTAATACCACTTTTGCCCTGTTCACAAACTTTTTAAATTTGAACTTAACAAGTAAGTTAGAAAAAGATACAAAAGAACGTAAAAACCCTTTATGCTTGTAAGCAAACGCATTATCAATATCTATACCTGGAACAAAGGTATACGGAATTGGCTTAAAATAATATTCTGGATGTTTGGCTAGTATTAAATCTTTTAAATGCAAGGCCATCATGTTTACCACAGGCAACTTTAAAAAATTTTTTTGAAAGGCTACGCTACTTTCTGGTTTGTATCTTTTGTGGTTATCAAGTATTGTAGGCAGATATTCTTCATATCTAGAAACTAAATAGAATGCATTTGCAAAAATATCATAAGGCAAGTCTCCGTTGGTTACTGGAAAAATAGCTTTGTAATCCAGAACATCTATACTGTCATAAGACTGCTTCGTGATGGTATTTTCAAACAATAATTTAACAGCTTCAATGTGCAAATCTGCCGAAACATTTAGTCCATTACCATAACTAATTTTGGGACCATTGTGGCTTTGAAATAGATTTACATCTTCAGTGATTTTATATTCAGTAAGCAAAATTGTTTTAAATACAATTTCACAAGCGTATTTTAATCTGTTTGTTATTGATTTGCAATAAATTAATACCATACTTTCACGTTAATTTGTAAAATTAGTAAATTTAAATCAAGAATAAACATCTACAGGTGATTTTAAGCGTAAAATAACTTATGAATAGTATACTTGTTTTAGGAGCTGGCAAATCTGCCACTGTACTTATAGATCAATTGGCTCAAAAATCTGCTCATGATAATTTGAGAGTTATGGTAGCAGATTTATCAGTTGCACATCTGAGCCATTATGATTCCGCAAATTTCCATTCTATAGTGCTAGACATACATCACCAAGAATCTGTACAAAAACTAATTCAAGAAACAGACATTGTAGTCTCACTACTTCCTCCTCAATTTCACTCATTGGTAGCACAATATTGCTTAGCATACTCCAAGCACTTTATAACCGCATCTTATCAAGACAGTTACATTAAAAACATTCACAAAGAAGTAAAAGAAAAATCCTTGTTTTTCATAAGTGAAATGGGGCTAGACCCTGGCATAGACCATTTACTTGCCATGGAAATGATTGAAGAAATCAGAAGTTTAGAAAATGCAAAATTCTTAAGTTTTGAATCCTATTGCGGAGGTTTAGTAGCACCAGAGAGTAATAACAATCCATTTCAATACAAGATAACGTGGAATCCGTACAATGTGGCAAGTGCAGGTAAAGCGGGTGCAATATTTCTAGAAAATTCAAAAAAAGTAGAACTAGATTACAATCAGGTATTTACCGCATCAAAAACGCTACAAATTTCAACCGCAGGAGCATTTGATATGTATGCCAACAGGGACTCCTTAAGCTACATTGATTCCTATGGTTTACAAGGAATTCATACATTTATAAGAGGAACTTTACGTTACCCAGGGTTTTGCAAATTATGGTTCAAACTCATAGAATCTGGGCTCACAAGTGATTTTATTATTGAGAATAATGATGCTTTGCAAATAAGGCTACAAAATTGCAACGATTCTGACATCAATTGGTTGTTTGCAGATACAAAAATTATCCAACCCACAAAAGCACTAGATTTGTTGTGTGAAACCTTGCAAAACAAGCTTATTTTCATGCCAAACGATAAAGACAGAGTAGTTTTGTATCATAAAATAGAATTTGAACACGAAGGCAAAAAACATTCAAAAGATTATTTATTAGATAAAATAGGACAAAACAAACAATTTACGGCCATGTCAGAAACGGTAAGTATGCCTATATTTGCTTGTATTGAATTAATTTTGGAGAAAAAATTTAAAAATCATGGTCTTATATTACCGTTTGATATTCAATCATTTAAACCTATACTTTCAAAACTAAGAAGCTACAAAACTTTACTCTAACTTTCATAAATACAAGTTACTATTTGAATTGTACAAAAGTAATTTAGGCTACAAAAATATAATTTTAAATATTCAGAATTTTTTATATTTTTGTAGTTATGAGCAATGAGAGATACGATTTAAGGGGCGTTTCGGCCAGCAAAGAGGATGTACACAATGCCATCAAAAAAGTTGATAAAGGCTTGTATCCAACTGCTTTTTGCAAAGTGATTCCGGATATTTTGGGGGGAGATGATTCGTATTGTAACATTATGCATGCTGACGGAGCGGGTACTAAATCCTCTTTAGCGTACATGTATTGGAAAGAAACAGGAGATCTATCTGTATGGAGAGGCATAGCTCAAGATGCCATCATCATGAACGTAGATGACCTACTTTGTGTAGGTGCTGATACTAAAATTTTATTATCCTCAACTATAGGACGTAACAAACATCTAATTCCTGGCGAAGTAATATCGGCAATCATTAACGGTACAGAAGAAGTACTGCAAATGTTGAGAGACAACGGAATTGAAATATTTAGTACTGGTGGCGAAACCGCTGATGTGGGAGACCTAGTACGTACCATCATAGTAGACAGTACGGTAACTTGCCGTATGAAACGCAGCGATGTCATTACTAATGAAAAAATAAAAGCAGGACAGGTAATAGTAGGTTTGGCGTCATACGGGCAAGCATCTTACGAAACAGAATACAATGGAGGTATGGGAAGTAATGGACTTACGTCTGCCCGCCATGATGTATTTAATAAAATGCTAGCAACAAGGTATCCAGATTCTTTCAACCCTCTACTACCTAGAGAATTAGTATATGTGGGTGCTTATAATCTTACAGATATTTACGAAAACCTACCTGTGAATGTGGGCAAACTTGTGCTTTCGCCTACTCGTACGTATGCACCTATCATGAAACAAATTCTTAAAGAATACAGACATGCAATAGGTGGCTTGGTACACTGTAGTGGTGGAGCACAAACTAAAGTAATGCACTTTGTAAACAACTTACATATTGTGAAAGACTCAATGTTTGAAGTACCTCCTCTATTCCAGATGATCAGAAAACAAAGTATGACTTCTTGGAAAGAAATGTACAAAGTTTTCAACATGGGTCATAGAATGGAGATATATGTAGATGAAGCTCTTGCTCCAGACATTATTAGCATAGCGAAATCATTCAACGTAGATGCCCAGATTATAGGTTATGTAGAACCTTATACAGGTAAAAAGGTTACCATCAACAATGAATACGGAACGTTTGTATACGAATAAAAAAGGGAGCGAAGCTCCCTTTTTTATTTAATTTATTTTATATTCTTGATTTATTTAGCTCCAAATACTTTTTGCAAAATTTCATTCACTCGAGCAGCAGGATCTTTACGTATTTTTGTTTCTTCTTGACCTACAACTAGGAACAATCCTTTGATGGCCTTATCGTTAGTATAAGACACTAAATCTGTGTTAACAGGTTTCACAAATGGTATTTTGTTATAAAGTGTCGTCAGATTGGTCCACTCTTTAGTTGCTAAGGTACTATCTAGTGCATTTTTTATGTGTGGTTTAAATGCATCTTTTAAAGAACTACTTGTTTTAGTATTTAAATAATGTGTAGCCGAAGTATCTGAACCTTTCAAAATATTTTTTGCGTCTGCTATACTCATGCTCGTGATGGCATTCACAAAAATAGGGGCTGCATCTTTAGCTGCTTTTTCAGCTGCTCTGTTTAGAGTAAGCTCAAACTTGTCTACTTCTGCACCAAATCCTGCTTTTCTAAGTTTTTCTGCAACTACAATTGCTTCTTGCGGAAAAGGAATTCTAATTAATGAGTTTTTATTGAAACCATCTAAAGCACTAAGTTTACCCGATGCGTTATTAGAACCTACTTTCAATGCTTCTTTTAAGCCATTAATAATATCTGTTTCAGACAAAGAGTTAATGTCTGTACCCGTTACTGTTTTAACAACTGTTTTAGCAGTACTTTCTATTATAGTGCCCGCTTTCGTCTTCTTTTTCTTTTTGGTTGTTTGAGCGTTAGCAGTAAAAACACATGCACCCGCTAGAGCCATGATAAGTATGTTTTTGTAATTCATTTAAATCAAATTTTAGTAAAGTAAATCAAAATATATACCAAATCTTAAGATATTGCTAACAATACACAGAAAATAATTCTAATAAACCTTCTGCCAGTTCAGAAAAACCTAAAAACACGCCAATACCTATGATATGTTTAGACCCAGAAAGCTGAAGTATCCAAGGCAAGCCCACTACACTTATCATACTTAGTGAAATTCCTAAAAACAAATGGTTTAAATAGAAATTATTATGATTGATATTCAACATGCCCATTCCAAAAAGAATAATGGACACAACGATAGCTTGTTGAAAATATTTTTCTTTGATATAAAAGCCAAAAGGCAAGGCAAAAATTGCTGCTACAGCCAAAATATGTACAGGGTTAAGTTCAGAAGCTGGGTATAGTGGAACTATAAATTTTATAACACCAGATATAATACCTAACACCAACCCCAATACTATAATTTTGAAATATTGCGGAGTTGCTGCACTTAATAGTCTTGATGTATCTAATTCGTCTGATAGTTTCTGATCCTGAAAAACTTTATAAAATACAATCCCTAAAACAGATAATAACACACCAGCCACCAATAAAGTATGATGAATGCCCAGAAAATTAACAATACTGTCTACCTGGGTTTCGCATGACAATACTAAATCTGAGGTAAATGTGAACAAACCCGCTACTAAAGGCCACTTGTCTGTGCTAGAAAATTTCTCCAAAAATGAATTTGCAGGACTATTGAACACGTTCATGGCGATCATCCAACAAGTAAATAAGAACGTGAACACAAACTTTAAAGAATCTGCTTTTAAAGTATTCTGAAGCTTAACTACTGTGCCCGTAGCCATAAATATAAGAGCAGTTACCACAACAGCTACTGTTATAACAAGTAATTTTTTTTGATTTTTTGCAAAGTATTTTTCACCCACATAAGCAGACAACATAGGTACAAAAACCATAATCACTAAGTGTATAAGATCTAAAACGGGTTTATGAGAATTAAGATTAAAATTCTGTAACAAGACTGGCTGAAAGTTATCATAAATCAACCAACTGAGAACTAAAAAAACATTAAGCCCTATCAGAACTGCAATTTGAGGCCAAAATATTTTTTGTGTGTTTGATGTATTCATAAACAATGGCTTTTGATAATGTAAAAGTTTTGGATTACTCTTTACTCGTATCTCTAAAAATAGTGAGCAGAATTTAAACTTACAAAAAAATACTTAAATTATACCTAAAACTACTTTTTATGATAGCTAAGTAAAATACAGAAACCTATATTTGTGATTATGTCTAAAATAAAAACTAGTTATTTTTGTCAATCATGTGGCTATCAGTCTCCTAAATGGCTGGGTAAATGCCCCTCATGTAACGCTTGGAATACCTTTGTGGAAGAGTTGTTACAAAAAGAAGATAAAAAAGCTAGTCTTATGGGGCTCACAAGTAGCAGAATAGCTCCCAAGCCCACGCTCATCAATGAAATAGTTTATGAAAAACAACCCCGATACAGTTCTGGAAACCAAGAACTTGACCGAGTGCTTGGTGGCGGAATAGTCCCTGGCTCTATGGTACTGATAGGTGGAGAACCAGGTATAGGAAAATCTACCCTGATGCTGCAAGTGGCTATAAACCTAACGGGAGTGACTATTTTGTATATTACAGGTGAAGAAAGTGAGCAACAAACCAAGATGCGTGCAGAACGCATAGGCATTAAAACCGAAACTTGCTATTTGTTGGCAGAGACACAAACACAAAATATATTTAAACAAATAGAGCTGATACAGCCAGACTTGGTGGTGATAGACTCTATTCAAACTTTGCAATCTTCGTTTATTGAATCTGCGGCAGGAAGTATCTCTCAAATACGAGAATGTACTGCGGAACTTCTAAAATTTGCCAAAGAAAGTGGAACACCCGTGTTTTTGATAGGGCATATAACTAAAGACGGCACCATAGCGGGACCCAAAATACTGGAACACATGGTAGATACGGTATTGCAGTTTGAAGGCGACAGACACTTATCGTACAGAATTTTGAGATCTATAAAAAATAGATTTGGTAGCACCTCTGAGCTGGGCATTTACGAGATGCTGTCTAACGGTCTCAGAGAAATCAGTAATCCCTCAGAAATATTGATATCGCAGAGAGATTTTACTTTGAGCGGAATAAGTATAGGGGCTACCCTTGAGGGAAACAGACCACTTATGATAGAGGTGCAGTCGCTTGTGAGCCCAGCGGCTTATGGCACACCGCAGCGTAGCACCACAGGCTACGACGCCAAAAGACTTAATATGCTTTTGGCAGTATTAGAAAAACGTGGTGGTTTTAGGTTAGGCCTTCAAGATGTGTTCTTAAACATAGCGGGAGGCATTAAGGTAGAAGACCCTGCCATAGACCTTGCGGTGTGTGTTTCTATAGTTTCTTCTTTTGAAGACATTTCGGTTTCAGACAAAATAGCTTTCGCGGGAGAAATAGGGCTGGGTGGAGAAATAAGAGCTGTAAACAAAATAGAACAACGCATAAGCGAAGCCGAAAAATTGGGTTTTACAGAAATTTACGTTTCTAAATTCAACAAAGGGCTTGACGCCACTTCATCATCTATCAAAATTAAGGCAGTATCTACTTTGAGAGATGTTTTTGAAGGAGTTTTTGGGTAATTTGAAAATTATTTTAACTTTGAAGAAATTTTAAAATTAATAAAAAATGAAAAAAATTATTCTTTCTGTTTCTGTTTTGACAGTACTTGTTTCATGCATTAATAAAACAAACTATTCTCAAGATCAGTTAAATGGTACTTGGGAAAACCTTGAAAAAACCAAAAGTGGATGTACCAATCAACTTGTGATACAAAAAGATTCTATGTACGAGAATACAATTTGTGCAAACTCAAACGCATCTGTTGGGCATAGAAATTATAAGTTTGATGGTAATAAAACTATTACTGTAAAAACAATGGGTATGGACGCTACATACACTATTAATTCATTAACTGCAACGTCTTTAGATTTGACAGTGAAATGTATGGATATTGAGAAAAAAATAGTTTACAAAAAAGTTAAATAGTTTATTTATAATACCTTACGAAGTACATATTTACAAAAAATATGTACTTCTTGTTTTAGATACGAACTACCGTAATCAACTCCTCATTCAATCAGAAAATATCTATATATCATATTTTTTAAAAACCACTCTCAAGAATTCATTAATATTAATTACAAATTTTTGATTGAAATTTCTATTAACCACTAATTAAAAGCTAAAAAATGTCTGCAATAATGAATTTTGCTATCTTCCCTATAGACAAGGGAGATCATGTAGGTGAATATGTGAGTAAAGTGGTGGCACACATAAGAGAATGTGGCCTGAAGTATCAGTTTACGCCCATGGCTACTATAGTGGAAGCAGATACGGTATCAGAACTACTCCAGCTTGTAGCAGAAGCACACGAAATACTAGCACCTGTAAGTGAACGCACCTACTGCACCATAAGCATAGACAATAGCCCCAAAAAAGCAAACCGAATAGAAGGCAAAAGAACCTCCATAGAAGAACGAATAGGGAAAGTATAAATTTAGTTTAAAACGGATGCTCACAAAAAAAGCCTCTCTAAAGGGCATAAAATGAATAGCAATCCCCCATAAAGAAATTTTCTAAACGTTTATCTTTTATTATGCAAACAATATGAAGGTTTAGTTGTTAGCGATTCGGCATTATTTTTGTGTAAATGAAGATTTATTACCATTTATTTTTACTTCCATCTTCTTTTAAATCTTTATAATCAACATCGGAGAAACAAAGGTACTTCTTCAAACATAATCCAACATCAGAGAAATCGTATTTTAATTCAAATGAACTGCCCCCAAACATTGTTTCACCTTCTGCTGAAACAGCTTTAATTATCCCAGAATTAATTAATGATTCTTTTTCGATTCCTCCAATATGTTCAATTGAGTCTAAACTTTTCTTTTTTAAAAACCACATTAAATCGGGTTCAAATGTTTTGTTTATAGCTTCTGTACATCTAATAAACATGCTATATCCTAGTTTGTTTTCAAGAACAGCATTAAATAATTTTCCAATCAATTGTGCCTTTATTAAATCATCAGCTTTATCTATAATGAATATCAACTTCTCACCTACTTTTGTTTTGTATTCATCAGATTTATTAATTTTTTCAATTATCTTTTTTCTGTCTGTTTCTGGAATACCTTGGGTTTCATATAAAAAATAAATCAGTTTTTTAATTAATAAACGATCTTTGATATTTGCTCCAATTTTTGTTAAACTAATCAAAGTCCCAACTGTTGGAATATCTTTTAGTAATCCATTGTCTAGTATAGAGTCAAGTCCTATTTCTAACATATCTTTTGATATGTTAGTGTAATCAGAACTTAAAGTCTTCTCAATATTAAAATCACTCATTGTTCATTCTTTTTAAAATTAAAATTAATCTTTCCGCCACCGCCGTTTATGTCTTCTCAAAGGCTAATTATCCGTAAGTATTTCATGCCTTAAAAGGTTTAAACCTTTCAAAGCAACTATCTGTAGACAACCCCGCGAAAAGTAAACAATTGTGAGTTTGTTTAACGTGAATTTTTTTGTTTTATCATTTGAAACTATCAAAATGTCTTTAATTTGATTCTAATCATTTCGTCCATTGAGGTCTTGAAACTCTAATTCTTTCAAAATCTCTTTCTGATGATTCTCCAGTAGGTAATTCAAGAATCTGATAAGTTAAATATTCTCTAGCTTTTTCATTTATTGCAAAATTAAATAGCATTCCCTCACTAGACTTCTCACCGTATTGTCCAACTAGATATAATATTTGCTTGTCTATTAATCCTGAAACTGTTGGATTGTCCATAGGAATTTTCAATGTACTCTTACCTTGAATATAATATTCTCTTAAAACAGCTTTTTCATGTTGGTCAAGATTTTTAATTGCATTCACTATAATTGACTTTTTTTTAGATTTCAACCTTTGCTCATTAATTTTGTTATAAATCCATGAAATTAGTTGCATTATTAAAAGACCTGCTGACACAAGAAATATAATCCCGAAATATTTACCATAATCCATTTTAAACTGAATTAATTCAAGATTTTTAATCATTTCATCGGGTAAGAACAATAAAAAGAATGAAATAACCAAAGCAAGAATTATCACTCTTGTCGGGATTTTCTTAATATCAAATAAATTTGTTATCCAATCCATTTTATCATTTTTTAATATGGTCCAGAACGTTACTCAAGCCATTTTCGAGTGTGACGAAGCCGAAACTCTCGACCGTAAGAAGGGGACGAGAGGCGAGTAGCCCAGCCCAAACCCTAAAGCCCGAAAATGCGAAAATATTGTGTTAACTGTAGCCTTTTATTCTTCCAATTTGTTTTTTGTTTGTTTAATAATTTTCTTAAAGTCTTCTAACATAATTTGTTGTAGCATAACAAACATTACACATTCTGGTTGTGTCACAAGTATAACTTTAAAATCTTTTGCTTGTCTTTTAATTACGTCATTTAATATGTCTCGAAAAGTGTCAACATACTTTTTTGTTATTTGGCTAATGTTTTCTCTTGATACTGATCCTGAAAAAACTATGTATTCTTTTTCGTTAACAGTTATTTTATGATGTATTTTTTCATTAGAGTTTTCGTCAAAAATTTCGTCCTTATATTCGAGTTTTAAATTGTTTCTTTCAAATACAGTTTTTGCGGATTTTAAATAATCTAAAAAATCACCTCGAAATAAACTACTTGGCCAAACTTCGAATGACCTAAAGTCAGAAGTTGGTGAGTCGTTTTTATATTCTGTCAAATGATAAACATTGGAAATATAATAGTCATTAGGAAATGTAAGCCAACCTTTTCCAATGTATTGGTTTGAGTCGTCAGCAAAGTCAAAGTCAATTTTTTCTTTTATGTACTTCTTCTTTTCTAAATTATCAATTAAGTCGAAGTACCCAATTTTCTCTAACTTTTCTGAGAGATTTATTTCTTCAATATTTTCTTTTTTTAAAAAGTCGAATAGTCCCATAATTTATTCTGTTGTCGTTAAGGTTCTGATAAACCTAAATTTTCGCACCTAAATATCAGCTAGTTACTAGATTTAAATCCTGATTAGTCAAAGCAAATTTATCAATTTGTTTTTGGATTCCTTTCATTTTCTGATAAATAATATGTCTAGTGCCGCGAAACTGTTAAATTCGTATATGAGGATTTTAATAGTTGTGGTTTTACTGGGTATTTTAGTACTTATTGGTTTGTTCTTCGTACTAAAATGGTTACTTAAAAAGAAGGAAAGACTTGTTTGGCTTGTGGCTGTAGTGGCTGTGGGTTTCGTTGGAAAAGCAATTGATTTTCTGTTTTTCAGTGATATGGAGTTTGTGCAGTCAAAAGTCTATAATGATCTATATCTTGTAAAAAACCCAACTAGTAACAGAGATTCTTTGGATGCATTAATTAGAAAAACGGTTGTTCGGAAAATGGCAGAGGAGTTTGTTGGGAATGAAAATAAGTACAAATGGAGAGATCGCCATACTTCTGACAATTCGTTTGAATACAATTATTCTTTAAGATATTATGAATATTATAAAGGATGGGGTTCTAGTCCGTTTGGGGAAGCAGGTACTGAGCATTTTTTAGAACATAGCGAAGATCCTGGCGGTTTTAGTAGCGAATTGTTAGAATATTATGACAAATATAAAATTGCTGAGTTTGACATAATAGTCTGTAAAAAAGACACCAATGGCTACGTGGGTCTATTGCGATATTTTAAAAATGAGGAATTAGTAAAAACAGATACCATTATAGATTTATGTAAGAATAGAAATGTTTTAAGGTAAAGGCACTTATATTAATTAGCGGTCAGTTCTGTTATTTCTTACAATCAACTTACTTTATTTTGTAAATTAGGCACCATGGAAAATTTATCAAAACAAATGAAGAGGTTTTATGGTCTTGCAATTCCTGATTTGGTATTGGATGTTGTCGAAGAAGGGTTGACAGACTTAGAAACCAATGATTTGTTTACCGCACATTTAGCTAGAAATAGGGCTTATTTTGGAGCCATAGATAAAACCTTATCTGGTTTTGTGGTTTTAAGCGACAGTGGAGATGACTTCTTCTTGCTCGACGTAAGAGATAGTGGATGGGTTTATTGGCAAGACCATGAAGAACGAAGGTTCACACCTTGCTTTAGGTCTTTAAGAGAGTATCTAGATTTTCATAAAACACAAAATACCTGTTCCGAATCATTTCACGATTTGTTGCCAAGCCTCAAAGTAAATGATTTGCCTCAAAGTAACAAGTCCGTCTCTACAGCGGACTTGGCTGTTCGGTACCAATGGGCTGTTTGGTTTTGGGGACAAACTTCAGACAAAATTAAAGGCAAAACCACAGAAAGTCATTGGCTTGGGGTGGCGGTAGACTGGTTCTTGCATACTACCAATGGTGTTGCAGATGCCAAAGTAATGTACAAAGCTGAGTCTGAGTTCCTCAAACACGATGCTCACTTGGCTGTTTGGTGGCTGCTGGTGGCTGTGGTGGTGGCCGACCAATCTTGAAATGATGTTATGTTGGTTCATCAGGAGAAAAATATCGTGAAGGAGCTCACAAGTTGGATAGAGGAGTAAATAGCTTTCAATGCTATTTTGTAGAAATTTGATTGAGTGATCTTGTTTTGACCAAACGTTTAAAGTCCTCACGCGAGAGCTTTAAACGTTTGGGTTTAATTGCTTATTCAAAATAGTTTCTTGAAAGGGTTATTTTTTGAATGTGGAGATTTTATTCCTCAGTTAATTCCAATTCGTCCAAAGTACTTTTTGTGGTTTTTAGTTCAGAGATTCTCTCGTTCTTGGCTTTAATTTCGGCGTCTAATTGGCTTATATCAGCTTTGGGCAGAGCCATTTTTTTGCCATTGATCAACAAACTGATAACCTCAACTTCTAACTCCAAATCATATTCTGCTAAATTTGGTTTTTCTATTGGATACCTTCGGGCGTTCCAAATTTGTGGGTTGGTTTCCTTGGTTTGTGATAATATGAGTTGCTCTGTAAGTGTTTCTCCACTTTCCAAAATACTTTCATCATCGCCAAATGTGGAAATCTGAGACTTTAAAGTCTCCTTGTTTGACTTTTTATAAAGCTTAAAACTAATTTCTTTAGGTCCTAGAAGTTTGTTTTTTCCAATGTACTGGTATTCGATTTCCAATTCAGGAACCGATTCGTTCATAAAGTCTACCTTGTCGATCTTGACAGAACTGATTTTAAAAAGGTTTAATGAATTCTTAATTTCAAGATACCCGTTTTTCTGAATATTTAGGCTGTCGATTTCGGAGCTTAGTTGCTTGATTTCCTTGGTGTTTCTCTCTTTAAGGATGTCTTCAGCCAAATCTACTACGGAAGAGAATGACAGGCCATCTATCAGCTCCAATGAAATTTTGTTGAATGATTTTCCATTATATTTTGGGGTTTCTTCCCATTTTAATCTCATTGCTTCAAGGGCCACAACTCTAAGAGCCTTTTCTAGTGAAACCTTTTCGTTTTTATTAAGATTCTGTTCTATTTTTTCTCTTGAAATCTTGAAACTCTCCTCATCTTTCCCATTGAATTTCTCTTGGCAAGAAAACATGAGCGGCAAAATCGCAAGTAGTATGATTCGTTTCCACATTCTATTAAAAAGTAACCTTCTTGAGTTCATTGTATAAATTGTCTAGAAAATTTTGTTGTTCCTTATCTTCCTTGAAATAGCGTTGATAGATTACACTACAACTGCTAATGTCTGTAATGTTTTGTGTGTTAAAACTCCAGTCGTCAGAGTTTTTTACTAGAACACCTAGATCATTACTGCAACTTTTCCATAATTCGGCAAATTTACTCTTATTGTCCGTTTTAATTTTGTTAAAATCGGCATATACAGAATAACCACGCATTTCTGGATTACTAAATTTCAGAATCATATATACAGGTACGCCGCCCCAATCTATCGTTGCTCCCTCTGGTAGTTGTATGTTAGTGAGTTTGTTTTCATTCATTATTTGATCTTGTTGTCCTTCTTTGAAAAACTGTTCTTCATAAGTAAGCACGGTACCTTTGGGCACTGCAATTTTCTTTACCATGGTTTGTTCAGTAGTAATATAGAAGGGGTAATTGGGGCCACGTCCTCCAGTAGGGCTACCTATATTTCTTAGTCCGCCCACAATTACTCTCACAGCTACTACAGCAGCGGCGATTAACAATATCCCGATTAATAGAAGATAATATTTTTTATCCATTTCAATACCTTGAGAATCTGTTTTGATATGTTCAACTCAACTATTTCATAAGCTTGTGGTTACAAAATTTTGCTTATGAATTTTTCGAATTGGCCAGTATTATTCAGTACTGGGCCATGTCCAAAACACATGATTTTAGGTTTCAAATCAAACAATTTTTTGATTGATTTCCTATTTACTTCCCGGTCGGAAGTAAACAAATGAGGCGGTTCGTTAAGTCCTACAAAAGTGGTTAATAAATTCATATTAACTAGGGTGTCGCCAACGATTAACACTTTGTCGCTTTCCCTGAATAACGATATGTGGCCTTTGGAGTGGCCCGGAGTTTCAATAACTGTAAAATCCCCTATAGTGTCTCCTTCTTTGAGTGTTTGTGCCACTTTGTGGCCTTTACCTGCCCAAAATTTCTGTTGAAACTGTGCAATAATATGTTTGCTGTCGGGATATTCATAGATTACGTCCCCTGACTCTGCATTTTCTTTTTCTAATTCGGAAGTACACAGAGGAATATTTAATTCTGTACAAATATAGTGGCTGCTGCCTTGGTGGTCTGCATGTGCATGTGTTAAAACATGTTTTGTAATTTTTCTGTTTTTCACAGCTTTGATAATTTTGCTTCCCGAACTCCTAATACCTGCGTCTATGAGGGTATCACCAACAAGATAACAGTTGATGGAATTTCTTGGGAAAAGAGCAATTTGATAAACGTTTGGAGCGACCTCTTTCATTTGTGATGATTGTTAAAATTGAGGTACAAAAAACAAACATAATGTTTGAAATCGCATTGATAAATGTTAAGAAATTTCTTTTCTGATTCTACTCAACGATTCTGGGGCGATGCCCAAAAAGGAAGCAATATGTATAAGTGGAGTTCTTTGAACAATTTTTATGGGAGAAGTTTTAAGGAAGTCCACATATTTTTCTTTTGCAGGAGAAGCATGTAGTTTCAACAACCTATCCGACAAGCATATAACAGTACTTTCTGCTAGAATTCTTCCTATTTTTTGCCATTGGGGAATACTGTCATAAAGCTCTTGCATTCCATTGAAATCTATAGACAACGCCTCGGTGTCTTCTAAACATTGAATAAATTCAAAAGATTTTGATTGGTTAATGAAACTAGCATGGGAATAGACAAATCCATTGTCGCAAGATAGATAAGTGGTGATTTCTTTCCCGTCTTTCAAATAGAAAACACGTACTAAACCGTTGACAATAAAGTGTATATGTCTTGAAGTTTCGTTGCCTTTCAGTAAGTATTCTTTAGCGTTAAATTTATGATATTTAAATTTAGAAATAATAGACTCTATTTCTGTAGGGGTAAATTTCTCTATATTCGTTATTTGCTTAATCAGACTTTCCATATTTATTGGATTGCATTAGTCACGACTCCCTTTGGCTTCAGACTTTGAAACAGTTTATCAAAAGTAGGTAATAAACACTTTGCTATAATTCCTTATAATTAAAATAATTTTTACAATAGTTATCTCTCAGGGCTTTATTCCCTCGCCAATGTCAGTGTCTCCACCAAAATTAGTGAGGACACAAACGTCGGCGTAAGATTGCAAAGACCTATGAGGTTTTTAAAACCTTATAGGTCTAGTAATCGTGTCTCCAATGGCATCTCCATATACGTTTGTGAGGATACAAATAAGGGCGAGGAGGGCTTTATTCTTTCGGATTTGTAAAATAAAAATCAAAGATATTTATCTTTATGTACTTGGGATTTATTGTGGTATTGCTTCCACTAATACTTTATTTCCTGCTTTGTCGTAATAGGTGCAAGTCATTTTGTCCATACAAATTGCCCATTTTTCAATTCCTGTTTCAGCACACATTTTAATGAATGTAAGATAGTTGGTCTTACCTTGTTGGTGAGCCAAAAGTTCTGTTTTAAATTTTTCAGTTTGCAAAATATCCGCAATTGCTAAGGGCTCATACTTAGCCGGAACTGTTGCTGTGTGATTACTGCCACCGTGATAATCTGTGTGTCCGTCTGTTACATAGGCTTCATAATGAGTAACTCCAATAGACTTAATTTCTTGGATATATGAAGGAAAGTCTGCACCCGTTTTCACTTTGCTGTGAGCCACTTTGATTTGTTCTACTGTAAACATTGTCTTTTGATTTTTATTTGTTAATTGATTATCTTAAAACACACGCAACTATAAAGTACAGTGTCTCTCCACCGGCGCTTGTTTCTTCACAATGGCTTATTATTCACATGTATTCATTTCGTAAAAAGGTTTCCCTTTCGAACCAACTATCTATAGATAACTTTCGGAAAGTCTACAAATAGAAAGTGTGTCAGCCAACATTTTAACCATTGTTTGTTATTGTTTTCATAAGTTTCCAGATTCCCAATTTTTCCAACTATTATTCGCTTTTTGTGTTGGATTCCAATTTATCGTATCTCTTGTGGTCAGAACTTTTGCAATTAACTTGAATGTCTCTTGTTGACTTGGCGGATTTTCCTTTTCGTAAGCACTAATAAAATGAAATTCGTCAATTGTCATAAGTTTAGGGATGTCTTTTGGAATCTGTTTGCGTATTTCATCTTCGGTCGCACTTATTAGTGTAGGATTGGTTTCGTGTAAATATCTTATCAAGTCGCCAAAGCCAATAAGTTTTTTAGGATTGTCATTATCTCGGATTTTAATTCCAACTTTTTCATAGTTCTTGTAGTCATTGTCAAAAGGAACAAATTTGTCTCGGATCTTAATCTCTTTAATATTTTGTCCGATTAGCTCAAATGTTTCCATTTTTGCACCATCTTTATTTTCAATTCTTTCAAATTCTATTGGGTCAATTAGAATGACTCTGCTTGAATTAGTGATGTAGTTTCTTTCAGGATGTTTATCAACTGGGTAGTCAATACAGTTTCCAACATAGTTCAATTCTATTTCAGCACAAGTTCCTCGATTTTGATAACCACTTTTTTCAAAAACTACTACCCATCTTGTAGAGTCCGCATACAAGTGAATTCTATTACCTGCTGTCTTGAAATATCCATGTTCAAGATCGAGGAAAAAGTTGTATTTCACGTCATCTTTTTCTCCTATGGGGAAATATTTACTTGGAGTTCCATTGAATGCCAAGTCTAACTGTTCTAATATTTCGGTCTCGGTAAATGTCATTAGTTTTCCTTCATTAATGTTGTTTTTAACTGTCTTTGAACAAGAAAGCAGAAAGAGTAATATTATTATTGGCAGTCGTCTCATACAACACAGTTAACATCAGCCAGTAAAAAAACTAACTAAACAAACCTATCTAAAACTTTACTTAAAAGCAATAAAAATTGCATTTTACAATACATAACAAACTCCACAAATGGCTTCATATAAAACAAAATTGATGTAAATTTTATCAAAAAATGAGTTTTTTCACAGCCTGACGATTTGCAGATTGCCGAAGGTTGGTGTTAATAATTCGTTATTTTTCTGTTTTAACTTTTCTTAGCCGACACAAAACCGTTTTAAAATTGAGCTCATTCTCATTACCCAACTTGCTTGTAGTGTGTGTTACAGGATGTTGTTATTCTGCCTGATCTAGTGTTATGGCGTTGGTTGTATCTTCTTCTGTAGGTGTTTGTATTTCCTCTAATGAAAAATACCTAAAATTTATATTTATAATATCACTATTAGGAATGACTAGATATCTACTTGGTATTATGTAGTAATCTTGTTCTGTTGAATTATCATTCTTTAAGTATCTTCTAATTGGATTTCTTAGATGCACAGCTTCTAAATCCCCTTTACTGTCAATATAATAATTGAAATATTCTCCTGAGTATAAAATATTCTCACCGTTAACTTTACAAAGTATATTTATAATTTTATCTGTTATTTCTTCATACCTGTCAGGTACATCTTCAAAATCTAAACATTCTCCAGTAAAAATATAATGCCATTTATTAGAAAATCTTAAATATCGAATAGAGCGGTCTAGTTTTAGTTTTCTTACTAATTCTCGGAATCCATAACCAATAGCAAAAGAAAAACTAAATAATATTAGATTGTAAAAGAAAATAGAGTATTTAAAAACTCCAAGTTGTTTAAAACTTTCTTCCGCCTTGTTTAAAGTTGTAACTCCTAAAATCAAATTACCTAATTGTTGAAAATCAATGAAATAATTTGAAGTATTTTGAATTACAGCTATAAACATAGTATGTAATGTTATTGAAGGAATTATAGACCAAGTAAGGTCATTTACTAAATTTCTGTTGCTATCATTGACGCTTAATTTTGAAGAGTTGTAAGCATTTCTAGCTATAAATCCAGGAGCAAGGATTATAAATAATAAAATAGTTGTAAATGCAATATTCATCTATTATCCGAGTTCTCTTACTCTGAAATATTTCTCACCAATTTTTACTACTTGTGCGTGAGAACTAACGGAACTTATTTTATGAGCAATTCTAACTAAACCACTTCCAATTTCAGGATTTCTATAAACCTCTTTTTTGTTAGGTTTTTCTACTGTTTTATTTAACTTGTCCATAAGTACCCTATTTACATTTACAAATATAGTACAAATTTTATTCCATATTACATCCATTCTGTTTTTAAGTTTTTTCAACGTAAAGATTAGCTTACAATATCCTGTAACATCAGCCAGTAAAAAAACTAACTAAACAAACCTATCTAAAACTTTACTTAAAAGCAATAAAAATTGTATTTTTAGAATACATAACAAACGCAATAAATGGCTTTTATACAAGGATTTAAATTTTTTATTTGTGTTCTATGATGAATGTATATGAATCTAAACTTTCATTAATTAATCTATAGAAAACCCTGCGGAAAGTCTACAAATAGAAAGTATTTCAGTCAACACCAGCTAACAAAAAAAGCCTCAATGAGGCTTTTTTATAAGGCTTTTTTCGCTAGCTGGCTAAATGTTATGCGTAGTGCTTTTTTAAGTTGTCCAATCTATTTCTAATTGTTCAAGTTTTGATTTTTCTTTCAAGCCGTGATTATGTTGGTCAAAATGGTCTGTATTGAAATTACAAACCAATGCTTCTACCACTGTCCGCCTGTTTTCAATACTACCGCCATTATGGTAAAAATGGTCTTTAGTTACTACGTTGAATTTATTCCAAAACCTTTCAATCATTTCATTTTGTCGCCAATCGTTATGATGCCAAGTTGAAAGAATAAATTTTGCTTTAGTCTCGCTTAACAAGTTGAATAAAAGTTCTTCGTCCTGTTCTGTCCAACCATTAAAATAGTCAACGTGTCTGCCGTAATATGGTGGGTCGCAATAAATAATATCGTTTTCGGTTGCCAATGGAATGATGTCGGCAAATGATTGGTTATGAAAAGTCCAATCGGGTTCAGACTGGATTATTTGAGAAACCGTTGCAACCTGATTTGTAATTTTTGTAATATATGCTTGTGCAAAACGGTCTGGTTTTTTGCAGAACGGGATATTCCAATGTCCTTTATTATTAAAACGCATCATCCCATTAAATCCTGCTCTTGAAAGGAAAATGAAGTCATAAGGTGAAAATTCGCCACTATTGAAACGAGAGCGGACTTCTAAATAATGCTCATATCCATTGTTTTCTGCTTTGCTTAATATTGCTCCTTCATTTTCAAGATAATGCTTCATCAAAGGTGCAGTAATTTCTTTGTGCTGAATACCTTTATAGAAATTAATGATATGCGGATTTGTGTCATTTAAAATGGCTTTTTTATACCCTGAATTAAACGCTACAGCACCAGTGCCAAGAAATGGTTCAATCCATTTGCCTTGAACTTTTGGGGCAAGCTCCATAATCCAAGGAACGAGCTTGGTTTTTATGCCTTGACTTTTTATGGGCGGAACTATTACTCTCATTTTGTATCTTTTTTATAGGTTGCTCGAGATACAATTTTATCCAATAAATCTGTTCTGCCTTTAAATTCTAAAAAGTCTTTAAGAGTGGTAATTTTTTTTGGTTTGCCGTCTTTTACCATTGTGGCAGAACCGTAATTTATCCAATACTCGTCAAACCATTCCTCGCCCAATTGGCTGAAAATTCCGTTTTCATTTCTTAAATCATCAATGCTTAAAGTTGAACCAATATTTGCAGTATTTCCCGAACCTTGTTTGTCGCTGGCAATTTTCCATTTTTCTGCAACAAAAAAGTCAAAATCTTTAATTACCGAAGTTATTGATTTTAAATTATCAACAGTTGTTACTTCTCTTTTTCCTATTTTTTGGTTTGGTGTTTCGTATTCTTCTTGAAGTTCTTGAACTTGATATATTTCTGTTTCGGAATCATCATCAGACAAATCTGTTCTTGTGTAAATTACACCCAAACAAAAATGTGCTAAATATTCGTTGTAAGGGAATTGAATATTTTTCTTTTTATCTCGTTCTTTGAAATAACTACCGTGACTTCCAAGTGCAAAACTCGAAATTCCACTTTTCTTGCGATAAGTCGTTTTCAAGTCAACAGCAAACTTTACATTTTCGTTTTCTTTGTGTATAAAAGTAAGGTCAGGATAGTAGTTTTGGTGTTCCGTTAAAATAATATTGTATCCATTTTCTTCTGCAAATTGCAAAATCTGTGGAAAAATATGGATTTCAAGAATTTTAGAAACAATTTTAGTATCTGACGAAATAGTATAAATATTCTTGTAAACGTCAATAAATCCTTTTACAGACCAATCTCCGTTTTCTGTTGAAACATATTTTTCGAGTTTTTCTGTAAAGGTGTCTAATGCCTTTTTGAACTCTGTTTTATATTTATTTTTAACTTTTAAATCCATAATGCAAAGTTACAATATTAATCTCTGTCAGTTTGTTGATAAGTTAGTTATTTGTTAGATGTTAATGTTGGCAGGGTCGCTTGTAGCATTGCGCACAACGATTGTATCTACGCAATTGCGTAAATATCTGATATAAGCGAAAATATCTGTTTTAGATAATTTATATTTCTTCAAACAAGTTTACTCTTTTTATTACAATATCGCAACTAATATCTATAAAATGTATTTAAATACCCTTAAACTTATTATATTGGGTTTTAAAGGTTCTTGTTTTGAGTTTTAATCTTATCTGTTCGCTATAAAGCTCCAAAATCATAGGCAGTTTCGTAAATATCCCTATATGGAGCGATTCACGAAACTGTATAAGCAATCCCCAAATGAAACAATAGCTTTCTTTTACTGCCTCTCCCTTGAACTTCGTTCGCAAACTTCGCACTCTCGTGCTTGTTTGTCTCCAAACAGAGAGGGTTATTATAGGAGAAAAATCAAAGATTTTTCCAATACCTTATTTGGGGTTTATCTACATCAGAAATGTATAGTGACTTCATTTACTTTATAATTGATTTAGTGTTTGCACTATATAGGCCAACTGCTCGGTTTCTAGTTCTGTATGAATCGGCAGGGAGAGCACTTCTGCACATAGTTTTTCCGCCACGGGGAAGTCGCCAGTAGTGTAGCCCAACTCTGCAAATGCTTTTTGAGAAGGAATAGGCAAGGGGTAATACACCATACTCGGTATTCCGTTTGCTTGCAGCAGTTCTTTTACAGCATCTCTAATGTTATTTTTTACTTTTATGGTGTACTGATGAAACACATGCGTAGAGCTTGGGTTACGAACAGGTACCGTGTATTTGGTAGCGTCTATGGCTTGGTCGTAATACGCTGCAGCGGTTGCTCTAGCGGCACTGTAACTGCTCAGGTGCTGGAGTTTCACACGCAAAAGAGCCGCTTGCAGGGTGTCTAGTCTGGAGTTTACTCCAATAATCTCGTGTATGTATTTTTGCGGTTGCCCATGGTTGGCAATCATTTTAATTTTTTTGGCTAGAGATTCATCGTTGGTAAACAGAGCCCCTCCATCGCCAAAGCAACCTAAATTTTTTGATGGAAAAAATGAAGTACAACCAATAGTGCCCATAGTACCTGCTTGGGCTTGTGGTTTGTGAGTAAACGTATAAAGAGCACCTATAGCTTGGGCTACGTCTTCTATAACGTATAAATTATGTTTTTGTGCAATGTCTATAATACGCTCCATGTCTGCACATTGGCCGTACAAATGCACCGGAACAATAGCCTTAGTTTTAGGAGTAATTGCTTTCTCTACCTGCAGAGGATCTATATTGAATATATCAGGGTCTACGTCTACCAGCACCACTTTGAGTTTGAGCAAAGCGGCCGTTTCTACAGTGGCTATGTACGTGAAAGCAGGCATAATAATTTCATCACCAGGCTGCAAGTCTAGAGCCATCATAGCTATTTGGAGGGCGTCGGTGCCGTTGGCACAAGATATGCAATAGGTAGCACCTGTATAGGCTGCAAGTTCTTTTTCAAATAATTGTACGTCTGGCCCATTAATAAAAGCAGTGGTATCTATTACGTTTTGAATGGCTTTATCAACTTCAGGTTTTATTTTCTCGTACTGACCTTTCAGGTCTACCATTTGTATGGGTTTCATTTATCAATATTTTGGGGTAAATATAAAAAAATAAGCTCGATTCAGAAAACCGAGCTTATTCAACCATCCTAAATATGAAAAACAATTAACCCTTTAAGTTCTTTTTTAGATATGGCTGCGAGTTGCCTTCTGCACAATTCCTCGTCACACTCGCAGCTTTTTAAATTTAAATTCTTCCCCTCTTGCTTTACATTACAAATATACGACGATGCATACTTAGTGAATAATACTTATGAGCAAGTGGTCGAAAAATCTATACTTTTGGTCTATTTTTAGGTGTAATTTTAAATAAGTGGTATTATGACAACTTTACTAATGTGTTATCATTAAGTTGTTTAAGAATTTTTCTCATTTGATATTTCATATTATACCAAGCCAAAATATCTATAATTTCTTCGGAGTCTTGATTTTGGAACAATCGCAAAGCTTCTTGTAGTTTTTCAGATACCTCATGTATGTTTTCAATGTTGTTTACTTTCACAAATCCTTTGCTGAATAAATCCATATAGGGCATGTCTACTGTAACTATGTTCATTCCATATTTAAGATACTCCCCAATTTTGTTAGGAGCTAATAGTTGGCTACCCAGCCCTTTATGAGGTTTCATAAAACAGATTCCTATGTGGGCTTGCTTTTGCAAGGCTATGAGTTCTTCTCTTGATACGGTTCCCAATATTTTGATATGGGTGAGCTGTTGAGTCTCTATAAATTTTTTTATTTGGAGTCCATAATCATTGTCTTTCACATTAGTTATCCACAACTCTGTTTGGGGCATATTTGCCTGATGAAAACCTTGCACTAATTCCAGCACACTTCGTGTGTGATTAACCCCTCCTGTATGAATAAAAACAGTATTTTGGGGTTTATTCTTACTTTTTTGTCGTACAAATTCTAGATCATCAGAATTAATAGCCTGGCAATTGAGTATGGTGTGAACCGCCGTACTGAAATTGCCAGCACTTGTAAGTAATCCGGCTCTTTCGTAAGACGGACAACTTACAAATTGTGCTTTGTTTACATTTTTAAGATAAACATACCTACGGTATGTGCTTAAAAATGAACGTTTAAAATCTGATATTTTGTAAGCATATACTTCAAGAGAGTTATGAAAATGAGGTATAGCATATGTTTTTACTAATTTATGAGCCAACAGAAACGACACTTCACAAAACGAAATCACTAAATTGGGTTTTTCGGTTTCAAAGCATTTATGAGTTGTGTTTTCAAGAGCTTTGCGGTAGTTCATTCTTCCCCAAAAAGAGTTGGAGAACGTGTTTGCCACCGTATACATTTTGTAAGAAGAAGCAGGGCTGTCTTCTACATAAGACTGCACAGAGACAATGAACGGCTCATGACCTTCTTCTTTGAGAACCGTGTAAAACTCATATACTGGCGGAAAAAAATCTGGATGTGTATACGTAAGTAAGGCAATCTTCATTTGTATAAATTAGTATATATTGGAATTTTTTATAACAAAAAAGAGCTCTGTGTAGAGCTCTATAATTTTAAATACTATCTTTTTTATATTTGATCATATCAAACAGTAACTCTCTAGCTCTGTGAAGCTGAGCTTTTACCGTTCCTAGTGGAGCGTCTAGTTCCACTGCAATTTCTTCGTATGACAATTCTTCAAAATACCTCATTCTTACCAGAGTCTGGTATTTAGGAGGCAATTTAGAAACTAATTGCTGTACTATTTCAATTTTCTCAAGCTTTATAGACTCATTTTCAGGATCCAGATTGCCATCTTTAATATCCATCCCTACATCGTCACCGTTATCGTCTTTAAAAGTACCATCTATACTCATTGTAGACAATTTCTTTTTTCTCAGAAAGTCTATACAATTATTGGTAGCTATACGAAACAGCCAAGTACTAAACGTGTATTCTGGATTAAACCTTGCTAAGTTTTTAAATGCTCTAGAAAATGCCTCTAATGTTAAATCTTCGGCGTCTTCAGGATGCCTCACCATTTTCAAAATTAAATGGTAAACAGACTTACGATACCTCTTCATAAGTTCTGCAAAGGCCTTCTGGTCATTTTCTCTAGCCTTTTGTACTAAAAGAAAATCATACTTTGCTTTGTCTGAAAATTCCTTATCTTCTATCTCCATGAGATTTTTCTCTTGTTCAAACTTACTACTCCAACCCCAAGATAGTAAAAAATGTATATAATTTCTAAGAAAGGTACAAAATACCACTCTTGGAAATCATTTAGCTTCTTTGTGAGTTTGTAATATATGGTTACGTATAAACATGTTCTCACAAACCAAAGTGCTAGTGCTAAATACATGGTTTGGGTTTGGCATACTAATATACCAAAACAAATGTAGAAAATTAAAGTGGATAAAAAAAGTATTGCTAAAATTGATTTAGAACGAGTAGTATAATGTTTTCCAGTATTCAGATGTCTTATTTTTTGTGTAAAATATTCATTCCAAGACTGTTTGGGCACAGATAGCGTATGCGAAGCATGACTTGTTACAATCTCTGTATTGTAACTATTTGATAATTTCTGCACTATAAGGTCGTCATCGCCCGCTATAAAACTCATAAACGGCTGAAAGCCGTTATTCTCTAAAAAAGTAGTTTTGGTATATGACAAATTTCTGCCTACGCCCATATAGGGCATTCTTTTAAAAGCCATAGACAAATATTGCAGTGCCGTGAAGGAGGTTTCGTATCTGATAAATGCATTTAAAAAACCACTTGTTTTTTGATATTTGGAGTAGCCCAACACCAATTTTGTGTTGGTATCTTTGTAGCCACTTAGAATGGCATTGAGCCAATTGTTACTTTCGGGCATGCAATCTGCGTCTGTAAATACTATTCTCTCAAAACGTGAAGCCTTAATAGCCAGTGTTATAGCATATTTTTTAGCACTCATTCCGTTTGGTGTTTCGTCTATACGCAAATGTTTAATACGCTTATCTAGCTTGGCAAGCTCTCTTAGGTAATCTAATGAGCCGTCTGTAGAGCGATCATCTACAATAATCAAGTCAAAAAGCGGATGATTTTGAGATAGAAGTGCGGGTATCAGCGTTTTGAGATTTTCAAGTTCATTCCAAGCACATACCACCACACTCACGCCTTGCGTTTCAGCATTTATTTCTTGATTATCTTTCTTAAAAACAAAAGGAATAAAGAAAAATGCTATAAAATAAACTTGCACCGCAAAGGCAATACAAATAAGAAAAAATGTAATTGAGTAATTCACACACTATAATTTATGCGAAAATAAAACAAATGTGGTTATTTTTGTAAATCAAATCTAAAAAATGTTCTTCAAGCTAGAAAAAACTGATTCTCAAAGCAAAGCACGAGCGGGTGTGTTGTCTACAGCCCATGGTGATATTCAAACTCCTATATTTATGCCTGTGGGCACTGCGGCCACTGTAAAAGCTGTACACAAAAGGGAGTTAAGTGAAGATATTAAAGCACAAATTATTCTAGGAAATACCTATCATTTATATTTAAGACCAGGACTGGACACGCTCCAAAAAGCGGGTGGCTTGCATAAATTCAATTCTTGGGACAAACCTATTCTTACCGATAGTGGCGGATATCAGGTATATTCTCTTGCCGAAAACAGAAAAATAACAGAAGAAGGAGCCACGTTTAGGTCGCATATTAATGGAGCTAAGTTGCATTTCACACCTGAAAATGTAATGGATACTCAAAGAATAATTGGGGCCGACATTATTATGGCTTTTGACGAATGCACACCATACCCTTGTGACGAACGATATGCTAAAAAATCTATGGAAATGACGCATAGATGGCTGAAACGCTGCTGCGATAGATTTGATAGTACAGAGCCACTGTATGGGTACGACCAACATTTGTTTCCCATAGTGCAAGGTAGTGTGTATCCTAATTTAAGACGCCAATCTGCCGAAGTGATCGCTTCTTTTGAAAGAGAAGGTAATGCCATAGGTGGTTTGTCTGTAGGAGAACCGGCAGAAGATATGTACAGCATGACGGACTTGGTTACAGATATTTTACCGAAAGAAAAACCGAGGTATTTGATGGGTGTAGGTACGCCAGAAAATATTTTAGAATGTATTGCACTTGGCATAGATATGTTTGATTGCGTAATGCCTACCAGAAATGCTAGAAATGGAATGCTGTTCACCACTCAAGGGATCATAAATATAAAAAATGAAAAGTGGAAAGATGATTTCTCAGCTATAGACCCAGGACTGGGTGGATATGTAAGTACACAATACAACAAGGCTTTTCTCAGACACTTAATAGTGAGCAAAGAAATATTAGGTGCTCAGATTGCGAGTATACATAACCTTACGTTTTATCTGTGGCTTGTGAACACTGCTAGAGAACATATACTTGCTGGTACATTTTATGATTGGAAAAAGAAAACAGTGGAACAAATAAAAGTACGACTGTAAAGTACCAAACAATACATAAATTGGGTAATGAAACAATTTTTAATG
The DNA here is from genome assembly GCA_046329305.1 of Cytophagales bacterium. GTDB lineage: Bacteria > Bacteroidota > Bacteroidia > Cytophagales > UBA9547 > CAMFLX01. The sequence continues at coordinate 122,639 of JAXLUW010000003.1, forward strand.
ATTTTATTGATACATTTGTGCATTACCCTTAATAGTAAATTTTGAATTTGAATTTTACCGCCATAGATTTTGAAACAGCTACTTCAAATGCTCGCAGTATTTGTCAGGTAGGGCTTGTGCGAGTAGAAAATTTCAAAATAGTTAAAGAACTGTGTTTGTTGGTGCAGCCTCCAAACAATGAATACCATTATTACAATTCTAAAATACATGGAATTCATGCAAAAGACACCGAAAAAGCCCCGTTTTTTGAAGACATCTGGGACGAAATACAACCCTACATCGCCAACCAAATATTAGTAGCACACAATAAAAAATTTGAAGATCAGTGTATTAAAGAAAGTCTGAAGTTGTATCAACTTCCTATTCCTAAATACGATATGTTTTGTACATTTAATATCTATGGCAGAGGTCTAGATAAACTATGTAAAGAATATGACATTCCGCTCACACATCACAACGCCCTTTCAGACGCCAAAGCATGTGCAGAATTGTTTATGAAGTACTTGAAGAATTCCTAAAGAATTACTGTTTACTGTCTACTGTAAACTAATTACTGTAAACTGTTAACTGCCTACTTATTTATATTTTTTATTAATAAAATCTAATTACAAAATTTGGTTTCAACGTATATAATATTGAAATTCACTTTACACTTTAAAAATTATATATGAAACATAAATTTTACATACTAATTTCTGTTTTTATTGCCTTTAAATCAATATTTGGTCAATGTGGGTCAGGAACTCCTGCCATAGATAGATACTGTAACAAACAAAGTGTCGTTTATCAGGTAAGTCCTGCCACAAATGAAAAATACAGATGGTATTATAAAGATACCTTAACAAGTGCTTACGTAGATTATGGATATGCAAGTACCTATATGTCTCCCTATAAATATCCTTACAAAGATGGCCCAGGAGACAAACTTGCCGATTCATTACTCATGCTGATTCCGGTACAGTATCAGAAAGAAATAAGCATGACCAATACTCCTGCTTTACCAAGTACGTTTAACACAAGCAATCCCGCTAATGTCTCATCTATAAGTATGACTTTAAATTCCACAGCCAATTATGTTTTAAACAAAATTACTGTGCTAATATTTTCAAACTATTTTGATCAGAATCAAACCACAACCTTTACTGTGAATTTTGACGACAACATAGCTTCTACAACTAATTATTCTAAATCTATCACCGTAAACAATTCTGTAATCAAAGCAGGACAAGTAGGCTCAACAAATTTATATGCAGTTGAATTAAATCTAGGATTTGACATACAAGCTGCAAGCGGACAAACCATTACTGTTGCTAGTACACCACTAAGTTTAGTGAATTTTGGCAGTTCAAGTACCGACTTAAACTCTACTTACACACTTACATCAGGAACTCAATCTGTAACCTTAAATTACGGCACCAACAAACCTGGTATATTTAATTACGACATCACCTTAAAATGCCCTAAAGTGACTTTAGAAGCTCAGTATGAATTTGATTACAAAAAATGCTGTTTTGAAGGAGCTCCTTTAGGATTAGGAATAAGTAGCTCTGCAGGTTATACTTTTGCTAATTCTTCTGGCGGAACTACAGTGCTTTTACCAACTCCCATTTCTACCACTCTTAGATCTGTAGGGATATCTGACACCAGTTATTTTGAATGGTATTACAACAGCACTATAAAAACATCAGGCAAGGCAACTTACCAAACAAGTGCCACAAGCTTAGGGACATACACCTTAAAAGCGGCATCAAAAGCAACGTTTATTAATGACCCTAATTGTTTTTCAACTTCTACCATTACTATAGATGAAAAATTACTGAAAATCATAAAACCATCAGACACTGTTTGTGTGGGAAATACTATTACCCTGACAGCACAAAATGCAGGCATCAACACTTCTTGGTTACCTACGTCAAACTTTAAAAATATAAAAGCGTCCACGGCTACATTTTCTCCTTCTGCCGTACAAAACTATACCATAACAGTAAAGTCTACCGTAGTAAAAAACAATCAAATCACTAACGGAACATTTGCGAACAGTGCAGGAACAATTGGTCAAGGAACAGCCTACACTGTTAGTACTAATATGTCATCAGACGGCAAAGTTGGAATAGTAACAGGAAATACTGATTTGAGCAACACACAATTAGCCAAATGTCAAGACCGCACTAGTGGAACTTATACTGATAATTTCTTGGCAGTGAACAGTGCCAATAGCAGTACTGGTAACGAATTTGACAGACACGTTTGGAGCCAAACAGTAAACATTACGGCAGGTCAAGCGTATACTTTAACTTCATACATAGCAAATTTAAATAAGAAAGCAGATCCTGCATCACCTACCACTGGTAATTATGAAGACATTTATGATGCTTCGTTTAAACTACCCAATGTGAAATATTACATTAATTATGGTTCTGGATACGTTGCAATTACACCAACTGCAATAGCATCAAACGGGGCAGTGTGCCAGTGGAAAGAAGTTTCTCAAAACTGGACAGCACCAGTAACGGGTACAGCCACTATTCGTATAGTAGAAACTTCGACAGGTTATGCGGCAGGTAATGAGTTTGCAATTGATGACATTTCTTTTGGGGTACTTTCTGAGCAACAAGACACCACAAAATTATTTGCTAAAAATTGTTTAAAACTAAACGCTATGGGTATCTGCGGAGACACCATGGCTACTTTATACTCAAATATAGAAAATGGCTTTATAGACAAATGGCGAAATATATCTTCTACTCAAACATCAACTATTTACACACCAATTGAAGACTCTACAAAAGTGAGAGTTAGAAATGGAGAATACACATACGAAGTAACAGCCTATGTGCCCGCTGCTAACCAAATTGTAAATGGAGATTTTGAAAGCGGCAATACGGGATTTACTACTAGTTATTCTTTTGGAACTACTTCATTAGGCCCAGGAGGGTATATTATTACCAAGAAAGTAACTGATGTGGTATCTAACAAACAATATTATGCACCGATAGTGGATCATACTTATGGCGACGGAACAGGCAATATGATGGTGATAGACCAACAAGAAACTGCTGGTACTCTCGCTTGGCAACAAAGTGTGAATGTGGTGGCAGGTACTTCCTACGATTTTCAAATGTACTTTGCCAATATAATGTCTCCGTTTTATACCACCGCCGCAGTACCTAAAGATACTTGCTACTCAGGAGCAAAAGACCAGACAAAATGGAGTAGCCCTCTTATAGATACTTGTACAAGAAAAGCACGTATGGAATTGATTCTAGATCCTGATGCTATAGCTGGTACTACAGTTAAAACTTTAGCAACTACAAAAGCTTATGACGACAATTGGTATTTGTTCAGAGCTACCTACACGGCTACTAAAAACGCAACTATAAAAATACAATTTGTGGATTTGTTACCTAAAAATACGGTTTATTCAAGTGGTGGGACTGATTTTGCCATAGATGATATTACATTTACACCAAGAACCAATATTACTCTTAAAGATACGGTAACTATTGTATGTACAACACCTTTAAGTTTTATTAATTTTTCTGGCTCTATACAAAATAAACAAACTAATTTAGAGTGGACGATTGCTAAACCTATGGCAGGCTCTTATTATATAGAATCTAGTAAAAACGGTAAAGAGTTTAGTCAAATTGCAATGATGGGTGCTGATAGTTACACAATTCAATATAATTATTCTTTTGAAGCAACCTCTAGTAATTCATATTATAGAATAAAATTCATAGATCAAGAAGGTATCGTTTCGTATTCAAAAACTATAAATTTACAATCTATTCAAAATGAAGAAATTCTAATAGTTCCTAATCCAGTAGAGAAAAACAATTACGTATCAGTTACAAGTACTCTCAAAGACAATGAACTGGATCTAAACACTGAAATTTATAATCTAGAAGGAAAATTGCTTGAATCTTCAACCATAAAACTTATAAATGGGAAATCTTCAATTGATATTAGAAACTTAGAAAAAGGCATTTATCTAATACATATAAAAGGAGAAGAGTTTTCAAAAGTTCAAAAACTCATTATTGAGTAATAATATATATAAATATATGAAAGGGCTCTTTTGTTAAACAAAAGAGCCCTTTTAATTCCCACCTACTCATTTAATAAAGCTATTTACACAAAATATATGTTCAACTCTCAACATTATTATATGTTTGAAGTATAATTTTTTATGCTTACTAGTAAGATACCAAATTTTACAACTAGTTTATTTTTATTTTTATGAAATTAAAACCAAAAAATCTCTTAATTGTAGCTCTCATTTTATCTGGAAAATGTATATGGGCTCAAGAATCTGGTAATACAGATAGCACTAGCAGTCAAAATTCAGTTTTTGATATGTCTATTGAAGACTTACTTAACGTGAAAGTAACGTCAGTTTCCAAAAAAGCAGAGAATCTTCAGCATGCAGCATCTTCTATATATGTTCTCACTAAAGAAGATATTCAACGCTCAGGTGCTACCAACTTTATAGAACTCTTAAGACAAGTTCCTGGTTTTTGGGCTGCTCAAGAAGAATACAATACTGGATACGGTAGTATGCGCTATTCAGAAGCAGAAAACGGACTAACTGGCTCTGTTCTTTACCTATTAGATGGTACTCCATTGCAAGAACTCATGACTTCTACCATTTCATTTAGAAATTTTGATTTACCATTAGATGAAATTGAAAGAATAGAAGTAATTAGGGGCTCGGGAGGTACTATTTATGGTGCAAACTCGGCAACTGGTGTAGTAAATATTTTCACTAAAGACGCTAAGAATTACGATAGCAAAGTAAGTGTAAAAGCAGAAACGGGTAGCTTTGGATATTTAAATGGTACTGTTAGAGGTAGTTCTAGTATTGGTTCAAAACTAGGAATTTCTGCTTACGGAAAATTCAGACAATTTAATGGGTATACACCTTTGAATGGATTCGATGGTACTTATGTAACTGTACCTAAAAATAATGGTACTGGAGATACAACTATTTTGAATAGATTTACACAGAATTTTCAGGAACAGCTGAGCTTAAGTTATGGTATTAAAGCAGTTTATGAGTTTAGCGAAAAAACAAAACTTTCTTTAAATACACATTTTAATAATTTGTTTAAGAAAGAATATACAAACTCTTTCCCTGCTGAATTTTATGGCCAAAAAGATGTATTATATTTAAATAATTTATCTACATACAGAATCACTGGAAATATAAGATTAGACCATACATTTAACGACAAGCACTCATTATTTGCCCGAATCTCAAACAATGCAGAGAAAGACTTCTTTAGATTAGGAGCTGGCTATTGGGCAAATAACAGCATTCAAGATATTGAAATCCAAGATAACCTCACAAAAGGCAAACATGATTTGAGTTTTGGGGCAAATTATAGATTTGTAAATATTAATGTAAACAATATAAACAGCCCTGCTACCATTGGGTATGTAAATCCAAAAATACATGAGACACTAAAAGGTGCTTTTCTTCAAGATAAATACACCCTTGTTGAGAATAAGTTAAAATTAACTGCTGGTATTAAAGCAGAACAATACACATTAGTAAACAACAATTTCTATTTGTCTCCAAATTTAAAATTGGCATATACTCCTACAGACAAATTAACTTTATGGACTGGTTTTACTCAATCTTACACAACTCCAGGTTTCAATCAAACAAACATAGACCTTACACTGTTTAAAGTACCGTCTTCGTATGGTTTGTTTTATAGCATGATTTTGCCGCAAGTAACTAATACCGTAAGATCTCAAGTGTACCAAAACGCTATAAACCAAGGTGCTGATGAAGCTACAGCTAATGCCCAAGCAGATGCTTACATCAATAGCCAAAGTGGTAAAGATGCTATAGCAACTAACACTGATGCTGCTGCTAATCAAACTTTAGCAAAATATCCTGGCTACTACAACAAATCTGTTAAAAATGGATCAAAAACGGTACCTACTAAGTTTCAAACATTTGAGTTGGGCATTAGATCTTCAAATGTTAAAAACACTACAGTAGAGACCAATTTCTACTATACCATTATTTCAGACGGTATAGCACCCTCTACAGGTTCATTGATTACTGCAGCACCATCGTTAACACAAACTGGGCAATATGCTGATTATTACACATATGGTAATTATCTAAAAGGTTACAGCATTGGGAATGAATCTATGATTAGAACAAAACTTGTAAAATATCTTACGCTTGAAGGTTCGTTTACATATTTGACTACTCACTTAGATTATCAAAAAAATTCTGATTTTGACATTTCCCAAATTAGCAATGTTGAAAGAACATTAACTACTCCTATGGTACCACATACTATCTGGAGAGCAAAAATGTATCTTGACCTTCCTAAGTCATTTTATATAACTGCGTCAGCAATATTTGCTAGTAAATACAACAGCGATGCAATTTATCAGTTTCAGAATCAAAGATATGCACCTATTCTAGAACTAAACTCTGGTGTTATTGTAGCTGCTAATAAATCTAGAACAATCTGTAACATTAAAATTGAAAAGAAATTTAACGACAACAGATTATCTGTATATGTTTTTGGTAATGATATTTTAAATTCTAAAGGAATTATTGAAAGTACTACTCAAGTAACCAATGTTACTTTATCTCAAACAAAAGCCATGTATGGTTTAGGTTTTAATTATAATTTTTAAGATTTATAAAATGAGTGTGTCTATGAAACACTCTCATTTAAATATGTTATCATTAAAATTTTAAATATCAAATAATCGGCATTACTTTTGAAGTAACTTACATATTAAATTTTGAATATTATGAAAATTAAAATATTTTTATTGTCATTGTTAATTTTAACATCAAAAATTGACGCACAAAATCAAAATGACATTTATGCTGGTCTCATGTTCCATTTTGGTAAGTATGTTCAATGGCCCGCAAATATGCAATCTGGAGATTTTGTTATTGGAGTGCAAGGAAACAGTCCTCTTAAGGGCAAATTAGAAACTTTAGCTGCTTCTAAAAATATTAACGGTAGAAAAATTGTAATTAAAAAAGTGGCTTCAAGTTCAGATCTTGAAGGTTGCCACATTCTATTTGTCCCAGATAACAGTATAGCAAGTATAGCAGAATATAAAAGTAAAATTAAAGCCAATCATGTGTTGCTTGTTACAGAAGGTGACGGCAATTTACAAAAAGGCTCAGTTTTTAATTTCATAGAAAAAGACGGAAAAGTAAGATTTGAATTTAGTCAGTCTGATGCAGACGCTCACAATTTAAAAGTATCTTCTGATTTAGTAAAGCTAGCAATAGTTAAATAGTTATATAGTTTGAGTGCTTTTTGTTAATAGTCTAAAATATTCTATACCTAATTATAATTTTAGTAAAATATTTTAGATTTAAGTAATCAGTTTAAATACCTATTTTTTATTAAAGGTATTTTTTACATATTTACAAAATTTAATAAAAGCACTCAAATTTTTATGGCAACACTTCGTTTCAATGCCCTAGATATTGTAAACAAAAGAGCCCAAGTGGTTCCTGTACATCCATCTCACAAGGTTACTGATTACTTTGCATCTAATGTGTTCACTATGGACGCAATGAAATCTTACATTCCCTCAGAAACTTTCAAAAGTCTGGTGGCTTCAATAGAAAGAGGCGAAAAGTTGGATGAAAATGTTGCGGAATCTGTAGCTTCAGGCATGAAAATTTGGGCTATATCAAAAGGTTGTACTCATTATACTCATTGGTTTCAGCCACTTACTGGGCTTACAGCCGAAAAGCACGATAGTTTTTACGAACCTATGTCTGAAGGAAAACTTATAGACAAATTCAAAGGTTCTGAACTAGTGCAACAAGAACCTGATGCGTCTTCTTTTCCAAACGGTGGAATAAGATCTACTTTTGAAGCTCGTGGTTACACAGCTTGGGACCCTTCCTCTCCTGCATTTGTGATAGAAAACGGACCTATCAGAACCCTGTGTATCCCTACAGTTTTTGTATCTTATACTGGCGAAGCCCTTGACCATAAAACTCCATTATTAAAATCTCTTTCTGTTTTAGAAAAAACAGCTTTAGAAATTTGCCAATATTTTGATACGGACGTTACTCGTGTTACTGCAACTTTAGGTGCTGAGCAAGAATACTTTTTGGTAGACAGAGCACTTTACAATGCAAGACCCGACTTAACTATGTGTGGAAGAACAGTTTTTGGCCATTCACCAGCAAGAGGTCAGCAGCTAGAAGATCACTATTTTGGGTCTATTCCTACTAGAGTGCAAAATTTCATGGTAGATTTTGAGATTGAATTGTTAAAATTGGGTGTCCCAATCAAAACTCGCCACAACGAGGTAGCTCCAAGTCAGTTTGAAGTAGCTCCAATATTTGAAGAAGTTAATTTGGCTGTAGATCATAATGCCCTCACCATGGACATTATGGAAAAAGTATCTGAAAAACATGGTTTAAAAGTACTTTTTCATGAAAAACCATTTGATGGCTTAAATGGAAGTGGAAAACATAACAACTGGGCCCTGAAAACAAATACAGGTAAAAATCTCTTAGCTCCTAGTTCAAAACCTAAAGAAAACTTAGTATTCCTTACATTTTTTGTAAACGTAATCAAGGCTGTGCACGATTATGCAGATTTACTAATGGCCTCAATTTCTACAGCAAGTAATGATTACAGATTAGGAGCCAACGAAGCACCTCCAGCAATCATGTCGGCGTTTATTGGATCTCAAATGACTGCCGTGCTAGACGAACTTGAAAGAAACTCCACCGTAAAAGTAGATAAAGGTGACAACGTATACATGAAGCTGGGTATCAACAAAATACCTGCACTTATATTAGACAATACAGACAGGAACAGAACTTCACCGTTTGCATTTACAGGTAATAAGTTTGAGTTTAGAGCTGTTGGGTCGTCATCTAACCCTGCTGGCCCTATGACTATTCTTAATCTAATTGTGGCAGATACGCTGAAACAATTTAAAGCAGAAATAGACAAACAGATAGATAAAGGTGTAAAAAAAGAAGTTGCCATAATTAACGTTTTAAGAGATTTTACGATTTCATCTAAAAAAATACGTTTCGAAGGAAATGGCTACTCTGATGCTTGGGTAAAAGAAGCAGCTAAGAGAGGCTTAAGCAATATTAACAACACTCCCGAAGCATTGGCCGCTTATATAAGTGCCTCTTCTATAAAATTGTTTACCAGAAACGAAGTAATGACTGAGCGTGAGCTATATGCTAGACACGAGATTATGCTAGAAAGTTATTTGAAAAAAGTTCAGATAGAATCGAGAGTAATAGGCGATCTGGCAATGAATCATATTGTTCCTACGGCATTGAAATACCAAAAATTATTGATTGACAACGTTACAGGTCTGAGAAACATTGGTTTGGACAACAAAGAAACTGTTGAAACCATAAATAACATCTCAAAGCATCTGAGTACGATCATCAAAGGAGTAGATGATATGACAGAGGAACGCAAAAAATGTAACGTTATTGAAGACACAGAAGAAAGATCTAAGAAATATTTTCAGGAAGTGAAACCGTATTTTGACAAAATCAGATATGCGGTAGACAAACTAGAACTTATAGTGGATGACGAAGAATGGCCATTGCCAAAATATAGAGAATTGTTGTTTATGAAATAAATCTAAGGGGCTAAAAAGCCCCTTTTTTACTATGTCGTGCTATCCAATATTATATTTAGAAAAACCAATGTTCGCTTTGATACTGTGTGGTGGCAAAAGTACACGCATGGGAACAGACAAAGGTTTGATGAAGCTTAATCAAAACCAAAATTGGGCTCAAAGTATGTATCACAAATGTAAATCTGTGGGATTAGACACATTAATTTCTATAAATCTCTCACAAGTAGATACTTATGCACAATATTTTAATATAGAGGATTACGTTATAGATAATTTTCAAGATATTGGACCTTTCAACGCATTGCTTTCTTTCTATGAAAAACATCCATCAGCAGATGTGTTGGTTGTAAGTTGTGATATGATTGACCTTAGTGTAGAGTTTTTAAAAAATTTGGTTGCTGAATATCAACAAACCAACATGTACGATGTCATCATACCCGAACGTCAAGAAGGATTTTATCAGCCATTTCCAGGAATATACACCTCAGAATTCTTACAAAAACTTTATGCGTTACACTTAACGCAGCAAATTTCTAAATATAGTTTTCAAAGTATTTTGCAGCTATTCTCAACGTACGAATTCAAGATAGAAACATCTCAACTTAGCCAACTAAAGAGTTACAACAGTAAAGATGATTTGTAAAAATTACCAAATCTCAAAAGCTGTTCTAAACGTGTTACAATGTGCATCTACGGTGTCTTTTATTTGTTCAGAATAACCACCGCCCATGGTAACGACAAGGGGTATTTCTAATTTTTTACAATTTTCAATAACTATCTCATCTCTTTGCTTACAGCCCTGTTTAGTAACCGATAATTTACCCAATTTATCTGTATTCAAAATATCAACACCTGCCTGATAAAATACTATATCTGGTTTTACAGTATTCAATAAATGAGGAACATGATAGTTTACGAGAGCCAAATACTCATTGTCTGTCATGAAATTTCTTAATTCTATATCTAGATCAGAAACCTCTTTCTTAAGTGGATAATTGTCTTTACCGTGCATACTAAACGTAAAAACTGCATCTGACCCATTAAAAATATGAGCTGTGCCATTTCCTTGATGAACATCCAAATCTATAACCAGAATTTTGTTACAAAGATGCTGACTAAGTAGATAATTAGCAGCAACAGCAATATCATTAAATATACAAAATCCTTCTGCTCTGTTACTAAACGCATGATGCGTTCCACCTGCGGTATTGAGGCTGATACCGTAATCTAAAGCTTTTAGGGCACAAGTTATCGTACCCTGTGTACTGGTGAGGCATCTGTTTACCAAGATATCAGAAAACGGGAATCCTATTTTTCTGATTTCCATTTCAGACAGTTCATGAGCACGAAGTTTATGTAAATAACTACTAGCATGAGTAAGCGTAATAATTTCTTCGGGGCACATTTCAGGGCAAAAGAAGTGGTTTGAAGAAGCCGTTCCTTCATACAGAAGTTGATCTCTGATGAGTTCATATTTGAGCATAGGAAATTTATGCCCTTCGGGTAGAGGTAATACAAATTTGTCAGAATATGAGATCTGTATCATAAAATATGGCTATTAAACCAACTTTCTCAAGTTCATGATCATGCCCAAATGCATACCCTCATGAAAATTATTAAATTCTAGAGCGTCTGAAATAGAACTTAAATGAAAACCAGTGAGTGTTACTCTTTCGTTGTAAGTGTTAAATAGTTGTTTCTCAAGATCTTCTTCTGTTTGTTTGATTTGTGCAACCAAAAGATTTTTGACCAAATCTATTTCTTCTTGCTCCACAAAAGCTGCTGGTTTACTACCAGGTTTATATTTTTCAAAAAAATCATTTTCAATATTCATGGGCAGATTAGAGCCTTTGTAAAGCAAAGACTGATGTATAGCCACCACATGAGCAATATTCCAAATTATGTTATTATTGAAACCTTCAGGTATTTTGTTGAGCTGCTCTATGGAATATTTCTCCAGAAAATTCAAATATATACTTCTATTCGTTTTCCAAACTTTTAGTGTAGCCTCCATATTTTTATGTATTTTAAGATAATTGAGAAAATTAATTTTTAAAAATGCTAATTCTCATATTTTGTTACTAGCCAAAGATATACATTTGTTAAGTTAGTTGTTTATCATAAGCAATAAATAGTTGACGTAGTGGTTTATATGTTGATGAAAATGGTCGCTTTCTGAGCGACCTTTTTTACAGATTGTCAATCTCTGCTATTAAAAAATTACTCCCCAACACCACCAGTAATTCGTTTTCTGAAGCTTTGTTTTTAAAGTCCGCAATAGCGGCATTCACATGTTCATACATGTTCATTACAATACCTACACTAGCAAATGCTTTTCGTACTTCTAGTGCACTTCTCATTCTAGCATTGTTTACCGTGCATGTATTATAAGTAGCATGTTTAGGAAATAAGTCAATAAGTTTTCCTAATTCTTTTTCCATAGTAAACGACACCAAAAATGTAGTAGGCATTTGTAAAGATTGTATTTGGCTCAAAATTTCAACCAAGCCGGCTTCGTTATGTGCCGTGTCACATACTATAAATGGTTTTTGATTTAATATCTGCCATCTACCTTTCAAATGTGTGTTTTTCTTCACATTCATAAGACCTTCTAACACCTGATTTACAGATATTTTAAAATGGTTTTCACGTAAAATTTTAACCACCTGCAACACACCTGGTAAATTTTTTAGTTGATAAGAACCTTTTAAATCTAATATTACTTCAAATTTCTGCTGACTTAGTTTATCCCATACCTCTATAGTTCCTTTAGTATCTTCCACGTCAAAGAGTTTAGATGCAAAACTAATATCGGCATCTAGCTCGTGAGCTTTGTGTGCAAAAACCTTAAAACATTCTGGCTGAAATTCACTCACAACTACGGGCGTATCGGCTTTTATAATTCCTGCTTTTTCAGAAGCTATTTGTTCGAGTGTATTACCTAATATGGCAACATGATCATAGCCAATGTTGGTTATTAAAGACACCACAGGTTTGAGCACATTGGTAGCATCTAGTCTACCTCCTAGCCCCACTTCAACCACTGCTACATCAACTTTATTATCAGAAAAATAAGCAAATGAAAGTGCAGTAGTTATTTCAAAAAACGAATATTTACCTGAGTTTAACAATGAAAAATGCGTATTTACAAATTGAGTTACATATTCTCTAGGAATATCTATACCATTTATTTTAATACGCTCTGTATACGATTTCAAATGCGGCGAAGTGTATAAGCCAGTTTTATACCCAGCCTCTTGAAGTATAGACGCCAACATATGAGAACTGCTCCCTTTACCATTGGTTCCAGCTATATGGATAGATTTAAAATTCTGGTGAGGATTGCCAAGTTGGTCACACAAGTAAAAGATATTATTTAAGTCGTATATAAGTGCCGATTGCCCATATTTTTGAAAATCAGCAAAGCTATTAAACAAAAAATCTTCTACTTCATTATAGTTCATCATACCTCCAAAATAAGAGTTGTAAATATACTAATTTAGGCTAATATTAAGGTACATTCATTAAACCCAATTAAGCATTAGCAGTTTTCCGCTCCTCTCCCTTTCTCCCTCTCCATCAATGTCTTTAAGTTAAGAAAAAAGCAACATAAGTAAGGAAAAGTTGCGAAACTACATTAGCTTTAAAGAGTCAAAAATATGTAAAACCTGTCAAACTATTTTAGGAAGAGACAGAAATACCACCGAAAGCTTCAACGATTACAAATCATTTGAACGTAAATACAGAAATGTTTAACTTTGCTCATCGAATTTTAAGGTCAAAGAAATGAAAGCAAAGTATATAAACCCATATACAGACTTCGGTTTTAAGAAAATCTTTGGAGAAGAAGCCAGTAAACCACAACTTATTGACTTCTTAAATTCATTATTGCCTGAAAAGAACCAAATTATCAATCTTACTTTTAAGAACAACGAACAGCTTGGAACAACTGAACTAGACAGAAAAGCCATATACGACATTTATTGTGAGAATGATAAAGGCGAAAAATTCATAGTAGAATTACAAAAAGCGAAACAAAATTATTTCAAAGAAAGAACTATATATTATTCCACTTTTCCAATTAGAGAACAAGCCGAAAAAGGTGAGTGGAATTATAATTTGACAGCAGTTTACTGCATAGGAATTTTGGATTTTACGTTTGATGATTACGATAGTGAAAAAGAAAGATCCGAATATTTACATACCATAAAGCTCAAAAACCAAAATGGAAAAGTGTTTTACGACAAACTGACTTATGTGTATTTGGAAATGCCTAATTACATAAAAACAGAAGAACAGCTTGAAACTCGTTTAGACAAATGGTTGTATTTTATAAAACATTTAGAAGACTTTCAAACCATTCCGACCATTTTTGCAGACGAAGTATTTGAACAAGCATTCGAGAAAGCAGAACTTTCCAAACTTGGACAAAATGAACTTGACAAATACGAAAATAGCTTAAAAGTTTACAGAGATTTAAAAGGGGTCATTGACACTGCTTTTGACGAAGGAAAAAATGAAGGGAAAATTGAAATTGCTAAAAAACTTAAATCAAAAGGATTTGATATTGAATTTATAATTGAAACGACAGGTTTAACGGAAAAGGAAATTAAAAATCTCTAAAACAAAGTAGTTTGTACAACATTTAGCCAAGTAGCGAAAAAAGCCTTATAAAAAAAGCCTCAAAATGCGGTACAGCAATTTGAGGCTTTTTTGTTAGCTGGTGTTGGCTTCTCTATTATTAGACTTTCCGAAAGGTTGTCTATGGATTAATCAATGAAAGTAGTAGCTCTGTTTTGGAAAAGTACAATCGCATTCAGTACAGAACACTAAAGAACTAAAATACTGTTAAAACCCTCATAAAATAACCATTTGTGGAGTTCGTTATGTATTATAAAAAATACAATTATTATTGCTTTTAAGCAATGTTTTAGATAGGTTTGTTTAGTGAGTTTTTTCACAGACTGCCGTTAGGTACTATACTATGAAACTTAAAGTATTGAACTTGTTAATATTATTTTGCTTGTTGTCTTGCTCCAACAAGACTGACAGGCAAAGTGAAACTAACCCAAGTTGTGAGAAAGTTTGTTATTTGTACACTCGGACAAACGAAAGTGGAGAACCAACTGACTCACTGAAAATATGTGAGACAAATTATGAAACCACGTTAGACTTTTACAAAAAAGAGGACTCATTAAGTCAGGCAATTTTAGGCATTATTTACATTAATATATTTAAGATTGAAGGTGAAAAATTTGCCATTTTAATCGACACGACAACAAAGGTTTACAAATTCACTGGAAAGGGATTTGAGAAAATACAACACATAAACTGTGCAATTGGACAAACGGAAATAATAAAAACTAAAGTTGACATCAATTCGGACTCTCATGCAGACATCCTTGTTGAGATTCCTAGCGGAGGAACACATGGCACAGATTGCATTTTCTTGTTTTACAATCCCGAGAAAAAAACACTTGAATATGACAGAAACTCTGAAATGAGAAATTGTGAAATAGACTTTAAGAACAAGCGAGTTAAAAGCTATTATAATTGGTCATCGGCTTTGTTTGGTGTGGAGAGATATTCGTTTAAAAAACTTGAGTTTTACAAGTACTTACGTTTTGTCTCTAACAACCCTAAATTTGAGAACATGATTGAAAGGACTGTATATGGCAGAAAAGGAAATGTAACCAAGATCGACACAATTGTAAAAGAATAAAAGTACAGCCACTAACACAGCGTTCAATCATTTTCGGGCTTTAGGGTTTGGGCTGGACTGCTGGCCTCACGTTCTTTTGTTGTGGTCGATAGGTTCGTTCCCTTTACTCCCGAAAAAGGTTTGAACACCGTGCTGTTAGCTTCACTTATATCACCTGATTGACTTTTAAAACTTACAGAGAGTGAAATTTGAGTGGATTAAGCAGTTAATATAATTATATAACACAAAGTATATCAATCATGTGTATCACTAGTTGGGATAAAAAAAACAGGCTGTCATTATGCGACAGCCTGTTTTGATTTTGTATTTCAATAGTTTTATTTGATAGACTCAATAAGTAACGAAACTACATTGTCGTTCATTTCAATAACACCACCATCAATATTGTATTGAAGTACTTCACCTTTAGTAGTTTTCACACGTACTTCACCCACACCTAAAGCACTTACAATAGGAGCGTGGTTATTCAATATTTCGAAAGATCCAAGAATACCTGGTACTTTTACTCCAGTGATTTCTCCTTCAAAAACTTTTTTTTCTGGAGTTATGATTTCTAAATACATAATAGTGAGTTTAGAAGTCTAAAGTATAGAGTCTAAAGTTTAAAGTATAGAAATTCTTACTTTAAACTTTAAACATTTAACTTTAAACTAATTAATTATTTAGCGTCTTTCATCATTTTTTCACCTTTCGCAATAGCGTCTTCAATAGTACCTACTAAGTTAAACGCAGCTTCTGGTAAATGATCTAGATCACCGTTCATAATCATATTGAAACCTTTGATAGTATCTTTGATACCAACCAATGCACCTTTGAGACCTGTAAACTGCTCAGCAACGTGGAACGGTTGCGACAAGAATCTTTGTACACGACGAGCTCTGTGAACTACTTGCTTATCTTCTTCAGAAAGTTCATCCATACCAAGGATAGCAATGATATCTTGAAGTTCTTTGTAACGTTGAAGAATCATTTTAACATCTTGAGCACATTTGTAGTGTTCTTCACCTACTACCTCAGCAGTTAATATTCTTGAGGTAGAATCCAGAGGATCCACCGCAGGATAGATACCAAGCTCAGCAATTTTACGGCTCAATACAGTGGTAGCATCTAAGTGAGCAAATGTAGTAGCTGGAGCAGGGTCAGTTAAGTCATCGGCAGGTACGTATACCGCCTGTACTGAAGTGATAGAACCATTTTTTGTAGAAGTAATACGCTCTTGCATAAGACCCATTTCTGTAGCAAGTGTAGGCTGATACCCCACCGCTGAAGGCATACGACCCAATAGAGCCGATACTTCAGAACCTGCCTGAGTAAAACGGAAAATGTTGTCAATGAAGAATAAGATATCACGACCTTTACCGCTACCGTCACCATCACGGTAATATTCTGCAAGTGTAAGACCAGACAAAGCCACACGAGCACGTGCTCCTGGAGGTTCGTTCATCTGCCCAAACACGAATGTAGCTTGAGATTCTTTAAGTTTGTTATGATCTACTTTTGAAAGATCCCAACCACCTTCTTCCATAGAATGTTTGAATGCATCACCATATTTCACAATGCCTGCTTCAATCATTTCACGAAGTAAGTCGTTACCTTCACGAGTACGCTCACCCACACCCGCAAATACCGAAAGACCCGCGTGTGCTTTTGCAATGTTGTTAATCAACTCCTGAATCAATACGGTTTTACCAACACCGGCACCACCAAACAATCCAATTTTACCCCCTTTTACGTAAGGTTCAATCAAGTCAATAACTTTAATACCTGTATATAATACTTCAGAAGAAGTAGATAAATCTTCAAATCTTGGAGCTGGTCTGTGGATAGGAAGTCTTGAAACAGCGTTTGGTTGAGCTATACCATCAATAGCATCACCTACTACGTTGAATAAACGACCTTTGATTTCTTCACCTGTTGGTACAGAAATTGGTGATCCTAAACCTACTACTTCCATGCCTCTTACAAGACCATCTGTTGAGTCCATAGCTATAGCACGTACTCTGTTTTCACCTAAGTGCTGCTGACACTCAAGAATCAAATCTCCACCTTGTCTTTTAATCACTAAGGCGTCATAAATATTTGGAATAGTTACGTTTTCGCCTTCAAAGCTCACGTCAACTACGGGCCCAATCACTTGAACTACTTTACCTATACTTGCCATTTTTTAAATGTATGAATATTGTACTTTTTATTTCAGAACGCAAAGGTATAAATTATTGTTTTTCAGTCAAAAAAATAAGAATTAATTGATAAAATTCAAGAAAAATTTATATGAAAATTGTACTTTTTAAAGAGCCGTAAAAACTTTAAAAATTTACTTTGTCTTAACTATTTGTTCACTAACTTTGTTATTAGAATTAAAGATATATTCATTTCTCATATAATCAATTAGAATTTCTGATATGGCAACAAACGAAAAAGCTGAAAAATTAAAAGCTTTACAACTCGTAATAGATAAGCTCGACAAGGAATACGGTAAAGGTACTGTAATGAAACTGAGCGATAACAAAGTAGTAGATATTCCTGCAATCTCTACTGGCTCGTTGGGCTTAGACATTGCTTTGGGTATTGGTGGTATTCCTCGTGGTAGAGTAATAGAAATATATGGCCCAGAATCTTCTGGTAAAACTACTCTTACGCTACATGCCATAGCCGAAGCACAAAAAAACGGAGGCATAGCGGCGTTTATAGATGCTGAACATGCTTTTGATAAAACGTATGCTGAAAAATTAGGCATCGACACCGAAAATTTATTAATCTCTCAGCCCGACAATGGCGAACAAGCTCTTGAAATAGCAGAACATCTGATCCGTTCTGGAGCCATAGATATTATAGTGATAGACTCCGTGGCTGCTTTAGTACCTAAAGGAGAACTAGAAGGCGACATGGGCGACAGCAAAATGGGCTTACAAGCAAGATTAATGTCTCAAGCATTGCGTAAACTTACAGGAGCTATCAACAAAACAGGTTGTGCTTGTATTTTTATCAACCAGCTTAGAGACAAAATAGGTGTTATGTTTGGCAACCCAGAAACTACTACTGGTGGTAATGCTCTTAAATTTTACGCATCAGTACGTTTAGACATACGCAGAGTGGGGCAGATTAAAGATGGCGAAGACATAATAGGTAACCGCACACGTGTGAAAGTAGTGAAAAACAAAGTTTCGCCACCATTCAAGGTAGTAGAATTTGACATCATGTACGGACAGGGAATTTCTAAAGTAGGTGAAATACTAGATTTAGGAGTAGAACTAGAAATTATTCAAAAATCAGGTTCATGGTTCTCATACAAAGGTACAAAAATAGGTCAAGGAAGAGATTCTGTAAAAAACATTTTACTAGACAACCCAGAAATGATGGATGAAATAGAAACACTCATCCGTGAAAAAATAAAGGGTAACCCTGAAGTAATACCAGTAGATACTACTGCTGAAGCATAAGATATTTTCTAAGAAATTATATACCCGCCCAAAAAAATTAGCGGGTATATTTTTAATAGAACGCTTCAATTACATTTCTGTAATTGAAGCTATTGAGCAATACCATTTCTGTGAAATTTCATAATAAGATTAAATTCTTCACATAAATGATACTTATTAGAAATTAAAAATTACCACTCTCGAGGAGCAATTAATTCTTCGGTGTCTGCATCTGTATAACCGTATGAGTCAACAACAAATTCAAAATCACTACCGATGCAATCTCTTGCAACTGTTTCTATTTCACTATCATTTTCATAAAAAACTTCAGCCAAGTTGTTAAATTTTTCTGTTGCTGCATGGGTGAGTTTATATAAATCTTCTAAAGAAGCCGGTTTTTCCGACTCTATTTGAAAACAAAGATCAATTAATATTTCTTTTGCCATATCTACACAGTGGTTCGGGAAATACTCGTCTTGATACATCTCATTTAAAAATGCATAATTCTTTGTTAATTCATTATTTAGATTTGTTTGAATTTTTTTCATTTGTAATTTATGAATGACTATTTACTTTGAGTTTGAAGTTATTTAAACATATCCTAAAAGTCTAGTTTTAATTATTATATTTAAAGTATTGTAAATTTAAAAGCAAGAAACAAATAGATGAATTTGCTTTGTCTAATCAAAATTTAAGTCTCAGATATTTAGAGATATAAAATTGCTTTAGTCGATGTGGTTTTAAAATACTCTTTAATTTAAAATTGACATTTTAATTTTGTATCTTATTATGTTAAATATAGCAAATAAATATGAAAAAATTGGAGTATTAACTTCTTTTATAATTGGTCTACCAATTGGACTGACTACAATATTTTTAACAATGTTTGCTCCGACTGCAATCTCAGGCGAAGGCTTACCAACAATAGGATTAATCGCAGTTTATGGATATTCAATTATTGGACTTATAATGTCTTTTATTTATGCTCTATGGTATGCAGGAAGAAAAATAGTTAATCATATTTTAAGTGATAAAAGTTTATTATTTATATCATATTATTATTCAATCACAGTTAATAAAATCATATGGACTGTTTTTTTAATTCTAACAATATTTCAAAACTTAAATTTATTTAGTTTACTGTTTTTAATTCCTCCAATTATAGCATTTGTTTTAAGTGTTTGTGTAACCACAGTTTCCATTGGACTTATAATTTGTGGAATTGCTCAAATTTTAATTAAAAACGAAAAAAATAAGATAGACACAAACAACTAACACTTCGTTTTATAATACCAAAAAAAGTAAATTAGGTTTTTGAAAAGAATCCAGAAACAAATTGATAAATTTGCTTTGACTAATCAGGATTTAAATCTAGTAACTAGCTGATATTTAGATGCGAAAATTTACGTTAGTCAGAACCCTAAAGGACGACAGTGCAACAGTAAAACGACAGAATAAATGAATAGATAGGCCAACACTTCAGCAAAATCAAAAGAGCTGCATCCCCACGCTCAAAGCCAACACAATGCAGCACATTTACTTTTGCCCCAACGCACCCACCGACATTAGACACGGTTTGACAACAATAACAGGCATTTAAAAATTAACTTTGCCAATTAAAAATTTAGAATAACAGACAACAGATGACCGACAATTTAGAATTAGAAAAAACCCTTTGGCAAGCAGCCGACAAACTTCGCAATAATATGGATGCGGCTGAATACAAACACGTTGTATTGGGTTTGATATTCTTAAAATATATTTCTGATGCTTTTGACGAACTCTATGAGCAATTGAAAGCAACAGAAAAAGAAACAGGTGCCGACCCAGAAGACAAAGACGAATATACAGCCGAACGAGTTTTTTATGTGCCACCGCTAGCACGCTGGAAATGGTTACAAGGTAGAGCAAAATTGCCGACCATTGGCAAAGACATTGACGATGCCATGGATGCTATTGAAAAAGACAATGCAACATTAAAAGGCGTTTTACCCAAAGACTATGCAAGACCAGCCTTGGACAAGCAAAGACTTGGTGAATTGATAGACTTAATTGGTTCTATCACATTAAGTAAAGGCAAAGATGGAAAAGGTAAAGATGTTTTGGGTTTTGTATTTGAATATTTCTTAGGTCAGTTTGCAGATGCCGAAGGCAAAAAAGGCGGACAATTTTACACACCGCAAAGCATTGTGAAAATATTGGTGGATATGCTTGCACCCGAACCTGAAAAACGTGTGTATGACGGTGCTTGCGGAAGTGGTGGAATGTTTGTGCAAAGCGAACGCTTTATTGAAATGCACGAACACCGCAAAGGCAAAATTTCAATCTTCGGACAAGAGAGTAATCCAACAACTTACAAACTTGCCAAAATGAATTTGGCTATTCGTGGTATTGATGCTAAAATAGAATTGGGCGATACCTTGATGAACGACAAATTCCCTGAATTGAAAGTGGATTATGTAATTGCAAATCCGCCATTCAACGTAAGCGATTACAACATAAACAAAGCCGAAACCCACAAATGGAAATACGGCGTTCCGCCAACAGGAAATGCCAATTATGCCTGGTTGCAATTGTTCATCAGCAAATTAGCACCGTATGGAACGGCAGGCGTTGTCTTGGCTAATGGCAGTATGAGTTCTGAAATTGCCACCGAAGGTCAAATCAGAAAAGAATTGATTGAAAACGACTTGGTGGATTGTATGGTTTCTTTGCCTTCGCAATTGTTTTACAACACACAAATACCAGCTTGTTTGTGGTTTTTGGCTCGCAACAAAGAAGGCAACAGCAAATTCAGAAACCGCAACAACGAAATTCTTTTTATTGATGCCCGAGAATTAGGCACCATGATAAGCCGTAAACAAAAAGAGTTAAGCGAAAAAGACATTGCTAAAATTTCAGATACTTACCACAACTGGAGAAGCAAAGCCGATTTTGAAGCCAACTACAAAGACATTGCAGGTTTTTGTAAATCTGCCAATATACAAGATGTTCGCAAAAACAACTACATACTTACACCGGGCAGATACATCGATTTTAAAGAAGTAGCCGAAGACGGAGTTCCATTTGATGAAAAAATGCAAACGCTTACAGCTACACTTTCCGCACAAATGCAAAAAGCCAACGAGTTGGACGAAGCCATTAAACTAAACCTTTCTAAAATTG
Organism: Cytophagales bacterium; assembly: GCA_046329305.1. Classification (GTDB taxonomy): domain Bacteria; phylum Bacteroidota; class Bacteroidia; order Cytophagales; family UBA9547; genus CAMFLX01. Next base: position 144,581 of record JAXLUW010000003.1, read on the forward strand.
GCTATGAAATATAATCCAGAAATTCATAAACGTAGGTCAATACGCCTAAAAGGATATGATTATTCGCAGGCAGGTTTGTATTTTATTACCATTTGCGTTCAAGATCGGGAATGTCTGTTTGGCAACATTGAAAATGGCGAAATGATATTGAATGATGCAGGAAAAATGATTGAAACAGAATGGTTGAATTTGAATAATCGGTTTTCCAACATTGAATTACACGAATTTATTGTAATGCCAAATCATTTTCACGAAATTTTGGAAATCGTAGGGGCAACCCTTGTGGTTGCCCAAAATGATGTGAATACCCAAAATAAAAATAATGAAAATGAAAAAGGGCAACCACAAGGGATTGCCCCTACCAAAACCGTTGGTGATATGATGGACGCATTCAAATCCATTTCAACGGTGGAATATATTCGGGGCGTGAAAAATTTGGGTTGGAAACCATTTGATGGTAGAATATGGCAACGTAATTATTATGAACACATTATCCGAAACGAACAATCGTATCAAACCATTTCAAATTACATTATAAACAACCCCGCCAAATGGCAGGAAGATAAATTTTACGCAATATGACAAACGAATATAAAATCGTGTTAAACGAAACCATAGATATAGATAATAATGACAATCAAACACCATTTGGCACACGATACGGTGGTGATGTTTTTACTTTAACCCAAGAAGATATTGAAAACCTAAAAAACGGAAAACTCATTGCCCTTGATGTAATGAATGAATATATCACCTATTTGAAATTTGAGCAAAAATGAGTGAATGGAAAACATATAAGTTGGGGGATTTCGCTGAGATAAATCCGAGAATTTCTTTAAAACAAGGGAAAGAATATTCTTTCGTTGAAATGAAAGATCTGGATGCAACATTTAAATATGTTTCACCTTCAACTAAGAAAGAATTAAAAGGTGGTGCTAAATTTCAAAATGGAGATACTTTATTTGCAAGGATAACACCTTGTTTAGAGAATGGCAAAATTTGTCAGGTAAAAAACCTTGAAAATAATCTCGGATTTGGTTCAACTGAATTTTTGGTTTTTAGAGGAAAAGAAAATATTTCTAACTCTGATTTTATCTATTATCTATCACGGTCTGAGTTTGTGAAAAACAATGCAATTCAAATGATGACAGGTACTTCGGGCAGACAAAGAGTTGAAAAATCTGCGTTGGAGAAATTAGAAATTACCGTTCCTGACCTCGCCACTCAAACCGCCATCGCCCAAATCCTAACCTCCCTTGACGACAAAATAGAACTCAACCTACAAATGAACCAAACCCTTGAAGCCATGGCACAAGCCCTGTTTAAAGAATGGTTTGTAAATTTCAACTTTCCAGGTTTTGATGGTAAATTGGTGGATGGGTTGCCAAAGGGTTGGAGAATGGGAAAATTGGGTGAGATGGTAACAATTAAAAGAGGCGGTTCGCCAAGACCTATTCAAGATTTTATGGCTGAAACAGGATTAAGATGGCTGAAAATTTCTGATGTTACAAGTTTGAATACACCTTTTGTTCTTGGAACAAAAGAATACATAAAAGAAGAAGGTTTATCAAAAACTACTTTGTTAAAAACAGGAGCGTTAATTCTCTCAAATAGTGCAACTCCTGGAATTCCAAAAATATTAAATGTTGATTGTTGCATTCATGATGGATGGTTGCATTTTCCAACTTCTAAATTTTCAAATGAGTTTCTTTATTTGCAATTTTTAATGTTACGAGGTGAATTAGTTCAACAAGCAAACGGAAGTATTTTTACTAATTTGAAAACCGATATTGTAAGAGAGTTTCAAGTTCCGATTGCAACAAACGATGTCTTTGAAAATTTTGACAGTATAGTTAAACCTATTTTCAACAAGCTCTTGAATAATACATTGGAAATCCAAACCTTAACCCGCACCCGAGATACTTTATTACCCAAGTTGATGAGTGGGAAAATAAGAGTAGCGTAATGAAATCAAACAGTTCAAATATCATCTTGTATAGTTCGCCCGAGGGCAATATTAAAGTAGAAGTTATCTACGAGGGCGAAACTTTTTGGCTTACTCAAAAGCGTATGGCGGAACTTTTTGGTGTGGAAGTACCTGCCGTAAGCAAGCACTTGAAAAATATCTTTGAAACAGGTGAATTACAAGAAAATTCAGTTATTTCCAGAATGGAAACAACTGCCACAGACGGCAAAAACTACACTACAGCTTTTTACAGTTTAGATGCTATTATTGCCGTAGGTTACAGGATAAATAGCCGTCAGGCAACACAATTCCGTATTTGGGCAACTCAAACACTCAAAGAGTTTATTACCAAAGGATTTGTGCTGGACGATGAACGCCTAAAACAAGGACAACATTTCGGCAAAGATTATTTTGATGAATTGCTCGAACGCATTCGAGAAATCCGTGCCAGCGAACGCAGGTTTTACCAAAAAATAACCGACCTGTATGCGTTAAGTGCCGATTACAACAAAGAAGCACCCACCACACAAGACTTCTTTGCTTCGGTGCAAAATAAACTACATTGGGCTATCTCAGGAAAAACGACAGCCGAAATCATCTACACCGAAGCCGATGCCACGAAAATCTATATGGGCTTAAAAACCTGGAAACACGCACCTGATGGAAAAATATTGAAAAGTGATGTGAGTATTGCAAAAAATTATTTGAACCAAGCCCACATCGAAGAACTCAACCGCATCGTATTGGCTTATCTCGATTTGGCAGAGAACAACGCCAAACGCAGCCAACTGATGTATATGCAAGACTGGACGAAATTTCTCACCAACTTTTTGCAACTCTCCAACTATCCTATTTTAAACGACAAAGGAAAATTAAGTATGCTTGAAGCAAAACTAAAAGCCGAAAGCGAGTTTGAAAAATACAGAGTTTTGCAAGACAGAGAATATGAAAGTGATTTTGACAAAGAAGTGAAAAGATTAAAAGAAAAAACGAAACGTGATGAGGAATAGCATTACCGAAAACGAAATAGAACAAATTGCCCTTTCCTATCTTCAAAATTTAGGCTACAGTTACCTAAATGGTTTGGATATTTCGCCCGATGGCGAACACCCAGAAAGGCAATATACCGATGTAGTATTGGCTACTCGTTTGCGTGATGCTATTGACAAACTCAACCCTACCATTACCAAAGATGCCAAAAAAGATGCACTCAAAAAAGTATTGCGTACCGAAAGCCCCAATGCTTTAATCAACAACGAAACATTTCACAAATACCTTACCGAAGGGGTAGATGTAGAAGTACGCACAGCCGATGGCATACGAGGCGAAAAAGTGTATATCGTTGACTTTGAAAACGCAGAAAACAACGAGTTTTTAGCAATCAATCAATTCTCCATAATAGAAGGCAGTCAAAACAAACGCCCCGACATTATTTTGTTCGTTAATGGTTTGCCTTTGGTAGTAATTGAACTGAAAAATGCAGTAGTAGAAAAAGCCGATTTGGAAGCAGCATTTCATCAAATACAAACTTATCAAAATGCAATACCCTCGCTTTTTACGTATAATGTCTTTAATATTCTTAGTGATGGCTGGAGTGCCGCCTATGGCACAATCAGTAGTAGCTTGAAATATTACAAGCCATGGAAAAGCATTGATGGCAAAACCATTGAAAACAGCTTGGATCTGCAAATGGAGTTCTTACTCAAAGGCCTTTGCAACAAGCAAGTACTTTTGGACAGTATTAAAAACTATATTGTTTTTGAAAAAACAGAAACCAAAACCATCAAAAAAATAGCTCAATACCATCAGTACTTTGCAGTAAAAAAAGCAATAGAAACTACGGTTGAGGCAACAAAAATACAAGGTGATAAAAAAGCAGGTGTAGTGTGGCACACACAAGGTAGCGGCAAAAGTTTGAGTATGGTGTTTTATACAGGAAAAATAGTAACGCATCCTGCCATGCAAAACCCAACCATAGTAGTACTTACCGACAGAAATGACTTGGATGATCAACTGTTTGAAACCTTTACCAATTGTAATCAATTGCTCAGACAATTTCCTAAACAAGCCGAAAACAGGCATCATCTAAAAGAGATACTAAATGTGAGTTCGGGGGGAATAGTGTTTACCACCATACAAAAATTTCAATTGGAGTTGGACGATGACATCGACACCCAAAATAACTCTACCGTAACTGAACCTAAAGTAAAATACATAGGTGTAAAAGCAAAAGTAATCAGTGATAGGCACAACATTGTAGTGATTGCAGATGAAGCACACCGCAGTCAATATGGATTATTAGATGGCTATGCGAGTAGGTTAAGAGAAAGTTTGCCCAATGCCTCATACATTGGTTTTACAGGTACACCTATAGAAAGTACGGATAAAAGCACCCAAGCCATTTTTGGTGATTATATTCACGTGTACGATATACAGCAAGCCGTAAAAGATGGTGCTACTGTCCCTATTTATTATGAAAGTCGTGTAGCCAAAATAGCTTTAGATGATGCTAAAAAAATAATTTTAGATGCCTCCATAGAAGAGCTAACAGAACAAGAAGAACTCAGCAATGCTCAAAAACTAAAAGCACGTTGGAGTAGTATAGAAGCTGTAGTAGGCAGTAAAGAACGATTAAAAAAAGTAGCTCAAGATATTGTTACACATTTTGAAAAAAAGAATGCTGTTATAGATAGCAAGGCAATGGTGGTATGTATGAGCCGACAAATTTGTGTGGACTTGTACAATGAAATAGTTGCATTAAAACCACAATGGCACAGCGAGGATGATACCAAAGGAACTATAAAAGTAATAATGACAGGCTCAAGTGCTGACATAAAAGAGTTTCAACCCCATTTACGTAATAAAGCACAGCGAAAAGCCATTGGCGAAAGATTAAAAGACGAAAACGATGGATTGAAAATAGTATTGGTAAGAGACATGTGGTTAACAGGTTTTGATGCACCAGTACTCAATACATTATATGTAGACAAACCCATGCAGGGTGCTAATTTAATGCAAGCCATAGCTAGGGTAAACAGAGTGTTTAACAATGCCAAAGAAGGAGGATTAGTAGTAGATTATATTGGCTTGGCTCAATACCTAAAAGAAGCCATGATAGAATATACTTCTAGTGGAGGACAAGGAGCACCAACCTTAGATGATGAAATAGCAGTAGCCAAATGCTTAGAATTTTACGAAGGCATATTACATCAATTAAGGCATTTTGATTGGCTTAAATTCTTCACATTAAAACCCGAGGAAAAATTAAAATACATAGGAGTAATACAACAATATATTTTTAGCCAAGAAAATGGTAATGAGAATTTTATAGATGTAAGCAGCAAACTATTGAAAGCCTATGCACTTGTTTCTACACATGAACGAATTGAAAAAATAAAAGACCATATAGCTTTGTTTCAAGCTGTGAGAGCAAGACTATTAAAGTTTATTGAAACAGGCCGCTTGGAAAAAGGAAAGAAAAGCTTTTCTGAAATTGATTTAGCTATCAAACAAATAGTGAGTGACGCCATCGTTAGTGAAGAAGTGGTAGATATTTTTGATGCCGCAGGTATCAAAAAACCTGATATAAGCATACTAGATGAACGTTTTTTGGACGATGTACAAAAAATGGAACATAAAAACCTAGCGGTTGAATTATTAAAGAAACTATTAAGGGATGAAATCAAGAAACGCTCAAACTATAATTTAGTAGAAACCAAACAATTTTCAGACAAACTAGAAGAAGCCATTAAAAGATACCATAACGGGCAAATTGATAGTGTTGAATTTATAGAAAAATGGTTAGTGCCATTAGCCAATGAAATAAGAGAGGCAGAAAAAAGAGGTCAAGATTTAGGCTTAGATTTTCGTGAATATGCATTTTATACAGCATTAGAAGTAAACAACAGTGCAGTAAAAATAATGGGGGATGAAGTTTTAAAACATATAGCCCAGGAACTGTTAAAAACTGTTCGAAACAATACAACCATCGATTGGACAATAAAAGAAAGCGTACAATCAGCATTAAGACGAAACATCAGACGAATTTTAAGACTACACGGTTATCCGCCAGACCTTCAAGAAAAAGCGGTGGAAACAGTTATAGAGCAAGCAAAAACCTTAGCTGAAGATTTAATAAATAATATAACGACAAACGAATAAGCTAATGCTTTTGGTGGCACATTTGCATTTTTTCTAAACGCACAAACCCCAACAAAAAAAGCAAAAAAGAGCCACCAAGCCAACGCACAAAAGACAGCCGTAACAATGGAAAGACACAATAAGTCAGAAAAAGAAGTGCGAAGGCATAACATTTAGCCAGCTAAAAAAAAAGCCTCAAACTGCGGTACAGCAATTTGAGGCTTTTTTTGTTAGCTGGTGTTGGCTGACACACTTGAGTGAGTCTCCACTAGGTGTTTGGGTAGAAGTTTTATTGTGATTTACGAACTGTCCAATGGATATTCTTGGTTTTGTAACCTTGTTTTGTACTTTTTGTACATAAAATCCATTACCCAAAAACAGTTCTAGCTATTCTACAAATGCTTAAAAGAACAGGATGGTCTTTTGCAATAGATTCTTCGAGCTAACTCTACTCTTCTAAATATTAGGGTTTTACCGCACTCCGAACTTGTAATAATGTAGTATCTTAGAACCGTATTTAGGTTATATTATTACAAAAATATTTAATAACAAATTGGCCTTTACTTTTTGTATCAAGACAAAGTAAAGAATATTTTAAGGTCTTATAAACGCAAAACCCCTGAATGTTAGTTAACATTGAGGGGTTTATGATTATAGTTTTCCGAACTATTTTTTTAATAAGGTTGGCGGCCACCTACTCTTCCACGTGTTATCGTAGTACCATCGGCCGTGCGGGGCTTAACTTCTCTGTTCGGAATGGGAAGAGGTGAACACCCGCCGTATAGCCACCATTATCTTTAATTTCTTTTGTTTATTGACATTACTAGAGAAGAAGAACGTACAAAAGTTATCCACGAAAGTCTTCGGGCAATTAGTATTGCTCAGCTATGACATTACTGCCTTTACACCTGCAACCTATCAACGTCATAGTCTCTGACGACCCTATAAGGAAATCTCATCTTGAGGCGAGTTTCGCACTTAGATGCTTTCAGCGCTTATCTCTTCCAAGCATAGCTACTCTGCACTGCACCTGGCGGCACAACAGATACACCAGAGGCTTGTCCATTCCGGTCCTCTCGTACTAAGAACAGCTCCTCTCAAATTTCCAACGCCCACCATAGATAGGGACCGAACTGTCTCACGACGTTCTGAACCCAGCTCGCGTGCCACTTTAATGAGCGAACAGCTCAACCCTTGGGACCTTCTCCAGCCCCAGGATGTGACGAGCCGACATCGAGGTGCCAAACCTCCCCGTCGATGTGAGCTCTTGGGGGAGATCAGCCTGTTATCCCCAGCGTACCTTTTATCCTTTGAGCGACGGCCCTTCCATACGGTACCGCCGGATCACTTTACCCTAGTTTCCTACCTGATCGGCTTGTAGGCCTCACAGTCAAGCCAGCTTATGCTAATACACTCTACGCACGGTTACCAAGCGTGCTGAGCTGACCTTTGGAAGCCTCCGTTACTCTTTTGGAGGCGACCACCCCAGTCAAACTACCCACCATGCAATGTCTCATCTTCGATGATTAGGCTCCAAACAAGCAAAGGGCGGTATTTCAACGTTGATTCATATATGCCTAGCGACACATAATCATTATCTCCCGCCTATCCTACACATCACTTGTCCAAAGTCAATGCAAAGCTATAGTAAAGGTGCATGGGGTCTTTCCGTCCCATGGCGGGTAAGCGGCATCTTCACCGCTACTTCAATTTCACCGAGCTCACGGCCGAGACAGTGCTCAGATCGTTACACCATTCGTGCAGGTCGGAACTTACCCGACAAGGAATTTCGCTACCTTAGGACCGTTATAGTT